>JAVKDB010000004.1:0-1260000 GCA_040222475.1 Cyclobacteriaceae bacterium | reverse complement strand
AACCAATAGGTCAAGAGTGTTATAAACTGTTGCTCTGCTTACCCGATAATTTTTATCTTTCATACTTACGTACAAAGCCTCCACATCAAAGTGACCCACTTTCGAATAGATCTCTTCAAGGATTGCAAATCTCTCAGGTGTTTTTCGCAGATTTTTAGTTTCTAAATGCGCCTGAAAAATCTTCTTAACCTCCTCTAATGTTTCTTGCACAGACATGTTGCAAATATAAGTGATGTATGTCTCGATTAATCTAATCTGGAAACTTTCACAACACCCTGAACCTGCTCAAGTTTTTTGATCAGGGTATCAATGTGGTTTGTATCCTCTACATACAATTGAATATTTCCTTCAAAGATTCCTCCTTCCGTATTTATGGAGAGGGATCTCATATTCACCTTGAGTTCAGAAGAAATCACATTGGACACATCACTAATCAAGCCAATTCTGTCTGTCCCAATTATGGACAGTGATGCTTCAAATGAGTGCTTTCTTGAAGAGGCCCATTTTGCTTTTATTATTCTATAACCATATTTAGATAATAGCTCGGCTGCATTTGGGCAGGTGGTTCTATGAATCTTCACCCCGTCACTTACAGTAATAAACCCAAAGACATCATCCCCTGCAATTGGATTACAGCACTTTGAAAATTTATAGTCGACTATGTTGAGATCCTCACCCAATAATATAAGATCACTATCTTTTGGCTGCACATTTTTAAGCCTTTCTTCCAGATCTTTAGGGTTTTCAATAAGTTTCGTTTGAGATGTTATTTCCTTTTCCCTTTCATTTTTCTTGAAGGATTTAATCTGTGAGTGGTCAATTTTCCCAACTCCAACCAGATAAAGAAGGTCCGGAACTGATTTCGCATTAAAAAATGTTGCAACTTTTTCCAGATTATCCTGATGATATTCCAGTTTTAGTTGTTTTAGCTTTCTTTTAAGAATTTCTCTACCCTCATCTATAAAGGCTTTCCGTTCTTCTTTTAAGGCATCTTTAATTCTTGATTTAGCCTTTGAGCTAACCACATATTGAAGCCAGCTTTCATTCGGCTTTTGCTTGACGGACGTAAGTATTTCAACCTGATCACCATTTTTAAGTTTAAAGTTGAGTGGTACCAGCTTTTGGTTAACTTTTGCGCCAAGACAATGCGATCCAACCTCAGTGTGGATGTCAAATGCAAAATCCAGAGCTGTAGCTTCTGCCGGCAAAGTTATGAGGTCGCCTTTTGGGGTAAATACGAATACCTCATCTGAGTAAAGATTGGATCGGAAATCATCAATGAATTCAATTGCGCTTCCATCATTTTGCTCTAAAATTTCTCTTACTTTCCCAATCCACATTTCCAGGCCACTCTCAACTGAATTGTTGGTATCATCCTTGTATTTCCAATGTGCGGCATACCCTTTTTCTGCGATTTCATCCATCCTTTTTGTTCTGATCTGTACTTCTACCCACTGTCCCTTATCACTCATTACCGTGGTGTGTAACGATTCGTATCCGTTTGCTTTGGGGATACTTATCCAATCACGTAATCGGTCCGGGTTTGGCTGATAATAGTCGGTGACAAATGAATACACCTGCCAACACGATGATTTCTCTAATTCCAGTGGAACGTCGAGAATGATTCTGATTGCGAAAAGATCGTACACCTCTTCAAAGGGTACCGCTTGTTTTTTCATCTTATTCCAAATGGAGTAGACGGATTTTGGCCTTCCTTTTATTTCATAAGCCACATTCAGTTTTTCAAGGTTATCCTTTATTGGTTTAATGAAATTCCGAATAAATTTCGTGCGCGCATCTTTCGTTGCATTGATTTTCCGGGATATGTCTTTGTAGATATCCTCTTCACTATACTTAAGGTACAGGTCCTCCATTTCTGACTTAAAGGCATACAGCCCAAGTCTGTGAGCCAGTGGGGCATAGAGGTATATCGTTTCGTTGGCTATTTTTAGTTGTTTATTACGAGGCATACTTTCAAGTGTCCTCATATTGTGAAGTCGATCAGCAAGTTTTATAAGGATTACTCTCACATCATCGGAGAGCGTAAGAAGCATTTTTCTAAAATTTTCAGCCTGTTGAGAACTCCCATACTCGAACACTCCCGAAATTTTCGTGAGTCCATCTATAATGGTGGCTACTTTTTTGCCAAAAAGCTTCTCAATATCTTCAATCTCATGATCTGTATCTTCAACCACATCATGAAGGAGTGCAGAAATTATTGAAGTCGTTCCAAGCCCGATTTCTGAAATACAAATTTCTGCTACCTCAAGGGGATGATAAATGTATGGCTCGCCGGATTTTCTTCTCATCCCACTGTGTGCTTCCATAGAAGTATAAAATGCTTTTTTTATCAATTTGGCATCTCCCTCCTTAAGCACCGGCTTGGCTTTCCGAAGCATCTTTCTGTACCTTCTTATGATCTCTTTTCTTTCTTCTTCTAAATCTTCTTCAATAACCATATATTAAATCCAAACTCTCTCTTGTTCAATTAAAAATATTCTCTAAATTTGCACTCCGAATTTTGGGGGCTAAAAGTGGTTCCCGTTATTAATGCGGATGTGGCGAAATTGGTAGACGCACTAGACTTAGGATCTAGCGCCGCGAGGCATGGGGGTTCGAGTCCCTCCATCCGCACATTAAAACAACCCTCTTTCCTGATCTCAATAGCTATTGGGGCGTGTAAGAGGGTTTTTATTTTGTAACAACCAAACATTAAGACGTTGGAAATTTCTTTTGACAAAACGGACAAAACTCAAGGTGTAATTAAAATTAGCGTAAACAAGGCTGATTATCAACAAGGGGTTGACCAAAAAATTAAAGAGTATAGCAAGACTGCCAATATTAAGGGTTTTAGAAAGGGAAAAGTTCCTGCCGGGATGATTAGAAAGATGTACGGATCTGCCCTTGTTGTTGATGAGATCAACAAACTGGTTTCTGACAAACTCAACGCATTCCTGCGTGAAGGTAAAACGCAATTTCTTGGTGAACCTTTGCCTCAGAAGAAAGATCAGACTTTTGATTGGGAAAATCAAGAATCCTTTGAGTTCAATTATGAAATTGGATATGCCCAACCATTTGAACTAAAAGTTGATAAAAAATTAAAGGTTGAAAAGTACTCAATCAAGGTGGATGATTCTGTCATTGATGAAACTATTGAAAACCTTCAGCGACAGTTTGGAGAAATGGAGAATCCTGATTTTTCTTCCGAAAAGGATACCCTTTATGGGCAAGCTACAAGCTCTGATGGTTTGATCGACCAGGAAATCAGTATTGATTTAAGAGATGTGGAAAAGTCAAGCCTGAAGAAGCTTGTTGGAATAGCATTGGAAACTGAAGTTCAGCTAGATGCAAGAAAGAGTTTTAAAAACGAAAATGCGCTGAAGAGTCAGGTCAGGATGACCGAGGATGATTTTAAAAAGCTGAGAAAGTTTAATTTCAAACTAAAGGCTGTAAATCATCATAAACCTGCTCCAATCGATCAGAATCTTTTTGACAAAACATTCGGTGAAGGAAACGTGAATGATGAGCAGGAGTTTAGAATCAAAATTAAGGAGGCTGTTTCTCGCAACTACGAATCGGAAAGTGAGAAATTTTTTGATTTTCAATTGATTGATAAGCTTTCAGAAAAAGCCAAAATTGAGCTCCCGGATACCTTCCTTAAAAAATGGTTATTAAAAACCAGCGAAAACCTTAATGAGGAGCTACTTGAACTTGAGTACGGATCGTACGCGAAGGAACTGAAGTGGTCACTTATAAGGAATAAAATCATTAAAGATCAGGAGATTAAGGTTGAGCATGAAGATGTAGTTAATGAAGCAAAGGAATTGATTAAACGGCAGTTCGCCGGGTCCGGCCTGCCGGAAATGAATGATCAACTTGAAACATTTGCCAATAATTACCTTCAGGGTGAGAATGGTGAGAACTATATGAAGATTTTCAATCAGGTTCAGGCTTCTAAAGTTCTTAATCACATTAAGAATGAAGCAACCGTTAGGGAGAAGCAGGTTACTCTTGATGAGTTTAGAAAACTATAAGCTGAACTAAGAATGTTTGAAGACAGTTATAAATAAGTCTCTAACTAGTGGGGACTTTTTTTATTTTTACACCTTTCGACAATTTATAAAATGATCAATAAAGAAGAATTAAGAAAATTCGCAGTTAAGGACCAGAACATTAGTGGTACGGCATTTGACTCATATGTGCAACATGTTGAAAACATGACGCGAGCTGTAATTGAAGAAAGACCTACAAATTTTAGAGAAATTGATGTTTTCTCAAGACTTATCATGGATCGGATTATTTTCCTGGGCATGCAGGTGGAAGAGAACATCGCTAACATTATAACTGCTCAACTCCTATTTCTTGAGTCCGTTGATTCAAAAAAGGATATTCTTCTTTATGTTAATAGCCCCGGAGGATCGGTTTACGCAGGTCTTGGAATGTATGACACTATGCAGTATGTGGCGCCTGATGTTGCAACTATCTGTACCGGCATGGCGGCTTCAATGGGTGCAGTACTTTTGGCAGGAGGAGCAGCGAATAAAAGATCAGCCCTTCCTCATGCCCGGATTATGATCCACCAACCAAGTGGCGGAATGCAGGGTCAATCAAGGGACATGGAGATCACATTGAAGCAAATGCAGGAACTTAGAAAGGACTTATACGAGATTCTTTCTAAGCATTCGGGCAAGACGTATAAAGAAATTGAGAAAGATTCTGACCGAGATTACTGGATGAGGGCTGATGAAGCTAAGGAATACGGTCTTATAGATGAGGTTCTAATAAAGAAATAACAGCTATGGCACAGGTTACATGTAGTTTTTGCGGGAGAAATAAGAAAGATGTAGATCTTATGATCTCTGGTATTCACGCACATATATGTGACAAGTGTATTGCTCAGGCACAACAAATCCTGAATGAGGAGCTTAAAACGACTTCTGATACTGAAACACCAAATTTCAAGCTAATCAAGCCGGTCGATATGAAGGATCATCTTGATGAATTTGTAATCGGTCAGGACGAGGCTAAGAAATATATTTCGGTTGCTGTTTATAATCACTATAAGCGTTTGATGCAAAAGCATGATAATGATGATATCATTATTGAAAAATCAAACATCATAATGGTTGGTCAGACGGGTACTGGTAAGACTTACTTGGCCAAAACACTTGCCAAGATATTAAAAGTGCCTTTTTGTATTGCTGATGCTACTGTCTTAACAGAAGCTGGATATGTTGGAGAAGATGTCGAAAGCATTTTAACTCGCCTTCTTCAATCAGCTAACTATGATGTTGAAGCAGCAGAAAAAGGGATTGTATACATCGATGAGATTGATAAAATCGCCAGAAAATCTGATAATCCATCTATTACGAGGGATGTTAGTGGTGAGGGGGTTCAGCAGGCGTTATTAAAATTACTCGAAGGTACTTCTGTTAATGTGCCACCTCAGGGAGGCAGAAAGCACCCCGATCAAAAGATGATCACAGTAAACACAGAGAATATCTTATTTATCTGTGGAGGAGCATTTGATGGTATTGATCGGCACATTGCTAATCGTCTGAATACCAAACCTATCGGGTTTGCGAGTGATAACGATTTCAACTCGGGAGTAATTAACAAGGATAACCTTTTGCAATACATCACCGCCCAGGACATTAAAAGCTACGGTCTCATTCCTGAACTGATCGGTCGATTGCCTGTTTTAACTCATTTGGACCCGTTGAACGAAGATGCACTCAAACAAATATTAACAGAGCCTAAAAATGCGCTCATGAAGCAGTATACTAAATTGTTTGATATGGAGGATGTAAAGCTTGAAATAAAGGACAAAGCGCTTGACTACATTGTTGGTAAAGCGCTAGAGTTTAAGCTTGGAGCCAGAGGACTCAGATCCATATGTGAGACAATTATTACAGACGCAATGTTTGAATTGCCTTCCAACAAAGACATCAAAGAAATTGTAATCACCAAGGATTACGCTGCTGAGAAGTTTGAGAAGTCGAAATTCAACAAGTTACGAGCTGCCTGATTCCAACCACTCAGTTATAATTCTTGCTGCATTGTAGGATGCTCGTTCCATTCCAATCCTCTCCTTCATTTCCTGATAATCGGCCATTATTCCCGCACACCTATTTTCATCTTTCAGAATTAAATTGAGTTCACTAAGAATTTCACCTGGCTCACTCAGTTCGCTTACAATCACTTTATTCATCACCCGATTAACAGGTGAAATCAGTTTCCTTTTTTGATTCCACCAGCCATTTTTTTTTCTAAAAAGCACATGGGGGCAATTCATCAAAGCTGATTCGAGGCTTCCAATTCCTGAGAACGCGATGGCAGCATTACATTGTTTCAGCATGTCATACTTTTTCCCGACATATAACTTAACATTCTCGGGAACCATGGGATTTAGATCATTCAATTCAAGTACAATGTGGAATTGATATTCAGGTACTCTTGCAGCTATTCTTCGAATAAGTTTAAGCTCCCTTCTGAATTGCTTATCATTAGGTGCTGGCAGCACGGCAATATTCACCCGATTTAAATTAAGTATCAGAGTTTCATCGAATTCATGGTCCTTAATAGAATCTATGAGTGGATTACCAACAAATTCTGCTCTGGCACTAGTTGAATTATATAACTTTTCTTCATCTGGACGCGTAACCAGTACTTTATCCATTACCTGACTGATTCTACGTATTGATACTTTACCTGGACTATCTGGTAAAGAATAGTAACAGGTTTTTATACCAAGCTTTTTAGCAAATGATGCAAGATTTATCTCCTTAAGTGAACTGCCAGTCAGAATAATGAGGTCAGGAACAAATTCCTTTATGGTCCTTTTTGCCTTTTTTAATGTGAACAGATCAACCTCAGGAATATCGCTGCATTCCAGTTTCATGTGAAAGTCGCCAAAACCTTTGAATTCAGCTCGAACGTCTACACGTCTCAATTGTCTTAAGAGTTTTGAAGTGCTTTCATCACTTATCAAACTACTTGCTAATATGTAATATTTCACAAGAATAATTCCTTTGAATTTGCCTTACCATTATTGTTTTCAGGCAAGCTAATAATTGCATATTTGAAATTTGCAATGATCTGACAAGAGATAAGCAAAAAAGGACTATCCACAATGGGACAGCCCCTCTTCATACTACTAACAGTCTGTTAGCAATTTTTTATTATGCAAGAATATTTCAAATAAGCAACTATTGTATCAAAGTAGATTTGATGTAGATCTTCAAAATCTATTGCAAGACTATTTATTCCTTTTAATAATTTGTAGTGACATTTTCCCATGCCTTATGAAATAGATCCCGTCTGGTAATGATGATAAGTCAAGTTGTTTTTCCTTTAAAAAAAGCTTTCTTCTTAATATTGTCTGACCTCTAGTATTAACCACTTCAACAGTCCCTTCCATATTCAATTGAATGCTCCCAAGTTCCTCAAAATCTACCTCAACATAGATTGTGACCTCTGATGTTAACAGAGAAGCCCAAACATCTACAGCAAACTAAAATGCATCCTGCGCCTCCTAAGTAAATCCATTATATGTTACTACAATATTTGCGTTTGCCCCGCCAAATGCTCGACCGACATCTGAAAGATTCCTTCTGACTTTTTCAGATGATGGTATTTGACTGAAATCTGTGTTATCATAATAATAGGGACAGTACACCATCCCTCCCTTCATAGACTGTTGAGCTAATGAAATGTAGCTTGTTAGTAAAATTGCAATTGTAACAAATACGTTAATTTTCCTCATCTCTAATCATTCATCTTATGCAATTAAAAATAAAGAATAATTTGCGTTTACATGTCCTGATTCATTCAATTATCATTCTTTGTATATCAAATGGCTGTACTGTAAACAGGAATCAGGAGGATACAAGTGTCATTTTTTCTTTGAAAACCACCAGTTGCATGGGACAATGTCCAGTTTATGAATTTAAAGTTTTTGAAGGAAAGTCATATGTTTTTACTGGGGAAAGCAAATGTGACTCTAATCGGGAAACAAATCGGAAAATTGAATAAGGAGCACTATCAAAAACTTCAGAATGCTATTTCAGCATCGAATTTTTTTTCTGTTGAAGTTGAAAAGAACATGCAAATGAAAGACCTGCCAACGAAATACCTTTATGCGAAAAGTCTTGAAGAGGAAAGAAGTATCATATACTACTATCCTCAAAATGAACAACTCGATACCCTACTTGTAGAGGTTAAAGAAATTCTTAGTGAATTGAAGCATCTTTAAAACTTAGTCACATGAAGCTATTAGCAGGGTTTGGACAAATAGAAAACTGGCAACTCTTTTTGATTATATTAATTTTTGCTCTTCCGATAGGTTGTATCATCCATATAATAACCAGAAATTTCAGAGGTGGTGATAAAATTGTATGGGCGATAACTATTCTTTTCATCCCTATTCTTGGAGCTATACTCTATCTTCTTTTAGGTAGAAAAAAGAAGATATAACTACAAATTCATAAATTTTGGTCCTAAATAATTCTACTTCTTAAGTATTAAATAATCATTGATCACCAATGCATCAATATTGGTTTTCCTGAAACATCTAAGTGCATCTACCGGAGAACAGACTATGGGTTCATCTTTGAGATTGAAAGAGGTGTTTATGAGCATAGGAACTCCGGTCTTTTTGTAAAAAGCTTCAATTAATTCATAGAATTTTTCATTGGACTCTCTGGTCACGGTTTGGATTCTGGCTGAATTATCCACGTGTGTTATGGCCGGTACTACAGATCTGCATTCCTTTATAGATTCAAAACCTTCATACTTCTTAGCCGTTTCTCTCAGCTTATCTGCTCTTAGCTGGTCCACCAGCAGCATGTAAGGACTGTGCGTAATTTTTTCAAAATATTCTCCTGCATATTCTTCCATTATTGCAGGCGCAAATGGTCGAAAGGATTCTCGAAATTTTACTTTGAGATTAAGAACAGAAATCATGTTTTCATCCCGAGGATCAGCAATTATACTTCTGTTACCTAAGGCTCTGGGTCCGAATTCCATTCGGTCCTGAAACCACCCGACCACTTTCCCTTCCGAAACAAGGTCTGCGACTAACTCATTCAGGGTTTGTCTGTTTTCAATCTTCCTTACTTCAAACTCACTCAATTCATGCTTATTGGGACTGAATGATTTATAGGAAGGACCAAGGTATGGATTAAAGGGTTTATCTGATCTCACTGACAGCCCGTGTAAATGTGCGGATACATATGCTCCTGCCCCCAGCGAACCTCCTGCATCCCCGGATGCCGGCTGAATCCAAATTCTCTTAATTTTTGATTCTTTCAGAATTCTTCCATTTGCCACACAATTGAGCGCAACGCCTCCGGACATGCATAAGTCATTAATCGCATATTTTTCTACCGCCTTATTGACCATCAGAATCAGAATCTCTTCAAGTACTTCCTGAATTGACTTTGCAATGTCCGCATGAAATTGCTGCAAACTCTCGTCACTTTTCCTTGGCTGAATCTGAAAGAGTTTACCCAGCTGTTTTGTAAACATCCACTTCGTGTCACCAAAATTGAAGTACCTGAGGTTCAGTCTGTATGAGCCATCGTTCTTTATGTCAATGAGGTTTTTTACTATCAATTTCTTATACAAAGGTTTTCCATAGGATGCCAGCCCCATTACTTTGTATTCATCAGAATTCACTTTGAATCCCAAAAACGAGGTTATGCATGAGTACAACAACCCGAGTGAATGTGGAAATGAAATTTCCTGAACTTTCGACAGTTGCTGTCCCTCTCCAATCATAAGAGTTGTTGTTGACCATTCGCCAACCCCATCTATATTCAAAACCAATGCCTTCTGAAATGGGGAATAATAAAAAGCTGAGGCTGCATGCGAAATATGATGCTCACAGAAAAGAAGCTTGTTTTTGCTTATTTCCAGTCCCTCACGCTTTAATTGCTTAAGTATTAGTCTTTTGAGAAAGAGTTTCTCCTTCATCCATATTGAAGCAGATTTGAAGAAAAACAGCAGATTAATTCTGGAAAAAATAAGGTAAGTCTCAACTATCCTTTCAAACTTGATAAATGGTTTTTCATAATAAACAACAGACTCAATTTGATCGATTGTTATTCCTTCAAATTCAAGGCATTTCCTAATGGAATGAATTGGAAATGAATCATCATTTTTCTTTCGGGTCAGCCGTTCTTCCTGAATTGCACATTGAACCTTACCATCTTTTAGCAGACAGGCAGAACTATCATGGTAGAAGCATGAGATACCAAGGGTATACATACAGGCTTTGTTATTAAAAGAAGGTATAAATAAATGGTGCGATAGCTGTTCCTTCGAGAGAAACAATCAGAACACTCAGGAGGAATAATACGATCACTATTGGCCAAAGCCAAATTTTTTTTCTCCGCTTTAGAAAATCAAAGAATTCTATAAAAAAAGAAATCATTCGTTTGGGGATTGCCTGCACAAATCTATTGCATTTCTCGCAGGCTTCTTCCAAACGCGACTCATTTCTTAATGCATTTCACGATTCAATAACAAGCCTATTGAGTCTTCAGTGTCACTTTGTAATTTCCTGGTTCATGAATTTTCATTTCCAATACGCATTGCAAAGTCGATGAACCGAGTGACGTGGTAATAGAATAATTTACTTTGAACAACACAGGAAAATCTAATTCATACAAAAAACCGGACTGGTAAGAGCCGGACTCTGAAATCACCGTAATTGCATCAGGGCTATTTCTTCCCCTGGCATTCATAAACGAAAATTCAACCCTGTTGCCAATGTCTGAAGTCTTGGTTACCGTTACTTTATCAATATTGCGGCTATTAAATATTTCGTAGGTCTTTTTTGGTGGAACCACATAATCGTCATCTCTCCATTTTCCAACCAAAACAGTGTCTTTTCCATTAATATTGGTTCTCAATTCTCCTTTACCGTGCCTAAGTCCTTTTTTGAACTGTCCAACATAGATGTCTTTATTTGAATAGGTGTAAGTTCCTGTACCATTGGGCCAGCCGTTTTTGAATTCTCCATTGTAGCTGTCAATGCCTTTTGCAATTCCGCTTCCATTCGCCAGACCTCCCTTACATCCTCCAGAGTACTCTCCCTGAAGCTCGTACTTGTTTACCTTACAATCGTCCTGCATGGGCTCGACAGCAAGGAAAAGAACTGCTATTAAATAACTGTAAATACTCATCATACTTAAATCGTTTAGTGTTTAGTTGAAAACCATGTTGTCTCAAAAATCAAAATTGCTTTCTTAAATCAATATCAGTAATGCTTGGGGCATCCCAATAGCTATCCTTGTTTGAATCAAACTTGTATTTCTTGAAACTCGCTGAAAATGTTCTAAATAGAAATCCGACCGGTATTATCAAAACAATATAAATAAGGCTCAAAATAATAAATGTATTGACTGTCTGAAGGATTCTTCCAAGCACCAGCCATCCTTTGTAGAGTTTTCGTAAGAGTATGGGTTTGACCAGAAGTATCAATAGAATAAGAACAGAGGCAGCCAATAATATTTTAGCCCAAAGCGTCATTGTTAAGCTAAAATCAGACAGATATAAGGCAAAAGCCCAACTGGCACCAACTAAAGTCAGGCTAAAATAAATATACCCCTTCTCTGTTCTATTGGGTCCTGCAGACAACTCTGTAGCTTCCAGGTTCATAAATCTTCATTTCCAAAATACACCTTAATACAGAAGTACCCAGTCCAGTGGTCATAGAATATTGTAAATTGATATAGACCGGAAAATCAATTTCGTAGATAAAGTTGTTGTTTGATGTCCCGGAATTATAACTGCCAGAATCCGAAATGATTCTAATATCATCCGGACTGTTTCTTCCTCTTGGGTTCATGAAGACAAATTCAACCCGGCCTCCTGATTCCGAAACTCTTGAAACAACCACTTTATCTATGTTGTTATTCCTAACTATTTCATATGCCTTTTGCTGTTGAACAATCAGGTCATCATCTCTCCATCTACCAACTATTACTGTGTCTTTTGCCTGGATGGTTGTGCGTAATTCCCCTTTTCCGTGTCTGAGTCCTTTTTTGAAACTTCCAACATATACATCATTATTGGAATATGTATAAGTGCCTTCACCATGTGGCCATCCTTTCTTAAACTCTCCTGTATAGCTGTCGATTCCTTCAGCTGTACCTGTACCATTGGCTACTCCATTTACACAGTCACCAGTGTACTTACCTTTTAATTCATATTTATTCACCTGACAACTTTGTTGCACAGGAGATATTGCACCAGCTATGATGATGACTATTTGACTAATTAGATTTAACATTCCTCTTATCGCTTTTTAATGTAAGAAGGCGACGCTCAAAATTCATCACCATTTCAGAATTTCCTACATTTCCTCTTAGGTCATTAATTAAACCTTCTGCTTTCTGAAAACACCTATTCTTAAGGTAAATTTCTATCAGATTATTATTGATTAATTCCTTTGAATCACTCGATTCAAGTTCCTTTTTCAGATTAATCGTTTTCGCAATATCGTTATATAAGTTAACCAGCTCTGCAGATTTAACCATACTGAGATTTTCGGTAATTATCTGAAATGCATCTTCCTCCGTCCCAAATGCAAACAATCTCACTCCGATGTTATGAAGGATTCCCGGATCTTGATTTATCGCTAAAGACTTTTTGAGAAACCAGACTTCCTTTTCAAGATTATCCAGCTGAAAATAACAGGAAGCTGTCATCATATTTGGTTCAAGAATATGCGGATATTCTTGTGACAATGCCAGAGCGCATCTAAGCGCATTTTTAAAATCACCAGCAGAGTAGTAATAATTAAATAAAGTATTTTGAGCAGCCACCCATGTCAATTGTTCAAGCGATCTTTTATATGCAAGTTCCTGAGGATATGTAGTGAATTTCACTGAGGCTGTATCTTCATAAGCAAAACTTTCAGTAAAAGGCCAGGTTGATGTGAGTCTGCCAACCAGTAACTCTCCATAAATTGAATCGAGTGTACTGTATGTTTTCTCAAAGGTATTTGGCTTATTCAATGAGTCATTTTTGAATTCAAAATAATTTGAGATAGATGAATCAAAAGCTTCTGCAATCAGTTCATTTCCCTTCAGGTTGGGGTGAAGATGTTCTGCTATTAATTCATTTCCAATTACCTCTCTTTCCGAATGTTGAGATAATGAATTTTTGAGATCAACAATTAAAACATCCTCCTTTTTCCATGATTGGATCAAATCATTCAAATCTTCAGATGCCCGGAACCTGAGCAAATCATTGTCTTTCGCTCTCTCCAGGTAATATCGGGCACTATCAATTGCGCCTGAATTGAGTAAATCAATTCCTTTTTCATAAAGTTTCATTGCATTTTCAGTTCCTCTTTTCTCATCAGGTTGTGAACTGCTTATAAAAGGTTGTTGATCCTTCACGTTGCTGAACAGTGTTCCTATAAAAACAGGGACTCCTGCTTCGTTTGCTGCATCCAGTACTTTGATCATATTTTTTTCGTACTGACTGATGCCTTTTTTGTATTGTGTAGAATTTAGCTCAATTGATTTATCCCCGACCATTTTGGCCATCAGGGTACCGTCGAATTTATCGGTAGAATTATCTGACTTAATCAGGTTTCTTATCAACTGAACGATGCGACTGCTTTTCAGCAGCTTCAGGTATCGAGGGATAAACCAACGTGCAGAAATTTTATGAGTGGAACCAACACCAAAAGAGCCATAATATTCATTGTGCCCGCTATAAATAATAATTGCATCCGGTTTGTGAGCAAGTACCTCGGATATGACGTCTGCAAGAAAGTAACTGTTTGTTGCTGCCAGTGATACATTAACTACTTCTATATTCAGATCATTGTTTGAAGATTGCAGTCTATGCTCAAGAATTCGCGGGAATGAGGCACCATGCTGGTAAGGAAACCCTGCCACAGTAGACGCTCCCAGTGCAAACACTCTAAAAGTATTCTCTCCTTTTTCCTTTCTGAACAGATCGTATTGACCTTTAGTGAAGTCTTCATCATTAAGGAAGTACTTTTTCCCTAAATCAGGGTTTAGCAACATATAATCTTTATTCTCATCCTCGATGAACACACGATAATCTGTACCATATTCAGAGGCTCTTAAGGAATATTCAAAGACAGCTATGAACAATACAGGAATGAGCAGAGTCAGGATGTAAAAGACTATTTTCTTCATTTGATCATAAACATTGCTGTTCCCCGGTTATTTGAGAGCGTAAGAAAAAAGTCTTGTCCATTCATATTGATTTTAGAAATCCTTCTGACTTCACCTGTTGGCGAAAACCCAGAATTAATGCCGCTTATAAAATCAAAATCCTGACCATTATTCATTAAAACAAATCCTCCCATTGCGTCATAACTACCAACAAATGAATTTGGAGCATAGGAATTCCCAACCGCAATTACATCTTTCAATCCATCAGCATTAAGATCTTCAAACAGAAAATCATTGATTGGAGAGAATTGGGCATATGGCGGAAGGGGTTTCTCGGAAAAACTACCTTTCTCATTTAGAAGCATAATCGAAGAAAAATGATTTGCTTCCAGCTTGTATGCATCATCCAGTTTGAATAACTCATAGAAATAACTGAATTCCTTTTGCGCATACGTTAAATGTCGCGGGAATGCCTGCCGAATTGAAGCCATTTGGCTACTTAGTGTATTCTTAGAATATCCTATAGATTCTTCTCCATTGATATAATAAGAAAGAATTGGATCGATGCTGCCATTTCTGTCACAATCCTTCGCATACATCCTCAACGGCTGATCAGTTCCTGCATCATATACATTGTTCAGTCCAAGGTTTCCTGCAAATAAATCTGAGTCACCATCATTGTCAATGTCAACTGCTTTTATTGAGTTCCACCATCCTTTTTTGCCGTCAAGTCCCAATTCTGAAGTTACATTCTCAAAACGCTCGCCATTTATGTTTTTATAAAATGTTATTGGCATAAACTCTCCAACTATTGCCAAATCTTCGAACTCGTCTCCATCATAATCAAGTGAAACTGCAGAGGTTATCATTCCAACAGATGCCAGGTCTTCTGAAAGTTTTGTGGTCACATCTTCGAAAACTCCCTGGTTATTCTCCAATATTGAAGTCCGTCCGGGTAATGGATATTGTTGGGGTGCAACTCTTCCACCAATGAATAAATCCAGATCACCATCATTGTCATAATCGAATGTAACGATACAAGAAGAGCTGGCATATACAGCCGGAATGGCTTCTTTCCTTTCACTGAAATTCCCCTTTCCATCGTTAAAATATATCCGGTCTCGGTACCAGAGATAGTCATTCAAATAGACTGAATCACCCGAAAACTGGTTGCCACCACTTGCAATGTATAAGTCAAGGTCACCGTCACCGTCAGCATCAAATAACATAGCAGCAGCATCTTCGTATCTCGAATCTTCTGCCAATTCCTTCTTTTTAAATCCGGTTCGATGTTGCATATAGATACTTGCCCGAACGCCTGAAGACCCCCCAATGAATATATCTTCCAACCCATTACCGTCCATGTCACCTTTTGCAAAGGCTGGTCCTGGATTGGACAATTTATGCGTCAATAATGGTTCTTTCTTAAAGTCAACATACCCGGACGGCTTATATTCTTTTTCAATCCCCTTACTTTCAATATCTACTTTTGAAAACATGGTTTTTGGCACTCCTTCCATTTGCCTTTTTCGGGTCTCTTCCTTTTTAAGAAGAACTCTTTGGTTAGCTGAAAGGCTTGTTTTAACGGTAATCGTTTCATCGGGCCATTGGACCACTACAGAATCAATCTTATCTGCGTCACCAACCCCAAAATGTATTATATCACTTACTGTTGACTGATACCCGCGATATGGGTTGTAAACTCTTCGTTTACTGTTCCCGTCCATGTAGATTGTCACTACTGTTCCAAGAGATTCTGAATTTGATAACCCTTCAATGGTAAATTGAATGTATTCGCTTTTATCGATGGAAGTATTGTTCCTGAAAATATAGGCCGGTTCATCAATATTATTCACGATCAGGTCAAGATCACCATCATTATCGAGATCTGAATAAACGGCACCATTTGAAAATCCTTCAAAATCAAGGCCCCAATTTTTTGTGGAATCTGCAAACTGCAACCCATTTATATTTCTATAAGCAATATTTGTGATCTTTTCACTAGGGGCACTTTCTACAGCACTAACTGCTACTTCGTTATCGAAGGTTCTCCCAAGCTTGCTTAGTTCCTGAGATACATATAATCTGAAATCAAAATCAGTAATTTCTCTTTTGAATCCATTCGTGACATACAGGTCAATAAGCCCGTCATTATCATAATCGGCAAACAGGGGCGCCCAACTCCAGTCGGTAGCATCAACCCCTGAATATTGTCCAATTTCACTAAAACTTTCACCTCTGTTGTTGAGCTGTAGGGTGTTTCTCATGTATTGGGGCATGTATCCCTCTGCTACTGTTTTTTGAAAGAAATCGTAATTATTCGCACCAAATTTCTTCTTCTGACGGACATTTGTCATCGGTTTCATATCCAGCTGAATGATGTCTGAATATCCATCATCATTGAGGTCGGCAAAATCAATACCCATTCCAAATTGAGATGTATGACTCAGTAGTCTTGCACTTTGATCAGTGAAAGTACCGTCCTTATTGTTTATGTAAATGATGTCATCAAACAAAAAATCATTGCTAACATACAGATCAAGCCATGAATCATTGTTAATATCCAGTGCCAGGACACCCAAACCATAGCCCTCAATGGTAATTCCGGCCTCCGCAGAGATGTCTCGGAAACGACCGTTTTCATTCAGGTAAAGTCGATCGTTGCTTTCAGAACTTCCGTCAGAAATCTTGGGTTTTACGTAGGTCAGTCCCGCATCTGTGTCATTATCCGAATTGAGCACGTATAAATCACTGTCACCATCTTTGTCAAAATCGAAGAAAACAGCAAAAGTAGAGTAGCCTTCGTCGCGAACACCATAATCTTTTGCAACCTCAGTAAAGGTGTTGTCACCGTTGTTCAGATAGAGTTCATTGCCTCGCCTGATTGCCTCATAGGGACCTGAGTTACTTAGGTAAATATCCTCGAATCCATCATTGTTTATGTCAATAATTGTAACTCCATTAGCCCATCTGTCAGATATGATTCCGGCATTTTTACTTATGTCCTCAAATTCAAAATTTCCTTTATTCAGGTAAAGTTTATTTTCAACAACATTCCCTGCAAAAAATATATCTTCAAGTCCATCATTGTTTACATCAAGAATGCCAATCCCGGCACCATTGTATACGTAGGCAAAATCAATGGCATTAATGCTGTCATTTTCATCTATCGTATTTTCAAATTTGATTTGTGTTTGAGACGGCTTCAAAAGGGAAAACAAGCGATCTGACTGTTCCTCTTTTGGGTTAGAGCAACTGCAGATAAGTACTACGACAATTATTAATATCCTCTTCATACTAATGTTTGTGTATGTCAGCCTTCCCGCTTTTTGTAAGCTGTAAAGGTGTTAATTTCTTAACTTCATAATCACTTTTTCCCTGAACAATCTTTATAAGATTCTTTACCGGCAGATTATTAAACAAACTTACATTTTCCTGAGCAGAAGGCCATCGAACTTCAAGTTTGTCTACCTGAACATCATTTCCCAATCCAATTTCCAGCCTGAAGGAAGAAGATCCAAAACTACTTCCACCTGATACTGTTCTGTAAATAGTTCTTTCACCATCGGGTCCTGATACAGTAAGTTTAACTCTTGCTCCAATTGCCAACCTGTTTGCTAGTGTTCCAATCAGCTCAATAGAAATCCAGTTTCGATCTGAATACGGGTTTTCATAAAGAATATTGGGATATACGTCACCCTCATGCTGCCCCCCCATTGTACAATAAATATCTTCATCTCCATCATTATCCAAATCCCCAAAACTTACAGCATGCCCTTTTTGAATGTTTGCAAATCCTCCAGAATAAGTGACTTCCTCAAAGTAATCTCCATTCACATTCCTAAAAGCTCTATTCGGAATTATATTCTTAAGTTCAGGATCACCTGTACCGATCAGGATGTCAAGAAACCCGTCATTATCCAGATCACCGAAATTTGAACCCATCCCATACATCACTTTTTCAAGTCTTGTTTCAGCAGTAACGTCTTTGAATGTCAAATCTCCATTATTACGATAGAGAACCGGTAAAGCTGCCCCGGATTGTCCTTCCAGAATCTCTGTGGCAACTTCATTTGCAAGGCTTCTGTCTGAACTGGTGTAACCCATTACAAAAATGTCTTCCCATCCGTCATTATTATAGTCAAAAAACCAAACAGGAAAACTTACAAATGGTCCAATCACACCAGCCGTAAGTGAAATATCCTTAAACGATCTTGTTCCATCTGCATTCTCAATGTTCAGCAATAACATATTGTTACCCCCCATCACAGATACATAGAGATCCGGATAATCATCATTATTAACATCACCAAAAGATACGCCCTTAACGAAGTTGTTAACATCCGGTGCAGTCTCCATTTCCATCTGCTCAAATAATCCATCGATATTTCGATACAGAGCGCTTGGGTGATTTTTGTTCAAAGATTCGTTTCCAACGAACAGGTCAACATTTCCATCCAGGTCATAGTCACCCCAGGTTGAGGTTTGTGTTGGAGAAAACGAAAGAAGTCCGCTTGAAATCGTCCGGTCAAGGAATGTTCCGTTTCCCTGATTGATCAGTAATGAATTTGGTTGCTTTCCATTTTCTCCAAACCATCCACCACGCATCAGGAATACATCAGGAAATCCATCATTGTTAACATCTGCATGATTTAAATTGAGACCTCCGATTGACCTTGACAAATTTGATGTTTCACTCATATCAACAAATTTGCCTGAGTCATTCATATAAAAAGCCAGCGGATCATGAAAGCCGCTTGAAGAAGCTATGATGTCAATAAAACCATCTCCATTGAAATCGTCAATTACAGAACCTCCTGCCAGTCCCAACGTGTTGACGCCCAGGTCCTGCCCAATATTTACAAATTTCCGAATTGGATTGGAGTCAATGAATGAGGTGTCCGCAATAAGGTATTCCTCTGGAACACCCGTCGGATATTCCCCCACGGTCATGTAAGCAATGGTCAGGAGCCACAAGAGTTCATTTTCTCTCTTTTCAGAAAGCAACAACTTCAAAACCTCAATGGCTTTGTAGGAATAATCCACCTCGGTGTATATTCCATCATCAGAGATTGGAATCAGGCACGAGTTTGCTGAATGACCATCAATGCAATTTGCCTGTTCGCCGGCTCTTAAATAAGCTACAGCAAGCAATTTTCGAATTTCTCTTTTCCATGCTTCGCTCGAAAACGAGATCGTTGCTTCATTCACAAGAAGTTGATTGATTTCATCAATGGCCTCAACTGAAAATCCTGCATTCAAAAGCTCCTTGCAATACCAGTATCGATTTTGGACATAGGAAATACCATTACTGTTTCTGCTTATTTCCTTATAGACGTTGGCTCGATCTGCATTAAGGTAATACTGGAGCTTAAGCGGATTGATACTGGCATAGGATTCCTCTACAAGTTCATAAATCTCGTCATCATTGATCTGTGGACCACATGAAATGCATATGAGAACAATAATGTGCCTTAAGTATTTCAAGGATTAATTCTTGAAACCAATCTTCTGCAAGAGATTCTGACCGACCTGATTTCCCTGAACAATACCCTCAGTGATTGCAAGGTCGTAATGAATTCCCCCGTACAACCTGCTCACAGCGGCCTCATCCGAGGCTTCTCTAAAAGAATTATATGATCGAGGAGTCAGTCCAAACCTTACTTCCGCAGAATCTGTAAAGGAAAAATTCTCCCCAAAATAAGCAGTAAGTATAGTCGCCGCTGAGGCTGATGCTACGCTGTGGCCACTGGTATGCTCCGGAAAGGATGGAGTCTCTAAAATCGGCCTCCAATCAGGATCGATGTATCGATTTATATAGGTCTCTGGTCTGATCAGATTACTCCTGTATTTTTCATTCCAGCAGTTGATAAATGCATCAGCGATACCCATTGCAACCATCGCATGAATTTCAGCTGATGAAGCCAGGTCCAACTTAGCACTTCTCGCGGCTGCAGAAGTAATGCTGATCCAATGACCGCCTGGTGTCAATTTTTGTGAAAACATCATGGCATGCCCGACAAATCTTGTTGTTTGCGGGTTACAATCCCAATAAACAGCAATAATGCTATCAGACTGAGTTCGCTTGTTGACTGCATCATATACCACCAGAGCAGCGTTATAAAAATCACTTCCCTCTTTTGAATCAAAAGGAACAGGTGGTTTTGGAATGAATTGTGAGGCTGAATCCAGGGCAAATGGTCTCAACTTCTCCCAGTTTGGCTCAGCCGCTTCCAAATAGGCTGGCGGAGTTGGTTGCCACGCATCTTCATCTTCGGACACAATATAACCTGGCATATTGGTTAACTTTTTGTAATTGTCTTCACCTGCATATTTAATAATTGCCTCTGCCACACGCTGACCATACGCAACGCTTTCATCTAATACTTTCTTTTGTACTGAAGAGGCATATCCGGCAAGATCGGCTTCTCTCCAGGCCCTGATTGAATCTTTACTAATTATCAGGCTCTCAGCTACCTCGGAGAAGGCAACCAGAGTGGCAATTTCTATATTTATCTCACTATTACCTACTGAGACAGAGTGATTCAAACCATTGATTACACCAGAAAAAGTAGACTTGTTGTTTTCCAAATTGGCAATCGCTTCATAAGCTGCAAGATTTGAATAGGCATAAATTCTACTGGCTACAGGCGGATTATAAATATCGTGGATAATAATATCCGACAACTTGTCATTCCAGTCTGGAATAATCTGATCATTAGGCATTAATTCTTCTGCTGGTCCCGCACATCTGAAAAGCAGAAAAAGGCATAATATGTTAGCTGTTCTCTTCATCGTATTTTTTATTTCACTCAACAATAGTTATAAGCGCGGGGTAATTAGGACTTGTCCGTACTCTAATGTCGCTTCCTTCTGTATTGAGAATACGAACGATTCCATTTATCATAAACCCGGGTTTATTCTCAAATTCATAGTAGTCTGCTTTATCAACAATCTGAGAATTTATATTAAATATTTTGACAAAGTGATAAGACATATATGGATTACTTACCGGAACTCCGAACCATTTATCCCTAATCTGTTCAAACAACAGACTGGCCGGCAGGCACATGCATGTCTCTGCATTATCATAAAAGTAATCCATTGGATTCTTTTGAGTATAAAGGGTATCCTTAAGGCTCAGTGCCACTGTATCAGTTCCTTTATGTGTGAGTTTTATTTCATCAACCTGAATCCAGTCTCCGGGCTTTGCTGTCCCCATGTATTTAATTTCGATTTTCTTACCCGTAACCTGATTTTTTCCGGAACTGCAGGCGATAAAAAAACTTCCAAAAATTACCAAAAGAGCTAATCGTATGACGTATCGTTTCATTCTATTTTGACATTTTGAAGTTTCTCAGTTTTTAAAAACTCAAATTTAAACTGGTATAACTCTACCAGCCTATTCTCATTATCAGCTATCAGGTCTTCTCTGGATACCTCAAATTGATCCGGATTCTTTGAAAACTGAAACCTTACCTTATTGGGGTCAATCTCCAACTCGGGGTAAAAATTTTTGATGTGACTAACCAGTCTGATACGGTTCAGATTCATTATTGCGGTCAGGTGAAACTCACTGGTTTGCTCTGACTTAACTTCCTCCACTTCTGTAATGGCCAGGATATTTTCATTCGAAAAAACATAAGCAAAAACAAATGTGTTTGTCGAGTCAACATCATTGGAAAAAGCCAGATATGGCATTAAAAACAACATCAATAATGATAAACTTTTCATTTGGTCTTAATTTTTTAGTCTGAAAAAGAATTTATTAGTCAAAAAAAGAGTCCCAAAATTAGGGACTCTTTTTAAGAAAGTTTTATAAACTGTCTACTGTGCAGTAATTGTCCACACGTATCCCCCACCGTAATCCATAACAGCAGTACTCCCCGCGAGAGTAAGTGATGCAGTTGCAACATTACCCGTAGTATTTCCATTGTTATAGTACCATGGATCCCAGTCACGAATATCAATGGATGTTCCATCAGCATTCAATGCCCAGGAAGACCAGTCAGTTCCAGTTACTTCAGCTTCTCTTGAAGGGCTGCATGCAGCACCCGCATCGAATCTTCTAACTGTTCCTGTCTTAAGGAAGACAAAAGTGTCATCATCATTACATGCAGGAGCTGCATCACCATTGGTATAACTGGTGTGCGCCCATGTACTTGCTGTCAGAGCTATAAACTCAGGAAGTACATCCGCAACGAATGTTTCAACTCGTGTCTTACCATCTGTAAGCAGAAGGTAGTTAGTTGAGCTGACACTAGACCAGTTCCGCTGTACACCACTTGCCACATTGAAGTAGTAAACTCCTGGATTAGTTAACACAGATGTGGTAAATGTTACCTCTCCATTCGCATCAGTAGTTGCTGTAGCAATTGATCCGGTCTCGGTAATATATCCCTCTTCTGTATCAAACAAATCAACAGTAGCTGCAGCAACCCCAAGGCTATCACCATCAAGCACAACGATTGTAAGATCAGGTGTTCCTGTCTGTCCCTCAAAAATATCAACTGTTCTATCACATGCTGAAAATGCAACCAACACAGCCAATGCAATTAGATTCTTATATATATTCTTCATTGTCATTACTTTTAAAATTCTCATTACATTTCCATGCCCTCACCACCAAATGTGTAGAGCTCAACGCCTAACACGTTCAATTCTCTGGCTGGCACCGGCATATGCTTGTAGGTTCCTGTCTCCAAATCGTCATTTCTTCTTCGATCGTAGAAAATAACTGAAGGCCAGGTCCATCCTATTTCTGCTCTTCTCTCGTAGAAGATAGCGTCAAGTAATACCTGATCAGACTCAGCTCCTGTTAATGCAGGAAGTCCTCCTCTTGTTACCCGGGTATTATTAATAAGGGTTGCAGCCTGTGTCTTGCTACCACCAGTTCTTATCAACGCTTCAGCGATATATGTATCACGCTCCATGGCAGAATAATTTACCATAGGTGTGGTAAATGAACTGGCAGGATATGCATCGTATCTGGAATACCTGTATGATGAGAAGAAGTAATAACCTCTGTCTGCACTAAATGAAGGTGCTCCTGAGTACGTCAAATCAGTAGTTACACGGTTGTCATGTCCTGCTGTCAATGGTGGCAAAGACGCAACCCCATCAGGCCATGGGTACGGAGCAGGTCCACCCGGAGCTCTATCAGCCGGGATCGCCATTTCAGTTACCACTCGCTGAGAAAGTCTTGCCCAAACAGCATCTTGTCCCTGAATTAGGATTCTACTCCACCAAACAACACCACCATCTCCTATTGGAGCATAGTCCATAGGAAGGCCGGCATTAGCGGTAGTAAGTACTTTATTCCAATTTGCAGCGGCATTTTCAGCTGCTGTTCTTGAATTACCTGCTATAATCCTTGCAATGTACGAGCTGGCAAATTGTGCGAACTGAGTATTTGTCCAGTTCAGACCGTTGATCCATCCCGCAGTAAAGGTATTTGCATTAAAAAGAACAACTGCTTCCTCAAGTTTGGTTACTGCAGCAGCTCCCACTTCATCATATGGAGAAAATCCAAGTGTTGCAACATCTGTGTTTTCATCCACGATGAACGCCTGATCATATCTCATGGCAAGGTGTCCAAGGCTTAAACCCTGCAACAATTTGCCGCCGGCACGCACGATATCATTGATGTTTTCGGTATTACCGTCACCATCAAAATCTACAATTACATCGTTACCTTCATCGATCAGTTTTAAGATGTTGTTCGTTTGAACAAGCACTCCATACACATTGAACCACACATCTTCTATCAACCCTGCATTACCGTATGATTGCGTGTTATTGAGAGGCAATCTCGGAATTGTTCCCAAATCCCTTGCTCCCCAGTTACCCCAGGACATTGACATCTCCTGAGCAGCAACTGAAACAGGCATCGTTGGGAAACTTACCATTGTTGCATTCCAAAAATTACCGAACGAGCTCGAAATGAGTGCCGGATAAGTGGTTGGATCAGACAACACATCAGCTACTTCAAGGTCATTCTTATTGGGGGTCTCTAACTCTTCGAAAAACGAACAGCTGGATACACCAAAGACCAGTGTGGCTATTAAACTATATTTTAATAAATATTTCATTTTTATCCTTTTTAGTTAATTAAAAAGTAAACTCAACTGAACCTGTAAACGTCGCAAAGTTTGGATAATTGAAGTTGTCGTACCTGTAAATATTGGCACCAACAGATCCATTTGCCTGACCAACTTCAGGGTCAAATCCACTGTACTTTGTAAACGTCAGGATATTTCTTCCAATCGCAGAAACCTTGATTCCTTTGAATGCATTATCCAAGCCTACTTTAGAAAGCGCACTGGAACCGAGACGGTAAGAAAGTGCAAGCTCACGTAGTTTAATGAACGTTCCATCTTCCACGAAGAAGCTGTTCACTTTATTCACATTATAGATAGAGTTGATGTAGGTGAAGCTCTTACGCTGTGCATAAGGAACCAACGCCTGATCGGTAAACTCTACGTTATTGTCTCGTACCCCAAACTGGAATGTTTTGTTGTAAACATCACCACCTTGCTTCCAATCCCACTGCATAAACAATGTGATGTTTTTCCAGGTGATTGTTGAGTTGAATCCCATATTGAAATCCGGAGTGATATCTCCAATCACATCCAATACTAACACGCCATCATCATCTCTGAGATAAACAACCTGCTCCTGATCTGTACCAATCTGATCCTTTCTAACAACAAAGCCATGATTATTGATAGTAAAGATATCTTCCACATTTTGATTTTCAGCCACCTGATTCTCAACCTGAGACAAGCTTGTTGCAAGAACCTCTCCGTAGAATAATCCGAAAGGTTGACCTGCTTCAATTCTAAATGCATTGTCAGGTCCTACGCTGAAAGGAGCTCGGTTAAGCTCGGTGATTTCCATTGTAGTTCTGTCCCAAACAACATTGGCAGAAATATCCCAATCCTGATTTTTGAAAACACTTGCTCCCAAAGACATTTCAAATGTCTTTGCATCCAGTGTAGCCACATTATCAACTATTTGCTGAAATCCTGTAGAGGCACTAAGAGGCACCTGCATGATTTGATCAGGATTATGAGCATCAGCATAAGTAAATGAGAAATTGAATTTGTCAAGGAAATTCACATCAAACCCTACTTCCAATTCCTGATTTAAAGAAGGTTTTAGGTTAGGGTTTCTGGTCTGGAATTGACCTGTAGAATTACCATCCGCCAAACCAATTCTTTCGTATTGATCCGTAAAATCTGGACGTCCTCCGGCCACACCGTATGAACCTCTTACTTTTAACTCCTGAATTCCTGGCAGATCAAAATCCTGAGAAATTCGGTATCCCCCGGAAACCCGGTAGAATGTTTGCCATCTTTCATTGTCTCCAAACAATGACACACCATCTCTTCGTACCAGTGCATCAAAAAGATAGGTATCTCTGTAGTCCAAAGCTAAAATTCCGGAGAAGTTGTTCGCTGTGATTTTTGTCTGATTGTTATTCAGAGTAATTGTCGTTCTATCAACATTCTCAAGGGTGTTTTTCCCTTTGAAAGCAAGGTTTGATCCGGCTGCCTGAATTTCAAGCGTCTCTCTGTTTTCGTAGAAAAACTGTGCTCTAAACTTAGCAGTAAGGTCTCCAAATTGCTTATACAAGTTCAAATTCAATGCGAGTGTCTCAGAGTCAATCTCGAAAGACTCGTAATCAACGATTCCAAGGGGACCATTAGGGCCTGCACTAAACGTATCAAGATATCCCTGATCAACAAAGACATTTCTGTTTCTGTTTAATTTATCAATACTGAAACTTGCTTCAACATCCATCCAGTCCAAAGGACTATATGATAGAGTATAGTTACCAAGGAATCTTGTTCTGTCCTCTAAATTGGTTACAGAATTGATCGCATAAAGTGGATTTACCTCTAATCCGAAGAAATTAGCATTCCAATTGTATGGTGTGCCATCTTCTTCGTTTGGTGCAAAAATGTCAGCTGCCGGGTCAAGTTGCCAAAGGGCAAACATAGGATCCGTACTAACTGCTGATCCAACTGCACCGTCAAGGTCCACATTAGAGAAGCTATAAAGATTCGATGCTGAGAATGTCAACTTCTCATTCAATGTATGATCTATGTTCAATCTAAGATTTGTTCTTTCACTTCCATCGGTCAGGATGATAATACCTTCCTGCTTCTGAAATTGTGCTGACGCAAATACTGCTGTATTCCCAGAGTTGTTCTGAATGGATACATACTGTGTAAAGAAATCCTGTGTAGTGAATGCCTGATCAAAGTGATCAATTACTACCGGCCATGGTGTATCAAAAATACCATCCGGCTTAATTTGATTTGAAGGATATCCCAGTAACGTAGCTCCTGAAGGATCCGCGTCTACATCAGCCTGAGTATTGAGTACTCTATTGGTAGATGTCGTTTTGTTCGGCTTATACGGAATAAACGACTTTCCAAACTCTGATCTTACTTTAACAGTAGTTACTCCCTGTTTTCCATCAGTACCTCGTCGAGTCTGGATGTTTACCACACCATTACTTGCACGAGAGCCATAAAGAGATGCTGCTGCAGCACCTTTCACAACCTCAATGGATTTAATGTCTTCTCCGTTGATATCAGAAAGACTGGCTTCAGTAAGAACCCCATCAATGATAATCAGAGGATCGTTGCTTCTAAGAATGTTAGATGCTCCTCGAATTAGGATGTTTGGTTCTGATCCAGGTGCTCCACTCCCGTTAAGGACTCGAACTCCGGCCATTTTACCTGCTAAGCCTGATACTGCAGAAACACCCGGTGTTTGCTGAAGCATATCTTCACCAATCTGCTCAACAACAAAGCTTAGCTTTTCTTTAGATGTAGCAGAACCCACACCTGTAATTACAACCTCCTGTAGTTCGGTGATACCGCCCATTGTGATGTCAATTACGGTTCTGGCTCCTACTTCTATTTCCTGAGTCTCAAACCCAACAAATGAGAAGATCAGAGTAGCTCCGTCTTCAACTGTCAAACGATAGTTACCGTCCAGGTCAGTAGTTGCACCTGTAGTTGTGCCTTTAATCACAACGTTTACACCCGGAAGACCCTCACCATTGTCATCGGTGACAGTTCCAGACACTGTTCTCTGGGCTAATGCGCTAAACGCAAAAACCGTCAAGAACATAAAACATAGTAGTAAAATCCTCTTCATACTTACTAGTTAAATGTTAAACAATAAATTTTGAACCCGAAATATATTACTTTTTTAAGATTAATTAACAAATCTGAAGTTCACATAATACAACTCTAAAGTTCTTCTAAGTGGAAAAAAAGCCTGATTTTCAGGATTATTCTTTGAAATGTTATATAATTCCAAATTTTAGTTGCCAAGTAGAAGTTTTGCCTGAATTTAATTCTGTGAAAATAAATTGTTAAAAAATGCTCGTTAAAAGTAACTTTTTCATTGAGTTATCCGTAGGACACGGAATTCTATTCTACGGTTGGATTCACGTCCTTTTTCTGTATCGTTTGAAACAATCGGCTTTTTGCTGCCAAAGCCTTTGTACAGTAATCGGCTTTTCGGAATCCCTTCCTTCAATATTTCAATATAAACTTCCTTAGCTCTATTCTCTGAAAGCGTCTGATTGTAGACTGTTGTTCCTGAATCGTCGGTGTGACCACTAATTTCTACCACAATCGAAGGATTCTCTTTCAGTACCTGCAAAATATTTTCCAGTTCAGATCTGGATTTCTTATCCAGTTTGTAGGAATCCACATCAAAGTATATGTTTTTAAGCACCAGATACTCATCAACAGCAATGGGTCTTAATGCAATATCTATGGTGTCAGGCCTGGTAATTGAGTTAGATTCTGTGAAAAAAGAGCTCTCATAATAGAGATAGCCTTTCTTTTTTACATAGCATGCCAGTTCTTTGTCTGACGGAAGTACCATTGTATATGCTCCGGTAATTGAATCGGAGAAGGCACTAAACAGCACCTGATTTCTGTTGAGGTCGATTACTTCTATCTGTGTCCTGATAGGATTACGAGTATTATTATCTATGACATTCCCAACAATATATGTTGCAGGCCTGGCTCTGTTCTCAATCGGCATCTCAAAGGTGGCAATATCACTTTTTACTATCTCTCCGTCCCTCCAGATTTCTTTTGCATAGAAAGCTGTCTTTCCATTCCCTGCCAGCAAGAGGGCTGCTTCATCATTATGCGTATTTATAGGATATCCAAGATTTCTGGGGCTGCTCCATGCCGAATCTTGCTTTTCAGCAACATACATGTCATAGTTTCCCAGTCCGACAAAACCATTGGACGAATAATATAATGTTTCGCCATTTGGATGTATAAAGGGCGTGGTTTCGTCCTGTTTTGAATTTATCGTTTTCCCCAAATTGACCGGGCTGGTCCAATTTCCGTCTTCTTCCATTGAGGAAACCCATAAATCTCTTCTGCCAATCCCTCCAGGCCGATTTGAAGAGAAGTATAAGGTTTTTCCATCCGCTGACAGGGATGGTTGTGCTTCCCAGTACTTAGAATTGAGGGTCTTTCCTAAATTTCGGGGCTTGCTCCAGCCGGTATTTGTCCGACGACTCAGATACAAATCACAGCTGCCAAATGAATCTCTTCGATCACAGGAAGAGAAAATCATGGTATTGCCATCAGAAGATATAGTTGCGGCACCCTCATTTAGCGGAGTATTAATTTTGGGAGATATTGACTCTGACATCAACCATTTTCCCTTTTTATAATATGCAACCATTATGTCCTCATCTCTATAGGCATCAAAATCAGTTGGTGTATTCATCGTATTGCGCCTTGTAAATACCAACATGGAATTATCAATGGTAATAGCCGGCATGTATTGCAGGGCATGTTCATTATTTATCTCCCGTGGCAAAAGGCTGATCTCAAGACTGTCCCCTTTGATGATTTCATTTTGGGCAAAGTCAATACTGTTCAACAGGAGCATGATCTCCTCTACTTCCCTGAATTCAGGTTTCTGCAAAAGATATGCTTCGAGCCACACCAGTGATTTTTCATAATGCCCTCTTTCAAAGGCCATAAAAGCCATTCTATTCAATATAGCTGCCGAAGGGGTTGCTTTAATTTTCAGATAAGAACTAAAATTTGCATAAACCGAATCCTCCATCCCCATTGCGTTAAAGAGACTTCCTTTTCTCAAAAATGCCTCGTAGAATTGTGGATCGTGCTTCAAAGCTGAGTTAAAGAAAGCAATGGCGCTTTCAAACTCACGCTCTTTGGCCTTTGTCTGTCCTTTCTCATAGGATTTAAGTGCTTTTTTGTTTGTGGATGAAAGGGCCGTCTGAGCAAACCCCGTGAAGTAAAGGAAAATTGTCAGAAAAAAGAATCCTGTCTGAATCAGGGAACGTCTATGAATTTGTGTGTTTGCAGAGAAATTTGCCATTTGGGGTTTTGCTTAACAAAATCAACGATCAAAGGTGTCACTTCTTTTGATTTTGACCATTCCGGCTGTAAATAAAGTTTCGCATTAGTCATTTGATCCCCGTGTTCGCCTGCCCATTGCAGATCTGACTTATTGTACACGATTATCTTAAGTTCATGAGATTTCTCATAAAACTCGTTCAACGGGGTTTTGAATTTCTTGGGCGAAAAACAGATCCAGTCCCAACTGCCTGAGAGCTGATAGGCACCTGATGTCTCAATATTAGTCTTAAGCCCTTCGTCCTGCAATCGGGATGTTAGCAGCGAGAGGTCATATATAAGTGGTTCACCACCCGTTATTACGACAATCTCTGCTCCCGACTTTACGGCTTCTTTCACCAACTGATCTACATGAATTCGTTTATATAGCGAGGCATCCCATGATTCCTTTACATCACACCAATGGCAACCTACATCGCAACCGCCCAATCGGATGAAGTAAGCGGACTTCCCTGAATGATATCCTTCACCCTGAATGGTGTGAAAGGATTCCATTACAGGAAGTAATTCTAAATCAGTGGTTTTGGGCCTCATAAGCCTTAAGTGTATTAAGTAACAGCGAGGCAATTGTCATAGGTCCTACGCCTCCAGGAACCGGTGTAATGTAGCTTGTCAACGGGGCTACATTTTCATAGTCAACATCCCCGCAAAGTCTAAATCCGGATTTTCGAGAATCGTCTTCCACTCTGGTTGTGCCAACATCTATAACTACTGCTCCCTCTTTAACCATGTCTTTGGTTATCAGGCCAGGATGCCCAACAGCTACAATCAGGATGTCTGCATTTTTGGTATGTTTTTTTAAATCGCCCGTGTATTTATGACAAACTGTAACAGTTGCTTTTCCATCCTGAAGCATCATTAAACTTAATGGTGCTCCAACAATTCGACTGGCCCCTACAACCACGCATTCTTTTCCCTCTGTCTCGATATCGTACCGTTTTATGAGTTCCATTATTCCGAATGGAGTGGCCGGCAATAACAATTTATGAGATGAGGTGATGCTCCCAAAGTTTTGATTGGTGAATCCATCCACATCTTTTTTTGATGAAATACACTCTGTAATGTGCTCAACCGAGATATGATCAGGAAGTGGTATCTGGACGATAAATCCATCTATATCCGAATCATCATTCAGTTGTTCAATATGTTTAATCAATTTAGCCTCCGAAATGGTCGTCGCGAAATGCATCAATGTGAAGTCAAATCCAACGGCTTTACATGCATTTATTTTACCATTTACATAGGTATGGCTTGCTCCATCGTCTCCTACGATTATGATGGCCAGATGTGGGGCTCTTCTCCCTTCTCCCTTCAACTCATTTACCTTATGAGCAATCTCCTTCTTTATCTCAGCTGAGATCTTTTTCCCGTCGATTATAGTTGACATATCTGATAAATTTTAATCCAGTTTAAGAACCGCCATAAATGCTTCCTGAGGTATTTCCACATTTCCAACCTGTCGCATCCGCTTCTTTCCTTTTTTCTGCTTTTCCAATAGTTTTCTCTTTCTTGAAATATCACCCCCATAACACTTGGCAAGTACATTTTTTCGCATTGCCTTCACTGTTTCCCGCGCAACAATTTTTGTCCCGATAGCTGCCTGTACTGCTATTTCAAACATTTGCCTCGGGATTAATTCTCTCAGTTTCTCACAAAGTCTTTTCCCCCATTCATAAGCTTTATCTCTGTGAACAATGGCTGAGAGTGCATCCACTTTGTCTCCATTCAACATGATATCTAATTTCACCATGTTGGACTGTCTGTATCCAATCAATTCATAGTCCAGAGAAGCGTATCCGCGAGAGATTGTTTTTAGCTTATCAAAGAAATCAAAAACGATTTCTGCCAGTGGTAATTCGAAGGTCAATTCAACCCGATCTGAGGTCAGGTATACCTGGTTTTTTATCTCTCCTCTTTTGTCAACGCACAGTGCGATTACGGGTCCGATATAATCTGATTTTGTAATGATTTGAGCTCGGATATATGGCTCTTCAATATGGCTGATAAATGTAGGCTCAGGGAGTTCCGAAGGTGCACTGACTTTCAGTATGGAACCATCGTTTTCAATGGCATGAAATTGTACCGATGGAACGGTTGTAATCACGGTCATTCCAAACTCTCTTTCGAGTCGCTCCTGAACGATTTCCATGTGCAGCATTCCAAGAAAACCGCAACGAAACCCAAAGCCAAGCGCCATGGAAGTTTCAGGCTCCCAAATAAGCGCCGCATCGTTCAACTGGAGCTTTTCCATTGAGGCTCTGAGCTCTTCAAATTCACTTGTTTCTACCGGGTAAATTCCTGCAAAAACCATGGGTTTAACATCTTCAAATCCCTTAACAAGGTTTTGAGTGGGTCTGCTTACATGTGTAATGGTATCCCCCACCTTTACTTCTTTGGCAATCTTTATTCCTGAGATTAAGTAGCCGACGTTTCCGGCGGAGATGGACTTCTTTGCATCGTGTTTCAGTTTTAATACACCAATCTCATCTGCATCATACGTTTTGCCTGTATTTACGAATTTTACTTTGTCCCCCTGATTTAGGGTCCCGTTAAAAACCCTGAAATACACTTCGATACCACGATATGAATTAAAAACAGAATCAAAGATCATCGCCTGAAGTGGCTCAGATGGATCTCCCACCGGGGCAGGTACCTTTTCAATAATAGCTTTTAGTATGTCATCAATACCAATCCCTTCTTTTGCGCTTGCATGTATTATGTCTTCTTTTTCACACCCAATCAAATCGATGATCTGATCTGACACTTCTTCAGGCATGGCACCAGGAAGATCAATTTTATTCAATACCGGGATAACTTCCAGATCGTGCTCAAGAGCCAGATACAGATTAGAAATGGTTTGTGCCTCAATCCCCTGTGAGGCATCAACAATCAGTAATGCGCCTTCACAGGCCGCTATTGACCGTGACACTTCATAGGAAAAATCCACGTGTCCGGGTGTATCAATAAGATTCAGCACATATTCCTGCCCTTCGAGCTGATAGTTCATCTGAATGGCGTGACTCTTAATGGTAATTCCCCGCTCTCTTTCTAAGTCCATATTATCGAGCAATTGTGCCTGCATGTCTCTTGAAGAGACTGTTTTGGTACTTTCCAATAACCTGTCGGCAAGGGTGCTTTTCCCGTGATCGATGTGGGCGATAATGCAGAAGTTTCTAATATTCTTCATAAACATTCTTCCAGGTAACAATAAATCATCATTTCTCCTGTAAGCTTCAAAATTTTGAAGCCGCAAAGATAGACGGAATGGATTGTATGATTGAATGTAATGAACGATTTATTCGCATATTCCTATTGCTTGTTCTTCGTATCAATGACAATGGTGACAGGTCCGTCATTTATCAGAGAAATCTGCATGTCTGCTCCAAATTCCCCGGTCCCGACTTTTGTTTTCATTTGTTCACGAAATGCTGCAACGAATGATTCATAAATTGGAATGGCAGTTTCAGGTTTTGCAGCCTTTATGTAAGAGGGTCGATTACCTTTTTTTGTGCTTGCCTGAAGCGTAAATTGACTAATAATGAGTATTTCGCCTTTGATATCCAACAGGCTTTTGTTCATCACGCCTCCTTCATCCGGGAAAATCCTCAGGTTTAAAATTTTGCGGGAAAGCCAATCGATATCTTCTGAATTATCTGCCTCTTCGATACCTGTTAAAACAAGCAGACCCTGCTTAATTTCTGATTTTAGCTTATTCGCTATCGATACCGAGGCTGACTGAACACGTTGAATTACCGTTACCACGAATAAATCATTCTTAACATGTCATTTGGCTTATACCGCTTAAAGCCGGGCTCATTCTTTTTCGCCACCTGATACATGGAATCCGCCACCTCTTCATCCTTTATAGACCAGAGTCTCTTCTTAGATCCCACGACAAAAAATGAGAGGACGGCACTAAAAAACTTGCCTACTTCCTCCAGAGGTCTGAATTCATCTCTTTTCCCTAAAAGAAGTGAGGGTTGAAATATTTTCAAAGCTTTCATGTCAAGTGCAATTAAGGCATCTTCCAATTTTCCCTTTGTTTCATTATAAAACAATGGTGAATCTGCATTTGCTCCTAAAGATGAGACAAGTAAAAATTGTTGAAAATCAGGTTGTACCATCGTTAGTCTTGCCAGCTCCATGGGGTATTCAAAGTCAATTTTAAGAAAAGCCTCTTTTGATCCTGCCTTTTTCCTGGTTGTACCTATAGAGCAATAGATATCATGCGCATTCATTTGATCCTTAAAATCGGCAAGGTTATCAAAGTTGTCAATGAGTACTGTCTTCAGACGGGAATCAGTAACTCCTGTTTCCCTTCTGGTCAGAACTATTATTTCTTCATAGTAATCTTTTCTGAGAAGCAAATCAACCAACGCTTTTCCGACCAGACCTGTGGCTCCTACAACCAGTGCTTTCTTAGACATATTCAGTTAATTGAATGTAATGAATGCAATATATCTCAATTAGATTTTATCCTGTTTGTTCCCATTGAAGGAAAGAGGTTACATCTTCATTTATATGTCTCCATACGAAATATAAGATCGAAATATCATCGGTAAAACCGAGGGCAGGAATAAAGTCAGGAATTGCATCTGTCGGGATTACAAAATACGAAAGCGCAAAAACAATCATCAACATCGTCTTCCCGGAAAAAGCACTATAGCTCCCTGAAATATGGGCTTTAGCCATACGTATAAGTATCGGAATTTTCTCTGATAATGATCGGAATTGCCCGGAGTTCGCAGCAATTCCTTTTAGCTTGCTGACCGCCCGGGTCACAAGTTTTTTAACACGATCATTTTCACTAACCGTCTTCTTTGCCTCATTCCAGATTCGTGAACTCTTATTCAATCTAAAAGATTTGTTGAATTTCTTCTTTAATGAACTTTATTGCCTGACCAGAAGTATCCATTTCTTCTCTTGCAGCATTTTCCAAAACAGCTTTTGCCAATTCAATTCCTTTTGCTTTCTGATCCAGACCGGAAACTGATGAATTGATAAGCGAAATGGTCTGCTCAACGGCTGTTGTAACATAAGTCCATGCACTGTCAGACATATAAACCTGCTGTGAAAGGTTATGATTCACTTCATTTCTAATTTCATGAATAAGTATTTGTTGAAATTCCTCTGCAGAATAATCAGAATTTCCAAGTCTGGAAAGCAGATTTCCCGGAGTAATTCGCTCCAATAATAAGACAATCCGCTCGTAAGCCTGAAGTCTGATTGGAACGACGATCTCCTGATTTTTTTGTCGCACACCAAAGGCAATTTCATCCAATTGTTTTTGTAAAAATGACCTGACGAGCAAATACGCCAGATAAAGAACAAGAATTGCCGGGATAGTTATTTTCAGCAGGTCGTAAACCATTTCCATACTTAGGATTGTTTTAAGTTGATGAACGTCAAAAATAATACTTTTGGTGCATGGAGCTACCGATTAAAATAACGGAAAGAGCCCTTGAAGAGGTGAAAAACATTTTACAGAACAAAGGTATCCCCTCTGACTATGGCCTGCGGATCGGTGTGAAGGGTGCAGGTTGTGGGGTAGCATTTAAACTGGGGTTTGATAAAAAAAAAGACACTGACGATGAATACTTCATTGATGAAGTTCAGGTGTTGATTCAGAAAAAAGAAACGATGTTTCTGGTGGGGAAAAAGATTGAATTCTATGACGAGAGTGATGGAAGAGGGTTTGTATTTGTATGATCAACCCTTTAAAGTGACTACTGCTTTTTCACAAAGTCCTTTAATTGGCGGGTTGTACTTGCTGATCTTTACTTCCACTTCATTGATTTGATCAAAATTATTCTTTAAAGCCCTGATCATTTTACCGGCCAGGTGTTCCAGCAGCTTTGCATCTATGCTCATCACATCCCTGACAATTTCATATACCCGTTCGTAATCTACTGTTCCCTCAAGTTTATCCTCTTTTGTTGCCTCTGAAAAATCAAGGTCAAGTTCAACGTCAACCCGATACTTGTTACCGATGATCCGTTCTTCTTCATAGTACCCGTGACGGGCATAGAATTCCATTCCTTCTAAGGATACTTTTCCCATATCAACATGTTAAGTGAATTATAAATGAGCGTTTCAGTTGCTTCAATTATTACGGTCCAGCTGATCAAAGAAGGAAACCGTCTTATTAGTTTTTGGTCTGACTTGTTCCTCGTAAGCTTTCTCAACGAATTCGGGTTCTTCCTGCTTCGGTTCGGGCTCTTTCTTCTCTGGCTCCTGCACAGATTCTGGCTCACTTTCCTTCTCTACAGGTTTGGAATCAGGCTCTTCTTCGACCATCTCAGGAGTTTCTTTAACTTCCGGCTCGATGGGTTCTTCAACTTCCGCTACCGGTGGCTCCTCTTGTTCCGGTTCCGGAGTTTCTTTGAATTTCGGCTCTTCTTCAACTTTCGGAGTTTCTTCTTTCTTCTCTACAGTTTCAGGAACCGGTGTTTGATTTGCGGGTTCTGCTTCATGCTTTCCCATATCAACAACCACGGTCCTGCTTATTCTTTCAGACCCTCTTTCGGTCTTTGTAACCCGGACCGAGGCTTCCGTTTTTGGAGCTTCTTCTGATGTCACTGGTTTCTTCATCTCCACAGGCTCAGGCTCCTCCTCTTTTGCGGGAACAATATCTTCTATTTTAGGAGTATCGGGCATTTTCAAATCCGTATCTTCTGTTCTGATACGCTCCCCACTTTCCCTTGCCAGTTCTTTTACCCGCTTTACATAGTCGTCGAACTTGAACTGTTTTTGTTCCTTATTTGTGCGTTCTACTTTTTCAATTAAATCAACTGACAGGTTTTTGAGTTCCGCAATTGCATTTTGCCTGTGATTTTCAATGTCCCTGTGATTTTGTTCAATGCTTTTGACTGCTTCCTGAAGCTCTTCGATGATCTGACGTGCTTCGACTTCAGCTTTTTCCATCATCGCTTTTGCCTTTGATTTCGCCTCATTCATCAGCGCTTCTGCTCTCATTTGAGTTTCTCGCATATGGAGCTCTGCTGCTTTATTGGATTGATCAATCAAATTAGCTCCGGTATCCTCAGCTGTTTTTAGCGTTTTATAGAGTGAGCTCTCAACTTCTCTCAGTTTTGCTACCTCTTTTTCCGCATGTTGAAGTTTAAGAGTTAATTCCTTATTGGTGTCGAGTACACGCTCCCATTCATTCGAAAGTGAAAGCAGAAATGCCGTGACTTCATCCTTATCGTACCCTCTAAGTTTTTTCTCAAAATCCTTCTGACGTATTTCCAGCGGTGTGATCTTCATTCTTCCAATTTTAAGTCCCAAACAGATATTGTCCGATCATCGCTACAAGATACTAACAAGTCATGATATTTCATCCAAAGCAACTTATTAACGCTGTTTCCATGTCCAGCGTGCCTGTGCTTATCTAATACTTTCATTAAAGTAAAATTATGTGCATTCCATAGCTTGATCGACTTATCCATACTGCATGTAACAAAGTATTTTCCGGTTTCATTGAACACAATACTATTGATAGTATAAAGATGAGCAGCTATTGACTCTCTCAATACATAATTTTCTGACGTATCCCATACTTTCAAAGTTGCATCTCTGCCTCCTGAAATCAGGTATTTGCCGGATGGATGATACTTTGAAGTAAAAACAGAATTCTTATGCCCATGCAATTCATCCGTTACATTCAGTGACTCATCCAGTATTTTTATTGTATTGTCACTGAATCCAACTGCAAGGCAGTTATCAAAAAAATCGATGCATCTTGCTCGCTTATCGCTAATCTTCACTCTGTTGATCACATCAAGGTTTGAGGATAGCTGAATGATCTCACCGGATTCAAGTGCTCCCCAGAGTGTTTCATTTCTAAACTTTAAATCAAAAATCTGGTGGTTTCCGGTCTGAATTGATCCGGTTTCCTTTTTTTGATCTAATCTGATCTTGTGAATACCTTCATTATTTTCCCCTATAAAAAGGCAATTTGAATCCGAATCAAGAGCCATCGAGTAAACAGATCCCTCTACTTTGGCAATCACCTCCCCCTCATCAGGTGAAATCAGATCCCATAAAACGACCATCCCGTCTGAGCCTGCGGAGAAAAACCTGTGATCATCCAGCTTTTCCAGACAGTAAAGACTATCGTTGTGTCCCATAAAAGTATGCAGCTTTTTTATCTGGATTTGACGCATTTGGAGTGCAAAATTATTACAATTGCCGATGCCTTTACTATTAAGTAAAAAGATTGATGAAGATTCGGCTTATGCGGTCTGGAATATTCAGGAAACATTTTTGGAATTACCCTACATGTCTCCAGAACCATTCCCGGCAGATCTTAACCCTGTCAGGCAGGCAGAATGGATTGTAGGCAGGGTGCTGGTCAAGAGCCTGTGTGATTCTTTCGAAATAGACTATAAGGGCATAAGCAAGCATGACAAAGGAAAGCCCTACCTGGAGGACAGCTATGCGCACATTTCTATTTCTCATTCTTTCCCTATTGCGGCAGCAATGATTCATATGAAAAAACCATGCGGCATAGATATGGATCGACCCAGGGAAAAGCACATTCAGGTTCAGGATAAGTTTCTTCACAGTTCTGAGAAAAAATACCGGGATAATCTTGAAAAGCTTTGTGCCATTTGGGGGGCAAAAGAGGTTATCTACAAGATTTTTGGTCGAAGATTTCTCAGCCTGAAGGATGAAATCAAGATTGAAATTAAATCTGACAACCTGATGATTGGAAAAATATTGAAACCCGGGTCAGAAGAAACACATGAAATTCATTATGAATGGGTGAAGGAATATCTGTTGGCTTTTGGAACCTGATCGCTTCATCACCCCCCAATTTAATAGCTAAACTTAAACTGATGTTTATCAGGTCTGATCACATTTAAATCAATTTTTGTTTGATTTGTCCTGATCCGGGTAGCGTTGTGTTCCCCTGATAAATTGAAGAGGATATGGAGAAGGTTTTTCTAAAACTTAGAGAATGGGATGGTCTTGTGATTGCCTGGCTAAGGACACATGTTATCACATTGATTCAGCTTAGCACCGGTCTTATTTATGTGGTTTTTGGAGGGTTGAAACTCTTTCCCAATTACAGCCCTGCACAAGACCTTGGAGTTGACACAGTTCAGTTACTTACATCTCACCTGCTTACTCCTAATGTGTCCCTGACTATGCTTGCAATCATTGAGGTGGTTATCGGGTTAGGGCTACTCCTTAATTTCAAGAGGCAATGGATGATAAGAATTGCACTTTGGCATATGGCATGTACATTCCTTCCATTGGTATTTCTACCAGATTATACATTCACAAGTACCCCATTTAGCCTTTCACTTGTTGGTCAATATATTCTTAAGAATCTAGTTATAGTCGGTGCATTGTTAGCTGTGTATAGCCACTCAGGCCAGGATAATTAATTGTACTATTCATCCTTCAAAGAATTAACCGGATTCAGGGTTGCGGCATGATATGATTTAGCAGTTACAGTCGCGATCCCTATTATCAAGGTGATAAATCCGGATACGATAAATATCATTGGATCCATACTGATTCTAAACTCAAAGTCATTCAACCAGTTTTGCATAAAGTAGTATCCAAATGGAATGGCAAGAATAAAAGCCATGATCATAAGTCGCGAATAGTCTTTGGAAAGCAAGACCAAAATTTGAGTAACACTGGCCCCATGAACCTTGCGAACCCCAATTTCCCGAGACCTTCTTTCTGCAGTAAATGCGGACAAACCAAAAAGTCCGAGACAAGAAATAAACACAGAAATGACTGCAAAAATGCTGGACAGAAGTTGTGAAGTTTTTTCTGACTGATAGCTTTCTGCATACGCTTCATCAACGAACTGATAGTCAAAATCATGGCCGGGGTTGAGTTCATCAGTTACTTTTCGAATTCCTTTGAGTGCAACTGAAGTATTGCCTTTAAGTCTGATCAAAACAATGGATGACCTGGACGGTGCGATGCATGAAATGATCAACGGAGCAATTGGATTGTACAAATCTCGCATGTGGAAATTTTTGACAACTCCAATGATTTTTCCATCTATTCCCCAGAAGGAAAGATCTTTATCAAGCGGGTACTCAAACCCCATAAGTTCTGCAGCTACTTCGTTGATTATGAAATTTGTCGAATCAGCGAATTGATCTGAAAAGCCTCTTCCTTTCACAATTTCCATACCCATGGTCTCAATGATATCCTCATCAGTCAACAAAATGTTGATTTCATACCCATCATCCGGATTTTTCCCTTCCCAGCTGGCTGAACTCGTTGATCTTCCATAATTAATGGGGTTCCCTGACGCACCCGTAATTGCTATTACCTCCGGAATTTTCATTAATTCATTTTTATAGGTCTCCAGCTTATCCGATAAATTCCCTTCCATTCTTACAGCCACCAGGTTTTCTTTATCTACCCCAAGATCTTTGTTTAGCACATAGTCCAGTTGCTTATAGATAACAGCCATTCCGATTATTAGCAAAGTGGAAATTGCAAATTGAAATACAACCAGTCCTTTCCTGAAATAAGAGGCAAGGGAAGATTGTCTGACTGTCCCTTTCAGGGATTGTATAATATTTAGAGCCGGAAGAAGCAGGGCCGGATAACTGCCTGACAGTAGTCCGACAAGAAGAATAATTCCAACAAGAAAATACCAGGTTAGCGGCATGGAAAAATCCATATAAAGAGACTTGTCAACCAGTGCATTAAAAAAAGGCAGAACAAGCAAAACCACTCCAACGGACAATATGACTGAAATGGTAGTTAATAGAAAGGCTTCAAAGTAGAATTGAAAACTTATTGATTTCTTGTTTGCACCCATTACTTTTCTTAATCCAATTTCTTTTGACCTGCGGTCCGAGCGGGCCGTGGCAAGGTTCATGAAATTGATACATGCGATAATCAGAATGAAAATTGCCACTACAGACATTATTCTGACATAATCTATTCTGCCGCCAATGATCACTCCATTGTCCCAGTTAGAATAGAGGTAGTAATCCTGAAACCTGTGAATGACGAGTTGTTCATCTCCAGAATTGCTTTGGCCTGCTGCATGAACAATGATTTCATTCAAAACTCTGTCAGCAACTTTACTGAGATCTTCGTCATTCTCCAGGCTGAAATAAACATTAAAACTCCCATTGCCCCAATCATTGACCCAGTCATTTTGACTGATGAATGCTTCAGCTGTTGCAAGCCAGTCAAACTTGAGAGAGGAATTATCTCCAGGAGTTTCAAACACTCCGCTAACTGTTAAATCATATTGATCATCGATTCTAAGCGTTGATCCTATCGCTTTCCCTTTCCAGTCACTTCCAAAGTGTTTTTCAGCCAATCGCTCCGAAATGGCTATTGACATCATTTCTTTTAGTGCTTCACTCTTATTGCCACTTATAAATTCAAAACTGAACATGTTAAGAAATTCCTGGGAGGCAACTCTTCCTGTCTCTTTGGACACACTCTTTCCCTGACCAAGCAGGTATTCCATTTCCCAGCTAAGTAATGCCACACTACCAACTTCCGGATACTCTGCTTCCATCAGGTCAGCTGCAGGTTTAGGGATTGCAAAGGTCGTATTCACTATGCCTCCGGTCTGACGCATATTTCTGAAAAGCTGATAGATATTATCCCCATTCTGATGAAATTTATCCATTCTGACTTCATCATTTACCCAAAGCAAAATGAGAATACTTGAGACAATTCCAACTATTAAACCCATCAGGTTAAGCGCGGTAAAACCCTTATATCTGTGTGCATTACGTAAGGCTACTTTTATATAGTTTCTTATCATGGCAGTATTGATTAGTCCTTTTGTTATTTCGAAATTTTTAATGATTCCAGGGCGAAAGAGAAACAGCACATCCAATGCAAACAGGATCCTCGCTCTCTTTTTATTCTTTTCCACCCTTCTGAAAAAGAGTTCTGAAATATCCCCTTCCACATCTTCGACCAGAGCTTCATTACAAAACCATCTCAGGAATTTTAGAGGCAGTCCGGGAGGAGATATGTTTACCTGCTCGTTCATGCAAACTTGAAATCAAAGGCTACCGAAGGGATAGCATCCCATAATTTTTTCCTTGTTTCCATCACCTGCTCAAGTGCTGTTTTTCCATAGGGTGTGACCTTGAAGAATCTCTTTCTTTTCCCTCCTCTCATCGCTGTGGCTTCACCGAATTCAGATTTGAGATATCCTTTTTTTTCAAGTCTGTTAAGCGCAGTTCGCATCGCACCAACACTTACCTTTCTTTTGAGTCTGCTTTCTATTTCATCTTTGATTGAAATTCCGTAAGCATTTTCGTAGAGGATTGCTACAGTGAGTAAAACGATTTCTTCGAACTCACCTATCGAATATTTTCCCATAAATTTTCAGTTTACTCAGCTTCCGGGAAGCATCTTTCTTTCTAAATTATTTCAGAAACAGAATCAATCCCGACATTAAAGTTTTGGTACTTTATTTATTTTAATCCTAAAAGTAACAAAAATATAAAAGTCCTAAACGAAGTTTTAATAAATTGGTTCAAAATTTCCTGAAAATTCATTTGAATTTTTGAAAAAAGCGGCTACTACCCGTCTGACTTCACCTGATACTTCTTCTCTTTCACTACCTCTCTCAAATTATTGATGGCGTTTAGAGGTCCGTCAAAAACGAACAAATTGACGATCCAGGCAGGAACACCTGGAGCCTCACCCACCGCACTGTATATGACTTCTGTTCCTCCATCAACTTCAGTAAGAAGCCAATAGCCCTCAGTTCGGGAGATTCTGACGACTTTTTTACTAACGGGATACTTATCTGCTTCATTTTTCAACTCAATCTGCATCTTATCTCCAACCTGCGATCCAATTGCTCTGCTTATGGCATCACGAGGATCGAAGGGCCATGGCAGGTCAAATATTGTTCTTCTCAAATGTTCCTGATTACTTGTCTTTTCAATCAATTCACCCTCCTGACAATCCGGATACCAGCCTGGATAATTTTCAATGTCCATTATCACATTATAAACGGTTTCTATATCCGCTTCCACTTTTCCAATGGCTTTGAAGGCTTTTATTTTATAGCCTTCCACTTCTTTGCTAAATACTCTTACTTCATATTTTTCCTTTTTCAGTTCCCATCCTTCGGCATTTTGAAGGTCGGCACTTTGTGAAAACAGGGCTTGGGTAATGAATGTACCTGTTACAAACAGGACTGATCTTAATTGAAACTGCATATTTATAAGTTTATGTTAAACAATGCAGTGGCCGTGGTAGGTATTAGTGTTCCTGGAGAGCCTGGATTAACTGTGGAACTACAAGTTATTAAAAACTGAAGTACTGATCATCCATTTTTTGGAGGATCAGTTTGATTTCATCGGATTTGTGATAATCACCGAGTTTTTCAAACGATACAATCAGGTTGCGAAGTGCCCGGTTAATGATATCCAGGTTTGAGCAGGGTTCGTAAAAAATATCCTGCTTATTCAATTGAAGGTTTTCAAGGTAGTTGTCAATATCTGATCGGGTAAAAATGAGTCCTCTGTTGAAAACATTGATGTAAAAGGATTCCTCTCCCAGTTTGTAGGTCAGAATGAAGAGATTCGGAAGGTTGACTCCAAAAATGGGCAATTCCATTTTCTGTGCCAACAACAGGTAAATAGAGCAAAGTGTAATGGGGTTCCCTTTTTTTGACTCTAAAACTGCATTGATCATGGAATTAGCCGGTGAATGGAAATTCTTTGTGTTTGCCCGAAATTTGAATCGATTAAAAAATTCTTCGTTAAAGATCTTAATTTGATCGTATGGAGCCATGTCATCCTGAAATTGTCTCCACATTTCATGGTAGAGTTGTTCAATTTCTTTGATGAGTTCATCCAGTTCAAGATCCGGGTATTGATAGGTTGCAACAATCCAGAGGCCTTCCAGCAGACTTTCACCACCTGATTCTTTCCAGTCAAGAAAGCGTTCCTGTAATAACTCAAACTGAAGCTCATGGACCAGATCTTCAATTTTACTCTGGATAACGGGGTTGAACGTACTCTCCCATTCCTGCTCCAGAAAAGGAATGACCGAAGTGCCAATCGACATTATTTTGTCCTCAACATGCTTCGTAACTTCCAGATCGTCATCATCCAGAAGTTGCACTAATGCCTTTATTTCTTCTTCTTTTAGCAAGGAGAGAATGATTGATTTTGTGAATGATTAAATGAATCTTTCATTTCGTTTTTGCTTCATTCAAAATTTCCACTTAAGCTTCAGGTCTGAATTACTCCAACATTCATTCGTTCCTCAATCGGAGAATGATTTGCCATTTCAATGCCGGTTGAAATTACATTTCTGGTGTCCAGAGGGTCAATGATACCGTCAACCCACAACCTTGATGCTGCGTAGTATGGACTCAATTTTTCTTTATACGAGTCTTCAATTTTTTTCAACTGGGCTTTCTGTTCCTCCTCAGTCAATTCCTTACCTTTTGATTTAGCTGAGGCAATTTCAATTTGAAGTAATGTTTTTGCTGCCGATCCGCCACTCATTACTGCAATTTCCGCTGTTGGCCAGGCATAGATTAATCGCGGATCATATGCCTTACCACACATGGCGTAGTTGCCTGCCCCATATGAGCTTCCCATAACGATACTGAATTTTGGCACCACGGAATTGGAAACTGCGTTTACCATTTTTGCTCCATCCTTAATGATACCACCATGCTCTGAACGAGATCCGACCATGAATCCATTGACATCATGTAGAAAAACCAATGGTATTTTTCTCTGATTACAATTCATAATAAACCGGGCCGCTTTGTCAGCTGAGTCAGAGTATATCACACCACCCATCTGCATCTCACCTTTTTTAGTCTTGACAACCTTTCTTTGATTAGCCACAATACCTACACTCCACCCATCTATCCTTCCATACCCACAGATGATGGATTTTCCATACAGTTCTTTGTACTGATCAAACGCGGAATCATCAACGAGGCATTTGATTACCTCGACCATGTCATACTGAATATTTCGACTGGCAGGAAATTTTCCATAGATCTCTTTCAGGTCAGCTTTAGGCATTGCAGGCTCTGTTCTGTTAAAACCAGCATCCTTCGGACTTCCAATTTTGTCAAAGATCTTCTTAATCGAATCGAGGCAGGACTTGTCATCTTCACATTTGTTGTCCGTCACGCCGGATATTTCACAGTGGGTTGTGGCACCACCCAGCGTTTCATTATCTATATCTTCTCCAACAGCCGATTTAACCAGATAGCTTCCTGCAAGAAAAACTGAACCCGTTCCGTCAACAATCAATGCTTCGTCAGCCATAATTGGAAGATAAGCTCCACCTGCCACACAGCTCCCCATGATTGCCGCGATCTGAATGATCCCTCTGGAGGACATGATGGCATTATTTCTGAACTGCCTTCCAAAATGCTCCTTGTCAGGAAAAATTTCATCCTGCATCGGAAGAAATACTCCTGCGCTATCTACCAGGTAAATGATTGGCAACTCATTCTCCATGGATATCTCCTGAGCCCTAAGGTTCTTTTTTGCAGTCATTGGAAACCACGCACCGGCTTTCACTGTAGCGTCATTTGCCACGATCATACACTGACGCCCTGAAACACGGCCAATTCCGGTCACCACTCCGGCTGATGGACACCCGCCAACTTCTTCATACATGCCATCCGCGGCAAGCGCACCAACTTCCAAAAAATCTTCCGGATCGTCTATCAGGTAATCAACCCGCTCACGAGCCGTCATTTTACCCTTCTTATGGTGTGAAGCTATTTTTTTCTCACCACCACCAAGTTTTACTTTCCTGAGATGTTCGTTGAGCTTGAAGACGAGCTGTTTGTTGGCATCTTCGTTTTTATTGAATTGAATATCCATAAAGGGATTTCTAAAATTAGTTACCGCCTCCTGTGATACCCTTCAATTTCTTATTCTTTCTGCCAAGTGGCCTTAGAAAATCTTTGGGGTAATTATTGAAATGAATGGCCAGTTCATCAAGATCCACCAGCAACTTATTGAGGTTGTTGTAAACAGAATCGTTGGTCATCAGCTTACCAATCGTTCCATCATCAGATTGCAGAGATGTCATTATCTCATTTATTCCATCCATGGTCCTGTTTAGATTAGCAACTGTAGCCTTCAATTCCAGTGAGTTAAGAGAATCCATTAAAAGGTCTGTTTTCTTGAGAATGGGCTCTATATTTTTTACCTGAACCTTAAGTGATGTAGCCAGGCTGGCATATTCCTGAATTGCCAGCTTGATTTCCGGCTCAATTCTATAAACTGTTCTTCTCATTCCGATAATCGCAAGTTTTAATTCATCCACCGTCCCCTGAAGGTCGGTTGAATTAAGGGTATCAAGCAAAATATTGATCTTGGTTATCGTAGAGTTAAGGTTGTCCGTGATTGGTTCAAATTGATCAAAAATACCTTCAGCTATTGCAGACTTGAGTGTATCACCCGGCTCCATAGGAACCTCTGACTTTCCAACATCAAGTAAAACTGCCTTGCCTCCCAGCAGACCATCGTTTGCAAGGGTGGCTATTGCATCCTCTCCAACGATAACTTCCTGATCAATATCCAGCGAAACCACAATCCTATCCTTCTTCTGCACCAGCTTAAATCCGCTAACTCTTCCAACCGGCAATCCATTATAATATACCGGATTTGAGACATTCAACCCGGTAACATTACGATACATAATGTAATAGGTATTGGAAGGTGAAAAGAGGTTCGTGCCTCTCAAAAAATTGAACCCGAAGTAAAGTAAACCACCTGCAATGATGGTAAGTAGTCCTATCTTAAATTCTTTTGACACTATTCAGATATTTAGTTTTGAGAGTCAAATGCCTCTTTGTATTCTTTAACTGCCCGATAGATTCCGGAAGCGATATATGACTGGACATTGGGGTCATTCAACTCCTTTTCTTCTGTTGGATTGGAAAGGTAGCCAATTTCTACCAAGACACTTGGCATGGCAGTGCTCCACATCACATAAAGGCTGGATTGTTTTACACCATAACTTCTCCTACCTGCACGCTTCGTTAATTGATTGTCTATCAAGCTGGCCAACAGCAGACTGTTATCCTGATAAGAAGACTGAGTCAGCGAAAACAGAATGTACGACTCCTCCGATTGCGGATCAAAGTCATAATTTTTTTCATAGTCCTCCTCCAGAAGAATTACAGAGTTTTCTCGCTGAGCTATTTCTAATGCCCTATCGGTGTTTTGAGCTCCCATCACATAAACCTCTGCACCGTGTATTCGCATTTTTCTCGCTTGCGGCGTTTTTTCTGGTAGGGAATTTGCGTGGATAGAAATGAACAAATCTGCATTATGTTTATTTGCAATTTCCGAGCGTTTGTAAAGAGTGGGATATGTGTCGTCTTTTCGTGTATAGATAACTTCAACACCCGGAATATTTTTTTCGATGTAATCTCCGACCATAAGGGCTACTTTAAGAGCAACATCCTTTTCCTTTGTATAGGCCCCCATGGTTCCAGGGTCTTTACCACCATGGCCAGGATCAATCACAATTTTAGTTACGGTGAGGTTTCTAAGCCCAACAGGCTGGAAGGACACCAAAACAAAAAAAACAGATAATATGAAGAGCAAAAAAAGATTTCTCATATCTCTAAGAACTGGATATTCCAATTTGGAATACTTTTACACAAAAATTAAAAAACATCGCATGTTTGGCAAACAAACTGAACGTAAAACAGCAAAAAATTTGCCAGACACTTTCAATTCGCTCTCGCTGTTGTTTCCACAATTTAATTAATAGATAAAGGTTCTGGGTTTGCGGTTATTCTTTTTCCTTTTCATTGCAGTTATTTCAGCATCATTGTTCGCTCAGGACATTGATGAAAAGGATAGTACTGTTTCAGTCGATAAGCCCAAGCTGGCACCTTCTGACTCTATTCCTGCAGAAACTCAAAAACCTGATTCGATTACATCCTCTAATACAAAGAGAGCCATTGAGACCACAATCAATTATGATTCAAGAGATTCAATGTATTTCGATCTTATCAATAAGAAACTATACATGTATGGTGAAACGCATATCGATTACGGATTAATATCTCTGGATGCTGAAAGAACAAACCTAAGCTGGGAAAATAGCACAATCGAATCTGATTATGTTGTCGACTCAACCGGGAAAAAAATTGGCCGTCCGATTTTCACTGATGGTCCGGAAGTCTATCAAACAGACGACATCACCTACAATTTTCAATCTCAAAGGGCACTGATTAAAGGAGTAGTGACCGAGCAGGATGGTGCATTTATGCATGGCGATGATGTGAAAAAGAATGAAAATAATGAACTCTTCATCAGAGGAGCGCGCTATACCACATGTAATCTGGAGCATCCACATTTTTTCATTGAGTCAACTAAACTTAAAGTAATCCCCAACAATAAGGTTGTCTCAGGACCATTCAATGTGAAATTCAGAGACCTGCCAACTCCACTATTCTTTCCATTTGGAATGTTTCCTCAACCAAAAGAGAAAGCATCCGGGATTATCGTGCCTTCTTATGGAGAAGAACAAAGAAGAGGATTCTTCCTGCGTGATGGTGGTTACTATTTTGCCATAAGTGAATACGTGGATTTAAGGCTGACCGGTGATATCTACTCAAAAGGAGGAAACGGGTTGAACGTTACTTCCAACTACTTAAAGAGGTATTCATACAGAGGAGCATTTAATTTTTCTTATAACAAGTCCATTTCTGATGATATAGAAAATCCACTTGAAACAAAGGACTATTGGGTTCGGTGGAATCATCGACCTCAGGCAAAAGGAAATTCGACATTTTCGGCATCCGTATCAGCGGGTACGTCCACTTACAATACCAACAACAACCTGGTTAATCAGGATTTCAACAGAAGTATAAATGCGCAGTTTACCTCGAACATCAGTTATACAAAGAAATTTCAGGGGACACCTTTCAACATTGCCACCAACCTGAGACATAATCAAAACATTCAATCAGGAATTGTCAACCTTACACTTCCTGATTTCACACTCAACACCAACCGGCAGTACCCTTTCAAAAGCTTTACTAAATCGACCAAATCTCCATTGGCAAAACTAAACTTCAGTCACAATTTTGTAGCAAAAAACGAATTAACCAACAGATCAACTTCGGGGTTTTCATTTGATGTGGCTAACGAGGATCCTGAGAAAAATGAAGTAATCCCTTTCAATGCGGACAACTTTGATCGAATACTTGAAAGATCTCAACTTGGAGGTAAGCACACGATTCCCATTTCAACCTCATTGAATTTGTTGAAATTCTTCACACTGAGTCCTGGCTTCAATTACCAGGAATTATGGTATACAAAAGAGTTGAAGTATACCTGGCTGGAAAGCGAGAAGGCAGTTCAGGTTGATACTATTCAGGGATTTAGCCGGGCGGGCAGTTGGTCTGCAAGTACTGCTCTTAATACCAGAATCTATGGCACAAAGTTCTTTACCAAAGGCAAAATACAGGCGATCCGGCATGTGATGACACCAAGCTTGTCATTCTCTTATCGGCCCGATTTTTCTGATCCAAAATATGGGGTATATAGCGATATACAAGTTGATTCTCTTGGCAACACCAGAAACGTCAGTAAATATCAGGGATTTGCTTATGGCTCACCACAAGGTGGAGAAAGTAAAACCCTCGGATTTTCAGTTTCCAACAACTTTGAAATGAAAGTTGCGAGCAAAAAAGATACAGTCGACGGGTTCAAGAAAATAAAGCTCTTTGAGAATGTAGGGTTAAACACCGGATACAATCTTGCTGCAGATTCGTTTCAGCTCAGCAATATCGCCATAAGTGCCAGAACCAATTTGCTGGAAAACCTCATCTCCATCAGCTTCACCGGATCTATTGACCCTTACATAAGAAATCCGGAAACAAACGAAAGAATCAATTCTTTTGCGTGGAATAATGGAAGGGGAATTGGACAACTGTCAAATATGACCACAGCGATCGGACTGAATTTATCTCCATCAAGCCTTAAAAGCAGCAATTCGAATAATTCGGGCCGATCTCCAGGAGGTCCGGGAATAAACAGTCTTAACGATATCGGAGATTTTGGCGGGAATACAGACGGTCTCACTTTTGAAGAACAGGAGCAAATCAATCAAATCAGAAATAACCCGGATCTATATGTTGACTTCAATGTTCCCTGGAGTCTTAGAGTTAATTATTCCGTCAGTCGTTCAAAAACAGGATTCGATGACGCAAATATTCGACAGAGTCTGAATTTTAGCGGATCCCTGGGTCTTACCGAAAAAACACAGGTGACCTTCAATTCAGGATATGACTTTGAACAAAAAGATTTCACAACCAGTCGTCTTGGTCTATCCAGAGACCTTCACTGTTGGACAATGGATTTTAATTGGGTGCCGTTTGGACGGTATCAGTCCTATTTTATTTCAATCCGCGTGAAATCCTCTTTGTTGCAGGATTTGAAAGTTGAGAAAAGGAGAAGTTTCTTTGACTTCTTCAATTAAAAACTATTGTAGAAATAGCCGCTTGTCCTTAAATTGTAGTCCTCAACAGACCCTAACCATCATCAATATGATTAAGCAAATTGATTTTACACCAGAAGTGACCAAAAAAGGGGGATTATTCAAATCCGCTCAGATCCAAAAATTTCAGGACATTGTAGATAAAATGAATGAATGGGTTTCTTCTAACAATCCGGATGTTATCAATATAGAAACAGTTCTGCTTCCTAACATTCACGACCCGGACGAGGAGGGTAGTGAAGACACCATGCTTGGTACAGGCAGAGAGAGTTCATCACACTGGTATCAGATAATCAGAGTCTGGTATAAAGTGTAGTCCGAAGTAGTCCAACCCAGAGACACGACACCCAAAAGCCTCAAATCGTTCGAAGATTTGAGGCTTTCTTTTTTACAATTTTGCAACCTTTTTCAAGCATATCATTACGGGTTTTAATTAATGTCTAACAAACAATTATGCTTATGAAAAAGATTTTCTTTTCATGTATTGTGTGCTTTTTGGCTATTACTTCGGTACTGGCGCAAAGGGCGGTTACCGGAACGATCACCGATGAAGATGGTGAAGGACTTCCGGGTGTAAACGTTGTGATCAAAAACACAACGACAGGAACTACGACTGATATAGACGGAAACTTTCGCCTGAATGTTAATGATGGCGACATTTTAGTCTTTTCTTTCGTTGGTTTTCAAACCCAGGAAGTTAATGTAGGAGCCCGGTCCGTTATTGACGTGACAATGGGAGGACTTACCGAACTACAGGAAGTTGTAGTTATTGGATATGGTGAGTCAACTAATCGAAAACTTACCGGTTCAATCGCAAAGGTTGATTCCAAGAGTTTCGAGCAGGTTCCTCTTCCAAGTTTTGACAACATCCTTCAGGGTAATGTAGCCGGACTGAATGTTCAGGGAACAAGCGGAATGCCTGGTGGTGCAACTAATGTAAGATTGAGAGGAATTGGCTCAATTAATGCAGGAAGTGCTCCATTATATGTACTTGACGGAGTTCCAATTAACGTTGGAGACCTTTCAAGAGATCAGCAAACTGCAAATGCGCTGGCTTCATTGAACCCGAATGATATTGAAAATGTAACTGTTTTGAAAGATGCTTCTGCTGCCGCGATTTACGGATCAAGAGCAGCCAATGGTGTGATTATCATCACTACCAAAAAAGGAACGCCTGGAAAAACCAAGTTTAATCTTCGAATTCAGAATGGTGTTTCTCAGCGAAGAGATGATGATTTCAGAGTAATGAATTCTGCTGAATTCACTGAGTACATGAGAGAAGCAGTGGTGAACACCGGCGGTGATCCGGATGATGCAGGAAATGCTGCAACTTACTTCCCGATTCGTCCCGATACAGTTGATACTCCATGGCTTGACCTTGCGTTTCAGGAAGGAACACTAAAAAGCTATGAGCTTTCAGCAAATGGTGGGGACGACAAGACTCGATTCTTTGCATCAGCATCCTACCTGGAGCAGGAAGGGATTGCTGTTCAGACAAGACTGGAAAGGCTATCTACCCGATTCAATATTGATCACTCTGCGAATGACAAGTTGACGTTTGGTCTAAACCTTACGATTTCCAACAGTGAGCAAAATGGTCGATATGGTGGTGGAACTTCATTTGGAGACCCGATTTATGGTGGAATGTACCTTTCTCCGCTTTACCCTATTTATGCCTCGGCTGAGCAAATTGCAAACGGAGATGACAGAGGTACAGGATTCAACTTCAATACTCCGGGATTTTCAAATCAGAACATTGTAGCTACACAGGCGCTTTCGAGCAATGGTGCTAACTCGTTCAGAAACACTGGTAAAATCTATGTGAATTATGACCTGATGGACGGACTGACTTTCACGCAAAGTATTGGTCTTGATATGGTGAGAATCACCGAGGACAGCTGGACATCTCTGAATCATACGGATGGAACAAACAATGGTGGTTTTGTTACTGCTATTTCAACATTCAATCGTGATTATGTGGTAACAAGTACATTGAATTACAACACATCATTTAACGATGTGCATAATTTGACCGTTCTTGTTGGTAATGAATTCCAGGATGCAAACAGGGAGTCAATTGATGTAACTGCAGAGAATTTTCCATCTGATAAATTGAGAACGATTAATTCAGGTGCACTCAATACAGGTTATGGAGCATTCGGAAGCGAATGGGCACTTTGGGGTATTTTCTCAAGGGTTAATTACAACTACGATGAGAAATACTTCCTTGATATTAGTGTTCGAAGAGATGGTTCATCTCGATTTGGAGCAAACAAGAGGTTCGCTACTTTTTATTCAGTAGGAGCCGGGTGGAATATCGCGGGAGAAGATTTTTTCAGCGTTTCATTCGTGGATCAGCTTAAGCTTAGAGGAAGTTACGGTACATCTGGTAACCAGTCTATTGGAAACTTTGATTCAAGAGGTTTGTATCAGTTTGGTTCTTATCACGGACAGCCTACAAGTTTCCCAACTCAATTGGATAACCCTGATTTAACATGGGAACAGAGTGTGCAGTATGACATTGGATTGGATTTCAGCCTTTTTGCCGGAAGACTTAATGGTTCAATTGATTACTACAACAAAGAAACTTCTGACATGCTGTTGGATGTGCCAATTTCAAGAACTACCGGTTTCTCTACTCTGACTCAGAATTTAGGAACCATGGTGAACAAGGGATGGGAACTTACCTTAGGAGGAACAGTTCTTAATGCCGGAGACTTCAGATGGTCTGCTGACTTCAACGCATCAATAAATGATAATGAAGTAACTGACCTTCCTGGTGGTGAAGATGTGATTAATGGAAGTACTATCCAAAGAGTTGGAGAGCAGGTGAACTCATGGTACCTGCCTGTTTATGCAGGTGTGAATCCGGCTAATGGCGCTCCAATGTGGTATGACGAAGAAGGAAATATTGTGTTTTCTCTGGGAGAGGCTGACAGACAAATTGTTGGCAACCCGGTGGCAAATATTCTTTCCGGTTTTACCAACACGTTTGAGTACAAAGGCTTCTCAGTTTCTGCATTCCTGTATCTGAGTAAAGGAAATGATATCAGAAGAACTGTTTCCAACTTCATCAATAGCGATGGCTCAAGATTTGGTCGAAACCAAAGTGCCGAGCAGTTGAGAAGATGGCAGCAACCAGGTGACATCACCGATGTGCCAATCATTAAGAGAGGGAATACTGACGGAGGAAATAACTCTTCTACTCGTCAAATCCATTCAGGTGATTTCTTAAGACTAAGAAATGTAACCATTGCATACAATCTTCCTGCTGATCTTGTATCTAAAGCAAAACTTCAGAGTGTGAGAGTTTACGCTCAGGGTCAGAATGTTGCTACATGGACAAAGTATCCGGGACTTGATCCTGAAGTTGGAGTAGCCGGTGAAGATTTTGGTCTGTATCCACAGCCACAATCTTTCACAGTCGGTCTTGATGTTGGATTTTAATAAAAGGTGAAAATTATGAAATCAATAAATAAATTAATTTTAGGAATAGCATTCGTTGGAATAGCCTTTGCGTGTGAGGATCAACTTGAACTTGAGCCTCAGCAATCGGTTTCCACCGACGCAGCATTTGAAACATTTGGTGATTTTCAAAATGCCGTATTGGGCCTTTATGAGGGAATGCAAAACGGTTCATGGTATGGAAGGAACTTTCCGGCCCTGATGGATGCGTCATCAGACAATGGCAACATCCCGGACGGAGCAGGAGCAAGACTTACCATCTATTATACACTTGATTTGAATCCAAACAGTACAAGTTTGGGAACATGGACTCAGTTGTATAATGTTATTGGCAGGGCAAATCAAATCATTAACAGAATTGATGGTCTGGAAGCTGATCAGGCAGATAAGAATCAATTGGAAGCAGAAGCTCGATTTGTAAGAGCTCTCGGACATTTTGATTTGATGAGAGTATATGCACAGGATTACAATTTCACGGCAAATGCGACTCATCCTGGCGTTCCTTACGTAACGACCAACGAAATTGGTACTCCTTCAAGGGATGATGCAGCTACAGTTTTCAGCAATATTATGGCTGATTTGAATGAAGCTGAAACACTCATGCAAAATGCTACTGTAACGGAGGCTGACAGAGCTTCAAGAATGGCCGTTGTGGCATTACGTGCCAGAGCTAATCTGTACATGGGTAATTATACTGCAGCACTTGCTGATGCAGATGAAGTGATTAACACCGGTGGTTATACTTTGGCTAACTACATTTTGGCTGACCCGACTCAAATTGATTCATGGTCAAGTGCTGTTCCGACTTCTGAAGCAATTTTTGAGATGGAACTCAATTCCGAGGATAATGCGTATACCGGACTTGAGATGCTAGCAGCTATCTATAACAGGGTAGATGGGTATGGCGATTTAGGACCAAGTCAGGATATCATTGATCAGTATACTGCAGGTGATGTCCGACTTAACTGGTACACGACCGTAGGTGGTGTAAACTTCGTTAACAAGTACCCAGGTCAGAGTGGAGATGCCAGAGAGTTTACCACTCCTGTGTTAAGACTATCAGAAATGATTCTGATCAAGGCAGAGTGTCATGCAAGAGCAGGTGGACAGGATGCTGCAGCTCAAACTGCAATCAATTTGATTACCGCAAGAGCTAACGCTCCGGCAATCAATACCACAGGCGCTGCACTTCTTCAGGACATCCTTGATGAAAGAAGAAGAGAGCTTGCATTTGAAGGTCATCGATACGGCGATATCAAACGACTTCAGATTGACATTGACAGAGGTGCCGCCTGTACACTGACCAATGGAAACTGTAACATCCCTTACGGAGACAAGCTGTTTGCATGGCCTGTTCCGCAGGAAGAAGTTGATGCGAATCCGAATATGACTCAGGATGATCTTTGGGCTGCATTCGCAGGTAGTTAATTAATTTAAAATCATAGAATAATGAAAATAATAAATAAACTATACGTCATCCTTTTCGCCATCGCGTTGATGACTGTCAGTTGTACTGAAACAGAAACTGAGGCAGTGTTTAACGGAAGTTTTGTTGCGTTCAACGCAGGAACGGCAGGAACACTTGAAAGTAGCACAGATCAGTTAGCCCTGCCAATTACTATGGCAGGTCCATTACTAACTACTGATCTTGTGGTCGATTTCACAGTTTCAATTGAAAACGGTACCGAAAGTGACTATACATTATCCAATACAACCGGGAGTCTGACTATCCCGGCTGGTGAAGTAGCAGACACAATCTGGATCACTCCGGTAGATAATTTTGTTGAGGATGGTGCAAAGGTTGTCACCATCACTCTGAGTGGTGCAAATGAAAGCGTAACACTTGGTCTTCCGGGGCCTGACGCCAACAATAAATCAATAGTTGTTACCTTATCAGACGATGATTGTGCTTTTGATATAAATGCCTTCGCAGGTGACTATAATGTCGAAATCATAAGTGAAGTCGGATTTGGTAACCCTGGTGGCTCATGGTTCTCAACAACAACTTTGTCTGTTGGATCTGATCCAAATACATTGGTTGATGCCAACTGGTGGGATTTTGGCGAGACAGGTGTGATCACTCTTGATCCGTCTGATCCGGCAAATCTTACAACAGAGCTGGTTGGTGCCCCTCAGTTTACGTATTTTAACGGCGCAGGACTTCCCAGATATTCGATTCAGGGGACTCAGCCTTTGGGTACGTTTAATACCTGTGAAGCAAGCATGGTGGTAAATATGGAATTGACACGTGAAGATCAGACTACTATTGCTAACAGATCAGTTATCATTTATACTAAACAATAAAAAATAGATTGTTAATAATTGAAGGGAGAGCATAATGCTCTCCCTTTTTTCATAACTGTAAATTTTATGCTCAAAAGATCAATATTCAGGTTTCTGATAATACCCACATTTTTGCTTATCTCTATAGAATTTGCTCACGCACAGGCCCAAATAAGCCTCACAGGTGCGGGAAATCAACACGATATCGAATCATGGTTAAGTCGAAATAAGCTGAGGAATTTTGGAGACGAAAAGGGGTATGTTGGTGAACGTTTTTTCAATGAAAACTGGCTGACTGGAACCATTCAGACAGTAGATGGAATGGTGCTGAGAAACACCGATATAAAATATGATATTTTAATGGATCAACTGATCACCAAGATCAATAAAACTCCTTTCGTCCTTAAGTCAGGAACTGTTGACAATTTCGTGCTAAAACTGAATGGAGAGGAACTCCTTTTCAGATCCGTTGTTGTTGATAATAAGGTCGGATACTTACAGGTACTTCATAGTGGAAATACAAGCCTGTATGTCAGGCATTCGACTAAAATTATCAAACGGGATGAAGGAAATCAGGCGTACGGAAGTGGGGTAGCCTATGATAAATATGTTACAACTAAAGAGTTTTACGCGTCAATAGGAGACTCACAACCGGTTCAATTAAAAAATTCGAAGAAAGGATTGGTTACTTTTTTCACTGATCGATCCGATGACATTGGAAGTTTTATCAAAAAAAATAAAGTCAATTTAAAATCTGATGATGGAATGACTTCTGTTTTTGAGTACTATAATCAATTAAATCAATAAGGTGATGAAGGCAAGATTCATTATTACCCAGCTGTGTATTTTATTCATTGTAACTGTTAGTGCACAAGAGGCAGAGATATGCGGAACAACCATTGATGAGGAAACTCACCTGAGAATTACTCAGCAGTTGTCCGAGTTAAGTGTTTCCGGCAGATTGGGTGACCAGATTGCCAATGCGGAAACTCCGAATAAAATTGCCGTAACAGCACACATCGTGAGAAGAGCTGATGGAACGGGCGGTCTTACTGAAACCCAGTTGATCGATGCCTTTGCTGATATGAATGAATACTATATCAATGCGGGTATAGAGTTCATCATTTTTGATGAAATCGATTACATAGACAGTGATGTATACTTTGATTTTGATTCCAACTATGAAGATGAAATGGCCGGGCCGAGAGATGTGAAAAATACGATTAATATTTATTTCGTAAATGATCTGGTGTCAGGGTCAACCCCACTTTGTGGATACGCCTATTTTCCTGGTAATCAGGGGCACGAAGATCGAATTCTTATGGCTCTTAGCTGTACTGTAAGCGGAACAACATTGCCACATGAGCTGGGGCACTATTTCACGCTGTATCACACACATGGAAGGACAAACACAGGAACTACAGATGAGCTTGTTAACGGAAGTAACTGCACAACGGCCGGGGATGACTTATGTGACACTTCGGCCGATCCAAATCTGTCAGGAGTGGTTGATGCAAACTGTGTCTACACAGGTACAGCAAGAGATGCAAATGGTGAACTGTTTCGACCAGATCCGGCTAACATCATGTCCTACTCAAGAGATGCCTGTCAGCGACTCTTTTCTCCACAACAGTACGAAAGGATTAGAAATGGTTTTTTAAGTTCAAGGTCCTATCTGCATCAAAAGGAGTATCTGGCTGACTTTTCAATTCCAACCAATGTCGGTTGTGTTTCTGGTGAATTGAGCTTCGTTGATCTTTCAAGAGGGGCTGTAGAAAACGTATTATGGGAGTTTGAAGGTGGTACGCCCTCAGAATCTGCTGAGTTGTCCCCTACTGTACTTTATTCTACGCCAGGGGTTTATGATGTTACCTATACTGTTTTCGGTTCAGACGGAGATTCACATTCCAGATATGTAAGTAATGCGGTAACAATTATTGACTACAATCAGACATTAGCGGAGGGTATAACCGAAGATTTTGAATCTGAACCCGCAGCTCTCTACACCATCTTTTCTCCTGAAGACTCCTACTCATTTACACAATCGGCCAATGGGTTTGGCAGTGCTTCCTCCATTTCTATGGATTTCTTTAATTATGATGAATTAGACAGAGAAGATTATCTGCTTTTTAATCCGATTGCAAATCCAGGGACCGAGGACAACATTCTTAGCTTTGACTATGCCTATACTTATTATGCAAAAAACGGAGAAGGTGAAGCCTTTGACCAGGTGGAAGTGGTGTATAAAGACTGTGATGAATGGAAGGTTCTCTGGTCCACAAATGGTAAACAAGGAGCTACTACCGGACCACAATTCAAGCGGTTTATTCCAGAGCAGGATGAATGGGTTCACGTAGAAACTTATCTTCCTGTACCTGATGGCTCCAGTTTTATTCAACTTGCCGTCAGGACTGTTAATGGAGGAGGAAACAATTTCTACCTTGATAACCTGACCGTCGAACGTTCCACCTCACTGATATTAAGAAGCATCTCCGTGAGCAGGGAACAATGCTCAGGAGATCAGACAGGACAAATTGTAGCAGAAGCAAGCTTCAATGGCCAGGAGGTTCAATACAGTCTTGATGATGTCAGTTATTCCGTAAGTGGCGTTTTTGAAAACCTTTCTGCAGGAAACTATACTGTTCATATTACGAGTGGAGCAGAAAAAATTGAAGAAACAGTAACAGTAGGTTCAATTAACGCCACTCCTCCCAAGCCCTTTATTATATTTTCAGATGATGAACTTAAGCTCCTGAGTATTGAGGCAGAAATTGAGTGGTATTATAATGACCAGCTTATTGATGATTCAGGATCAGCAACCATCGCATACCAGGGTTCGGGCAACTATCATGTAATTGTTCGAAATGCAAGTGGTTGTGAAAACGTTTCTGATCCTTTTATAATTCTTGGGACAAAAGAAAAGCTGAATGGTATTCGTGTCTATCCAAATCCTGTTCGTGATAAGCTCAATATTGAATTTGATCAATCAAATAAGGTTGAACTTAAAATGTATGATTTGGCAGGAAATACGCATAAAATAATAGCTGATTCTCAGAATAGGCTGATGATGTCGCACTTATCTCCTGGAGTATATATCCTTCAAATCCTGGCAGAGTCAGAAATGAAAAGTATCCGAATTATAAAAGAATAGGCTTTTTTACAAATTTTCAAAATTGTGTGCCGTGTTGTCTTCCACAGTACATCAGGTTGGACCCTGAATCAACTAACTTAGGTTACACTGATTCAGGGTTCAATTTTATGAAGGCAACACGATTTACCATAAGACTCCTATTTCTTTCTGCGACGCTTTTTTTTCTGAGTGAATGCTCCGATGAAACAGGTGGATTTGATGACGTTGAAAACGTTGAAAATAGCAATGGTGAGCAATGTAAGGTTACCAATGGCTGGCTGATTGCTGCTAACGATGTAGTAGGTGGCGGGACAGGCAAAGATGGAATTCCTTCTCTGGAAAGTCCAAAATATGTATCAATCTCAGAGGTTGACTTTCTTGAGGAGAATGACCTGGCTGTTGGGGTTGAAATCAACGGGCAGGTGAAAGTATTTCCTCACCGAATCCTGGATCGTCATGAAATAGTAAATGATCATATTGGTGACACTTTCTTTTCTCTAACGTTTTGTCCGCTAACCGGCAGCTCAGTTGCCATCAACAGAGAAGAAAATAGTTCAGTGGGCGTATCCGGACTACTGCATAATTCAAATCTTATTTACTATAGCAGAGAAGATGACAGCTTCTGGTCACAGATGAAATTGGTTTCAGTCAGAGGAAATCTTGTTTGCGAAAAGCCGGATACACGAAGAACGCTTGAGATGACCTGGAATTCCTGGAAAAAATGCTTCCCTGACCTGGAAGTCCTTTCAATCAATACCGGATTCGACCGAAACTATACTATTTCCTCATTCAGCAGAGCCATCCAAAAGAACAATGTCCCACTATGGCCTTATTCTCCAAAAGATTCACGTTTGAGAAACTATGACAAAGTATTTGTGCTTTTCGAAGGAAAAATCCCAAAAGCATATCCAATGGAACGGTTCACCTCCAAAAGTTCAATTCTAAGAGATAATATTCTTGGGAGAGATATCATTCTTGCTGGAAACAGTGAGACAGAGCTGGTTGCAGCCTATTACGCACAGGGCCTTGAAAATTATGAAATCAAAACAGTCAATAGTCTGCCGGCCATTGTTGCAGGAAGCAAAAGCTGGAACCTGTTCGGACGTGCTTTGTCAAATGGTTTCGATGATCTGGAGGTGCCTGATTCTTACATGGCTTACTGGTTTTCCGTTGGTGCAATGTTCCCACAGATAGAAATATTTGATGCAAATGGCGATTAGGTCATTTTTTTTATTTTTCAGCCTGTCTTTCATCTTAATTTTTTTAAGTCATCAAAGCCCTGCTCAAAACTGCTGTTCAGGGGGTGTTCCCCTCTCATCGTCTATAGGTGTAGCTCCTGAGGCTTCCAATGTTTTTCAATCGCTTCTAATTGCTGATATCAATTACCTGAGCACTTTCCAGCGAGGAACCAGAAAGCTGGAGGACAGCTTTAGAGCACGCAAAACCACATCTCTGCTATGGCTTAACAGTTATTCATTCAACGAACGCTTTTCAGCTGATATGACGATCTCATGGGTCCAGCAATTCCGGAGAGTCGAAGGATTCGGAGGTAATGTTGATACTGAAACTTCTGCAGGAATCGGAGATTTGGTATTTCTGGCAAAATATAAGGTATACAGCTCACCAAAGAGTGTTTCAAGTCTTTATGCGGGCACCGGTATCAAACTTCCCACCGGCGCAACTGACCAGAGGAGCAACGATGGAATAATCCTCAATCTGGATATGCAGCCAGGTTCGGGCTCTTTGGACGCACTTTTCTGGCTCTACTTTTCCACAGGAATTAGTTCCTTGCCTTCCACTTCATTTTTCTACTCTAATCTATTTCAGCTCACAGGCAGATTCGATGAATTCAACAGGGTTCAACAATACGAAGTTGGTAATAGCCTCGTTTCAAGAATTGGAGCTACAGATAACCTCCTTATACTCAATCAACTGTTTGATGTCGTTCTGGAAGTGATATTCCGCAAAAACTGGAAGGATAAAGTGGATAATCAGATTCTTCCAAATACAGGAGGACAATGGCTTTTTATCAAACCAGGGCTGACATGGGTATCCTCACCTTCACTAAGGTTTAATATGGGTGTTGAAATTCCCTTATATGCAGATGTAGTTGGAGAACAACTTACTTCCAATGGCCGTCTGGTTTTCCAGCTAATCTATAAGTCGGGATCTAAAATCAGTCTTTAATCTGAATCAGCTTAACGAATTAACTCTCGATGCAAAGAATTTTTTGGGACTTGTATCAAGGAAGTATCTGAAATCCTTAATTAAATGCGATTGATCATAATAACCACACTTATAGGTAAGCTCCGTCAGATTTTGATTTTCATTCTTTTCATAGGAATTGATGAAGTAGTTGATTTTCTCAATTTTACAGAATTCCTTAGGGGAAAGACCTATTTCTCGATTAAAATGTTGTTCCAGCTTTGATTTGCTCACATTGAGTGAAGAATAGATTTCCCGAACCTTAATGGTTCCACTCGTGTGTCTGATTCGCTCGATTGATTCAGCTACAGTTACATTGAGCGGTCCTTCTTCTCTTAAGAAGATTGCTTCCCTCCTGATTATGTTCTCAACCGCATTTTTTCCGGATTCATTTGCTCTTTTCAATTTTTTCAGTGATTCAGAACTCAAATCCATGGAATGAATTCCGCTTGAAATCTCCTGAAGATCCGCACAGAACATTCTGACATAGATAGGGTTAATCTTTACGACAATGAATTTGGCATTTTCATTACAAAGTACCTCCATGCCTCTTCTTCTTGGTTTTAAAAAATAGCACTGATCTGCATTCAGTTTTATTTCACGTGCGTTTCCAATGAGTTTTAACTTGATATCCGAAGATAGGGGTATGAATAGTTCTCCCTTATTATCAGGAATGAGCAGAAGCTCGCTTCTTTCCTCTCCAGTATTATAGAGTATTGAACCAAATACAATGTTTGATTCATCATTTTGAGTAGTGTTTTTGATAAGCATTGTGACCTTTTGTTTAGACCAAAATGCTTCAAGGAAAAGATTACCTTATTGATTTTCAGGTACATATGTAAAGAATCGCGATTCTTTACATTAAGAAATCAGATTCTTTATTTTTTCACAAAAACTATATAGGGGAATTACGTTTAAGGCTGTTTTGATGCGCGAAATTGTTTCGGTGACATTCCCGTGTCACTTTTGAAGGCGTTGTAGAATGAAACTTTGTTGGCAAATCCGGATTCTTCAGCTATAGCTTCAATGGTATAGTGATCCAGTCGCCCACTTGTCATCAACTCTTTGGAATATTCTACACGAAAAGAATTTATAAATGCATTGAAGTTTCCGTTGCTATATTTATTAATAGCTCTTGAAACCATTTTTTCATTTTGATTAATCTCAGCAGCCAGGTCTGAGACTTTTATTTGCTTGTTCAGAAAAATTTTATCCTCCTCTAAAAGAAGGATTACACGATTGTAAATTGATTGTAACAATTTCTCATCATGATTGGAGTTGGTGCCACTCTGTTTCTTCTTCCCCTTAAGCAGGTTAAACTTTGATCGGACCCAAATAAGGAATATGCCAGAGATAGTAAACGCAACTGCAGGTAGTGTCCAATCCAATTTAATCATATTTATTTAACAGCATTAAAGCTAACATCCCATATTCCCTGATAAAATCTTCTTTTTTACAGTATTGAGGTTTCAGCCTTTTTTACAATTCCCTTCTAAGTGCATAGAATAGACTTGCATTCCTCTTCATACTTAAAATGAGGGACTTAGGTTTTAAATAATCGGTCCCTCTTTTTTTTCTCCCTTTCTATACACCTATTGTACTATTCAAGGATAAGCCGTTCTTTTATTTACAATTTTTGATACGGCTGACACAGCATAAGGTGTTTTATTTTGTTTTAACGTACATTTACTGTGTTGTCCGGCTAATCAACCTTTGTGATGAAAAAACAGAACAATTGGGAAAATATTAAGAATATTGTCCATTATGCACTAGATGATCTTGTCACCGGGATGTGGAAATTCCTCCTGCGAAGACAAAACAGATTCAGGCATCACCACCATTCTGATCAGGATTAGAAATTAAAACCTCTTATTTGTCGGCCCAAAAAGCCGACTTTTTTGTTTTAATTAAATTTTATTTACATCACGCAACCAATGCGACCTCCCCTGCATCTAGTCTATGAAGGTCAAACCCATGCTACGTATTAATAAGTCAATAACAGAAGAGGAGCTTATAGCTGACTGCCGAAAAGGAAAGGCCTCAGCACAACGTGGCATGTATGACCGACTTGCTCCCAAAATGTTGGGAGTATGCCTCAGGTACATAAAAGACCGGGAAGAAGCGGAACATGTAATGATCGGAGGTTTAGTAAAAGTGTTTGATAAACTGGAACAATTCAAAGGAGACGGAAGCTTTGAGGGGTGGGTTAGAAGAATTGTGGTGAATGATTGCCTGATGTACATCAGAAAGAATCGTAACATGTCACTTGAAATGGACATTGATTCAATGATTGAGACACCAAACATTGGGGTGATCGACGATGTACTGCAGGCTGAGGATTTGATGAAGATGATCAAAGAACTCCCTGTAGGATATGGTACTGTCTTTAATCTGTATGCCATTGAAGGTTACAATCACGGGGAGATTGCCAAGATGCTGGATATTAGTGAAAACACATCCAAATCTCAACTCAGCAGAGCAAGAAAGTGGCTGCAAAACAGATTATCGGAAATTGAAAGTGAACTAGAAAAAGATATTAACAATGGATCAGCAAAAAATTGATCAATTATTTAGAGAGAAACTGGACAGCTTTGAAGTAGCACCTTCAGCAGGTGCATGGTCAAAGGTTGAAAAGAAGATTACTACAGAACGCAATCCTGTGAAGTTTTACTGGATCGCAGCTTCAGTTTCCCTTCTTATCATCACCTGGGTTGTCTGGCCGCAGGAATCAGTGAATGATCTGACACCAATTGCGTCTGAAATCAATCACCCGGTTCAGATTGAAGGGCCAGAATTATTATTGCCTCAGGCACCTGTTATAACAAAAAAAGAAGAAAGGCTTGTTGTTGCCAAAGTGATGAAGCAACCTGCAGCTCAACTGGTTGCCAATACAACTGAAGCTGGTTCAAAAGAGGCAATGGAGGAATCAATTCCTGAATTGAACATTGAAAATGCAGTTGTCAATACAGAAACGATGCAACCTGAAGTTCTTAAACAGCCAGAATTAGAGAAGTTGGAGACATTCGAACCGGCAGCAGGTTTTGAAACAGATTTATCCAAAGTGAAAATTACTTATATCTCGTCAGCTACTGAGAAAAGGCAGGCTCCTGACAGTGTGAGTGGAATCAAAAAACTCTTTGCGATTGCGGGGAAACTTTCTCCAGGTGATGTTTTAGCGGATATAAAAACCGCGAAGGATGATTTTATAAATGGAGGGTTTAAGAACAAAAACAAGGACAGGACAAGTCTTTAAAACCAAGGGACTATTGTTGAACTCAAATAATACAAGAAGATGAAAGCGATTAGATATATAACCACACTTGCTCTCCTGATTCCATTGATATCAATGGCGGAAAGAAAGTCTGAATCAGACACTGTTATTATAGAATTAAATAACAACAGCAAAATTGTGATCTACACAAAATCACGTGCGGATTTGGCTGAGCTTCAGAAATATGACATCAACCAAATGATAAGAGACCTTAATGCTCAATTAGGAGACAGTGTTGAATATCTGGTTATAAATGATGAAGGGAAGGAATACGTAGACGATAACAGAAGCCCCAGAATAGGTGTCCAGTCTGATGGAATTAACCTGGATCTTGGAGGACTTAGCGTCGAAGTTGATCCTGATGAAATGAACAATTTCGATGAAGATGACTGGTATAACAGGAGAAAAACCACCTATGAAACAGATCGGACTGACAGAACAACACACCATTTCAATGTAGATATCGGATTAAACAACTGGCTGGAAGACGGGAATTTTCCTGATGCCAATAACTCTCCATACTCTGTTAAACCTTTCGGCTCGTGGTATGTAGGGCTAAACAGCACCAACAGAACATGGGTTGGCGGTCCGCTTTTTATCGAATGGGGCCTTGGTTTGAACTGGTACAACTGGAAATTTGAAGATGCAGACTTTAGAGCAGTTAAAACTGATACAAATGTGGATTTCATTGACGATCCCAACCAGAATGGATTAAAAAGTAAGCTGACTGCCTCCTATCTTAATGCCTCTTTTGTTCCGATGTTTGATTTTTCAAGAGGACGAAGAAGAGTAAGGAGCATTGAAGCAGAAGGAATACGTATCAAAAGATATTCAAGAAAAGGGATTCGTTTCGGTATGGGTGGATATGTTGGATACAGATTGGGAAGTCATACCAAGTACATCTATAAAGAAGGAGGAAGCAGAGATAAGGAGAAGGAAAGAGATAACTTCTATCTCGAAAACCTGAGATACGGACTTAGAGGACAAATCGGATGGAAAGGTGTTGAATTATTTGGTACCTATGATTTAAATGAAGTATTCTCCTCCGGAAGGGGCCCGGCATTAAATGCCGTAAGCTTTGGAATAACATTATAACATTTCCTGATACCTATATAGAGCCGTCCTGTTTCACAGGGTGGCTTTTATAATTCTTCCCCACGCAATTTTTCTCTTTCTTCTTTACTAAATTTTAAATCCCGAATTACCTTATCCTGAGAAGGCCTGAGCAGTGAGAACTGAACCAAAACCAATACATAAGCCACAACAAAAATGTAATGGGCCGTCAGCCACAGACCAACCAGACTAACCAGTGCGCCGGCTTCTAACTGAAAGTATCTCTTAATCTGAAAATTGAAATAAGTGATCAAGCGCTTCTTTATTGAAAGATTTGAATCAATGGAGTCCAGTTTGACCTTCGCATTTCTCCATACACGCACACACATGGTAGCTGAGGCAGCTATCAGTATCACCATTACCATCCATTCATACTCAGCCTCGATTTGAGAAGTGGCATCTTTCCCGGAATCAATATCTAAAAAAACAAGAGCAAAAGGCACCAGACTAACTGCTATTATCGCATGGTACACCATATTAATTCTATGGTGAAAATCAGGCCAGGATTTGAGCTTACTTTTCATTAACCGCAAAGAAAATCAAAACCTGTTCAAATATTCTGACGTATATTACAATGATATCATTTTAATATCACTTATGAATATAATAATATTTATCATTGCGCTACTTGTTTCAGGCACCTGCCACGCTCAAAACTTCACAGAGGAAGAGGTTTCAATTGGTGAATTAAAGGGCACACTCAGTATCCCCCCAACGAAAACCAAAACAGCTATTCTGATGATTTCAGGCTCAGGTCCCACTGATAGGGACGGAAACAGTGCCATGGGTCTCAATAGCAATTCCCTGAAGATGGTCGCACATGATCTGACTCTCGAAGGTTATCCTGTTTTAAGATTTGACAAGAGAGGTATTGCTGCCAGTAAAAAGGCAGTTACTGATCCTGCTGTCCTCAGATTTCCGGAACTCATAGAAGATGCCCAGGCCTGGTTAAATTTTCTTAAGGAAAGGGGCTATAAAAAACTGGTCATCGCCGGACATAGCCAGGGTTCACTTGTTGGAATGGTGGCTGCACAAAACAATAAGAATGTTAAGGGTTATATATCCCTCGCCGGCCTTGCCGATGATGCAGGGACCATGGTGGTAGAGCAGCTTGGAAAACAGGCTCCCATACTCGTTCCGGAAGCTAAAACCATCCTTGACTCCATGAGAGCAGGTTATACCGTCACTAAAGTGAATCCTTTTCTGGCATCTCTGTTTGGACCGCATATACAGGGTTATTTCAAATCTTATATTGACTATTCCCCAAAAGAAGAAATTTCCAGGCTTACTATTCCTGTCCTGATCATTAACGGAACTACTGATATTCAGGTAGGCACTGATCAGGCTGAAATGCTGAAAACGGCCTGTCCTACAGCAAAATTGACCATCATTGATGGGATGAATCATCTGTTGAAAGATGCTCCCTCCGATCCTGCAGCCAATATGGCTACATACAACAAGCCTGACCTTCCTCTAAGCGAAGCGCTCATGCCTGCAATTAAATCATTTATTAAAACCCTTTAAACTGAAGTAGAAATGGAATCAAAAGAATCAACAAACTCTCCAGTATCCGGATACCTCATGCTTTTCGTGAATATCCTGTTTCTGACAATATCGATTGCCGGAATGGCGGTCATGAAATCCCCCCTGTTCTTAATTCTGCTCTTTCTCTGGATGATTATGATCCCTGGATTCTTTTTCGTCAACCCGAACGGATCACGCGTACTTGTCCTCTTTGGAGAATATAAAGGAACGGTCAGGAGTAATGGATTCTTTTGGGTCAATCCTTTTTACATGAAAAAGAAAATCTCACTTCGAGCAAGAAACTTCGATAGTGAGCGGATCAAGGTGAACGATAAGCTTGGAAACCCTATCCTGATCTCTGTCATCCTTGTCTGGAGGGTGAGAGACACCTATGCTGCTGCATTTGAGGTAAACGATTACGAAAATTTTGTACGGGTACAAACAGATGCTGCTGTCAGAAAGCTGGCCGGAACTTATCCGTACGATAATTTCGATGATGAGCAGGCAGAAGTGACACTTCGCTCAGGTATTAAATCAGTAAATGAAGCCCTGGAGAATGAAATCGAGGATCGTTTGAACATTGCCGGTATTGAAATCCTTGAGGCTAGAATCGGCTACCTTGCATACGCACAGGAAATCGCAAGCGCGATGCTTCGAAGACAACAGGCAACTGCTATCGTAGCAGCCAGACACAAAATTGTAGAAGGAGCTGTAGGAATGGTAGAGATGGCTCTTGAGCAGTTGCAGGAAAAAGATGTGGTCGAATTGGATGAAGAGAGGAAAGCCGCCATGGTAAGTAACCTGATGGTAGTTCTGTGCGCAGATAAAGACGTTGCTCCTGTAGTTAATACAGGAACGTTAAATCACTAAGCATGAAAGGCAAACTGATTTTTGAAGAGACACAAACTTTCAGAGGTACCTGGATGTGGTACCTCATAATCGGGATTACTTTCGCCTCGATCAGTGGTGCAGTTTTTGGGCTTATTATGTCAGATAATCCAGATGATTATGTTGGTTTGATCATCGCTGTAGTTGTGACTGTAGGCATAATGATTCTACTTTCCACCGCTACATTGCAGGTCACCATTGATGAGCGCGCGATCTACTATAAATTTCCTCCCTTCGTAAATTCTGAAAAAAAGATCACAAAAGAGGACATTGAAGAAATGTACATAAGAAAATACAAAGCCATCATTGAATATGGCGGGTACGGATATCGCTTTCGGTTCAGATCCGGGAGAGCGCTTAATGTTGCCGGTAATACCGGACTACAACTGGTACTGAAAAACGGAAAAAAAATTCTGATTGGGACCCAGCGACCTGACTACATGGAATCTGCGATCCGAAAACTAAGAGAAAACCGGGTAATGAATGGCTAAGAAGAAACCATTTGCGTTGAGATTGAATGAAGACACCATGAAGGCCCTGGAAAAGTGGGCAGCAGATGAATTTCGCAGTACCAATGGGCAGATAGAATGGATCATTCATCAGGCACTCAAAAAGGACGGAAGACTTAAGTCATAACACATAAAAAATTATGAATAACAAACATTTGGTTCCTGTTCTGATCATTGGGGCAATGATCAGAACAGGTCTTGGTAGCGGGATTGGTGTCGGGATTGGCTTTGCACTTCAAATCACTGAAGACAAAAGAAACGTGGATGAATTCTACCGGTTCTAATCGATCAAGAATATGTCTTAATTCTCAACAATTATCAACCAATTAAAAGTTTTCAATCATGCTTGGAATACTACTTTACAAAAGAGGTAAAATAAGATCAATGATTCTTTTGTTGTATATCTCACTGGAAGTGATACTCATGGGTGTTTTAATCGAACTTAGCATGTGAGAAAATGGATCCGAATTATATGGGTGACCTTTGGCATCATATTCATGGGCCGGAACTGGTACTCATTTCAAGCCAGAAATGTAAGCAAAGGGATTTTTGTTGAAACAGACTCAATTCGGGTCTCCAGGAACGATGATATGATTTCATTTCGTACGATACGTCCTGATGCTCCAGAATTCATCTTTATCCCGGGAGGTCTTACTGATCCGGTTGCTTATACTCCTCTTGCCCGGAAATTATGTGAGAATGGAATTTCTGTACACATTATCAAAATGCCGTATAGAATGGCAAAGTTTGGTTACAACAAAATCAATGATCTATTCGATTTTGATGATCCGAATCAAATGTATATTCTGGGCGGGCATTCACAGGGAGCCAAAATGGCCGCTCAGTTTGTACATGAGAATCCCGATAAACTAAAAGCACTAATCATTATGGGAACTTCACATCCAAGAGATTTTGATCTCTCTTATAGTACACTTCCGACACTTAAATTATATGCGGAACATGACGGGCTTGCAAGCACCCGGGAAGTACTTGAGAATGAGGATAAACTCCCAATCGGGACAAAACTGAGAATGATAGAAGGAGGCAATCATTCTCAGTTTGGAAATCTGGGGCATCTGTTGGGTGACGATGCTGCCACTATTACAACTGTACATCAACGTGAAACGATAGTTGAAGAAATTGTATTCTTCCTAAAATCAATCAAATAATCTCCATTACTGACCTACAAAAAACAGCGCATTGACAAACATAAGTTTCCCATTATGCCAGAATGACCTGAATAATGGATTATCTACAATGTGGACAATTTGACCCCTGCCTTTTCCTTCTACTCCAAAGACAAGTGTTTTGGCCATGTCCTCCCGTGCATACTGACCTGCAAAGCCACTCAGTATATCATTTTCATTTTCAATTATCCCGGCATTTCCTCCCTCCAGATAAGAAACTTTATCAGAGCTTGTTTTTAATGTATAATAGCTGTTATATCCAAAAGCAAGCGGGTTGCTGTTGTCAACTTTCACTCTGTAAATTGCCCCGGGGGCAAAGCTTTTGATCGATTCTCGTTCCTGATCTTCATACCGTACCAATTGTGCTTTTTCATCTCGCTCCTCTTCTTTCTTCTCCCCCTCCTTTTTATCATCTTCCGAGTTGTATTCACTCAACGATGAGTAATCACTATCCTTCAGTTTTCCCAATGCTCCTTCTACTGCTATCAGCTTACCCCCTGAAGAAACCCACTCCATTAATTTTTTCATTTCCTGCTCTTTGAATGTACTGTACCATCCATCCTGCATTATAATTACGTCGTATTCTGAAAGATCAACTCTGCCAAAATAATCTGTCCCCAGTACGGTCAACGGATATTTCAATTCCTGCTCCATGAAATGCCAGGTAGCTCCAAATGCAAGCGATGATGTGCCATCTCCTGCCAGCAATGCTATTTTTGGTCTCTTCAAATAACGTACGTCACTGCTTCCAATGTCTGGTCCCCCATCCATGAATCCGGTACCTACTGCAGTCAGTTTTCGCTCACTTTCATTAGCAAGTCGTACAATTTCCTTTTCAAAATTCGTCCCCAGTTGCTTATTGTCTCGTTTTGCAATGATCAGACTACCACGATCAAATGAAGTTCCTTTATGATTCATCACCCTTTCTGTGAATCGAACTTTTATGTTTTCCTTCAGAAGGTTTGCAAGGAACACTGCATCATCCATACTATTCCACTTAGCTACAAAAGCATAGGCCCTTGCAGGAGTCTGCTGAGGTGCGAATGTTTCCGCCTGTGTTGGTTGCACCGGAATAAGTTGTTCGGTTGCGTAAGCCTGAATTCCGTACGCATACGGGACTCCCCAGGCAGTTATGTCATACGTGACAGAATCAACAAGTGTCGTCTTAGGCTCCATTAGGATGTGTGCCAGAGTAGCTTTTGGCTGGTCCATGTTGATTACCATATCCTTTGATCCAATTGTGAATCCTGAATTCTGACCTGTCGAGTAATTGTAACCTCTTAAGCCCTTTGAATTGGAAGCACTTCCGTATTCTATACCCTGCACGTCCAGCCAGGTTTTCAGTGCATTAAACTTATCCTCATTCCCGTCATGCTTCAACACAAATGTCTTATACTTAAGACTTGAATTATTTCCAAAGAACTTTCCAAACTCAGAAAGGAGGCGATCAGAATTTTTAGAAGAAATTTCAATGGTGGAAAGTCCGGTTGTATAATGGTGAGCAATCCGATCTTTTAGTGTCAAAGAATCACCTTCCTGTTTGATAATTCCGAGTCCGGCTCTTCCATGACCTGCCTGCTCATATGTCATACCAATCGCTCCATTGTAAGTAGGGTACGTGTCTCCGTAGCTGGGATATAACAAATCGAAAAACTGCTTAGTGAAATAAAACCAGTTGTTTTCGTCAAAGTACCGTGCATTATTTCGTCCAATTTCAGTCTGAAAATCTCGCTGAAATTGCGTGATCAGTTCATGAAATGGTTGAGCAGCTGGTGCAAAATAGTAAGGGGAATTGATCCCCTGTTCATGAAAATCCACATGAATCTGGGGAAGCCATTGGTTATAAACTTTTATCCTGCTTTGTGATTCTATCTGTGATTGCCATGCCCAGTCCCTGTTTAAGTCAAAAAGGTAATGATTTGCTCTGCCTCCCGGCCATGGCTCATTATGTTCCATCGAATTTGGATCCGGGTTATATGGCTGATTCCCATACTGCCAGAAAAAATTAGCATAGCGATCTCTTCCATCCGGATTTATACACGGATCAATAACCACTACCGTATTTTTTAGCCAGTCAGATTTATCAGAGCCTTCTTTGACAAGCTCATAAATAGTTGCCATTGATGCCTCGGTAGAGGAAGATTCATTCCCGTGAACGTTATAGCTTAACCAGATAATTGAAACCTTTCCATCAGGCGCTCCTTCCTGTATTCCGGCGCGTTTAAGATTATCCTCCTTTATCTCCTCGAGCCTGGCTATGTTTTCTTCAGTAGAAATAAAAGCGAGCAATAAAGGACGGTCTTCGTAGGTTTTGCCATATTCAATCAAATTTACATTGGCGGAACCCTGTGCCACATGATTGAAGTAATCAACAACGCGGTGATGTCTTGTAAACTTATCTCCCAGTTCATACCCCAGAAACTCTTGAGGGCTTTTTACCTGTGCTGAAAGTATAAATGGAAGTGCTAATAGAAAGGAAAGTCTGATTTTCATACTCGTTTATTTAAGAGAGCCAAAATAAAGAATGTGACTAATAATCGAGTCAGATTTGTGATAAGCGCGAGTTGGGATTAACTTATATTTGGAATTAGCTATAATCACCAGCTTTAGTTTATGAGGTTAATTGTCCTCTTTGCCCTGCTGACATTCGTTTTTGCTGACACCATTGCCCAAAGTGCCAGACTCGACAGCTTATATGAGAATCTCAGGTCAGTTAGAAATGATACATCCAGAATTACGCTTTTACTTGACATCTCAAGAGAGTATGATTTAGATCAGGATGAAGGCTATCAACTGGCGCTGGAAGCTTATAAGCTTTCTCAATCAGTCGATTCCGAAAAACTGAAAGCCAGAAGTGAAGTTGCACTTGGTCTTTTCAAACTTGAAATGGGTGAAGATTCGGCCATGATATTTATTAATCGTGCCATCGACCGCTACGATAAGCTGGGTCTTACAAAAAAAATATCAGATGTAAACTGGAATCTTTCGATCTTCTTTCGAAATAAAAATGACAATGACTCTGCTGTCCATTTCCTTGAGCAATCGCTGACTCAAGCTGAAGAAAGGGGCTACACGACCGGGATGGCTGATGCCAGTTTTGCATTGGCCGGCATACATCACAAAAGAGGAAATAACACGCTGGCTCTTAAGCATTGTTTTGCCGCAAAAGATATTTATGAGAAAGAGGGAATGACGAAAGAAAGAGGTGAAGTTCTTAATCAGATTGGTATTATCTACGATAATATGGGCCTTTATTCTGAAGCGCTTGAGAACTATTTAATCGCAAAAGAAATAGCCAAAAACACTGAAGATGCAGAAGGTGAGTTGTTGATCATCAATAACCTTGGAGTCATGTATGATAACATGAATAACACTGAAATGGCTCTAAAGTATTATACCGAAGCGCTTGAAAAAGCCGGCATCTTCGATTTTGAGGAAGACAAAGCATTCCTTTTAAACAATCTATCCTATATCTACCTGAAGAATGGTGATACAATAAGGGCCAAATCATCGCTATGGGAATCACTTGAAATAAGTGAAAGGCTTGACATGTCCTGTTTTGACATCTATCCGCTTGAGGGATTAGGCTCACTATACCTCTCTGAGAATAATCAGGATTCCGCAGCATATTACCTTAACGAGGCATTCACAAATGCAACCATCTGTGAAGACATTGCGATTCTGACCACTGTTAATCTTGGATTGGGAAAGCTTTACGAGCAACAGGGTCAATATAGAAAATCGCTTGAATCAATAGAGTTATCTCTCAGACAATCTCGAGAAGCACAACTAAGCCGGGATGAAAAAAAGGCACTTTATGAACTTACACAATTCTACAAAAGGCGAGGTAACAAAACAGCCACCATCAAATACCTTGAGCTGTATCAACAATTCTCAGATTCATTATATGAATCAAATAACATTGAAAAAGCGTCACAATTTACTGCGGAGTTCGAATTCAGGAAACAAGTAGAGGAATTAGAAAAAGAGCAACTAGCTGCTGAAATAGCCTACGCGCAGGAATTGAAATCAAGAGAAAGGGAAAATCAGTTCATTCTACTGGCTTTGATATTGCTTGCCCTACTGGCCACCACACTTGGCAGATCCTACTACTTTATTCAGAAACAAAACAAAAAACTAAAATGGCTCAATGAGGAAAAGAATACACTCATGGGGGTAGTTGCACATGACTTAAGGAACCCTTTGAACATGATTAGGAGTCTCATGCAGCTAATTACCGGAGTTAAAACCAGCAGTGGAGATGAAGCAAACTCTGATCAGTATATGCATTTATTCAGGATGTCCACTCAAAAAATGAGCGATATGATAGAAAAAGTTCTAGATATAAGCGCCATTGAAAACATGAAGATCAATTTGAATATGACAAAGGTCAATATCAATGATATGCTAAAAGGTACCACCCGGAATTTTAAGCAGATTGCAGAAAACAAGGGAATTGAAATAAAGACATTGTTTAAAGAGAATACCGGACATTTTTCAAATCTTGATGCCAGCTATTTTGATCAGGTTTTAGACAACCTGGTTTCAAATGCAATCAAGTTTTCTTCATCAGGTACGTGCATTTATCTTGATGTCAGGCAGGAGGGTAATTATCAAATAATTTCAGTGAAAGATGAGGGACCGGGTCTCAATGAGGAGGAAAAGCAGGCCCTTTTTAAACGATTTGCCACATTCACCGCTAAACCAACCAGTAATGAAAAATCTACCGGTCTGGGTCTTTCGATCGTAAAGAAATTTGTTACGGCTATGGATGGTGAAATATCTGTAGAAAGTGAATTGGGAAAAGGAACGACTTTTAATATTAAGTTCAAAGCGATCTGATTACCCTATTTCTACTGTGACCTTTTCCGTCATTGGTTTACCAACGCAGGTTAGAACATAACCCTCATCCAGCTCCTCCTGAGACAACCCCTCAGCTTCGTCAATACTGATTTCTCCTTCCAGACATTTCCCACGACATGCAGTGCATAACCCACTCTGGCAGGAATATGGCATGTCCATATCCTTTTTCAAAGCAGCATCCAGCACCGACATACCTTTCTTAACGGTGATTGTGTGTTCCTCGCCATCCAAAAGAATCGTGACAATGCTTCCGCTTCCATCCGTTTTCTTATCCGATGGAGATGATTTCCCTGCTTCAAAACTTTCTACTCTGATATTTGCCGAAGGGAATCCTAATGCGTTCAACCCTTCAGTTGTTACGTCCATCATTGGCTGAGGACCGCATATAAAGAATTCCGTCTGATTATCACATCCAAGTGTCCTGCAAATCTCCGTGATCATTTCCCTGGTTGGCCTTCCGTTAAAGTCAGCTTCTCCTTCTTCCAGGATGTGCAGGGCTTTGAATCGTCCGGAATACTTTTCCTGAAGTTGTTGAATCAGTTCACTGAAGATCACAAATTCAGTACTACGATTACCATATACCAGTGTGGCTTTGCTTTCAGGCTCTTTTATAAGTATGGTTCTTATGATAGAAATAAGTGGGGTTATACCGCTTCCTCCTCCAAAAAAAACTGAATCGCGCTTATTATCAGCTTTGTATTCTGTGGTAAACATCCCCATTGGCTCCATGATCTGCAGCTCATCTCCGGCCTTAACCTGCTCATTGAGGTAGTTAGACATTGCACCCTGAGGGACCCTCTTAACTGTCACTGCAGGATATTCATCTTCTACAGGAGTCGAACAAAGAGAATAGGCTCTTCGTATCTTCTTACCATCCACTTCCTGAATGATTGTGATAAACTGCCCCGGCTTATAATCAAACTTTGCAGGCTTTTCAAAAACCAGATTTACAGCATCCTTAGCGATAGGCACTACTTCACGGACGCTAAGTGTTTGATACCTGCTATCCTCCTTTTCCTTTTTCTTCTTGAATAATCCGAACGCCATTCTATGTACTTTTTTGCGGCGCAAAGGTAGTCCTCAGCCTCACTTCAGGCAAGTAAAAAAGGTATAGTGACATGCTCCTTCCACAGGTAGTTCGGATAAAGTAATTTTGCCACTTCATTTTCAACGAAAAAACTATGAATTTCAACCCCCTCGAAGGGATTTCACCAATTGACGGAAGGTATCGCAACAAGGTGTCAAAACTTTCGGACTATTTTTCAGAGAAGGCGCTGATTGCTTATCGCGTAAAAGTTGAAATTCTGTATTTCATAGCTCTTTCAGAATCAGGAATCCCCCAATTTTCAAATTACGATTCATCTGTGAATGATCTTCTAAAGAAAATTTATGAGGACTTTTCACTTTCTGATGCTGAGGCCATAAAAGAAATTGAGAAAACCACGAATCATGATGTGAAGGCCGTGGAGTATTTTATTAAAGAAAAATTTGACGCTCTTGAACTGACTGATTTCAAAGAATTTATTCATTTTGGACTTACGTCTCAGGATATCAATAATACGGCAATTCCTCTGTCTTTAAAGGATGCTGTGAATGAAATTTTTATACCGGCAATTGAAAGACTCATTTCAATTTTAAAAAGGAAATCAGATGACTGGGAAGAGTTACCTATGTTGGCAAAGACACATGGTCAGCCTGCATCCCCTACCCGACTGGGAAAAGAAATCAGAGTTTTTCAGGTTAGGCTCGAAGAGCAATTGAAGCTTGTTCGACAGGTCCCTTTTGCAGCAAAATTTGGCGGAGCAACTGGTAATTTCAATGCTCATTCAGTGGCTTATCCCAATGATGACTGGCATGCTTTTGGGAAACAATTTGTTGAAAGTAAGCTCGGGCTCTACAGGAGTCAGCCAACTACCCAGATCGAACATTACGATCATCTTGCAGCTCTTTTTGATGGATTTAAACGGATCAATACAATACTTATTGATCTGAGCAGGGATATTTGGCAGTATATCTCCATGAATTATTTTACGCAAACTATTGCAAAAGATGAAATAGGATCTTCAGCCATGCCTCATAAAGTCAATCCGATTGATTTTGAAAATGCAGAAGGAAATTTTGGAATTGCCAATGCAAACTTCGAACATCTGAGCGCCAAACTGCCAATATCCCGGCTTCAGAGAGACCTCACGGATTCTACGGTGCTAAGAAACATTGGGGTTCCAATGGCACATTCGCTTCTGGCTTTCCTTTCTCTGGAAAAAGGATTGTCAAAAATCAACGTAAACGAAACAGCACTAAGAGCTGATTTGGAAGATAATTGGGCAGTTGTAGCTGAGGCCATTCAGACCATCCTGAGAAGAGACGGATATCCAAAACCATATGAAGCACTAAAGGCACTTACCCGGACTAATGAGGTTATTAATGAAAAGGCTATAAAAACGTTTATAGAAGGCTTGGAGGTTAATGCTGAAATTAAAGAAGAACTACTAAGAATTACTCCATTTAACTACACAGGCAGGTAATCAATTAGATATCCTTATTGATTTAAGGATTTGTTCGTATTCAGATTGGTTTGACTCAAAGTGTTTCTTCGAAGTTTTTATTTGCAGATGAAAGCCACATTTCTCATTCCAAAAAGTGACAAGCAGCAACTTCTGTCCATATGGATCATTCGGGATGCCTGAAGTTCCAATTGAAAAATAACATGCTATGTTCAATTGATTTTCCTGATCATCTTTACCATATGTTGCATCTATCTGATCATCCATCACCTTATGAAACGATAATTTTTCTTCTAAATATTCTTCTTCACTCTTAAACCAACTGCTTTTATCCACGATAACAAAAATTGATGGGTTGATCACTCTTCCTTCTCCCTGTACATGCGGATGTGTGAAATCAAATTGTACTTTTCCATATTCCAGCTTACCTGTTTTCCCGGATTGAGTCCACCCCCCGGGCAAATCGAATGAGATTCCTGCTTCGTCAATATTAAATGTACTGACGCTTTGAGCAAAGCCCATACAGAATCCAAACAGCAGCAATACTGAGTAGTATCTTCTAATCTTCATAATTATCCAACTTCAACTAATTCACTTGACAGATATTTAACCAGATCATCACCTTCGGAAAGACCCAGTTTTTTCTTCAATCTGTATTTTTTCATTGTAACACTCTTCGTCTCTACATTTAGAATCGAGGCAATTTCTCCATTCATCAGATTCATTTTCAGCAGGGAACAGAGTCGAATTTCATTGAGTGTCAGACTTGGGAATTCCGCTCTTAACCGATCAGAAAACCCTGAATTAAGTCCTTCAAAATAATGATCAAAGTTCTCCCAGTCCTTTTCCTGATTTTTATTAAATCGAATGGTATTAATCAATCGTTGCACTTCGAGTGCATGTCCATTTACTTTTGGTTTCAATTCTTTGAGTTTTTCTTCAATCTCCAGCACATTATTATTTACCCTGATCATGTGCATCGCCTGAGTATGGAGATCTTTTTTGCTCTTTTCAATCTCATCCCGAAGGTTCCTGGCTTTTAGCATTTGAATTTTTCTGTTATGTCTGCTTCTGTTGTAAATGAGAATGATAACAAGAAATAATACAAAGACAACCAGTGAACTGACTCTTACAATAAGGACTCTGTTTAACTGATCCAGATTTGCCTGTGCCTTTAATAGTTCAATTTCGCCTGCCTTCTCAATGGTTTCAATTTGCACCCTAAGGTCAGCCAGTTGCTTCTTTTCCTGATTATTGTGGATAAGGTTTTTACACTCAATATGTTCCTGCAAATACTTATAAGACTGCTCAAACTTCTTTGCCATGAAATACACATCTGAAATGAGTCTGGAAGCTTCACACGCAGATTCCTTCATTCCATTCTTTTTAGAAAAATTGTAGGCTAAAAAGGCATAGTTTAAAGCACTGTCATATTCATTTAAAGCGAGGTAATTTTTACATAGATAGAGCATTGTCTGATCTCTTCTATACTCAGTTGGATCGTCAAGATTTCTCTTAAAATTTTCAACTGAAAGCTCATACTCGCCAATTTGGAAATAATAACATCCAAGGCTTGAATTGGCTAACTGTCTGTCAACCCTGAATTCCTCACTGTATTTAAGTGCCTGTGAATAGTAATAAACTGAACTGTCATGGTTGTTGATCTTCACAAACAATTTTGCGCGATTAATAAGCGCCTCGACAATCAGTCCTTTGTTGGCGGAAGTATCCGATACATTTAAAGCCATTTTATTAAATTCAAGAGCCTTCTCGTAGTTTTCCATCAGAGCATAGACCTCTCCGAGGTTATTCAAAATTCTATTGGCATTATTCTCAAAACCTTCACGAACGGCTATCTCATAAGATCGCTTAAATGCTTTCAGAGCTTCAACATAATTTCCCTGCTTTATCTCTATAACCCCCAGACCATTTAGCACTTTAAATTGTGTCTCAAACTCCTTACATCCTTCAAGAATCTCAGAAGCGGCTAAATAGTCTTGTCTTGATTTTTCAAATGCACTTAATTCATGCCAAACCTTAGCCTTGTACCAATATGAGACTCCCAATTCTTTTTGCATCCCTAACTCTTTAGCAATTCTTCCGGCCTCTGTAAATAGAACGAACGCACTATCCATTTTGTCCTCAAACTTTAGGCTCATACCAACCACGAGCAGGTTTTTAGCCTTTTCATCAATGAAACGGTCATTGTTTAAATAAAATGATTCCTTCGACAAAGCCCTGGCACTGTCACGATCTATACTGAGCTGCATGGAGGCTTGTTCATTTAGTGACTTAATTTTTAATAAGTCTGAATCCTGACCATAAACACTTATCGCCAATGCAATTACAAAAAGTCCGATTAATCTCATTTTTCCGATTTTTAGGTCCCTGAAAAAGATTTTTCTAAAAGTGCTTTAAACCACTTTAAACAATTCTAACAGGTAAAATCGAGAGTTATCAACTGATAAATAGAATCGCAGTATACATTCCGTCTACAATATGATCTGATGAAAGATATATATGTTTTGCACCTGGCGCAATCTGTTGCGAAGGTCATGCCAGATATATAAGCGGAAAGATTCTTTGGGCAATGAAATCAGGAACTACCACCAGCCAATAGATACAGAACGGCCATTCTGAGTGCGACACCATTCTCTACCTGCTCCAGAATTATGGAATGATCAGAGTCTGCTACATCACTGGTAATTTCAACACCTCTGTTAATCGGACCTGGATGCATAATGGTAATTTCATTATCAAGCGAATCCAGCAATTGCTTATTAATACCAAAGTATTGAGAATACTCTCTCAGGGATGGAAAGTACCTCATCTTTTGTCGCTCCAGTTGAATTCGCAACACGTTTGCCACATCGCACCATTGTAGTGCTTTCCTGATATCAGTTTCAACTTTCACCCCTAATTCACCAATATGTTTGGGAAGAAGTGTTGAGGGTCCGCAAACCATCACCTCAGCACCCAGAATTTGTAAGGCAAAAATATTGGAAAGCGCCACCCTTGAATGGAGTATATCACCTACGATGACTACCTTTTTTCCTTCCACGCCTCCTGTTTTTTCCCGGATAGAAAAAGTATCAAGCAGCGCCTGGGTGGGATGTTCATGGGTTCCGTCTCCGGCATTAATGATGTTTGCCTCCACGTGTTTTGCAAGAAAATGTGGTGCCCCGGGGCTTGAGTGACGCAAGACAACCATATCCACTTTCATAGCCAGAATGTTGTTGACCGTGTCAAGCAGTGTTTCACCCTTCTTTACCGAACTCCCGGAGGCAGAAAAATTAATCACATCTGCAGAAAGTCTTTTCTCCGCGAGTTCAAAGGATAGTTTTGTTCGAGTTGAATTTTCAAAAAAAACATTGGCAATTGTTACGTCACGCAATGAGGGAACCTTCTTTATTGGCCGATTAATAATCTCTTTGAAATTAGCCGCTGTTTGAAAAATGAGTTCAATATCTTCTTTGTCAAGATTCTTAATGCCAAGTAGGTGCTTACTTTTCAGTTGGCTCATTCTTCTTTGTTAATTAACCAAATATTGTCTTCCTTCCCCTGTTCATGCAACTCAACCAGTACTTTTTGTGATTGAATAGTATTGACTTTTCTTCCCACATAGTTTGCTTCAACCGGAATGTGTCTGCTATAAAGTCTGTCAATCAAAACCAGTAATTCAACCTTTGAGGGTCTTCCAAACGTGTTCACAGCATCCAGTGCGGCGCGAACGGTTCGACCTGTGAAAAGGACGTCATCAACCAGGATTACATTCATATTTTCGATCTCAAAAGGAATCCGGGTCTGACTGGCCGTCACAGGTTCATCTCTTCTTCTGAAGTCGTCTCTGTGAAATGTCGTGTCGAGATATCCCAGGGGCACCTTAGAGCCGGACAAGTTTTCCAGTTCCTTCTTTATTCTTTCTGCGAGAAAAATTCCTCTGGGTTGCATTCCAATAATTACGGAATGCGAAAAATCTTCATGTACTTCAATGAGTTGCTGGCACAATCTGCCGATCGTGACTTTTAGGAGTTGGCTGTCGAAAAGCAGGCGCTTTTGCATGATTTAACTTCATGCAAAAATAATCCTTATCAGTCAATTGACTTCCTTATTAAGATCAAATCTGATTTTATTGAGGTAGAATACTCGTCGGGTAAGTTTGCCGGCAAGGCCACTTTCGTTTTTGATGTTTTGGATACCGTACGCAAAGAGGGTATTCCCGTACCATTTTTCTATCCCTTCGATCCTTGGATCCTTCGTTTTGAGTTCGTCCATTTCAAAAGACAATCTGACAGGGTTAAATGTTCTTCCTTCAACTATTTCATTACCCTGAATAATTTTTGACCGAATCTCATTTTCCTCCAGGTAAGACAACACAATCTTATCACCAACTGAGGTGACCATTACATTTTCTTCGAGTTCATACTTCTGAATATCCTCAATTTTAAAGGTATTGTCCCAAATGATGTTACAATTCCGATCAAATCCAACGACAACTGCATGAGTATATTTATATCCCAAAAAATCAGGATTGAAGGACTGAAATCCATTCCTGTTTCCGAATCCATTGTAAGGCCTGTAAGAGGTGGCTCCACCGCTGTTGTAGCTATACCTTGGGTAGTAAGCCTCAGCAATCATGATATATTCGTCATCACGCTGCAGTATTTCATGAACTAACAATCGATAGTTGAATTTTTTCACTTTACCACGGTCCCTCTTCCTTTCAATCTTACTCTTAATTCTTTGCTCTCTTCTCGGTCGCATATAGCTAAAGAAATTGTTCAGGTCGGCAAAGGGGTAATATTTATTGAATTGCTGAGCTCCATTAATGAATTTGCTCAGGTAGAATCCCTGACTATAATAAAGTGACTTTTTGGTGTGGGTACCTGCCAGGTATTGCAATCCGTTAGAGAAGGTTGTACTGGCTGCATCAAGCAGGCTCTTTTTTTCTCCTGGATCAATCAGGTTGTCCTGAATCAAATCACCTTTCGCAGTAAAGGTTTTGACGCGCGCAGTAAATTTCTTATTTCGCATTTTTTCAGAGAGTATTACGGTAAAAAGCTCCGATTCTTCATCCACAACCAGGTCCAGCATATCATTTTTGCTGTCATAAAAACCGGGGACCACTCTTGGAATCCGATCATTTATGTTATAGGTGATTACAACCGGACGGAAATTAGCATAGCCGGCAATGAGGAGTGTTTCACCTACAGATTCAAAATGTGTAATATCAACCGGGAAAACTGTTGTGATTTCATATGTGACAAAATTTTTAGAGTCAATATTGAGCTGATATACCAATAAATCGTCTCCTCTAAACCTGCTCTTATTGAAGAGTAAATAAAACTTACCCTCAAAATATTCGTACCCCAACAGGCTTCCGTCAGCCGGAATGGATTGTGATTGTGACCAGGACAAATTGAAGGCTGTATCTACCATACTAATGTTCCACTTGTACCCCCCACCTCTCACAATTTCTCCTGTTTCTTCAACGACCAGTATTCCTTCTTTCCCTCCAGAGATCACATAAAAATCAGATCCTTCCTTAGCTAACTCAAATTCTATTCTGTTGGGTTGAGAAATGATTGTACTGGTATCTTTCTTATTCTTTCTTTTTTGAGAAAAAACAACCACTGGAAGCACTAAAAATAACAGTAAGACTATCCTCATATCAAAGGTTTAACAACGTTAAATTGAATCTCCCTATCGCTCACTTAGCTCAAGAATTATACCATACTCCTCCTCTGTCACCGGCTGGACAGACAATCTTGAGTGAGTGACCAGTTTCATCTGATCAAGCCTTTCATCAGCTTTTACTTCAGCAAGGCTCACCGGACGTTTCAATTTTTTGACTGGTACGACATCCATTACATACCAGCGATGATCATCAGTGGTAGGGTCAGGATAATACTCCTTTACAACTTCAGCAATACCTACGCAGGATTTCTCACTGACAGAATGATAGAAAATGCACAGATCACCCAGTTTCATCGCTTTGATATTGTTTCTGGCTTTGAAATTTCGAACCCCGTCCCAATGGTCTCGGCCAAGCTTCACAAAATCATCCCAGGAATAGGTTCCAGGCTCACTTTTGATCAACCAATAATTCATTGCTTTAACATTTTTAATTAAAACTAACCAAAACCCCTGTTGTTTCTATTTTTACGAAACATGAAAATTCTCATTCTCAGGTTCTCTTCTTTTGGGGACATTGTCCTGACCACTCCGGTCATTCGGATTCTTAAGAGTCAGGACTGGACCGTTCACTTTGCTACCATGGAAGAATTTTCAGGACTGCTTGAAGCAAATCCTTATATTGATAAAATCCATTTACTAAAGGCATCACTTCATGAATTAACCAGCGAACTGAAAGCTGAACAATTTGACCGGATCATTGATCTTCAAAATAATAATAAGACTAAACTTCTAAGTGCCAGACTAAAAAAGAAGCGAATTACCTTTCGAAAGTTGAATTTTGCTAATTGGTTATTAGTGAATTTTAAAATTAACCGACTTCCGAATGTCCATCTGGTCGACCGCTACATTCAGGCTATTGAGCCTCTTGGAGTAAAAAATGACAATCTTGGGCTTGATTATTTTATACCAGAAAAAGACGAGGTTGAAGACGGCTGGCTTCCGGATGCTTTTCAGGGTGGATTTGCTGCCTTCGTAATTGCAGCGCGTCACAAAACAAGACAACTGCCGCTGAACCGAATGATTGAGTTATGTGATCGGATTAATAAACCGGTGATACTGGTTGGCGGGAAGAAAGAAGTGGGAATTGGGAATAAAATTGAAGCATTTTTTAAGCCTGGCAGCATGGAAAAAGAAGTGGAAATGAAACAAATCAACAAAAAGACTATCATTTTCAATGCGTGTGGCAAGTTTTCCCTCAACCAGTCAGCTTCGCTTATTTCCAAAGCTAAATGGGTATTTACTCATGACACGGGAATGATGCAGGTCGCAGCAGCTTTTAAAAAACCTGTCTATTCCATTTGGGGAAATACAGTTCCTGCTTTTGGTACTTATCCCTATCGTACCCAATTCACCATTTTTGAAAACAAATCACTAAGCTGTCGGCCATGCTCAACAAGGGGATACAATAAATGTCCAAAGGGACATTTTAAATGTATGAAAGACCTGTCATTTGATTTTTACCTGCCAGACTAATTATATTTCCACTTAAATCACCTAATCAACAGTGCTCACACTATATCTTATCCGACATGCAAAATCTTCCTGGGCGTTTGACCTCCCTGACCATGACCGGCCCCTGGGGAAAAGAGGCAGAAAAGATGTGCTGAAAATGGGGAGGTATCTTTCGGAGCACCATTCAAAACCAGAAGTGTTAATCTCAAGCACGGCAAGCAGGGCCTTTTACACTGCCTTATATATCTGTGATCAGTTTGGAATTGACGAGGGTCAGATCCGATTGACAAAGGAACTCTTTCACGCGGGATCTAACGAAATTCTCAATGTGATAAGGTCCGCACCAAGATCTTCAAGTCTGGCTATTTTCGGTCACAATCCGGGATTGACAGATTGTGCGAACCGGCTTTGCGGCTCTGAAATTGAAAACGTTCCGACCTGCGGTGTGGTTGGAATAACGTTCAACCTGGATCATTGGAAGGACGTCTCTTTTGGATCGGGAAGGCAGGAGTTCTTTATGAGTCCGAAAGGAGTTTGATAAGGGATGTTACCTGTCTTCGATATCAACATCCAGCCAAAGGTTTAATCCCTGATATTTATCGCCGTTCAGCAAAAAATCGGCTCTCCATTCCTCATCAACAGATGATCTTTTAAATACCTTCGGAACGACCGTTTCTTTTCTTGAATATCTGACATCAAGCGTTCCACCTGAAAAGGTGGTTTCATTCTTAACTCCAATAAAAGTAAGGTATACATTTAGTGTATCAGGAATTGGAATGTTTTTATCCTGAAAGTCAAATGTCAGCCAATCCTCAATTTCTTACAGATTAAGATGAAATATTTCTTCTCGTGCGAGTAGGGCTCTCTCATCTGATCTTCCTGAAGTAAGGTTTACTCCGACCACCAGACTGCCTTGTTCCGGCCAGGCCTTAATAACATCCAGTTTAACCTTGCGAATCAGGCCTGTGACACTCTCCACATTAGGAACCTCCACTTTCCAAAACTGCTTTTTAAACTCCTCGAAATAGAGTCCGAGATAGGAGGACTTTCCGGCTCCTTTGGACGCCCCCAGGATACCACTTTCCCATCTATTATTTAGATCCACAATCACTTCTTGCAATACCACGGGATCAGACTTGAGCAGAACGTTTAAGTCTAACCTGTTGCTGCGAAGAACCAATTCTTTCCTTTCATATCCAATACAGCTAAAAACAATTGTATCATAGGAACCGGAAGGAATTTCAAAAAACCCTTCATTGTTCGAAAAGGTGCCGACTGTTTTGTTCTTATACCAGATATTCACAAACGGAATTGGAGTCTGGCCGTCCTGTTCCATGATTCGGCCGGAAAGGGTTTGAGAAAATGAAAGTGAAGGAAACAAAATCAACAAGTAAAAAGGAAAGGAATGCTTTTTCATTCATCAATGATTATAAATAAACTCTGACTTCCTCTTCAACTTGACTCAAAACCTGACTGTATCACTATGTAGTCAGGTTAACAAGAAACCTACAAAATATACCTGCTCAGATCCTTATCCTTTACAAGGCCTGCAAGTTTCTCTGTAACGAGCGCTTTGTCAATGACCACTTTGGAATTTGGTCCGATTGTGTCCGGGATATCGAATAATATCTCATTTAGCAATCTGCTCATCACCGTGTGCAATCGTCGAGCGCCAATATTTTCTACCTCTTCGTTAATGTGAAAAGCCATTTCAGCCAGCTCTTCCAATGCTTCATCCTGAAAAGATAATGTAACATCTTCTGAGGCGACCAGTGCTTCGTATTGCTTGGTTAGTGCATTTTTCGGTTCTGTCAGAATCTTAAGGAAATCATCTTTTGTCAGGTTGTCGAGCTCCACACGGATCGGAAATCTTCCCTGAAGTTCCGGGATCAAATCAGATGGCTTTGTGTAATGGAAAGCACCGGCAGAAACAAACAGGATGTGGTCTGTATTAATCACTCCATACTTCGTACTCACTGCACTTCCTTCTACAATCGGAAGCAGATCACGCTGGACGCCTTCCCTGCTCACATCCGGCCCGCTTTTCCCGCCCCCGCCTCCACTGGCAATCTTATCTATTTCATCAATGAAAATAATTCCCGTGTTCTCTGCCTTGCTGATCGCCTCTTCTTTTACCTCATCCATGTCAATCATCTTGGCTGCCTCCTCTTCCAGCAAAATTCTCCTTGCCTCGGCGATCGTTACTTTTCTCTTTTTCTTTTTCTTCGGCATCATATTGCCTATCATCTCCTGCAGGTTGATCATTGAAGCTTCATCCATTCCGGCTCCTCCAATCATCCCCAGATTGCCACCGGCACTTTGCGCCACATCAATTTCCACTTTTCGATCATCCATTTCTCCATTTTGAATCTTCTCTCTGAATCGTGCCCGTGTCTGTTCATTTAACTCAACCTCATCCTCAGGCTCATCACTTCCAAGTTTAACGGAGTAGGGATGTGGACTTCCTTTTAGCGGTGGAATTAGTGCATCCAAAATGATATTCTCCACAGCTTCAGCTGCCTTTTCTTTAACCTCTTCCTTCTTGGCAATTTTTACCATATTAACCGACTGCTCAACCAGATCACGCACCATGCTTTCCACGTCTCTTCCCACATATCCTACTTCCGTGAATTTTGAAGCTTCCACTTTTGTGAAGGGGGCATCTGCAATTTTGGCCAGTCTCCGTGCAATCTCCGTCTTACCCACACCTGTCGCTCCGATTAACAAAATGTTGTTCGGAACGATTTCACCCTGAATATCCTCTTTCACATTCATCCTTCTCCATCGATTTCTGAGCGCAATTGCTACATTTCTCTTCGCATCATTCTGGCCAATAATATATTTGTCCAGCTCCGCTACAATTTCCCTTGGCGTTAAATTTCCGTTCATATTCGCTTATAAAATACTTTTAAAATCGTTTAGGTTCGTTCTCAAACTAATAAAACCGGATCCTCCGGCAGCATGGAAAACAGCTCTTGAATATCTTAGTTCAAATCTTTTGATGTTCACCATCAATCCATAGGAAAAGCCTGCGCCTCCACTGGTTTCACTCAGCTTAAGTTCCTGTTTCCTTTTATGATTGTATCCAAACAGCAATTGAAAATTATCACTCAATAACAGCTCCGCTCCCAAACTTAATCTGCGCACGACTTTTTCAATTCCCTCATTGGACCTGCCCTGTGAACCAGATTGCTCAACCACATTTCTTTCCGAAAGGTTAGTTGTGGTAACAGTAAACCTGAAAGGCATATACTCGGGCTTGAATGTAGTTCCAATTCTTGCATCTAATGGAATTTTAGCTGTACTCAATTCATTGAAATTAGTAATTCTGCCTCCCAAATTAGCAATCACCATCCCGATTGTCCAGTTTTCCTTCACTCTGAATATACCACCAATGTCACCTAAAATCGCCGTTGATCCATAAGAATCAATGGAGGAATGCAAAATCTTGAGGTTCACTCCAAAACTTATCGGGCCAAGCCGATGGGATTTCCCAAAAGCAATCAGGTAATCCTGCGCATTGAAAGTTCCATTTGAATTTCCCGAAGCATCAGTTCGTCGAAAATCATTATAATCTATGTAAGTCAATCCAACAGATAAGTTTTCAATCCCCTTTATATTAAATCCATATGCTCCACTGAAGACGAATACATCTGCAAAATATGGATTGATATTAAAGAAAATATCCCCATTTGAAATGGAATCCAGGATTGCCGGATTTTGAAAAAACTGTGAAATATCCCCGTCGGCTATGGAGATTGTATTACCTGAAAGAGCAGCGGTTCTTGAATTATTCACCAAATCCAGCGCCTGATATCCTGCAGTTCCACCAGTTTGAGCCAGTGAAAAAACAGGAATAGTTACGATTATAGCGATTAAGAATCTCAAACTTTTTTCTCTTCCGGAAGTATGAATTCGACCGGATTGGCCGCTTTCTGTTTCGTTAACGCTATTTCAAGTACTTCTGGTACGTATTCTACAAAATGAATCTTTAGACCTTTCAGGTACTTTTCACTGATTTCCTCAAGATCCTTCCGGTTACGATCACACATGATTATTTCCTTAATCCCGGCTCTTCGTGCTGCGAGTATTTTCTCCTTGATCCCCCCAACCGGAAGCACTTTTCCTCTCAGCGTTATTTCCCCGGTCATTGCCAGATGTTTTTTCACTTTTCTCTGTGTGAATACAGAAGCCAGTGAGGTCAGCATTGTAATCCCTGCGGATGGGCCATCTTTTGGAATTGCTCCGGCTGGTACATGCACATGCAGGTCATAATTATCAAAGATTCGGTGGTCTATTCCCACAGTCTCAGAGTGAGATCGCAGATAAGAGAGTGCTGCAACAGCAGATTCCTTCATTACATCACCCAACTGTCCTGACAGGGTCAGTTTTCCCTTGCCCCTGCTCAGTGAAGATTCAATAAAGAGAATATCTCCTCCCGATGGAGTCCAGGCCAGTCCTGTTACTACGCCGGGAACGGAGTTATCTTCATAATTTTCTCTGTCAAAAATTTCCGGCCCGAGAATTTCTTTCACACGAGCTTCCGTAATTCTCTTGTCATACTCCTCTTCCATCGCAACAGATTTGGCAATGTTTCGAATGACTGCTGCAATTTTTCTTTCCAGACTTCTCACACCAGATTCTCGTGTATAGGAGTTTACAAGTTTTGAGATAGCAGATTTATCAAAAGTTATGTCTGTCGACTTCAGTCCATGCTCATTTCGCTGTTTCGGAATCAGGTGTTTTTTGGCAATTTCTGTCTTTTCCTCTATTGTATATCCGCTGATGTCAATAATTTCCATCCGGTCTCGCAATGCCGGCTGTATACTTTCAAGTGAATTTGCTGTTGCAATGAAAAGGACTTTGGACAGGTCGTAATCTACTTCCAGGTAGTTGTCCTTAAATGTTGAGTTCTGCTCCGGATCGAGTACTTCCAGCAAAGCGGAAGAAGGATCTCCTCTGAAATCTGAGCTTACTTTATCAATTTCGTCAAGAATAAATACCGGATTTGATGATTTCGCCCGATTTATATTCTGTATAACCTTTCCAGGCATGGCCCCTATGTAGGTTTTCCTGTGACCTCTTATTTCAGCCTCATCATGCACTCCGCCCAATGACATTCGGATATACTTCCTGTTCAACGCACTCGCAATTGATTTTCCAAGGGAGGTTTTTCCAACCCCGGGAGGCCCGTATAAGCATAAAATAGGACCCTTAAGGTCCTGCTTCAATTTTCTTACTGCCAGGTATTCAATGATTCGCTCCTTTACTTTTTCCAGGCCAAAATGATCACGATCAAGTACTTTCCTTGCATGCTTAAGGTCAAAATTATCCTCTGTCACCTGATTCCATGGAAGATCCACCAGCAGCTCGGCATAACTCATGGCAACAGGAAATTCTGCAGCGGCCGGATTCATTCTTGAAATTTTATCCAGTTCCTTTTCAAAGTGCTCTCCAACTTCTTGAGGCCAGTTTTTTTCTTGTCCTTTTCTCCGTAATGTTTCCACTTCCTGATCAGGCCCGTCCTGGCCCAACTCATCCTGGAGGATTCTAATCTGGTTTCGCAAAAAATAATCCCGCTGCTGCTGATCAATATCCGTATGAACCTTCTCCTGAATCTCATGCTTCAATTCCAGCATCTGCAGGTCCTTCAACATAAATTGCAAGAGTAATTCAGCTCGAATTTTTGGATCATTGATTTCCAAAAGCTTTTGCTTATCCTCAACCTCAGCGTTAACATTGGAAGAAAGAAAGTGTGTTAAAAACTGAAAACTTTCAATATTATCAATGGCAACCTGTGCTTCTCTTGGTATCTCAGGGCTCAGGCTCATTATCCTTGAAGCGGTATCTTTCAATGACTGAACAATCGCCTTCTGTTCCTTTTTGTTCATTTTCACAGGGTCATCTTCAATAAGGCTAAATGTCACCAGATGATGAGGATCCTCCTTAACTTCTGATTCAACTTTGAATCTTTTTTGTCCCTGAATGATGATGGTTGTATTTCCGTCCGGTAATACAATCATTTTAAGAATTTTTGCTACTGTCCCCAATTCAAACATGTCCTTAAACCTGGGATCTTCAATCTTTGTGTTTTTCTGTGCCAAAACGCCCAAAATCCGGTCTCCCCGATAGGCTTTTTTAACAAGACGGATTGACTTGGTCCGCCCCACCGTTATAGGCAGAACCACTCCGGGAAAAAGGACAGCATTCTTGATAGGAAGTACCGGAAGATTCTTTGGAAGTGAATCTTCAGTAAGTTCCTGACCATCCTCTGGTGCAACAATTTGAATTAATTCATCAGAGTCATTCGAAGCTAATTCCGGAATTAAGATTGATTTAAAATCTTTCTCAAACATATAGATGCCAAACTGGCAGATTTCTGGTATAAAACCCTATTCTGAGGGGCAATCTACATAAATGTCAATCTGTATGCCAAAGTAAAATCCCACATCAAATAGTGTTAACTTTATTCCGTTAATCAACTATTACTGACGAAACGACAGTATGCAACAAAAAATACTCCGCCTTTTGTGCTGCACTCTGTTCTTTCTGTTTTTTGAAATTGATGCTCAAAACAGAAGAAAAGAGGTCCGGATTATTACAGATTCAATCCCTGAAGATGTGGTTTTTAATGTCTATGAATTTGAGGGGATCAACAAGTATCCTGAATATGTAAACAAGCAAAAACTTCAACAAATCTATAAGCTGGATCAGGAGCAAAAATGGGAGGAATTATTCGTTGCTTTAAAAGATTATGTCAGAAGGTTTGGCATCCAGAATTTTTACAAAGACACAAAATTGATCTGGCGATTAGCCAAGATGACGGAATTGTTCGGAGACCCTGAGGAAGCCAAAACACTTTATCGTATGGTTTTACGCCACCATTACAAGGGCATCAGCATCAAGGAAATCGAGTTGTACTATGACTCTCTCAATAAGCAGGCAGCTGAGCAGTTTGTCCCCATAGATTACTACTATGAACTTGTTGAGCATAGAAAACTCATCGACACGCTACAACCCCCAAAAGGTGTATTACTAAATATGGGGATGCTGGTAAATAGCTCAAGTGCGGATTATGGTCCTTCTCTGAACATTAGTAACGACCTCCTGGTATTTACTTCCAAAAGAAAAAAAGTAGATGAAACAATACGGTTCAGAGAGGATGAAGACATTTTCTTTAGCAGGAAAGATCCATATGGTACATGGTCAAAAGCCAAACCAATTGAAGGTTTGAACACCAATTATAACGAAGGTTCTCCCTGCATCAGCGGGGATGGCAAAACACTGGTTTTTTCACGTTGTGATTGCCTGAATTGCTTTGGAGATTGCGACTTGTTTATTACTTACATGCAAGATGACAGTACGTGGGGAAAAGTGGAGAATCTTGGAACCAATGTGAACGGGATAAGCTGGGATTCACATCCGGCTTTGTCTCATAATGGTGATACGTTGTATTTTTCATCGGACAGGTTGGGCGGGTTTGGTCTCGCGGATATTTTTTACACCACTAAAAATGAAAAAGGGGTATGGACTCCAGCCAAAAATATGGGTCCGGTCATCAACACCAGAAACAATGACGTAAGTCCGTTTTATCACCCGGTATTCAACGTACTGTACTTCAGCTCAAATGGGCAGTTGTACAACTTTGGAGAGTTTGATATTTACAAATCATACCAGGTAAATGGATACTGGACAGAACCACAGAATATCGGACCACTGGTGAACGGTCGGGGAAGTGAATTCTACTTCACCATTGATTCAGATTCTGAGCTCTTATTTTATGCGCGATCTTCGACCCGAGATCTCGGAAAGCAGGACATCTACTCTTTTCCTCTTCCCATGGGAGCCCAGCCTCTGGCTACAACCTCCGTATCAGGTACACTTACTGATTCAATCACAGGTGTTCCCTTTCAGGGCATTGTTTCAATCGTAGATCTTGACAATGGTTTAGAGGTTGCGCCTAAATACCTGAAACCTGATGGCTCATTTGAGTTCGAACTGATAGATCAGCGAAACTACTTACTGATTTTGCAGGGCGATGATTTTTTCAGGATCGAGGAAGTCTTTTTTCTTGATGGTCCAATTGAGTTATACAAAGTGACGGAACCTCTTGCCAGTCGGGTGAAATTTGAATCCATCGAGTTTGATGTTGGAAAAGCCGATCTGAAAATAGAAATGTATGCTGACCTCAACAAGATTGTAAACTTCCTTTATGACAATGTGGAGTTTAAGCTGGAGATTTCCGGCCATACCGATTCTCTGGGGGATCCACAAAAAAATCTTGAACTTTCAAAACGTAGGGCACAAAACATCCGGGACTATATCGTTGTTTTCGCCGGAATATTTGAAGATCGTGTCATTGCAAACGGATATGGAGATACTCAGCCCATTGTTGAAGATGAGAAGACTGAGGAAGATCGAAAACTAAACCGCAGGGTTGAATTCCAGATTTACAGGGAAGCACCACCGGTTGTAGAGGATGACTCCTCAAACTGATCTTAAAACAGACTGATCGTATCGTTGATAATAACAAAAGCCATTAAGCTGAGAAGAACGACCATTCCAACCTTTTGCGCACCTTCCAAAAATTTATCAGAAGGCTTTCTTCCGGTAACAATTTCCCATGTGAGAAACATTACGTGACCCCCATCCAGTGCCGGGATAGGGAGAAGATTCATAAATGCTAGTACCATGGAAAGCAGTCCAACAAGGTACCAGAAACGATCCCAGTCCCATGTGCCTCCAAACATTGTGGCAATTTTGATTGGTCCTGCCATGGATTTCCGGGCAGATACTTCGCCCTTCACCATTTTATTGATGCCCTGAATATTTAGCCAGACAACTGAAAAAGCTCGAGCAGTTCCTACTCCAAGTGCTTCTCCAAAGGCATAATCTCTTGTTATGTAATTAAGTTTAAAGTCTGCGGCAAATCCCAAAGTACCATCTTCGGTAACTTCAATTGGTAATTCGACAGTTTTATTTTCTCTCAAAACAGTGACTAACACTGTCTTCATCTTCAGTGAATCTAGCGACGATTTCAGATCATCAAAATATTCAACCTTTCCACCATTAATCGCCAAAAATTTATCACCCGCCTGGAGGCCGGCTTTTTCTGCGTTTTCTCCAGGAGTAACAGTGCCAACAACAAACGGTATTCTTGGCTCAATAACCAATGGGGCATTTTTCCCGGAAAATTTTTCTATGAAGTCATTAGGCATTTCAATCCTTACCTGCTCACCATTTCTGTCAACAGTGAAATAGTTGTCTGATCCCATCAAGACTGACGGACTCAGGATATCAGAATATCGTTCAAAATCTCCTCCATTGATATTAATCACGCGATCTCCTGTACGAAAACCCATTTGTTCTCCTAAGTCATAAGCAACAATCCCGTGCTTATTCAATTCTTCTTTTGGCAGGTAAGATTCTCCATTCGCAAAGGCAATGAAAATGAAGATGATTACTCCGGTTACTACATTCACAATAATTCCACCAAGCATCACAATCAATCTTTGCCATGCTGGTTTCGCTCTAAACTCATAGGGTTCAGGTTCTTCACTAAGGGATTTGGTATCCAGAGATTCATCAATCATTCCGGTAATTTTGACAAACCCCCCTAATGGGATGGCGCCAATTGAATACTCTGTCTCTCCGATCTGTTTTGCCCAAAGTTTAGGAGGAAATCCAATCGAATATTTTTCGACACGCATTCCGAAACTTTTCGCAGCAACCATATGTCCCCACTCATGCAGTCCTACCAAAATCGACAGTCCTAAGAGTAACTGTCCTACCATTATTAATGCTTCCATCTTATATCAATTCGAGCGCTATCGCTCTTGTTTCTTTATCTGATTCTATAAAATCCTCCAAAACCGGAGTGCGAATATAACTTACCCTGCTCAGGCAATTTTCGATTACATCTGAAATTTCAAGAAATCCTATCCTGTCTTCCAGAAATCCCTGAACAGCAATTTCATTCGCTGCGTTCAAAATACACGGATGGTTTCCCCCCTTTTCAGCCACATCATATGCAAGACCAAGATTCCTGAACGTTACAGGATCAGGCTTTTCAAACGTCAGTTCGGGATAGTCCATAAAATTAAATCTTGGATAATCAGCTTTTAATCGCTCCGGGTAACCCAACGCAAATTGAATAGGGATACGCATATCAGGCAGGCCAAGTTGTGCCTTGATGGAGCTATCTTCAAACTGTACCATTGAGTGAACAATCGACTGAGGGTGAACCACCACTTCTATTTGATCTAATGTTACACCAAACAACCATTTTGCTTCAATCACTTCAAGACCTTTGTTCATCATGGTGGCTGAATCAATTGTGATCTTGGCTCCCATGTCCCAGTTCGGATGCTTTAGGGCCTGCTCCTTTCTTACTCTGCCCAACTGATCTTTATTCCAACCTCTAAATGGGCCTCCTGAAGCTGTAAGAATAATTTTCTCAATCGGGTTGTGAAACTCTCCAACAATACATTGGAATATGGCAGAATGCTCAGAATCAACTGGTAAAATATTTACTCCTTTTTCCTGTGCGAGGCTTGTTACCAGCTCTCCTGCAACAACCAAAGTTTCTTTGTTGGCTAATGCGATCGCCTTTCCTGTTTCAATTGCTTTTATAGTAGGAAGAAGGCCTGAATAGCCGACTAATGCTGTGAGGACTACATCAATACTGTCCATTTCCATGACAGAAGAAAGCGCTTTTTCACCGGCATATACTTTTATATCGTGTGAATCGAGTGCTTCAAATACTTTTTTGTAGTGTGTTTCATTAGATATGACCACACAATTTGGCCTAAACCTGAGGGACTGTTCGATCAGGAGGTCAGCATTGTTTTGAGCAGTCAAAACCTCAACCTCAAATTTTTCAGGAAATCTGCTTAATACGTCAAGTGCCTGTGTGCCAATTGAGCCGGTTGATCCCAGAATTGCAATTTTTCTCGGCATATATAAAATATCTTAAGTCTTTTCTGGTTTTCTGATTCTGACCCGAATTAGAGTCGGCAAATTTAATGTTTAAAATTTCAAAGCCCGCACAGGAATTTTTTTGCAATTTTTAACCTTCTGAAAGAATCCTTTTTGAGGATATACAGTTTTATTTGAAATCATTAACAGCAGAACACATGAAAGGTTTTATTAAGGTTTTGGCCACTGGATTTCTAGGCGGAATTATTGGAACAATTGTTATTGAAAATTGGCATTCGCCAAAGCATGAAACCCTCACGGAAGCAACTCAGGTTGGGTTTAATAATACCTCCTCTTATGCGGAACCATCTCAACCATCTTTTAAAAAAACATCAGACAGAGTCCTGATTCCGAATGAGAATTTTGTGGAAGCATCTCGCAATAGTACGCCAAGTGTTGTTTTCATACAGACGCTGAGTGAATATGAATACCGTACCGGAGGATGGATGGACTGGTTCTTTGAACCACGATCTTCTCAGCAGGTTGGAAGTGGGTCAGGGGTTGTCTTCGCCGAGAATGGCTACATCGTTACGAATAATCATGTTATTGACAATGCAGATGAGATCACGGTAATTGCAGGAAAGAAAAGTTACACAGCGAGTCTGATCGGAAGAGATCCCAGCAGTGACCTGGCTGTTATAAAAATTGAATCAAATGACCTCCCCCCTATTGCTATCGGAAATTCTCAGGATGTAAATGTGGGCGAATGGGTACTGGCTGTTGGTAATCCATTTAACCTTACCTCCACAGTTACTGCAGGAATTGTAAGTGCCAAAGGAAGAAACATCAATTTGTTGCGGGAAAAATTTCCTATTGAGAGCTTCATTCAAACAGATGCTGCAATCAACCCTGGCAACAGTGGTGGAGCACTGGTCAATTCTAAAGGAGAGCTGATTGGAATCAATACCGCAATTCTTTCCAGAACCGGGTCCTATGCAGGCTATGGCTTTGCCATCCCCGTAAATATTGTAAGCAAGATCTTCAATGACATTGTTAAATATGGAGAAATTCAAAAAGCATTTATAGGCGCTGAATTTATCGATATTGACAGTGATCTGGCTAAAAGACTTGAAATTGAAGATTTAGATGGGGTCATAGTTTCCGATATCCTTAAGTCAGGAGCTTCTGATAAAGCTAATCTTCAAAAAGGTGATGTGATTAGGAAAGTAAATAATATACACATCAGCAACAGAGCTACGCTTGAAGAACTTATTGCTAACAGCTACCCGGGAGATGAATTGGATGTGGTTGTCGAAAGAAATGGAAAAATGACCAGCAAAAAAATTGCTCTCACAAATCGAGAGGGTACGATGGGTGTCATCAGACGCAATGTTTTTACATCTGAGAAATTGGGTGTTACCCTTGAGAGTGTTTCAAAAGTTGAACGAGATGCGCTTGGAATTGGAAGTGGAGTCAAAGTGGTTGATTACAGGAAAAATGGATTTTTCTCAGAATTGAGTATTCCTGAGGGGTTCATCATTACTCAAATTAATAGTCGATTGATCAATGAACCGAAAGAATTGGCTTCCATCCTTGAAAACATCAGAGGTCGATTTGACATCATTGGTATTGACAAAAATGGAAGGAAAATCTATTACCCATTCAGGCGGTAGCAGCGTTAACAGGTTTTGAGAAACTCTATTGCTTCTTGTTCCGTGTCAAATAATTTCACATTAAATAAACCTGCCACACGAAGCATTGTAGCAAAAGGACGGACAAAACCTGAGACACCTACCGCTGCATATTCCTTGATAAAAGGCTTGGCTTCATTGGCAAATGAACGTAGTGCGTCACCTGTCTGTCGGTTCATCTTCACTCCGGTTGCAATGTCAATCCACAATAAGTTATCCCGTCCAGAATTAATCACTTTCTTTTTTGCGATTTCGAACTTGAACTCAAGTTCTTTGAATGCCAAATTTGAATAGTCGGCTATCCAGATCTCCCTGCCATTGTGTCTCTCAATTCTTATATGGTCACTCATAGACTTTGTCTCTAAATTCATCTGAGATTATACTCAGGACCATAAATGAATGGTCAAAGACAAAATGAAATGATTAGTAAAACCTGAAAAAATAGTAGTGTAACAACTATTGCAATTAGTGTAACAAATTGACGAAGGTGGCTGGTCAGGCAGTGCGCATCTTTAACTTTTTCTTTAACTCATCAACTGAGTATCTGAATTTCGCATCCGTATCAATCATGTTGTCAACGGATTGTAGGGCATGGATTACGGTACTGTGATCACGCCCGCCAAAATGATATCCAATTGATTTCAAAGAATGATTGGTGTAGTCTTTAGAGAAGTACATGGCCACCTGTCGTGCGATGACAATTTCCTTTTTCCGGGTCTTTGCCTTAAGATCATCCTGGTCTACATGGAAATAGTCTGAAACTGTTTTCTGAATGTAATCTATACCTACCTCTGAATCTATTTCTCTGACAATATTCTTAAGTACTTTTTTTGCAAGTTCAAGATCCACATCCACCCGCGTCAGGGATGCATGAGCAATGAGCGAAACAATTACCCCTTCAAGTTCACGGATATTGGTGTCTACAGTGTAGGCAATGTACTCAAGCACCTGGTCAGGGATTTCAATACCGTCTTCCTGAATTTTCTTTTGAATGATAGCCATCCGCATTTCAAAAGAGGGCTGCTGGAGGTCAGCAGTAAGACCCCATTTGAATCTTGAAACAAGTCGCTCCTGCAATCCCTTCAAATCACGAGGGGCGCAATCGCTTGTCATCACAATCTGTTTTCCGGATTGGTGCAGGTGATTAAAAATATGAAAAAATATTTCCTGAGTTTTTTCCTTGTCTTTTAAAAACTGGACGTCATCCAGGATTAAGACATCAACCTCCCGGTAGTAGGATATGAAGCTCTGAACACTGTTGTTCTTTAGGGAGTCAATAAACTGATTCGTGAATTTCTCTGAAGCAACATAGATGATTTTTTTGGACGGATCCTTTAAGCGAACCTCATTTCCTATTGCCTGAACAAGATGTGTCTTTCCCAAACCTACTCCACCATAAACCATCAATGGATTGAATGATGTAACGCCGGGTTTTTGGGCAACAGCAAAACCAGCAGACCTTGCAAGGCGGTTACAATCTCCTTCAATATAATTATCAAAGAGGTAAGTAGGATTTAAATTACAGTCTGCCTTTAATTCATTCACAAATGCCGGATCAAACGATTTCTTGGTCACTTCTTCCCTATCCTTGAGGTTACCCGCCTTTACAACAGGGGGATTGGATTTCTCATCACCAGACTCTTTTAAGACAACAGAATATTCCAATCTCGCATCTGAACCCATTTCTTTGGCAATAGCCTGCTTTATCACCTTGACATAATTCTCCTCAATCCATTCGTAGAAAAATTGACTGGGAACTTGAATAGTGAGCACGTTACCCTCTGTCTTTAAGGGTCTTATGGGTTCAAACCATGTTCTATAGCTTTGCGCCGGAATGCGCTCTGAGATATAATCAAGGCAGTTTTTCCATACTAAATCGTGCATTTGCGGGCGTTTTTTTTGTGGTTTATATTAAGGCTTGTTGGCAGTCCCCATAAAGAAGGGGGATCAAATATGACCTAAAAAAAATTCTAAAAAAAATGGCTTCCCCTATTGACTTTTTGTAAATGATGAATGCAACTAATGAGGACTGTTTTTATTTTAAAGTTCTTCAAAAAATGCAATTTTTCTTAACGTTGCATTTCTGGTCTAATTTCGTAGTTAACAAAATAATTTTACCACAGTTGAAAGAAATAGATCTTACCGGCTTTTCAAAAATCACTAAAGAAGAGTGGCTCAGGCAGGCTGAAAAACAACTGGGAGACAAAGAAGCACTTAACGCACTTTCCTGGCTCTCTGATCAGTCGATTCCTGTGGATCCCTATTACGATAATTCTGATCTCCGTGGGTTAGAATACCTTGATGCTTTTTTTAAAACATTGAAGCCATTCAGGTGGAAACTCTATGAAGAAATCAAAGTTGACGATGAAAGAAGTGCGAATCAGATTGCGCTGGAGGCCCTTGCCGGAGGCTGTGACGGACTCATTTTCACACTTATCCGGGAGACAAATCCTGATGTATTAATGGAAGAAATTCTCACAGAGATTTGTGATATTTCTTTCCAGACTTCAGGTGACCTTGATGACAACTTTAGGTCAATCGCAAATACTTTCTACTTAAGCAATTCCTTCCGAAATGTTATTTCAGTTGAAGGGAGTACGAAAAATCAGGCAGACCAAATTGTCGAAATTATCAGGGAGCGAAAAAATGAATCTTATATTATTAGAGAATCAGACCCGGACTTCTTTCTTGAGATTGCTGCTATACGTGCACTTCGGTATCTATTGTCTGAGAAGACCAATGATGATCCATGGTCAATCCATATCCACACCACTGTTCCTTTTCATAAGGAAGAAGATCATCAATGGTTTTTGAATACAACATCAGGTCTCGCCAGTATATTGGGAGGAACAAATTCAATCCGATTTTCAACTGCATCGGGCAGTCCAAGAATCAGTCGCAATGTTGGAAACCTGATTCGTGAAGAGTCAGGAATTGAAGAATATACAGATCAATGCAGGGGAGCTTATTATGTTGAAGTACTTACCCATAAGATTATTGAATCTTGTACTAAAAAACTTACCAGCTAATGGGGAATCATTTCATACAATCCGGATTTTCTGCAGGCTCCGCGCCTTACCTGAGAGGTCCGTATGCTACCATGTACACCTCAAGACCCTGGACTATTCGTCAATACGCCGGCTTCAGCACTGCAGAAGAATCAAATGCATTTTATCGAAGAAATCTTGCCGCAGGTCAAAAGGGCTTGTCAGTCGCATTTGACCTGGCAACCCATAGAGGATACGATAGTGATAATCCCAGAGTTAAAGGAGATGTTGGCAAAGCAGGAGTAGCCATAGACTCTGTTGAGGATATGAAGATTCTATTTGATCAAATACCGCTGGATCAAATGTCCGTTTCCATGACCATGAATGGTGCAGTGATTCCCATATTGGCATTTTACATCGTTGCTGCTGAGGAACAGGGTGTATCACCGGAAAAATTGACCGGCACAATTCAAAACGATATTCTAAAGGAATTTATGGTGAGGAATACCTATATATATCCTCCGAAACCTTCCATGCGAATCATTGCGGATATATTCGGCTATACCTCCAGATCAATGCCAAAATTCAACTCAATCAGCATCAGTGGCTATCACATGCATGAGGCAGGTGCGACCGCAGAGCTTGAGTTGGCATTTACGCTGGCTGACGGACTTGAATATGTTAAAACCGGAATTGCTTCAGGTATTGATATTGATTCTTTTGCTCCCCGCCTCTCCTTTTTCTGGGGTATTGGAATGAATTTTTTCACAGAAATAGCAAAGATGAGGGCAGCAAGGGTTGTATGGTCCAGGCTTATAAAGGCATTCAACCCGCAAAATCCAAAGTCCCTTGCACTTCGTACGCATAGTCAGACTTCAGGGTATAGTCTTACTGCCCAGGATCCTTATAATAATGTAGCAAGAACAACGATTGAAGCACTTGCAGCAGTTCTTGGGCACACTCAGTCTCTTCACACAAATGCGCTGGACGAGGCAATAGCCCTTCCGACTGATTTCTCTGCACGAATTGCCCGGAATACCCAAATCTATCTTCAAAAAGAAGCCAACATTACCAAAGTTGTAGACCCGCTCGGAGGGTCCGTTTTTTTAGAAAAAAAGACGGAAGAATTAATACTTAACAGCTGGAAAATTATTCAGGAAGTTGAGGAGATGGGTGGTATGGCAAAGGCGATAGAACAAGGCTATCCAAAGATGAGGATTGAGGAAGCAGCTGCGAGAAAACAAGCCAGAATAGATGCCGGTGAGGACTCTGTCATAGGAGTAAACAAATTTCAGGCAGCAAATGATACGGAAATTGAAATTCTACAGGTAGACAATGACGCAGTAAGAGAAAGTCAGGTTGATCGTATTAACAAAATCAGAAAAAACAGGGATCAGAATGAAGTAACACTGGCTCTGCAAGCAATCGAAACTGCATCCTCAGGTAATGACAATCTCCTCGAACTGGCAATTGATGCCGCGAGAAAAAGAGCCACTCTTGGTGAGATTTCCATGGCAATGGAAAATGTTTTTGGTAGATTTCAAGCGACTAACAGAACAATCTCAGGCGTGTACTCCTCCACGATTAAGAACAATGAAGAATTTAAGAAAGCGCTTGAGCTCTCTGATAAATTCGAAACCTTTGACGGAAGGCGGCCCAGAATTATGATCGCTAAAATGGGTCAGGATGGACATGACCGTGGAGCCAAAGTTATTGCTACATCTTTTGCTGATATCGGTTTCGATGTGGACATAGGTCCTCTTTTTCAAACCCCGGAAGAGGTGGCACAGCAGGCAGCAGAAAATGATGTGCACATTGTGGGTGCATCATCCTTGGCCGGGGGACATAAGACATTGATTCCGGACCTGATTCAGGAGTTGAAAAAGATTGGAAGACCTGATATAATGGTAGTTGTCGGTGGGATAATTCCGGATCCTGATCATCAGGCATTGTTTGATGCAGGTGTTGCGGACATCTTCGGGCCTGGAACTGTCATAGCCAAAGCAGCACAGAAAATTCTTAACAGATTAATGACACAAGAGTCATAGCAATTCGATAAATTTATTGTCGCCAAAATCCAAAAAAAAATGAAATATATTCAATTCACCATCACAGCCGCCTGCTTATTTACCGCGATCCATGTAAATGGACAATATCAAAAATCAATAGACAAAGCGGATGAGAAGTATGAGGTCGGAGATTATACAGGTGCAAGGAAAGACATTGCCAAAATGCAAAAAAAGGCAACCAAAAAATTAGGTGCCAGCAATCCTTTTAACGCGATAGGCCTAATAAAGGAAGCTAAAATAAATGTCGGTCTGGGCCTTCTTACCGAAACCATGGATCCAATTCTCAAAGGAATTGCCATGAGTGAAGAAGTGAACGGGATTGAATCTGCCGAACATGGCTTTATTCTAATGGAAGCAGCGGGTGTCCTGATCTCATTTGAGAATTACAGACTTGCAGGAGATTATCTTGATCTTGCGGAGAAGGCCTTCGAGGCATCCGGGTCATTAATAGAAGACATAAAAGCAAGTATTGAAGTACAAAAAGCACAGGTTTTGGTTGGCAAGGGATTTTATAGCGACGCAATCAAACTTGTGGACAATCAGTCAGATTATTACCTGCAAAGGGCAATGGCTGCTGAAGGCAGCAAGAATAAAAGAGAGGATCGTACATCCGAATTTGCCAAACTAATCATTGTTAAAGCCAATGCTTTCAGGCTAATGGGTGATTATATCCGAGCTGATTCAGCATTTGTAGCCAATGATCGTTGGATTGATGAAAACATGAAGAAAAGTCATCTGTTGTGGGCACAGAATGCCTTCTTAAATGCTAAGCTTTTAGAAGAAAATGGACTTGCAATTGACGCTCAGGTAAAGCTTTTTGAGGATGCTTATGTATGGGCCATACGAAAATATCAATACTCTCATAATACGGTTATGACCATGCAGGCGAATTTAATGAGAGCCTATTATAGAGCAGGCAGAAAATCAAGACTTAATATTACAACTGCTGACTTTAAGAAAGCATTAAGAGAATTCAAGAAAACCAGTATTCATAATCTCGCAACTGATAAAATGGCATTGAGTTTTGATCTTGCCGATCAGGATGTCAAACGACTGGAGGATAAGGTCAATAAACTACTTGCTGAACCTGCTATCCCCAGGTTCCATCAGGAAAGGGTAGAGTTGCTCGAGTTTGCAAAAAAAGTAGCGCTCCTTGCCGGGCAACATAAAAATACGGAGGGATATGAAAATCAGATCCTTGCCATTAAGGAAGAATTATTGGGAACAGACGCTCCGGAATATCATCTGACAAAAGTTCGACTGGCCAACTATTACGTGGATTATACAGACAAATTTGCTGAGGCAAAGAAAATTTATGATGAAAGTTTCCATGGTAAAGTAGAACCTGAAATTACTGATGGTCACATTGCATATCTTGACATTCTCAATCATTTGGCCACATTCTATGAAGAGTCGGACAATTACAAGAAGGCTTCAGAAATTCTCGATCAGGCACTTCTGGCAGCACGAAAAAAATATGATGACAGAGATATTGAATATGGAAATGAGTTAGGAAAGATTGCAAATCTTCAAATTAATATTGGCCAATATGACAAAGCCACCAAAAATCTCACTGAGGCCATCGATATAATGAACGAATCCAAAGTCGAGGAGGCTACCGGATATCTCGCCAGTGCAATGATTATTGAGGCTAAACTTTTTGCAATCAAAGGCCTGTTCGATGAAGCTGAAGACAACATTTATAAATCGGACCGACTCCAAAACAGAAGCCTTCTTACCATAGAGTCCTCAGGCCTTGATTATGTAGATGACCTTGGAGGACTTTACCTCAATATTGGGAGATACGCTGATGCTGAAAAAATTCTCACAGCTTCGCTAAAGGAGAAATCCCTCGATTTCGGCCCTGAAAGTCGCCACCTGAACATACCTCTCATTTTAAATGCAAGACTCAACCTTATTAAGGGAGACTACACGGAAGCTGAACAGTTGTCCAGAAGAGCTAATTCAATAACTCTCAATACGTTTGGAGAGGAATCCTCAAAAGTAGTTCCTTCAATCCTGCAGTTGGCGGATGTTTACATTACAATAGGAGATTTTGACAAAGCTGAATCGCTCCTTAAAAACGCCATTCGTATTCAAAAAAGTAAGTTTGGTGAAGAACACATAGATGTTGCAAAATCAACATCAAGACTCGCTCTTGTTTACTTTTTCCAGGAAAAACCGCTAACCGAAGTTCAGGCATTGTTTCAGGAAGCCGAAAGAGTTATTGGCCTCAAGCTGGGATCACAAAATCCTACTTATGCCGAAATTCTTAAAAATATGGCCATCGCCAACATCGCTTCGGGCAATTATTCACTCGCATTTAATTACCTGAATCAGGCTGAAACTATTTGGGCAAAAAAGATTGGAAAAAGGAATAATATCAATGCAGCAAGTGCTGCGGTGCTAAAAGGAGATATCTATTACAGACAAAAGAATTATCCTGAAGCTGAACGGTTTTATGAGAATGCAAGAAAACAATACGAACGGGTGTTTAGTAAAACTCATCCCGAATTCGTGAAGGTTCAGTCGAAGCTCAGTAAGACCTATTTCATGCAGGCACGCTTCAAAGAATCTCAAGATGAGATGGAAGAGGTTCTTTTCAGTTATAAGAACTTCATTGAAAAATACTTCCCTGCTCTTAGTGAACGAGAAAAAGCTAAATTCTGGAACACCATTAAGAGTGATTATGAATTCTATAACACACTCATAATAAGTCGGAACAGAAGCACACGTTACATTGGTGAGCTCTACAACAATGCACTTCTAACAAAAGCTTTGTTGCTTAACTCTTCAATTAAGGTTCGCCAGAGAATCATGACCAGCAATGATGCTGAACTGATCTCGATGTATGATCAGTGGATTGATGAGAAAGAGCTGTTGACAGCTGCGCTCTCAATGAGTACACAGGATCTCTCAACTAATGGAATTGATCCACAGGCACTTTCCAATAATGTTGAGCTTTTGGAAAAAACCCTGAGCCTTAAGTCTGAGCTCTTTGCCGAGAGTGCGGAAAACAGGGTAATCTCCTGGGAGAATATTAAGGACGCACTTGGTGAAAATGAAGTTGCGATTGAGATGGTTCGCTTCCGTCTATTCGATCATGCCTTTACAGACTCGGTAATGTACGCACTGCTCTATGTAAAGGGTGACAAAAAATCTGAACCTAAAATGATTCTTCTCGAAGATGGAGAAGAACTCGAACAAAGGTATTTGAAGACATACAGGAACAGTATTAAGTATAAAATAGAAGACAAATTCTCTTACGAAAAATTCTGGGCGCCTATCGAAAGAGAAGTAGGGGCAGTATCAACAATCTATATTTCTCCTGATGGAGTTTATAACCAGATTAATCTGGAGGCAATCCCGACCCCTGATGGGAGATATGTCCTCGATAACTCGAATATTATTCTTGTGAGCAACACGAAAGATATTTTTATAAATACAACAAAAAAACGTGTTGTTGCTGAAAAAGAGTTGGCCATGATGTTTGGAAATCCAAAGTTTTATGTAAATACCCAGGCCGGAAGTCCCTTACCAGCCTCAGGACTTACCAGAGCCCAGGCAGAAGTTGTCTCTCCGCTTCCTGGCACCAAAAAGGAAATCGAGGAACTGAACAATTTACTGGATCGAAAGGGATGGGAGACTCAGCTTTATACGGAAGAAAATGCCACAGAGTCATCTATTAAGGGAGTATCAAATCCACGAATCTTCCATGTGGCGACACACGGATTTTTCCAGGATACCAAAAAGACTTCCTCAATAGATCAGGAATTCAACGAAAGTGCAGCATACGACAATCCACTCCTTAAGACGGGACTACTCCTTACCGGTGCCGGGGATATATTGAACGAAACCAAATTCAATTATAATGTTAACAATGGAATTCTGACAGCCTATGAGGCCATGAACCTGAATCTTGACCAAACTGATCTGGTAGTTCTGTCAGCATGTGAGACCGGTTTAGGAGAATTACAGGCCGGAGAAGGTGTTTATGGGTTACAAAGAGCCTTCCTTGTCGCAGGTGCCAAAACCATTGTCATGAGTTTATTCAAAGTAAGCGACGAGGCAACACAGCAACTGATGATTAAATTCTACAGAAAGTGGATAGAGACAGGTAATAAGAGACAAGCTTTCGTAGATGCCAAAAAGGAAATCAGAAATGAATTCAGAGATCCGATCTATTGGGGACCATTCGTAATGATTGGGTTGGATTAAGAAATTTTAAATAGATATAAGATATGAACCCGACAAAATTGTCGGGTTTTTTTATGTCATTTATCACCAATACCTGAACGCTTCATGAGGTCCAAAATCGAGAAGGTTAATTTGTCCATCTGATTTTGCACCAAGCCTGAATGCAAGCTTTTTCGAAGGCTCATTGTCACTGATATAACTCACAAATGTTCAAGGCCTGTGCTTCTTCCAGGCATATCCTTTAACAGAAGGCCGGCTTCTACCTCATATCCTTTACCCTTGCATCAGGCAGAAGCCAATAAACCCAAGGCTCGGGCCAGGGTTCAGAGTTCCACAAACCAACAGTTCCAATCAATTTTCCACTCTCCTTCTCCACTACTGCAAGATGAGAGTAGTCATGCAGTTCATAATGCTCGATATAGTTTGCCATCTACCGCCAGGATCCCTCTGCATTCTTCACTCCTCCCAACATATCTGGCGTTTACTTCATCTAAATAGAATTCTCTAATAAGAATATAGTCTGAATTAACCCATTGTTTGAAGATTAACCATTCCGTTTCAAGTTGTGTTATGTTCTGATAATCACAGTGAACACTAAAACTAAAAAGCCCCGACAAAACTGTCGGGGCTCAAATTGATATTAATCTTGGTGTTTTATCTTAACACTACTGATCTCTTTCTGAAAACAGCTTAATGCCGTTTCGCTCAAGAATGTCTTTTCTTAACTCTTCAAAATCTGAAACTTCAGGGCTTAATCTGATTGCTTCTTCCATTTTTGTTAAAGCATCCAGAATCAAACCATTTTCTTCATAGAAGGAAGCATAAATAATTTTGCTCAGAGAACCCTCCTCAGGCACTTCTGATTGCAAAGCAGTTAACCCTTCCTGATATTGTGAAGCATCAGCACCTTTAAGTCGCTTGATACCAATATCTCCTGACTTCACATCCATGTTTTCTTTTGCTCTAACTGTCAAAATGTAAAGCCCTTCATCGTTTTTCATCTGCTCTGCATTAAAATCAAGATTGATTGAATTGCTGGTGGTCTCTTCTTTGTATATCTCTTCATCAAAAATGTTCTTAACCGTCACAATGAATGCATTGGACTCCATTCCTTCCGGGCTGTCCCAGGTTACAATTGCATTGTCACCGATAACATTTACCTGATTAGGAAGCAATACCTGAATCTGCTCATCACCAGCCAGTGCTCTGGAAACCGCTCCTGTAGCGTTCAGCTTTGACCGATAATTGGTATTTTCTTTTTCGTTCATCTTCTTGGCCAGAAACTGACCATACCTTTCTGAAACACTGGCAGTTTTTGTGTTTACCTTTTTTTCAAGGTCAGAAACCTTTTGAGTGCCCGGTGTTCTTACTTCCAGGGTTTTCCCTGTCTTATGCATCAGGCCAATATAAGCCCCTTGTGATGCAATTAATTCGTCTCCCGCATTCAATGTAGCTCCTGTTTTTAAAGCTATTGCTGCGGTAGCTCCCGCTCTTTTTACCTGATTTTGGCCCTTATTGGCAAGAACCCTGAAGGTATATCCCTGCCCATAGACCACACCAGAAGCGAAAACAAATAGTAGTGTAACTGTGGATAAAACAACTTTTCTCATGATAATTCCAATTTGATTGGTTTTTACAATTTATAAACGTGATACTTTAAATAATTCTCTTCTGCCTTCTCTCGAAAGCACATTCTTAACAACACCAAAAAATACTTCCAGGCCATCGCCTGAGAGCGCCACCGCTATCAATGTGTAGTTCAGGTCAAGTTTTAATGAATAAAAATCCATCGCATATATCATTATATATATGAATGCCAGCAACTGTGCCAGCTGCATCAGCTTCGTCAACCCGTCGTACCATTTTGGCAGCTTTTTATAGATCCAGGAGAAGATCATAATATTGAAAAACAATATTGTAATCGCTAATAACCATTTCTGAGTTTCTGAAAGCTGATAAATATAATCTTCATTCAGAATCATCGAAACAATGTTCGCATGAACAACTCCCCCGTACATGTCAGGGAATGCTCGTCCGATGTAGGTTTCATTCAATGGGGTGAAATACTTATCTTCCAACGACTCACGATCACCCAAATAATTACCCAGATAGCAAAAAATAACCACCTTCCCTTCAATCATTTCAGGTACGTAATTACCTCCAAAAACGTCATAGACATCAAGAGCCGCAAACTTCGTCCCGAATTTTGTTGCGCCATAGTCCAGCACATTTCCCCGGTAATTGATCACCTCTACAAAGTTATCTCGCTCAAGAAATTTTTTGGCCTTCTCCGGAGCAAAGTAAGAGGCAAGTTTTACCCCAAAAGCCTGTTGCTCAGTTCCATCTTCCAATTTCAACAAAGGCGTAAACTCACGGCACATCTTCAAATCCTCCTGCACTCCTGCATCCGTTACCAAAACGGCATGGGCCGAATCAGAATTCCAGGTAAACATGGGCCAGGAAGTTCGTAAAGAATCAAATTCATCCGTCTCCATGTTATAAATAGGCTGAGTTACAAGTACAAAGTTCTCAACCCGGCCAAAAGCCTCCATCAACATCAAATCTCCCAATGTATCTTCCTTCGGAAAATCAAAGAAGGTGTCCATCCCAATAACTGCCGGATTGTGCTGACTGATAGAGTCAATCAACATCGCAATTCCGGCTCTTGACTCAGCTCCAATATTGACCAAAACAACGTCCTGATCAGCTACCGGGTCATCTAAGAGTTGTGAATAATACACATCCGTGAATTCCATGTCGGAAAAAGCATCTCCTATTGGATCCATTATGTCAAAGACCTTGAAGGCTGTAATACTGGCAAAAAGCCCCATTAAAGCCAAAATAAAAATCGTTCCAAGGATTACGTCAAGCCAAAACCTTCTAAACATTGCTTTACTTTTATTGGGTGAATTAGATTTATGCGAACAATATGCAATTAATCATTTCTACCCTACTTGACCAAATCCCAAATTAGAAGATTTAAATTTTTTCTTGAAATTAAACAATTTTAACATTAATTGAATGGTCCAGGATTCAACTTTTCGGCGAAAGCCTGAAATTCATCTACAAGCCCTGCTTAAAGCGCTATTGGAGAAGGATGTAATTAGCCTTGGAAAAGCAATCACATTAATTGAAAGCAAGCATCCTGATGACAAAAAACAGGCGGTTGAATTGATGGGATTGATCCTTCCTCATACCGGAAAAAGTTTCAAAATTGGAATTTCCGGAGTTCCGGGAGTTGGTAAGAGTACATTCATTGAGGTGTTTGGCAGAATGCTTACTTCGAAAGGGTATAAAATCGCAGTTCTTTCTATTGATCCAAGCAGTAGCCTGACCAGAGGAAGCATTCTCGGTGACAAAACCCGGATGACTGAATTGTCAAAAGACCCCAACGCCTATATTCGACCAACAGCCGCAGGGAATAGTCTTGGTGGGGTTGCATCCAATACCAGAGAAGCCATACTATTATGTGAGGCAGCCGGGTTTGAAATTATTATTGTAGAAACGGTGGGAGTCGGACAAAGTGAAACCATGGTAAAAGGAATGGTTGACTATTTTTTGCTATTAATGCTTGCTGGTGGTGGTGACGAACTACAGGGAATTAAGAGGGGTATTATGGAGATGGCAGACCACCTGCTTATTAATAAGGCGGAAGGAGAAAATACCACAGCTGCCAAAAAGGCGAAGGAAGCATATAAAAATGCAATCCATTTATTCCCACCCAATGAGTCGGAATGGATAGTTCCGGTAGGCGTCTGCTCGGCCATAGAGAAGACCGGAATAGAAGAGGCATGGACATTTGCAGAAACTTTCAGAAAGCAATCAACCGCTAATGGCTGGCTGGAAAAAAATAGGATTGAACAGTCCATTCGATGGTTTCATGAACGAATTGACAGCCGTCTCAAGGATGATTTTTACTCTAACCCGGGAACCCTAAAGGAAATAAAAGAATGGGAAGAGAAAATCTCCTCCCAAAAAATATCTGTCAGAAAAGCAATTGATGATCTGTTCAAAAGCCATAGCTGACTCCCACCCTGTAGTTTCTTCCTATTGTATTGAAACCAACAATTGCAGTGTACGCCTCATTCGTCAGATTATTGATGGATGCCCGGATAATCAGGTCTTTAACTCTATATGAACCAGTCAAATCCAACAGATCAAATGCTTCCGTTTTCACATTATCTACAGCAAATGTTGTATTGTTAAAAACCTGCTGGATTCGATCTCCTGTATGTAAATACTTCAAACCAATACTTGCCGATTCAACTGGTTGCCAGCTAATTGAGGCTCCATATTTGCTCTCCGGAATTCGATATAACACAATGTCATTCCTGGACTGAACATACGTGTAATTTGCTGCAATATTCAGAGAGGAACTTATGATATACCCTGCATCAAGTTCAATTCCATCAGTTTCTATTTCTGATACTGAATTGAAATACTCTCCTGCAAAATTTCCCTGATTGTCAAATGAAGATCTAAAATCTATCAGATTCTCATCCTTTCGAAAGAAGTAAACCGCATTTAGTTTTACCTGAGAAGTGAAAAAACCAAAGCCCGCCTCCACAGAAGCTGATTCTTCAGGTTTAAGTTCAAGATTGCCAAAGGGACCATATAGCTGGAACAGAGATGGTGCAATGAAGGAGGTTGACCATGACGAGATAAATTTCAAATCCTTAATGTCATCAATGGCGTGGATGTAAGAAGGGTTGAAGTTATAAACCAAATGTGATCCATATTCACTGTGATTATTCACTCTTGATCCAAGTTGAATATTGAAATTTGACTGATCAAAAATCAGGGAAACATAAGGGTCCATGGTGCTGAAATTTTCTTCCCTTACTGCAGGCTGTGAATAGGACATTCCCTGGTAGTTAAGTCCGCCAATCAGCTTAAGATTTGAATTCAAATTCTGATCCAGAACAAAATCTGCCTGAATATTTTCTGAATCATAGTCATCAATGAATCGTTGTGATGGGTCAAGAAAATCGGGTGAATTGAACAACCGATCAAGTTTGCTATAAAACAAATCTGCTTTCAGCTTTCCATTGTGCCACTTTAATTTCGGAGATAACCCAACACGCCATTGACGGTACTCTGAGGTATGATCCCCATCAGAAAAGGCCCCTCCGTCAAAATCAGTATCAAAATCATCCAGTGAGGCCGTGACACCAAGTTTAAACAGCTCAGAAAAATCGTAACCAACTCTTGCTAAAATGTTATAACTCTTAAATCCATCTTTATCAAAATTGTTTGTTCCGGACTGATCTTGTGCTGCAGAAAATCCGTCCGAACTTCTGTAACTTCCATTGAAGAAGTAGCTTAAAGCGGACCTTGTGCCTCCAATACCAAGGTGTGGAGACCAGGTGTTGAAACTGCCGTATTCAACACCAATATTCCCCGTCAATTCCTCCTTTCCCGGCTTCTTAAGTGTAATATTAATGACTCCTGCAGCAGCTCCGGTTCCATAAAGCGAGCTCAAACCTCCTTTCAAAATTTCTATTGATTCCACCTGATTCAAATTCAGCAACCTTAAATCATACGTTTGATCAATTCCGGAAGGGTCGTTAAAGGGAATTCCATCAATCAGAATCAGTGTTCGCTTACCGGGAGCACCTCGAACGAAGTAGCTGATATTGGTCCCCACAGGTCCAAAATTGCCATCCATCTGAACACCCGGCACTTCATTCAGTAAATCAGCAACAGATTTTCCTGAATTAGCCTCAATGTCCTTTCTTGTTAGTTTGAAAATTGTTTTACCGGATTTTTCAATTGGAACTTCTGTTTTGGTTCCGGTAATGACCACCTCGTCTAAATTGACGGTCCTGAGGGAGTCCTGTGCCTTGACAGTCCATCCCATGCACGCAAATGCAATGATTAAATAGTTTCTCATAGTTTCGACTATGAGCCTCGTAGAAAGAATGGAGTTACCCCCTATCCTATGCCTTCACCCGAAGCTTAGTTATAAAATTGCAAATGGCAGGTCTCCTGACTTGTCCGGATTCGGCTTCCTTCCCATCCCGTTCCGATAATTATCGGAATCGAAAACAGTGGATTAATTGGGCCATTTCCCTTTTTTGGACTTACAGTTGCGGGTACAGTTTCCGTCTTTCACGGAATTCCCATTTTAATTCTCCTCCTTTGTCGCTATCGAGATTGGATTTGAAACCAAAAGCGTTGCGAAGTTAATTAACATAATCGTTCATGGCCTACTTTTGAGCCATGAACAAAGGCACTATTCTTATTCTCTTTGTACTTCTTACTTCTTGTGTTAAAAAGCAAACAGAGGAAAAAAAAGGAACCCTGCTGAACAATGTTTCTTATGCAACTGCATTCCATTTTGAGAAAATAGATTCTTCCGAATATCTGGTTGTTGACGAACCATGGCCAAAGGCTCAGGAAAAGAAAACATATGACCTGAGTAAACCGGTCAAAAAAGTTGTCTGCACTTCTACTTCTCACCTTCCATTCTTCGAGTTGTTGGGAATGGAAGAAGTGGTGATTGGATTCCCTAATTTGAAGTACATAAGCTCAGAGGTGTTCCGAAAACGTGCTGAGGAGGGCTTTCTCACAGACCTTGGGCCTGATGGGGGGATGAACATGGAATTGCTACTAAGTCTGAATCCGGATGCGGTAATCGCATTTGACATGGGTGGAGAATCTAATACCCTGGACAAAATTGAGGAAGCAGGTATTCCGGTGTTTTACAATTCAGACTTTTTGGAAAAGTCACCACTTGGACGTGCAGAATGGATCAAATTTTTTGGTGCCTTACTTAACAAAAGAGAAAAAGCTGACTCCATATTCAACTACATCGAAAGTGAATACAATCGACTGAAGGAAATCGGGAGTAATACCCTTGAGAAGCCAACGGTGTTAAGCGGAGTGGTTTATGGAGACACGTGGTTTCTCCCTGGAGGACAGAATTGGGCCTCTATTTTCTTTGAGAATGCCGGAAGTGAATATTTATGGCAAAATGACACAACATCCGGCTGGCTTGAATTGAGTTTTGAGGCAGTCTACGAGACGGCCAATGCTTCAGACTTCTGGATTGGTACCTCAACTCTTAATACAAGAGATGAAATGCTTGGTCAGGATGAACGATATGGCTCCTTTGGAGCCTTTCAAAACGATGCAGTGTTCAGCTACAACAAGAAAAGAGGACCCTCCGGAGGATATGATTTTTTCGAGTCCGGGTATTCACGCCCTGATTTGGTTTTGGCTGATCTCATCAAAATACTCCATCCGGAATTATTGACAGATTACGAAACGGTTTATTTTCAAAAACTGGAATGATTGAATCACAGCTTGATGAATCCAAAAAGAAATGGGAAGGGATATTCATTCTTCTTTTATTCCTGCTCATTCTCTTTTTCTTTCTAAGCCTTACACTGGGTTCGGTAAAAATTCCTTTTGCCTTCATCGTCGAATATTTCACGGGTCAGGCAAATAACACCGTCTGGATAAATATTGTGGAAAACTTCCGTCTTCCAAAGGCGATTACTGCAATACTTGCCGGAAGCGCGCTTGCGATTAGCGGACTGCAAATGCAAACCCTATTCAGAAATCCATTGGCGGGCCCGTTTATCCTGGGTATAAGCTCTGGTGCCGGCCTGGGTGTCGCTCTTGTTATTTTTCTCGGGACATGGATCGGAGGGTTTGTGGCACTTTCCGGGATCGGAAGAAGCTGGTTGCTGGTTGGTGCATCTGCATTAGGATCCTTCGCTGTTCTTTCCATCGTTCTGATGGCTTCCTTTAGAATAAGAAGCGGAATATCACTTCTCATTATCGGATTGATGTTTGGTTCAGCCGTCAGTTCGCTGGTCAGTATCCTTCAGTACTTCAGTCAGGCTGAAAACATACAGGCATATGTTATCTGGTCATTTGGAAGTCTTGGAAGCTTATCCTGGACAGAATTAAAAGTTCTTGTTCCAATCATCTGTGGTTCTCTGGTCCTGTCCGTGCTCCTGTCAAAGCAACTTAATGCACTTCTTCTGGGAGAAGAGTACGCAGAATCCATGGGTCTGAATCTCAAACAGGCCAGAATGCTGATCATCGTTAACACCAGTCTGCTTGCGGGAACTATCACTGCCTTTTGCGGGCCGATTGCTTTCATTGGTCTCGCTATCCCTCATATTGCACGAATGCTATTTAACACGGGAAATCATTTGTTGCTAACCCCACTGGTGATTTTGACCGGAGGAATTGCACTCCTGCTATTTGATATCATTGCCCAACTTCCCGGCCAGCAGGAAACGCTTCCAATTAATGCAGTTACTTCTCTTTTCGGAGCTCCATTTGTCATCTGGCTCATCCTTAAAAGATCGAATCTTAACTATTCATTTGGGAAATGAGCCACTTAACCACACATAATTTGTCCATAGGTTATTCTCCTGAAAAGGTCCTGATCAGTGAAATTGATCTCGACCTGATTCCAGGAAAACTGGTAGGGCTTGTCGGACAAAATGGGGTTGGAAAATCAACACTAATACGAACATTATGCGGTCTTCACCCCAAGCTTTCCGGCTCCATCGAACTGGATGATCAGCAAATAGAAGCATACACTCCAAAAGAAATGGCCAAAAAAATCAGTGTGGTTCTCACCGGAAGACCAGAAGCATTGAATTTGTCTGTGATTGAGTTGATCGCCCTCGGAAGATTTCCATATTCGGGTTGGCTGGGCACATTGAGAAGCGAGGACAAACAAATGGTGGAAGAATCCATGACTCAAATGGAGATCAATTATCTGGCTACAAAAAAGCTTTTCGAATTAAGTGACGGACAGCTACAAAAGGTAATGATAGCACGTGCGCTTGCTCAGGATACCGATTATATTATTCTGGATGAGCCTACTTCTCACCTCGATCTTAAAAACAAAATCGAGGTACTTGAATTACTGAAACGAATTGCAGGTTCCGGAAAAGGAATTTTAATTTCTACCCATGAAATCCAGCTGGCATCAGGAGTTTGTCACGAGTATTGGTGTGTGGATTTTGGAAAAGAGATGCTAACCGGAGCACCTGCCGATCTGATCAAAAATGGAGATCTTCACAGATACCTTCACCTTCCGGAGCACCTTAAGATTCCCCTATAAATTTGAAAAGGGGCTCAAAGAGCCCCTTTTCTGGATGGGATGATCGTAACCTAACCTAACCGAAGACGACTTTTGAATCGCCTACCCACCCGTTTCACCTAATCACCAAATATGTGGTATGGTATTATACAGATATTCCACACATTTTGTTCCATTCTTTTTATGTCAAATTCTTGACATTCGTCAACTTCTCTCCCTAACTTCAATGATCACTCTCGTATACTTGATCCGTATTCAAATAATATGCAGCACACAGTAATTATTGGGAACGGCGTTGCAGGCATCACTGCAGCTCGTCATATTCGAAAACTTTCTGATAACAAAATCACCGTCATTTCCGGTGAGACCGATCATTTTTTTTCCAGGACAGCACTCATGTACATCTACATGGGACACATGAAATTTGAAAACACCAAGCCCTACGAAGATTGGTTTTGGGAGAAAAACAGGATCGAATTAAAACGTGCATGGGTAAAATCTCTGGATTTTGAAAATAAGAAAATTGCTTTTACAGATGGAGGATCTCTGGCCTATGATCAACTTATCCTCGCTACGGGCAGTCAATCTAACATGTTTGGCTGGCCTGGTCAGGATCTCAAAGGCGTTCAGGGTCTTTACAGCTATCAGGATCTTGAACTGATGGAAGAAAATACAAAAAACACAAAGAAGGCTGTGATCCTGGGTGGCGGACTAATCGGAGTGGAAATGGCTGAAATGCTGCATTCAAGAGGTATTCATGTCACTTACCTGATAAGGGAAGAGCATTTTTGGGGAAATGTTTTACCTAAAGAAGAAGGTTCACTCATTGACAATCACCTCGCTGAAAATGGTATTGACCTCAGACCACAAACTGAGCTGGAAGAAATCCTGGATGATGGAGCCGGAAGGGTAAAGGGAATAAAAACCACGAGTGGAGAAATCATTGACTGCCAGTTTGTGGGACTTACTGTTGGTGTTCATCCCAACACGAGTCTGGTGAAAGGCACAGCAGTTGAAACTGACAGGGGTATTCTGGTTGATGAGTGCCTTGAAACGAGCGTTAAAGATGTTTATGCACTTGGTGATTGCGCCCAATTAAAAAATCCTCCGTCAAACCGGAGACCTGTTGAAGCCGTCTGGTATGTCGGACGAATGATGGGCGAAACTGTTGCTCATACAATCACGGGTAATAAAACCAAATACCAGCCAGGCATCTGGTTTAACTCAGCCAAATTTTTTGATATTGAATATCAAAACTATGGTCAGGTATTTCCAACCTGCCCCGAAGGATGCAGTGAATTTTACTGGGAATGTAGCGATAAAAAGAAATGCATTAAAGTCATTTATCAGACAGAAAGTCTTCAGGTAGTTGGTGTTAATCTCTTTGGAATCAGGAATCGCCATGAGGTTTGGGATCGATGGTTGAAAGAAGAAAGAGCACTTGACTTTGTTATTCAAAACCTGCCGGAAGCGAATTTCGATCCTGAATTTTTTACTCATTGGGAGGGAGAAATCCAGGAGAAATTCAACCGTCAGTTTCCTGATAAAGTCATAAGCGTTCGAAAAAAGAATTTTTTAGAAAAAATATTCGCATAGCCACATGAAAATCATTCGATATACCGGTCTGAGTCTATTCCTTTTTTCGCTGGGCCTGTTCCTGGGCCTGTTTTTCGCCTCATCCTATCAATTAACAGAAGATATATTTTCTGCCAACATCAAAGCGGAACACCAGACTAATCTGAAAACCGAACTGTCTGGTATGATGGGTGAAACCTATTCGCTCAGTATTCCTTTCGTGAATGCACTGAAGGGGGGTGTGGACCGGGTGAACGAGAAAATGCGTGCCGAGCAAAAATGGGATCAGGTGATTTACGATGATTATGCCGGTGTACTGACAAGAGCTTCTGCCTCCGGTCTGATTAAGAATCAGACTTCCTTGTTATTCATCCTTGTGTTCGTTGTTGGCGCCACAGGTGCGCTTATGTTCATCATGCCACAGATTCAACTTGCCGGGCCTCCGGGAATTAAACACAATGGCATATTTTTCAATGCGCTAAATAATCGGGGATGGATCGGGATGCTTTCAGGAGGACTCCTGGTCACATTTTACATCCTGCTCTATTTCTTCCCGGCCTATATCACCAACTGGATCATCCTGGTAGATCCGGTGCAAAAACTTATTAACCCAGGTGCACAATCCAGTCAATGGTTCTTGTATGGATTCCTCTACACATTCGCGGTTCTGGTGATGGGTATTCGGATGATCATCAAGTACAGACACAGCAAGTATCAGATTTTTCGGACCATTTCTGTCATGTTCTTCCAGACAGCCTTCGCATTTTTAATCCCTGAAATACTCGTCCGGCTTAATCAGCCCTATTTTGATTTCAAGAATATGTGGCCGCTGGATTACGACTTCTTTGATGCATGGCATATTAATACGCTTACATCATCCGGAGGAGTCGGGCTTTTCATGTTTGTCTGGGGCATTACACTCTTTGCTGTTGGCGTACCCGTTTTTGTATATTTCTTTGGAAAAAGATGGTACTGTTCCTGGGTGTGCGGTTGCGGCGGACTGGCAGAAACTGTTGGGGATCCTTTCAGACAGCTTTCAGACAAATCTTTAAAAGCATGGCAAATAGAACGATACCTGATTCATGCAGTTCTGGTATTTGCGGTGATTATGACCGGAGCTGTTTTGTATAATTTTATTTCCGGCACTAACACCATTTTTGGAATTGACACCTACAATTATCTGAGGAAGCCTTATGGGTTTGCCATCGGCTCCATTTTCTCCGGAGTTATAGGAACCGGTTTCTATCCGTTCATGGGAAATCGTGTCTGGTGCAGGTTCGGGTGCCCTTTGGCTGCTTATCTGGGGTTCGTGCAGCGATTCAAATCGAAATTCAGAATAACGACCAATGGCGGACAATGTATTTCCTGTGGGAATTGCAGCACCTATTGTGAGATGGGAATTGATGTAAGGGCTTATGCTCAAAAAGGTCAAAACATCATCCGCTCTTCATGTGTTGGATGTGGAGTATGTTCAGCTGTATGTCCGAGAGGAGTACTCAATCTGGAAAATAGAAACGAAGAGGGGCGATTTAACCAGCCGGTTCTCCTGGGAAATGATAGTATTAAAGTTTTAGATTAATTGAAAAACATGTTTAGAAACCTTACACTTATTCTTATTTTTCTTCCCGGAGTTCTTCTCGCAGGGGGTGGCTGGCCTAAAGGCAAAGGCACGGGATATTTTAAACTGACACACTGGTGGCTTAATTCTGCCAAGCATTATACAACCGGAGGAAATCAGGGGCCCAATGCTCAAACAGGGATATACACTACATCACTATATGCTGAGTACGGTTTCACAGACAGAATTACCGGTCTGCTTTATTTTCCCTTCCTAAACAAGACTTCCAATGATGCAAATACTGATTTGTCCATTCCGGAAGGAAGCATCAGCACGATTGGAGACACAGACATTGGTATCAAATATGGAATCAGCAATCCGGGCAGCCAATTTGCATTCGCAGGAACACTTATTTTGGGACTTCCTTTAGGTGACGATGACGGTGGTCCGGCAGGTATTCTGCAAACCGGAGATGGCGAATTCAATCAAATGTTGCAATTCGATCTGAGCAGGTCCGCCTCTATTGGCATAGTATCAGGCTATGGCAGTATCTACTCCGCATTTAACAATCGGAACAATGATTTTTCGGATGAAATCAGATTTGGAGGAGAAGTTGGCATATCAGGATTTAATAACCGAGCCTGGCTGATAATCAGAGTTAATATTGTAAACTCACTTAATAATGGAGTAACCACCAATGATCCATTTCAGGGCGCAACCATATTTGCCAACAATACAGAATTTTCATCCTATGGCTATCAGGGAGCAGTTTACCTGACGGAGAAGCTCGGTGTTTCGGCTGCATATACAACCGCATTTGGAGGAGAGAACATTTTTGCCAGTCCCTCCTATTCTGTTGGGGTATTTTTTGATATGAAATAAGTTGTCCGGTAAATGTCAGGCTGATCGTTCATTCTGAAACAATTTATATAATGGGCGTCAAAGGAGATAAACATACAAACGAAGCGCAGTTATCCGCTGAATTCCTCGTGGAAAAATTGAGTGAAATTGATGGAATTACATCCAAAAAAATGTTTGGAGGTCACGGGATTTTCCATGAAGGAAAAATGTTCGGAATTGTCGATTCAAAAGGCCAGACCTATTTGAAAACAAACGAAGAGAGTGTGGATGAATATGTGAAAAAGGGTGCGATTCCACACGGGAAGATGCCCTATCATTCCATTCCGGAGGGTGTCCTGAGCGCTCCTTCTGAGTTGATCAGACTGGCAAGAAAATCCATTGAGATTTCGAAGTAGGCAACTACAACTACAGTTTAACCGTCCGCAGTATTCGCTTCATGGAATGATGACTGAAATCGTCTGAAACACTATATGCAAGCCAGATATTAATTTCTACCCCTTCGGTAAGGTTATAATGCAACTTGTCTCTCGCCTGCTTTAGTATAGAAAAGGATATGGTAGTTATGCCAGCCGCTTCGATTCCCTGAATTTCAGAAATACAGGAAGCAACCGCCAGTGCTTCAACCGGCGGGTGTTCCCCAAATCCTGTGACATATTGATCCTGAACAATTACCTCATCATCAATCACCGCACCCTGAATGAGGTTTGAATTCACAATTCCTGTTCCGTGTGTGAATCCCAGAGCTACCCAGCCATTCGTTGGTGCACTCAGTCTGAAACTCACTTTGTCGTCAACAAATTGCCAGATTAATTTAAACCCCTCTGTCTCCAACTTCTTTTCATTGTTAATCATAAAGAGTAATAATAGTGTCATGATAATTGTTTTCATATCAATTATTGATATATCATTTTACAGGTAAAAAATTAAGCCTCTTCGAAATTTTTGTAAATGGCATTGAGTACTTTTCTGAAAACTTTCATTTCATCTTCTGTGACATTTCTGATTCCCATTTCCCTGTATTTGACTGCCTCCGGAATAACTCGTGCAACCAACCCGGAACCTTTCTTTGTCAAATGAACCGTGAAAGATCTGCGATCAGCACTTCGTCGTTCAATCAGTCCATCATTTTCCAGCAGATCCAAAGAACGGGTAATGGATGCCGGATCCTTAGAAACGGCTGCAGCCAGCTCTCGCTGTGATTGATTTTCTTTCTCATCCAGACGCTTAAGAATGATCCATTGATCTGTGGTTAAACTGATTCCCAGCTTTTTGAAAAGCTTGTTTGTTGCTTTTCGCTGAGCTTTCATGGCTCTGTCCATCCAAAAGAAATATACTTCCTCAAGTGGTCGGTCTTCTTCTTTCATCTCTTTTTTCCGAAAAGTTAATCAGTTTGAAACAGTCCAAAACCATTGGTTACTTAAATGAAGCGTTGACCAATTCCTCTACGATTTGCCAGCTTCCATTTGATTTAATCAATGAAAAAAGTGATCTCATCTGAGATTTTTCTCCATCAAGGATTGCCTTTACAGTTGCATTCACTCCATCAAAGCTCTCTACCGATTCGATTGTCACTTTCCTCTTATCACCACCCCATTCTTTGGATTCTATTTTTGCGATATAAGAATTTTTATCCGCAATAAATGGAGGCTTTTCACCATCATGCCAGACCAGTCGATGCTGATCATGCAAAATTTTCTTTAAGGCATTTGCGTCCTGTATATCTCCCAATTGTGCATATAGCCGAACCGTTTTCTCAATCTCCGGATCTTTCTTAGTGCCATATTGTGCCCTGACACCAGCAAATGCAATTACTGCAATAAAAAATAGTATTGTTTTCATAATTTAAATTGATTTGTTAATTATTGATATATCAATGATACGAAAAATATTCTAATGAGTTATGTTTCAGAAGAATATATTTATCCTATGGTTTTTAAAAGTGTTCCGCCCTCAACTCACCTTTCAAGCCTGATCAGAGAGTTTTGGATCTATGAAAATCCGGATGCTGCTATTCACAAGCAAAAAATTATTCCGGATGGCTACAGTGAAATCATCATTCATTATGGATCGCCTTATCGAATCAATATGAATGGAAAATGGGAAGATCAGTCAAGGCTGCTCTTTTCAAATCAGATAAGTAAATACTTCTTTCTTCAAAATACCGGTCCTTCAGCGATGATCGGTATCAAACTTTTCCCACATTCCTTCTACAGATTGTTTGGTACAGACCTGTCTCCTTACACGGATAGAGTCATTCCGCTTGAAGAAATGTCGGGAGTAAGCAGTACTCCTCTTAAAAAACTCACTCAAAAACAGTTGACAGCCGAAGCTAGAATTAAACAGATTGAAGAGTGGTTTGCTGACAAACTGGCTGGAGAACAAAGACATGATGTTTCACTCATTGAAAATGCGGTTAACATCATATTCAAATCAAATGGGTTGACCGATGTGGCAAAGATCAGTGAACAGCTGGGTATCAGCACGCGGCATCTTGAGCGTTCCTTTAAGAAAATTGTCGGAGTAACTCCCAAGTTCTTTTCAAGAATCATTCGGTTCAACCATATTTTTCAGCTCATCTCCAGGGGAAAGGAATCATGGATCCGTGTAGCCCTGGAGTCCGGATATTTTGACCAGTCACATTTTATCAAAAATTTTAAGGAATTCACAGGTGAGGAACCATCTGCCTATGGTTTTGAGGAAAGTAATCTGGCCAATTTTTTTCTCAAAAATTAGCGTGTCGGATTTTTACAATACCTGACCGGCGAGCTCCACTAAACTTGTAATAAAAAACATGAAACTATTTGCGACACTTATCATGCTTTTTGTTGGACAGTTGGTTTTCAGTCAGTCTGTCAAAGACCTGAAATGGCTGGCAGCTAAATGGGAAAGAGTAAATGTAAAAGCCGGACAAACTGCATTTGAAGTATGGGAAAAAACGGGGAAAGAGCAATTATCCGGACAGGGCATCACATTGCGTGGAACAGATACCGTATTCATTGAAAAGCTGAGTATCCTTATGAAAGAAGGAGATCTGTATTATGTTGCCGAGGTAAGTCAGAATCAGGACCCGACATATTTCAAAATTACTTCCGCCTCAAAAGACGGATTCACCTGTGAAAATCCTGAACATGATTTCCCAAAAAAGATTGTTTATCGGCTCTCCGGGAAAGATTTGACAGCTGTTATTTCAGGAAACGGAAAAGAAATGGGTTTTGTATTCAGAAGAGTTGATTAGGTATTGATCAACACATACAAGAATAAAAAAAGGCTCAGAAAGGCGGGAACGATACCACATGTAAGTCGAAAGTCGGTGTACTCCCTGTTATTGATTACGATAGCCGAGAAAAAAAGAATAATAATTGAAAAGACGTTATAAAATGAGCGCAACGTCCGGTAGACACGGTACTGATTTTCACTTCCCTGCAGGTTAATACTTGCTGGTACTTTGAAAATCCCGGACCTGATGACTTCTATCTTATTCATACTTATTCTTCTTGATTCATAATGAATCTCTTTGTCCGTCTGGTAGTCTCCCACAGATGTTTTAATCCTTGAGGTCTCCTCATTTGACCGGATGGAATTGATGACTTCCGTAGTTTTATATGGAAGAATGTAGTAATCGAGCGTGTAGATGATTCCCTGCAGGAAGAACAACATGCAAAAAATACGCTCAACCCGATAGACTTTGAACTTGAGTCTGATAAGGTTCTCCATCCGAATTCGCTCGTTGTGTGCCTTTTTCCTTAAATATTCTCTTTTGTATCTGTCCTCCTCTGTTTCTTTATAGTAGCGTATTTCCGAGCTGGATATTGACTGATTATAATGGCTTCTGCTGTGATAATCAGAAAGTACTTCATAGGCCTCATTGATCAGTCGGATTCGCTCATTCGCTTCCGGTGCAGGATTAATATCCGGATGATATTTTTTGACCATCTCACGATAGGCTTCCTTTATTTCCGCATTTCCGGCTGTCGGAGTTAATCCTAGTACCTGGTAATGATTCATCCTGAAATCAATTTTGAGCAATTAAATGAAGTGTCCGCAAAATAACGAATCGACAACATCCAAAATCATACCTTTGCGGCCTTACTAAAAATCTCCTGTTGAAAAAACCTGATATTAGGGTAATCATTCCTGCTTTTAACGAACAAAATGCCGTCGGTCTTGTGATTGATGAAATTCCAAAAGATATGGTCTCAGAGATCATTGTGGTTGATAATGGATCCACAGATGATACCTTCTCTCAGGCGGAATCTCGAGGGGCTACTGCCCTGAAGGAACCAGTCCGGGGATACGGCAATGCATGTTTGAGGGGGATGAAACACATTGCTGACTCTCCGACCAAACCAGATATTGTTGTATTCCTTGATGGTGATCACTCGGATTACCCGGAACAGCTTGTCGAACTTGTTAAGCCCATTCTTGACAAAAAAGCAGACATGGTCATCGGGTCTCGTGCGTTGGGAAATAAGGAAAAAGGCTCTATGACTCCACAGCAAATTTTTGGTAACTGGCTGGCTACTACTTTGATCCGGCTGTTTTACAAAGTGAAATATACTGATCTTGGACCCTTCCGTGCCATTCGATATGAAAGCCTGCTGACAATTGGTATGGAGGATCGCACGTATGGATGGACTGTGGAGATGCAGTTAAAGGCTGCTAAGCTAAATTTGCATACGCTTGATGTTCCTGTGAATTATCGTCAGCGAATTGGTGTTTCCAAAGTAAGCGGAACGGTCAAAGGAACAATAGGTGCTGGTTATAAAATCATCTATACGATTTTCAAATACCTGTAAGAAGTGGAGTGGTTAATCATAAGTTTATATGGCATTACATTGCTCATCATCTGCCTGTTCAGCCTGGGGCAATTTAATCTGGCGTGGCATTACCTGAAATCCAGGAAAGTTGTCGAAGATGAGCTGGTACCACTAATCAATCATCCCCTGGTCACCATCCAGCTTCCTGTTTTCAATGAACGCTATGTGGTAGAAAGGTTGATTGATTCAGTTGCTGCCATCAATTATCCAACAGATAGATTAGAAATTCAGGTTCTGGACGACTCCACTGATGAAACAGTCGATATCATTGCTGCTAAGGTGGCACTTCATAAAGAGAACGGGATTGACATCCGGCATATCAGACGACCAGAACGTGTTGGATTTAAAGCCGGAGCTCTACAGTATGGTATGGAACAGTCCAAAGGGGAATTCATTGCCATTTTCGATGCTGATTTCGTTCCTGAGCCGGACTTTCTCCTCAAAACACTTCCAAGACTGAAAAACCCGAAAGTGGGAATGGTTCAGACCAAATGGGCACACCTCAACACTGATTATGGTGCGCTGACCAAAATTCAGGCTTTCTGGCTTAATGCGCATTTCACTGTTGAACAAAAAGGGAGAGAGCATGCAGGGAGCTTTATCAACTTCAATGGAACCGGAGGAGTCTGGCGCAAATCATGCATTGAAGATGCCGGAGGATGGCAACATGACACGCTCACCGAAGACCTTGACCTTAGCTACAGGGCTCAGTTAAAGGGGTGGAAATTTGTCTATAGAGAAGAAGTTGAATCACCAGCAGAATTACCGATTGTTATCCCGGCCGTAAAATCTCAACAGTATCGCTGGAACAAGGGAGCTGCGGAAACTGCAAGAAAAACGCTTGGCAAAGTTCTGACATCAAATATTTCAATTAATCACAAAGTACATGCGGTTTTTCACCTGCTTAACAGTTCTGTATTTCTGTTGCTTCTGATTGCAGCCGTATTATCAATTCCGATGCTTTATATAAAGGAATACAATCCCCATCTTGGGTTGATCTTCGATTTTGGAAGCATCTTTTTGATTGGGTTTCTGGCAATGGGTTTCTTCTATTGGGTCTCTGCAAAGGCCACTCATCCTGAATACACGTTCAGATATTTTATTTTGAATTTCCCCATATTTCTGGCTTTCTCAATGGGTATGGCATTACACAACTCTATTGCTGTACTCGAAGGATATCTTGGAATTAAAACCCCATTTGTGCGCACTCCAAAATTCAACGTAAAATCTAAAACAGATTCATTGAAAGGTAATATTTACCTGAAGAAGGTCCTTTCCCCGGTCACATTCCTTGAAGGTCTTTTAGCCATCTACTTTGTATATGGAATTGTTTCCGGATTTCAATTAGAAGATTATGGATTGATGCTGTTTCACCTGATGCTGGCGATAGGGTTTACCTACGTTTTTCTTCTTTCAGTGAAACCGGTGAAGCATGCGTGAAAAGTATCCCTTAGGTTTCTACAGTATTGCCTTTATTCTTTTACTATCCGTTTTTTCAATTGGAAACCTGATTGAAAGACATCAATCTCTTGCTCTTTTACTCGCATTTATCAGTGCTTTTACTGCATTTTTTTTACTTGTTCAGGAAAAGAGCTCGGTTAAACTGTTGATCGGAATTGGGATTCTTTCCAGAATTGTTTTATTTTTTTCCATGCCCTCACTTTCAGATGATATCTATCGCTTCATCTGGGATGGCACTTTGTTAAATAATGGTACTCACCCTTTTGATCAGCTCCCTGCCTTTTATCTGGACAAAAACATTCCGGGAATTACACAGGAACTATTCAACCAACTGAACTCTCCTGACTATTTTACAATTTATCCTCCACTCAATCAGCTTGTATTCTGGCTCAGCACGCTCACCGGATCCGGCAACTGGCTGGTCTCGGCTAATACTATTCGTACACTGCTTCTTTTGGCTGATATTGGATCGCTTTGGGTATTGATTAAACTCCTGAAGAAATTTGGTAAATCACTACATCTTGCTTTCCTGTTTTTTCTGAATCCATTGGTCATTCTGGAATTTACTGGAAACCTTCACTTTGAAGGACTTGTGATCTTTTTTCTCTTAACAGGAATCTATTTTTTTGAAACTTCACGAAAATTCCTCTCAGGCATTAACCTGGGCCTGGCAATTGGGACTAAGCTTCTCCCGCTTATTTTTCTCCCATACTTGTTTCTTCGGGGGATTAAAACAAAAAAATGGCTGATCTCAATTATTGCCGGCCTGGTTGCTGTTTTTAGTCTCGTCCCCATGCTTAGTGATTCGTTTATCTCAGGAATGCAAAGCAGCCTAAGCTTGTATTTCCAAAAGTTCGAGTTCAATGCCAGCATCTATTTTCTGGCCCGGGAAATTGGATACTGGATTTACGGATACAATAAAATTGCACAAATAGGACCAATCCTTTCTCTTGTATCCATTATTTCAATTCTCACAATATCCATCATTGGAGTTGTGAAAAAATGGTCGCTCCCAAAGACCTTTCTTTTCATCCTGTCAGTTTACCTGCTATTTGCTACGACTGTTCATCCCTGGTATATTTTACCACTTGTTGTTTTTGGCATCCTGTCAGGGTACAATTTTCCAATTGTCTGGTCATTCATGATAACAGTAACTTATTTTGGATACTCACAATCAGGTTATGAACTACCAACTGGATGGGTTATAGCAGAGTACCTGGTTGTAGGATTCATTCTATTTTTGGAGTTGAAAAGGAAAAAAGTGATCATTAATCCCATTTAAATTGAAAAAATACCTTCCTCCTTTTGCACTTCTACTTGCCACAGTTTTCCCATCATGTGGACAAAAAACATTTGACGAGAAAATGAAAAGCCTCTATCGGGAGACGGTTCCCCTGATTCACGCTGCTGAATTGAAGGAAAAATCCAATGTTATTCTTCTGGATACCAGATCCCCGAAAGAGTTTGAAATAAGTCATCTGAAAGGAGCTCAATTGATCAACTATGATGATTTCAACAAGAAAGACATGGAGGGAATTGATAAAGGTGCAGAGGTGATCGTATACTGTTCGGTTGGATATCGAAGCGAACGAATCGGAGAAAAGCTTCAAAAAATGGGATATACTAATGTCAAAAACCTCTACGGTGGTATTTTTGACTGGAAAAATCAGGATCTCGAGATTGTGAATAAAAATGAACAACCAACGGATAGTGTTCATACCTATAACAAGTCATGGTCAACCTGGTTGTACAAAGGAATAAAAGTTTATGAGTGACAGTTTGTTAATGATTTTCGTCAAAAACCTGATCCCAGGGATGGTAAAGACGAGACTGGCAAAAGATATTGGAATTGATCGGGCACTGGATGTGTACATGGAACTGGTCAGCCACACAAATAAGATTACTCAAAAAATCGACACGGATAAAACCGTATACTATTCTGAATACGTCGAGGTGGAAGATGTTTGGGATACGGATAAATATGCCCTGTCTGTTCAAAAGGGAAATACACTGGGTGAAAAAATGACCGTTGCTTTTGATGAAGCATTTGATTCCTACAACAAAGTGGTCATCATTGGCAGTGACTGCTATGAACTAACACCTAAAACAATTCAGGAAGCTTTCTTACAACTGGAAGAACATGATGTGGTTGTCGGTCCTGCCACAGATGGCGGCTATTACCTGTTGGGCATGAAGGAGCACCTGCCTCAATTATTCGAAAACAAAGAATATAGTACAGAAACGGTACTGAAAGAGCTTTTAGATGAAGCGGAAGAGATGGAATTAAGTGTATACAAATTACCAACTCTCAACGATGTGGACACACTTGCCGATCTAAAGAAAACTGATATCCGATGGGAGGATGTAGAAGAGGATGAATTCGAAGAAGATCTTTAGTTGTGTCAAATAGTTGAAATATTCATTTCAATAATTTAATTTCAATAATCTTGAAATGAATAAACCCTCAAATCCTTTTCCCATAACAGGATACTTTGGAAGCGATTACTTCTGTGATCGTGAAACGGAAACAAATTCAATGATTTGCCATTAAAAATGGCAGAAATCTAAATGTTTATAACATTCGCAGAATTGGTAAGACCGCACTGATTCATCATGTCCTGGAGAAACTCCCCAATCCTTATGTTCCTATCTTCATTGATATTGAAAAAACAGAAACACAGGCTGATTTGATCAGGTTATTGATCAATGTAATAAGCACTAAACTGGATGAAATTGATAAAAGTCTAATAAGAAATATCATACAATGGGTTTCTACGCTTGGTGCCACATTGGGTATTGATGAAACAACCGGAATGCCAAAAATTGAAATATCGGCGAAAAATAATATCAGTGAAAAAACGCTTGAAGAAACCTTTCGTCTAACGGAACTTGTTCCTAAAAAGATTTTTGTTGTCGCAATAGATGAATTTCAACAGATAATCAACTACCCGGAAACCAATACAGAAGCAATTTTCAGATCCATCACCCAACAATATCCATCAATCAGATTCATCTTCAGTGGAAGTTCAAGACATCTTATGGATCAGATTTTTACTTCAACCACTGCTCCGTTTTATCAAAGCACTGAAAATGTCTCATTAGATTATATCAATGAAAAAGTCTACGAGAATTTTGCAAAAAAATTTCTCCCAAAATGTGATAGTGAACTAATAGGCGGGCTAATAAAATGGTGTCGATCTCATACTTACTATGTACAATTCGCACTTAATGTTCTTTATGAGCATGAAACATCTGGCTCTGACTACACGCTACCAACAATCAAATCCCAGGTTTTGAAGGCTCATGAATTCTACTATTACAGTGTGAGGAAACTGGTTTCTCATGATCAGTGGAAAATTCTTAAGGCAATTGCCCAACACGCCCCTGTAGGAAAACCTACCTCCATTGGTTTCAGCTCTATCCTGGGGATTGCCCAGAGCACTTTGAAATATAACCTCGATCAACTTGTTGAGAAAGATCTTATATTGAGGGAAAAAGACGGGTACAAAATATATAACGTCTTCTTAGGACACCTCCTCTCCATTACAAAAACCTAAAAATATTGTCCTATCCCAACAACAAATCCGTTGATTTCGGGATTCTGAAGATTCAATCCATAATCGATTCTCAGGATACCATTGTACAGTTTCTTATGGATAAACCTCAGACCTCCTCCCGCAAATAATACGAAGTTGTCAGAATCAGAAAAGTCAGAAAAATCTCCGCCAGGATTTCTCCACGAACCCGTGTCCGAAAAAACAACGCCCTGAATGGTCGTTTGCTCTTTATCTCTTAAGGTATGTCTGTATTCCAGATTCATAATGATTACACCTGTACCTCTGTCTACCCGATTGCCAACACCCCGAATATTGAGATAGCTATCAAGTACAAAAGGTGCAAAAGGGCTGTCTTCATTGCTGCTTAGACCCAATCTCAGACGAGAAGCAAAATTTCCCTTCTTACCAATTCTCGCAAACTTTTTCAGGTCATGAAAGAAAATGTAAAAAGCCGGATCGTTATTGAGAGACTGAACTGTTTGAATATTTAGCTGATTGTGCCACCCTTCCAGATAATGGAAATGGTAATCAAGTCGATTCCAAACCAGACTTATTTTACCCAACAGCTTCTGCTTATCTACTTCATCTGGTGCGCCTTCGAAAGTTCCCTCTGTAAACTTCTTGTAGTTTTCAGTAAAAATGGCACCTCCCAATTCTACTTTGTCTGTAAAATTAAAATGTCTGATTGCCGATCCTCCCGCCGTAAAATTGCTATACTCGTATTCAACCCGACTATTGCCAAAATACAAGGGCTCAAGTGTTGCCCAACGAATCAGATTGATCGTCATCCCCCAGTCAGATTGCTTTATTCTGTCAAGTGACAGATGTGTTGCGAATGAGCTTCGATCATAATATTGATAGTAAGTTGTCAGCTTGTTCCCCCGTCCACCCAGGTTTGCCTCAGAGGCACCAACCTGAATCCAAAAATTCTCCTCGATACCACCAAAACTGAAAATTGGAAGGAGTGTTCTAAATTCTTCACATTTAAATCGGACCTGAAAGCCGTTTCCTTCCTGAATTACTTCAAAGGAAACATCTGACAAAGCTTCAAGGTTGGCCAATCGCTGTTTGTCCCTCCAGAGCCGTGCAGAATCTAATTCCGAACCTTCTACAGATTCAACGAATTGCAGCAGGTAAACCTCTTTTGTTCTTCTCAATCCGTCAAAATGCACGGAATTAATTACCATCTGAGCGGTAACCTCTGACGAGACAAAAAGGATCAAAAGTACAATCAGCGTTTTAGGCATTGTCAAAAACGACATTTACCCAAAGTTATCCCTTCTTCAATACCCTGTGATTCAGAAATCGTTCGTTTCTATCGGTTTTGTCGTCTAATCTCTACTCGTAGCGAAGCGACTCAATTGGATTCGTCCGTGATGCCTTCCATACTCTGACACCAATGGTCAGCATTGCTATCAGCATAGAGGCAAAACCGCCCAGCCCGTAGACCCACCATGAGATTTCCTTATGGTACGCGAAATCAGTCTGCCATTGCCCGATCAGGTACCACGCCACCGGAGTTGCGATCGCAAAAGATATCAGAATCAGAATAAAGAACTCTCTGGATAAAATGGAACCAATCTGAAATAAGGAGGCTCCGAGTACTTTCCGGATTCCCAACTCTTTGGATTTTTGAACAATGGTAAAAGAAATCAAACCAAACAGTCCCAGACAGGAAATAAAAATAGCCATCCCGGTAGCCATTGAAGCCAACTTTGAGGTTTTCCGCTCAGTTTCATAAAACTTTTCGACGGTCTCATCCATGAAGTAGATCGTCAATGGGACATTTTCATAGACCTGGTGCCACTCCTCAGTCAACTTGTCAATGGCACTTTGCAACTGATCATCCGATCCCACTTTCATGGCAATACTGGAATTGGACGACCCATATCTGATAAACATTGGTTCGATGGGATGATGCATTGACCGAAAATGAAAATCCTCCATTACACCTGCTATCGTGTAGTTATCATCATTGTAATCCACTTGTTTTCCAATGATCTCTCTGGGTAATTCAAAACCCAGATCACGCATAAAAGTCTCGTTGATTAACAACTCATTTGCAGATTCATTGGGTTTAAGGTTCTCCCCGGCAAGAAGCTTAAGATTATAAAAACTCAGGTAACTGGTGTCTCCGGATTTTTGATGAGGATTTAAAACCAGTTCATCATCTCCATTCATGAATTTTATGGTGGAAGTAGAGTAGCCATTCTGAACAGGGGGGCTTCCGTTTAGAAGTGTTTCCCTAATTTCCGGAATTGTGACAATCTGATTGACAAGTCTTTCCCGCTTTTCTTCTGAATCATACCACGGCGTGTAAAAATAAAACACGCCTTCTTCATCAAATCCAAGTTCTTTGTCTAACATGTATGAAATCTGAAAAACCACAGCCAGGGTTCCAACAATGAGTAACTGGGAAAAAAGGAACTGGAATGAGATCAACACTTTACGAATAAGAGAACCTCGCATATTTGAACTCTTATTCACAGAACCGGATTTCAATGCTCTGGATGGCTGGTATGAAGAGGTTACCCATGACGGATAAAACCCGGCTACAATACCCACACTAAAAATTAGCAATATGATGAAAATCCAGAATCCTGCACTTTCATATTGCAAAGCTGCTCCTTCCGGAATAAACTCCTGAAACAGGGCCAGACCATAATGTGCGACAGGAATTGATATTAAAACTGCAAAAAAGGTGATCAGAATACTCTCTGTAAGAAATCGCCCTACCAGATTTGATCTGCTGCTGCCCATGACTTTTCTCACTCCCACTTCTTTTGACTTATTGACAGATTGGGCAGTTTCCAGATTTACGAAATTGAATACAGCAATAAGAAGCAGAAAAACGGCCACCACCCCAAGTACGATAAGCGTTGGACGATGTGCGGAAGACCTTGAATTGTCAAAAATTCCCATATCAGGATTATAATGAAGATCACTTAGAGGCTGAAGGTTGTAATTCTGAACCCAGTCCAGTTCCTTATTTTTTTCTCCAACAAATTCATTAAGCCCTTCCAGCTGACTAAGGAGATTCGTTTTTGTCGTTCCCGGATGCTGTTTAACAAAAAGCTGGGTTGAACTATTTGTACTTCCCCAATCCTCATTTTCAAATCGCTCTTTTAGCCAGGAAGATGAAATAGTTGGGAAAGAAATAAATTCGGTGAATACAAAATCTGTGTTATAATCAGGTTCTTTTACTATTCCTGATACATACACTTCAAGTGAGTCCCGATAGGCAATTTTTCTTCCTATCATATCCTGCCAGTCAATGTTACCAAAGTACGTTCTGGCCTGTTTTTCTGTCAGGACAACTTTGAATGGATCATCAAGTTCTTCCTCAGATCCGGCCAGCCACTCGTATTGATTGATTACTTTAAAATACTCCTTATCGGCAACAGCAATCTCACTTTGTCTTCCCATATCCTTCATGAGACCGTCAACCATCACTTCACTGGTGGCATTGAATGTGAAAAAATGTGCGATTCCTTCCAGTCCGGTGAATTGTTCCTTCACATGACCGGGTATTGGCACAGCTACGCCTCTGTTGGTTGCGGTAAAGGCTCCGCTGTAGGCGCTTGTGATCCGATAGATTCTTTCCCCGTCAGGTATTTCTTTATTGAAACTGAGCTCGAACTGAATGATGGTATAGATGGCCAGGAATGAGCTTATTCCAATGGCCAGACCTAGGATATTTATAACAGAGGTCGTCTTGTATTTCACAAGATTTCGCCAGGTAATCGTCAGATTATGACGCAGAAACATGATTGCGTTGCTAATTAGTCCTTTATTTTTCATTGTCTTCCTTTTAAGTGCGTATGATCTAAATCCTCTTATTACCAGCCACCAGAAAAAAAATGTGGAAAAACGAGTCCCGTGTTCTTTCACAAACTCATTAAATACTTCTGTTAAGTCACCTTCTATTTCCTCCAGACGATGCTCCCCACAGTAAAGTCTGAGGAGTTTGAGTGGTAATTGAGGTGGTTTGGTGAATTGGCTCATTACAGATTCTTAAAGGCTATTTCCGGTATCTGATCTCTAAGCTTATTTCTAACTTCACTTGCTCTTTCCAGAGCCATTTTCCCGGATTTGGAAATCGTGAAAAGACGCTTCCTCTTGCCTCCCCTTGTACTGGACATTTCACCCATTCGAGAATTAAGAAATCCTTTTTCCTCAAGCCGATATACTGCAGCATGGATCGAGCTGATGGAAATCTTTCTGCCGGATTGTTCGGACAGTTCTTTCTGAATGGCTACACTGTAGGCATTATCAAATAAGATTCCCACAGTCAACAAAACCAGCTCTTCAAATTCACCGAGATTAGTTCCCTTCATATTAATTTCGTAATTGTAAGTAAAATACGGCCGTAACATTCAAAGGTTACTACAGATCCGGAAAAATAAATGAATTACTGCCTGATTACCCGAATTCCCAGATTGAATGTTTCTCCTGCACCCTGACCTTCGCTCCCGGCCCAAAAATTAGTGTACAGAAATTCCAGCTCAATCAAATTCGGAATTAGCTGGTATTTGGTTCCGATTCCCGATTGGATAAAATAAGAATAGAAAGCTTCCCCTTTTTGCACTCCGAATGAACTGTTGTAATGTGTCGGGAAGTATTCGGTCATTCCATATAAGGTCAACCTGTCCGTCGCAAAATAACTATAGAAAGTGCTGGTCTGGGATTGTAGAAAATTGTTTTCAGCAAAAGATTCCCTGACGAATCTGTACCAGAATGCCTGCTGAAAAAAGAGCTGTGATTTATCATTTAAGGGAACATCCAGAAACAGCTGATTTAACCAGATGGTCGCATCGGTCTCAAGAAAAGGAACACCATCATTCTTTCTGTCTTCTAAATCATTCGCTAATGGAAATAACAGAGTACTTTGAATGGACAACCGCTTTAGTTTGTTGAACGGGGCAATTTTTATTTTTGGACCAAATCCAACAATATCTGTTCTTGACTCATTGGAAAGTTTGTAGTTGACATTCTTTACCCAAACATCAGCACCAATGTTCACTTTCGAATTGAGTCCATACAAAAATTGATTGATTGAGGTAAACCAGGTCTGCCGGCCGGATGCATTTTTCACCCGATCGCCATCGGCATCAAATGACTTAGTCTGTGTATATAAATTCTGAAAACTCTTGAATTCCCAATCTCCTTTATCGAAGAGAATAGAAGGGGTATAGGATTGTAAATTAGTCTCTTGTGAAAATGTCAGGAAGCTGGTAAACAGCATTCCGATTGCAAAAAGGTTCCTCATTTATTTTTTTCTCAAAGAAACGCTGAATGACTCTTTCGCAGAGGTCAACACGAGGACAATCAGGCCAGCTTTTCCATGTCTCTGATCAAAATTCTCCTTCTGTCAAAGTTGATCAGGTTGCTTTCCCTCAATTCATTCATCACCGTGGTAACCGTCTGCCTGGAAGTGCCCGTCAGGCTGGCAATGTCTTTATGTGTCAGGTGATTTTTTATCATCATTTCAAATCCAACCTTCTGGCCTTTTTCTTCTGCCATTTCTCTCAGAAAATCCACAATTCTGGTCCGCGCATCTTTGAAGACAAGCGATTCGATTTTGCGCTCCATTTTTCTTAATCTGAAACCGACAATCTTTAGAATCTTGAGGCTCAACTCTTTATTCTCTTTCATCAGGTTCTTGAGGTCTTCAATAGTCATGGCGCACACATGGGTCCCATTATCCATTGCCTGAGCAAAATCTTCTCGTTTCTCCTCTCCTGCCAAAGCCATTTCTCCAAACACTTCTCCTCTTGTGAGGATTGCTTTTACAATCTCCTTCCCGTCCTTCGCGTAGGTTCCAATCTTAACTCGTCCGTGAGAGACCATATAGACATTCTCAGAAGACTGATCCTGGAAATAGATGAAGTCATCCTTACTGTAGGTTCCGGGTGGATGCTTATCCTCCAGATACGGTGTTTTCTTCGGACATAACACCTCGAACAAGTCTGTATCTTCAAAATACCAGATATTTGACGATGAGCTCATTGTGTAACCGGGGTTATTTTGGTTTGGTACTATTTCAACATCAAATTTGCGAACAATCTTTACCAACAACAAGTTCAATAAAAAAAGTCCAAGCTGATGGAATACCTCTATGTCAAATCACTTCACATCATTTTCGTCATTACGTGGTTTGCCGGACTTTTTTACATTGTTCGATTATTTATCTATCACACAGAGGCATTAGAGAAAGAGGAACCCGAGAAAACCATTCTTTCTAATCAGCTGGCCATCATGTCGCGCAGGCTGTGGTATGTTATCACCTGGCCATCCGCAGTAATGACTCTGATATTTGGCAGTTTCCTTCTGGTTCTTCAGCCTGAGTGGCTTCAGCAACCATTTATGCACCTGAAACTGGCATTTGTCGCAGGTCTTTTTGGTTATCATTACTTCTGTCACAGGATATTCTCTCAACTACAAAATGGTGAAAAAAGATATACATCAATTAAACTGCGTATTCTCAATGAAGTAGCCACCCTTTTCCTTTTTGCTATTGTTTTCCTTATTGTTTTAAAGAATGAAATAAATTGGATTTGGGGAACCCTTGGGCTTATTAGTTTTGCCGTTATACTAATGCTGGCAGTCAGACTTTACAAAAAACTAAGACAAAAACGAGAATCATGAAAAACCTCCCGGTTGTTTTCCTCATCCTGCTTCTTATCAGATGCAATCAAACAGAAACTTCAACCCAACTACCTATATATGGGAATACGGCATATGAAGGAACTGATACTATTTATCATACTGTTGCTGATTTCAGTCTGACAGATCAGGACAGCCTGCAAGTAACCAACGAAACGTTCAGTGGTCAAATCTATGTCTCGGACTTCTTCTTTACTTCCTGCCCGACCATTTGCCCTGTTATGAAACAGCAAATGCTTCGGGTGTATGAGAAAATTGAAAATAATGATCAGGTCAGCATTCTTTCCCACACAATCGACCCTGACTATGATACGGTAGAAGTGTTGAAAGATTTCGCTGATAAACTCGGAGTGAACAGTAATAAATGGAAGTTTGTAACCGGTGATGCAGATTACATTTACGATTTAGGAGAAACCAGCTACATGGTGATGGCGGATGAAGATGAGAATGCAGCAGGTGGATTTATCCATAGTGGCGCCTTCCTTCTGGTGGATAAAGAGCGAAGAATCAGGGGTGTTTATGACGGAACTGTTGCCGAACAGGTGGATATATTGCTCAATGACATTGATAAACTTTTAAAAGAGTATGATCAGAATTAACAGATTGTTTGGAGTCCTTTTTCTTGGAATGCTGGTTGCATGTGGTGGGAGTAACAAAGGAGAAAAAAAGGAGGGCAATCAACCTGCTGATTCTCGCACCGGGATACGATTAAAACAATACAAAGTGCAGGGATCAAAAGTTTACAATACTTACTGCTCCAATTGCCATCAGCAGGATGGAAAAGGTCTGGCGGCTTTATATCCTCCGCTTTCAGGATCAGATTATCTGTTGGAAAACCTGCCAAGAGCTGCCTGCATCATAAAACATGGTCAATTCAAAGAAATAGAGGTCAATGGGGTGAAATACAATCAAATGATGCCGTCCAACCCGATTACCAATCTTGAGATCGCAGAAGTTCTGACTTACATCGGAAATACCTGGGGAAATGAGGCCGGATTGATCGGGGTGAAAGATGTGGACAAATGGATGGAAGAATGTGAAGAGGAAAACTAATTTCCCTCCAATAATTTCTTTCCTATTTCCAGCGAAGTAATCATTTTGATTTTCACTTCAACTATTGCTTCTTTTTGATTGGTCAGGTATTCCAATATTTCTTCATCTGTACCTTCAAATGTGGGTTCGTAATTTCTCATCCAGTTCATCATCCCTTCATTTGCCATATCAATACTGTCAGAGGCAATCAAAAGCTCAGCGGCTCTTGCACTGTCAATTGTCTGAATGGAATCAGCCAACAGCATCAATTCCTTTCTTGCTCTTCTCAGGTCTCCCATTTTTGGCATCACTTCATCGTGAATTTCAAGCACTTCATCTTTCAATGCTGCTAAATCAACTTCTTCATTTTTAGAAGTCTGACATGCGATAATAAGGAGGGGAATAAATAGAAGTTTCTTCATTTTTTAGATGGTTGATTGTGTGAATCTTTAGAAGTTACGGAGATCCGATACGCTGTTTTGTTCAATTAATTAACAAAGTAACTAATCATCAATGACAATCTTAGCATTCTTCAGTACGTACATCAGTTGATCGTAATCTGTGTCATTCAGTTCCAGTCTTCCGGTTACTGTCACTGGCTTAGCCGTGTATTTAACTTCCTCTTCCAGGTAAGCTTCTGCAACTGTTTCCGGACCACTTCCACCACAAAAAAAACATGCGGCAATTGGAAGTGATGAAAGAATTATGTGTTTTGGCTCAAACATGCCTTCAAATGGGATTATGAATCCCTTTAAAGAAATCGTTTTCCCGTTCATCTTTTTCACTTCCTCACCGAATTTGGGAACATAAATTTCTCCATACTCATCCTGTGATTTTTCATACTTAACATCAGCCATTGTTGTCCAATTCTTACCTGAATCGGTAAACTGTGCGAATGAGACAAAAGAGATAAAAAATATTGCGAGTGAAAAAATGTTTCTCATGATGCTATTTATTTTGAAGCACTAACTCTATCCTCTTGAAAGGGTTTCAGAAATATCTGATCGATATGCCATCGCTGCAGGTATGACTGATGCAAAAATACCTACAATCAAACTTGCTGCCAGCACATAATATTCTTCCATAACAAAAAACAGTCCGGCTGACTGAAATTGTTCCATGGATGAGCTGAGAATACCAAAACCAAGGTGCGAAAGCACAAAACCAAATGTACTGCCCAGCAGCGTAAGAATTATTCCCTCCAAAAGTATTAGAAAGAATATCTTCATCCTGCCTGCTCCCATGGATCGCATGATTGCCAATTCGTATTTCCGTTCTTTCAAAGAGTTTATCAAAGCTATAAAAACACTTACCGCACTCAGTACAATGATCACTATTCCTAAAATGTTGACGAGCTCCACTCCTATTCCAATGATATTGAAAAGACGTGCAGTTTCATACGGTGGAGATGCAGCCTGAAGGTTGCTGGTACTGTTTACAATTCGTGGCAATTGAACGGCCGCCATTGGAGATCGGTATGTAAGCAACATTGAGGTGATATCCTCATTTTGAAGCTGCTCCTTTGTAACGGATAGTCCAAGTCTCTCCAACTCAACCATCTGATGCAGTTCGCTATCTGCTCCATGTTCATCCTCCTGATCATGCCCATGAACATTCCAAACGCTTTGGACAGATACCAAAATAAGATTATCAACCACCTTGCCCGTCGGTTTCATAATTCCAACAATCCGGTACGGATGCTCATCATGTCCTCCACCACCTTCGGCCAGACCATGCGCACTTTGTAGTTCATCGCCAATGGTCAGTTGCAAGTCTCTGGCAACTTTTGCTCCTATAGTAGCTGCCATATTTTCACCGAACCATTCTCCACTCCCCGGCTCAGCCGCATACAGCTCAGCATATTTCTGAGTTGTCCCTACAATTCGATACCCCTTATAGCTGTCTCCCAACGAAAGGGGAATAGCGGAGGCAACCAGGCGATTTTTGGTGAGCTTATCGGCTTCTTCCAGTGAAATATTGCCAGTTGGAAAATCAATATGAAAAATACTGGCAAGAATAATTTGAAGCGGGCTTCCCTTTGCCCCTACTACCAAATCAATCCCGCTGGCATTTTTGCTAATTTCATCTTTAAGGAAAGTGCCGGTAAGCAAAATGAGGACGATAATGCATACACCAAAACCGAAAAGCAGCACACTTAAGAGTGAGCTAAGCGGTTTCGCTATTACATTCCTGATGCTCAGTGAAAATAAATTCATAGCTCAAGCCGATTTTCAAATTCCAGTTTCACACGCTGGTCATGCGTGGCAACAATTAATGTCGATCCATTTGACTCTGCCTGACTTTTCAACAAACGAATTACTTTTTCACAATTCTTGTCATCAAGACTTGCGGTGGGTTCATCCGCCAGAAGCAATTGAGGTTTATTCAACAAAGCCCTTGCGATTGAAACACGCTGAGCCTGCCCCTGACTCACCTGATGGACCTTTCGTGATTTCAACGCAGATATGTCCAGTTGCTCTAACATTTCTATCGCTTCTTCTTTGTTGACCTTTCCTTTTCCAAGGTACTGGCCAAGTGTAAGATTTTCAAGCACGCTTAAAGAACTAACCAGGTGCGACTTTTGAAAAACAATACCAATGTTCTCTCCTCTGAATTTATCAAGAGATGCCTGATTCATCGTTGAAAGGTTTGATCCTCCAATTATCACCTCTCCCTCTGTCGGCTTCAGTAAACCACCAATCAAATGCAGTAGTGTTGTTTTTCCCGAACCTGACCCGCCAAGGATCATGGAATGGTTACTCTTATCAACTTTCCAGTCGGGATAAGCGAGTGAAGTTTCGCTTCCATAAGTATGGATAAGTGAATGAATCGTAAGCATCAAATATTCAATTCCTTTCTAATACGTCGGAGCTGGTACACATGGTGCCTCTGATGGTAAACAAAGGAATCTACCGCCTGTTCAAGAGAGAGTCTGCCTGCCATTGGATGTTTATAAACCGCATGATTTAATAATTCCTCCGGATATTGTTCAATAAAGTTTCTTATTTCTGATCTTGTTGCTTCCCAGATTTTCCTTATTTCATCCAGTGTATAATTTCCTTCAGGATTGGAAATGTACGATGGCGCTTTCCATTTAAGACCCGTCCCAAGGAATCCGCACACCACCCACATTTTGAAATTATTAATGAAATTAACCTCCTGCATCTCTTTCCCGGCCTGTACTTTTTTGTTCATGTATTGAAGTGACAGACCTTCTGACATATTGAGATGACTTAGCACCTGAATAATTGACCATCCTTTTCCTTTCTTTTTAAGGTCAGATTCTTCAATCCCCTGTAAGTCCCTGAATACCAGATCGGTTTCTTCAATCAACTTTTGAAATCTGTTTTCAATCGATTCTTTCACGAGATCATAGTTTTTTGCTAAAAATTATAAAAAAAGTTATCTTCGGACCTGTAAATCGACCTTGAAAAAGGTAAACCCACCAAAACCCATGGTCAGCTGTTGCTGATCGAGCATCTATTAAAAGTTGCTCTGTGTCTAAAATACTACGTTAAAACATTACATGATCTATATTGTTCATGTTAAATGTATCATATTCTGACTCGCACTTGTACAGATAATAAAAAACACATATTGTTGGTTTTAATTAGATAATTTGCAGATAATAAATTTGCATAAACACTGATAATGTGAGCATTTTAGATATAATCGCCTTATTTATTTTCCTTTCAGGTGCGTTTATTTTTATAAACACCTTTTACCTGAAACTGCCTTCATCGATTGGATTGATGATACTGGCGCTGGGACTTTCATTTTTAGTCCTTATTGTTGGAAAACTCTTCCCCGAACTTCATCTCGCTGAACATGTCAAAGAATATGAATTTGAAGAGGTTCTCTATCAAATCGTTTTGACATTTATGCTCTTTTCAGGAGCATTAAATATAGATTTTAAGAAACTAAGCAATCAACGGGGCCCTGTTTTGATTCTTGCTATAGTGGGTGTTATTATCTCCACACTGGTAATCGGCACGCTGATTTACTTTATGCTTGGCTGGATGAATATCGAGCTCCATTACCTGTATTGTCTGGTGTTTGGTGCGCTGATATCGCCAACAGATCCAATTGCAGTCACCAAAACAATTAGAAGATTTCACCTGAAGGAAGATCTGGAGATAAAAATTGCCGGAGAATCTCTCTTTAATGATGGAATAGCCGTTGTACTGGCATTAACCATTCTGGACATTGCTCATGCAGGCGATGACCATACACTATCGTTTTTTGAAACCATCTACATAGGGGTGGCAGATATTGGAGGCGGGATATTTATTGGACTATTCCTGGGTTACATTGGGTATCGACTTCTCAAGTATGTAGATAATGATGCGGTTGAAGTCGAAGTACTTATCACTCTGGCCATTGTTATGGTGGGTTCTCAACTTGCTGAGTTTATCCATGTGTCCGCCAAGCAGGCTGCCGTAGTGATGGGACTTGTAATTGGAAATGAAGGTAAAAGCACACATGTTGCCGGTGCAGCCGGAGATTATGTGTTTAAATTCTGGAATCTGCTTGAAGAAACATTTAGCGCCATGCTCTTTGTATTGATTGGTCTTGAAATGCTTGTACTTGATTTAAGGTTAGATTTTATTGCGGCCGGTTTCTTTGCGGTTTGTATTGTACTGTTTGGACGCTGGACCAGTGTATTCATTCCCATCAAAATGATGTCGATAAAAGACAGTTTTGAAAAGAACACGATTTCGGTCCTGACGTGGGGAGCACTCCGCGGTGGCCTTCCGATTGCGCTCTCTCTGTCACTTTCGGATTTTGAAGGCAAGGATATCATCGTGACAATGACCTATGTGGTAGTGGTATGCTCTGTCTTGTATCAGGGGCTTTCTGTGCCTACTCTTATGAAAATGAGTCAGAGCGAGAAGAAAATATAAATTCAATTTCTTTTGTTGACTTCCCTATCATGCTATTTTTGATCCATGTCTAAAACCAGCATAGCGCTTCTTGCACTCATTCTGTTTGCATGTGGCGGAGAGACTGAGAAATCGGAACGTCCAACTTCTCCCAGAATCAGGAAAGAGACAAAAATTGTCGAACCGAAAACAAATCAAAAATTTGTATCAGGTGAACAGATAAAATTTCAAGTCACTTCTGATTCACGTATTGACTCTGTTTCAATTGAACTTGACGGAAAAGCAACAAACTTCACAGATAGCATTTTCGAGTATACGGTCTCCTCCAGAAAAGTAGGAAGCAAAAGAATCAAAACGACAGTTTACTTCAGCGGTAAAAAAGAAACACATTATACAAAGACCATTTTCCTTCCAAATATCGCTCCGGAAGAATATACCTATCAAGTTATTAATACCTATCCTCACGACAAGTCAGACTACACACAGGGCTTACTTATTGCTGATGGATTTCTTTATGAAAGCACAGGTCAGCGCGGTTCGTCCACACTTGAAAAAAAGGAAATCGAATCCGGAAAAACACTGGAGCAGGTTAATTTGTCTGATGATTTTTTTGGTGAGGGGCTTGCTTTGATCAACGACAAACTCTATCAATTAACCTACACTTCGGGGGCCTGTCTTGTTTATAATAAAGGGTTAGAACAAGTCAACTCTTTCAACTATCAGGGCGAAGGATGGGGTTTGTGTGAATTTGACGGAAGACTTCTGATGACGAATAGTACTGAAAAAATTACCATAAGAGATCCGGCAACCTTTTCAAGCATTGATGAACTAGAGGTTTATGACAACTCGGGAAAAATTGACTCCATTAATGAGCTTGAAGTTATTGATGGTTTGATCTATGCAAACGTTTACCAGGAAGATTTTATCGTAGTAATAGATCCTGAAACAGGTGCGGTACTGCAAAAAATTGACATGTCCAATCTGTTGAGTGCAGGTGAAAGAGATGGAATAGATGTGTTAAACGGAATTGCCTATGACCGAGAGAAAGATCGCATTTTTGTTACCGGTAAACTATGGCCTAAATTGTTCGAAGTAAAATTTCTACCTAAAAATCCACTATAATGACAATAGAAGAAGTAACAGAAAAAATCAAAAAACTTGCTGACAAACATGCCGGACAATTTCGGGGTAAAGCAAATTTTGAATTTGAAGATGGTATCGTTCACCTTGATGATACGGTTTCACCACCTGTTGTAATCAATGAAGAAAAGGAGGCTCCATTTAGTATCGTTATGAGTGCAGATAATTTCTCCAAAATTCTGAGCGGAGATCTGAACGTAATGATGGCATTCATGTCCGGAAAACTAAAAATCAAAGGTGATAAAGGTGCGGCAATGAAGCTTACTTCACTCTTTTAACGAGTCCTTATTCAGGTATTTCTCGAATGATTTATAGGCAATCAGGGAAACTCCAACGCCGATCACTGATCCGGTAGTGACATCAATCATAAAGTGTTGGTTAAGGTATAACCTTGAAAGGCCGACCAGGACTGCAAAAATTAGCAGGATCACCGCCCACTCCTTTCTTGCAATTACAAATGTCAAAAAAGTAGCCATCGCAAATGCGGTCATGGTGTGACCCGATGGAAAGGAATTAAATTCTCTTAGTTCCACTCCCTCGACAAGATCCAGTACATTCTGACCTTCAAAATATTTCCCGGGTCTTGGTGTATCATCGAAAAAGAACTGCTTCAAAGTCCATGAAATAAGTCCCTGAACGGCACCAATCAACAAAAAAATATACCCAAATCTTCTCTTTCGGATGAGAAGTACAATTGCGATAGCAGCAAAAACCATCCAATCACCGACATAGGTCCAAACCCGGAAAAAGAAATTCAGGAAATCGTTGTGAAGACTATTCATCCAAAGCACCCCATCACCATGCTTACTCAGGGATATGAACATCACTCCCAGTATCAGGAACAGGAGATAAGGGATGAAGAAATACCTGAAAGTGTGCGTTTTCATCACCTTAATATATAGAGCTTTCCAAAACCATTTTTAAATGCTCCATCTGCGCTTGTTACACGTTGATTAAGTTCCTGTCCTCCTGAATTTACAAACACACGATAGAAGTAAACTCCATTTGCCAGCTGATCGCCGAATTCGTCTCTTCCATCCCAGGCATATTCGGTAATATTATTTCCTATCCTGATCGGGCCAACTTCGTCCTGTGTAATCTCACGAACAACTCTTCCGGATACTGTCAGTATCTGAATTTTTATTTCATCAGGAATTTCATTTCCTGTAAGTGTGAAAACAAATCGGCAGCTTGTAGAAAATGGGTTGGGGTATGGATAGAAGTGCGTAACGGTTGATTCATTGATGACTTCAAAATTGACCTCATAGGGTTCAGATCCCGCTTCGTTTCCGGATTCGTCTTCAGCCTGCACCCTAAATCCATAAATACCGTCTTCCAGTGGACCTGGATTGAACTCTATCTCAAAGTCTCTGGTCTCACTTGCCGAAGTGAAATTCAATGCCGGATCAGAAAATCCGATACGCTGATAACTGCTTTCATCACCCGACTGACGGAAGAAGACATTAACTCCGGATGTGTCATTCTTGAAGAGAAATGGATTGTCATCGCGCATCCGAACAACAATGGAAGGAGAGGGCGAGACAATATCTCCATCCAAAATATGATTACCATCAAAAGTGACATCCAGCACCGGATTGGTATCATCAGGTTCTACCTCAATAAGATTCACCAGAGTCAGTCGATTATTAAAATCGAACCGCTCATTTTCATTCGCTGATACTTCAACGATCAGGCTGTTACTCCCGTCAAATCCAGTTGATGAAAAGGAGGTGGTAAATTCAGTAGAATCCCCTGCCATAGGTCCGAAAATACGAATGTTATCAGTCTGTGTACTTCCTGATATTTGATTTATCAGCCTCAGTACAACATCCAGAGAATCGGAAAAGTCGACGGATGAATAATTATAAAAAGATAAAGTCCTTGCAATTTGATCTCCCTCCAGAAAATTGGTGAGAGATTTATTTTCAGACACGAGCATACCATCTGGTGGTAAAGTGTAGTTAACCTCCCAAAAATTTAATTGTGGAGGAGTGAGATCTGTATCATCGCTAAAAGAAAACTCAAGTTCCATTTCCGGAAAAACTTCCGGATCAATCGTGCTGATATCAAGTGTTTCTGCTCTGGCCCTTTCGAATTCAGGAATTTCACTCGATGTGCCATTTCCATCGATACCAAAGACTTTCAATGAATACGTATCATTAACATCCTCTTCAATGTTAAATGAATACTCGAGCCACTCCAGTACCGGTCCGATTCTTCTTGTCCTTAGTGTGCCGGATGTAAAACTTCCGGAAACATTATCCACCAATTCCAGGCTTTGTTCAGTTATCGGGGTGACAGTTCCATCATTGATCAGTTCCAAAGCAGAACCAGGGGGGTCTCCTTTTCTTCCAAAGAAAATCACAGGCTGTCCGTCTGTAAGATTATTTATGGTAGCTGAACTAATTCCAAGTGAATTCAGGGTGCTCTCCACCGCCGCATCCCAGTTGGAATAGGTCACATTGCCAATATTGAAAAGCACAATCTGGTCACCATCTCGCATATTATCTACAAGTGTTTGTAGTCTTCCATTTACAAGGATATCGTTTTCAATGAAGTTGTAAATCTTTTGTGGCAATCTTCCACACACCTCATTATTAAAAACATCGATTGTGTTGGTAACGATTGGTGTATAAGGGTCACCGCTTTCTTTGTCAAATGCAATCACGTTGAAAGTATTCTGCCTGCAAAAAGGATCGATTGTATTAGAAGTTACCATGAAGTCAATCCCGTTAATGATCGCTTCAATATCAGCATACTGAAAGGCTGAATTTGCCGATCCAAAAGTGAATATATCAATAGGTGTGGTGGTTTGAATAAACTCCCATCTTCCGGATGTCGAATTATATTCCACTCCTGAAACAAAGGCATTTTGGAGCTGACTCGATTCATACTGACCCCATCCATCCGAAATGCCATCAATCATGGTAAAAGAAGTAGTCACCCAGTTGTCATTCTCATCAGGCTGTGGGTCGGTAAACTTTGTTCGCCAGTAAATGGTTGAACTATCCTGTAGACTAAATTGAGAAAAATCAAAAGTACTTCTTAAAAGCACTTCACCTATAACTGCAAATGAGCGCCTGTTGGGACTGTCAAAATCAGGTGACGTGTCTACCTCCAGATCATAAGATCTTTCCTCTTCCAACAAATTGCTTGACTGCCAGACAAATTCAATTTGAGATGAACTGGTTGTCCCGTTATCAAAAGGGTAAAGATGGGAGGTGTTGCCGGTAAAAATCGTAAGAGGCAATGTGGCAATATTGTTGGTTTCATCCAGCTCAGTTGTGGTATTCTCCGGATCGAGTGTGACTGTTAAAATATTAAGTCCATTGTTATTTTGGGTGGGGTCATTCTGAATGAAAATCTCAAGAGTATCCTGCCGAAGTGGTCTGAGAAATTTGTTTACCGTAGTGATTAATGTTCCATCAGAAAGCACCCGGTCGACCTGGACCAGCAATGAATCTGTGACTGATCTTCCAAAATTTTTCGTAATCACATTGATCTTGAAAGAATCCTGAGAAGCAAGGACCTCCCCCCCATCCAGTGATTCAGCAAAAATACTGGTGTCATCAATCTGATAATCCGGATTGTCTGCACCAAAAATTCGATAGGCAGGATCCCCCTGATACAACATTTGCTGAACCTGAGTCAGGCTGGATCCTGAAGTTCCATTTTGATCAAAATATTTTTGAGAAACCTCAAGCAAAACTTTTCCAATTGACTCTCCTATAAATGTTTCATTTGCAAAACCTGTTTCATAAAACAAGTTACTCCATCTCCTCAGCGTGTTGCCTGAGGCAAAGTCTGCGTGCGCGATGAATCCGACTGCCCCCAGATCAGGTGTGATCATCCAGTCCTCACCAAATGTGAAATTCCCGCCAAAAATCTCACCGGCCTTACATCCGTTCACCAGAAAAACAGGGTATCTGCCCTCGTTTGAGAACCCAAACTCGGGATTAGACACACGCCCAATTTCAATGTCAGTCACTGTTCCGCTTGAGTGTCCGAAAAAAGTGACATAGCCCACTCCCTGGTTCACCCGGTCTGCAACATCAACAAATTCCACAGATTCACCTGTTTGCTTCCCGGTGTTAAATGCCCGACCCCCAATAAAATCCTTCTCCAGAACATCGGTAAACTCCTGAATATATCCGGCAAAAGTGTCGAGCTCACCCTGTGATATACCCCCGCTCAACTGTAGAAAATCTTTTCTCCAAAGATCATTAAATGGCAGAGCTTCCATCTCTGTTAATTTGTTGAGGTAGGCTGTTACATCATCCGGAGTAAATGCATTCAGCCGACCAATGGCGATCCCGGGAACTTCAGGTCCGGTACCTATACCAAGTGTATACATAAGATCACTCCCTGGTAATCCAAAAGTTGGAATGTTAACAGTTGCCTGTGCTCCACGATAATAATTCGCATTTGGCGTGAATCCTTTACCGATTATGAAAACATACTCAATTGGAGCCACTGATACTGCATACTGAATGAAGCTTCTGATTGCTACAGGTGACGGATCTCCGTAGTTAAACAGGTCAAACAATGCAGCAACGTTGGTGATTTCAACCTGGTAATTTCCACCGGCTGCTGACTCCCGATAGCTCTTGTAATCATTTACCGGGTCACCTGAACCTCTTAGATCAGCGTGCGAAATTATGAGATAGTCTTTTCCGGTCAAATCCGGCATGGTCAGCGTTACTGGTTCAATCAGTGGCACAGATGACGGGTTAGTTACTGCCAGCACTTTATGATTGGCAAGCGCACCTGGTATCACCACTTCTACTCTGTCAGAGAAATTGGTAGTAGCTATTCTAATCGGATTGACAGGATCATTGACATCAAAAACTGACGTCCCCGCAGCATTAGTCGTTCCAATTTGGAAATACGCTTTCGCTCCAACTGGATCATCGAGTGTAAATATTTTATTTTCATCTGTTTGCATGGATATGGTTTGCGGATACCTGATCCGCATATATGCAACAGAAAAACGCTCTGAAAGACTGGGAAATCCTTCACGTAACGCCTGAATGATAAGTTCACCCCCGGCACCAATGTTCGATTCAGGAATGATGAATGAGTCAGACGTGGATCCCCACCCATTAAACTGGGTGGTGTTCAAATCAACCAGGCTGGAAGCATCCGGACCTGCACGTAAACTGGCATTGTGATTTTGACTGTTTCCCCCAACAAGTACAAAATCGCATACAGGGTTCTGTCCGGCTATTCGATTCTCCAGCACAAAATTATGATTGGTAAATCCTCCTTTTCCAAGAAATTGTCCGGTCCACGTTTCTCCGTCATCGTACTTGCTGAGATTAAATGCAGCACCGGATCCAAACTTTATCCCGGGCGCATAATCACTGAAGTAAACCTGAATAGTGTCTTTCAGATGAAAAGCTTCTGCGGTAATTCCTGACGCATCACTGTCTGAAGAAAATCCCATTCTTTTACCATTACCCACTCCAAGTTTGTAGGTCAGGAAATAAACGGCGGTATCAGAGAACAGATTATAAAAGGTATGTGGCTGGTCCCCGATATCATACAGCTGTGAATCTCCGGTTCCATCATTCCCCTGACCATAAAATTCGAGGTAATTGACCGTACCATCCCCATTGGCATTTACATTAATCGCGATCTCTTCACCTCTTCTAAACAATTGAATTTTGTTGGCAGCAACGGCAGATACAGGGAATCCTGCCGCTGAGAGTTCTGCGGAAGTTATTCTGTAAAAATCCTCCCTGACAACCTTTACTTTAAACCAGGACTGTGAAAAGTCAATCCATTCATTACCAAACTGAGCTGTTGATTTGTATGACAATAGAAATGCAAATAGTATCAGGTATTTACTTTTATTCCTCATTGAAATCTACTTTAATCGAAAAAACATGAGAAAATAAGCCGGGTGCCAGATCTCCGATATCCGTAAGTGCATAATCAATAGTCAATTCATTGATCTTTACTCCAAGACCAATATTTGGCTGAAAAGTCCAGGAAGTGGTGCCATCAAAATCCTTTATTTGTTGAAACTGATTCACACCAACTCTTAAAAACCCTGCTTTCTTATAGTCAAACTCCATCCCGGCTTTGGGATCTATGGAAATGAAATCAGTCCTGACAAGTGTATTTCTTTTTCCGTCAAAGGTCAGATCCACATCAATAGAAGACATCAATCCAAAATTCTCTGTGAGGTTAAATGACCTTGAACCACCCATTATCATTCTTGGTAAGGTGATTTCGATTGAGTTTAGGGGAATATCATTCCCGGTTAAGGCATAAATATCTTCCACTTCTTCCGCATTGTGTGTCCAGGCATTAAAAGTTCCCAAAACATCTTTTGCAACCAGTCCTAATTTCCACTTGTTTATTTCCTTTTGAAATCCAACATCAAAACCAAATCCCCATGCTTTCGAAAAGCTTCCAACCACACGGTGAATGATTTTTAGATTTCCCCCGGCACTAATTCCTCCAAGGATTGGCAATTTTCTGGCATAGGAAAGCAAAAATCCATAATCAGCGGATGAAAAGAATTCAATATTATCGTAATTGATTGCCCCGTTTACATCTATCAGAAAACGGGTATCCGGAATGTCATCCACAGCAAACCGAATCACAGAAAGTCCGATTTTACTTTCATCATCAATGGAGGTGGCAAAGCCCAGGTAGTCGTAGTTGGCCAAACCGCCAAAGTAAGAGGAATGCATAAGGGACAATTGATGATCCGAGCTTAAATCGTTCAGCCCGGCCGGATTCCAAAATCCGGAGGTCGCATCATCAACGAACGAGACGGCTGTGAATCCCATCCCAAACGATCGGGCACTTACCCCAATGTTTAAAAATTCATTGCTGTATTTAGGAGTTTTGTCCCCATCAGATGAAGCATCCTGAGCCAGAATTGAAATGAAAGAAAGTAATAAAAAACCGAAACAGCTTAGCCTCATATCTCTGTAATCCGGCAGCAAGTTAGCTACACCATTTTAATGAATGAATACCTGATTCTATGAACATTATCAATTCTACGACAAAGAATACAAAATAGTATTTATATAACTAATCTTATTTTACATATAATTTTTTAAAGAATATTAACCTTACTGTACAATTTTTTACTAAGTACTTGGCCATACAAAGTACCTTTACGTATACAGCACCAGAAGGACTTAATTAAGAAGTCTGTTCAGAGAAGTAAAAAGGTAATGGTAAAGGATTCGAGATGAACATAGAAAATACACAAGTACAAATGAGGAAGGGCATCCTGGAATTTTGCATTCTGCATATAATTGCCAGGGGTGAGGTTTACGCCTCCGATATGCTCGAAGAACTCACTTCTGCCAAAATCATGGTTGTTGAAGGAACACTTTACCCACTTTTGACCAGGCTAAGAAAAGCAGGACTGGTAGATTACAAGTGGGTAGAGTCCAATTCAGGACCTCCAAGGAAATACTACACCCTCACGAAAGACGGAAGTTCATTCCTCGGCAGTCTGGATCTGACATGGGACGAGCTTGTATCATCGACCAAAAAAATCATTGCAAACAAAAAAGCAAGTAAGAAATCATGAAGAAGAATATAAGTATAAACATCGGTGGCATCATTTTCCACATTGAGGAAGATGGTTACGACAAGCTGAAAAACTACCTCGACTCTGTCAACAAATACTTTTCTTCTTTCGAAGACAGCAAAGAAATTATAGAAGACATTGAGGGTAGAATTGCGGAAATATTTCTCACTCGACTTGATGAAGGAAAACAAATCATTAATAAGGAAGACGTTGATGATCTGGTTGCCATCATGGGTACAACCAAGGATTTTGATGCAGAGATAGAGGTCGAACCTGTAGGGCCTTCAAAAGAAGAGACAAAGGAAGAAGAGAAAGAAGAAAAAGAATCTGAGAGCAAAAAGACCGGCACAGCAGATAAGAAACTTCACAGAGACAACAAAAGAAAGGTCATTGGGGGAGTTGCATCCGGTCTGGCCCACTACTTCGGTATTGATCCAATCTGGGTTCGGTTGTTAATGCTTGCATTCCTGTTCAACATCTTTTTCTGGGGTCTTAGTGGCTTTGTTTTCCTTACCTACATCATCTTATGGATTGCAGTCCCGTCCAGCGATAAACTGGAAGATGACAAAGCGGTCAAAAAGCTCTACAGAGATATGGACGATCGGGTGCTCGGCGGAGTGAGTAGTGGAATCGCCTCGTACTTTGGTGTCGACAGGGTACTGATTCGTGTGCTGTTTGTATTCTCCATTTTCCTGGGTGGAGCCGGCCTAATCGCTTACATCATCCTGTGGATTATTACTCCCGAGGCTAAAACCATCACGGAAAAAATGCAGATGCAGGGAGAGCCTGTTACGATATCCAATATTGAAGAAAATGTAAAAAAAGGATTGAAGGTGAAAGATGGTGAGGAGAACATATTTGTTAAAATATTGCTCTTTCCATTCAGACTGATAGCCATGATATTCAAGGCACTTGGTGAGTTACTTGGCCCGCTATTGAAATTTTCAGTTGAAGCCTTAAGAATAATTGTCGGAGTATTCTTTGTGTTCCTTGGATTTGTTCTGATGATCTCATTCTCCATAACACTGGCAGTTCTCCTTGGAATTGGAGGAGCAATGGAAAACTGGGTGTACTTCGGTGGGTTCCCTGCAGAATATATTGCAGGTTCAATGAGCACAATAAGCCTGGTTTCTGCCTACTTCGTAGCAATCGTTCCTTCCCTTGCTATTGCTTTGCTTGGACTTACCATCATTGTGAAAAAGGCCGTAACCCGAGCTTTCGTAGGATGGGTACTATTTGGAATATGGTTACTGGGAATGATTGGGCTTGCCTTCTCGGTTCCAATGCTGGTAAGAGATTTTAGTGCAGAGAACAAGTTCAGAGAAGAAAAAGCATTTCAGGTTGCTGAGTCTGTTCCAACTCTCGGTCTGAACGATGTGTTTTATGATTATGACAGAGATTACCGCTATGATGCAGTTGATCTGCGTCTCAGAGGACATGCCGACAGTACCTACCTGCTTGAACTTGAGTTCGAATCAAGAGGACGAACAAGAGCAGAGGCTAAGGAAAACGCAGAAGCAGTTGATTACAAGGTTGAAATTGACGGGGATGACATTTTGTTTGATTCGGACTTATCATTCAATTCAAATACTCCATTCCGATTTCAAACGCTAAATGCGACCTTCTACATCCCTTATGGCAAAGTATTCAGGATGGATGATGAACTGGCAGATATTCTTATTAACACATTGCACCTAAACGGGTACAGATCATACCAGATGAAAGGGAATGACTGGGTATTTGATGACGATGGAATTAACTGTCTGACCTGCTCAGGAAAAAGAGACAGGAACAGGGATTATTCTTCTCAGAATAGTAGAAGAAAAGGCTCAGATACCGAGCGTTATCAATTTGCTGACTTTGATGAAGTAAAACTTGAGACATTGTTTGATTTTGAAATTCAAAGAGGAGATACCTGGTCTGTGGAGTTGGAAGGAGATGAAGACTACCTGGACAAAATATCAATCATTCAACGTGGTGATGAACTAAATGTCAAGTATGACACCAACTGGAAATGGTGGAAGGATAAAGATTGGAAAAGAAAAGTGAAAATTTTCATTGTTATGCCGGAACTCGATCATCTGGAGGTGAGTGGGGCATGCGAAGGTGATGTCACCGGCTTTAGCAATGATGAGATCAGTCTGAAAATCAGAGGTGCATCGGAAGTATTCGCAGACCTCTCAACAAAGTTCACTTACGTTGACCTGACTGGCGCCTCGCAACTAACGTTGGTGGGAGAAACTGAAAACCTTGAAGCAGACGTTATTGGTGCTTCCAAACTCAGTGCTTTTAATTTTGATGCGGATGATGTCGAAGTGAGAGCTGTAGGAGCCTCAACTGTTCGTATTACTGCCAACACAGATCTTGAAGCTGATGCTTCTGGGGCAAGTACCATTCGGTACCGGGGAAATCCAAGAGTTTCACTTGACAGCAGGGGACTCAGTTCGATTAAAAAAGACTAGAAAAATATAACTCAATAAAAAGTATCTAATTGGTCAAATTAGGTTTTGGTTTCCCCTGCTTTTGGTCGAGCGGGGGATTTTTTTAAGCAACTGTCGACTTTTTATCTCATATACCTTGTTTTTCTCCTTTTTGGCAATCGGAATGCTAACTTTCTGCAATTAACTAAAATTTATCAACTATGAGAAAGTCAGTATTTACACTATTAATTGCAGTTTTGAGCATTGGTTTCATGTCTTGTGAACAAGAAGAAGTAGCTCCTGTTGCCGATGAGCCAACAATAGAGTATACAGAAGGAAGTGAAGACGAAGAGAGTGGGGACCGACCATCAGGAAATTAATAAACTCTGCCTGACAAATACCGTAAAGTCGGTATTTGTCAGTTTTTATTATAGGAGTATATTTGCATACATCACAAAAATAAAATCGGATGTTGCAGCTAAAAACTCTTTTTGCGACATCACTGATTAGCCTCTCCTTTCCTGCCTTTAGTGCACACCCTCTCATGGAGTATTACAAAGGGGAAATTAATCTGTCAGAACAACGGATTCAAACCCTGATTGAAGAAACACTGGATGAAAGCCCCTCCAATTTTTTGGTTGCGTATGCCTATTATTTAAAAGCCATCAGGCACAAGAGATCCAATGCGGCTTTCGATGCATTTGAAGCATACGACAGGACTATTCAATACCTGGCTAAGTCAAAAATGACCAGCAACTATCTGCAATTCAGTGCGAGAAGAAACCAGGGAGTTATCTTAAAACAGCATTGGCTTCTTCAGGATGCAATAAAAAAATATGAGGAGGCTCTGCCTTATGCTTATGATTATAATACAGATGATGCACTCAGTGTAAAATATAATCTTGGAAGAGCATTGGCACTAAGCAATCCTGAAAAAGCCCTGGAAGTATTCTTTGAAATACTGGGAGAAGCGGAAGAAGAAAAACTACCTGACCGACAAGTAAAAGTATCCAATGAAATCGGGCTTATGCTTGTTCGATCTGGCGAATATGATCATGCATTGGAATATTTAGAAAAGGCCCTGAATTCAAGTAATACTGATGTGACCAGGTCAATCACATTCCAAAATTTAGCACATCTATACCAAGAGAAAGAAGATTACATAAGACAGGAAGAGTGGCTGCTAAAATCACTAAGTGTCAGAAAAGGGGCTGATCGATTCATCAGCCTGATGGATCTTGGGCATTGTTTACTACTTAAAAATGAAATTGAAAGAGCTGACAGTATCCTCTTAAAGGCGCTTACTCATTATAAAACTCAACCCTTAAGAATGGATAATATTCAGGTGTTTAAATGGCTGTCCTATACCAACCCTGATGCCATTAATTATCTGAAAAAGTATGTAAGTGAATTGGAGTCAATCATTACTGCAAAAGAGAATCTGGAAAAACTATTGAAGCAGCAGGCCATGCAGGAAATGCTCCTGCGAATGGAGGCCGAAAAAGAAAAGAAGGAAAAAGTTAACTTCTACAAAGCCTGGGCTCTGACCGGCGGCATTGCAATACTGCTACTCCTGATTGTCTGGAAACTCTGGTGGTCCGGTATGCGAAGGAGCGTGAGCCACGAGGTAAGTCAGCTATTGGATAAAGAATAGTCGATCAGGCTTCAACCAACGAAAAAGCAACCGGCTTTCCTCCGAACAAAATCTTCGTCTTAGCCCATGTATCTTTAAATAGATCCGAGTGACGGTAGCGTTCAAGATCCTCTTCCTTCTCCCACATACTGAAAGTAAAGTAGACATGATCAAGGGTGGCATCTTTACATAACTCCAGATGTCTACATCCTTCCTGACTACTTATTTTCACTTTCACTTCTTCAAAGAGGTTGAGAAAATCCTGGACTTTGTCAGGATCAAACTCCATTCGAACAATTCGTTTAAGCATATCTAGTTTGAAAATTCTATATGTACCGGAGCATCTGTGCCCAGACCAAGCAACTGCGAGGCATTTCCCTTATTGATCCCAATCTGTAATAATCCGTTCGAATTAAACATCACATAACAGTCACCAGATTCAACGTCTGTATAATAACGATGTAACGAACCAAAAGCTTCTCTGCCAAAACGAATCTGATACCTGACAGAGCCTCCATTTATTTCTAATATTTTCTCAAAATCAAATTTTGTGATGTTGGTAATCAGATTTCCAAAATGATCCACATTCATCACATTCCCGGCAATTTCCCTTTTGGTAACCTTCACCTGTCTGGCAAACAATTCTTTCATCTGACTCAATTCGTTACCCAGACTTTCCATTTTTTTATTGCCGGCGAGTCCAACAGCCACCGCTGCAAGAACATCCTTGGCCGGGAAAACTGATCCTCCCAAATCCACTTCCACCATTTTCTCTGGCCGAACGTCCGAAATCATACTGAACAAGCCACAATCAAATCCCACAAAAAAATGTCCCTGAAGTTCAAGTGCTATTCCCGAAGATTTTTCCCGTAACCCGTCTACCGAAACGAGATGAACTGTCCCTTCCGGAAAATCTCTGAAAACTGACTTTAAGAGAAAAGCCCCATGCGAGATGTCAAAAGGATTAACTGTATGAGAAATGTCAATGACCTGTTGATCCGGATTCATCCCCATAATTTTACCTTTTACAGCAGCCACATAGTGGTCATCCATTCCAAAATCAGACAAAAAGGTAATAACAGCCATTTGAGGGAATAAAAAACTAAATTTGTTGATGCAAAACTATGAATTTTAATTGCGCAGGGTCTAAACTTTACGTCTATTGCTCGAAAAAATAATTACACTTGAAAACGTATCCCTTGTCGACTTTTTAGGGATTGAAAACGAAAACATCAGAGCACTTTCTGATGCATTTCCTGACAGCAAGATTGTGAGTCGTGGAAATGAGATTCGAATAAAGGGAACAGCACCTCAGATATTGAAGATCAATGAAATTCTAAATTCCCTTCTGACCCATTATCATGAGTATGGTAAAGTGACAGATGAGAATGTCAGGGATTTTGTCACCAATGAGGAGAATACGGTAAACGGAACCGGCCAAAATCAGGTTCTTGTTCATGGCACAAAAGGGTATAGAATTTCTCCAAAAACAGCCAATCAGAAGAAACTGGTAGAAATGGTGGAAAAGAATGACCTGGTCTTTGCCATTGGGCCTGCCGGTACGGGGAAAACTTACGTCTCTGTTGCACTGGCAGTCAGAGCACTTAAAAACAAAGAAGTCAAAAAGATCATAATCACACGCCCGGCTGTGGAAGCAGGTGAGAATCTCGGATTTCTTCCGGGTGATCTGAAAGAGAAAATTGATCCTTATTTACGTCCGATATACGATGCATTGAGTGATATGATTCCTGGTGAAAAACTGAAATACTACCAGGAGAGTGGAACGATCGAAATTGCACCTCTTGCTTATATGCGGGGAAGAACGCTCAACCATGCATATGTTTTACTGGATGAAGCACAAAACACCACTCCAATGCAGATTAAAATGTTTCTGACCCGAATGGGGCCTGACTCGAAGGTGATAATAACCGGTGATAAATCTCAAATTGACCTTCCACGAAATCAGTCATCGGGCTTAATCGAATCGGCTGAAATATTAAAAAATGTCAAGGGGATTGGTTTTGTAGAACTGGATGATCGGGATGTTGTCAGACACAAACTAGTGAAGTCAATTATCAAAGCTTACAAAAACCATGGACTTCAAAATAGTAAAGGTCACTAACGATCTGTTGCGAAAAAAACTTTTTGATATTCGTCGAGAGGTGTTTGTTGTCGAACAGGAAGTTTCGCCGGAAGAAGAATTCGATGAATTTGAAGACAGCTCACACCACTTTCTTGCAATGGATGAAAACGAAAATCCTGTTGGAGCTTCCAGATGGCGCTCAACAGAAAAAGGAGTTAAGCTTGAACGCTTTGCTGTAAAAAAAAACATGCGTGGCAAGGGACTTGGCAGTGCAATAGTTGAAGAAACGCTAAAGGACATTTCCGGACATGTTCCCATCGGCACGTACCTCTACATGCATGCACAGCTGGATGCTGTTCCACTTTATGAGAAATACGGATTCCTGAAAAAAGGAGAGCAATTTGAAGAATGTGAAATACAGCATTATTTCATGTGGAAGTTGAGTTGATACAAGGACTCAAAAGCAATAAAGAAAATGTCAGACAAACTATTTAATTATATCAGCTACCTCGGATATGTCGCATTCATCTGGGGTGGAGTAGTTGCTTTCCCTGAAATCATCAATCAGTCGGAAAATATCATTTCCAATATAGGATTTGGACTTTTCCTTTTTGGAATTGGGCTATCCCTCATCGGGTTTAAGACACAGAGTGAGTTTACTGCTTCAGAAAGCAGGCACTTTTCTAATGAGAAGACGGCAAGGCGGGTTATTTTGATCCTGTCATTTGTACTCGCTTTTCCTGTTTTTATTGGTGCTTTCTTTCTGAGCTTTAGTTTCTTTTTTCCAACCATGTCTCCTGAAGTAATCAGCCAATTCAGAGAATTGGGTTACGGAAGCTTATCCTTTGGGATTGGTGGAATTGCCATGTCAAAAGCTCAATTCGATCGATTCAGTGCTTTTCTGGATGAAAGTAAAAAACAAGATCCTGCCTTAGGCGACAAAATGTAGTTAGGAATCCTGCCTGCATTGCAACTGACGGTAGTAATTTTATGGACCTCCATCACCATAAACCTGCACTCTGTAAACATCAGGTGCATGTATTTTTGGAACTCTTACCCGTTCGTTCGTCTGTCGATCACACTCATTCTGGGGATTCTTGCTTTTGATCACTATCCGGAGTTATGGCGAAACGCTTTACTTCACATCTTCCTTCTTATTTTCCTTCTGCTGGTCAGCCTTGCATGCTCTTATCGTTTGGGCTACTACCAACTACGACATCTAAACGGGATCATTGCAATGCTTCTGTTCTTTAGTATTGGAGGGCAACTGACCAATAAGAAATACAGGGATTTACCCAATAGTCATTACACACACATTATTGAGGAGATTGACGGGTTTTCCGGGATTGTGATGAGTACATCAAATGAAAGATCAAACCATTTTCGATACGACTTTGAATTGATGGAAGTTCAAACGAATGATTCAACCTTCCCTGCTCAGGGCACAATCCATTTATATGTCAGGAAAGACACAGCGGAACAACTCATATTTGGTTATGGAGACGTCTTGTTGGTCTCCGGGAGTTTTTATGATGTACAACCTCCGAATAACCCACATGAATTCAACTACAAAAAATATCTGAGTCGACAGGGCATCTATGCTCATTGCTTTGTGCAAAATGATCAGGTCCAAAAAGTAAGCTCAAGACCGTCTAACCCTATCCTAATGTTTGCATTTTGGATTCAGCGTGCCGCCATCAGAATCATTGATCGGAATATTCCGCAACCCAGAGAAAATGGCATTGCAAAGGCACTCTTTTTGGGAATCAAAGATCACCTGGATAATGAGGTGAAAAAGTCCTACTCCGCGGCAGGTGCAATGCATGTATTGGCTGTGTCCGGCCTTCATGTTGGAATCGTTTACCTGTTTATAAAATTCCTCCTGGGAGGTCTCAAAAAGAATGCAAAAGGTCGGAAGCTGTTTGGGCTCATTGCCATCTTTACCATCTGGCTTTTTGCCCTGATTACCGGACTTTCTCCTTCTGTTTTGCGTGCTGCCACCATGTTCTCCATTATGGCAATTAGTGAAATCCGTTCAAAAAAAGGGAACATTTACAATACGCTGGGAGTCGCCGCATTTGTGTTGCTTCTGTTTGATCCGTACCTCATCTATTCGGTCGGATTCCAGTTATCATTTGCCGCTGTATTTGGCATTGTTTATTTGCAACCCAAAATCTATCGACTGATTAATTTCGACAGCTGGTTGCCAGACAAAGCATGGGCAATTACCTGTGTTTCCATTGCCGCCCAGGTCTCTACTTTCCCACTCACTGCTTTTTACTTTCATCAATTCCCCACCTATTTTCTCATTTCCAACCTGGTAGTAATTCCCGCTGCAACAATCATGCTGGTGGGTGGAATCATCATGATGTTGATTGATCCCTTCTCAAATATAATCGGCGAATTTTTGGGAATCATACTTTCCAAATTTATATGGACAGTAAACGAATCCGTATCTTTTGTGGAATCGCTCCCAATGAGTTTGATCGAATGGATTTATCTAGATCAGATTGGTGTGGTACTAACTTATGCTATCGTCCTTTCCCTGATTTGGGGACTACATCACCGGGCATTCCAAATACTGATCGTTCACCTGATTCTTCTAGTCTCATTTGCCTCTTGGCTGGTTCGATCCAACCATCAGCAATCACTTTCCCATCAATTGATCTTTTATGAAATAAAAGGTCAAATTGCCATCGACCACATTAAGGGACATCAATCAACTCTTTTCACTAATTTTCCCGAAAATGAGGATTTAGAATTGCTTGCATTTCAGATTGATCCAAACAGACTTGCAAGCCGCCTGAGTCCTATAAAAGAAACGATTACTGACCTGTATGAATCAGGAGCATTCCGTAAGAATGATTCCTTTTCAACGGGTGTCATTGGAGGTATTAAAATACTAATAATCGATTCATCAACCTTTCATCTTTCTATTGCAAAAATCATTGAAACAGATGTGTTGATTATTGAAAATGAGGCTGTAAAAAGCCTCAGGTGGCTCAATGAGCATTTTCAATTCACACACCTGATTCTTGGGAATACAAATCGGAGTTTTTTCTCCAGAAAGTTTAAAAAGCTGGGATCAGAAGAGGGTATTGTTGTCCATTCATTGAGTCTTGACGGTGCCTTAATTCTTGAATTATGAAAAATCGTTTTTTCTTACCTTCACGGTTCACATCTATTTCAAAATTTGAAAACCGTCAAAAAAATTCTGAGTGATCTGAACGAAATCGCAAATCCCGAATACATCGAAAAAATGGAGTATTTCGGAATAGTCAGCACAGAGGCACTTGGCATAAAAAACGCAATCCTGAAACCGTATGCTAAAAATATAGGCCGAAATCAACTACTTGCCGAAGAATTATGGGATGTAAAAATCCATGAAGCAAAGCTACTGTCCATTTCGCTTTGCGAACCTAAAAAGCTTACTGCCAAAAAAGCTGAACAATGGGTTTCTGAGATCTACTCTTGGGATATCTGTGACGGACTTGGCATGAAGGTGTTTCCAAAAACAACCTTCGGACTCAAAAAAGCAATTGAATGGACAACCAGGGAACCTGAATTTGAAAAGAGGGTGGGGTTCGCCACTATGGTTGGGATTGTGCTGGACAGAAAAGTACCAGATGAAACAATAGAGGCTTTTTTTCCGATCATGGAAAGGGAAGCATGGGATGAGCGAAATTTTGTCAAAAAAGCAATAAACTGGACCCTTAGACAAGCTGGCAAAAGAAATCTCTCGCTAAATAAAAAAGCCATAGCGTGTGCGGAAAGAGTTCTTGCTCAGGATACGAAGGCCGCCCGGTGGATTGCCAATGATGCACTTAGAGAGCTAAAGAGTGATCTGATACAGGAACGACTTATGAAGAAGGGCAAAAAAAGAGCGGACTAAAAGTCCGCTCTGTTCACCACCAATCCCGATTAGCATCGGGAAAAACTTACTACCGCCTAGTAGTACTACAAATCTAATACATATAATGGTTCAGGTTATATAAATTTTTCATAATCAATACTTTATTGTCGTCTGCTGTCTTTCTCTATTAAGTCTGAACGACCTTTCTTATTGTGAAGTCTGGAAAAATGACATTATCATGTCCATCAACTGAATTAATCAGACTTGTATTCCAAACATTGATCATAGTGATATTGTTTGGTTGAAATTCAAAATCACAATTTATTGTAATGAATAAATCAGCCACTTCTACTTCTCGAACTATCCATGAGGGTCTTTTTCCATCGAACAAGAGCGAAAGATGTCCTTTTAAGCAGGTTGCTATTGATTGGCCCAAATCACTATAAACACCTATTTTCTTTAGAATGTCACCCCTTTCAAATCTGACCAGCATTTTATACTCAGAAGTTCCCCTGCTGATCTTGAAATAAGCTACTTTGATGTCGTGCGAATCGGCACTGAATGCTAAGTTCAAGAAAAGGACACTTATTAAAATTTTCATCTAAAGCTTAGATGATTTTTCATTAAATACCTTGTTCTACCATTTCAAGATTGCTCCTGCAAATGTCAGTCCCCCACCAAAGCCAATCATCAAAATGATATGACCTGGCTTAATTCTTCCATCATTAATAGCTTTTTTCAGTGCGATAGGTATGGATGCTGTCGAGGTATTCCCGTAATCCGTTACACTTTCCGGTATTTGCTCCATTGGATATTCCAGCTCTTTTGAAATACCTTCTATGATCCGGAGGTTAGCACTGTGCGGAATAATAAAATCAATATCATCAAGTGTGAGACCTGCTTTTTCAACAAGTGCCCTAATTTTTATAGGAATATTTCCAACTGCCCATTTGAACACCGATCGACCATTTTGGACGATCTTCCCGTTTGGATTTATTCCTACACCATTTAAATTTTTCTTTTTGTCGCTTAAATAAAGATCATGTCCAAATTGTCCGTCTGTGCCTGAGTTAAATGCAAGAAACTGCTCCTCATCTCCAGGCTCAACCAATGCCGCTCCTGCACCATCTCCAAAAAGAATGCAGCTGGTTCTGTCTTCAAAATTGGTTATTTTGGATAGCGTTTCGGCACCAAGTACTAATACTTTTTTATACACTCCAGAATTAACAAATCCATGGGCAACCTGAAGTCCGTATACAAACCCGGCACATGCAGCATAGATATCATTGCACCCTGCATTTTCGATATTCATCTTATATTGTACCCTGGATGCTGTATTTGGCATGGTCTGATCAGGAGAGGTAGTGCAGACCATAATAAAGTCAACATCAGAGACGGACTTACCACTGCTTTTCATCAAGTCCTCAATCGCCTTCACGCACATGTCACTGGCATACTCACCATCAGCTGAATAGTATCTGGTTTTGATTCCAGTTCGCGAAATTATCCACTCATCGTTTGTATCTATCAGTGATTCGAAATAGTGATTATCAATCACTTTTGCCGGTGTGTATGTACCAAATGCGGTAATGTTTGACATATTGAAAATTTTAGACTGACTGTTTATTTAGAAAGGAAATTTGTGGTAGTAGTTGTTTGACAAGCAAGTATCCTACAGGTTGATTTTCTTTCCAAAGAAAAGTCTTAAACTATTTTCGCTCCTTAATCATCTTTTGAATATCGAGCATTTCATCTCTTAATCGAGCTGCCTCCATAAAATCCAGATCTTTAGCTGCTACTTCCATTTTTCTTTTTGTCTCGTTCAGCAACTTGCTCAACTGGTCTCCAGTCATGTAAGAAACAACCGGATCTGCTGCTATGGACTGCTCCTCTTCCATGTAATACCTCTTCGCCCCCTTCTTCTTGTCTGCAACACCAGTTTGTCTAAGAATCGACTCTTTGTCCTTCTTAACTGATGTCGGTGTTATCCCATGCTTCTCATTGTATTCGATTTGTATACTTCTTCTTCTGTTTGTTTCGTCAATTGCCATTTTCATGGACTGAGTAACTTTATCAGCATACATGATCACTTTGCCCTTCTCATTTCTGGCCGCTCTTCCAATAGTCTGAACCAGTGACCGTTCATTTCTAAGATACCCTTCTTTATCAGCGTCAAGAATAGCAACCAGTGAAACCTCCGGCAAATCCAACCCTTCCCTCAACAGGTTGACACCTACAAGTACATCAAAAACTCCCAGCCTGAGCTCTCTCAAAATCTCTACCCGATCGAGTGTATCAACTTCAGAATGTATGTACTTGGTGCGAACTCCTGCATTTAACAAATACTTCGTGAGTTCCTCTGCCATTCTTTTTGTAAGTGTGGTGACCAGCACTCTGTCTTCCATTTCAATTCTTTGCTGGATTTCCTCCATTAAATCATCAATCTGGTTCAGGCTGGGATGAACTTCTATCACTGGATCCAATAATCCCGTCGGTCGAATTAATTGCTCAACGATTACACCTTCAGACCTTCTTAACTCATACTCAGAAGGTGTAGCACTCACAAATACTACCTGATTCAACATTTCTTCGAACTCATTGTACGTAAGTGGCCTGTTATCCATTGCGGATGGCAGCCTGAAACCGTAATCAACCAGATTGACTTTTCTGCTTCTGTCACCACCCCACATTCCTCTAACCTGTGGCACAGTCACATGGCTTTCATCAATGATCATCAAATAATCATCAGGAAAATAGTCAAGCAGGCAGAATGGCCGGCTTCCCGGTGATCTTCGATCAAAGTATCTTGAATAATTCTCAACGCCGGAGCAATAGCCGATCTCTCGAATCATTTCTATGTCAAATTCGGTTCGTTCCTTTAATCTTTTCGCTTCAAGGAATCTTCTCTCGTCTTCGAAGAATTGCACCTGCTCCATCATGTCATCCTGAATTTCGCGAATAGCCACCTGTATTTGATCCTTGCCGGTAACAAAAAGGTTAGCCGGAAATATCGTAACAATACGTTCTTCAGACAATTTCTCACCGGTTTCCGGATCAATTCTCTGGATCGATTCAATTTCATCTCCCCAAAAAATGAATCGGTAAGCAAAATCAGCGTAGGCTACAAAAACATCGACTGTATCCCCTTTTACCCTGAAATTTCCGCGTTTAAATTCAACTTCAGTTCTGCTGTAAAGAATTCCCACCAGATCGAACAAGAATGTATTTCTCGGAATCTTGTCACCTTCCTGCAGCCTGATCACATTCTTTCCAAATTCTTCCGGATTACCTATTCCATAGATACATGAAACTGATGCAATCACAATCACGTCTCTTCTTCCTGACAAAAGGGAAGATGTCGCACTCAACCTCAGCTTTTCAATTTCCTCATTAATTGAAAGGTCTTTTTCAATGTAAACGTTGCTCGTTGGTATGTATGCTTCAGGTTGATAGTAGTCGTAATAGGAGATAAAATACTCAACCGCATTTTCGGGAAAGAATCGTTTAAATTCTCCGTAAAGCTGAGCGGCTAGTGTCTTATTATGACTAAGGACAAGTGTTGGCCTGTTTACCTGGTCGATCACATTGGCCATCGTAAATGTTTTGCCAGAACCGGTCACTCCAAGCAATGTCTGTGAAGGCTCATCATTGACAAGTCCTTCAACTATTTGCTTAATGGCTTCAGGTTGATCACCTGTAGGCTGATACTCGGAAACTAATTTAAAATCCATTAACTATTACTCCAGATATCCCATGAACGTTCTGCCTGTAATTTTAGCATTTCCAGTCCGTTTTTAACTTTCGCGCCTTTTTGTGCGCCCTTTTTCATAAACGAAGTTTCTTCAGGATTATAGACTAAATCGAAGAGAAAATGATTTTTTGTAAGATGTTCATAGGGAATATCAGGACAAGTATCTTCATTCGGGTACATGCCCAATGGAGTGGTATTCACTATCAGCTGGAATCGTTTGATTATTTCTGGTTGTTTCGAAAGTTGATCATAGGTGTAGTCTCCTTTTGTTTTCAACCTTGAAACCTGATAACAATCGATTTTTAATTCGTCGAGTGCAGCCTGTACTGCTTTTGAAGAGCCTCCTGATCCTAATATCAGCGCTTCTCCTTTATAGTTGCCGATCCAGTTGCCCAGCGATTCTTTGAAGGAAAGGTAATCCGTATTGTACCCATGCAGCTTTCCATTCCTTTTCATGATCACATTCGCTGCTCCTACTTTTATCACACTAATATCTTTGTAATCAAGGAATCGAATTACATTTTCCTTGTGTGGAACGGTAACATTTACCCCTATCAAATCTGTATATCTAAGCCACATGGCAGGAAACTCCTTCAGGTATTCCATTTCCATCAGATCATACGTATGATCTTTAAGTCCAAGATTTTTGAACTTTTCATTAAAAAACTCACGGGAATAACTATGACCGAGAGGGTATCCAATCAATCCGAATCTACGCATAATACCAAGGCTTAATACTAAGTTAATTCTGAATTGCGAAAATGTGACCTCTTTGTATGCAATTGATTTATTTATTGGAACTTCGCTCCATCCACCATACCAACCCAAATCCAATGAAAATCAATAAAAGTGAAAGAAAGAATTGAGTATCAACGACCGGAGTATTCCAAATGTACCCTGTTGCTTTTTCCCTGCCGTCAAAGGATTCCAGAATGGTCGTTTTCCAGGGCCAGATTATAAGAAGTGAGCCTGCTACAAAACCTGCCAATATCCCGATGGTCTGATCTTTGAAATTCTTAAAAAGATAAGAAAGGAGGCGTGAAAGTGTAATCAATCCAACAACACAACCTAGTATCATGGGTGTCAAAATGGAGAAATTGAATTCACTAACCGCTCTTAAAACGAGAATATAGTTTCCCATAAGCAGCAGGATATAGGATCCTGAAAGCCCGGGTAAGATCATACTGCATACAGCAACAACACCACAAAGGAAAAGATAAAAGAAAGAAGCATTGGACTGTGCAGGTGGCAGGAATGCAACAGCTATTGCAATTGCCATTCCTGCAAGAAAAGTAAGAATGACCGGAAGGCTTATTTTATCCACCTGTCTGGAAACTGCAATAACCGAAGCAAGTATCAATCCGAAGAAGAAGGAAAGTGTGAGGGCCTCATACTCTTCCAGCGCAAGTTCAAGAATTCTGGCCAGACTCCAGATGCTTACGAAAACTCCTAAAAAAAGAATTGATAAAAAGTTAAGGTCAGTCCGCTTTGAGAATTCAGAGAAATTCCCATTAAAGAATAGCTTTAATGCCTCCAAATCCACACTTTTCAATGCATTAATCAATCGTTCATAGATCCCGGTAATAAAAGCTACCGTGCCTCCAGACACGCCAGGAATCACATTGGCTGCACCCATTGCAGCTCCCTTCAAAAAGAGAATCAGGCTTTTCATGACGCGAACTTAATCAAAGTCATTTTGGGGGTGAAGCCTTTTTATTTTGCATTATAAATAATTCACCCAAAAAAACCAGGTTAAAAGAATCATGAAAAAAATACTCACACTCATCCCGCTCCTACTCATCACCATTTTACTATCAGCACAGACGATAGATCCCAATTATGAAACCCAGAAAAAGAGTATCATCAAAATGGAATTCTTTTCTCCCCTTGTTGATCATACCACATTTGGGTATGAGCGTTACATCAAGGACTGGGTATCATGGGAAGCCAAGGTCGGCTTTATTGGCTTAGGAGTAAGCAACGGAGATAACACGGACCCTCGTGGAGTTTTATTTAGAGCCGGTCCCAAATTCAAATTAAATCCGGATTTTGTCACAAGAGATTTAAGAGGGTCTCACTTGTTGGGCGGGAAGTACATTAAACCTGAAATCGTTTTTTCAATATACAGTGAAGATGAAATTGAATATACTTCTTCCGGAGATTTTCGTCAACGAAAAGATTTTGCATCATTTGCTTTCATTATCAACTATGGAAGACAATACATCCTTGCAGATATCATGTCAGTTGGCTGGCATTTTGGAATAGGATATGGGTTTGACAATGGTGGTGACCAGGGCAGATACAATCACAGTCATTCCAATGGACCTGATGATTTTCCGGTCGCTGTATCAGCAGGTTTTACACTTGGGGTTTTACTGAAGTAATTAGTCTTTAAGGAAGTGACTAAAGGTATCACCCCTTAGCCCAAGACGAATGGTTTCCAGAGGAATGACTTCATTGGGCGCAATATTTCCAAGATTCACATTGGATCCACACAACTTGATGAACCAAACCTGTTGTGCCTTTTGAGGAGCTTCCCACAGGATTTTTTCCATTGGAATCTGAGTAAGTATTTCTTCAACAAGTCCCTGACGCACCTCTCCTGAATCTCTGAAAAGACCAACATTGCCACTCTCACGAGCCTCTCCAATAACCTTCCAGGCTCCAGCTTCCAGCTCGGTCCTCATTTGTTCAATCCACTTATAAGGAGGGATAATTTTAGCTGCATCCTTAGAACCAACCTCACTCAGGACAGTAACCTGTTTTGTAAGCGTACTGATGTACTCACATTTTTCATCATGGTCCATTTCAATCGATCCGTCTGAAACCTCAGCGTACTCAAGATTGTATTTATCAAGCACTTTCTGATAGTCTTCAAATTGACCTCTCACAACAAAGGCTTCAAAAAGAGTACCTCCAAGGTAGCAGGGAATTCCGGCTTCCCTGTAGATCGCAAGTTTTTCTTTCAAACGTGGAGCAACATATGAAGTGGCCCATCCCAACTTTACAATATCAATATATTCTCCACTTACTTCTATCAGGTCAGAAACTTCTCGCATACTGAGGCCTTTATCCATAACCATAGTGAAGCCCTCGTTTCTGGGTTTAGCTGTTCTTACCGGAAGATTATTAAGATGATAATTCATTAAAGTTCGGGTTGATTTTTTACAAGGCGCAAAAATCACAAATAAAAATCAGACCATCAAAAGAGATTAGTCTTCATCCTTTCTAAACTGATCAATAATCCGATAAAGAGCTTTTTGAGTAGGCAGGTTGGGAAAGAAATCGAACAATGTCTTATGACCCTCATAATCGAGCATTAACGCTGTTTCAAGTCGATTAATCGCACTTTTATAATTACCTGAACCAATCATATATACTACTCCGCGATAATACATTTCCGCATTGGAGGGACATTCATCCAGACCTGACTCTAAAATGGAAATTGCCTTTTCATAATCACCCTGTTCATAGTAAACAAATGACCAGTCCAGCCATACCTCAGGATTTTCAGAATCCATTTCACTGGCCTCTGCATAAGCATCCAAAGCAGAAACAAGGTTACCTGTTTTGTATTCAGCATCGGCCACTGCCTTCCAGTAAACTGCACTTTCCGGGCTTAGCTTTAATGCCTTATTCAAAAAGTGAATGGCTTCATACCACTTTTCCTGAAGAGCAAGACAAATACCCAGACCATACCATGCCTCGTGATACATCTGATCCAGTTTTGTTGCCTTTTGATAGTATTTTATGGCCAACTCAAACTGCTCCAATTTTTCATAGGCTGCTGCCATGTGACAAAAAGTTTCAGGAGAGGCACCTTCCAGATCAAAGGTCTTCAGGTATGCGGCAAGCGCCTGATCGAATTTCCCTGCATTCATCAGCGCATTGCCCATATTGAACCATGCGCTGCTAAACTCTTCATCAATAGCCGTGGCAAATTCATACGAATCTACCGCATCATCATAGCGCCCAAGTTTATTCTGGACGATTCCAATGTTATACCATGCATACTCGGAATACGGATCCTGATCAATAAATTTTTGATAATAGGACAGGCTGCTCTCAAGCTCTCCGGAGACATCCAGGCAATAGGCAAGCTCATACAATACATTCTCATTAAGCATATTGATTTCAATTGCCTTTTTGTATTGCTCAGCGGCTTCCATGTACTTTCCCAGCCCCTGATAGGCCATTCCAATATTGAAGTAGACTTCATCTTTTTCCTCTACATTCTGAACCGCACTTTCGAAGCATTCAATTGCCTGTTCAAACTCCTGCAGGACGCAATGAACGGACCCTTTCTGCATCAACAGCTCCGGATCATTCGGCTGAACATTTAAAGTATATTCTAACAGATCTATTGCTTCTCCTCCTCTATCCATTTTAACTAAAACATCTGCTTTTTCAATGGTTAGGTCAACTGAGAAAGGAAATTGATCCAGTCCAACGTCAGCAGCTTTCAATGCCTGCTGGAATTTCTCACGATTTGAATAGTATGAAATGATCTGGACAAAAACTTCTTCATCGAAATAATGATTCTCCTTATTTTTAAGGAAAGCTTCATATTTTCTAATCAACTCCTTCTCCTCCTTACGTTTATGTTCTTCGTGCATGCAGCTAATGCTATTAATTCTGGTGAACGATGGATTAATTTACTTGTTTATTGATAGTGAAACACACTTTACACCCAAAAAAGTTTTCCACAAGTTTAGAGTAACTCACTGTTTTTAAGGTGAGAAGATTTACACAACTTCTCCACTTCTTTTTGCATTAATCCGGCTTTTAGATATTCAAGTTGCTCCCTTCTGTGAAGGTCTGAACCCAGAAAGTCGATCATTCCCTTTTTGTACAACTTTTGTGCAATACTTTTCGGAATTTCTCCATAATACCCGGCAAAAGAGCTGATAGTTACCTGCATCAAAACACCGGACACTCTGAGCTGTTCAAGCCATTCAATGTCACCCTCAAGAAATCGATACCTTTCAGGATGGGCAAGAACGGGGGTATATCCTTTTGCCATCAATTCAAAAAGACATGATTCAAAAAAGAGAGGTTTATTCAGAAATGATGACTCAACAAGTACATATTTATTTCCAAAGGAAAGTATTTCACTGTTCCCTTTAACCCGATCAAAAAACAGATCATCAACGAAATATTCTGCAGCTGCCTCGATTTCAAACAGGAACTCTTCTTCTTCCAATCGCTCCTGGACTTTTTGGAGTCCTTTTTTGATAATCTCCGATGTATTCGGATAATTCGGATGGATATGAGGAGTAGTAATTACTTTTAGGTATCCCAATTCTGAAAATTTCCTGATTATTTCAATCGAGTCATCAACTGATTTAACTCCATCATCAATCCCGGGAATGAGGTGTGAATGAAGGTCTACTTCAATCGTTGGAATCGGCCTTCTTCTCAGCCACCCCAACATTAAAATAAGCTTTTAATAGTAGTGGAAAGATTCTTTTTCTCAACTTCTTCATAATAGCCGTAATTGTAGCCATAACCGTAACCATACCCATAGCCATAACCCGGAGTGGAGGACACAGCATTCAGTATGGTTGTGATATTGCTGAATTGCCCTGATTCCTTTAGGTCATTTATAACCTTTGTGAAACTTCGCTTTGAATAATCCGCTCTGACCACATACAACTGGATATCTGATCTCATCATTGCCAGTCTTGCATCAGTTACAAGTCCAACCGGCGGAGTGTCGAGAATGATTACATCATATTCCTTTTTTAGCCGCTTAAGGAGTTCCTCAAATTCCTTTTGGAGTAACAGCTCAGAAGGATTGGGAGGTGTCGGGCCTGCTGAGATGAAATACAAATTCTCTATTTCTGTTTTTTGAATACTGGACTTAAAATTGCTTTTCCCGGTAATAATGGTACTTACACCATCCTGGGAACTCACTCCGCCAAAAGCCAGATGGACTTTGGGTTTTCTCATATCAATATCCACTACACAAACTTTCTGATTTGTCATGGCAATGATGGCTCCCAGGTTTGCTGCTACGAACGTTTTTCCTTCACCTGGAACCGTTGATGTAACACTGACCAGCTTTGAGCCATCGCTTGCATCAATGAAATCCATATTTGTTCTTAAAGTCCTCAGTGCTTCACTCAGGGAAGACTTTGAATCCTTTTTTACTACAAGTGCAGTTACGTCCAGCTCATGCCGCTCATATTTTGGAATGGATCCGAGGACGGGAACTTTAACAAGCTTCTCCAGTTCTTTAATTCCTGCAATTTTATTGTGAGCGAGGTAACGGATAAGAAGGAAAATCACACTAATGACCAAACCCACAACCGTTGTTGCTGCCATTATCAGCAACTTCTGAGGTTTTATCGGAACATCCGGCAAAGAGGCTGGTGACAATATCACATTATCGGATACTGTCCCGGCCCGTGTAATTTCAAGCTCAATTTTTGATTGTTGTAAGGTCAGCATAAACTCTTCCTCCACCGAGTAGAACCTGTTATTCTTTCCAAACTCTGTTCTCATTGATGGCAATTGTGATAAGTTTCCTTCCAGTGCTGCTCTGCTTTTTTCAACGCGATCAATGTTATTGTTCAGGCTCTTTTCATAACTATCAAAGAGGGAAGTCATGTCTGAACGAACCTTGCTCAATTTTACATCAAGCTGTTGGATGATATAAGAGGTCTCATTGTAAGAACCCAGCTTTAACTCCTTTTCCTCCACAATGCGCGTGTATTCAGCAAGCTTTTCTGCAAGAGATAGAGGAAGTTGTTCGGCATCTATGGGATTAAGAGAAATGAGATTTTCTGAATTCAAATCGAGCCGCAGTTCAGCTAACTCCTGCATTCTTCTTTTCAGATGAAACCGTGAGGAGTCAAGCAGCGCCAATTGATCAATCGTTCGATCAAGATCATTATTCAGGTCAATTGTCCTGTTTTCTATGGTAAATCGTTCAAAGTAGTCTTCATATTCCTGGAGACTCTCCTCAGTTTTTTCAATCTGCTCATCAAGAAATTTGATTTTCTGCTCCAAAGCCTGATTCTTTACATCTCTTGTATATTCCAGATAAAGTACATCGATAAGATCAACCAGATCCCTTGCCTTGAATCGATTATAATCAGCAAGTGAAATTCTTATTGTCTTGGCATTAAAGTTTTCAGGAGTTACTTCTACATTCCTTTGCAAATAGTCAATAAGGGCGTCCTTACTGTTCACGGTAAAATAAAAATCCCGGGTCAGGTCTTCACTGAAAAAACTGGTTTTCTCAATCAGGAAATTGAAATCCTCTGTTTTTATTTCTTCCCCGAATCTTGTTTTTCTTCTGACCTCTTCTCCATTCTTCTGGTAAATCAAATAGAATTCTTCAGGGCTTTCTATTTCAACATCAAAAGGATAGTCATAGTAGCCTTCATTCAAAATCTTATGAGAAACCACAAAAGGAGAATTCTTGTATCGTTCATCAGTCAAATACCTCCCATAAAGATGATAAGAGACATCCAGATCAGCTTCTTCTATTACTTTGGAAAAAAAGAGTTTAGATTTTATTAACTCAATCTCACCTGAGATTTCACTTTGTTCCTGTGTATTGACCGCATCCGCCAAACCCAGAATATTAGCCTCACTCTGAAATTCAAGTTTTATGACAGAGTGAGAATTGTAAAGTGGCTTGGTGTATCGTACATACAGGTAAGCACCTGAAATAACAAAAATCATAAATCCAATGATCCAGAATTTGCTTCTTTTCAGGACATACCAAAATCTTTCAACATCAAAGGACTCAAAAAAATCCTTTTCGGAATCATAGTTGTTTTGGTTTTGAAATTCCGTATTCACTGGCTAAGGTTCTGAACGACTAGAATAAGGGTAAGAACACTTGAAACAAGACTCAACGCAGGAGAAACATCCCGCAGGGTTTCCAGCCATGGTCTTCTCCATGGTTCTACATAAATTACATCTCCAGGCTCCACAACTAAATTGGAGCTTCTAAGTCCGCTAATAGTGCTCAAATCAATCCGATAAATAAGATCTCCTCTGATCACTTTAATATTCTGCGCTTTGGCTCCAAGCTCGATACCTTCAGCCAGAGCGAGGACTTCAGTGACTTCCATATTCTCATTTGCTAACGGGATGACTTTTCCCCCCGGTGCTCCAAGTACTATGACTCTTCGATTCGTGATTCGAAGTTTCACAAAGGGATCAATATAAATGTCCTGAAATGATTTGGCCACCTTTTGTTCAGCTTCAAGTAACGTCAACCCTGATAATTCAAATTGCCCGATGAGTGGAAAAACAACTGTTCCGTCTGATTGAATGGTAAACTGAAAAGCATCCCGTTGCTGTTGAACCTGAGCATTGGTTTGTTGCGTCATTTCAAAATTGGGATCTATTAATCGTTCTCCTTTATTGGTGAAAACATCAAGGAGTAGTATGTCATTTGGTCTTAATACATAGTTTGACTCAGCTCTTTCTTTAGCAACAGCTAAATCAGATTCAGTGAAATTGTCATCTAACTGAAACATCAGGTCCTGTTTATATGACCTGCAGCTGCTTAGAACGACAATAAGGATTAATGATATGTGGCGGATCACAATAAAAGTTGAATTCAAATCGTAAAAATAGGTTAAAAACACAGACAGATCGCTATTTATCGACTATTTGGGTAATAGCTTCTTCGTATTTCCGGATTACCAGGCTTTCATCGAATTTTTCTTCAACTAATTTCCTTGAATTTCTACCCAAAGTGGTTCTTTCGCTTTCAGAAAGTGAGAGGTAGAGTTTGATTTTATCTGTCAGATTTTGTGTATTTCTGACCTCAAACAGAAAGCCATTCCGACCATCCTCAACAACTTCCCTGCAACCGGGCACATCGGAAGCCAATAATGCACGACCAATTGCGGCTCCTTCCAGCAATGTTCTTGGTGTCCCTTCCCGGTACGACGGCAACACCACCACATCATGGTCTGCTATTAAATCGGCAATTTCAGATGAGTGTGGCTGGTAATTGATCAGCCCTTCGTTTATCCAGGCTTTGAGTTCTGATTCGGGAATAGATCTCGAATGCTCTTCATCGAGCTTCCCAACAAGCGTAAAATCTATCGCATCTTTGTGTGCGCTCAATTGCTTTGCTGATTCAACAAATTCTCTTACCCCCTTTTCTTCAATGATTCGTGAAATCATTAAAAATTTTATTGGACTTGTTGTCCGCCTTTCCACATAAGAAAACTTCTTCAGATTTATTCCTGAACCGGGCAGTATTCCAATTTTGGTTTCATCCAGCTGAATAAAAGAGGTGAATAGTTCTCGATCATCAGTATTTTGAAAGAACACCAGCGAACTGTATCTAAAGGCTAATCGATAGAGGTTGATTGCCACTTTGCCCAGCCATCCTTCTACAAGAAACACGGTTCCTAATCCACTCACGTTACAAATGACCGGGACCCCCGTCCACTTTCCGCCTATTGAAGCATATATGTTGGATTTGATTGTAAAGCTCAGCGCTACGTCGGGTCGTTCCGTTTTGAAAATTTTACGGATTGCGTTCAGGTAACTGAAATCTCTGACAGGATTCGTTCCTGTCTGGTCCAGTGGGGTTTCAATGTGTCTTACCCCCCATTGTTCTATTTCCGCAGTATATTCGTCAGAAGGAGCTAATGAAATGACCTCATCTCCCCTCTCCAAAAAATGCCTGACCAATCCTTCACGGAAATTGAAAACATTCCAACACGTATTTGTAACGAAAGCGATTTTCACTCTAAAAAGTAATTGAAGCTAAAACTTTTGTAAGCTATAATTTTGCAGACAAATATGTTCGAAACAGAGAAAAAGAACGAACGGGGAATTCTTATTGCGGTTGGAGCCAAATCTGAAAGCGACGAGCGCATGCAGGAAATGATGGATGAGCTGGAGTTTCTCTCCCAGACCCTGAAGATTGATGTTCAAAAACAGTTTACACAAAAGCTTGAACATCCGGACCCTAAAACTTTTGTAGGAAAAGGGAAACTTGAAGATATCAAAACCTACTGTGTATCCGAAAAAATTGATGTTGTCATTTTTGATGATGATCTTTCTCCCTCTCAGCTTCGAAATTTAGAACGTGAACTCAAGCTAAAAATTTATGATCGTAGCTTACTGATCCTTGACATTTTCCTGCAAAGAGCTAAAACTGCTCAGGCCAAAACGCAGGTTGAACTGGCACGCTTCCAGTATCTGTTACCAAGACTTACCCGGATGTGGACTCACCTGGAACGTCAAAGAGGCGGGACTGGCACCAGAGGTGGTGCCGGTGAAAAAGAAATTGAAACGGACAGGCGGATGATCCGCGATCAGATCAATGTCCTTAAAAAGAAGCTGGACAAGATTGAGAAGCAGTCTGATACGAGAAGAAAAAGCAGGACAGGAATTGTACGAGTTGCCCTTGTGGGATATACCAATGCAGGCAAATCTACTCTAATGCGAATTCTCAGCAAGGAAAAAGTCTATGCAAAAGATGAGCTTTTTGCTACGGTTGATTCTACTGTAAGAAAAGTCGTTTTCGGCAACCTGCCATTCCTCCTGTCTGATACAGTTGGTTTTATCCGAAAGCTTCCGCATAGCCTGATCGAATCTTTCAAATCTACCCTGGCTGAAGTCAGGGAAGCGGACATCCTGCTGCATGTTATTGATGCATCCAGCCCCTCTCATGAAGATCACATTAAAGTTGTGGATGAAACATTATCAGAAATTGGTGCTTCTGGAATAACAACCATCCGGGTTTTTAACAAAATTGATAAGGTTGAGGATGAATTTAACGCAAACGGTGGTTTGTCAATTGCCATATCAGCAAAGGATGGAACAGGTATTGATGACCTCAGAAGGTTGCTCATTAAAGAAGTTAAAAAAGTGCACCTGAAAATTTATCCGAATTATTTAGATCAGGAGGTCTATTAAGATTTTCTAAATTTGCCACCGATCATGATATCTGGCTCGTAGTTCAATGGTTACCGCCTGCCTGAGTATATTTGAGAATGGCCTCATAGTTCAAGGGATAGAATAGGAGTTTCCTAAACTCTAGATCCAGGTTCGAGTCCTGGTGAGGCCACTACGGCGGGCAGGGAATAGAAGTTTCCTAAACCGTAGATGCAGGTCGATTCTTGCCGGAGCTACAACGAAACTAACTTACTAGTGTCTTTCTCATTTTATGGTAAGTTTGGAAGTATGTCCAAACTATCTTCCTCGAAAAGCTCCATTTATTTATGGATGTTTATCCCTTTTCTGGTTATGCAAATCGGGATTTTTCCAGATTACTGGCCAAATTTTAAAGGCAAAGATTGGGGAACCCATATCCATTTCTGGACAGCATCTTCCTGGTTTATTTTTCTAATATCCCAACCAATACTAGTTAGCAAAGGCAATATAGAAAAACATCGCACGAACGGAATCATTGGATTCTTTATTGCAGGTGGAGTGATCTTTTCAGCCTTTGCATTGTATTCCAATGATATTCGAACTTCCATTTTTTTTGAAGAAAACAATTATCAGGCCGGCTACCTGACTTATCGACATTTCACTACGCTCTTGATTGTTGAAACGATTGAGGTTTTAGCTTTTTCTTATGCAATACTTATGAGCATTGTGAAAAGAAAACTGATGGAAGAACATGCATGGTGGTTGATGTCCAGCGTCTATTTTATAATGATGCCAACCGTTGGGAGGGGGATGTTCTATGTTTCAGCATATTTTGTCGGTGGGGAAGATCAGCTTAAGGCATGGCATGTAGATGTACCTTCCAGTATAATAATTAGCGGACTTGCTTTGGCTATGGTCTGGAAGTTCAACAAATGGAAACATCCTGCAAGCTGGATGGCTATTTTGATCACTCCAATCATATATGTGTTATGGTCATGGTTAGCCAATATTGATACTGTTCATCAGTGGATAAAGAAAATTGTTATAATGGACTAGTTCAAAATATGTTTAAAATTCACTCGTAACAGGTTGAACTAAAGCTTCAGAATCCACTGCAAAATTTATTATTTATACCAATAGGAAACAAATAAAAAATTGTCTCGTAAGAAGTACCATGAAATTTACTCAGCTTGGTGAATTTGAGGAACTTGTATTGTTGGTTATAGGGTCTTTAGGCAGTGAAGCCTACAGTATTTCCATCAAACAGGCACTAAAGGAACACACGAAGAGAAACCCCAGTATCGGCGCATTGCACTCTGCTTTTAACAGACTTGAGAAAAAAGGCTTTCTGGAATCCTATGAAGGTGGGGCTACCAACAAGCGCGGAGGCCGGAGTAAACGATTCTATACGTTAACTGCCTACGGAAGAAAGGCGCTTGACCTCTCCTACCAGGTTCGTTCTCAATTGTATCACACACTCCCTCAATTGGGTCTGACCAATGAGTGACAACCAGTCAACTCGTCCGCCACGACTTCCCGACAAATTTTTAGGGTGGTTTTGTGACCCCTCTCAGATAGAGATTTTCCGTGGGGATGTCTATGAATTGTATGAGGACAGACGGGAAGTCTACAGCAAACTCCGGGCTGATGTTCATTTCTTCCTTGATGTACTGGGACTATGTCGCCCATATGCCATTAAAAAGTTTGACAATCATAAATCTAATTCCATGTCGATGTTTAGAAATTATTTCAAAGTCACGTATCGAAACCTTATAAGGCAAAAAGTTTATTCATCACTGAACCTGAGCGGCTTGGCTATTGGTCTGGCCTGCACACTGCTCATTTTCCTGTTCATCAATGATGAGTTGAGCTATGACAGGTTTCATGAGAAATCAGACCGCATTTACCGGGTGCTTGAGCATTTCGAAAGCGAAGGAAACGGGGAGCACTCGGCGAGTCAGCCATTTCCAACGGGACCAACCCTCCAAAGTGAGTATCCGGCAGAAATAGCTCAATCAGTCAGATTATTCAACTTTCAGTCTCCAACTATGGCACTTGCCAATAAGGAGAAGGACAAAGCATTTAATGAATCAAGGGTGTTTTTTGCAGACTCCACTTTCCTGGATGTATTCGATTTTGAGCTTGTTACCGGTGATAGAGAAACTGCTCTGCACAATCCCAATTCCATTTTGATTACCTCCTCAATGTCACGAAAGTATTTCCCGAATGAGGACCCTGTCGGTAAATTTTTGGAACTACAGGGAAGACAAAACCTGGAGGTAGTTGGTGTGCTGGAGGATTCCCCGACAAATGCCCATTTTCAATTTGATTTCATTATCTCCTTTTCAAGTCTAAAACAGTGGTATGGTGGAAGGTACCCTGGCTCATGGTATTGGAACCCCTGTTGGACCTATGTTGTCCTGAATGAAAATATCACCCGGTCTCAGGTTGAATCTCATTTTCCCGATTTCGTGGAAAAATTCTTTCCGGATTTCATCAAAGAGGATGTAACCCTTGAGCTGCAACCTCTGGCAGACATCCATTTGCACTCCAGATTGGATTATGAAATTGAAGCAAACAGCAACATTCAAAGCGTGTACATTTTTGGAGCTATTGCCATTTTTGTATTGATCATTGCGGCTATCAACTTCATCAACCTGAGTACCGCCAGAGCCACAAAACGAGCGAAGGAAGTAGGCGTTCGAAAATCGTTGGGAAGCAGCCGGGTTCAGCTTATCCGACAATACGTTTTCGAATCGGTCTTCCTTACCTGCTTATCACTTATTGCAGCACTTTGTATTGTTGCCTTATGCCTTCCCGGCTTTAATGCGCTGACAGAGAAGTCTGTGTTTTTTGGGGTGCTTTTTCAGCCTGTAATACTCACAACGCTACTTGCGATCACCTTACTGATCGGGCTTCTTTCTGGTCTTTATCCGGCATTCATCTTATCATCCTTCAATCCAATTCTGGTACTCAAGAATGCTCACATGAAAACCAGTGGACTGAATTTTAGGAAAATTCTGGTCACACTTCAGTTTGTTGTCTCAATCAGCCTGATTATCGGGACAATTGTTGCGGTTAATCAACTTAAGTTTTTGCAAAACAAAGACACAGGGTTTGATCAGAACAATATTGTCATGATTCCTGTCATTCAGTCTCCAATGGGTCAGCATTATGAAAGTTTCAGACAAACTGCGCTTCAAAGCACCTATATTCAATCAATAACTGCTGTGGAAGAAATTGTTGGAGCCAAACATCAGGTTGGCAATTACCAGTTTGAAGGAGATGAGCAATCAAAACCCTATGCTCGTTTCAATATTCGTCATGATTTCAACAAAACATTTGACATCCCGATTGTTGCCGGGCGTGATTATGATCAGTCCATTCAAACCGATGATTCACTTGCGCTTATTGTCAATGAAACAATGGTTCGTGAAATGGGTTGGGGGACACCTGAAGAGGCTGTTGGTAAACGATTTTATTTCAGAAATGAACTGAAAGGAAAAGTAGTTGGTGTTTCAAAGGATTATAATTTCGTTTCAAAGCATCACCCGATCGTCCCACTGGTTCTGACTCTTAACACCAGAAGAGGAGCTTTCAATCTTTTCATTAAATATGTGGCTGTCAAAGTTGATGGTAAAAACCTGCCAACTGCAATTGAAGATTTGGAGTCTGCATGGAAATCCGTACTGCCAAATATGCCTTTTGATTTCTTCTTCCTTGACGACCGACTCAACGATTCTTACAAAGCTGAACAGAAGCTCACCAGCGTTACTGTGATTTTTTCTACCCTGACGATTCTTGTTGCCTGTCTCGGGTTGTTCGGACTTGCAACGTTCAGCGTTGAACAGCGCACAAAAGAAATTGGAGTTCGCAAAGTCCTTGGCATTTCAACGCCTCAAATTCTTGTCCTTCTTTCAAAGGAGTTCATGTTGCTGATTGCAGTTGCATTTATTATTGCCATCCCGGTCTCCTATTATTTTATTCAGCTTTGGCTCAATGGATTTTCCTACCGGATCGGCGTGGAAGCTACTCCTTACGTTATTGCCGGCCTGTTGACCTTTCTTGTGGCTTTCCTCACGGTGACCTGGCACAGCATGAAGGCTTCCCTGATTAATCCGGTTGACACGTTAAAATATGAATAGCTGAACTAAATCAGGATAAAAAAAAAGAACAAAAGCATCCCTCTGTTGATGGGTGCTTTTTTGATGCCTGATGAAATTCTTCTACATTTAACATAACCATTCGACCAACTATCATGAAACGATCAAAGATCTTCCTTCTGGCACTACTAAGTCTGCTAGTATTTTTTACATCAATTCAGGGTACAGCCCAACACAGTGGGGACAGCTTTGCAGATGCAAAAACAAAAGGCACTGCAACCCTTACTTATGTGTATGAAGGTGTCGAAGGGTTTTCTGACCAAACCAGTAGCGGTGAATTCAAAGGCTTGCTCGTAGATATTATGTCACGATTCGAAGAATTTGTATCTGAGAAACACGGAATCAACATAACCAGTCAGTACGTAGCAGTTAAAGACAAAGATTTCTCACAATTCCTTTTGCAGGTGCAAAATGGAGATGGTGGCGTTTTTGGTGTGAGCCCGGTTAGTATTAGGGAAGACAGAATGAGCATACTTCAGTTTAGTCCTGCTTATCTCAATAATATTTCTGTATTGATCACCAATAAAAGTGTTCCGACACTTGCTTCAATGGATAGAATTGCTTCTGATTTTAGCGGAATGAAGGCATACACTGTACCTTCCACAACTTTTGATGAAAGAGTTCAAAGCCTTAAATCTCAGGGTTTTAGTTCGCTTCAAATCTCTAATGTCCCTTCGATGTATGAAATGGTTGATAATGTTGCAAAAGATGAACGTTCTTTTTGCTTCGCAGACCTTAACTACTATTTCGATTTTCTACAAAAAGGAAATGCAATAAAGCGACATCCGGTCGGTGATTTGAAAGGAGATGAGTGGGGTATCATCATGCCACTTAACAGTGACTGGCAACCGATCATTGCAGATTTTTTCAACTCCGGGTTTCTTAAATCACCGGAATATCGTCAAATGATCATTGACAATCTGGGTAAGTGGGCGCTTCGGATGATTGAATAGCCTAGTAGTCTGTCTTTATTGACCTGTTAAAGGGCAGGCCGAGCTGATAGCCAACACTCTCATCTTTGGCAGCATCTGTGACATCTAATCCGTACTGAATTTTTTTAGGATCATCGTATACGAATGTTCCAAAGATTCTGTCCCAAATAGAAAGGACATTTCCAAAGTTTGTGTCAGTCCATGGACGCTCGAAATGATGGTGGAATTTGTGCGTATTTGGGGTGATGATGATCAGACTCAATGACTTATCCAGCCAGTTTGGCAATTGAATATTTGAATGGGTCCAGTAAGTGAAAAAAATGGTAACCATTCGATAGAACAGATAATAGGCAACAGGCATCCCAAAAATCACGACGGTTGCAATGGCGAAGCTCTCTCGAAGGATAAATTCTATTGGATGCTGCCGTGTGCCTGTGGTCGCATCAACTTTTGTATCGCTGTGGTGCACCATGTGAAGTTTCCACATCCATTTCACACGATGCAGCATATAATGAGCGGAGTATTGAGAAACGAAATCGAGTGCTGCGAAGGCGATCAGGAATTCGAGCCAAATTGGAAGTGTGGTCCAATTTAAAATTCCAAAACCAGAGCGCTCCAGCCAATAAAAAACTCCGACCGTAATAATTCCGACCACCACATTTATGACCATTACAAAAAGGAAAAAGACGAGATTTATTCCATCGTGTCTCAGCTTTTTGTAGTCATGTTTAAACAAAGGAATTATTACTTCGAGCGTCCAGAAGAATACCAGGCAAGCAAGCACCCATACAAACTTATGGACTGTAGTTATTGATTCAGAAAATGAAATAATTGACTCCATGCTATAATTGATTCGGAATTAAATATAGCAATTAGTCGGAGTATTGTTTTGGATCCTGTAACTCGCAATTTCCAGGAGTTCGTGGAAATGGAATCACATGTCTGTTACAAAGAGGATTATTAACTCGTATGCCTGAATCCAGAGTACCATAAATCTAAGGTTTTGTCAAATAAATATCACTTCAACCTGTACACCTCTGCTCCAATGGTGTAAATATGCTTTTGACCCGGCAAAGAGTTTTCCCATTTTCCTAAGCTGGCATTGCGCACAAGTTGCTTTCTGGAAAAAGAATCGGTCTCAGAGCATACAATCGAGAAATAACCATCTGTTTGCTCCCATTGTACATTTAAAAACTCGAAACAAACAAAGAAGTCTTCGTTAAAGATCAAATTCTTGTGGCTCAGATCCACCTCAACCCACCCTTCCTGGTAGGCTATGTTTATAAATACTCCCTCGAATACATCCTGTCCCGGCAATCCATTTGTCATTTTTTCAAGCACTCGTACTCTCATGTTGACTTTTTCAAGTTTATTATCTCCTACTTTTATCCTGGCCTTCGATAGAAAAACCGGATAAGCACTGGCTTCCATCAGCTGAGCTATTTGTGCTCCACCCTTGAAGTTGGCATAACATGAACCCCAATAGAACATCGGCTTTACACCCAATTTTTCATAGCTTCTTTTTTCTTTATCAGGGGTTATTTCTACTGTCCTAAGCTCCATGACTGCTTCTTCAAGTGCTATAACAATTTCCTGGCGATTTAACAGGTAAGTAACGGATAGCTTCTTTGGTACGTGGACCACCTCAGAAAAAGTCAATGTGTCATATATAAACTTTGAGGGGATGGCTAAGCGAAAGTGGCCATCTTCGTTGGATACCGTTCCAACATTCTCGCCTAATATACCTATGGCAGCATACGGAATCGGCTTCCTTGTCTTCGCATCAACAACCATCCCTTCAATGATTTGATCCTGTGAAAAACCTGGTACAGTACTGAAAAGAAGTAAAAAATAAAATAGCTGCTTCATCTTTAGTCGACTCATAATTATTAAAATGATGAATGCAGAAACAAAAAGTTACGATTTTATGAATATCCTTTACTGGACAAAAGATCATTACACAGCATCCGACGCTTAAGTCTTATCCATTCACAGTAACATAAAGAGAATCTTAAAACTCACAATTACCAGGAGTTCTTGGGAAAGGTATTACATCCCGGATATTGCCCATTCCTGTTACGAACAGGATCATTCTCTCAAATCCCAACCCAAATCCGCTATGAGGAACAGTCCCAAACCTCCTGGTATCCATATACCACCAGAGTTCATCCACGGGAACATTCATTTCCTTCATCCGCTGTTCAAGTTTGTCCTTACGCTCCTCTCTTTGAGAGCCACCTACAATTTCCCCAATCCCCGGGAATAACACATCCATCGCCCCTACAGTTTTATTATCATCATTCTGACGCATGTAAAATGCTTTTATGTCCTTCGGATAATCATAAATGATGACAGGTTTTTTGAAATGCTTTTCAACCAGGAACCGCTCATGTTCTGATTGAAGGTCTGCACCCCATTCTTCAATAAGAAACTGAAATTTCTTTTTCTGATTTGGTTTGGATCTTTTCAAGACCTCTATTGCTTCTGTGTAGGAGATTCTGACAAATTCATTTTCCGCTACAAACTGTAAGCGCTCCAACAGATTCAGTTCGTTGCGCTCATTTTGGGGTCTGGCTTTCTCCTCATCGAGTTCTCGTTTATTTAAAAACTCAAGATCCTCCTGACAATTGTTAAGCGCATGATTGACCATGTACTTCAACATCTCCTCAGAAAGATCCATGGTATCTGCCAGATCGTAGAATGCCATCTCCGGCTCTACCATCCAGAATTCTGCCAGATGACGCGTTGTATTACTATTTTCTGCTCTGAATGTCGGTCCAAACGTATAAATTTCTGAAACCGCCATTGCAGCAAGTTCTCCCTCCAACTGACCCGAAACTGTCAGATTTGTTTCTTTCTCGAAAAAATCCTTTTTAAAATCAACCTCCCCGTCTTCATTTTTAGGCACATTGTTCAGGTCCAGTGTTGTTACCTGAAAAGTCTCTCCTGCTCCTTCAGCATCAGATGCGGTCAAAATTGGTGTATGAAGATTCAGAAATCCTTTTTCATGAAAGAAAGTATGAAGCGCATAAGCCATGGCGTGACGAATTCTGAGAATCGCCCCGAAGGTGTTTGTTCTCGGTCTAAGATGTGCAATCTCACGCAAAAACTCCAGTGAATGTCGCTTCGGCTGTAAGGGAAATGAATCAGGGTCCGCTTCCCCAAGTACCTCCACTGTGTCAGCAACCAGTTCAACCGACTGGCCGGCACCCTGCGATTCTACCAGTTTTCCTGTGACAGAAAGACTTGCCCCGGTTGAAATTCGCCTGAGCAGGTCCTCATTGAATTTTTCTGCATCCAGAACTATTTGAAGATTTCCAATGCAGGAACCATCATTCAATGCCACAAAAGCAACATTTTTACTTGATCGCTTCGTTCGTACCCAGCCTTTTACACACAGTTCTGTACTTTCTTTTCCCTGCGCTAAAATTTGCCTGATTTTTGTTCTCTTAATTTTATCCACCGTTGACTTAAAATATATGGGTCGCAAAACTAACGAATGTGATAATTTTGAACTATCAGTAATCGCACATGCAAAAGTTATCTTTAACACAGTCGCTCCAACAAAAACTGTCTCCCCAGCAGATTCAGTTTATAAAGCTGTTGCAGGTGCCCACCGCAGAGCTGGATACACGCATTGAGGAAGAATTGGAAATTAACCCCGCACTTGAAGAAGGGAAGGAAGAAAAAGAACAGGAGGAGGAGTCTGATGATTTTGAAGATGACTTTGAAACGGACGAAAGAGATCCGATTGAAGAATATCTTCAGGATGATTATGCCGGGTACAAAATGCAGGGTGACGGAAGAAACCCGGATGAGGAAGAGCGAGAGTCTCCGCTTTCGATGGGGAAGACTTTGCATGAGCTATTAATATCTCAGATGGGTTATTTAAAGCTAACTGAAGAAGAAAAAATTCTTGGCAGACAATTGATTGGAAGCATTGATACGGATGGATACATCCGAAGAGATCTGGAAGCCATTGTTAACGACCTGGCATTTTCTCAGGGCATTGAAACGGATGAAGAAGAGCTGGAAAATTTGCTTTACAAAATTCAGACATTTGATCCAGCTGGTATAGGCGCCCGCAACCTTCAGGAATGTCTTTCCCTCCAATTGGAAAGAAAGGATGATGACAATGAAGAAATTCAAATCGCAAGAAGGATTGTGGACAGTTGCTTCAACGAATTCTCAAAGAAGCACTACGAAAAAATCGCTCGGAAACTTGGTGTTGCTGATGAGACCCTGCTGAGAGCATCTATCTATCAAATTACAAAACTCAATCCAAAACCAGGCGGGACCGGTGAAGATACGGCTAAAACGCAGTACATCATTCCAGACTTCATTCTTACCAATGTTGATGACAAACTTGAGCTGTCACTTAACTCCAGGAATGCCCCACAGCTAAAAGTAAGTCGGTCGTATTCAGAAATGCTTCAGGCTTATGATAAAAGTGATAAGAAAGATAAGAAGCTGAAAGAGACTGTTTCTTTCATCAAACAAAAACTTGATTCAGCAAAGTGGTTCATTGATGCAATTCGTCAGCGGCAGCAAACCTTGTTGAACACCATGCAGGCGATCATTGATTTTCAATACGAATATTTTCTTGAAGGTGATGAAAGCAAGCTTAAACCCATGATTCTGAAAGACATTGCGGATCGAATTCAGATGGATATCTCAACTGTATCCCGTGTGGCAAGCAGTAAATCTATTCAGACGGAATTTGGCGTTTTCCCCCTTAAATATTTTTTCTCAGAAGGAATCGCGACAGAATCTGGTGAGGACGTGAGTAGCAGAGAAGTTAAAAATAAATTAAGAGCGATCATAGAAGCTGAAGACAAAACCAAACCACTTTCAGATGAAAAACTGGAAAAAGGATTAAAAGAGCATGGCTATACGATAGCCAGAAGAACTGTTGCGAAATACCGGGAGCAGTTAAACATTCCTGTTGCCAGGTTGAGGAAAGAACTGTGAGAATTTTCATGAAAATTATCTCGGCAATTGGTCATCCCCTGTTGATGGCTACTTACCTGAGTTTTATCCTGCTCTTAAAAGCTCCTGAACTGTTTGCCATTCCAATTCATGCAGCCTGGTACTTTCTACTAGCTATTTTTCTGACCACCTGCCTGATTCCAGCATTCATTATTTTCTCTTTCAGGCTGTTTTCAAAAGTATCAAGTCTTGAACTTATTGACCGGGAAGAACGGCCGATTCCCTTCTTGTTCATTTTTATCTGGTATGGAGTTGCGTGCTTCCTTTTTGTTGACCGACTACAACTGGGAGCTCCGTTTTCCACAATCATTGTATCGATAACCATCCTCATCGGATTGCTGCTAATCACCACCAGATGGTTCAAGATTAGTATTCATTCGACTGCTATTTGGAGTGGGGCAGGAATATTCTCTGCGCTGACGATTACTTACGGGGTTGTTATGCCGGAAATAATTTTTGGATCCATTTTGCTGGCAGGACTTACAAGTACTTCCAGGCTATACCTCGGATACCATCAGCCCAAAGAAGTCTGGAGCGGAACAATACTCGGTTTCTGCTTTTGCTTTCTTGCGATTTATTTCCTTGGCTAAAAGCCTGTGAGATTAATTCCGAATGTCGACATTGTTGGATTGAAAGTAGCAGCCGGATCATCAAGAGTTGGATTAGCTGCATCAAGCACCGAGATATCGTTCTTAAACATATTCTGATAATAGCGCTTATAAAAAAAGTGAACGCCCTTGAATCCTAACCTAAATTGAAGGCCATATCGAAATGAGTTGAGTCCAAAGTCATTGACATTTTTACTCTTCATTTTATCTCCATTTAATTCAGTAATTAATTTATCATATGAATTCAATCTGAGCCCAAGGATTCCACCTGCTCCAACAAAAAAACCTTCTCCATCCTGAGTCCCTTTTGGGTGAAACCTTAATTCTAAAGGGATATCCATGTATAAGATGGCAAGTTTGTACTTCTTAAAAAGAAGTCTGTTGGTAGAAGTAATTTCTTCAGTAAAGGAGGTAACTCCCAATGTATCTGTTACCAGCGGCACAAACCTTAGTGCATTTGTCCCAAAAGCAATTTTCTCAAAATTAAGACCAACTCCATAGCTGTAGGAAAATTTATTACTAATCACCTTTCTGGTTGTATAATAGATCCCTAAAGATTTAGAGGGCCACTCCCGCTGATCCATCTGACCCGGAATATCACTCCAGAAATTCAGACCTATATCAACCATAATATCACCAGGTATATCAGGTCTGCTTAACGTCTTTTCCTGAGCCTGCGAAAAGCAGACTGTTAGCACCAACAAAACACCACTCAAATACTTCATAAACATCTAAAATTTGCGCAAATATAGAATCATGCCTCGCTAACGAAAATTTTGAAGGCAAATTGTTACTTTTGCGTCCCGTAACGGACTCGTAGCACAACTGGATAATGCACCTGGTTACGGCCCAGGAGATTGGGGGTTCGAATCCCTCCGAGTTCACTAATTGGCTCATAATTAGTTGGTATGATTGATTATCACAATCTATTTAACATTAATTAAGATGCTTTGAGAACGAAAACTTAATAACCCGTTGGTCAATCCAATGGGTTATTTTTTTTGGAAGAATTCCTGAGCATTTTTAATTCGGGAGAGCGAAAATTTATTTTTCAGCACAAAAAATCCGAGAAAAGTATGTGAGCTGAGTTTCTTTATCATATAAAGATGCTCATCTTCTTCTGAATTATAGATTTCAGAATCCTGAAAAAGATTGTCAATTCCCTGTCTTTTATCAACAGAAATGATCTCTTCAATTGCAATTGGACAATCAGATGATTTGTAAATGAAGCTTCTGTCAGTACTATCTAAAACAAAGATAAAACTGTCAGGTATGATCGCACTTAGTGCATTAATCTGTATTTGTAGACCCGCAAGCATAGGTGTAGTAAAGGGGGAAGATTTGCACCTGGCTGATTGAAAAGATAGCCATAGCTGGATGAATGCGTGCAAAATCTTCCTCCAATTACGAGACAAAGGTAGATTCTGGCTGTTTCGATAAAATAGCGACTACCACAGTAATGACTGTAGTCAAATTGACTAAAGGGAGACTGGGATATTAAATCCCTTTGAGCAACCCGAGCGTGATTGCTTTTTTGATGAGTTCTGCCATATTCTTAGCCTGCAGTTTTTTCATAATATTCCCGCGATGAGCTTCAACCGTGCGTTCGCTTATAAATAGTTTTTCCGCAATCTCCTGACTCTTCAGGCCATCGGAGATGTGGTTGAGTACTTCAAGCTCTCGTTCGGTAAGCTGAATGGCCTGTTTCGCCTTTTGCTCCTTCTTTATTCCCTTGTATGAATTAAGCGCCGTATCAATTACAACGCTGCTAAAAAATTTTCCTCCGTTTAGCACCTTTTCGATAGCTACCAGTATTTCATCCGCCACACTGTCCTTGACGACATAGCCACATACATTATAATTGAGACTTTCGAGCACATACTCTTCTTCTTTGTGCATACTCAGAATAATAACTTTTATTTCCGGGTATTCCTTTTCCAGGATTTTTGATGCTTCCAGACCATTCATCTCAGGCATAGAAATATCCATAATGATGATATCAGGCACCAGCCCTCCACTTAAAGCTTCAAGCAGGAGTCCTGGTCGATCAAATTCACCCAAAATTTCAAGAGAATTGTCCATTTTAAGGATGCTTGAAATTCCCTTTCTTACAAGCTCATGATCTTCAACAAGTATAATCTTTGTCTTTTTCATTGGTGGTTTGGAATTACTAAGCTAATAAATGTACCCTTACCCTCAGAAGACTCTACATCACAGGTACCTTTCATAACTTCAGATCGGAAAAGTATATTTTGAAGTCCATGGTGTGAGGTATCATCTTTATAACTTTTATCAAAGCCTTTGCCATCATCCTCTATCGTCAGTTGAAGGTGGTCATCAAACCCATGAACCTGAACATAAGCGTTTTTTGCGTTTGAATGCTTCAAAATATTACTAAGTGCTTCCTGTGTCACCCGATATAGGTTGATCTTATTGTTCATTGAAACCTCTGGCAGATCACTTGATGAAAATGAAAAGCTAATCGGGCTGCTCTTATCCACCTGCTCGACAAGGCTGTTCAGGCAAACATCAAGAGGAAAATCATTAAGTCTGAGCGGCAAAAGCCCTTCGGTTACTTTTCTCATTTCATCAAGAAATAAATCAATTGAATCGGTCAATTCAGGCCCTACCTCCAGCTTCTTTGCTGTCATTTTAACCACGTTGGCGAGCTGACCAACTCCGTCATGCAGATCTCTGGCGATCCGCTCCCTTTCGTTCTCCTGCCCTTCAATCAATAGCGAGACACGCCTGGTTTTGGATTCTTCCTGTATTCTACGATGTTTTACACGATCACTTATGTCTTTGAAAAAGAGAAATTTGCATGGTTCTTTTATGAATACTTCTTTGATTTCGCAATCACCAAAAATCAGGTCAGATCCTTCAATTTCAAACTCGACCGGGATCTCTGTTATTTCATCCAGAATTTTGCTTACCGGCTCGAAGTAATTACCAATTTTCATTGCTAAAAACTGATCAATGTGATTATTGACCAGGTTGTCAAAAGATTTATTCAGGCACTGCTCAGCTACCAGATTGGTGTACTTTATTTTATTCGCGGCATTTACCAGAATGATAGCATGATCAATTGAATTAATAATAACCTGAAACAGTTCAGAATTCTCCTTGATCTCTCGCTCTGCTTCTGCTTTATATAGAGCAACATCGATGTTGGACAACAATTCTGCTTCATTGAACGGCTTGACCACATATCCATACGGCTGGCTGATTTTTGCCTTTTTGAGTGTTGGTTCGTCAGTAAGGGCAGTAAGGAAAATAATCGGGATATCAATAGTTTCCTTTATTTCCATTGCAGCATCAATCCCATCCGAGCTGCTCTCCATCATAATATCCATTAGTATCAGATCAGGAGCATCTCTATTTGCTGAACTTACGGCCTCTGCTCCGGAAAAGGCTGAGATAACGTCATGATTACCAGACTCCAGGGCTCTCCGGATATGCTGATTGACAATTATTGAATCTTCCGCAACTAAAATTTTTCCCATAAGTTTACCAGAGGCTGGATACTAATATAACTTTTAAATAGCCTATTTTTTCGCTGATTAATAAAAAACCAATGAAGATGCTGGATATTTTTGTTGCTTCAAAAAACTCCATTCTTCCCAATTACCTCTTTTTATTCCTGAAAGAGTTTGCCGTTAACCAGAAAATCAGGCTGGCGGTAGAACTTAACAAGGGAGTAGATATGGTCATTATAGATACTGAGACAACCTCTCCGGAAGAATCAGAGAAATTCATGGGAGATTATCCTGTGTTGTTATTTGCAAGGCATATCCGTCCATTCCTGATTAGCTATACATCAAAATTTGACATAAACGGTGTAATATCTCTTGATATGGAGCCTGAGGCAATATTAAAAACCATGGAACAATCCATCTTGGGTGAAATTTATTATGACGAAGAAATGATCTCTATTCTCTTCTCACCTAAAATGAATGAGCTCGCTAATAAAGTTGGATCTATTACTGCCCGTGAAATTGATATTGTCCAACTTATGTTAAAGGATAGAACCAATGAAGAGATTGCCGAACAACTTAAGTTAAGCGTAAGGACTGTGAATGCTCACAAAGGAAATATTATGAGAAAGATTGGAGCCAAAACAACATCCGGAATGGTGAAGATCATTCTTGACTACTCACCTTATTTTGATTCAAATTGAATTTCAAATCCATTTTTTTCACTCAGGCTTAATTCTCCATTGAGTTGCCTGGCGAAGGTTTTTATAAGAGATATTCCCAGTCCGGTTGATTTATCATCCAATATGGATACTGGAATTTTCACCCCATTGTTTAAAACAGATAGTCTGTTAACAGCTCCCTTGCTTTTGAAAATAATTTGAACAGTTCCTTCTCTTCTTTTGCTAAATGAGTGCTTGAATGCATTGGAAACAAGTTCACTGACAATCAGACCAAAAAGCAATGCTTTATCCACTTCAAAGAGCTTACTATCCGCATCCACGGTAATAGTATTGTCACCAGAGCCTATCATCACACTAAGTTCTCTGGCAATGTGATTCAGGTATTCAGAAATATTGATTTCTGACACATTGTAAAATTTATACAGCTGATCATGAATAACTGCCATCGACTTAATTCGCTCATTAATTTCAGAGAAGATCTCTTTTGAGTTTTCGTCCTTCAGGTCATATGACTTCAGTGCAAGAATTGAGGAAACAAGCTGCATATTGTTTTTTACTCTGTGATGAACTTCTTTTAGCAGTATATTTTTTTCTTCAAGAGAAGTCTCCAGTTTTAATTGCAGCTCTTTGTCTTTTGTGTTTTCATACATGACCCCAATGATCCTGGTAATTCTGGCATCTTCACCACGAATTACCCGATTGTAGGTTCTTAAGTATCTGACCTTCTTGTTAATAGTCAATTTGAGATCTGCTTCGATGAAGCGAGCGCCACGTTTCATTTTATCATATAACTCCCATAGCGTCGGACGATCCTCTTCAGCCATAAATTCTGCGAAATCTTTGAAGCTTGTAATCGGTTTTTTCAATGTTTCGAAAATTTCATACATCTGCTTATCCCAGAAAACTTCACCTGTTTCCGTACTGAATTCCCAAACTCCTATTTCGGCCAGTTCAGTAGCCAGTAGGATCCGATCGGAAAGTCTGCGAATCTTATCTTCCGCCACTTTTTGTTCTGAGATATCCTGAACGGTTCCAATCATCTTGTAATTTTCGCCAGATTCATTTTTCTTGATTTTACCCCGTCCGGTAATCCACCGCAGTTTGTGACTTCTCAAATGTTTGATTCGATATACATGGAAGAAGTCAGCACCGGTTTTTGCAGAGTGCTTTAGTTTTTGAACGAACTCCGCCTTATCACCAGGATGAATTAATTCGTCCAGAATACTCAGGTTTCGATGATTGAGAGACAGGCCCATGATGGCAATCACCTCCGGACTTGGAATAAATGAATAATCTGACAAATCCAGTTCATAATTTCCAATCTTAGATATACGCTGGGCTTCAATCAGGTTCTGCTGACTTTCAAGCAGATCCCGTTCAGTTTTTCTCAACTCTGTGACGTCCACCATTCCTGCCAGGGATCTTTCAAAATTTCCTTCTTCATCATATTCAGAGGTAGCTGATAACAGAACTTCAAGTGTTTCTCCCGATTTGGTCTTAAACCGATAGTTTTCATTTCTTAGATAACCTTTGCTGAAGAACTCATTAATTTTCTTTTTTGCTTCCTTCTTAGAGTCTTCTGTAACAAAATCCAGGATCTTTTTACCAATAACTTCCTTGCGTTCATATCCCATTTTTTCCAGCCAGAAATCACTGACACTCATGATTTCGGCTTTCGAATTAATGGAATGCATCATGACAGGTGCACGATTGTAAATATTTCGATACTTCTTCAGCGATTTTTCGAGGGCAATTTCAATTTCCTTTCTTGTGTTGATATTTTGCCAGGAAATGACCGCTCCGTATGGGGTCTTTAGTTGTGTTACTTTTAAAGTATACCACTTATTATCTGCGAGTTTGGTCTCATAATCAAAAAAAGTAGAGGTCCTGTTAAGCACTTTTTCCAGACCGGAATGAACCAGTTCTTTTTCTTCAAAAAAGTCAATAAAAGAAAACACGTTACCGCCTATTTCTACATTCGTGTAAGGTGATCGATGGATGTAGGTCTGCAATCGCTTATTGATACTAATGATTGTCCCGTCTTTGTCTACCACCAGAAGCGCGTCATCCAACGAATTGAGTATGCCCTGCTTGAGCGCCTCCCCCTCTGTCGCTTTTCTCTCTGCTTCGATACGTGCGGTTATATCCTCGGTCAAAAAGACCACACTGTATATCTCCTTATTCGAATTAATTAATGGAAAGTATTTTATCTGCAGATCCTTAACTTTGTTTTGTACGGTTTCAAATTGGGTGATCAAATCACCTTTTTGTCCGTTAAAAGCCTTTTTTATTGCTTCCTTCAGATCAGGTTGTTGAAACTTTTTTTCCTTCCTGATATTGAATTTCCTGATAAGACCCTCCCTTTTGATATCCCATGTCCTTTCAAACGCCAGATTTGCATTTAACAAAATGCCTTCTTTATTATGTATACTAACTGAAAATGGAGCCTCACTAATCAGACTTCTGTTACGTGTTTCACTTTCACTTAATTTGTCTTCAGCTATTTTCTGTTCATGAATCTGACGGGAAGAATTCTTGATGAAAAGAATTCGTTCTTCCTCATCAAAAACCGGATTGAGTTCTCCCTCAAACCACAGGTAAGAGCTATCTTTGTGTTGCATCCTGTATCGGATTCGTTCCCTTCCTCCCTGTACCACCTTCTCATAAGCTTTCCAGACCGTTTTCTGATCACCCGGATGTATCAGGTCAAGATGTTGGCGAGCACTCAGGTCTGTTTCAGAATAACCTAAGTTTTCAAGAATACTCGGCGAAACAAACTTATAGGAAAGATCAAGGTTATGAAGTGTAATTAAGTCGCTTGTATTCTCAGCAAGGAGCTTGTATAAATCTTCGGACTCACGAAGTTTTTGAGAAATGAGTTTTTGCCTGGTAATATCAATCATCAGGCCTCTTAAAAATACAGACTTCCCGTCTTCCACCAACACGTCAATGATATCTCTTATCCAGATATACCTGCCATCACTTTTTTTAAAACGGTATTCAAATTCGTGACTCTGGCCTGCTGCTACCTGATTCTGATGAAACGAAATCGTCCACTCTTTGTCTTCCGGGTGAATCATCTTTTCCCAAAAGCCCTTTGTCGAACGCTCCTCCACAGTATACCCCAACATCTCCTCCACTTTTGGCCCTACATATGACATCCGATCATCGCGTAATGACCATTCCCAAAAAACTGCCTGAATGGATTCATTGATTCGTTCATATCTTCCTTTCTCTTCTTCGAAATCCTTCTCCAACAAAACCTTGTCAGTAACATCAGTAAAGCAGGACATTGCCCCCGTTAGCTCTCCACTATGATCATACAGTGGGGATGCCTCAACCGAAATCCAGACAATCGTGTTTTTTCTTAAAACGCCCTGAACAAAATCGTGAACAAATCCTTCTCCGGACAACACCCTTGTCAATGGCTGACTTTCCATTTCAAGCTGATTTCCATCAAGTGTGATCTGTGTCAGATCAGTTTCAAAATACTTTAATCCTTCAAGGCTGGCTTTTTCAACACCCAGGATATTACCTGCTGATTTATTAATGAAAGTAATGACGCCAGAGCGGTCAACATTTACCACGCCCATTGGGATTTGATCCAACAGGTGTCCTGCTTGAAAATCAGTATCAGTTAGTGGCATTTTTAATTAGTGGCTGAAAAAAAATAAATCATTTTCAAATTAAAGATAACGCAAATAATGCCTCATACGATTTTCAAAACAGTATTTCTGAAAAAGTACAGATAAGGACATAGTCATTTTACCCAATTTGATTTTGAAGTAATCCCGCACAAAATCATCCCTGAAATAGTAGTCAATTTGTCTTGTCATTTAAGAAAAAAAAAAGAAACCACTCATGAATGAAAGAAACCTGAAGATAGAGCCCACTGACGTCACACCATTTTTTTTATTGGATCCGGGAGCAGGAACAATGGAATTTAGGGGGAGGTCATTGCCATGCGCTTCTCAAAGGTTTTACCATCCAATTATTCGAAAAATAGAAAACGTTTTTGAAAAAGGGACCATTTCATTCACAGCGAACTTTGCACTTGAATATTTCAACACCAGCAGTTCAAAGTGCCTGTTTGATATATTGAAAAAGTTGGCAATGTACAAGAACAATGGTGCAAATGTTGTCATCAACTGGTTTTACGAGGAGTTTGATGAAGACATGAGAGAAACCGGAGAAGATTATGAAAATATTTTAGGAGTGTCGTTCAACCACATTCCGATATGAAACTTGCTGTTTAGGAACAGCGTGTGATTAGGGTGATAGGTACCTCGTGGTGGAGGTACCTTTTTTTATGTTCAAAATCTTATTTAGATTAATTCTAAATAGCTATTTTTGTTTTCTTTTAACTATTACCATGAAATCAATAAAACTGATCATTATCCTTTTTGCAGTTGCAGCCTGCTCAGGGAACAAAAAAGAATCTTCTAATGAGGAGCAAGTACTAAATGTTTATTCGCACAGACATTATGATGCAGACAAAATTGTCTTTGACAAGTTCACTGAGGACACCGGGATTAAAATAAACCTTGTAAAAGCCGGAGCAGATGAACTCATCAACCGATTAGAAACAGAAGGTGACAAATCCCCTGCTGACGTTCTGATTACCGTTGACGCAATGAAGCTTAACAGAGCCAGGGAAAAGGATTTGCTTCAATCAGTTGAGATTCAGACAAGCAATGATCCCCGATTCATCGAGGATGAAAATTACTGGTATGGAATCACCTACAGGGCTCGTGTCATTGCTTACGATAAGGCAGATGTTGATGTGTCGGAACTAAGTACTTATGAAGATTTGGCTGATCCAAAATGGAAAGGCAGGATCGTGATCAGATCGTCAGGCAGTTCTTACAATCAATCTCTGTTATCTTCAATTATTTATTCAAATGATCGTGATGCAGCAAAAGCATGGGCACAGGGAATTGTGAATAATCTTGCAAGAGAACCCAAAGGTGGAGACAGGGATCAGATTAAGGCTATGGCTTCAGGAGTTGGAGATATTGCTATTGTTAATACTTATTATGTGGGGCTCCTACTTAATTCTGAAAATGAAGAAGAAGTGAAAGCAGGTCAGAGCGTCGGGATATATTTTCCAAATCAGGAAGACAGAGGCGGTCACATAAATATTAGCGGGATTGGTATTACAAAATATGCTCCCAATAAGGATAACGCAATAAAATTCATCGAATACCTGACCAGTGAAGAGATTCAAAAAATATATGCTAAAGAATCCTTCGAATTCCCGGTCAACATGAATGTGGCACCAGACTCAACAATTGCAGAATGGGGCAATTTCAAAATTGACAATCTTGAATACGCAAAAGATACAGAGTTGAATCAGGAGGCGGTCAAGATCTTTGAAGAAGTTGGCTGGAACTAGGCTTTCTTCTTATCCCGGCTGGAAATTGATCACCACCCTGATTATCATAGGGCTGATACTTCCTGTCGTTTTTGTGCTGGGCAATTCATTTTCAGTCAATTTTACCAATTGGATCAGTTCGACAGTTCTGTTGCCGCTTTATCTTAGAAACACTTCGATTCTATTGATCGGTGTAGCTTCGATTGCCCTTGCTACGGGTATTTCAACAGCGTGGTTTGTGACTGTTTATGAATTTCCGTTCAGAAAGCACTTTGAATGGATGCTCATTCTTCCCCTTTCTATTCCAACCTTTATCAACGCAATTGCCTATTCAGGTTTAACTGATTACGCGGGACCTATACGAATTTTTCTTCGGTGGATTGATGCTGATGTGTATTTGGATATCATGAATCACGAAGGTGCTATTTTCGTGATGGGGATTGTGCTTTATCCATATGTATATGTGGCATCCAGAGCAGCTTTTGTTTTACAATCTGCTTCGCTTATTGAAGTTTCCCGATCGTTGGGGCAAACAATGTCCCGAACTTTCTTTCGGGTTACAATGCCTATCGCATGGCCTGCCGTATTCTCTGGTTTAATTCTTGTAATCATGGAAGTCCTCAATGATTATGGAGTGGTTCAATACTACGGAATTCCCACTTTTACGATTGGCATATTTAAGTCCTGGCTTGCTTTGGGTGACCTGCCCTCTGCAATTTTTTTGTCTCTTTTTATTCTCATTTTTATTCTCATTCTGGTACTGTCGGATACATTTATCCAGCGAAAAAAGCGACTGTCTAATGAAAAGGAAGACCGAATTTTTGCGCGTATTATCAGCAAAAGAAAGTGGTTCCTTTTCACGCTTTGCTTTTTGCCTCTTTTATTGGGATTTATCATTCCTGTTGCTCAAATGATCTGGTGGGCCATACTTGCTTCCGACTTTGAAGCCTGGGCAGGAGCGCTCTCATTTATGGGGAATACATCGCTTCTGGCAGGAATGGCAGGAATGGCAGTCGTCTTGTTTTCAATCATTATTTCATACACTTCCAGATTATCAGCCCAAAACTGGCTAACAGTGAGTTTTTTTAAATTACCCATGTTCGGATACGCAATTCCCGGAGCGGTGATAGGAATTGGAATAGTCGCTTTAATTATCCGTATTAATCCTGAATGGATCTATTCCGGGATTATCGCTCTTATTTTTGGTTACTCCACACGTTTTTTCGCAGTTGGATATGGAACCATAGAGAGTGGCTTTAAAAAGATTCCCGGTCAATTGGATGATGCTGCAAGTTCGCTGGGAAGGCGATCCTTCGGGCGTTTAACTCAAATCCATTTGCCAATACTCCGACCTGTTCTGATCGGTGCCTTTATCATGGTTTTCGTAGACGTAGCTAAAGAATTGCCACTGACATTGATCCTGCGCCCGTTTAACTTTGAAACTCTTGCAACTAACGCATTTCAGTATGCAAAGGATGAAATGGCTCCAAAGTCTGCCTCTTCAAGTCTGCTGATTATTTTTGTCAGCTCAATACCGGTCTATTTTCTAAATAAATTGATTAAATAAGCACGTGCTGGTTGTCAACAACATTCATAAGAGTTTCAACAGGCTTCAGGTGCTGAAGGATGTTTCGCTTCAGGTAAAAAAAGGTGAAATCATGGCTCTTACAGGAGAAAGCGGGTGTGGAAAAAGTACGCTTCTTAGAATTATTTCAGGCCTTGAACGTGCTGATATGGGCTCTGTTTACCTGAATGGCAATGATATTTCATCATTGAGCCCTGAGAAAAGACATTTTGGATTTGTCTTCCAAAATCTTTCCCTATTTCCCCATCTTTCAGTTGAAGATAACATCCAGTTTGCAATCCCGGGAAAAAAAAGAAACAGAAACCAGCTGATGAATCTACTCTCAATGACCGGGATGGAGGGGCTGGAAAAAAGGTTTCCTCATGAACTTTCCGGAGGGCAGCAACAACGTGTTGCCTTCGCTCGTGCACTTGCAATAGATCCGGAGGTACTGATCCTTGATGAGCCCTTTAGCAGCCTTGATGAATTGCTTAAGGAGAAAATCCGTGAGGAAATCTTTGCAGTATTAAGGGAATTGAGAATCACCACAATCATGGTCAGCCATCAGGCTTTCGACTCATTCCTGATTGCCGATCAGCTTGTCGTGATGAAGTCAGGAGAAGTATTACAAACGGGAAGCCCCTCAGAAGTTTACAGGCATCCGGTTTCAGAATATGTCTCTATTTTTTTTGGTGCAAGCGTAATCCTAAGGGGAATAAGAGAGAGTGATACTGCTCATACTGCTTTTGGAGATTTTACACTTGAAGGACTTCCCGCGAATTTTAGTTTATGTATACGGCCGGAAAACATAGAGATTACTGATCCATCGAGTTTTAATATTTCAGGTCAGGTTAAATACAAGCAATTCAAAGGGCCACATGATGTTCTCACCATCAAATCGTTGCATGATGAAACCGTTTTCAGTTTTGAAACAGAACGTACACAGTATCAACCCGGAGATCGAATATTTCTTCGAGTACCGCAAGACAAGATCATGATTTTTAATTAGTGTACAATCCAGAGATAATTCTGTTCATTACCGGTCATTCTTACAATCAAACTCTTTCATAACAAGCTGTTTATCAACGTGATAACATTTTTTGGCATGAAGTTTGTTAAATTAAAAAACGTGGGTTCCAAAAAAACACATACCAACCGTAATCGAACACTCATTATTCTACTTGGAATATTGCTTGCGTTCATTCTTACTCTGAATGCACGAGCAACATTTCTGAGTGAGAACTTTCTAACTCCGGACGAAAATCAGCCAGTGATAGAAAAACCGACCGACCTTGAAGGAAAAGCTCTGATTGCTGGTGGTTTCATTAAGACATTAGCAGAAAAATTTACATATTTAAAGTAAAGAAGTATGGCAATGGCAAAAAGACTATTCAGATCACAGGAAAAAGTAATTGGAGGAGTATGTGCCGGACTTGCAGATTATCTTGGGCTTGATCCCACACTTGTCCGTGCAGGATATCTTGTCCTTTCAATTTTGAGTGCCGCATTTCCCGGTGTACTTGTGTATATCATTCTCTGGATAATCATGCCAGAGCGCTATTGATCCTCAAGCCTTGTAGAAAAAATTAAGCCACCTGTCAGGAATTTTACCTGATTGAGTCTCTTCATAATCACTATAGCTGCAGGCGATCATTCTGCTTCTGTTAAAAACACCACCAGTTTCCGGATTTGGAACCTCCATCCACCATCGTTCAGATTTCTTGCTCTTATAAAATCGAATGGTTTCAGGCTCGCCTCCAAGGTGCACCTCATACATCAGGTAGTCATTCGAAATGAAATTCTTATCTCCCTTTCGATGGTAGAATCCCTCTACAAAATACCAGATCATGGTACCCAATACAAACGCGTTTGTCCGTTCTTCTGAGTCTTTGGCAGCATCATAATTGTACAATCCAACAGAACTGAGCTTTTCATTTTGTCCTGCATACCAACACAATTGGCAAGCTTCTTCGCCGGTTAGTCCGTAAACTTTAGATTCATCGGCTGCAGGGGCATAAGAAGACTGCAGAGCGGAAAGATCAAATGATAGCATGTCTGCATCTCTTATATAAGGTTCGATCTCCTGAATATTTGCTTTTAGGGTGCCAAGTCTGGTTGCCTCAAATGACAATCTTTCAATCAATGCCAGGTCCTTTTGGCTCGTCAAATAACTTTGGTACGCCAAATGATTATAGCTAAATAAGAAATTAGGACTATGCGTGAAAATTCGATTCAGATGACTTTTGCAATTGGGCTGCCCTTCTTCCAGATCAATGTGCTGATCAACATTGAGTAATGATATTAACTTGTTGCTGCCTTCATAGGCATAGAACTGCCCAAGATCAAGATCATGGCTGCCGCCAAACAGCACCGGAATAATTTCCTTGTCCATCAGATATGAACAGACTTCTTTGAGTCGCAAATAAGTATCCTCCAGTTTTGGTCCATTTCTGAAATTTCCCAGGTCAATTATACCGTAATCACCAAATCCTTTTTTCAGCCTGTAAAGCTGATCTCTAACCCTGTCGGCAGATTCGGAACTTCCCTCTCCTTTTACTGTACCTCTGTATTCACTAAGTCCTATCAGCGCAATATCCAGTCCCTGATGATCAGGCATTCGATCCCGATTTATATATATAGAAGATTGAAAAGATGATGCAGAGCTGTCTGCATCAACTCCTGTGGGATCGAAGAACAGTTTTAAGTCCATGCCACTAATTTAATTGAGAAATGATAATGAGTCCTGCCTGAATCATCAGGAAAATCGGGCATAAAAAAAGCCGATCCGGAAGTTCCGAAACGGCTTTGATGATTTTTATTCTTATTACCCGCCAAAGTCATCAAATCTGATGTTTTCGTCAGGAATTCCAAAATCCTCTCCCATTTTCTGAACAGCCTGGTTCATCAATGGAGGACCGCAGAAATATAATTCAATATCTTCCGGGGCATCATGCTTGCTCAGATAGTTATCAATTACCGCCTGATGCACAAATCCCAAGAACCCATCTCCGGACTTATCATTCAGATCTTTCTTGGTTGTCCAGTTATCTTCTTCCAATGGTTCTGAAAGGACAATGTAAAAACTGAAGTTTGGAAAATGCTTTTCCAGTTCATAGAAATGATCCAGGTAGAACAATTCCTTCTTAGACCTTCCTCCATACCAGTAGCTCACTTTTCTTCCGGTCTTCAATGTTTTAAAGAGGTGATACAAATGCGAACGCATTGGCGCCATTCCTGCACCTCCTCCAACATATAGCATCTCAGCATCTGTCGGGTTAATGAAGAATTCACCATATGGTCCCGAGATCGTTACTTTATCCCCTTTTTTCAATCCAAATATGTATGAAGAAGCAATACCAGGATTCACATCCATCCAGCCATTCTTAGCTCGATCCCATGGCGGTGTTGCTATTCTGACATTTAGCATAATCTCTCGTCCTTCTGCAGGATAGGACGCCATTGAATAGGCACGTTCAATGGTCTCATCATTTTTCATTTTGAGATCCCAAAGTCCGAACTTATCCCAGTCTGACCTGAATTTCTCGGGATCGTCATGCTCTTCCGGATGGGCAGTAATGTCCATGTCCCTGAAATCCACTTCACATTTTGGTACTTCAATCTGAATGTATCCTCCTGCCTGATAGTCCATTTCTTCAGGAATCTCTACAACGAATTCTTTAATGAATGAAGCCACGTTGTAATTTCTTACTACAGTCGCCTCCCATTTCTTTATTCCGAATATTTCTTCCGGAATTTCAATTTTCATGTCATTTCTTACCTTCACCTGGCAGGCAAGTCTGACATTTTCTTTTTGTTCGGTTCTGCTCAGGTGACCCACTTCAGTTGGAAGTACATCTCCTCCACCTTCCAGTACTTTACACTTGCACATGGCACAAGTACCCCCTCCGCCACAGGCTGAAGGAAGAAAAACACTCTTAGAAGATAGTGTTGACAAAAGTGTTGAACCGGCTGTGGTGACCATAGGACTTTCTGAATCACCATTGACCACAATGTTGACAGGACCGGACTGCACGAGTTTTGACTGTGCGAAAAGCAACACGAGAACCAGCAATAAAATGAGAACCGTGAAGGCAATGATTGAAATAACGACGATAGAGGACATATCCTTAAATCTGTTTTTTAGGAATTTTGGGCAAATATAGTAGAATAACCCGCGGGATAATTGCTTCTATATAGCTTTTTCGATAACATATTCTATCAACAAATGGTGCCGTGAAATGTTGGTTTTAATCCAGCATTTTCAAAAGCGAGGTAAGCTTTGTCTTAAGTTGCCTTCGATCGACAATAAAATCAAGAAATCCGTGAGCTAATACAAATTCCGAACTCTGAAACCCTTTTGGCAAATCTTTCCCGATGGTCTCCCGGATTACCCGAGGACCTGCAAAACCAATCAGTGCACCTGGTTCGGCGATATTAAAATCACCCAGCATTGCGTAAGATGCCGTAACCCCTCCTGTGGTTGGATCTGTTAACAGTGAGATGTAAGGAATCTTCTTCTCTGATAACAATGCCAGTCTGGCTGATGTCTTAGCCATTTGCATGAGTGAAAAACCTGCTTCCATCATTCTGGCTCCTCCGGATTTAGAAATCATCAGGAAGGGAATGTTGTGCTTGATTGAATGATCAATTCCTCTGGCGATCTTCTCGCCAACCACAGATCCCATTGAACCTCCTATGAACGCAAAGTCCATACAGGAAATGGTAATATCCAACCCATTCATTTTCCCATGTGCACTGCGTACAGCATCTTTCAGCGACGTTTTCTTCTGTGTTGCTACAATTCGATCCGGATACCTCTTGGTATCCACAAATTTCAATGGATCACCGGAAGTCAGATCTGCATCCAGCTCAGTGAATTTGTTATTGTCAAAAAGAATTTCGAAGTATTCCTTAGAACCAATTCGTACATGGTAGTCATCTTCAGGGCATACATAAGAATTGTTTTTCAATTCCCTCATGTGAATGATATTTCCCTTCGGTGTTTTGTACCAGAGTCCGTCAGGTGCCTCCTTCTTATCCTCTGTTTTTGTAAGTATTCCTTTGTCTTGTCTTTTGAACCAGGCCATAGGTTAATTTTTGAGAAAGCAAAACTAACTCGAAAAGTTTGAGTCTTATTTATTCATTGAATAAACTAGAGAAGTTTTAGAGAAATCAATACGTTTTGAATGTTTTCAAACCATTCACAGAAGTATCTCCTTATCAGAAGGTAAATTTTAAAAAAATCCAAATCCTTTTAGGGGTACCGATCTTTATTGTTTACATACATATAATTCAACTTAATATTGAAATTATTATATTAAAATGAAGAACCAGGATAAAGAAATAAAAACCTTCAAATCAAAACTGCTAAGATGGGAAGTTTTGATTTTGGTCACAATTTCCATAATTGAGGTCATCCGTACCTCATTATTAGGTTAGGTTGGTGGAAGGGTCCGAGGGGGCCCTTCTTTATTTTACTTCTTCAAAGTCTACGTAATCTCCACCCTCGAAATCCTTCTTTCTGTTTTCATTTCGTGGTATCCTATCAACGTTCAGGTTGCTATTCGGAGCTTTTCTTCCCCGTTGCTGAGAATTGAATTGACCTTTTGAATAACCTCCAAACACAATTTTGAACAGAAAAGAGGCTACCCGGTAGAAAGAATAGATGACGAGAATCGCTATCAGAAGAAATTTAAGCATACTAATTAAACCTATCTGCTTAAATACAAGTTTCGTTCGGAATAAATTTCCATGAAATAATCATCCATCAAATCATCAATAAAGTAGATGGCTTCTCCTGTTGATTTCATTTCAGGCCCAAGTTCTTTGTTCACATTTGGAAACTTGTGAAAGGAGAATACCGGCTCCTTAATCGCATATCCTTTTTTGTAAGGTTTGAAATCAAAGTCCGTAACCTTCTTTTCTCCCAGCATCACTTTCGTGGCATAATTGACATAGGGCTCCCTGTACGCCTTACAGATGAATGGAACCGTACGGGAGGCTCTAGGGTTTGCTTCAATAATGTACACCTTGTCATTTTTGATGGCAAATTGGATGTTAATCAACCCGACCGTTTTGAGTGCGATGGCAATTCGCTGGGTGTATTCTTCAATCTGACGAATAACAAAATCACCAAGATTGTACGGGGGCAACACCGCGTAGGAATCACCTGAGTGAATCCCAGCAGGTTCAATGTGCTGCATAATACCTATGATGTAAACATTCTCTCCATCACAGATGGCATCTGCCTCTGCCTCTATTGCTCCTTCCAGGAAATGATCTAATAGTATTTCTGCTCCAGGCATATCCTTCATGATATCTATCACCTGATCTTCAAGCTCAGATTCATTAATCACAATTTTCATGCTCTGGCCGCCAAGCACATAGCTTGGTCTTACCAGCAATGGGAACCCAATTTTCTTTGAAAGCTCAAGGGCTTCTTCTGCATTTTCAATGGTTCCGTATTCCGGATAAGGTATATTCTGCTCCTTAAGTAAATCTGAAAAGCGCCCTCTTGCTTCTGCAAGATCTAAGGCTTCAAAACTGGTTCCGATGATTTTAATTCCATAGCGCTCCAGTTTTTCCGCCAGTTTCAAGGCAGTCTGGCCACCCAGCTGAACAATGACTCCCTCCGGCTTCTCATGTAGTATTATGTCATAGATATGTTCCCAGAAAACCGGCTCAAAATATAACTTATCAGCGACATCAAAGTCTGTTGAAACGGTTTCCGGATTGCAGTTGATCATGATTGTTTCATACCCGCATTCTTTTGCTGCCAGAACTCCATGCACACATGAATAATCAAATTCAATACCCTGACCAATTCGGTTGGGCCCTGATCCAAGGACAATGATTTTCTTTTTATCAGAAACCTCCGACTCGTTTTCATCTTCAAATGTTGAATAGTAATAAGGGGTCTGTGCTTCAAATTCAGCAGCACAGGTATCAACCAGTTTGTAAACCCGTTTGATACCCAATTCATTTCTTTTCTTGTAAACTTCACTTTCAAGGCAACCCAGTAAATGGGCCACCTGTCGGTCGGCATAACCCTTTTGTTTTGCCTCCTTCAACAGTTCCTTTGAGATATCTTCTATTGAGTATTTTCCAATTTCCTTTTCCAGCGTAATTAATTCCTCAATCTGATTAAGAAACCACGGATCAATTTTGGTCAGATTATGGATGGTCTTAAATGGCATTCCCAGTTTAAAAGCATCATAAATGTGGAACAGTCTGTTCCAGCTCGGATTTGCAAGACTGTGTTGGATCGCTTCATGATCTTTTAATTCTCTTCCATCAGCTCCAAGACCATTTCTCTTAATTTCAAGAGACTGACAGGCTTTCTGCAGGGCTTCCTGGAAATTTCGCCCGATTCCCATTACCTCTCCTACCGATTTCATTTGTAATCCAAGCTTTCGGTCAGCTCCTTTGAATTTATCAAAATTCCAGCGAGGAACTTTCACGATCACATAGTCTATGGCTGGTTCGAAAAAGGCCGAGGTTGTCTGGGTGATTTGATTTTTGAGCTCATCGAGGTTGTATCCAATCGCAAGTTTTGCTGCCACCTTTGCGATCGGGTATCCCGTTGCTTTAGAAGCCAGGGCTGATGATCTTGATACGCGTGGATTTATTTCAATTCCAATAATATCCTCGGTGTCCGGATGAACGGAGAACTGCACATTACATCCTCCCGCAAAGTGACCAATCCCATTCATCATTTTCTTTGCCAGATCCCGCATATTCTGATAAACAGTATCCGATAGTGTCATTGCAGGTGCTACCGTGATTGAATCACCTGTGTGCACTCCCATTGGATCAAAATTTTCAATGGAACAAATGATGATGATATTTCCCAGGTTATCACGGAGCAGCTCAAGCTCATATTCTTTCCACCCGAGAATACTTTGTTCAACCAACACCTCATGAATTGGTGAAGCCTGCAGACCCGCATTTAACGCATTGTCAAACTCCTCCGGACTGTTCACAAATCCTCCGCCGTATCCGCCAAGCGTATAGGAAGGTCGAATAACTAATGGGAACCCGATTTCCTGGGCAATTTCCTTTCCTTTTAAAAAGGATGTGGCAGTTTCTCCTTCACAAACGCCTACATTCAGTTCTTTCATTTTTAGCCTGAATTTTTCACGATCCTCTGTCGTTTCAATGGCTTCAATGTTTACACCAATCATCCGGACATTGTACTTGTCCCATATTCCGGCCTTTTCACAATCAATGGCCAGGTTCAATGCAGTCTGCCCTCCCATTGTTGGCAAAACCGTATCTATTTGAGGATGCTCCTCAAGAATTTCACGAATGGATTTTTTTGTGAGGGGTTTGAGGTAAATATTGTCCGCTGTAACAGGATCAGTCATGATCGTTGCAGGATTGGAATTAATCAGTGTAACTTCAATCCCTTCTTCTCTCAAAGAACGAGAGGCCTGGGAACCGGAATAATCAAATTCACAGGCCTGACCAATAATGATAGGACCACTCCCGATAATTAATACTGACTTAATACTTGAATCTTTTGGCATGAGGTGCTTTTTGAGGTGGCCTGACTTTCCAGGTTAAAACAAATTCTGGCAAAACTAACATGGATGAATGAAAATCACTGCCTCATGGAAAACAAGTTTCAAAACTTAAGCTGCTTTATTTCTGTTTAGGTGTTGTCAAGGATCAAATTATTTATTTTAGCCTCGTATGAATATTCAGATACCAGATCATATTGCAGCTATAAAAAGGTACCAGCCTGGCAAAACAATCCCACAACTCAGACAGGAGTATGGGTGGGAAAGAGTTTCTATTCTCTGGAATAATGAAAACACGCTCGGCTTTTCTTCTAAATCAAAAGATGCTGTTGTAAAAGCGTATGAACAGATCAATTATTATCCGGACCCTGTTAGTGTTGAATTAAGGGAAAAATTAGCCTTAAGAATTGGCAGGCCGGCGGATCAGATCATTATAGGGAATGGATCTGAGTCAGTTTTGATGTTGACCATTCGAGCCCTTTGCTCAGGCGAAGATGAGTTCTTAACCTCCGGCGGCAGTTTTGTAATTGTTTACAATTGGGCGAGGATTAACAATGTAAGGTGCGTGTCAATGCCTTTAACTGAAAGTTACAGTTTTGATCTGGAGGCTATAAAAAGCAGAATTAATCGCAATACAAAAATTATCTATCTGGCGAATGTAAATAACCCGACAGGCACTATGATTTCGAAGGCAGAACTTGATGCTTTTATGCAAAATGTTCCTGATCATATCCTTGTAATAGTTGATGAAGCATACTTTGAATTTTCTGAATCTCTGAGTGATGAATTTCCTGATTCGCTGAAGATGGACTATCCAAACTTATTAACACTCAGAACTTTTAGCAAAGCGTACGGTATTGCAGGGGTACGACTTGGGTATGCTGTTGGTCATGAAAAAATTACTGAATCCATTTCAAAAACTAAACTGACATTTGAGCCTACTGCCCTTGCGCAGGCTGCAGGTCTGGGAGCACTTGATGACACGGATTTTCTTAAAAAAACCATTGAAAACAACAAAAAGGGACTGGAATATTTCACCAAAGAATTAACAGGATTGGGAGTTCAATATGTTCCTTCTTTCGGGAACTTTATCATGACCGTATGGGATGATCAGAAACAGGTTCAAAAAGTGTTTGATGAACTAATGAAAAAAGGTGTTTTGGTTCGGCCGCTCGCGGGTTCGCTCGAACATTGTATTCGTGTTTCTGTTGGCAGACCGGAAGAGAATGAGCACTTTATTGATGCGGTTGCCAGTCTCTAGTGTTCATTTTTCCAAAATGGACAAAAATCTGAATCCTGATTATTGGTTAATTGTTTGAGGTTGGACCCATCGCTATCTATCAGGAAGATTTCCAGGTTGTTTCCAAACATTACATTAAAAGCAATCTGTTTGCCGTCAGGTGACCAGGTAGTTTTGTAAGCCCAGTAACCGGTAGTTTCATATCCGTTGTAGATCACTCTGTCTGATGTCAGATTTTCTGTCAGGCAATGCATGCTACTGCCATCATAATTCATGGTGTAGAGATTAATCAAACCTCCTCTGTCAGACAGGAAGGCAATTTTTTCATTTTCAGAAGAAGTAGATGGAGCAAAATCATTGGATTTATGATTTGTCAGATTTTTTGATTCCCTTCCTGAAGAAGATTGTATATATATTTCATAATTGTCTGCCCGGCCTGAGGTAAACACAATCTCCTTGTTATTCCTTGTCCATGCCGGACTTCTGTCTACACCATCTGACTGAGTAAGCCGACTAATGCTATTACCGGATTTATCTGCTATGAAAATATCTGTGTCATTCTCAATCCGGTTGTATTCTTCATACGCCACTTTTTCACCGTCATGAGACCAGGAGGGATTGTATTCGTAATTTCTCCTTTTGGTGAATTTTTCCAGATTAGAGATTTCTCCATTTTTAAAATCTGCAATTCCCAGTTTCCATCCTCCAAACTTGTAGGTATTAACAATCAGTTTACTTCCGTCAGGTGAAACGGCTGCACCATACTCTCCTCTCTTGCGAACACTGCCTTTGAATAAAAGGGTGGCACTATTTGTTTGGGTGTCATATACCATTAAATCGGGGGTCTCGCCTGTGTTGAGTCCTCCGGCACTTCTTGAGAAAATGATTTGTGACTGTGTATACAACCCGGAGTGAAAAAACAGGCTGAGCATGATGAATTTAAAACGAATCATAAGGTGCAATTTAATTAGTAAAGCCACCCACGTATCGGCGGATGGCTAAAACATGTATCAGGAAAAAATTATTACTTAATTCCGGCAATTACTCCATCCAGATAAGCCTGCTGATTTTCCGGAGCTTTCTCCTTTGCCTGCTTATAATATTTCAAAGCCATTTTCTTATTCCCATCTTTTAAGTAAGCTTCTCCAAGACTGTCAGTAAAACCCCATATGAACTGATGGTCTTTGTTCTTCTCAATATTCAAAGTGAAGACCTCAATTGCCTTTTTTGTATCACCCGCTGTAAGCAACTGATAACCATATCCATTCAATTGAAATGCATTCGCTGTTGGAAGGGCTTCATCCATTACCTTTTTTGCTTCTTCCGTTTCTCCTTTTTTCGCAAGCAAACCAGCCTTAACCTGAAGATTACTGAAGCCTTTACTATTGGCAATCGACTGATCGATCCAGGTCATGGCTTCTTCCAGATTGATGTCATTTTGAAGGCAATAGTTAGCCGCCTGCATGTAACCTCTCCAGCCGAATCCGGCCGGACCTTTCAGTTCTGCTCTTGCATTTTCCACGACAATTTTCGGAACATCGAATGCTATTGTGAATGGCACTTCCCTATTGTCCCATCTTAGGACAGCTGTTACATCATTGCCAGAACGATTGACAAAGTCATAGCTCAGCCATTCCTGTTTTGGGATTTCTAAAGGTTTCACTTCTGCCATTGCTACCAATTCATTTTCAGCCGGATAAACGGTGCCCCATGATTGAGAGTACTTTGAAAGCAATACTTTCATTGAGTTTTCATTTTCAGGAAGTATGAATAAACCATATGTGCCTGCTTTCACCTCCTGCCCTTCAATTTCTGCATCATGTGAGAAGGTAATTGTTGTGTTTTCATTTGCTCCTGCTCTCCAGATATTTCCATATGGCACCTGCGTTCCCCAAATTGCACGACCCTTAACGCCTGGGCTGTGATAGCTGATTGTTACATCCGAAATTCCTACCCGTTGAGTAATTGAAGCATACTGACTGGGTCTTGGTGTAGTAATGTTTTGTGCATGCAATTGGATAATGGCAACAGCCATTCCCAATGCAGCGATTAAGATTTTCTTTGAACTTTTCATTAGCCTCGTTTTATTATTTATAGATGTTGTGAGTCCAAAATTGAAGGCTTAATGCCTGGACAAAAAGGAAGTAGTGATCAGGCGTTATGATTGTGATTAGTGGTGTTCTCTGTCGAGGTACGTCAATACGTTTTCTTTATACCCCCTTCCTGAAACAATTTCCTGATCGTTCTTCAGCAGGAAACGGTATTCATTATTTGTCAGGTACTTGCAGGATTTGATGTAGCGCATGTTTAACAGAAAGCTACGGTGGACTCGGATAAACTCTTTTGGATCCAATTCATCACAAAGTGTATTCATGGTACTTCTGTAAAGGTATTTCCTCTCTGAAGTCTGAAGACTCACATAATTTCCATCGGCTTCAAGAAAAAAAATTTCATCCGTTCGAATCACAATTTCTCTCCCCTTTTCTTTGATTTCGAATGATCGACGATGATTGTCATCTCTTGATTCCAGTTCATTCAGCAGTCCGATTATTTTTTTATTTATCCCGGCCGACTGAACCTGTTCTATCCTTTCTGCGGCTAAACGAACAGCCGTTTCAAAGCGATCAACATCCAGAGGTTTTAATAAATAATCAACGGCATGGACTTCAAATGCTTTAAGCGCATATTGATCAAAGGCTGTGGTGAAAATGATATAAGGCATCTTGCCGGATTTAAGCTTTCTTATCACATCAAACCCTCCAAAGTCAGGCATCTCTATGTCAAGGAAAACCAGATCCGGGGATTTGAGTTTAATTAGTTCAACTGCCTGACTCCCATTTTTTGCTTCACCAATGACCGTTACAAAAGAAAGTTCTGACACCAGCGTTTCTACCTTTTTCCTTGCAAGGAATTCATCATCTACTATTACTGCAGTAATACGCATATCTAATTTCTATTTTATAGGAAGTCTGATTTTCGACACACATCCCTTTTGATCATCACCATAGATTGAAAAAAGGGTTTCATCTCCGTATAACTCTGAAAGTCGACTGGTAACATTTTTGAGACCAACACTGTATTGAAACCCTTCAGTTGGTCCTGTTCCATTATCAATCACTTTCAATTCCAGATGCGGTACAGGATATTCTGCTCCATTAAGTATTTGCGAGGTTATTTCAATTCTTCCATCTCTTACTTTGCCGGAAATACCATGTTTGATTGCATTTTCAACCAAAGGCTGAAGAATAAGAGCAGGCACTGATTCATTCAATGACCTGGGATCGAGCTTATATTCAACTAACATTCGATCACTAAAACGTTCAGATTCTATTGACAGATAATTCTCAATGAATGCCATTTCCTCATGCAATGGAATAAACTGTTTTGATTCCTTATCGAGGACTGCTCTCAATAATTCACCAAATCGTGAAATCATTTTTTGAGCACCGATTTTATCAATATCAATCAGTGATGAAACCGAGTTCAATGTGTTGAAAAGAAAATGAGGCCTGAGCTGGCTAACCAATGCATCGAGGCGTGCATTAGCCAGTTCCTTCTCTCTGGTTATCAGGTTTTTCCTGCTTACGGCTGCAATGAACAATCCGACAAATACCCAATAATAAATCAGACTTGAAATGATCCCCGCACCAAATGAACGGAGTGACCAGTAGCCTGTAATACCAACAAAATCACGACCGGAGTAAGCAGAATAAACGGCATTATAAATAATAGTACTTATTCCCCGATGGAAAAAGGCAACCATGACACTTGCTATTATGAGAAGAATAATTGCTGAAATACCCCTCTCTTTTTTCATAAGCAACTCAGCATATATTGCTGATAGTGGAGCCAATAATACCAGCAGTCCAAAATTTATGCCGTTGGCCGACGAAATTGAAAACCAGCTAAATTCATACTGATAGCTGGCAATCAGATAGCTCAGGTATTCCTGTAGTGTCAGCAGTAAAGCAAGCACCAGCGCTGACAGAAAAAGATATCCAAATGGAATTGGTAACGTACGATATGTAAATAAAACCTTAATAGTATCAGATTAACTAAAGTAAAATTAGACTTAATATTGCTTGTCAGCATCCGTAAAGTGATGAACAGCCACTTCTGTGATACGACTAAAACACACTTCCAAATGAAACTCCTAATACCGTTTTCCCTTTGTATTCTGCTTTCTTTTTGTAGTACACCAATAAAAGAAAAAGAAACTTCGGTTGAAGAACCGGCTGATGAACCAGCGCTCACCTACATGGAACTCTACAATCTTGTTATCCAGGAAACAGGTCAGCGAATTGAATGGCATGGTGAAGAACTTGAAAAGGATGCAACAACATTCCTGACTATTTCAGAAGGTGAACCTTGCGGAGAAAATGATTGTGGCAGGGCAATGTTTCTCGAAAACACAAGTGAGGGTACCATCCATGTTGTCATACAGGCACCATTCCAGATTGAGGACGTGACCAGTCACCTTGCCACACAGTACTCCATCACAGGAAACAGTAAAATATCCATCGGATGCTCGCACCTGTGTTATGATGGAGAATCTTTTTTGTTTGAAAGACGAATCGTTGGAGCAAAAGAGGGCGGTGAGCCCTTCTAGTTCCGTAATCGATCAGCACGTTCCAGAAATCCTTTCCCCACCAGACTGGTCATTACATGTGGTCCGTTTTTGATGATCTCTATTGAGCTGTCCACGCCAATCCTTTTCAGAATTTCATGACGTTGTTTTGCCGCATTCATCCAGTAAGAATCTTTATCACCAACCACAAACTGCACTTTCACACCCTTCAGTTTCTTTAGCTCCACCTCATTGGTTGTTCCCGGATTACCAGCCATTCCTGTGATCCCCGTAATGTATTCAGGTATTTCCATTACCAGGCTGAAGATGCCGGAACTATTGGCACTGAAGCAAACAACATGAAATTTATTCCCCTCTACATTGTACTTTGTCCGGAGGTGTTCCATGAATGCTTTGATTTCATCAATTCTTCGTGTGGCACCATAGATTCTGTAATCAATCAAAATCCATCCGTAGGTATCATCGGTCCCCTTCCAATAAAAACTCTGGTCACTTTTATCTTCAACCTCAGACGGTCCGATCAAAACCGGATATGTTTTCGACGGGTCATAGTTATCAGGGAGCTGCACTGCGTATTTGAGTTTTTTACCCTCGAATTCAAATTCTGAAAATTCTCGTTTGCCAGCTGTACAATTTGTAAGAATCAACAGCAAACAAGCAGTAAATAAAAGTCCTTTCAATTTCTTCATTTGTTTTTTCATTTCTTCAAAGAAACGGCCCGCGAATAGTTTGTTCAATTCCTTTGTGCCAGAAAGTTACTTATGTGATTAAAACAGAAAAGGAGGCTGCCTCAAAAGCATCATTTGCATGACCCATATTTAGGGGATTCTCACTTGGTTCGAAAGGACGGTATTGAATTTAATCTGACTAAAATGACAATAACTCCCAGGTTAGCCATTCTTCCTCTTCACTCCTCTTACAGCTTCAGCAGTCCATGGGTCGTCAGGCCAATGATGTTTCGGGTACCGTCGCTTTAGCTCCTTTCGTACTTCAAAATATGTATCATTCCAGAAACTTTCAAGATCAGATGTGATCTGAACCGGCTTAAAGCCCGGAGAAAGCAAATGAATAAGCATCGGATTTTTACCTTCATTAACTGATGGTGTCCGCTCCATTCCAAACAGTTCCTGGATCCGTGCAGCAAGTATGGGTGGTTCTCCATTTTCCCGATACATGATTTGAATTTTCGATCCGCCGGGCACTTCAAAATGTGTAGGGGCCAATTGATTCAAACTACTCTGCAAATCAAACGGCAGGTGATGATGAAGAACTTCCTTTAAATTAATTTTCCTCAAATCCTGAGGATTCTTTACGTCTGAAAGATATGGGGTTAACCACTCCCGATTCGTAACCAGCAGTGTGTCTCTGCTTACATCCGGCCATTCTTCTCCGCCGCACCATTTTTTCAGACTCAATACCCGGTTTTGCCATTGCTCTACTTCCTCATTCCAATCCAGAAGTGTAGCTCCTTCTTTTTGTATTGCATTGGAGATTGCTTCCTGCAAATGGTCCGGGTCCGGATCCGGGAGCGGAACAGATTTCAATACAATGCTCCCAATTCGCAAATCTCTTGAGGCAACCAGTCCCCCATCTTCTGTATCCCATTCGATGACTTCAACTTCCTTAACCCGGGGCGCAAGGTCTTTTGGATTCAACGGTGCAGCCATGAAAATCTTCCCCATCCCGTCACGGGCATCAAGGTTGGCAATCGCCAGCCAGGATTCATGGGCCAGATCATCTTTGTGTCCGGCCATTGCTATTCTCCCATTTGCCAGCTTAAACTGCGCATTGTTGCCCGGTCTCGCAAATGCAATTCGTTCAGGAAAAGCGTGAGTTAACAGAAGACCGGTTTCATAAGGATCGAAATAATCATTGTCGGCTTCTTCCTTAAACAACTGTCTGTACGAATCTGCCACTTTCTCCAACCGATCAAATCGACCTCCCTTTCTTTCCTCTCTTCTATGCCTCCTCAGTGCCTCTATTCTAACATTGATATCTATCCCGGCTTCACGTCCCAACGGATCTCTTTCTTCCAGCAACGCAGCAATATCTGCAGCGAGCCCGATCAGGTTCTCCTCCTCAGCCATTAACAGCATATGTGCCAGTCTGGGATGACAGGGCAGTTCATGCATTCTCTTGCCATGCTCGGTAATTTTTCCATTCTCAAGTGCCTCGAGCTGATGTAAAGTATCCTGAGCAGCTATCCATGCTCCTTTTGGAGGTAGAGTCAGCCAGGTCAGCTGATTGGGATCAATGATCCCCCATTTGGCTAAATCCAATGCAAGAAAGGAAAGGTCTGCCTCAGCTATTTCAGGCGTGATGTGTTCCGCCATTCTGTTCTCCGTTGCTTTTGACCACATTCGGTAACAGACTCCCGGCCCCAGCCTGCCGGCTCTCCCGGCTCTTTGATTCGCAGAGTCTTTTGAAACCTCAACAGTGACCAGTCTTGACAGCCCCGATTTAGGATCAAATTTTGAAGTACGGCCAAATCCTGTATCTACGACAATGTGCACGCCTTCAATGGTTAAACTGGTCTCGGCAATGGATGTGGCCAAAACTATTTTTCTCCGACCGTCTCTGTTTGGCATGATGGCAGCCTGTTGTTTCCCATAGGGCAGTTGGCCATATAGGGGATGAATCGCAAAACCTTTAAGGGATCGTCGCAAAATTTCCTCGCACTTTGATATTTCCCCCTGACCCGGAAAGAACGCCAATACATCTCCTTCATGCTTCTTGACTGCCTGCTGTATGGTGCGAGCAGTCATTTCCGGCATCATCATCTGGTCCTGTTCTCCAACGTGATATACCTCGACAGGATATTGGCGACCCTCACTTTCAACGACAGGGGCTTTCAGCACCCGGATGAGTTCAGGCATGTTCAGCGTTGCAGACATGATCAGAATTCGCAAATCAGGTCGCAGAATCTGCTGAGACTCTCTGCAGAGTGCCAGAGCAACATCGGCATGAATGCTTCGCTCATGGAATTCATCAAAAATAACCAGGCCGATCCCTTCCAGGGTATTATCGGAATGCAGCATTCTTGTCAGAATTCCCTCTGTTACCACTTCAATCTTTGTCTTCTCGCTGATTCTGGTTTCGAAGCGAATACGGTAACCCACTGTTTCACCGGCTTTTTCTCCCAGCAGTTCAGCCAGTCGCATGGCAATGGATCTGGCTGCCAGTCTTCGTGGTTCCAGCATGATGATCTTTTTTCCTTCCAGCCATGGAGCATCCATTAGTGACAGAGGAATAATCGTACTCTTACCGGCACCTGGAGGGGCATGTACGATCAGTGTTGAATTTTTTCCTAATTGTTCTCCTGTCTCATCAAGGATTTCGGTGATCGGAAGATCAATATCTTTTGGATTGAACGGCAATTGGAGTCAGTTTTTCTTAATAGCACGAATTTAAAGAGAATCAGGTGGTTCTTTTTCAACCACTTACAACTGCACCCCAACGTGTACATCCAGCCACCTTTCGTATGATCCTTTCCGGTCTGAAAGAATACCAGATACTAATCGACTGTTGTTTTCTATATTATGGATGTTGGCTGAAACTCCCACGAAGAAGAACATCCACGGAATCTTCGTTCGCATGAACGGATTATACCCAAACTGCACTTTCGTTCCATAGATAAAGTTGGGATCCAGGAAGGACTGTCCGTCCTCTTTTACCTGAACCAGGGTCATATAGTAATCAAAGAAAAACTCGTTCTTTTTATAGCCACCTTTAATCTGATCTCCCAGAGCATAACCAATCGCTTTTCTGTCTTCTTCTTGATCCCAACTGTATGTCAGACCGTTCATTACCTTCTTTGACCCGGTACCCAGTTCAATATTGTAAGTGAAAATTCGATTTGCAGAAACACGTAAGAATCCTTCTGCATCTCCTGCAATATTTAGTAATCCAATAGGATATTGTGGGATTTTGCCTGAAAAATTGATCAATCCAATTTGTGAGAATCCGATATTCTTACCAGAATTAACTAGTCCTGCCTGGAATCCGTCCCCATTTTGGATCGCTTTGTTAAAAAGTCCTAATTGCAGGTAGTAAAATTTATTCCCTCTGTAAACCGGGCTTTTGGCGTTTCCAATATAATTGAACCCTCCAATCTGAACTCCATCCAGATCATTCTTCACTGTATTGAAGAGGCCAAAAAACTGTCCACCACTCATATTCTTTGAGGTATTTATCAAAAATGCTGTCTGCACTCCAATCCCAACCTGACCAATTCTGTTAACAAGCAGTGAGGCCTGAAGTCCTGAAAATCCTTTGCCTGCATTGTTATACAGGCCTGAAATTTGTGCGCCATCAAGACTTCCTGATACGGTATTCAGCAAAGTGGAAATCTGAGCTCCATTGCCTCCCCCATTTACCCGGTTCAACAGACCGGAGATTTGAATGGCATTGAAAATTGCGAGACTGTCCTTAAGTTGTCTTCTTTTCAGAAATGGATAACCACCTGTTACCGAAGCGATGCCTGAAAGGTAGATGCCCTGACTCTCCTGTAGCTGGAAATGACTGATCCCGGAGATGCATAGAAAATTATTCTCCCAAGATTGACCAGAGAAAAGGTTGAAGGAGAAATTGTTCTCGTACTTCAGGTCATAGATTCCATTTGTTCCAATCCCCTGAGTAATTCCCAGATGAAGCGGAGCGAACTCAATAATACCATTATTGCTCTGAGCTGTACAGAGCAAAGTGCTTCCTGAAAACAGGGCAGCAATAACAAGTCTATTCATAACACCGATCAACTAACGATGACGATGGGAGGAATGACATGCTATACCAATAGACTTTAGGTATACAGCCAAAAATACCGCTAATCAGGCCTTAATGATTATCTATTCACTTCGTAACGTCTCCACAGGATTGGCGTTTGCTTTTCCTCGTGTTCTTAATATAATAATGCTGAGAATTAGCAAAAAACCACCAATTCCTGCCAGCAAAAAGGGAAGAATTCCGACATCCACCCGATAGGCAAAGGACTTCAACCATTCTGTGGTTACGAACCACGCAACCGGTGCCCCAATTAAAAAGGAAACGATGGCGAGCCGACTGAACTCCACTGAGAACAATTTCAAAATCTGTCCTACAGTTGCTCCTAATACCTTCCTGATTCCAATTTCCTTTATTCTTTTGTCGAGCTGATAGCTGATGAGCCCGGCGAATCCCAGAAATGCTATAAAAACGGAAAGTGAAGTGAAAATCGTAATGATCTGGCTTAGCGTTTTCTCCGACTTGAAAAGTTCGTTGAATCGTTGATCAAAGAAATAGAAATCAAATGGCTCGTTGGTGAATCTGCCCCATACAGCTTCAATCTCAGCAATGGACTGTGAATTCGCTTCAGAAACTCTGATATTGACCTGGTTGCCTCCTTCTCTAAAGAAAAAGGCAGCAGGCTGAATTTCCTGACTCATGTCCTGAAAGTGGAAATCCTTAATCACCCCGATAATACTGATCTTTTCTCCAAGATTGCCTCCATTAAACATTTTACCAATTACTTCTCCACCAATCTCTTCCTTCATGCGTTCGTTGATAATGATTGTACTTATGTCTGACTCAATGGACGGATTAAAATTTCTCCCCTCCCGGAGTTCAAAACCCATGGTCTCGATAAATTTTGAATCAACGAATTTGTAATAGGTTCTCAGATATTGTTCGGTACTGTCCAGATTTTGCAAGCCGGTTAGTGCCAGACGATCAATCATACTGTACTGACTAAATGAAGCATTAGTTACTGAAGAAAGGCTTAGCAGCTCATTTCGAAAGGCTTCATCACTTTCCCCCAACTGTCCTTTCGAATTATCCAGCACCAACACCTGATCTTTCTGAAATCCCGGATCCTTATTAATTCCATAGTTCAACTGCTGATATACAAAAATCGAAAAAATGGTCAGTATGATTGAAACAGCAAACTGAAAGATCACCAGAAAGTTACGGGACAGGCTTTTACCGCGAACGGTTGTATGATTTCCTTTTAAAACCAATGCCGGAACAAATCCTGACAAATAAAATGCTGGATAAATGCCGGCTCCAACTCCTGTCAGAACACTGACAATGGCAATCCCCGCCAATAATTGTTTGAAATCAAATACACTCACATTAAATGCTTTGAATCCAATGGAGGTTATCACTTCCAGCAATAACGCTGCAAGAAAGATTCCCGTAATCAGACTCAAAACGGAAAGCATAAGGGACTCGGAAAGGAACCCTGAGATCAGGTTAGAACGAACAGATCCCAATACTTTTCGAATGCCAATTTCCTTTGCTCGTCTGGAAGCCTGAGCAGTCGACAGGTTGATGTAGTTGATAGCCGCCAGTAAAATGATAAATGCAGCTATTCCTATAAATATTTTCAGGTAAAGTGGTCTTCCGGCAGGAGACGCCTCAAACAATAAGCTCTTGCTCAAATGAACATCTGCTATGTTAAGTACTCTTGGTCGATGCTTTCTGGTCGCTTCAAAATATTCTTCGAAACTCATACCGCTACCATAAAGCTCATACACTCTTCTCGTAAACGTTTCGTCGGACTGATCCTGGAATTGTTGCAGGTCCAGTGGTGCAGCACTCCTGAAGAAACAGTGAGCAACCGTGTAATTAAAATTATCCGGATCGGTCTCAAATTCTGTCTTGAGCCTGGCGAGGATGGAGTACTTCAGATACGCATTGACAGGAGTATCCTTCATTACACCGGTGATGGTGTAAGATTCTGCCGGTCCTCTGGATGAGAGTTTAACTTGTAGTCCAACCGGGTTCTCTTTTCCGAAAATTTTCCTGGACAGGGATTCTGTTATCACGATGGATGACGGGTTTTCAAGCGCATTACCGGAATTTCCGAAAAGCAACTCCTGTGGAAATACTTTGAAGTAATCCTCTGTTACATAGTAAGTGTTTTCTTCAACAAATCCATCTTCACCCACTGTAAGTGTACCACTCGGCGTTGGCTGTACACTTACCCATGATTCCACCCCTGCTACATTTTCCTCCAGATGCTTTAAATGCGCAATGGAAGAAAAAGCAAAGTTAGGAGCACTGAATCTGTAAATCTTCTCATAGCCGTTGTGATGTCGGTCATAGGTGTATTCCTGATACACATAGATGGAAATGAGGAAAGCTGCTGCAAAGCCTACCGCCAGGCCCGAAATGTTAATGAACGCATACCCCTTATTTCTTGAAAGATTTCGAAAAAATGAAAGTAAATGATTTCTAATCATGGTTTTGAGTTTTTACCTTTTGAAAAATTACCGGAATACAATCGGAATCACAAAGAGGCGGACAGCCATGATGGTGCAAGCAGGAATTGGGTCGTTATCCCGACTACTCTTTATAAAGGAAAATTCTTGTTGGCTAAGTAGTATTCAACCTTTAGCTTTAACCAGATCAACCTTTTAGATTTTGAAGGATAAAATATCAATAACTGTTAAGGTCTATTTTGAAGGGCCAATCCTATTTTTTGGATGGATGATGCTGGTTGCCAGTTTCGTTTCCATTTTTGCTATGTGGTATATAGGATTGATCATGGCCTTTCTTGGAATGCTGATCATTTCATCCCGCTACAAACTTGTGATTGATCCCGATCAAATGATCATTGATGATTTTCTGGAAATTCTGAAGATGAAATCAAAACACAAGCAATTCAGGTATAAAAAACTGAAGTATGTATTGATCAATTCTTCACGGTTTACTCAACAACTTAATTACAAATCCATTTCTTCAAACATAAGCGGGATGTTGTATTCTGCTTACCTGGTTTGCGATGACCAAAAACACTTTTTGGGTGATTCACAGGATTTGGGAAAGCTTCTGATCAAGGTAAAATCTTTTGCCGAAAAAGCAGGTGTTGAAGTGAGAGATCATTCTCGTGTGAAGAATTGATAATGAAGACTCGCATCTCGAGAATGTGCGAGTTATGCAGGACGGTTCCCAATACATTTAAAATTCAGACCCTGTTGTACACAAGTAATTAATAAATAACAATCTGAGAATAATGACTAATTTAATAGTGGAGAAAAAAATGCATAGCAGTGATTTCAAAAAAAGATCTTAAAGCCATTTATACCACCCGGCAGGATGTATATGAGAACACCTGTCTGGCAGGTAAGGAGCTACTAAGACAATCCCTTCAGGAAAAAGGGATAGAATTCCTTCACGTAAGTCACAGGGTTAAATCATTCGAGTCATTTTATGAAAAAATATCCCGAAAAAAGTACAATGATCCATATCTTCAAATAGAAGACATTTGCGGGTTACGGGTAATTTGCTTCTACATTAATGACCTCCCTCATGTGGAAGAAATTCTAAATGAATCCTTTTCTCTGCAACATAGTGAAGACAAAATGTCTGAATTTGATACAGACAGGTTCGGATATCGGTCAAACCATTACACCGTCACTTTACCACATTTGGACGAATACAATAACTATCGTCACCAAAAAATTGAAGTGCAGGTGCGAACAGCATTAATGCACACCTGGGCACATATTCAGGGAAAACTCGAATACAAAAAGGCTGAGCATACTCCCAAAATATTCAGAAGGAAGCTGTTTCAGCTTAGCGCACTTCTTGAATTGGCTGACGGTCAGTTTCAGGCACTTAAGATTGAAAAGAACCTGTTTCGTAAATCACTAATTACATCTTCCAGTGAGTTTACTCCAACTACCGAGCTAAACATTGATACGTTTATGGCTTTCATGGAAACTTACTTTCCGAATAGAAAGGAGAGTTATCGATACTCAAAACTACTTATGATTGAAATCCTCAATTGTCAATTAAATTTTTCTCATTTAATCGGAAGTTATCAATCTCTCTCATCTCATTTTGAAACGCTTGAAAGTGAATCCGGGAGAAAACTTACAAGAGAGGAAATGATGAAACTTATACTTGCTATCAGCAATGATCAGTTTTATCATATGCTGGTTTCAGATGAGTTTCTAACGAAGAATTCCGAAATCATCTTACAGTGGAAAGAGAAACAAAAAATAGTTCTGTAGGATACTAATTGTCTCATTAAGGCTTTTAGAAAAATACACATTCCCATAGGTGGAAATACAGAATTCGTAAGTAAACTTTGCATAAATGATTCATCCTAAAACTGAAATCAAACACATTAATGACCTGGTTGGTTATGGTGTATTTGCAAAAGAAATGATCCCGGAGGGGACAATTGTTTATGTAAAAGATAGTCTGGAAATCATAGTTTCGCCAACAGACTATCTTCTCTATTCGCCTGAAATGCAAGAATCAATTGAAAAGTATTCATACATTGATGAATATGGTAATCGGATTATCAGTTGGGACTTTGCAAAATATGTGAACCATTGTTGCAACTGTAATACAATTAGTACAGGTTATGGTTTTGAAATGGCTATCCGGGACATTCAGGCAGGGGAGCAAATCACTGATGAGTATGGTATCTTTAATTTGGAAGCAGAGATTCCATTAGTTTGTGGCGAAAAGAATTGCAGAAAAAAAGTGGCTCCCTCAGATTTCGAGGAGCATTATAAAGAGTGGGATCAAAAAATTCAAAAATCAATTGCAAAATTGTTTGATGTAAATCAACCTTTGATGCCACTCATTGATTCAGAAACCCGACAGCAACTGGATCGATATTTTAAAGACCCAAAAATGTACCGGTCCGTTTACTCACTAAAATATAAGAAAGAGGGACAAACCACGTGTTGAAATAACATTGCCATTTTATAGAATTGACACCCTTCTTTCTACTTACATTATTTTGGTAAATATTGCTCCAAAAATAGACGGGTGTCAGCTTCTAAGTTCCCAAATTTGATGAGCAGGTATTAACACCAATCATTCATCATCCCTCGCCAGGTATTTCACATACTCTATGACACTCCATATTTCTTCCTCGGAAAGCATGGTTTTGAAAGGCTGCATGAGCCCTCTTCCCTCAGACAGTTTATAAAAGATTGCACCATCTGTCTGCTTTTGAAAGTCTTCCATTGTGAAATTCTTAGGTTTTTGCTGAAGGTTCTTCGCCACATTTGTAACAGCATCACCGTTCGCCCCATGGCAAACCACACATTCACTGGTATAGATCACTCTTCCTTTTTTTAGCGCCTCCTTGTCACCCACAAAGGGGTTGGTTAATTCATCCGCCTGAGGTGGCGCCACCCATGGCTCCTTTGTGTTCGTTGAATCCTTCTGGCCAAACGCAGAGATGGAAAGAATGAAAAGTACAGGCAGGAGAGTAGTTCTTAATTTCTTCATGACTAAATGTTAATAATTGTTCCGTCAATATTCAATTATTATACTGATGTTACTATGACCAATATCAGAATTTGGCTTGAAGTAAGTCAATTAGAAGTGAGAGCGTGAATCAGCTAATTAATGTCACTGTTTAAATTTCTCTGCATATCCGCTGGATTCAAGAAATGCTTCAAAGTCTCTGATATTCATAATTTCATGAATCGCTTTTTTCTTATCCGGACTATTATCAAAATAAGCCTTAACTATTTTATAGCCCATCCAGTACCCCAGATCATTGGGTCTTCCTTTTTGCGAGCTGTATAGCCAGCCCTGATAATCTTTATCAAACATGCGATCTTTAAATTCAAACCATAACTCTTCTTCCTTTGGATTGGCAAAATCATGAACATGCTGATTGATGTGTCTTCCGGAGACTAATTCGGCAATGAAATCTGCTGCGCCCTCTTTTATAGCTGCACCTAACAGGTTTTTGCTGTCATATTTTTGTTGGAAATGGACAAGTTCATGCGCAACTATGTGCGGAATCTCGTCAACTGATTTCAGTACACTCCTATGCCAGCTATTTAATTCCTCCATTGGAGTCTCTTCTGTTAATCCATACATATCTGCCCCGATTATCAACCCATTTCCGGATGTGGTTCCGCCTGAGTTCATAACGCCTATTACAAAATAGACTGGAGGAAAAATGGCATCAGGGTAGAATTCTTTCATTTTTACCAGATGATAACTGATTTCATTCTTCATTAGAGGAATTTTCGGTGTGATGTTTCTCAGTGATTCATAGTATTCAGGTCTTTTGGAGATGACTTGAGATAGATTATCCGCATTCTTGATTCTGCCTCTCATAAACCCTTTAAGCCCCTTAGAACCTTTTTTGAGGTATAATCTCTTAAAAGCATCAGGATTAAAACCAGAACCTGATTCGTCAAATGCTATCCAGAAATTATCCAAATCTGAAGTGACGATTTCAATTTTCTCAGGATCACGATTCTGTGCTGTACTAAACTGGAAGTTGGTCAACAGAAATGTCAGAATGAATAGTGACTTGATTTGGTTCATAGCGAGAATTAGTTAGTCTTATCTCAACAATGATTGCTTTTTAAGTCAATAGTTGCAACCGGGCTGTTGTAGATGACAATTGCTAATTAAGAGTTAACGTGGCAGGAATCTTCAATTCTTAGTCGGTTGAAGGTACAGCTGTTCTACTTTCTCTCGTGCCCACGGAGTTTTTCTAAGAAATTTAAGACTGGATTTGATGGACGGATCATGGGTGAAACACCGAATCGTTATCTTTTCCCCAAGCTTTTCCCAGCCATATTTAGCTACCAGTTCCGCAACAATTTCAGCCAGTTTTACTCCATGGAGTGGATTATTAGGTTGCTTTTCAGTGTCCCTGAATTCTGTGTTCTTTAAGTCCATGAGGATGATTTCTACATGTCAGTATTCAATGCGACAGAGACTAAAACGCCGGCATCTGATTCTGTACTCCTATCCATTTGAATTCGTACTGCTTTTCAGGAATTTTTATTCGTTCAGAAATTCTTTGCAATCGATCGGGAAGAGCCATCAGGTAATCTCTGGCCTGCTCTGCAGTTGCATTGATATCTGTTATGTTTTCGATGTTCCACTCCTTCAACAATGACTTTAAAATGTCTATATAGTCCTGGGTTGTATAAACCATGGTACGCTGAGCTGCGTCTGAAAAATGTGTGAACAATTCTCCTATTTTTTCGCCGGATTCTCTCATGAAGTGAGCGGGCATAACGATCTTTTTCTTCATCATGTTTTCAAATGCGATCATGATTTCACTCGGATCAATTTCGAATATTCGTTGTACAAAATTCTTGTAAGCCGTAGCATGTCGTGCTTCATCAGCGGCGATCACTCCACATATCTTCGCCAGCAAACTGTTTCCGGCTTTTTTTGCCAGGGTCGCTACTCTTCGATGCGAAATGTTGGTTGCCAGCTCCTGAAAACTGGTGTACACGAAGCTCTTATAAGGATCTCTTGAAGTCTGTATGTCGAATCCGTCGCTAATCAGATGATGGGTGGACGTTTCCATTTCCCGCATGTTCACTCGTCCCGAAAGGTAGAGGTATCTGTTGAGCAGATCTCCATGACGGTTTTCTTCTGCCGTCCAGGACCGTACCCAGTTGGACCACCCTTTTTTATTTTCCTGATTTACACCCTCAATGTCCATCAGCCATGCCTCGTACGTTGGCAGGGCTTCTTCGGTAACTGTATCTCCGATAAGGACAGTAAGTAAATCATAATCCATTTCTGCTGCAGTGCCCTGCAACTCCCTGATCTCTTCGAAGAAGTTTTCACTCCCAGCGTCGGGGAGCAAATCAGCAGGTTGCCAGATTTTTTCAATGGGTTTAATGTATCTGGTCAACAACTCATCCATGGATTTCTCCAGAGTCTGCATTACTTCGCGGCGAATGTTCAATAAATTCATACACCTGCGAAGGTATTTCGACCAGGTGGTTATGTAAGCAGTAAGGTGTGGTTATTATTTGGTCGGCAGTTGAAAGTGACAACCAGCTTGTCTTGCCGGGACTTTTCTGGATCTCGTACTTCGTTTTTGGATTGTTCTACATGAAACATCCCCCTTCCAACACACATACAACACCCCCTTCAAAGGGGGAAATCCTTCTGCAGTTCAGATTTGCTATCGTGAGTTATAGTGAGCAAATCAATGACTAGTTAAGCATTGAAGTGAAAGCCAGAAGTCATTATATCCAGTACCTCTTTTTTCGATTCTTCCCCATTTTGCTGTTTTTCTGATTTTTTTTTGAAAACAATTCAAAATAGATTGTCCTTGGATTCAATTCTTTCAATTGAATTTGGACTTCCATTTCTAACATATATCCTAATTCAATTGGTATTCCTTCGGGTGATTTTTGAAGCTGTGGTTAGTAAGGATGGAATAGTGTTAAACCAAAGAATACCAATTGAATGGCAAGAAGTTCTTTCAATAAAAAAGGATTCCACTTTTAGGTGTCTATTTCCTGAGATACTCTTTGAAGAACAGGATTAAAATTGCCGTCTTTCCAACTGAGCACTTATTGTATGAGCTCTTATATGCGATTGCAGAAGATAACATGGCTGATATCATCAGGAAGATGAAAACAAAACATGGAATCTAAAATGAGATTTCTCCTATCGTCGAAATGACAGGAGTGTATAGGGTTCGGTTGTAAGTTGTCCGGGATTCATCCGCTACACTCGGAATGAACGTTGTTGAGTTTAGGATTAATGAGAAACGAACAATATTCCGTCATTGCGAGGGAGGCACGACCGTGGCAATCCCGTCGATTAGAAGAGTGATTGAGTTTATTTGTAAAATCCTCTACGTCTTGTCATTTCGAGTACAACGAGAAATCTATTTTTAATTGTGAAGGAGGTTTCTCCTATCGCCGAAATGACAGGAGTGTATTGGGTTCGGTTGTAAGTTGTCCGGGATTCATTCGCTACACTCGGAATGAACGTTCTTGAGTTTAGGATTAATTAGAAACGAACAATATTCCGTCATTGCGAGGGAGGCACGACCGTGGCAATCCCGTCGATTAGAAGAGTGATTGAGTTTATTTGTAAAATCCTCTACGTCTTGTCATTTCTGTAAAAGTCAGGTAATTCGAGTACAGCGAGAAATCTATTCTTAATTGTGAAGGAGATTTCTCCTATCGCCGAAATGACAGGAATGCACAGGTTCGGCTGTTTATTGTTCATGATCCAGTCCCTTCTTTGTCAGAATCGGAATGACAGTGTTAGTCCAACATCCCCCTTCCAACACACATACAACACCCCCTTCAAAGGGGGGAATCCATGGCTACACTCGGAATGACGGTTTTGGTTTTCTATTGGAGGATAGTTGATCGATGCAAATCCCTTTCAATCCAGACGGGATAGAGGCGAGTATCCTTTTTCTTGTGGCTCGTATTTGAAAACATCCCCCTCCCTACACACGTACAGCGCACCCCCTTTGTTAAGTGGGAATCAGAAAAAGATACTGCCGATAGCGCGAATATCAGGAGAGGTAGAATGATGGGTGTTCTCTTCTAAACATCCCCTCCCATTACACATTCCAACACGCCCCCCTTCAAAGGGTGAGTTGCTGCTGAAAATAATTGGAGAATATTTGTCCACATCCGTTTACAAGATCGGGCAAGGCTTGTAGTTTTGGCGACCGAAATTTTATGATGATATGACGCACGAAGAAAAGATATCGAAGGAGCTGGGGGTTGGCTCGCATCAGGTTGCTGCGACGGTGAAATTGCTGGATGAGGGCGCGACGGTTCCATTTATTTCAAGGTATCGGAAAGAAGTCACAGGAAGCCTGGATGATATGCAGGTGACCGCTGTTCGGGACCGGATCAACCAGCTTCGGGAACTGGATACCCGAAGGGAGGCGATTTTGAAATCGATTAAAGAACAGGAAAAATTAACGCCAGAACTGGAACAAAAAATTCTTGCGGCTGGGACTATGACGGCCCTGGAGGATTTGTATTTGCCGTACAAACCCAAGCGAAAAACGAAGGCCAGCGTGGCTCGTGAGAAGGGACTGGAACCTTTGGCAACTGTGATCCTTGAACAATCAAATGTGGATGTAGATAGTGAAGCATTAAAATACATTGATTCGGAAAAGGGTGTGGAGTCTGCTGAGGAAGCATTGCAGGGAGCCCGTGATATAATTGCCGAGACGATCAACGAGGATGCGCAGGTTCGTCAGCGAATTCGGGACCTTTTTATGAAAAAGGGATTGATCTCTTCAAAGGTGTTGAAAAGTAAAGAGGCGGAAGCATCGAAGTTTAAGGATTATTTTGAGTGGAGTGAGCCATTGGATAAAGTACCATCGCATCGGTTGCTGGCGATTCGACGAGGCGAGAAGGAAGGATTTCTGAGTATGGACATTGCCCCTGAAGAAGAGGAAGCCATTGACCTGATTGAACGACAGTTTTTGAAAGGTCGAAATCAGGCAGGAGAGCAGGTGCAGATTGCGATCAAGGATTGCTACAAGCGACTGATGAAAGTAAGTATTGAAACTGAGGTACGTGTGGCTAGCAAGAAAAAAGCCGATGAGGAAGCGATCCGTGTATTTGCTGAGAATTTGAAACAGCTTTTGATGGCTGCACCATTGGGACAAAAAGCGGTCATGGCTGTTGATCCGGGATTTAGAACAGGCTGTAAGGTCGTTTGTCTGGACAAACAGGGAAAGTTGCTGGAGTTCACCGCCATCTACCCGAATGAGCCACAAAAGGATGTGGTTCGGGCCGGTAGTACACTTTTACATTTGACAGAAAAACACAAGATTGAAGCGATTGCTATCGGGAATGGTACGGCTGGTCGGGAAACTGAGCAATTCATAAAATCACTGGGTTTACCTGCTTCCGTGATTGTTGCCGTAGTAAATGAAAGCGGTGCGTCGATCTATTCTGCTTCAGAGGTTGCACGTGACGAATTTCCAAATGAAGACGTGACGGTACGTGGTGCGGTTTCTATTGGTCGTCGGATGATGGACCCTTTGGCAGAACTGGTAAAAATTGATGCCAAGTCAATTGGGGTGGGTCAATATCAGCATGACGTGGATCAGACTGCTTTGAAACAAACACTGGATGATGTGGTGATGGGTTGTGTGAATAACGTCGGAGTAGAATTGAACACCGCAAGTAAGCAACTGTTGACCTACGCATCTGGTCTTGGGCCACAGATTGCAGAGAATATTGTGAATCATCGAAATGAGAACGGACCGTTTAAATCGCGTGCTGCGTTAAAGAAAGTTGCTCGCCTGGGTGACAAAGCGTTTGAGCAGGCAGCAGGGTTCCTTCGGATTCGAGATGCAGCCAATCCTTTGGACATGAGTGCGGTGCATCCTGAGCGTTACGACACGGTAGAGCAAATGGCAAAGGATGCGGGATGCTCGGTGAAGGAATTGATGCGCAGCGCAGAGCTTCGGAAGAAAATCAATTTGAACAATTATGTAGCAGGAGATCTGGGTCTCCCGACGTTGAAAGACATCATGGATGAACTCGCTCGCCCCGGGCGTGATCCCAGGGAACAGTTCGAGGCGATTGCGTTTGCGGAAGGGGTGAATGAAATGTCAGATTTGAAATTGGGCATGTCGCTACCCGGTGTGGTGACGAACATTACCAAGTTTGGTGCTTTCGTGGATGTGGGTGTTCATCAGGACGGTCTGGTGCATATCAGTCATCTCTCTAATTCGTTTGTGTCTGATCCAACACAGGTGGTGAAGCTTGGTCAAAAGGTGCAGGTGAAAGTTCTGGAAGTGGATGTGGCGAGGAAGCGAATTTCGTTGAGTATGAAGGTGGATGCCCCACCAGCCATTAAAAGGAAGAGTGTAGTGGGTGGGAGTGGTAAGCAGCAAGCTTCAAGTGGCAAAGGGACTCCTCGACAGGCTCGGAGTGACGGTAATAACCAAAAGTCAGCGTACAAGCCAAAGCAGGAGAATAAAGTTCCTGATGGAGATTTACAGGCTAAGCTGGAGGCGTTGAAGGGGAAGTTTGGGAAGTAGACCGCTCAACCGATAGTGATTGTTTGCGTAACCGTATTCACAAAAAAAGCTGTACCGCTATGGAGACTGATCCGGTTACATCGATCTTCACTAATCCTCTATTGCCATCTTCTAAAATTTGAAAAAATTCTCCGCTAACCAACGCTTCCGTGCTACTCATTGCGAAGAAGAGCAAACCCAGGGCTGTCAGGAAAAAGAGGATTGGGTTCTGGTATGGTTTAGTTTCTCCAAACGTGTATCATCGTGCTACTTTCCCTCCTTCAAAGAGCAGGCATTTCAAATTGTAAGAAAGTCCTCAATCAAATGAAACTGCCTACGTAACAATTTCTTCCAGAAAGGACCAGTTAATCTCCATAACTACCTGCCCACAAGCCGGACCGTATTTTAATCCCGACTCCATAGGTTGCCGGCAATTCTCACAAATTCATCATGAATTTGATATTATCTTTCATAAATTCTTGCAATATGGATGTGTGATTCTTAGCTCCAATCTAACATTGTCAATCTATAATTGAAATATTTCGTAAGGACTATATGCGCTTTCTGAACCTGATCCACCTTCTCTTTTTGCTTCCTCAGTTAACGATTTCACAGGGTCAGAATAAAAACAAATCAATTAATCAGTTTTTGAAACTGGGTGCTACACAAGTGAAAGAGCAAACGCTGGAGGACAACCTGGGTTATTTCATCAACAATGATTTTTACAAAAATGATAAACAGTTTACCTGGCTGAAAGGATCTGTTACAGCCTCCTCAGGAGAACTTTATGAGAATGTTCGGATCAAGTTTAATACTATTAACAATTCGGTATATCTAAAAAATGATGACAAAATCTACCGCATCTCTTCAAGCCGAATTCTTGAATTTTCTATCATGGAAAACGATCAGGAAAGAAAATTCAGAAAAGGATTCATTGTTGCAAAAACCACCCAAATAGCAATTCAGTTTGATATGAAGAGCCCGGAATTCTTAAGAATACTCATGTCTTTCGTGCATTTTGACAAGCTTGATATAACTAATCTGACACTTGGTAATAAAGGAGGTTCAGGATCAATCAATATTGAACTCCGGCCAGGTCTCTCCAATTATGCCCAAAGCCTTAAGCACTATCTAAATGGGCATGATGGTGTTGAGGAAGTGAAACTGCAATCCAGTGAAAGTGACACCAATGAAAATACATTTTTCGAAGTACTTTTCGAACATGAGAAATTTCATGTTCTTAAATGGAATTATAAGAAAATTAGTGCTCATGAAGCTGTGGCACTTGCAAAGAACTCCATTACACGCGTTTTTGAAGAGGAGAGTTACTATTTTTCTAATGAAAACGATGAAATCAGCAGGTTCATTTTCTCCAGGAGATCCATTCACAAGGGACTGACCTTTGCCGGAGTAGACAATGGAATGAAACCTCCTGCTGTCAGAAATGAAAGGAAATTACTTAGCTGGCTGAATCAGATGTTTTGACGTTTAACTAATCCTCAGTACTTTCTGAATCAGAAGTTGGCTGACCTGGTTTTGGTTTCTTAGGAGTTGATTTTTGTCTCACTGTTTTTGCCTCAGCTTTTATTTGTTCTGCAGACTTTCCTTTCAAATACTCCGGCAATTCCATTCCTGCCATATCAAACATCTCCTGAAGCGGTGGTACAGATTTATAAAGTCCGGAAATAAAGTTTGCGGTTGAGGTTTTATCTCCTTCTCCACTGCTCCCACTGTCCCAGACTGTGACTTTATCAATTTTGATGTTTTTAATGGCTTCCGTCTGAAGACGAACAAGCTCATCCATTTTATCTGCAATGATTAACAGGACAGCATCTCGTGAATTGCTCCCTGCCGCTTTGACAATTTCTTTAAATCCTTCCGCCTGTTTGGTCAATACTTCAAAAATACCTTTCGCTTCTGCCTGCTTCTTAAACAAGATGGCATCTGCCTCTCCTTTTGCAATCCTTCTGATGTTTTCTGCCTGTGCTTCCGCTGCGATTTCAACTCTTTCTTTATCAATCTGAGCCGGGATAACAATGTCAGCCGTTTGAGATGATTTATCTCTCCTGGCTCGGGCGTTTTCAGCTTCCTGCTCAGCTGCATATGCCTCTTCCAGCGCTTTTGCAGTTTGTACTTTTTCTGCTGCAATGGCTATTTTCTGGGCTTCTGCCTCTTTCTCCCTTCTTGCGGCATCAGAATTGGCAATGGTAATCTTAGCGGTATTTTCTCCTTCAACTGCTGACGCATTTGCTGATGCAACCTGCACTCTCTGATCCTGAACAGCATTTGCTTCTCCGATTGCTCCATCCCTGTCTTTTTCTGCCACACTCTTTTTGGCATCATTGATCGCCTTAGCGGCCGCTTCCTTTCCAAGGGCCTCAATGTAACCGGACTCGTCTTTGATATCGGTCACATTCACATTGATCAGCTTTAGTCCAATTTTCTTTAATTCTGCCTCAACGTTAGAAGCGACATTGGCCAAAAACTTATCTCGGTTATTGTTGATTTCTTCAATATCCATCGTTGCAACAACCAGTCTCAGCTGTCCAAAAATGATATCCTTTGCCAGGTCGTGTACATTTTCCTGAGATAGCCCCAACAATCTTTCTGCCGCATTCAACATGATCCCTTCCTCTGTGGAAATACCAACGGTAAATCTTGAAGGAACGTCCACTCTGATATTTTGACGACTCAGCGCGTTCGTCAATCCTACTTCAATTGAAATAGGTGTCAGGTTTAAAAATTCGTAATCCTGAATGATGGGCCAGATAAAAGCAGCCCCTCCATGAATACACCTGGCAGATCTTCCGAGATCATCACTTCCTTTTCCGACCTTACCATAGATCACTAAAATTCTGTCTGACGGACATCTTTTGTAGCGTTGAAATAAACCAATGAGCAGGATGAAAATAAATACAGCAACTGCTCCAATAATAATGATAAACGACCCTGACATACTTTTTTGTTATTTTCCTGATTTGGTGATTAATAAAAGACTGTCGCTGATGAGATCCTTTACTTCAATGACAGTACCTACTGATAAATCCTTCTTATCGTCCGTAATGGCATCCAGCTCTCGCAGTGATCCCTGAACCTTAATGGATATCTTTCCGATGTTTGCACGTGACCCGCCAACCGGCAGGTAGACTTCTCCCACTTTCCCTATTGCATTTTTCATGTGCATGGTTCCACTATCAGTCAATTTGCTGAAATAGTAAAATACAGTTGCCATAATTACCATCATGAGGATTCCGGCAAGCGTTGATACAATGATTGAAGTGGTTGTAGAAAAACCTGAATCCAGACAGGCAATACCGGTCCATGAAAAGATAGTGAAGAATGCGATGAAATTCTTAAGCGTGAAAAACTGAAACCCAATTCCGTGATCCGCTTCAATTTCCATATCCACTTCTGCATCTGTGTCCACTTCACCTCCAATGAACGTCATCACAGTCTGGATAAGAAATATCAGTGTGGATGGTATGGCAATCCCCCAATAAATTTGTTGGATCAGATTAAGACCATCCCACCATTCGGAAAAATCAAAAGACATATCTTCAATTTTTTTGGACGTTGAAGATAAAGGAAAAACTTAAAGTCCTGACTTTCTCCTTAAAAAATATTACTTACTTTTTTTATTAAAGCCATCCGGCAAATACGTTTAGCTTAACTAACCGAAATCAGGAAACAAGGTAATCCAGTGCTTCCTGCTTCGTATCAAAAACACGAAGATCGAAAATCCCCAACACACGAACAGTAGATGCTACAACTCTCGTAAAACCTTTGATCCCTACACCTGAGTACTTTTTGACATGCGGTTTAATTTGCTTTGAAAAATCCTGGAGTCCTGGAGCGATCTTGTTATTCATTACCGCGTTTTGACAATATCCAATATCAGCAGATCATCCCGGCCTGATTCGACAATTTTCCGGGATGCCAGATTGAGAAGTTCAAGGATTTGATCGGGATACAGATTTGAAAAGTCTGATATCCAAATTTCCTTTCCCTGATAAAGTTGAGTAGTTAATCGGTTATTCATTCTTATTTGTATTTTTAAAAAAAGCTGAAATTCCAGCTTTCTTGAGATTAAAAATCTGTTAAACACAATAAGAGTGACGTCTCGTGCAAGGAACCTTGCAACAGCCAACATACATTGAAAAATTAAATTCAAAAAACGCCGATCGTAGACAAAAACCTCTGCTGAGGCTCATCAGTAAGAGTTTCGCTGAGAAATAATCTTCTTATTTAGAACTAAATCGTGACATCAAATTCAAATTCAGGCTTTTCCGCCCAAATGTTTTTCCAGATTATCCAGCGCCTTATCCCAGTAAACTTCATAAAAGTTCAACCACTTATTAACCTCCCTTAAGGGTGAAGGGTCTGCCAGACAAAAACGCTCTCTGCCCTGTGTATTAATTCTGATAAGTCCTGCCTGCTCAAGTGTTTTGATGTGTTTGGTCACCCCTTGTCGGCTGATATCAAATTGTTCTGAAATTTGAGTAATGGGCATTGCAATACTGGCCACTACAAGTGCGTGAAAAATCTCACGCCTTGTAGGATCAGCGATCGCTTTGAGAATACGATCAATGTGCTGGTTCTTTGATTTCATTTTTAAAAAATTGCTCAAGCCCCAATATACATGCGTCCCAGCCCTTATTGAAATGACCCAACATTTCTGTTGCAGCTTCTCCTTCATAATTCAATATTCCGGAATGCTCGAGTTTGAGCCTGGTAGCACCATTGTCTTCTTCCAGCGTCCAGACCACAAGAGTTTCAACATTTGAATCTCCAACCATCCATGTATACTTCAGCGTATAGGGAGCAGCTTCCAAAACACGTCCTTTTACAATTGTTCCTCCATGCTCTTCGGAAGCTGTAAACGTATAGTTATATCCTACTTCAGGCTTAAAATCAGCCTGAATAAACCAGGCAGAAATTTCATCTGCCTCTGAGATGGCTCTCCAGACTCTGTCAATGGATTGAGTAAATACTTTTTCTTTTGAGATAACGTCTTTCATTGTACTTGTAATTTAAATAAATGCAACTAATTGGTTGCTAATTTAATCAAATATTTCTTTTATGCAACTTTATGGTTGCGTTATTTCTATTTAAATCTGTTGAGGGATTCCATGAGCTTATCCTTCAGCTCCATGTTTTCAGAAATTAGCTGTCCGTAGGCGCCAATTACTTCATCCAACAGTCGACTCCTGATTTCCGGGTCCGGTTCATGCTTGATTTTCAGGAGGAGGGATATCGCATCAATTTTCTTTTGGTAGTTGCCCGAAGGTTCACTTACAAGAGTACTCTCTATCTCAGGAGAGAAAAAGGATTCATAATTCATATCGTCCATTTCAAGGGTCAGAAATTTGCCCAAATCGATATGGAAATGATTAATCAGCTTTTGGTGAAAATCCGGCTTGGCCTGCGTCTCATAAAAATAGCCGGCTACTTTCCCCCTCTTCACGTCCAGTAAGTCAGCAAGCTTTTGCTGACTCAGGCCGGTCTTTTCGCAGAGGAAACGCAGATTATGATTAAAGATACTCAATTGTAGATAATTGGTAGTTTTTATTTGCTATTGTAGTGTTTATCTACAATATTTGTCCAGGAGTCTAAGACAAATATGCCAAAAACGGAGGTAAATATCCATGACTTAAGGGAGACAGATTTCAGAGACATTCAAAAGCTGCTTCTTAAAAAATATGGAAAGGAATACACCACCGGATATATTCGCAAAGTTTGCAAAGGCAATCGACACAACACTAATATCAAAGCCATGGCAGAGGGGTACCTCAATGTGAGGATGGAAATGAAATCAAAAATTGAAAAGCTTTCAAATTAGTGTTGCTTATGAACCCACTTGATCAATTCGAATCAGAACAAAAGATGCTGAATGAACTGAAGGACTTATTTAAGTTCGTTCGGCCGGCTGTTATCCGAAGGAATCTGGAAGATCTGTATTTCCTGTATATGTCTTCAGCGGAGGATCCTGATCTTCCAGACCAAAAAAATTTTACAACCAACTTTTATTACCTGATCAACTTTCTTAATGAAATGGAAGGGTTGTTTAATGAAGATGCTGGTAATGGCTGAATGCTATTGATAATTTTCCCACCAACTGGTATTGACGGTGGTGTCTGAGAGTAAGATGGTTCGACCTACTTCCGGTGTAAAGAGCTCAATGTTTTCTTCGAGCGCCATCTTTTGCAATCGCTGAACTGACTCTTTCCACGGATGCAGGCTAAGATCAAATTTTCCCCAGTGAATAGGCATGAGTATTTTCCCCTGTACGTCCAAATGTGCCTGAGCGGTCTCTTCAGGAAACATATGAATTTCACTCCAGCCCTCATTGTAAGCACCACATTCCATAAACGTCAGATCAAATGGGCCATACTTTTCCCCGATCTCTTTAAACCCCGGAAAATACCCACTGTCTCCACTAAAATAGATTCGCTTTTTACTTCCAATTATCGCCCAGGAACCCCAAAGTGTTTTGAAGCGATCTCGAATGGCACGTCCTGAAAAATGTCTGGTCGGTGTTAATGCCAGCGTTAGTTCTCCCTCCTTTATCTCGTCCCACCAGTTGAGTTCTGTTACTTTATCTGCTGGTACTCCCCAATGCTCCATATGTGCACCAACTCCAAGTGGCACATAAAATTTCTCTACTGAAGTGGCGAGCTCTTTGATCGTTGGGTAGTCAAGATGATCATAATGATCATGAGAAATAAGTACCATGTCGATTTTGGGTAGTTCATCAAGTGTGACGTGATGATCATAGTTAAACCGCTTTGGTCCCAGAAAAGAAAACATGGAAGCTCTCTCCCCGACAAGTACCGGATCTGTCAGAATGGTCTTGCCTTCAATTCTGATTAAGATCGAGGAATGACCAAACCATGTAATTGCCATCGTATCGTTTGGAAGGGACTCAAAGTCTTTGGCATTGAAAGGTCTGGTTGCTATGACCCGTTGTGGCTCTCTTAATGTCTTGTCTCCAAAAAATTGTTCTTTTACAACCTTAACCACTGTTTTGAATGGCATATCCATATTGGTGGTCACCGTGTTCTGAAATTTTCCTTCCTCGAAGTTTGATGAGGACTGCATTCGTTTAAGACGTTCGCCTTCTGCTGCTTTTCCAATTTGAGGAGCAGTCTGGAAGAAAATAAAAACACTGATTATTATTAGGACGACAACCGAAATGATGGTGAGCATAGTGAGCCTGAAGATTTTCTTAAAACGAATCATTGATATGAGCTTCACGTAAGAATGCCTCAGGGATGAAAAAGTTACACGATCACAGAATTGATTCGATTGTAACGATTAATCTTTCTTTTCTTCCTCTTTCTTCTCTTCGTCTTTCTTCTTAGGCAGCTCATCTGGTGGGGTCTCAACTATGTTACCAAAATCATCAACATAGGCCATCATGTCGGAGAGATCACCTCCTTTAGCGTTATTTTCCTGACGCTCCTTTTTACGTTCTTCCTTCTCCTTCTTTTTCTGCTGTCTTTTCTTTTCTTTCTGACTCTTAATAAAGCTGTTTTGCGATCTACTCATGGCCCGTGATTTTTAGTTAATAAATGAAGACACCAATTTGTATCAAAGACCAGGCGAATGGAACATTGAGAATTGAAATGATGCTTTCGAGCGATAAAGATAATCTAATTTGGCTATCGTCTTCTCCTATTTTGTCCTCTCCCCGGTTTTTTTCCAAACTTTCTATCATTGCGCGGTTTCTTTTTCTTCACATAGTCTCCGGATGGTGGAGCATCATCTCTGTTTAACCTGATTGATCTTCCCTCCAGATCCTGATCCCTGAATTTTGCAGCAAACCCATGGTCTTGTCTGCTGTCCAACTCAAAATACGTGTGATTCTTCTTCATGGTGAGCTCACCAAAAAATTTACGATTCACTCCGGAAGTATCTGACAGGTAAGATATGATATCAGCTTTGCTCATATCATCTACACTTCCAATGTTCACAAAATATCTATTAAAAGCACTTCGATCCCTCCGCTCAGGCGAACCACCACTTGTCTCATTCAAATCTCCGCCATCTCCACCGGTCAGGTCTTCCAGCTGTGCTGAAATTAATTTTCGGAGCACGTCTTCTTTGGACAGGTGTTCGAACTGATCTCTAACCTGATTTAGCAACTCATCTGCTCTATTATCAGGCTCTACACTTGTGATGTCATTTGCCCAGTTCTGAATCCGGTTGGTTTTTATGGCTTCCGCATTTGGCACATCGATGTGCTCAAATTTCACCTGTATCCTCTTCTCCAGCTCTTTTATTTTTCTCCCCTCTCTTGGATTAATGAAAACAAGAGAAATTCCCTTTTTTCCTGCACGCCCGGTTCGTCCACTTCTATGAGTATAGCTTTCCAACTGATCAGGCAATGTATGATGAATCACATGGGTCAAATCATTTACATCAATCCCACGAGCAGCCACATCGGTGGCAATTAGGAGTTGAATGGACTTGGCTTTAAATCGCTTCATCACACCATCTCGCTGCTGCTGTGATAATTCTCCATGAAGTGCATCAGTATTATACCCCAGACTGCCCAGTTTATCCGCAATCTCCATGGTTTCCCGACGGGTTCTGCAAAACATGACTCCCCGCATATCTGGTTGTATATCCAGAAATCTCTGAAGTGCCGGAAGCTTATTGGCCGTCTTGGTCATCACATATTTATGTGAAATGTCTTTATTACTTTTTTCTTCCCTGTTGATCGTTACTTCCTTTGGATCTGTCATGTACTTCTTGACAATCCTTCTGATCTCAGGAGGCATAGTCGCAGAAAATAGCCAGGTGGCCCGACCTTCGGGTGTATGGGAAAGGATTTCATCAATGTCTTCCTTAAAACCCATGTTCAGCATTTCATCAGCTTCATCAAGAACGACATACCGGATATTTTCCAGCTTCACTGATTTGCGTTTTATCAAATCAAGGAGACGTCCTGGTGTTGCCACAATGATTTGTGTTGGCTTCTTCAGCGCTTTCATCTGATTGACAATGGCCGCTCCGCCATATACCACTTCAATATTTAGTTTTTTATGATTCTTCGAAAAGTCAACAAGTTGTTTGGCGGTCTGCTGACCAAGTTCCCTGGTGGGAGCCATAATGAGTGCCTGAGTGAAAGGGGATTCACTGTCAATCAGATCCATCAATGGAAGACCAAAGGCTGCCGTTTTACCTGTTCCTGTTTGTGCCAGTCCGATAAAGTCACACGGATCATTTTCCAATAAGTGGGGAATGGATTGTTCCTGAACCGGAGTGGGGTTTTCAAAACCCATCTTGTCAAGTACATCGATAGTGTTGGACGAGAGCCCAAGCTTAGCGAAATTGCTCAAAAGCGTAATTTTTAAAATGAGGCGCGAAGGTAGACCTATTTCATAAGAAGTATGTTGTAAATCAGCGATTTAAGGAATAATATTTCTTGTTTTGCAAAAGCACTTTTTTAAAATTCAATTTTCAGACACAAGACAATGAATCTCCGAATTCCTATTTCCCGAATCAAACCTGAGCTTTCGATTAGCACAGCACGGAGTGGCGGGCCCGGAGGACAAAATGTCAATAAAGTGGAAACAAAAGTGACGGTGCGATTTAATGTTTGTGATTCTCAGCTACTAACTGAAGAAGAAATCTCTACCCTTCAGACCAAACTCAAAAACAAACTCACCAATGAAGGTGAACTGGTGCTCACTTCAAATGTCCATCGTTCACAACTAAGAAATAAGGAAGAGGTCCTCGAAAAGCTTCAGTTACTTCTCAACAAAGCTTTCTACAAAAAGAAGGCTCGCAAGAAAACAAATCCCACAAAAGCGTCCATCAAAAAACGAATTGAGGCTAAGAAAAAGCAGGGAGAAAAGAAGCAATGGAGAAAAAAGCTTTAGCCCCGGTACACTCCATGCACATATTAAATAAAATGTGTTGAATTTTACTTTGATGAAAATAATCATAACAGGCGCTTCAGGAATGGTTGGTCAGGGTGTTCTGTTGGAGTGCCTTGATCATGATGGTGTATCCGAAGTATTATCAATCGGTCGTTCACCATTGCATATTGAGCATCCAAAGCTGAAGCAGGCCATTCATGAAGATTTTGGTGATTTTACAAAGATAAAGAATCAACTAATCGGGTATGATTCAGCTTGTCTTTGTATGGGAATCAGTGCTGCAGGTTTGAAAGAAGAAGAGTATTCCAAAATCACCTATGATTATTCACTTGCGCTTGCGACAACACTTGTTGAAATCAACCCTGAAATGACGTTGATCTATGTCTCCGGGGAAGGAACAGATTCTTCTGAGAAAGGTCGATCTATGTGGGCCCGTGTAAAAGGAAAAACAGAGAATGCGCTGCTGGCTTTGGGTTTCAAACAGGCATTTATGTTCCGTCCAGGAGCTATTATACCACTTCGAGGAATTAAGTCACGAACCAAGGCATATCAATTTATGTACGACTATTTCATGTGGTTGGTGAGGCTGATTAAATTCCTGGCTCCAAATTCGGTTGTCAACACAACGCAAATCGGAACAGCAATGATTAATGCTTCCTTATACGGTTATGAAAAGCAGGTTCTTAAACCCCGTGATATTTTGAACCTCTCATCCACAAAAGCAGAACATGAATAAGAAACCAAAAAAAGTATTTCAGGATGGGCCAATAGCTGCCGAGAAAATTGCCACATCTATTTCGAATCATCAATCGAAAACTTCCATTGAAGCCCACAGCATTTTCCTGGGTCAGGTAAGCGCTGATTCTATGCCTGATCAGGTTGTGAAAGGGATCGTATATTCTTCAGATGAGGAAAAGGCAGAAGCTGCCTTTTACGAAATACGGGAAGAGGCTTTTTCCAAATTTGATTTGACCTGCATGCATATTTATCACAGTCTTGGCCTTGTAAATGCCGGTGAGCTATATCTGTTTGTTTTCACCTCCTCAACCACAAAAGAACAAGCAACCATGGCATGTGACTATCTGGTAGATGAGATCTGTAAACGAGTTGCAATCAATGAAGAAAAAATTGTTAGTAATTAATTTTGATACATCGCCAATTAAAATGAAATGCTAAGATCCGGTCTTATTAAACGTCTTTTTATTGCGATTGTAATTACCATTGCTATTCTCGCAACTTACTTTTCCTATTTCCTTGTTTCCAATGAGGCTCCAATTATTCAGGGTCAGATACATTACGGAATAGCTTACAAGGATGGATTGACACTGGATATCTATACTCCTCTCGGAAATGTACAAAAGCCGAGCCCCGTCATCGTCTTCTTTCATGGAGGTGGATGGATTACAGGACGAAAGGAATCCATCAATTTCAACCGATTCAATTCAGCTGTCAGTCAGCTTCGAAAAAATGGGTATGCTGTAGTAGCTCCGGAATACACACTGGCTACTAAGGAAAAATCCCCATTCCCCCACTGCCTTGTTGATGCGCATGATGTAATTGGGTGGATTAGAGAAAATGCAGAAAAGTACCATTTTGATATGGAAAATGTGGGTCTGTTTGGAGAGTCTGCCGGTGGGCATATTGCCATGATGACTGCCTATGCAAACCCCGAATTATTTGAAGCAAAACCTCAAAATGTTCGCATTAACTACGTCGTAGATATTTATGGTCCTACGGATATACCTGGACTCTACAATGCTCAGGCAATTGACAGCATCAAAATGCTCCTCGCTAAATTGCCAGCCCCACTTGAACGCCACCTGAATATCTCCGAACGAATCTTTGGATTTGATCCTGATCAGGATTCCTTACGTGCTGATCAATTCATGAAAAAATATTCTCCAGTTAATTATGTGACAATCAATTCACCCCCTACACTAATCCTACAGGGCACTTCTGATATTCTGGTTCCACTGGAACAATCAAAAAAACTCAAAACAATCCTTGATCAAAACAAGGTCCAAAGCGAATTACATATACTGGAAAATGTTAACCATGCGTTTATCGGGGCTTCAAAGGAACAATCTGATAGCATTCAGCAATGGGTCACAGCGTTTATTCTGAAGCATACCTCACCACATGTCGAATCGAACAATTAGGGTCAACCCCTTCTCACTTGTATTGAAAGAAGTATATCCTGATTATAAATGATTAGAACTCTTCTACTATTTGCAAGTACTCTTACTATCCTTTTCGGATGTTCAGAAGAATCTGCCGGTCCTTTCATTGATGTCAATCCTGACGCAGGAATTGACCTTCAAAACATTCAATCCGGAAATTCAGCTTCCTACGTTCTTTATGACAGTCAATGTGATCAAAATTTTCAGTTTACAGGAGACACCCTGGTTATTTCCGTTATCGAGAAGAATGATTCACTTTTCCTTAGAGAGCAATACACAGAAGGCAGTTATAGAGAGCGTACTATCGAGCATGTAATTATACCAAAGAATGGTTATGTTCTGATTCCGGACCGATTCTCATCAGAATTTCTTTTCTTCTATGGAAATGACACCATCTTTCTGGACCGTCCGGCAACCGTTGACCTTGTTCAAAACGGGTGCCAACTCATGGAAAATGGAGATACATTCATTGGAGATGCCATTGGCTCAATTGACAAATTTGAATTTGGTACCATGCGCATTATTAATAAAAAAGGAATTTCCTGTGTGCCTGGTAACTTCGAAATTGATGCATACATTTTCTACTCCGATCATCTCTCTGCAGTCCACATAATCAATAATGGATTGAATGGTCAGATTACCGGATTCATGGCAATTGAATAAGACTTATTTTCTATAATCTAACGGAGGGTCGCGATCACCAATCAACGATTCATAAACAAACCCCTCCCCCTGCTGCACCAGCAACTCTTTTTTCGCTTCCTCAACAATCTTAGGATTGTTATAAATATCCAAAGCGGTCAACGCGATGGTTTTTGCGGCAACTATCATTCCCTTATAGCCAATCTTCGTTCCGCCTGCTGCAACTGCCTGCCAGGTGTGAGCGGAGGTTCCCGGCACCCAGGTGGCCGACCTCATTCCTGTTGTAGGTACAGCCCAGCTAACATCACCCACATCCGTTGAACCTGCTGATTTTCTTTTTTCAGTAGTGAATGGTTGAATTTTTCCCGCATCTTCCAGTGAATAATCCCCTGAATAGGTGGTCAAAATTTTCTCTCCAAAGGCCGTGTCCTCTCCATCATACTTCACACCACCAACTTTCTCAAGATTCTTATACATCACTTTAGCCAGGGTCTCATTTGGCAACAGGTTATACAATCCGTGGATGACCTCATAATCCATTCTGGTTCCGGTTCCCAAAGCGGCCCCTTCTGCACACTTTACCACTCGTTCAAATATTGTTTTGACATTTGCCACTTCCGGGTTTCTGGTATAATAAAATACTTCAGCAAAAGCTGGCACAACATTAGGAGCTTCTCCTCCTCTTGTTATGACGTAGTGAATTCTGGTTTCCTGCGGAACGTGTTCTCGCATCATATTGACCATGTGATTCATCGCCTCCACTCCGTCCAGAGCAGATCTCCCACGCTCCGGCGAACCTGCTGCGTGTGAGGCTTCACCATAAAATCTGAATTTTGCTGACTTATTTGCCAGAGAGGATCCCGGGTTGGCCACATTGGAACTGCTCGGATGCCAGTGCAGAACAGCATCAACATCATCAAATAATCCGGCCCTGACCATATAAACTTTTCCTGCCCCACCTTCTTCTGCAGGGGTTCCATATACCCTGATTGTACCAGACTTCTTTGAATTCTCCAGCCATTTCTTAACTTCTATTCCGGCAGCTACTGATGCCGTTCCAAACAGGTGATGACCACATGCATGACCAGCCCCTCCTTCAATCACAGGTTCAGGAGAAGGAATGGCTTTCTGAGAAATTCCAGGCAAAGCATCAAACTCAGCAAGAATGGCAATAACAGGTAATCCTGACCCATATTCAGCTACAAATGCTGTTGGAATACCAGCAACTCCTTCTTCAACTTTAAACCCCTCAGCAACCAGCGCTTCTTTCAAAAGTGCAGAACTTTTCACCTCCTGATATCCGACCTCAGCCAAATTCCATATCTCGGCGGCTATTTTAGAATACTTAACCTGCTGTGCATCAAGATTTTGAATGATTTTTTCCTTGTCCTTTTGAGCAAAAACCTGGAAGGAAACAGCTATCATCAATAGAAAGAATAATGGATTTTTCATGTTTTCGAAATTTATGGTCTTGAAAAATAAACTATTTAAATTGAACGCTCTCACCCATTGACTCAATAGAATATCGAAGTGAAGGAAGGACCTGAATTGTATTATTTACTGTTCTCAAAAGAAGTCATCTGAAAACCTATTTTATTACCAGCTCCCATGATTTCGGTTTTTGCTATTTTTTGCTGAAGGGTGAGTCCCCGGATTTTCTGGAAAGGAGGAACCACCAGGTCATTCTCAATAGCCTGGGTAATAATTAGTTGAATCAACACATTCAAATCAACCTGCTCTATTTGTTTTGTTGAAACCGTTTCAAACATGAAATTGATTTGCTTGTCCCCTTCTACAATAAACCGATTTTCAAAATTGACCATCAACCGGGACAGGAGATAGCCTGGATCATTCATCCGATTGTATTTCAATGAATCTGCCATGAAGTTGTAAATGTTGATTTGTCCCAGGTATTTCCTGTTTGCATCTTCCTGAACGTACTCACTCTTGTTGTAGGAGTAATCATCACTCAGCGTGATAATATTGGTATGGAGGAAGAAGACCAGTAAATCTCCGGCGACCTTCACCTGAAATTCGTGATCACTGATTTCTTCGACAGATAAAATGATGTCTACATCTTTTCCATTGGTTTTCGAATTGATGTCATCAATGATCTTATGTGCCTCATCCTTTAGCTCATTGAATGTTTTGCAGATATTCCGAAAGGTGACCTGCTTTACACCTGATTTGGTTGTGAGCAGTTGTGCAATGTGGGCAGAAGGATCTTGTTGCATGTTCGACTATTATGCCCTAAAAATAGTCAGAAGGTCCTTAGGTTTTCATTCGAACTATGGTTTGAAGCAGAATCGCATTTTTTTTAGTCGTTCTTTGCTGTCATATCCTTTCCAACTTCTGCCAATCCCTTAATCAGCTCTTCCATATCACTCAGTCTTTTCTTCAGATCTGTCATCTCTGATTTGTTTTTGCTCCTCAACATCTCATTTTCCTGCTTCAACTCTTTGATTGCTTCTACAAGATGGGCGATAAGGTCGATGTATTTCATGGACAAATAGCCATCCTTGCCCTCTTTTACCAATTCAGGAAATACTTCTTGAACCTCTTGGGCAATGAAGCCTGATTGCATGCTCGTAGTATCTATATTTTTAATTCCATTCCATTGAAAAGAAACACCTTCTAACCTGATAATTTTTTCCAAGCTTGAATCCAGCTTATTTATATTCATTTTGAGGTTTCTGTCGGAAGGAAGGTTGAAGGCAACAATATTCCCTGTAACGTCAAGATCCCCATTTATTTGCGTGAAGAATCTGTCAATTATCATACTACCATTCTTATAAATGGTCAAAGCATCCTGCCTTACTGCATCACTTTGGCCATCCCCTATGACAAAGAGCCTTTCCCCAAATTGGTACGAACCGGCAGTACCTGCCAAATCAGTGGCCCATGTACCTACCACGGTTTCACCATAGGAACGTGCGAAATTTCCTATCCCTGAGGCGAAAGAATAATTCCCTCGATTGTCCCACTCGTTGTTTTCTGATCTCCCTGTGCGGAATGCCCCACTGCCTTTGTCAAAGAAGAAGCGGTTGTTATGATTAACATCTCCATCATCATTGAGTTGTGGACTCCCGAACACAAAATCATCAGTGGTGTAATCGCCACTTGCATTTCGGGTAACATTGGCAATGGTAGAAAAAGCTCCAGTAGGCGATATAGCAGACCAACTTAGTCCACCGACACCATCCGTGCGCATAATCTGATCAGCCGTGCCATCCTGCCCAGGCAAAGTATACCCATCATTTCCACCCACATTATCGACATCTATCGTGAGTTCACCGTGGAGGGTCGTATTGCCGTTTTTGAGCATGATGAGGGCATTTGACGGATTAAATTGATCAACACCATTCCCTATTGTTACAAGCATGTCAGCAGGTAATACAGTGTTGTTTCTTCCTATAACCAATGATTCGTCCACATTGTTTTGTAGATTAAACCCTAGTGAAACTGCTCTGGTGGCTGTGGCTGACGCAAATGATCCAATGGCGATTGACTCATCGGCACTTGCATTGGTTTCTCTCCCGGCGGAAATAGAATATATTCCTGATGCTCGTGAGTTATTACCTAAGGCTATGGAGGCGAATCCCCTGTTTGACTCATTCCAATCACCAAACGAACTGGATCCTGCCCTGAAAGCTCCCAAGTCTTTATCGAACAGCATGCGATTATAATGATCAGGATCTCCGTCCTGGTCCAACTGAGGACTTCCAAACACGAAATCATCAATTGCATAATTACCTGGAGCGTTGGAAGTGGCGCTCAATGGCCCTAAATTTGAAGTTGTGAATGCAGGGCTGTCGGTCGGATCACTCCAAGAGACCACACCCGAGCCATCTGTAGTTAGTATCTGATCAACCGTACCATCTTGGCCGGGCAGTGTATAACCATCACTACCCCCCACATTATCCGCATCTATGGTCAACTCACCGTGGAGGGTGGTGTTCCCGTTTTTTAGTAGAATTAGCGCATCCGAGCGACTGGCATCTGCAGTACCATTTCCTATTACCAATAGTCGATTGGATGAATTATAATTAACTAAATCAGCTGATGCATCAGGAGTATTAAAAAGGCCCAAGGCTGTCTCTCCATAAGCGGATGAAATTGTATGTCTGCCAATGGATGTTGACTCATTACCTACAGCTGTGGCATTGTACCCGAATGCTTGGGTGTTTTGGCCAATAGCTGTAGCTACTCTGCCAAAAGCATGAGCATATAAATTAGTCGCTGAAGCGCCATCGCCAATGGCAATGGCATTCGCACCAGTTGCTGTTGCCCACGGACCAAGTGCTAGAGAATTATCACCAGAGGCTTCATTTCTATATCCCAGGGCGATGGAGTGCATACCCCGACTGGTTTCATCCCAAGTGGCACCTGTAACAACTCCTGCTCGAAAAGCCCCCAGGTCTTTATCAAAAAACACTCGTGCATCATGCTCTGGATCTCCATCGTCATCCATTTGCGAGCTTCCAAACACAAAATCATCGGTGGCATAATCTCCGTTTTCATTGGAGGTAACATTAGCGGTGGTTTGGAACGTGTTGTGGTAGGGAGTCAGGTCAATATTGGCAGGTGTGGGGTCATCTGTTATGTTTAATTCATGCGTAGTAGTATTCAGTTCAAGGTCTTGTATTTCATTGGATGTACTGGCATCCACATCGCTCCAGCTTACTACACCTGCTCCATCGGTTACCGGTACCTGGTTGGTTGCACCATCCTGCCCTGGCAAAGTATATCCATCATTCCCGCCCACATTATCAGCATCAATGGTGAATTCACCGTGAAGTGTAGTATTGCCATTTTTGAGCATGATAAGGGCGTCAGATCTTTCAAGCGGATCACCAAAAAGACCATTACCATTTCCCACGACAAATACCCTATCCGCTGGATCATAAGATTCAGTATCGTTAGGGATATAATCAGTATTGCTATAGCCTATTACGGTCTCAGCAAAAGATCTGGCATATACATTCCAGCCTTGAGAATAGGAAATTCGCCCAGAAGCGAAACTACTGTTACCAAGTGCAACTGAACTACTTCCTGAAGCATGGTTATTGCTACCGAAAGTTGTAGAGTTTGAGCCTGATGAAGTGTTATTGTACCCGAGTGCAATACTTCCCTGCCCAGATGAAATAGTTAATACCCCACCAGAAAAACTATATGCTCCTGTTGCTTCGGTTTGTAAACCACTAGCAAAAGATACAGAACCACTTGCAATCGTAGAGAATCCTGTGGCAAATGAAGAGCCACCCACATTTAGATCGTCCCAATCTGAACCTGTTTCGCGTCCAGCTCTAAAAGCACCCTTACTCTTATTAAAAAACATTCTTGCATCATGATCTGGATCCCCATCATCATCCATTTGTGGACTCCCAAACACAAAATCATCATTGGCATAATTTCCATTTTCATTGGAGGTAATATTAGCGGTGGTTTGGAAGGTATTGTGGTAAGGAGTCAGGTCAATATCGGTCGGTGTAGGGTTATCCGTAATGTTTAACACATGGGTAGTGGCGTTCAGGTCTAAATCCTGGATTTCGTTGGTGGTGCTGGCATCCACATCACTCCAGCTTACCACACCAGCACCATCGGTTACCGGTACCTGGTTGGCTGCACCATCCTGTCCGGGTAAAGTATACCCGTCATTTCCACCAACATTATCTGCATCAATGGTGAGTTCACCATGCAAGGTGGTGTTCCCGTTTTTGAGCATGATGAGTGCGTCTGAACGAGAAAGATCTCCAATGCCGTTTCCTACGACTAAAAGACGATCTGTATCAATTTGCATATCAACAGAAGCAGACAGATCTTCTGTATTGTAATAGCCCAGTGCAAACTCATTCCTTGATGATGAAATGGTACCTAAACCTATTGCTGTTGAATAATACCCATTCGATTCTGTTGAATGACCAATAGCCATAGATTGATACCCGTTAGAATGAACCCCTCTGCCAATCGCAACTGTTTCATGATCTGCTATGCTTCCTCTGCCAATTGAAACAGAATGATTACCATTGGCAACTGTTTGATAGCCTATAGAGGTGGACCTCAGTCCATTGGTTTCTGCCTCATTTCCAATTGCAATTGAATTAGCTCCATCCGCTATTGTATTTGTTCCAATTGAGATTCCTTCTTCACCTAAAGTCGTTGCTTCATTTCCAATTGCAATTGAATTGTCTGCATTTGCCGTAGAGTTTACCCCCATTGCTATGCTTCTTATATTATTGGCTTCCACTCCATTGCCTAAGGCCATTGCAAGATGTGAATTTGCCCGTGCATTGCTGCCTAAACTCGTTGAGTAAGTTCCAATTGCTTCGGTATTGTAACCCATAGCAGCGGAGTAAATCCCTACATTAGCATCATCCCACTCGCTGCCTGTTGCAACTCCCACTCTAAATGCTCCTTTACTCTTATCAAAAAACATTCTTGCATCATGATCTGAATCCCCATCATCATCCATTTGTGGACTCCCAAACACAAAATCATCATTGGCATAATTTCCATTTTCGTTGGAAGTAACATTAGCGGTGGTTTGGAAGGTATTGTGGTAAGGAGTCAGGTCAATATCGGTGGGTGTGGCATTTTCCGTAATGTTTAACACATGGGTAGTGGCGTTCAGGTCTAAATCTTGTATTTCGTTGGTGGTACTGGCATCCACATCGCTCCAGCTTACCACGCCAGCTCCATTGGTTACAGGTACCTGGTTCGCAGCACCATCCTGTCCGGGTAAAGTGTATCCATCACTTCCACCAACGTTATCTGCATCGATGGAGAGTTCACCGTGCAAGGTGGTGTTGCCATTTTTGAGCATCACAAGAGCGTCTGAGCGGTTGGCAGCAGTACCATTGCCTATAATAAACAATCTGTCTTGTGGATCAAATGCATCTACTTCGATTGGAGTTATGATGGTGTTATACAGTCCTAATCCAGTTTCCGCATATGAACTGACATTGCTAAAGAGTCCTCCAGCAAATGAGTGATGACCATTAGATCGTGCATGTGATCCAATTGCAATCGAGCCAACATTTGTAGCTCGAGAACTCGAACCGATTGCTACTGATAACAATCCAATTGCATCTGTATCACTACCAATTGAGATTGAGTACGGCCCAGAAGCATTTCCACTTACTGCAGCAAAACTACGGATACCTGTTGCATTGGAATTTCCTATAGCTGTAGCATAATCTGCTGACGCAGAAGAATAGCCTAAGGCAGTTGAATATGGTGCAGACGCATTACTACCATATCCACTAGCCAAAGAGAAGTGTCCTGAAGCAGTAGTATTCTGACCAAAGGCCACAGAATAATGCCCCACGTTTGCATTATTCCATTGACTAGAAGAAGCATATCCAGCCCGGAAAGCTCCTTTACTTTTGTCAAAAAACATTCGTGCATTATGAGAAAAATTTCCATTCTGATCCAACCGAGTACTCCCAAACACAAAATCATTAGTGGCGTAATCTCCGTTTTCGTTGGAGGTAACACCACCGGTAGTTTGGAAGGTGTTGTGGTAAGGAGTCAGGTCAATATCGGTGGGTGTCGCATTCTCCGTAATGTTTAACACATGGGTAGTGGAATTCAAGTCTAAATCTTGTATTTCGTTGGTGGTACTGGCATCAACATCGCTCCAGCTTACCACGCCAGCTCCATTGGTTACCGGTACCTGGTTGGCTGCACCATCCTGTCCGGGTAAAGTGTATCCATCATTTCCTCCCACATTATCCGCATCGATGGTGAGTGCGCCATGGAGAGTGGTATTGCCATTTTTGAGCATGATGAGGGCGTCTGATGCGTTTAAGTTATCTGGGCCATTACCAAGAACAAATAATCGATCTAACGGGTCAAATCCTACTACATTATTTGGGATATAACTGGTGTTCCAGGTTCCTAAAGCAGTTTCAGCAAAAGAACGTGCCCTAGCATGGAAACCTGAGGCTCTGGAAGATGTTCCTGTGGCAAATGAACCCACTCCTGATGCAAAGGCTCCATTTCGAAATATGCTCAATGCGTCTGCCCTTAAAAGATACTCCCCATTTCCAATACTGAAAATCCGATCAGATGGGTTTGGATTATCAGGGTCTATCGGTGTTACATCAAGATTATAGTATCCAACAGCCAGCTCTCCGATGGCTCGACTTCTTGTATTATACCCTAATGCAACAGATGAATAGCCAGAGGCAACTGTAGATCGCCCGATGGCAAAACTAGAATAACCATTTGCGACTGTATTTCTTCCAGAAGCAAATGAATTTGTTCCGGATGCTGTTGTATGAAAGCCAAAAGCGGCAGAACCATGCCCCAAATTTGTTTCATTCCAAGAATAGCTTGATGCAATCCCTGCCCTAAACGCACCCAGTGATTTATCAAATAACATCCTATAATTATCATGAGATGCAAAAATGTCATTGTCTAGTTGCCGAGAGCCAAACACAAAATCATCGGTGGCATAATCCCCATTTTCATTGGAGGTAACATTAGCGGTGGTTTGGAAGGTATTGTGGTAAGGAGTCAGGTCAATATCGGTGGGTGTCGCATTATCCGTAATGTTTAACACATGGGTAGTGGAATTCAAGTCTAAATCTTGTATTTCGTTCGTTACAGACCCGTCAACTTCAGCAGTTAAATAACCATTGTTGTTTACCATGTCATCTACTTCTGCTTCGGTGAGTTGTGTGTCTGTATCAATACCTGAAAGGTCAATGGTGGAGCCACCGGTTATGGAAAGATCGCTGCCCGATAATGAAATGTTCTGTAGTTCATTGGTCACAGACCCGTCAACTTCAGCAGTTAAATAACCATTGTTGCTTACCATGTCATCTACCTCCGTTTCAGTGAGTTGGCTATTCGTGTCTAAACTGGATAAATCAATGGTTGAGCCATCGGTTATGGAAAGACTGCTGCCTGAAAGCGAAATATCCTGCAATTCATTCGTTACCGAGCCGTCAATCTCTGTGGTGAGGTAGCCATTGTTGCTAACAAAGGCATCTACTTCTGTCTCGGTCAATTGTGTATCGTCCAGGTAGGGTGTCAAATCAATAGTAGTTGCTGAACTATTATTTGTGATTCGAAGTGAATTGGAGTTTATCTCCAAATCCTGAATCTCATTTTCAGCATCTGAGTCGCCATCATTTACATTCAGGTTGATAGTGGAGCCATTGGAAAGAGAGATGTTCCCGGAAGTCCCATTCGTGCTGATGTCCTGTAACTCGTTGCTCACCGAACCATCCATTTCGGCCATCAGATAGCCGTTGTTGCTGACGAATGCATCTACTTCTGCCTCTGTCAGGTTCGTATTATCCAGGTAGAGCGAAAGGTCAATCTCGGTTGCTTCATTATTCTTCGTAATTCGCAACACATCACCAATCAATTCCAGATCCTGAATTTCATCTCCATTGAACAACTCCGTTGATAAATTGGAAAGGTCAACCGTATGCGTGCCTGATGCATCGGCTATTGATAATATACCAGCATTTAGCGATACATTTTGGATCAGTTCATTCGTTTCATCGGCATCCCCAATTTCAATGCTGTTGCCTCCTGAAATGGAAAGAAGGCCACCGTCGATGCTCAGTAGCTGCGGTGAAGCTTTCCCCCATGGCGGAACCACCAGCGGCTCCACGCTCATGACCCGAAATCCCTTTTGATCGAGCATATCGATCGCAACTTCCAGGTAGTAATCTGTTTCTGCCCAGTCAAGGTCTGTTATCCTTTGACCCACAGATACTCCTCCCCGGCCGATCAATGCATTGGCCACTGCAAACTGATTGGTTCTCACCTCATGCATCTCTTCATAAACAATAAGCCCCGTTTTGCTGTCTGCCCTGATGGAAAAGCGGAAGTGTAATTCTTTGTTAATAACCGGCTTTCCATCCGGGTCCGCACCGAATCCACCAGGATTCTCTTCATAGACCACCGTTTGATAGCTGATTGCCGGATTAGTTCCGGAGGTTTGGGCATGGGCATTAAGACATGCTGCTCCTGCAATAAGCAACGGAAATAATCTATGTAAAACACTCATTTTCTTCTCCTTTTTCTTTTGGTAAATTCAAATAATGTGGTGACATAAATTTGAAAGTGATGAAGAAGTGCTTCCTGTCCTTCATCTTTGTCGAGATTGGTCAATCCCCTCGAATAATTGATCCCCATCGTACTGAATGCGTCATTCGCTGTTCGGTAACTTATGCCCAAATCGATGGAAGCACCCCAATTCAGCCTATTGACAAATTCGGTCAGATCATATTGTTCAAATCCAAGGGTCTGTGTTCCTCCGGTCAGAAATTCTGAAAACAATCCGGCTCCAAAATATGGATTCACCTTTTGTCTTGAATCCAGGTGACGAAATACGGTCAATGAGTTGGACCAATAGTGCATGGACCATCGGGAAACCACATTGTTGCTTTTATCTTTCAGATTGTGGTTGGCGTATCCACTCTTCCACGTCAGTGAGGTTCTTGGTGCAAACTTCGATCCTGTGGCCTGTTTTAGTGTGTATTGCAAAAGGAAGGAGGCAGTTACCCCGGGTATTCCTTTTAAATCTTTGTTAACAATCCCTTCTTCATTGGTAAAATCAAGCATAGCCATGCTCCCCCCCAGTCCAAATCCTCCAAAATGCTGTTGATTTGACTGAAACCTCTGTTGTGAAAACCCGGTCAGGTAACAAAAAACCAGTGATATGAGGATAAGGTGCTTCATTTTTTGATGATGGAGCTTTGTGAAAGTTGATGATTCGATTCATTTCGAATCTGCACCTCATAGTACCCACTGCTGAGAGCTGACAGATCCATTGAGTCATTGTTGCCTTTGATAATTCCTTTAGCTACTTCCTTCCCGTCCACACTGTAAACAATGACTTCATATTCATCAAAGGTCGAGCCATTCGGAATCAACACCCGGAGATAATCGTCAACCGGAACCGGATACAAAACAATCTCCGGCTCATTTTTTTCATAATTCGTTACTGACTTAACAGACAGGAATTCGTGCTGAAAACCCTGGAGTAAATGAACCGAATGGCCAGCCGAGTGGTCTACAACATAGGAGGTGAGGGAGGTTTGACTTACTGTCTGGCTGATCCTTATGTCTCCAGCCAACGGTGACAATTGTCCCACTGCCCCGAAGACTGTTTTTTTCAGTATGATTTCCTGACAAAAGCCTGAATACGCAAATAATAAGAGGATTATTCCCCTTGAAGCATTTAACATGGATCGCTCGATATTATTAAATAAAATCTTAGAAGATTACAAAAATCAAAGATCCAAATGTACGCTTACCATTCAGCTAATCGTCGAAAACAGGAATTACAAAGAGTCTACAAGTGATTATTTTATGGGGTGTAATTTGTCCGCGATTTGAAGGAATGAATCCGACGGATTTATCAATCAGAGGACACTGATCACAGACATTGATAATTGCTCACCAGCTTCAAAAAAGAATGATAAATCAGATGTGAGTGTTCAGGTAGTTTTTGGCCAGAAGCTTAATTTCTTAAACTCAGCTACAAGAGTCATGGCTTTATTTGCCTGTACTCTTAATGCTGCCGGAGAGGCATGCATAATATGATCAAGGGTATCCAGAATTTCCTTTTTTCGATTCAAATTCTCTTTCAAATCTTCAGCCACATCTACATTCTTCGCTTTCTTCTCGACACCTAATGTCTTTTTTGTGTACTTGATATCCTCTTCCATGATAGGGAACAACTCGTACAGCGATTCTCTGGCATGTTTGTAGTTCTGATCAGCTACCGCGTTCTCCAGTTCCGTCTGTGCTTTTTCAAACTCCTCCTCTTTCCCTTCTGTACCTGCCTGACAATTAAGGGTTGAAATCAGGAAAAAAAACAGGATTGTGATGTAAACATTTGATTTGGTAAACATAGTGGTTGAGTTTAGCTTATTTCAAAGCTAAGGAGCATATCTCAGGATTTCCAGGGGTATTCGACGAACACCTGTTAACGATCTATTTTTCACACGAATGCTTCGATAACAGTAGTTTAAGCCATAATGGTCATATGAACCAGTGAGCTAATACCAGGTAAATTGCTTATTACCAGCTACTTATTAAGTAAGTGAAAATCACATCTACAAAATCCCTAAATAGAATCAATGATCTTATTCAATGTAGTGCTTGGGCGCATGGCAGCTAAAGTCCTGCGCTCATTGGGCTGATAATATCCTCCAATATCAACAGGAGATCCCTGAGCTGCAATCAGTTCATCATTGATCTGCGACTCACCGGATTTCAGCGATTGAGCAACGGATTTGAAGGTTGCCTGAAGTTCAGTATCATCATTTTGAGCGGCCAGTTCTTCCGCCCAATATAAAGCGAGGTAGAAATGACTTCCACGATTATCTATCTCATTCACTTTTCTGGAAGGTGATTTGTTTTCCTGTAACAGCCTTGAAGTAGCGGCATCCAGTGTTTCCGAAAGTGCTTTTGCTTTAGCGTTGGCATCTTTTTCAGCAAAGTGCTCTAATGAAACTGCCAGGGCCAAAAATTCTCCAAGTGAGTCCCAACGCAGATGTCCTTCTTCAACGAACTGTTGCACATGTTTCGGTGCGGAACCACCTGCACCTGTTTCAAACAATCCACCACCATTCATAAGTGGCACTATAGATAACATTTTTGCACTCGTTCCTACTTCGAGGATTGGAAAAAGATCTGTCAGGTAATCTCTCAGAACATTACCTGTTACTGAGATTGTATCCAGTCCTTTCCTGATTCTTTCCACTGAAAATATAGTCGCATCAACCGGAGACATAATCTTAATTTCTAATCCGTTGGTATCATGATCAGCAAGATACTGGTTTACTTTTTTGATAAGTTCAGCATCATGTGACCTTTTGTTGTCCAACCAAAAAACAGCGGGCACACCTGTTGCTCTTGCCCGGTTCACGGCAAGCTTAACCCAGTCCTGAACAGGAGCATCTTTTACCTGACACATTCTGAAAATATCACCTTCTTCGACTTTTTGTTCAATGAGTGTATTCCCGGCCTCATCAATCACTTTCATAACCCCACTGCCTGTCATTTGAAAGGTCTTATCGTGAGAACCGTACTCCTCAGCCTTCTGTGCCATCAGTCCAACATTGGAAACACTTCCCATGGTTGTCGGATCGTAAGCTCCATGAAGCTTGCAATCATCAATGACCGCCTGGTACACTCCGGAATAACTTCGATCCGGAATGACGGCTTTCATGTCTTTCAATTGACCATCGGGACCCCACATTTGACCTGAAGTCCGTATGGCTGCCGGCATTGAGGCATCAATTATTACATCACTCGGTACATGCAGGTTTGTAATTCCTTTGTCTGAATTCACCATTGCCATTGCCGGTCGATTCTGATAGCAGGCCTGAATATCGGCTTCTATTTCGGCTTTCTTTTCACTCGAGAGGTCTTGAATTTTCGTATATAAGTCTCCGATACCGTTGTTTGGATCAAACCCTGACTCTTCAAGGATTTCCCTGTGCTTTTCCAAAACGGATTTATAATAGGCAGAAACTGCCACTCCAAAAATGATGGGGTCGGACACTTTCATCATGGTCGCTTTCAGGTGAACGGAGAACAATACATCTTCCTGCTTCGCAGCATCGATCTCCTTCTCAAAGAATGCACTCAGTGCTGAATGACTCATTACCGACGCGTCAATAATTTCTCCTGAAAGAACAGGTATCCCCTCCTTTAATACATTTTTGGATCCATCAGCTGCTGTGAATTCTATCCGGACACTTCCCTCTGTTTGAATGGTCGCCGATTTCTCACTTCCATAAAAATCCCCGTTGCTCATGCTCGCAACATGTGTTTTGGAATCCGACCGCCACGCTCCCATGGAATGTGGATGGTTTTTAGCAAATTCCTTTACTGCTTTGGGTGCTCGTCTGTCCGAGTTGCCCTCACGTAATACAGGGTTCACTGCACTCCCTTTTATCTTGTCATATTTTGACTTAATCTCCTTTTCCTCCCCATTTTTCGGATCTTCCGGGTAATCAGGCAATGAATAGCCTTGTGATTGCAACTCTGAAATGGCTGCCTGAAGTTGAGGGATTGAAGCACTGATATTAGGAAGCTTAATGATGTTGGCTTCCGGTGTTTTTGACAATTCTCCCAACTCAGCCAGATCGTCGCTGATCCGTTGATCTTCTTTCAGGAAATCACTAAAAGTTGCCAGAATTCGACCGGCCAGTGAAATATCCCTTGTTTCAACATTGATACCTGCGGTGGAGGTAAATGCTTTGACTATTGGCAGGAGTGATTTGGTTGCGAGAGCTGGTGCTTCGTCTGTATGTGTATATATGATGGTTGATGCCATTGACTGTACGGTAAATCGGTTTAGGTATTAATAACTTTCTTTATTGTTAGGGAAATCTCTGGTCTTAACGTCCGAGACATAATTCTTAACAGCATCGCTCATTACCTGGTTCAGGTCAGCATACTGTCTTAGAAATCTTGGTTTAAAATCCTGAGTGATTCCCAGCATATCATGAACAACAAGTACCTGGCCGTCTGTATGTGGGCCTGCACCAATCCCAATTGTCGGTATCGCTATAGATTCAGATACTTCTTTTGCAAGCTTTGACGGAATTTTTTCAAGTACAATTCCGAAACATCCAAGCTCGTCCAGAAGCACAGCATCTTCTTTCAATTTATTCGCTTCAGCTTCTTCTTTTGCTCTGACTGTATAAGTGCCAAATTTGTAAATGGACTGTGGGGTAAGTCCCAGGTGACCCATCACCGGAATTCCTGCTGAAAGTACACGTGAGACACTTTCTTTGATTTCCAGCCCGCCTTCCATTTTGACAGCATGGGCCCCTGACTCTTTCATAATACGAATGCAGGACCTCAGGGCCTCAGAAGAATTTCCCTGATAGCTGCCAAATGGCACATCGACCACAACAAACGCTCGTTTTACGGCCTTTACAACAGATGTTGCATGCCAGATCATATGATCCAGTGTAATAGGAAGCGTTGTTTCATTTCCCGCCATTACGTTGGAGGCACTATCGCCAACCAGAATGACATCAATCCCGGCCTGATCAATAATCTTAGCCATCGAATAGTCATATGCAGTCAGCATGGTGATCTTCTCCCCTTTCAACTTCATTTCCTGAAGCTGATGGGTTGTGACGATTTTAATATTTCCCTGAATACTCATGATATAAATTGGAAGCGCAATTTAATCAATGAGCGATGGACTGAAATCAGTTCGACAATCAAAAATTTAAGCACATCTCCTAAATACCTCTAAGCTATACGCAATCATTTCGTTTCAATCCCAGATTCATAGCCAGTTTTACCCTTCTCGGCTTAACTAATTCAGGTCTGACCTTCACCAGTTGAATTGGCAAATCAGAACCAACATCAATTTTGTTATAGCAGATTTCACATTCCAAAATGAATTCACTCGAGTACTTTTTACCATAATCGTATTCATAGGATATGATGTAAATAGAATGATCAACATCTTTCATTGAATAGTTTTCAATCCGCTTACCAGTGACAATTCCAACACGATTTATACCATACCTTTCAACAAGTGCTCTATCATAATAATATGAAAAACTGGAAGGAAGGGTCGATGCAAAAACCAATAAAACCGAAATAAACAATCCCAAAAAAATGCATCCTTCCCATTCTTCATAAATCCAGGCCAAGTAGAATAAACCCGTCAAAATTGAGAGAAGAGTAAAAAGCGAAATGACCATAAATTGATGTTTCCTAAATGCAAAAAGAAAAAAATCAATTTTGTCAGAAAGAGACAGGTATTCTTTTTTCATCCATGAAACCTAATTCATGTCTAATTCATATTTATTGAAACGAGATATTGTAATAAAAAAGTAGACTGACACTGCACGTTGCAAGTAATCAGACTTTCCACTTAATGTTACACCCCATACTTGGAAGTTGCTCCTCAAGCGGTGGTTCTCCATCCAATTGAGCATCAATTGCGGCGCTCAGGTCACCTCCATCAACAGGCTCATTATTTCCCGGAGTGCTTGCATCGAATCTTCCCCGATAGGTACATTTCATGTCCTTGTCAAATAAGAAGAAATCAGGTGTGCAGGCTGCATCATAGGCTTTTGCTGTCTCCTGTGATTCATCATACAAGTAGGGAAATGAAAAATCATGTGTTTCTGCCTGCTTCTTTAATTCATCAGGGGAATCTTCCGGGTAATTCTCTACATCATTAGATGAAATAGCTACAAAACCTATCCCAAGGTGCTGATAGTGTCTGGCCACAATTCCCAGTTCTTCCTCAATATTTTTTACAAATGGACAATGAGCACAGATAAACATCACGACAAGACCTTCTTCACCCTTCACATCTTCAAGGGTTTTATCTGTCTTAGAAATCACATCCGGAAGGTTAAAATCGGGTGCCTTTGTGCCGAGTGGCATCATGGTCGATGGGGTGAGAGACATAGTTTGGTTTTAGTTTGATTATTTTTAAAACACAACTATGACAATTATACACTAACCTCATGAAGAAATCCTTAGCCTCTCTCCTGTTTCTGCTCACATTTTCTATGCTAACAGCTCAAATAAACCCCGCTCCATCAAGAGCTGAAGGGGAAGGACCATTTGAACAGCTGATCATCAGAGGAGCCACATTAATAAATGGAAATGGTGCCCCTCCAATCGGACCGGTAGATATTGTAATTGAAAACAATGTGATCACCCGGGTCCAGGTCGTTGGATATCCAGGTGTCAAAATCAATGATGACAGAAGACCAAAATTTAACGGTAACGGAAAAGAAATAAATGCTGAAGGCATGTATGTCCTCCCTGGATTTGTTGACATGCATGGCCATATTGGCGGAACCAGCCAGGGAACTCCGGCTGAATATGTATTCAAACTTTGGCTTGCCCATGGCATTACCACTATTCGGGATCCTTCAGCCGGAAACGGCCTTGATTGGGTGCTTCGGCATAAACAAAGAAGTGCAGCCAACGAAATCACCGCTCCAAGAATTTTGGCCTATACTTCTTTTGGACAAAACCTGGAGGATGTTCCGTTTATGAAGAATGTTCCAGGTGAAAGAAGTGCAGGAACTGAATTTGTAAAAGGATCAATCACCAATGCTGATGAGGCCATTGCATGGGTCAGAGCGAATTACCGACGAGGTGCCGACGGCATTAAATTCTTCGGTGCTGCCCCGGAGGTAATGGATGCTGCCCTGAAAGAAAACAAGAGACTTGGGCTTAGATCAGCGTGTCATCATGCCCAACTAAGTGTCGCCAGATGGAATGTGGTGAATTCAGCAGAGTCAGGACTTACTTCCATGGAACACTGGTACGGTTTACCAGAGGCACTTTTCACGGATCGAATCGTCCAAAATTATCCGCTGGATTATAACTACCAGAATGAGCAGCACCGCTTTGGTGAAGCAGGAAGGTTATGGAAGCAGGCGGCTCCTCCCTATTCAGACAAATGGAATGAGGTCATGAATAAGTTGCTGGCACTCGATTTCACCATGGATCCTACTTTCAACATTTATGAGGCGAGCAGAGATCTGATGCGCGCAAGGAATGCAGACTGGCACAGGGCGTATACGCTTCCATCGCTTTGGAAATTCTATCAGCCAAGCAAAGTATCGCATGGGTCTTACTGGCATTTTTGGGGGACTGAAGAAGAAGTGGCCTGGAAAGAAAACTACCGTTTGTGGATGACTTTCATTAATGAGTATAAAAACAGAGGAGGGCGGGTTACCACCGGATCCGATTCAGGTTTTATTTTCCAGTTGTATGGATTTGCTTATGTACGGGAAATGGAATTACTGAGAGAAGCAGGATTTCATCCGCTTGAAGTGATCAAGTCTGCCACATTGAATGGAGCTGAGGCATTGGGAATGGATAAGCAAATTGGATCCATTGAAGTTGGAAAACTGGCCGACCTTGTCATCATTGACCAAAACCCATTGGAGAACCTGAAAGTATTATACGGTACGGGCGCCATAAAATTGACAGAGGGAAATGAAGTAACCAGAGTTGGTGGAGTTAAATATACAATCAAAGACGGCATAGTATTCGACGCGAAAGAATTGCTAAAAGATGTCAGAGCAATGGTTGAAAAGGCAAAAGACGGCACTGATATTGAGCAGCCAGGATATCCTAACTGGGATGAGTAATTAAGAATTAAGAATTTTAATGAAAAAGAGCCACTACATTTTTACCACCCTGTTCATTTTTTCCATTGCTGCCTGTGAAGTTCCAGGCCGACAGGAGACTGATCCAGAAGCTCAAACTGAGAGCGTGGTTGATGACGGGAGAATAATGTCCTTTCTTGGGTCGGAATTAACACCCAAAGAGCTGGAACCGGAAACAAAGCTTAAGTATGAAAAAAACCTTGCTGAAGCAGAGCAGGCGTTGACTCAATATCCCGACAGTCTTGATTTGATCATCTGGTATGGAAGACGTCTTGCCTATCTCGGACAACTTCCTGAATCGATTCAGGTGTACACCGACGGACTGTCAAAGTATCCTCAGTCCTATCGCCTGAGAAGACACAGAGGGCACAGATACATCACGACCCGACAAATTGACAAAGCCATCGCTGATTTTGAGCTTGCAGCTTTTTACAGCACACGAGCAAAAAATCAGGTGGAACCTGACGGATTGCCAAACAAATTGAATCAGCCTCTGGGAAATGATTTTTTCAACATCTACTATCACTTTGGTCTTGCTCATTATCTGAATGGTCGGTTTGATAAAGCTGTGTCTGCATATAACAAGTGCATGGAATTCAGCGACAATGATGATTTACTTGCAGCAACAAGCTATTGGCTATATATGTCAGCGAGACGTGTCGGAAATGATGATCTGGCAACTGAGGTCTTAAACAAAATTTCTCCCACCATGAAAATGGTTGAAAATGATGCGTACCTCGACCTCTTACTTTTGTTCAAAGGAACAAAATCCGAAGAGGAGCTGATTAAAATTGCTACCAATGAAGATGGTACACTTAATCCCACAGTGGCATACGGAATAGGAAACTGGTACCTGCAAAACAATCGGATTGATGACGCTCGAAATCTTTTTTGGAAAACACTTGAAAGCCCGGCATGGGATGCGTTTGGATACATCGCAACAGAAGCTGACATCAATAATATGGCTACTTCGTCAACTGATTAATTTCCTTTCTAATCTGAAGTGCACGGTCAGGAAAGTCTGTGATAATCCCGTCAACTCCTGCATTTAGCATTTTAATCATGTCGTCCCGGGTATTCACCGGATAGGCATGTACTTCAAAACCCTGGGCATGCATCTGAAATACCCGCCTCGGAGACAATGTCTTCCATTCAGGGTTGATCGCTTTCATTCGATTGCCTTCCTTAGCCCTTCCCATGTGCATTCTGGTTTCAATATAAAATGCAATGAGAGGAGCAGAATCTTCACCGATAATCAATGCTTTGGTTTGGATTAAAGAGTCCAGTTCGTGAACCTCATCCAAATATTGTGGTTCATAGGACTGTAGAATGATCCAGTCTTCACCGTTTTCCTCGGCCATTACTACATCCACTAATTTTTCAGCAAAATCATGGTAATGCGGATGATCCATGTGCTTGATTTCAATCAACACTTTACATCTGCCATTTACGAAATCCAAAACTTCCTTCAGTGTAGGAATTTTCTCATTTGAATACTTCGAATCAAACCATGAACCTACTTCAAACTGTTTGATCTCCGCCAGGGTGTAATCATGCACATCGCCGGTTACCGAATTACCCAGTGAATCTCGAGTAACCCTGTCCAGCCTCTGATCATGGAATACAACTATTTCTTCATCATGTGTATGTCTCACATCCAGCTCAATTTGATCAACACCCAACTCCAGTGCCTTTTCAAATGCTGCCATTGTATTTTCAGGTGCAAGCCCGGACGCACCTTTATGGGCAATGATCTGAAATTCCTTTCCTTCCAGTCTGTCAATGGACGTACTTGCAAAGAAATTCCGATACATCACAGGCTCAAAGAGGGACAGTGCACCAAAGAGGAAAAAAAACGGAGAAGAATAAAGTAAAAATTTCTTGGTCATGGGTGATTAATTATCCACAAAAATTAAACAAAAAGAACTAAAAACTACGATTCATTTTTCTCTGAAAGCGTAATGCCAAGTTCATTCAGTTGTTCTCCAGATATTTTAGAAGGAGAATCGATCATGACATCTCGCCCGGCATTGTTCTTGGGAAATGCAATAAAATCTCGAATACTTTGCTCACCGGCCATTATTGCACATAATCTGTCAAACCCAAAGGCAACTCCTCCGTGCGGTGGGGCTCCGTATTCAAAGGCTCCCATTAAGAAACCAAATTGTGCCTCAGCTTCTTCTTTGGAAAAGCCTAAAACACTGAACATTTTAGACTGCAATTCTCGATCATGAATCCTTATTGATCCACCACCGGCTTCTACTCCGTTTATGACCAGGTCATACGCATTTGCCTTTACCTCACCTGGTGAAGATTCCAGTTTACCGATATCTTCCATTTTTGGAGAGGTAAACGGGTGATGCATGGCATGGTATCTTCCTGTTTCTTCTTCCCACTCCAGAAGCGGAAAGTCAACAACCCACGCTGCGGCAACCTTTTTCTTGTCCCTCAGTCCAAGTCGTTCTCCCAACTCAAGACGCAACTCATTTAATGCTTTCCGGGTCTGATTCTTTTCTCCTGCAAGTATCAGCAACAAATCTCCCGACTCAGCTCCGGCTTTTTCTGCCCAGGCTTTTTGTGCCTCCTGATCAAAGAATTTATCTACCGAAGATTTGAATGTGCCATCTTCGTTCACTTTCATATAAACCAATCCTTTTGCTCCGATCTGAGGTTTCTTAACAAAGTCAGTCAATTCATCCAGTTGTTTTCGTGAGTAGTCGGCACCACCTTTCGCCACAATACCAACAACGAGTTCTGCACTGTCAAACACAACAAATCCTTTTCCATGTGTCAGATCGTTCAACTCGCAGAATTCCATTCCAAATCTAAGGTCAGGTTTGTCTGAGCCATACTTTGCCATTGCCTCATCATATGTGATTCGTTGAAAATCTTCAAGCTCAACTCCTTTTAATTCTTTGTAAAGAAATTTTGTCATCCCTTCGAAAGTGTTAAGCACATCTTCCTGCTCTACAAATGCCATTTCACAGTCAATCTGGGTAAACTCCGGCTGTCGGTCCGCTCTTAAGTCTTCATCCCGAAAACATTTCACGATCTGAAAATAGCGATCCATTCCTGCCACCATCAACAGTTGTTTGAATGTTTGAGGAGATTGGGGCAGGGCATAAAATTCGCCATTATTCATGCGAGATGGAACCACAAAATCCCTTGCTCCTTCCGGAGTGGACTTGATCAAGTACGGTGTTTCAACCTCAACAAATTTTTCACCGTTCAGGTACTCCCTTACTTTTTGCATCATCTGATGCCGGAGTTCCAGCTTCTTTCGCACCTCTTCTCTTCGAATATCCAGATATCTGTACTTCATCCGAAGATCCTCTCCACCATCCGTTTCGTCTTCGATAGTAAATGGCGGAGTTTTCGACTTATTCAGAATTGAAAGACTTTTTACTCTTATTTCAACGTCACCGGTAGCCATTTTGTCATTTTTGGAAAATCGTTCTACGATTTCTCCCTCAGCCTTCAGTACAAACTCACGTCCAATTGCTTTTGCTTTTTTGATCAAACTCTCGTCTGTGACCCCTTCTTCAAAAATCAGCTGAGTGATTCCATAACGATCACGAAGATCAATGTAAACGATTCCACCCTTGTCTCTCTGTGTCTGCACCCAGCCACAGAGTGTTACCTCTTTTCCAACATGATCAATTCTTAACTCGCCACATGTATGCGTTCTTAGCATTCCGGTTTTTTTAATCCTTAGAAATAGAAATTTCCCGCAAAAATATATCTTATCATAGTGGAATGTGATCCGTGTTTTAGATTATTGAATCAATTCAATTGACAATAGGTCAGACTTCTTAGTTTTGAGTCATGAAAATTTCAATTCGCTTATTATGTCTGATCATAAGCATTTCGGTCTTTGGGCAAAAGCTGGTCCCAACAAAGGTTGGTGAGGACATCAGTCTAAAAATATCTCCTGAGTTTGTAAGCATGTCTGATCAGAGTCGAATGAGACAGGTTGCCTCATCAAAGGTGCCCCTTGCCATGTTTTCCACTCAGGCTCAGGATGTGACATTTGGAATCAATGATAATCCGATGCAATGGACGGAAAATGACACGGAAACGGTATACGGATTTTATAAAGCAAGCGTCAATGCGCTTTTTGATGAAATTGAATACATTCAGGACACCATTAAGACCATTAATGGCAGAGAGTTTATTGTTTTCGAATTCACCTCTGTAATTAGAGATGACAATGCATTTAGCGGAAAGCGCACACTGAGAAACTACACGTATATCCAATACACATCTTACAAAGATCAGATTTTACTTTTCAATTTTGGATGCAAAGTTCGACTTCAAAGTCAGTGGGAAGGTGTGGCAGAAGAGATGATGCAAAGTATCCGAATTAAATAAATGGAGCTAAGCATACACAGTGATGATCATTTCATGAAACAGGCACTGCTTGAAGCAGAAAAGGCGTATGCAGAAGGTGAAATACCAATTGGTGCCGTAGTGGTCTGCGAAAACAAAATCATAGCTAAGGATCATAACAGGGTCGAACGGCTAAATGATGCCACCGCTCACGCAGAAATGCTTGCTGTAACGGCTGCTCAAAATAATCTTGGATCGAAGTACCTTAACGAGTGTAAACTATATGTTACGCTTGAACCCTGTAGTATGTGTGCAGGAGCACTCTTCTGGACTCAGATTGGTGAACTGATCATTGGGGCATCTGATAAAGAAAGAGGCTTCAGGAAATTCAATAAAAATATCATTCATCCCAAAACCAAAGTGAAGGATGGCGTTATGTGTTATGAAAGCGAACAACTGATTAAGAACTTTTTTAACAAACTCAGAAAAAAGGATGATTAGTTGATTGGCTAAATAGTGGAATGCTGGTGAGAAGTTTTCACGAATTTTCCGAAGAACAAATGACAATCAATTAACTATTTTACCAATCAACCAGTCAACAATTTAACAAAAGAGGCAACCATTCATCCAGGCTTCTTGTTATCTTCACAAATCAATTTCGAACCAATTAAAAATACATAATTATGGCATTTCAATTACCCGACCTACCTTATGCGCATGATGCGTTAAACCCTCACATCGACACTCAGACCATGGAAATCCATCATGGGAAGCATCACAATGCGTATGTCACTAATCTAAATAATGCAGTAGCAGGAACTGAAATGGAAGGCAAATCAATTGAAGCAATTTGCAGAGATCATTCTGATGTTCCGGCAGTAAGAAATAATGGAGGCGGCCATTTCAATCACTCATTGTTCTGGACTGTCATGAGTCCTAATGGTGGCGGAGAGCCATCTGGAGCAGTGGCTGACGCTATCAATGCAGCGTTTGGTTCATTCGATCAGTTTAAGGAAGCGTTTAGTAAAGCAGCAGCCACGAGATTTGGCAGTGGATGGGCTTGGTTATGCAAGAATTCAGACGGTACCGTTGCTGTATGCTCTACACCTAATCAGGATAACCCATTAATGCCGGATGCCGGATGTTCCGGGACACCAATACTTGGACTGGATGTCTGGGAGCATGCTTATTACCTGAACTATCAGAACAGACGACCGGATTACATCAGTGCCTTCTTTAATGTGATCAACTGGGAAGAAGTGAATAAAAGATTCAGCGCTTAAAACTGATTTTAGATTATTTCGATTAGGCGGATAATTAGTCAGACATCAAATCTTTAAATTGAATAAATCTCCAAATCAGAAAATCATTTTTATATTCGCATCAGAAATGAACACGAACAGACTACATCATGCACATCATTACAACTTCCCTGAAACGGTAAGAAGATGATGCTGTAGTTTTTAAAATAAACAAAAAGGCCCGTCGGATTACCGTCGGGCCTTTTTTATTGGTCTGTTTTTGACATAAACATTAAGCGGAAGATTTGGTTTTAACCACCTGACCTTCCAGGAATAACGAGAAGTAAAATGAAAGAGATTCTAAAAATTGCCATTCAAAAATCCGGACGCCTTAACGAAAAAAGTTTGGGACTGCTGAAGGAATGTGGCATCAAAATTAACAATGGTGGGAAACTGATGTCCTCCGCCTCTAATTTCCCTTTAGAAGTATTCTATCTGAGAGATGATGACATACCACAATATGTGGCGGAAGGTGTAGCAGATATTGGAATACTTGGAGAAAATGAAGTACTTGAGAAAGATCAGAGTGTGCAGGTGATCGACCGACTTGATTTCTCCAAATGTCGGCTCTCACTCGCCACACGCAGAGAAGAATCATACACTGACCTCCCATGGTTTGACGGGAAGAAAATCGCCACCAGTTATCCGGTCATTCTACAAAAATTTCTGAATGACAAAGGAATAAAGGCTGAGATAGAAGTGATCAGCGGAAGTGTAGAAATAGCTCCGGGCATTGGATTGGCAGATGGAATTTTTGACATTGTCAGTACTGGAAGTACACTCCTTTCCAATGGGTTGAAAGAAGTAGAGGTAGTCATGAAAAGTGAAGCTGTCCTCATTTCAAACTCCAGACTTTCTAATGAGAAAAGTGCGCTGCTGGAGAAGCTCCTTTTCAGGATCAAGGCAGCCAAATCGGCCAAACAAAACAAATATATTCTGCTGAATGCACCGAATCAGCAACTCAATGAAATTGTTAATCTGCTGCCTGGAATGAGAAGCCCAACAGTACTTCCCCTGGCCGAAGAAGGATGGAGCAGTGTACACAGCGTTATTAAGGAGGATGATTTTTGGGAAGTGATTGATCAGTTGAAGGAAAAAGGGGCTGAAGGAATTCTTGTATGTCCGATTGAAAAAATGATTGGTTAAGTCAATTAAAAATTGAGAATGAATAATGAAGAATTATCGCTACCCTGACCCTGCCATCTGGTCCTCTCTTTGCCAAAGGCCAACGTTCGATTCACAGGAATTGGAAGGAAAAGTGAAAACTATAATGGATGCGGTTCGAGAGAAAGGTGATGCAGCACTTCTGGCTTTCAATAAGGAGTTTGACAAGGCGAACACGGATCAGATCAAACTGGATCTGACTGAGACTGAATTTTCAATTGATCCTGAATTGGCAAATGCCATTAAGCTTGCAAAAACCAATATTGAATCGTTTCATCTTGCTCAAATAGAAGAGTCAAAAATCATCGAAACAACTCCGGGAGTGAGCTGTTGGAGAAAAAGTTTTCCAATAGAAAACGTTGGCTTATACATCCCGGGCGGGTCTGCTCCGCTATTCTCCACGCTTCTGATGCTTGCCATTCCGGCAAAAATTGCCGAATGCAAAAATATTGTCGTTTGCACCCCGCCTCAAAAAGACAGTGAAAGTGTCAATGAAGTGATTGGCTGGGTGTGTCAACTTTTGGGACTTGATACCATCTATCTGACTGGTGGAGCGCAGGCCATTGCGGCAATGACTTTTGGTACGGAATCCATTCCCAAAGTGGACAAAATATTTGGTCCCGGCAATCAATACGTAACGGCTGCCAAACAAATGGCTCAAAATTTTGGAATTGCCATCGACATGCCTGCCGGTCCAAGTGAGGTCCTTGTCATCGCAGACGATTCTGCCTACCCGGAGTTCGTCGCTGCGGATTTACTTTCTCAGGCAGAACACGGGCCAGATAGTCAGGTGATTCTCTTGAGCAACTCTAAAAATTTGATTGAAAGGGTAGAGAAAGAAATAGTTAAGCAGGTCGAGGACCTGCCCAGAAAAGAGATTGCTAAAAAAGCGCTAAAAAACAGCACCTCCGTTTTGCTTAAAGATTTGAATGAAGCAGTCATGTTCAGTAACAGTTATGCTCCTGAACATTTAATTATTGCAACAAAAGATGCTGAAGAACCTGGGTCAAAAATCACCAATGCAGGGAGCGTATTCCTGGGAAACTGGAGCTGCGAAAGTGCAGGTGACTATGCAAGCGGAACAAATCACACACTTCCAACAAACGGATATGCACGGAACTACAGTGGTGTTTCTCTGGATAGTTTTGTGAAAAAAATCACCTTCCAAAGATTATCTGAAGAAGGTATTCAAAACTTAGGTCCGGCTATAGAAAAAATGGCGGAGGCGGAGCAACTTCATGCGCATAAGAACGCAGTGAGTGTGAGATTAAAAAACCTCTCCCCAACCCCCTCCAAAGGGGGAGATGATGATGCACAGCTCCCCCTCACTGAGGGCGGCAAGGACAATAAAGACAAGAAAAATGTTTGACATCCAAAATATAACACGACCGATCATAAGAGAACTCAGTCCGTACAAAAGTGCCAGAGATGAGTTTGACGGGATGGCAGAGATATCACTTGATGCCAACGAAAATCCTTTTGGGTTTGGGCTTAACCGATATCCGGATGCTTCATTAAACAAATTAAAAAAAGCGTTTGGCGAATTCAGAAATGTACCGTCAAACCAGTTGATCTTTGGCAATGGCAGTGATGAACTCATCGATCTTCTGATACGCGCATTTTGTGAACCGGGGATTGATAAAATCCTCACGTTCACTCCTACTTTCGGCATGTACAAGGTTTGTGCGAATCTGAGTAACATTGAAGTGTTAAATGAAGCGCTGACCGATGAATTTCAAATTGATCTGGAAAAGCTGCAACCCCGACTGAAAGACGAACGGCTCAAACTTATTTTCATTTGTTCACCCAACAATCCAACGGGCAATGCCCTTGACGCGGAATCCATCTTATCAATAGCTGATTCCTTTTCAGGTTTGGTAATTGTTGATGAAGCGTACATTGACTTTGGAGGTGAAAGCCTTGCGGCGAATACAACACCAAATCTTTTCATTCTTCAGACTTTTAGCAAAGCCCTCGGCCTGGCTGGAGCTCGTTTAGGAATTGGTATCGGAAATCCGGATGTCATTCAGGTTCTGAATAAAATCAAGCCACCATATAACATTAATAATCTGACCGAAGAGAAAGCCATTGAGGTACTTGGAAGGCCGGATGAAATCAACCGTCAGGTTGCAATTCTAATCGAGGAACGTGAAAAACTTAGAAAGGCTCTTTCAGGGATCGGATCAGTCAAAAAAATATATCCGTCTGACTCCAATTTCTTACTGGTGGAATTCGAGAATTCTGAAAAAGCATATAAGCTTTTGATCTCAAAGGGGATCATAGTCAGGGATCGATCCGGACAGGTAAGCAATTGTCTCCGAATCACAGTAGGTTCTCCCGCTGAAAATCAGCAGTTGGTTGCTGCGTTATCTGGGGGAGTTGTCAAAGAAGCCGGAAGAATTGGCAAATGCACAAGAACAACCTCTGAAACAAAAATTAAGATTGAAGTCAACCTTGATGATGCAACGAATACGGTCATTTCAACGGGTGTGGCTTTCTTCGATCACATGCTGGACCAGATTGCCAGGCACGGAGCAATTGGATTAAATGTACAGGTTAAAGGTGATCTGCAAATTGACACACACCATACTATAGAAGATACTGCATTGGCATTGGGAGCTGCCTTCAATGATGCATTAGCCGAACGCAAAGGAATCGAACGGTATGGATTCCTCTTACCAATGGACGACTGTCTCGCACAGGTCGCCATTGATTTTGGCGGACGACCCTGGGTTGAATGGGATGCTGAATTTAAAGCCACTCATGTTGGTGAAATGCCAACGGAAATGGTTTTTCACTTTTTCAAATCCTTTTCAGACACTGCCAGATGCAATTTGAACATAAAAGTGGAGGGTGAAAATGACCATCACAAAATAGAGTCCATTTTCAAGGCTTTTGCAAGAGCCATTAAAATGGCTGTAAGGAAAGATGAAAGTGGTGTTTTACCAAGTACGAAGGGTGTGCTCTGAATTCAGGATTCATTCGATTTAAGATTATCTCGATATTTTATTCGAATCAATCGTGAATCGAAAAATTCAAATCAATTATAAAAAATGGTTGCCATAGTAAAATATAATGCGGGGAATATTCGATCAGTGAAAAATGCACTTGACCGACTGGGCGTGGAATCCATTCTGACTGATGATCCCGACCTCTTGAAGATGGCTGAAAAGGTCATATTTCCCGGCGTAGGTGAGGCAAATTCTGCCATGAAGTATCTCAAAGAAAGAGGACTTGATCGGACTCTGAAATCTCTAACTCAGCCCTTCCTGGGAATCTGCCTGGGCATGCAACTAATGTGCAGCTATTCTGAAGAGAACGATACACCATGTCTGGGAATCTTTGATGAGGAGGTTAAACTTTTTCCTCCGGAAGAACTGGTTCCGCACATGGGATGGAATGATTTCATCTCTCATAGCGGACCACTGTTTGAAAACATTTCCACCGTGGACAACATGTATTTCGTTCACAGTTTCTATGTCGAAACCGGTAAGGACACAATCGCATCTACCGATTACATTCTTCCCTTCTCCTCCGGACTCCAAAAGGATAATTTCTATGGCGTTCAATTTCACCCGGAAAAATCGGCAGATGTTGGACAGAAGCTGTTGGAGAATTTTTTAAACCTTCAATGAAGATGATGAATCAAACTCAATACCATGATGTCCTGTCCATTGAATCTGTCATGCTGACGAAGGAAGCATCTGTGATAAGATACTTCACTGACGTTCAGGATGACTGCCAGATTCCTTGTTCTTCCAATAAGACAATGATCTTTTCAAAAGTGCAGAATTCCGATTTATTCAATTTACGAATTCTCGATTTAGTGATTTATTCGACTAGAAGGACAATTCGAATAAATCCAAAATCCAACCAATCTAAAATCAATTAATGAGAATCATACCAGCAATCGACATTATCGAAGGAAAGTGTGTCCGGCTTTCAAAGGGCGACTATTCCACCAAAAAAATCTACAATGAGGATCCGCTTGAGGTTGCAAAATCTTTTGAAGGTGCAGGGCTTTTTTACCTGCATCTGGTGGATCTTGACGGGGCGAAAGCCCAACACATTGTCAATTGGAAAGTGCTGGAAAAGCTGGCGTCTAAAACAAGCCTTCAAATTGATTTTGGTGGTGGATTGAAATCAAATGACGATCTGAAAATCGCTTTCGAAAGCGGAGCAAATCAGATTACGGGAGGCAGCATTGCGGTAAAAAATTCCTCCCTGTTCGAATCCTGGGTCATTGGATATGGGTCTGAAAAGATTATCCTCGGTGCTGATGCTTTGGACGGGAAAATTGCAGTCTCAGGTTGGCAGGAAGGTACTAATCAGGAGATTGAAGCATTCATCAGGTCCTGGTCAGAAAAAGGAATCGAGTATGCGATTTCAACTGATATTTCAAAAGATGGTATGCTTGAAGGACCTTCCTTTGAATTGTATGAGAAGATTGTAAAAGCGCTTCCTAACCTTAAATTGATCGCCAGCGGAGGGATTTCATCAATTGATGATTTGATCCGATTGAAGGAACTTGGGTTGGAAGGGACTATTGTTGGTAAGGCAATTTATGAGAATAGGATTGGTCTGAAAGAGTTGACTAAATTGACTCACCCCTGAATCTCTTAGAAATTCTTCCCTTCTCACTGAGGAGAGAGGTTGGGGAAAGTAAAGTACGGTTATGAAAAAAGAACAAGTTGATCGATCAAACATCCCCCTACCCCCTTTAAAGGGGGAGTCCTAAAAAGAAAAATTCAGTGTTAAGTTTAAAAAAATGACTTTAAAAAAACGTATCATCCCGTGTCTCGACATCAAAGACGGACAAACCGTAAAGGGTGTCAATTTTGTAGACATCCGGAATGCGGGCGATCCGATTGAACTGGCAAAGAGGTATGTCATAGAAGGAGCTGATGAGCTGGTATTTTTGGATATTACTGCCACTGTTGAGGGGAGGAAAACGTTTGCAGAACTTGTGCATCATATTTCTGAAGAAATAAATATACCGTTCACCGTAGGCGGTGGGATCAGCTCCATCGAGGATGCCAAAATCCTCTTACAGGCTGGTGCTGATAAAATCAGTGTCAACTCTGCGGCTGTTGGAAATCCGCAATTGATCAAAGACCTGTCGACCGAATTCGGGAGTCAGTTTTTGGTGGTGGCAATAGATGCAGGGCTGGTTGAGAAGGAATGGAAAGTATTTGTAAAGGGCGGAAGAGAAGCAACGAAGAGAAATGTAATGGAGTGGGCAAAAGAAGTTGAAAGTCTGGGTGCCGGTGAAATTCTCTTAACCTCGATGCAGCACGATGGCACCAAAAACGGGTTTGCCATCGATCTTACCCGAAATATAACTGACCTCTTAAATATTCCTGTTATTGCCTCAGGAGGAGCGGGAACCAGCGAACATTTTAGTGAAGTGTTTCAAAAAACCAAAGCTACCGGAGCACTTGCCGCAAGCGTCTTTCATTTTGGGGAAATTCCCATTCCAATACTCAAGAGATACCTGAAAAAAGAAAAAATAAACATAAGGCTTTAGACAATTTAGCACTGCAGTATGAGCTGAACTAAGAGAAGCCACCAGCCGAAAAATCATGACAAATCCAAAATCTAAAATCCAAAATCCAAAATCTGATTTGATACCAGCCATCATTCAACATGCACAAACCGGCCAGGTTTTGATGCTCGGATACATGAATGACGAATCTCTTGTCAAAACCAAAAAAGAAGGTCGGGTAACTTTTTTTAGCCGTAGCAAACAAAGGCTGTGGACCAAGGGTGAGACCTCAGGAAATTATCTTAATGTAGTTAGCATTCAGGAAGACTGTGACAGGGACACCTGCCTGATAAGGGTAATCCCGGAAGGAAATACCTGCCACAAAGACACGTATACCTGCTTTGGTGAGAAAGAACCTGCAGGTTTTTTGCATGAGTTACAGGGGGTGATTCAGTCAAGAAAAAATAATCCTGTGGGCGAATCCTATACCTCTGAACTCTTTCAAAAAGGAACAAAAAAAATTGCACAAAAAGTAGGTGAAGAGGCTACTGAAGTAATTCTTGAAGCAATGGACGGAAAGAGAGATCTGTTGATTGAAGAGTCCTCAGATTTGCTTTATCATTTTCTGGTTCTTCTTGCGGATCAGGGATTGAAACTGGAAGATGTGGAAAGTAAGTTGATGGAGAGGCACATGAGGTAAATTAATTCGAAGAAGGAATCCCCCGCAAAAACCAGTTTAATGACTCCTTCAGCTTCTTAGCTCTCCTGAATGAATCATTTCGCAAGACTATCTTTTTCCCATTTTTCAGGAAGATGTTCCATGTTATGGATTCAAACCCTTTACTGAAAAAGACCTTACTCTCAACTGAGGTTATTTCTTTAAGAGAAATTACTTTTTTCTTCCAAAACCAGCGGATTCCCATTTCATCATCTGTGATAACAAGTATCTTGTAATTAAGAAGCATCACTACTAATGTAAGTGTTCCAATCGTAAGAAAGAGATAATAGAGACTTGTTAATTCCGGTATTTCACTTCCTATGATCAGGCCTCCAACAATGAAAAACCCTGGCACAAGAAAATTGTAACTATTGAAATGAAAGACTTTGTCAGGCATATCATTGGGATTACTAAATAACCAGAAGGAAGCTGTTCCCGATAAGAACAGCCTCCCATGAGATTCTACTATCTGTCAACAGGCAGATCTCATCTGGCACCATTTATTTACTGTTCTTTGCAACAACTTCATCATAATCAGCGAAGCTTGCATCCATGCTCTTTTGAATCATTTCCAGAACATTGGCTTTATACTTAGCTCGGTCTGCTTTATACACTCTGTCAACTACTTTTGAGCCTAAAGCTTCCATACTTTCATCAACAGCTTCTGAATAGTAATCCTCAGTTCCGTCAGTAGCAATACTTCCAATGTATCCACCCACCTTATTTTTTTCCCAGATTGTGGAAACAAGACCACCTGTCATAGTCAATCTCGGATTAGATTTTACTGAGGCAGTGCTTCCAAGCTTAGCAGTTTTGAAAGAAATAAAATCTATGGTAGCGTTGAATGAAGCAGAGTTACCAATTCCATATTGCCACATATGTTTTGCATTTCCATAGGTAGCAAGTGGTCCCTCCCCGGAAGAAGCTATATCTACTCCTTCAGGCCATGCCTGCATGGTGTGAGATTTTTTCTCCTGGTTGTTGGAAACACCCCCGTTAATCATACTGGCTTTCCCTTTTTTACTTGCCTTTGCATATACTTTGCTTTTTTCCATTACAGCTTTGTCAGCCATCGTTATGGTAATATTCCTTTTTTTCCAGCTTTCTACGAAGTAGGCGAATGCCTCATTCGTGATTTCCTGAACCAGGGCTTCATCAACATTACCGAGCCTTGCTCTTACACCAACTTTGGAACTTAAAGCAACGTTATTGCTTCCCCCCTGATCTTCTTCAAACTTGTAAAGATTGAAATTCAAATGAAAGTGGTCAATTAACAACTCAGAGACCGGGCTGGCAACCAATTTGCCTTTCCCCATAATGGTACTTTTCGCTTTTCCTGTCTCAACCTGCGAAAACGCGAAGGCTGAAATCATAATCATGGTAATAATTGCAGTGATCTTTTTCATAATACTAATGTTTTTTAGTGCATCGATAAATTCAATTCGGTTTGTATTTCAATACATACTTGACAAGCCCAACCACGGTCCTCACCCCTGTTTTTGTATAGATACTTTTCCTGTGTGTTTCTACTGTTCGCTCGCTGATTCCCAATTCGCTTGAAATGGCAGAGCTGCTTTTTTCTTCCAGTATCAGGTTAAGAATTTCTATTTCGCGAGGTGTAAATGGAATTTGCATGAGTAGTTTTTGAAATACAGGACAAAGCTCAGGTACAGACTTTGTCAATGCATCAGGGGGTTCATGCATTTTCCGGTAAGGGAATACCCTTAGTCAATATCCTTTAGGGGAAAAATCAGTCTAACTGATGTTGAATCGCAAATTTGGTCAGACCTACCATCGTTGACGTGTTGGTTTTACGAAAAATATTTCGTTTGTGCGTTTCCACTGTTTTCTCGCTGATGAAAAGTGCTTCGGCAATTTGTCTTCCTGTGTATTCTTTCACAATCAGAGTAATTATCTCTCTTTCCCTCTCACTCAGAAGTTCTTCGATTGACGGATATTTCACATCATCTACGAGCATTTTGGTTATTGCTGCGCTGACAAACGTTTCACCATGAATCGTTTTTTCAATTGCTTCGATCAGTTCATTTTGGGTAGAATGTTTCAGAACATAACTGTCTGCACCGGCCTTCAAAACATCTTTGACAATGTGTTTTTCCTGATGCATACTGAGCGCTATCACTCCGATTTCCGAATGTTCTTTTTTTACTTTCGAAATGAATTCCGTGCCCCTCATTTCAGGCATATTGATGTCGGTAATAATGACATCAATCTTAGTGTTTTTTAAAATCTCAAGTGCGCGACCGGCTGAATTGGATGTTGCTACTACCTGATTGTTTCCGTGATTCTGCAAAAGCTCCATGATTCCATCTATCATCAGTTGATGGTCGTCTACCAGAAGAATTTTTACCGGGCCATTCATTTATGCAACTGCGACTGCTCGCTTTTGGTAAGGTACTTCAATAATTACAGTGGTATTCTTCCGTCCAGGAATTGTATCAAACTCAATGTGTCCTTTCAGCAGGTCCAAACGTGAGTGAATGTTTTTCCAGCCATTTCCTTTTCCATTCTTAAAATCGGATAAGCTAAATCCATCGCCATTATCCTCAATCAAAAGGGAAAGCCCCTGACCAAGATCCGTAATGCTCAGGTTAAGCCTAGAAGCATTTGAATATTTGATGATGTTGCTCACCAGTTCCTGGACAACCCGATACAAGGCCACTTTCTGGTCGTCATCAATCTTATCTTTAATCTCAAAAGACTGGACAGCCACCCGAATTTGTCCACTCGAATTGATTTGATCCTTCAACTCCTCCAGTGCCTCTTCGATCCCTTTATCGAATAGTGTGTGCGGCATCAGGTCGAAGGCAATGTTTTTCAGTGAATCGTACATATTATCCAGGATCTCTTCTGCCTTTTCCGAATCTTCCCCGGCCGGACTTTTCATTTTTGAGACATTCAACTTCAATGCAGAAATCAGCTGTCCAAAATCATCATGCAGGTCCATTGCAAAGCGTTTACGTTCCTTTTCCTGCGAGGAAATTACTGCATGTATCTGCTCTTCCTTTAGCTGATGCTTTTCAAATTCATAACGAATTCTTGACTTGTATTGCCTGCGTTTTGCCAGCCAGATGATCAGTCCGAGGATCGCAAGTAACGAAAGTATCACAGCACCTGCCATGGCATTATTCCTTTCCGACTGGAGTTCTGTTTCCTTGATAATTGAAGCCTGAAGTGCTATTTGATAGTCCTTGTTGCTTAACTCATACTTGTTTTCCAGCTCAGCAATTTTTGCCTGGGTGGCTGCATTATTCAAACTATCCTTTATCAACACGTATTGTTGTAGATTCTCAAGCGCATTGCTGCTTTGGTTGAGCCTCGCATAGGCATCAGCCAGAAGTTGATAACTTTCAATTTTAACGGTTCCAAAGGCAATTTGTCGCGCTAACAAGTTGGCTCGCGTTAAATGTTCCACTGCCCGCTTTAAGTTGCTTCTTTTCAAATATGCTTTTCCAAGACCAAGGCTTGCGGAAGATTCAAGCAATGGGTCCTCATATTCCTTAGCGAATCGAAGCGCATTATCAAACAATCTGATGGCTTCATCTGACTGACCCAGCTCCAGATGGAATTCAGCTTTGCTTACCTGAACTTCACCAATAAGCAGATCATCTCCTATTTCAGCTGCCAGGGCCAGGGCTTTGTTGTAGGCAAATTCTGCGGAATCGGGTAGTCCGACTCTTTGAAAATTCATTCCAATGGCTTTCCAGGTTATCGATTGATTGAGTTTATTGTTGTCGTATTCGTCCAGTTTTAAGGTTTCTCTGTGGTAATAAAGTGCCTCATCATAATCTTTCAACTTAAACATCACGTCTCCGATGTTTGACCAGTAAATTCCCAATCCGATGGTGTCTTGCAAATCCTGATCAACTTTTGCTCCCTGCGTGTAGAAGTCAATAGCTGTTTCATCCCAGCCCATGTTTTTGTAGGTGGTTCCCAATCCGAGCAATGCCACTGATATTTTAGCACTGTCATTCAGTTCAATAGCCAGGTCAAGTCCAAGATTACTGAAATAGATGGCACTATCGTTGTAACCCTGAGCGCGCACAACATTGGCCAGATTCTGATAAATATTTAGTTTTTGCTTAACAATTCCCAGCTCGTCCCAAATCTTATCCGCCTTTCGGTAGCAGGCCTTACTTTCTTCATACCAGCCTCTCCTGCGACAAATGACACCTAAAGTATTGTAGGTGGTGGCTGTTGATTTTGGCAGATTGTTTTCTGCTGCCAGTGTATTTGCTGCAATGGCGTAGTTGTAGGCGTGATCATAATTCACATACATATTATCCCATGCCAGATCATCCAGAAACCGAACCATTTCTGCTTCAGATTTATCAGAATTTGCACTGGTGACTGAATCAATATTTTGCGGAAAAGCAGGTGTACTAATACAAATTAATACAAGGAAGAAGTACTTCTGCCGTCTCATTGCGTGGCGATTAGGAGATGATCAATCTACTAAAGGTAGAAATTCTGCCTTCATAAACCTAACACCATATAGCGTCAGTTCTTTAAGAAACCTTAGCTCCGTCGAAATAACAAACCCGCATGTGACACCCATCCTCCATACCAACAAATACAAACTTGGTCCTTGGCCAGATTGCTTCGGGAAAATGTTTCATCAGGATCTGGCTCTGTACCTTAAGCAGAATACCGATAACATCCGGATCATTCCCTTTTTCATACCAGTCAATCAGGTATTTTTTAGCTTCTGAAATGAGGTTAAGCACCACCCCTTTTCTTCGATATTCTTCTCCGACAAATGCCCTGAATAGCCAGAAACATTTCCCAATTGGTTCATAAATCCTCTTCACCATGCTACTTACACCGATAATTTCACCCTTTTGGCCTCTTGCAATTAAAACAATTTGATTAATTCTTTTATTCGCTTCTTCTTCGTTCAGTGCTTTTTCGGCAAGCCAAAAATCAGTCACCTCTTTTTTTAGATGGTCTGTCAGGTTTTGCCACACAAAATCAATTTGCACATTCATCAGTCAATAGGATATGGTACAAAAACGAAATTGGTGAACTGCTCATCAATCACAAAGAGACAGCAAAATTCGTCAGGATCTTTATAGTTTGTCTTGAATACTTCCTCGTTTTCCACAATTCCTCTTTGAGTAAATTCCTCAAGAAAAGAGGCATAATAATGCCAGTCATTTTCTGCCTGAAACTTTTCCAATAGAACCTGACCAATCGGCTGATTAACCTGACACATGGGAAATATTGGATAGGAAGAGAACTCCTGCTTTCTGATCGCATAAGAAGCTTCCTTTAAAGGTTCTGATACTTTCACAAAATCAGAAGAAATTCTTCCGAGGTATTTCGGGTTTAGTTCAGGATCGTTTTCCATCTGACGATTTTTGATTGTTCGATTTTTGAAACTTCTCGATTTCCATTTACAAACTAAATCGAAACAATCGATAATCGAAACAAAGGTAGCCTTACTTAAAAATCGAGCAATTCAAATGAACAAATTAGTAACAGTTAACCAATCAAAATTGAAATCTAATGCTTAGTAAGATTTGTCTTGATCGTAAGGGGAAGGATGTTGTTGATGTAGTTTGGGGGTCAATTACAGTTTGAACAAAGACAGTCTCATCTAATAGGTTTCTCCCGCTAAATTCAATTTGCATTTTTTTGTCAGGGATTTGATAGCCATAGGTAAAGTCTAACATGTTGATTCTGTCAACCGATCTGCTCTGATCCAAGACTCTGTCAGAAATGCTTATGTTGTGATTTTTAATAGAATAGAGAAGCGTAGATCCTAATATTTGCTGATTAAAAGAGGTTTCCGTTGTTCCAAATATTCCAGTTCTATTCACTTTCTCGTACACAAATTTGATGGAGAGGTTATTATTTATTGAAGTATTCGTTTCGATCCTATAATTGGTAGAGGTTGTTTCAATATCGGTAAATGAAGACACTAATATCGATGGCTCTTGTGTTCTTGCAAAATTAAATTTTGCTGATAAATTGGTAGAAATTGCCAGAGAAAAAGCATCTAATCCGAGCAGGAAGAATCTATTCGTCACATTATTTTCTTCAAAACCAATAGCTGCAATATCATTAGCTCCCTGATCATCAAAGTTGTATTGCATAATCCAGTTTCTTGTTCCATTGGTGTATCTGATTTCTGAGTGAAGCATCAAGAGGGCTTGTAGAATTTCCAGATCGATTGCAGTGAGAAATCCTGTTTGTTCACTGTTTTGTATAGGTACTTCTCTTTCAGAAATCGTTCTGTAATTATTGACAATAAAACCGTCATGAACTCCTGGAATTTTAGAAAAAACTAATCGTCTAAACAGGTTTGACCTTAGTGTGAATGACTTCCATTTGTATGAGAATAAAAGTTCCGGCTGCTGAACAGGCTTACTTAGACTTGTCGAGGTACTTGATGAGAAATTTTCAATCTGAATACTTTCATACCTGATTTCATTTTTCACAGTGATGCTTAATCCATTTTCTTTATAGCTTAATCGTGGGGTGACCGAAGGAGATATTCGGCGGTATTCTAAGTCATTCCTATAGTCGAAATCAGGTATCTCAATATTTCCATCAGATATATCAGATTCAAGATTATCATTGAAGTAATTAAAGCCGATCTTCGATTCAAAAGAATATTTCTTCCATTTCTTTATTAAGCTGGTACCGATGAACCCTGAAAAGCTTTCTACAGTAACATTTTGAGAAATATTTTCGCCTGATTGAATAATTGGTAGTGAAACAAGGGGTGTCGGATTAACAACAAGTAACTCAGGATGTTTAGAGTAGGACGTGTAAGAAAGAAATCTGAGGTAGCTATCTCCAATCTTTATTATGTTATCAAAAAGATTTTCAGCTTTAAGAAATGTCCTGTCAACTCTTTGATCTATGCTGTTGGCACCATTAAATGAAACATTAGTAATATCTTCTGTCTCATGCATTTTTAGTTTCAACGTGTTTTTAAAATAATGGTCGGGTTGGTTGTGTTCATAGACAGCTTTGGGTCGAAAGTATAGAGATCTGAATTCAGATTTATCCCTTTGAAGAACACTTAAGTTTTGATCCTCAGAAAAAAATTCTAATCTATCTGTTCTGTCAAAGTTTGATAAATCATGATAGGCATCAATATTGAGTTTAATATCTCCTTTTTTTAGTGAAGTGATATAATTTGAGGATATGGAATGACTCGTATTAAAATTGTAATCTCTACGTGCAAACAGATCTGAAGAAAATTGACCATTTCCAAGTACGGGGTTTTCTGACTGAAAAATCATTTCGCCGTAATCCAGGTATTCAAGCAGGTTTACTGATTTGAACTTTAATAAATAATCATCGCCAGAGTTGGTAGTGGTCAACTCGTTTACGATTTGATGTTTTTTTGAGAAGATCATCGGTGCAATTTTCGAGCGCCATATTTTGGGAGTACCTCCACTTACTTCTGCACTTCCTGTCAATGTTATGCCGGGTTTAAGTACTATATTAATTGCCGGATCGACAGTATTTACCACATCTTGAAGCATTCTTATCGGTTGGTGATTTTTCATCACTTCAATAACGGTTACAGCATCTGGTGGAATGTTCTGTGTTGCTATCATATATCTGGATTCAAGCAAATCCTTACCATCTATATAAAGCTTATTTATGGCTCTTCCCTGGTATATTATCTGGCCATTTTCCTGAACCTTCAAGCCCGGCATTTTCTTCAGGACATCTTCGAGACTTTTATCCTGTTTATGGGTAAAGGCGTTTACATCGTAAATTAATGTGTCCCCCTCTTTAACAATAGGATCTGATTTAATAACTACTTCTTCTAATATGACTTTGCTATCTTTCAACTCAAATTTCAATTCTGCGCTCTCTGCCGGAAGAATCCGTTCTGCTTTTAAATATCCAAGTGATCTCACAACAATCAGAATCGAATCAGAGGATAGATTCAAAGAAAAGCTAAACGTCCCATCAACACCGGAAATGGCGTAACCCAGCATAATGCTATCAGGGTAAGAATAAGCAATAATGGAAGCGTGATCCAAAGCTTCGCCAGACTGGTTATTTACTTTACCTGAAATAGCAGTTTGAGCAGACGCACTTAGTACGAGGAAAAATAGTTGAATGAAAAGAACTATTTGATAACGCATAGTCTATATGTCTATATTCTGAGTCAACTGATAATCTAAGCTTTGACTACTCCGTTTCCGATAGTGATAATCTGGTCCGTTATTTTTAAAATTTCTTTTCTATGAGAGACCACAATAATTGTCATTTTTTCTTTCAACTCCTGAAGAAGTGAAATTATGAATCTTTCTGTTTCGTCATCTAAGGATGAAGTAGGTTCATCTAGTATGATCAAATCAGGTTTCGAATAGAGTGCGCGAGCCAGCGCCACTAATTGTTTTTGTCCTCCAGAGAGATTGGACCCATTTTCTTCTACCATGGTAAGGTAATTCATTGGCAGTGACATAAAATATGGATGTAAACCAATTTCCTGAGAGAACTCAATTACATCTGATTTTTCTTCTAACGACAAATCAAATGCAAATGCTATATTTTCAATCAATGTCCCACTGAACAGCAAGCTTTCCTGATTGACAACACCTATTCCTGAGAGCCAATCCTTAGAGTTGATACTCGAAAGCTTCTGAGAACAATTCACAATAACTTCACCCGCAGTGGGTTCAATCTCTTTCTTCAGGAGATTTAGTATGCTGGATTTTCCAATACCACTAGGTGCTGCTGGTCAGGAGATAAGCAGCTTGAGCCCAAGCATTTTCATTATCTGACTCCAGCATAGCTTCCACGATGTACATCATTCTGGTCCTACTGTACCACCTTTCGTGTTCATAAGTAATTCATTAGATATTTTTTCCATTATTAATAAAATTATTATTTGTGCTACTCTTTAAAGGCTTTTCACAAGCTCCTGTTTATTCAAATAAATGCTTTAACAGACAAAATCTTATCAATTTCGCTCAATTGGATTGATGGCTGATGAAGAAATCAACCATTCATTCTTTTTTGTGGCTGTGTTAGGAACAATCTTGGTTTTTAACTTCCCTTTCACTATTGCATATCCGTTCTGGACTCCAATTACATAGCTTTTGATAGTCCTATGAACCCACTTTCCATAGGGTTTATATTCATGTGTGTATGATTTAACGAGAGGCCCTTGGTATTCCGTGATATTCATGAACTTAAAAACATGATGTTGATCACTATCCGCAACTTCCACAATTAGCCCTGGAAGGCCACTGAATTTATAAGGTCCTGCAAGTATTGGAATATCGGGAGCAAACCACACAACATACTCTCTCCCACGAAAATTACCAAGGGCTTTAATACAGTCATAGCCGTATAGTTCCTTCCGCTCATCTGTAATCTTCCATGCAAAATCAATAGATTTTTCAATATACTGGTACATCGGAGCCCCACTATGTCTTGTATATACAGTATCGCTGGTTCTCTTTCTGTAAATGCTGAACGAATGAGTTTGAGCCTTTGGCAAATCTCTTGTGCTACCCACCATGCCTGTGAAGTTCATATTTTGCTTTTTCGGTGCATGAATCACTTTATCCAATTCATGATTTTTAGCATTTGTATATTGTATCCATTCATCTCCTACAAGTAAAACCACTGGTTCATCTATTGTGATTGAATCCTCTTGATATGGTCTATATTGATAGAGGTACTCAACCTTTAAATAACTGCTATCTATAACTGTCCATTGTCCGAATGAAAAAAATGGTGTGGCTAGCAGTAAGAGGTTAATGAATAATTTTTGAGAACTAAGTTTCATAGAATTCTTAATAAAAATGAGAACAAAAAAATTGATATGGTTAAAAATGGCACATAGCCTATTAGGGTATATTTTGCAGTTTTGAAGTAGGAAAAATCTGTAAGGTTTTTCAAATGACAATCACCAGAAATAGAAATTCAAAAACATTTACGAATACTGAAATATTTAATAGAGGAATAGGAACATCGTAGTTTGACAAATAGTAGTGAACGCTCCATGGGGCAAACGCTTTGTAATCGCCTATTACGATTAGGTGCTCATAATTGTTAAACCAGACAAGGCGAATGATTGAAGGAAAAAGCATTACAAACTCAGCAATCAAGATAGACTTAAAGACGTCTGCAAACCGAACTTTTGTCCTGAACAATGCAAAGCCGATTAGAATAGCGATTGTAAAAACAGTCAATTTAGAGACTATTTGTAGTACCGAAAAGATGGCACTTTGCAACTGACCATCATTTCTATTCTGAAGGAATTCTTCAAGTCTTTCTTCACCGGCCAGGGATCCAAATGTATCCCTATAAATCTCATCAGTAAACAGACCTGTCTGAACATGGTGATTTATTAGCACATTTAATATGCAAAGAATACTGAATATTCATTTCTGTTCATTAATCATTTTGCGCATAATTGAATGGTTCTTGTGCAAAGTATGTAATGTTAATGGATCATTTCCATAACGGATAAATACCTCTTATATTTTCCATATAATGTTTAGCTATTGTTCCTGGAACTAATGTTGGAGTAAACGATTGGCTAATTCCACAAGAGGATTGCAAGTGATTCGCATTGCCGGAATGGTCATGTTTCGCTCATACCTGTGTAATGTGATTCGATTCATAAAACCCGTAACAAAGTTTAAGCACTTTCTTAATAACTGAAATTGATCATTATCATGTGTATCTTCTAACCTGGCATGAATGCTTCTTCTTTCTATACGAGTGTTAAACAACTCAAAACATCATACTTGGCCTGTTGAATATCTGATGACTATGATGTTTTTATACAAAAAAATTGAGAAACATTGGGAATGAATGAGAAGCGACAGGAAAGCATAACATGAGAAACTTTCCATCTATTTCTTCAACTCCAACAACACCACGCATTCCACATGATACGTTTATTTGGCCCAAAATCGATCTTCACTTTATGTATGAAGGGATTTTAGTGTTGAGGAATTTTTCTCGGACAAAAAGTGGACAAGAATATGTTGGTTTCTCAGTTTTTTCCTATTCTCGATGAGAAAAAGATGGGAAATGCTTCCTATTTCGAGAATAAATAGGAAATGAATGAGAAAACTATGGCGATCTTTTTGTGGTATCCGATGCAAAATCGTATCCACTGAAATTGATGATATTCATAATCGGGATACCCAAGAGGGCAAGCCCGCGAAGGATATCAAGAATTTCAATGCGGTCTGAAGGGAATACAGGAGCATTTGGTTAGTGTAGTTGGATAATATTATTTTCCCGAGTCTTCAACTTGCGAAATCATAAAACTTGCAGGTAGCATTTCATTGAAGCAATCAACGTCAAGTTCTGCACCATCAAAATAGCGCAGCACATTCTGGTCATAGCATTCCAAATGACTCAGATTGCCCAGCATATGCCCCATGTAGGGGATAATGACTCGCCTGGAATTGGAAAGTGTACTTGCAATTTCAGCTCCTGTCTCTAGGGAGAAAGTTGGGTCAAATCCACCGGAGATGATCAACGTAGGTACATCTGATTTAACAGGCAGGTACATGGATCGATCTACAGGAGTAACAGGCCAATTATCACAGGCCTCCTTCCTGATTCGGTAAGTGTAATCGCCAAGGAAAGTTTTCAACTCATCAGCAACAGGCTCTGCATGTGGAATTTCTTCAGCACAGATGTTTGACAAAAACATTCCATCTGCAAATAAGTATGTTGTTGATGTATCTTGCAGGTTAAACATCCCCAACAAAGGATCATAATTCTCCAGGTAGGCCTCATGAATAATAAAAGGCAGCTGACTGTAAGTATAATCATCGTATAAATAGGATGAGATCTTGGCGGCCACAGGAAACCAGAGCATGTTGAGGGTAATGGTTAAATCGTTGAATTGAACTTCTGTGATAATTTGATTGGTTTGAAGCCTGTTTTTCAACGCATCGAATTCCCGGATTATTTCGGGGAAGTTTGAGCTGCAAAGCGAATCTTTCAGACAGTAATCAAATACTTTCTTGAGCGATTGCTCAGACCATTTTCCACGATTTACCGTATAGGCTATGTTGGGTGCATCAGGTGCATGTAGCACTACCCGATTAACTACTTCAGGGTAGCGATCGACAAACATCAATGAGACTTTTCCACCAAAAGATATCCCGTATATATTGATTTTTTCATAGCCCAGCCACTGTCTTACTTCTTCTATGTCCTCCACAATGTACCGGGTACCATAGTAGTTGAAATCAACAGAGTCTTTCAGTGCCTCTACGCAAGACAATACCTCATCTTCAGGGTAGCCTTTTTCAAAGTGTTCGGCTGGGGATCTTTTGGTTTGAATTTCAATACAATGTAGGGGACGAGACCTTCCTGTCCCTCGTGCGTCAATGTAGACGATATCGTGATACTGCCTGTAGGTATCATCTTCCTCAGTGAAAAAGTAGGCCTGGTTAGAGACTGCTACTCCCGGTCCTCCATCTATTATGAATATGGGTTCCTTTAGACTATCTCTTTTCAGGGCAGGTGTTACCGCTATAAAGAGCGGGATCTTCCTACCCTTTGATTCATCCCTGTTTTCAAAAACCTCCAAGACTCCTGTAAGAACAGAATCCTGAAACCCTTCAGGTTGATAATAAGTCAGCTTCTCAAAAATTAAGGGTTTCGATTGGTCTTTACTACATGCGAGTAATCCAGCTATGATTAAGATCGAGATATAGAAATAATTATTTTTCACAAGTGGTGTAGTTGAAGAATGATTAATTGCTTCTTCATTTCAAAATGATTCTTCCTCTAAAAACCACTTCCTGATCCTTTACAATCGATATCCAGTGAAGTCCTCTGCCAAGTGTAGATACATCCAGAGAGGCTTTATTTTTTGACAATGACATTTGGGTGATCTGCTTGCCTGACAAATCAGTGAAGGTAATTGACCAGTTCCCATCTTGAGATAGTCCATCAATGTGAATTTGTTCGTATGATGGATTTGGATATATTGAGAGCTTTAGGGAGGATTCGAGATTCAGTGTCACTTCTTCATTTACTATTAGTACAGCCGGACTACTTTCTATCGTGCCGCAATCGTTGGTCACATTGCAGGTATACACTCCTGCATCTGACAGTTGCACAGTGGCAAGTGTGAGCGTATTGGTAACAGCTCCGGAAATATCAACTCCATCTTTTTGCCATTGGTATGTCAGGTTTTGACCTGTCGCCTGAATAGTGAATGTGACATTTTCACCTTTGGTAACCGTTTGATTTATTGGCTGTATAGTGATGACGGGGGTTTGTTGTATTTCTAACTGGAATAAGGCCGACCCCACTCCACAGTCATTGCTTGCAGTGACTTTGTACGTTCCGGCATCCGAACTCCCAATGTTGGTTAGTTCGTAGAATGAATCAGAAGCGCCCGGAATAACTACATCATCCCTGGACCACTCATAAGTAATCACCGCGTCACCCTGATCTGTAATACTGAACGTATGATTTTGTCCTTCACAAAGATTCACCATCCCGGCAGATTGATTCGTAATGATCACCGGATCACAAACCAATAAGGTTACATCATCGGTGATTAGCGTACCACATGCATTTGATATAGAACAGCGGAAAATGCCCTCGTCTTGTTTGTCAGAAGTAGTAATCGTGTATTCCGGATTAGTCGCATTTGATATATCATTTCCATCCTTTTGCCATTGGTATGTCAGGTTTTGACCCGAGGCGGTGACAGAAAATGTCACAGACTCTCCCTTATCTACGGATTGACTTACCGGCTGAGAATCAATGGTTGGAGTCGTACACACTCCGGTTAGTAAGTTTTCAAACCAGATAAGCTCATCGTCATTGTCAGATAATGCAATGACATCAAGATCTCCGTCATTGTCCATGTCACCTACTTCTACTTGGACAGGCCCGTCGGCAGTCAATCCAACGGTTATTTCAATTGAAAAATCAGCAGAGAGTTCATCCAGGCGGTTTTCATACCAGACTACCTTATCATCATTTCTGCTAATGGCCACCAGGTCCGGGTCTCCGTCCCCATCAAAATCCGCTATCCGAACAGTTTTGGGATCCTGATTAAGACTTCCGATGCTTTGCTTTGGGCCTATATCGTTACTGGCTTCATTCAGTCTGTTCTCCGCCCATGCTAGTCCGACGAATCGTTCGACAACAATAAAATCCAGGTCTCCATCACCATCCAGGTCTGCCAATTGCTGATCATTGGTCCATACGGTATTCATGGTATCTTTCACGATGAAGTTAATAAATCCGTAGTTTGTGTCAAGTATGGTGCCGGTAGAACCTGCTCTGAATAGATCCAGATCACCATCATTATCCACATCACCTAATGAAATGGAAGTACGGTTGGTCTGAGCCAGTTGAATACCAGTTGTTTCATATATTCCACAGTGATCCTGGTTATTAGACCATCCATTTGGGCTTACAAAATCCGGAAACCCGTCCAGGTCAAAATCTCTAACCAACGTGGAAAATTGATTGATGTCACTTTGCGTAAAATTTTGTGTGCCATCATTTAGGTACAATTGAGTGGGGTCAGACCCACTGAAATCGACAATCATATCCATGAATCCATCTTCATTGATATCCAATGTGATCACATTGACGGGGATACCTGTAGCGGGAAGTGGTTGACTGGTAAAAGTTCCGGCTCCATCGTTTTCATGCCACGCCAATTCATCAAATGAACAGGAAATCACATCAAGGTCTCCGTCTGAATCCAGATCAGCTACTGCCATTTTAAAAACATCCGAAGTGTGCAATGAGATGGAATTGGATGTGAATGTCGGTGTTCCGGTGTTGGACTGACCTACTGTAAACTCAAAGCCATAGTTTTTTTCCAGACTATGCCCAGAGGTGCCAAGCAATAGCCCATTGATAGACACTTGCACCTTTTCTCCTGCCATAAAATCCACATCCGGATCGAAGATGATCGTATTGCTTCCTGCTCCACTTAAAGAACCATTTACTTTTTGTCCAAACCGATTTCTGACAGAGAAATTGGTGGTGTTCAATGTTGCCCCATCAATCGCTTCACTGAATTCTACCGTGATGGTTGCATCGGCACTGACTGCATGCGCGGCATTAGCAGGAGAGGTGGAACTCACTTGCATGAAGGAGGTGTTTTCCTGCCAGCTCAACTTGTGGCGGCCAAGAGAGATGACATCCATGTCTCCATCATTATCCAGGTCGGCATAGCTGACCGACTTGACATACGGATTGATTCCCAGAATAAGTCCATCGCTCATGAGGTGCTGTGTGAAATTTTCCGCACCATCATTTTCAAACCAGTAGCTTCCCGACAGGATATCAAGGTCCATATCACCATCCAGGTCGGTTAGCTTAACATCCTCAAGTGGATTAACAGCTGTGACCGGAACAGTATTAGCTGTAAAATTTTCAGCACCATCGTTTTCATACCAGGCGATCAGTGCAGTACTATTATCGGTAGAAGAAATGACAATATCAATATCTCCATCTCCGTCAATGTCTCCTGTATCAAACCTTTGTCTATTGGTAGGCGTGTCAATGATTCGCTCTGTAAAACCCTGGGCTCCATCGTTTTCATACCAGACCACATTACGGCTATTTTCATGGAAAGCCAGAATATCCATTGCACCATCAGCATTGATATCAACAACCTTCAGGAAAGAACTTGATCCTCCATCAAATGAGCTTGGAATGGTGATCTGACTGGTGAAATTACCACTACCATCATTTGGAAACCAGAGCAGCAGATCGGGCAACAAAGTTGCTGCGACCAGGTCAATATCCCCATCACTGTCAAGGTCGCCACCGGTTAGGGTCCAGGGATCTTTACTTGAGATGATCCGCTCGGTAAATGGAAATGTACCTTCATTTTCAAACCAGTTAATCTCGGTATCAAAAGCTCCTGTAAACCCAAATGCATCCAGGTCTCCGTCTCCATCGACATCATGTAGTTCTACATTTCTGAAATTGGCCAAAACCGATCGGCAAAAATTTTGATTACCGTCATTTTCGTACAAGGCAATGGTCTCACTGAAAGCATCCGATCCGGTAATAATATCCAAGTCTCCATCATCATCAAAATCCATGGTTTTTACATCTTCTGGGGAGGTAATTGTGGTGCCAATGTTTCGCTGTGCAAGGGTCACAGGAGAAGATAATGAGGTGCTACTAATGACTGTGAAAGAATAGGTATGGCCTCTAACCAGGTTCTGACCTGTCTCGCTGAATAGTCCGGTAGTGATGGTGACCGATATGGTTTCTCCTAATCTGAAATTCGCGTCAGGACTGAAGATAAGTGTGTTTGTCCCACTGCCAGAAATTGTTCCTGAGATGCGGTTTGTCATTGATCCTCTGACAATTACATTAGCATCGATTAAAGTGGCACCATCAAGCGTTTGATCAAAAGTGATTTCAATGTTCGATGATCGGGACACATGATAGCTATCGGGCTGTGGGCTGATGCTGACAAGAGTCATGTTTTGACTCATGGTCTGGCCTGCGGTCAGGAATACAAGAAGCATGACAATAAGTCTTAGCAAAGAAGGAAGGTATGATTTCATATCGGGTGAATTTTATTCTCTCAAATTTGAGGAATAGTCACACCGACTAATTACACCCTTGTATCAAGCTTTTATCCTTATGTAACATGGCTTGCTTTTTTCACCACTTCAGAGGGTACAAATCCGTACTTTTCTTTGAAACTCTTTGTGAAATACGGTAAGCTGGCAAATCCGACGGCATAGGCCACCTGGGAAACGGGCTCTCCTTTTTCCAACAGCATTTTCGCCTGGTTTAATCGGTAATGGCGTACAAAAGCAGTGGCCGAAAATCCGGTGAGTGCTGTAAGCTTGCGATGAAGCTGCATGCGACTCATCCCGATCTCTCTTGTGAAGTCATCAATATCAAAGGTGTCATTAGATAGGTTTTTCTGAACAACGGCTTCACACTTGATCACGAAAGGGAGCTTCGCTGGAGCTTCATTGGAAGATTTTTCATCGCCTGAATATTTTTCTCGCAGTTTTCGACGAGTAGCTATGAGATTCGTGCTGGTCACGCGTAATTCTTCGGGTTCGAACGGCTTGATGATGTAGGCATCTGCTCCATACTGTATGCCGTCCAGCTTCGTTTGTTGATCTGAGCGAGCAGTCAGAAGAATGACCGGAATATGATCTGTTTTTTCATCACTTTTTAGCGTCTTGCAAACTTCCAGTCCATTCATGCCATCCATCATGATATCACTAACCACAATATCCGGAATCGATTCAATGGCTATGTTAATTCCTTCCTGTCCATTTGTTGCGGTGTACACATTGAATTGATCTTGAAAGAGTCCCGTCAGATATGACCTGAGATCTGCATTATCTTCGATGACAAGCAGGTTTTGCTTGTCCGCTGAAAATGCGACTTCTCCATTGACTTGCTCACTTTCCAATTTTTGTGGTATCACATATTCTTCAGCTGTTGAAGGTGCTACTTTTTGCAACGGCAAGGTCACTTTAAAACACGTCCCATGCGAATATGGACTGTTAAGTGAAATCTCTCCGCCAGCCTGTAATACCAGTTCTTTCGTTAACGCCAGTCCTATGCCTGAGCCAGAGGCCTGTGGTCCTTCTACCTGATAGAAGCGGTCAAAGATGCGATTTTGCTCATCAGAGGGAATCCCGGAACCACTATCGGAAACACGGATGACCAGCTGACTATAAAACTGAACCTCAAAAGTTACTTCTCCTTTGTCCGGGGTAAACTTGAATGCATTGCTCAACAGGTTATTACACACCTTTTTTATGAGATCCGGGTCAAATGACAACCATAGCTCCTGATCGGGGAGTATAACGCTAAAGGATATCTGCTTCATTTCAGCCAGCGATTGATACGAAGCAGTCAATACCCGAAAGAATGCAGAGGCTTCTACAGGCTTTGGCGATAGCTGATAATTGCTTTTTTCCAGCCTGGCCAGATCCAGTAGCTGCTTGATCAATTCATCCAGATTTTCAGCACTGTTGATCACACTTCTCAACAACGTCCGATCTTCATCACTTATATCCTTGTTCATTCGGTCTTTCAATGGAGCTATGATCAGACTCAAAGGAGTTCTGAATTCATGAGACAGGTTTTCGAAAAAAGTGGATTTAATCCTGTCAAGTTCTCTTAGCTGTTTGTTGGCAGCCTGTTTGATGCGATATCGACTGATAAGCAATCCTAAAACAAGAAGAACCACTGCCGCCAAAATGATAAGGCCATTTCGCTCATTTTGTCTTTTTGAAATTTGCAGTTCCTGCAATTCAATCGTTTTTTTCTGAGCCTCATTTTGATACTTCGCTTCAAGCTCTTGAGTGAGTTTAATGCGCTCGCTATTAAGCAGAGAATCCGCCAGAGCATTACTTCTTTCACGATAGCTAATGGATTTCATAGGATCTCCCAAAGCGGCAGACACCAGCGAGAGATATCCATAGCTGCGAGTGGCCAATGGCAAATCCTGGATCGACTCGGCTTCTACTATCAGCTCCTCACCTATTGTTCTTGCCTTTTGGTATTGATCTTTCATGAAATAAACTCTGATCAAGCCATACAGGGACTGTGCCTTTAAATTTCTGTCCTGCATTTCCTCAGAGATATTCAGCGATCTGGAGTAACAATAAAATCCTGAATCCAGATTAAATAATGGGCTGGTTGAAATGTATATGTTTCCGAGGTTATTGTAAACCCGACCCACTCCCAGTTTATCATTTGTTTCTTGCTTGAGTTTCAACGCTTGTCTTTGGTAAATCAGCGCACTATCGTATTCATTAATGGATAAATAGTTGTCTCCCAGGTTGGTGAGAATAGCGGAAATACCTGGCTTGAAATTGAGTTCACGAACCAGGACGAGTGCTTCTCTATAATATTTAATCGAAAGATCAAATTGCGACTGATAGTTATAAATACTGGCCAAATAGTTTTTGATGCGGGCCTCTGCATTTTTGTCTCCAATCTTTTCTGCAAGTACAACGGCCTCAAAAAAGACTTTTACGGCAGAATCGTATGCGGAAATCTTCTCAAATAATCTCCCAAGTCCAACCTGAGCTGACAGTAAGGTAGCCGTATCCTTTTGCAATTGTGATAATGCCACAACTGTATCCAATTCTGTTTTAGCCTTTTCTACCTGACCTTGGCTTATGAAAACAGTCGCCATTCGATATTTTGATCTGGCAAGTAGGCTGTTGGAATTTATTTGTCTGGAAAGGTCTTGAGCTTTACTTGCATAGACCAGTGCAGAATCATAATTGATGCGGTTATAATCGACGGTAAGTCTGAGGTAGGTGAGGATACGCAGGCTATCTGATTGCAGGCTGCCTGTTACCAGTTTCAAGCTGTCCAACTTGCTTTGAGCATAACCAAAGAAGGGCAATACTAAAACGACCAAAACCAGGCACTTCTTCATGGGCCTCTAATTCATTATAAATAAACAGGATTAAACAATTTACTACTTCTCCACTAGATTCAACCACACTCCTTTCGAATGAGTATCGCTATTTTATGTTCTGTTTAACATGATAAAACCTCAATATTAGCTGGCAAACATGCATAAGAGAACTTAAAAATTGAAGGGTATAGATTCAGCACATTCAATGCCCTAACAAACTGAGAAAGAATTAAAGAGGCATTTCCTGGTGCATGACAGAAATTTCCAATTTAGTTTCCAATCTACTTCCTCAACCCCAGCAAAACAACACATTCCACATGATGTGTGTGTTTAGCCTAAAATCGGCCTCCATTAAGTGTGGGAGCTGTTTTTTTTGCTTGAGGTTTTTTCTCGGACAAAAAACGGACATAAACGTGTTCATTTCCCATTGTTTTCTCAGAAAAGTTGGGAAAATGTTGGAAAATCCTTCTCATCTTTTAAAAAACTAGGAAAAGTTGGGAATGGAACTATCATAAGTTCACCTGATACTTGGTGCTCCGACCTCCACCTGATACAACAAATGCTTCTTTTTCTACTAAGTCCTGTAAGTCCCGTGTGGCAGTAGCTTTGGTGATTTTAGCAATCGCCATGTACTTTTTGGCACTCATTCCACCTTCAAAGCCTTTAGGCCCTTCATCCAGCATACGATTTGCTACCTGCACTTGCCTTTCGTTAAGTTGATCCTTGTAGCGATCAAAGAATTTTGATTTCTCTACAGTGAAAGTGATCAATTCCTCTGCTTCTGCTTGAGCGTCGACCACTACTTTGACAAAGTAGCTGACCCAGTTGGTAAGGTCATTGGAGGATTGGGCCTCTTTCAACGCATCGTAGTAATTATTTTTTCTCGCTTCGATAGTTCTGGACAGACTGATCAATGCAGGCTTGCCCATACCTTCAGACAAAGCTTTTTCAGAAATAGCTCGGCCTATGCGTCCATTCCCATCTTCAAAGGGATGGATAGTTTCAAAATAGGCATGTGCAATAGCTGATCGGACAGGAGCTTTCTTAATTTCTTTTGATCCTCCTGGCGCAGTATCATTAAACCATTTAATGAAACGCTGCATTTCTTTAGGAACTATATTTGATGGAGGTGCTTCAAAGTGAACCTTTTCTTTACCAATAGCACCTGATACTACCTGCATTGGATCTTCGTGTGTTCTCCATTGCCCTGCATTGATCCCTCTACTTCCTTTCATGATCATTTTGTGCCAATTGAAAAGCATTTTTTCACTTAATGGTTGATCATGATTTTCTTTTACACTTACCATTAATTCCGAAGCACCAACTGCACGAAGATCGCCTGGTTTATGTATCTCGGTTGTAAACCCCAGATTTCTTCGGATGGAAGACATGACATCCTGACGACTGAGATATTCATTTTCGATCTCAGAAGTTTTAATGGCCTCTGCAACCATCAATTCTATAATGGCTTCTTTTTGAGCACTTTCGGGTAAGGCATCCAATAACCCTGTACTTCGCCCTAATTTCTGGGCAAAATCAATCAACAACTCTTCGATTTGAGAAGTTTCGAATGTGAAATTAGGCCAATCGGATTGTTGCCAGTTGTACATGGTGAGCCAATTATAATCTATTTTCGGCTCAAAATTAAGTAAAAAATGAGCCGAATATAGAATTTATTCGGCTCATAATTATCTATTAAGTCCCTTTTCATTCCTTCAACTCCAGCAAAACCACACATTTCACATGATATATGTAGTGCACTTTCTCTGACAAAAAAATGTTGAGAAATGGGAAAAAATGTTGGGAACGGATGAGAAACGATAGGAAAGCATAGGAAATGAAAAAAACCTAAAAACACTGTTTTTCTGACAATTTCCCAACTTTCATGAGAAATTTCGCATCTACTTTCTCAACTCCAACAACACAACACATTCCACATGACATGTTTGTTTGGTTAAAAATAGGCCTCTATTGAATGTATAGTCTGACTTCTTGATAGGTCAGGATTCCCTTGGACAGGATTCGGACAAAAGCCTGTTCGTTTCTCATCTTTTTCTCAGAAAAGTTGGGAAAAAGATGAGAAATAGGGCAGTCCAAGGCCTTATTAAATATTACTTGATAATATAAAGTTTACAAACCAAGCATGAAGTTATTCTCCAGTTACAAATTTGTCTCACGAAACGAGAGGTTGATGAAACGTTATCGTGTTGCTACCATCCTTTATGGTTAATAACCATTTCAGCGAGTTCTTGTATTTCTTCTGAAAAGCCGTCATCGGTTTCTGAAATTACTGGTGAGTTGGCCAGAAGTGCTATGACAAGGTTATGTTCTGGATAAATGATAAGGATTGAGCCTGATGAAGGCAATTCTCCTGCATGATACCAAGTTTCATTTCCATTGGAATCCTCTCCGATGTACCAACCAAGTCCATATCCTGTAGACTGACCATTAGAGGTGTACTGAGTTTCAAACACTTGTTTCAGTAAAGAATTGCTTAGCAGTTTATCTCCTAATAAAGCAGAACCGAAATTGACCAGATCTTCTGAGGTGGACACCAACCCACCACTTGGAAACGAATAGCTCAAATCGTACGGGGTAGATTCTTCTCCCAGAAGAAAGTAAAACTTGCTCTTATGAGTCATTGTACTGTCAGCGATATCGCCGTAGGTAAAGTCCATCTTTAGTGGCTTCCAGATTGCATGGTTCATATATTCTATATAAGACTGATTGGAAGCTCCCTCTATTACAGCCCCTAAAAGTGTGTACCCAAAAGAAGAATACACAAATTGTTTCCCTGGTTCCGCAACCAAAGTATCGTTACTGAATATGGAAATCGCTTCAGTTGAATTATTATAATGATCCTGAATAAATAGCTCTTCCTCCCAGCTTTTACCATAATAATCCCTGATACCACCAAGGTGACCCAAAAGTTGACGGACAGTTATCGGGTGTTTTTTTTGAGGAAATGATTGGACGTAATATTGAACTGATTTGTCCAAATCTATCTTGCCTTGTGAAACCAGCTTCATTAATCCTGCAGATGTCAATGTTTTGGATATGCTGGCGATTCTAAATTGAGTAGCAGGATCAGCTTTTACGCTATTGATTTTGTCAGAGTAGCCAAAGGCATTTGAATATACCAAGCTGTCATCTTTCATCACGGCTAATTGTAAGCCAGGGATATGTTGTCTTTTTTTGAATGCTTCGGCCCACTCTTCGATTGAATTGGTAATGAAGTGACCTTGAGTTTCAAAGCTTTCTGAATTAGTATCAAGTGGCTTGTTTCGTTTGACGTTGGAGGGTAGATTAATGTCTGACTTGCCCCACTTCCCAAGTTCATTCAAAATCAAATCAGCAATAGGGAATCTTGGGAAATCACCAGTATTGTTCAACAATATGATGGAGATTTTCTTATCTGGCTGCTTCAAGAACATGGAATAAAAACCTAATTCTGCTCCAGCGTGATACTGAATCTGATGTTTCTTAGACGCGCGAAACTTATACTTGTCTAACATCCAACCATAACCGTAATCAGCATCCCATTGCGCGTAACTTGCTCTGGGCACAAACAATTCTTGCATCTGTGCTTGTGGTAGAAGAGTACCTTCTTCAATGGCATTACTCCATTTCAATAAGTCCTCTGCTGTGGAGATAATTTCGTCAGCCCCGCTCACATTTTGAGAATAGCGCGCAGATTCGGGTTCTCCGTACAGATATCCGATTGCTAAATTCGTTGAGTCAATGGGAGACCCCATGAAGGTATGATGCATTTTAAGTTGGTCGAATATTCTTTCCTTCAAAACCTTGGCATATGATTGATCGGTGATTTTTTCTATCATTAGTCTGAGTATTGCATAGTCTGAGTTTGAATACTCAAACTTGCTTCCAGATTCAAATTCCAATGAATCACTACAAAACAAGTTGACCAGTTCATCAAGTGGATATGGTCTACTAGCTATTTTGACTGAATAGTCAGTGTTGTCAGTGTAGTTCGGTATTCCTGATTGATGTATCAATAGTTGTTCGATAGTAATACCACCATGAATATATTCAGGGAGATACATTCCAATAGAATCAGATACATTCAGTTTCCCCTCGTTTTCCAATAACATGATGAGCATTGATGTAAAAGTCTTACTGGTCGAACCGATTCTGAATTGACTGTTTTGATTGTTTTTGGTTAGCGAATTATTATAACTTTTTTGAAAGATGACTTCTCCATTGTAGGCGACTAGAGCATTTCCGTTGAAGAGATTTTTTCGATTATAAAACGTAAGCACTGAATCAATTCTACTTCGTCTATTCTTTTTAGGATACTTAAAAAGAAGATCTTCTACTTCAATTTTGAACTCGCTAGTCTTATTTTTGGCAGCTATGCTTTTTGCAATAGTTTCAAAATCGAAGCTGGGCAGGAGCACAGTATGATCGCTCCAAAATGCTTGATCAAAAAGTGAATTTTGATTTTCTATTAATTTGTTTTGCCCCAAGACTTCTTCACTACTGAAGGGCTGATAATTTTCAATTTCAATATCTGTTATCAGATAATCACTCTGCGCATCTACCTGAAAGTCATACTGAGCTCGTGTACTCTGGAAGGACAATTTCTCTTCGCCGTGGGACCCGCTTAGATAATATTTATCTCCAATTTTTTTGTAGCTAATTTGTGTTTCACTTTTCAATACATTGACATGTATGTCTAATAGATTCATTAAAATTCTTTGTGATGCGCTAGCCCTATAGTACTGGATACTCTTTGGACTTATGCCAAAATCAAGATGAATAAAGGCAAAGGTTTTCAGATCAATAACCAGTTTCCCGCGATAGCCTAATTTCTTGATTCCGTTTTTTTGATCGAATGAGATGACGTAAACCTCCTTGTCATTATAAGAAGTAATAAGCTCCAGATTAAACGTATGATTTTTTATCCCTTTTTTATTCAAAAAATCCGATTTATCGAGATTGTTAATCATATCTCTTCCAAATATTCCTTTGGGACTGTTTCCAAAAAAAACATTACGAAGAAGCTGCTCTTCTTTTATTTCTCGCATTTTTTCTAATTTGAACTGGTTTTTGTTGGAGGATTCTTCCGAATGGTAGAGCTCAAATGACGCTTCGGAAAGACGAATGTATTGATCTTCTTTTTTTGCAGTCAATCGATAGAATCCTTTACTCTTGTAAGGGGCGTCATAGTAATTATCAGGTATTTTTTGAATGGCCTTCTCAAGAATGGCTTGAGCGGTAAGACCTGTAATCACTACCTCATCCAATGCCACTAAATCTTCGACCAGGAAAAATCGAGCACCTTTAGCTATCTCGGAGATTTTATGAGTAATAGATTTAAACCCAATGTATGAAATGCGCAAGCTGTCATCTTTGTTTGAAAAGGGAATTATTACTCTAAATTTCCCTTTGATATTGCTTACCGTACCAATTTTGTTATCAGTCAGTGAAATAGTTGCAAAAGGTAAGGGCTCTTTATTTTTAGAATCGAAAATCGTTCCTTCTATGACAATGTCACTGGCCACTTGCGAATTGACAGTAACTGGGTAAAGGATAATCAGAAAAAATAGTAAGTTGAATAACCTCATAAAAAGTTAATGCTCATGCTTGTCAGACGGTTGCCTGCCGCCTTTAAATTATTGTGTTGTTTAGGGGTATCACTCACTGGAGGCTAAAAGTACGGATCAACATTCGACTATTCAGTAGGTTCCTTGTTATCAAATGTTAAAACAATACTTGAGGGCTCTAAATACTTAGAATCAGCTCAAAACAAAAGAGTTAGATTCTAAATTGAAATGGTATAGCGGTTCTGTGCAGGCTTTCCAATATACCTGTCTTGTTTTTTTCGAACGTAATTTTCAGATTCTTGAAATTACAATTTCATGTTAATTAAACGGTCAATTGATGGGTCACAATCGGAGCAGTAGGAGTGTTGGTTGGGTTTGAGAAGAAATGTCTCACATAAGGTTTGGGATTTGTGAGTCTCTTGTAAGCAGGGTTTAAAAGAGACCAAAAAAACGTTATTTAGATTATGTAGTCCCCGATAGCAGATAACTATCCGGGGACTACCCTTGACTTTATTGTGACTAAAAATTTAAGAATAACCGATACTTACATTGACTGTTTGATATAGATTCTTGTCATTCTCAAAATTTCAAGGAATAGATCTTGAGTAGTTTGTCCATTGTTAGATAGAATTGCAACTTGTAAATGAAGATCTGGATTGATAGATAGAACGGTGCGGTAACCATCAAAACCACCCATATGCCAGAAGTCATTCACATCACTAAACTTCCCAGCATGCCAGTAACTTCCTGTGCCAGTGAACCAACCCAATCCATAATCACCGTATTCTGGAATCGAGCTGTATGTTTGAGTCATCTGATCATGCGTCTCTTTAGTAACAATTTCATAGTTAAGTAAAGCGTCTGATAAGCGCATCAAATCATTTGCAGTGCTCGCAACACCACCAGCTCCATAGATAAGCGAGTTAAATCCCAATACATTTAAATTGGTTGCGAAGGAGAGGGCATAATTGTTTCCATTATCTCCAAGGTGTTGAGATTCTGATATTACAAATGTATTTGACATCTTAACAGGTTCGAATATTTTCATTCTCAAATAATCAGGATAAGATATACCGGTCACTTTCTCAATGATCAAGGCTAAAAACACATATCCGGTATTTGAATAATCTCCAGCCATTCCTGGTTCAAATTTTAGATTCTCTAATCCAGAGCCATCAACAAAATCAAGCACGGCCGAAGTAGGCAAGTTGTCTAATGTGTTTAAATCATTATTATCATCTATGTAATCTCTGAGGCCTGAACGATGTGTAAGTAGATGATTTACGTTGATTTCAGAAAAGCTTGATGGTAATTCAGGTAGGAATTTTAGTAGTTTATCTGATAATTCTAATTTATCCTCTTCAACCAATTTCATAATTGCGATGGCAGTAATTGGCTTTGTAATCGACCCAATTCTAAACTGCGTATCCGTATCAATCAAATGGCTATCAACTTTTCGCGCCAGACCAACGCTACGTTCATAAATAATTTCCCCTTCATGCTTGATAAGAATACTTAGCCCAGGTTCAGAGGGGTTCTGATTTTGTTCTAAGTGGTCATCAATTTGTTTTGATAGACTATTGGGTGCTACATCACTGTCACTGTTACATGCAAATAATAAGGCTAGTAAAATGAGTGAAAGAAAGTTTTTTAAATGTTTCATGATTTTAATGTTTGATATATTTAAGCTCAATGAGCTGAATAGAAATTGGAGTAGGCTTCTCTCATAAATTTTATACTTTTATTATTTACTCGATAACCTTTTTCTATGAAGTATTTAAGTCCTAAAAGATGGTCTATTGCCTGTTGTTGCATAACGCGGTGAATATGAAGCCAATTCATTAGTCCTGTCATTTTGTACTTGATGGTAATTGATGCTGTAGTGCCTTCCGGATGAGGTTCCACTTCGGAGAGAATATTCATTTCATCAATTTGTACTCCATGTTTTTTGCGTAAACTCAGTTCGAAGGATTTTCCCGGGTTCCAAGCAACAATCTCCTCATCGACAAAGGCATCATCCGAAATTTTACATCTTCGAGTATGGCCCACATCTCCTACGATATCACTGATCGTGTATGCCTTGTGTATCATGGGAACATACATCTCCACATTACGAAAAGAGGACCAAGACTCCCATACGGTCTTAATGGGCATCTCAATGAGGATTTCAGCAGTTACTTGCTTTTGCTGCACCCTTCCATAAATAGCTACTATTATTATGAGAATGGAGATGATAGATAAGATTGTAATTAGCATTTTGTTCATTGTTTTAAGATTTTTTTTGGTTTCGATTGATTTGATACCTTCATATAAATGGAATGCCTACAGTTGGAAAATAAGAGCCAGATTGACATCTAACTTATCTTCCACATCCTGGGACACTTTCAGCTCTCCATAGTCGACGAAAATTTTGGATGCGTTTACCCTGGTTGAAATTTGCTGGCTGATATTGGCTTCAAACCCCAACCCAAATCGGTCGAAGTTTTGCTGATCTTTTTGTACATGGCTTGCTCCAATAAGATCCATAAAGGATATATCAAAGTTTCTTCTGCCTTGACCAATCATGAAATAAGCTAGGTAGTCACGGCTTTCGCCAAATGCATACCCCAGATTCAAGGACAAGCCGATCTGGTGATCATTGCGATAGTTTACAACGAATGAATACCGGGGGTCCCGGATATTCATGTCTCCGTTTGAAAAGCCGTATAGGTATTCTGCACCAAGGACAAATCTTCTATCCAGTAGCTGAAGCCGGTAACCTCCCAGAAGCTCAAATACAAACCCTGATTTCTGAGCCAATAGATCCAGGTCATCTATGAATGCCCCTCCGAAAATATTTTGGATACCAAAAGAAGCCCCGGCGTATAAGCCCTGAAATCGTTTCTGGGTGTTTTGCAGTTCCTGAGCCTTAATTGAAAGGGTCAGGAAAAGCAGTAGGATCAATAAATTCTGTTTCATTACTTCTAGTTTAAATTGATGTTTGTTGTGTTGTCAGAATATCATTCGACACTAGATGGAAAAGACAATATTCAAACTCAGTGCTCCAAAATTCCAGTTATCATCTCCAGTTTCGTATACTTCGACTCTCGTCCGCATTTGTTGATACACCAGTTGAAGATCCAAACTATTTTCTTTGTTTTTCAGCGTTTGTACTTCGTACCCAACACCAACACTACCTCCGAGCCCAACACCAAACTGATGGAAGAAATTTTGATCACCACTTTCATTGATAAATCGATCCTTGGTAAGCACAGAAGCTGGACCCACATCAAGAAGCGAATAAAACCCTGCTTTTTCTAAAGGATAGTATTTCAACCCTGCATTGATCTGAAAGAAGTTAAAATAGAAAGCTTCCGAATATCCTCCCTCCTCTGGTTCTGATCCTGTCATTGCCATTCTTAAAACACCACCCCACATGAGACCATCGACTTTTTTTAGTGGCTTATAGAAGCCCAACGTGATGTTAATTCCCTTGTTGGAAGGATAGCTCCCAACATTTGCACGATCGCCCTGCGAATTCTGATAATAACTGAGACCTTCATCTCGTAGATCCCTTGATCTTTCAAGTTCAAAGCCATTTTGAAGAATGGGCAAAGTAAATCCTATGCCAAACTGGATTTGTTTTTCCTGAGCATATGGATTTTGTGCACTGAGTGCGTATGCGAAACACAACAAGCTGCTTAATAGATAAATCTTATAATTATTCATGATTTCCTCTTGATTAAAATTTCAGCGAATACCCAACACTTACATTTACGATAAAAGGTGTGTTGCCTAGACCTATTTCCATGGCATCATGTGTCTCTGTTTGACTGGTTATCCTGTTGGTGTAGTCAAATGAATCACCATCCAGAGTGGAACTGAGTTTCGGCCAGTATCGGATGTTTGGGGCAATCATAATTCCTTTCAGCGCGTTGTTTTTTTCCTTAAATGGCATCCAACTTACGTATGCTCCTAGTCCGAGCGTAAATGTGGTATATTCTCCTATGCGATTTTGATCAGTTTGATTATCACCCTCATAGTATAATTCGAACCGATGCCACTTCGGCTCTACTCGAATGTTAAACCATTCCGTAAACCGGTACCCAATTCCGAAACCAGTTGTGTAGGGTAGATGCACAGTCAATCCCTGATCCGCTTCATTGCCTGTCAAGAGATCATTTGTGAGGTCCAATGACATGCCATGTGAATAGTCAAACGCCAAGCGTTTGTAGAATATGTTTCCTTCTACATTGAAGCCATCCACAAGTAGCTGATTCATTCCAAAAAGAAGGTTGACCCGATTGGTCAATTCTGATTTAGCTTGCTGAGCGTGCGCTATTGAACCAAGTAGAATAGCACACAAGAGAATTACATTTGATTTCATTTGTATAATATTTTGATACAAATGAATGGCTGATAATCATGCATTGCGCCTCAAACGCTGATTTGAGACCACCTTTCGGAAAATGCTATTCAGGAAGCGTTCTGAAGCTGATATTCTTTTGGTGTCTGACCAATATGCTGTTTAAAGATTCGATTGAGTGAGGCTTTGGAATTAAACCCACTTTCCAGACCTAGTGCCAAAATGGTGTACTTCTTCATTTCTGGGTTCGTTAGATGCCGTTTCAGTTCTTCGACTCTGTAGTGATTCACAAAATCATAAAACGGCTTACTGGCTTTCGAATTGATTGTTTGTGAGATATTGTGAGTAGTAACTTTTAGTTGTTGGGCAATGCTTTGCACTTTTAATTCAGGATCATGAAAAACTTGTTCCTTTTCGAACAGCCCACGAATGCGATCATACAGGCTGTTCATTTCCTCCTCGGCTAGGGAGGAAGTTTGATATTTTTTCTTTGCTATTGTGCTTTCTTTTCTTCCAGATTGGTCCGGCTCACTAAAGTTGGCAAGCGTGTATTGCTTAATGCCGCTATAAATCAGGTAAAATAACCAAAGTACGAATGCTGCATTGATCGCTAAAAATGGAATTTGAATGTTGTCAATGTATCCATAATTGTAGGGTACAAATACGATCAAGGTCATTAGATTAATTGTGAGGTTAGCCCAGGAAAAATACTTCACCCATTGCAATCTTACCTGCTCAATATTGGAGTAGTAGTCCATGATTTTTGCACTGTACAATCTGAGTTTTTTCAGGTACCAGAAAATGAGAACTATGTTATATACAATGTGACCTTTATACAGGACATGATAAATAAAGGGCGGGTCTGTATATAAGTTAAGAATCTGCTGGGTTGAATAGTCATTGAATACAAACAGATCTGATAAAATGAAGAAAAAGAATATGACGTCAAAAGATGCGAACCACCACCAGTATTTTTTGACTCGATGATCATCCTCTATCAGGATTAATGCATATAACAGGAAGGGAAAAAAAAGACTAAAAGCAGTGACTGTTTGAAAAGCAAAACTCCAAACCGAAAGGTCATATTGTATCCAAATATGAGAACCTAAATAGGCGGCAAATAGCACAATAACAATTGAAAGCAGAAGGTCGCTGATTCCTTTGTCCTTTTTGATAACAACAAAAAGCATGAAAATGGAAAGAAGTGTTATCCCAACGATGTTAACAATTAGCATATGAATCCGATCATTTCAATAAACCGATCTTGCGCATATAGCAAGATATAAAACCTAAAGGATATTGAAAATTAGGATTATGGGCGAAGTAAATTGTGAAGGAAGTATTAAAATGGACGGTCTATTAAAACGGTGGTTTTGCGGAACACTTTTGAACCACCTTAAACTTTACTATCCTCTGTCTCATAAACTCGTTTCATTAATTAGTCTCATGAAACAACGTTTAAATGAACTCAAAAACTAACTCAAAGGTTGTGTCGACAACTGAGAAACGATAGGAAAGAATGAGAAACGATAGGAAAGAATGAGAAATGAAAAACTCCTTAATTATGGTTTTAAGAAACTTTTCCTAGTTCTTGTCAGAAATTTCCTATTTACTTTCTCAACTCCAACAACACAACACATTCTACATGATATGTTTGTTTGACCAAAAAATCGCCTCCATAGCTCTTAATAGACTCTTTTTTGACTGATTAATGACTTGCTCGGACAAGATTCGGACAAAAGCATGTTCATTTCTCATCTTTTTCTCGGAAAAGTTGGGAAAATGCAGGGAAATGCTTCCCATCTTTTCAAAAGATAGGAAATGGATAGGAATTTTTCTTTAATTGTCTACTTAGGATTTTCAGGTATGGTGATACACGAGTCTTAATCCAACTTCAGTCAATGGTCAAATTAAATATTGGATTTTCTTTTTCTTAAAGAGAATTCTTAGGAGTCTGTCAAGGTTAGAATAGTGCTTCCTACTATATCTGTTTAAAAGTGATCTCTCTGTCTTTTAAATCAAATATTGTTACTCCATTTTGATTCTTCCCCTTCACCAGCGGTGGGCAAAACACGATTCCTGATTCGCTTAATTCAATTTTTCTATCATACTCACACTTCGTAAATCTATTTTTCTCAAAAGTGTAAGCACCTAATGAGTGAGCATGTCCTACAATCGCAATCTCACATTTCTTCTCACTTATATAATTTAAATGACTGACGGATAATTGAGTTACATCACCCTTTACTAAGTTTGAACTACCTGTTATGTCAGGATATAAAAAATGTGAAAGAACAATTTTATTGGTGTTTAAGATTATTTCTTCAGGAAGTTGATTTAAGTATTCCAGATCTTCCTTCGCTAACAAAGCGTTTAATTCATCTTCATCATAAAGCAATACTCTTCCTTCTGATAAGAGAGATTTTGAATGATAATCTAATGTATACCAGTCATTCGGAAACTCGAAATCCCTGCATTTCGATGGATTTTTTCTAATAGCATACAGGTCATGATTTCCAATTACACTCCCTTCACAATGGGCCTTTATCAATTCTATACATTTTGTTGAGCTGCGTGTTTTAAAATGATGATACCAAGGAATTGAAAATCCTACTATATCTCCCAGGCAATATATCTTATCAACCTTGGATAATTCAGCAAGTTTTAATGCTCTTCGCAGGCTTTCTATGTCTTCATGAATATCTGTGATTATGGCAAGCCTCATTTCATATGGACATCCTTAACGTGTAACAAATTGATATTTCATTCTGAAAATAGATATCTCATTTTACTATAGAGTCTTTCAACTAATCTTCTTTTTTTAGTAATTATTTCAGCCTCCCCTTTCATTTCAGCACTGAAATCCAACTCTAATCCAATATTGCTTACGAGATTATTTGAAAGCTTAATTGTATTCAAATAGTTATCTGCATTTGCAATAAGTGACACTGAGGTCACTTCTCCCTCAAGAAATCCAAATTCCTGATATGGGTAGCTATTAAGCTTGATAATGGCCTTTTGTCCTGGTTGGACTTTACCAGCTCCATTAGAAGAAAGATATGCGAGACCTACAAACGAATTGTCACTGGGGAGTATACTAAACAATGGCTCCGACGTTTTAACAAATTTTCCATTTTCATAGTGGTCCAAATATTCAAGAGTTCCATCAATTTCAGCGACAAATACATATTTGCTTTCCCATTCGCTGATTTTAGACACAAGAAGTCGAAAGGAATTCAGCAAGTTTATTCTTAGCTTTTCTGAATTATCAATATTTTCAATTTTAAGATTCTCTATTTCATTCTTTATCTGCGTAAGATAGATTGAATCTGAAATCAAATTAAGATTGAGTTGAACCTGCTCATTCTGAATGAGCATGAAGTTCATCTTGCTGTTATCAAAATCAAGCTCAGATAGACCTTCTTTCAGATACAACATTGAATCCGCTAGGACTTTTTTACGTTGGAGATCTTTTTGCGTTTCCTTGCTTTTTATAAGTAGGTTTCTTTGGGAGAGAAGTGATTGGTGCAGAATGTATTCGGCCGACAATAAGTCGATTCGATTGACATATTTATTGTTTGTTTTGTTCTTGAAATAGCTGTAATAATTATCCAGAAATGCATAATAATTTTGCTCCATGTCACCAAGGTTGAGCGTATCAATGCTCAACATTTCATAGCTAATTGTATCTGATTCTATATCAAGTCCGAAGATTCTGTTCTTCAGATACAATACATCATCAAAGTTCGATGAATTCTCAAGGTAGGCGATATTCGTCCCCTTCTTAATTTCTCCTCTTCCAGCTAATAACATCAAATTACCAGACGACTTTGAAACAAGTGTTCTAGGAGCTTTCCGAGCTTTTATGGTTACTGAAGCAACCACGGTGTCTGAGTAATTAGTGAAATATCCTAAAATCAAAAAAATCATAATTACCAAAAGAACTCCCCATATCAACACTTTATTAAATGTGTTCGGAATGTTCTCTATAATATCTTCGACTTCCTCTGAAGACCTTGCCTTAATCCTTTCTGTTCTATTAAAATTATCCGACATGCTGTGGTGTCTTTGCTAAGTTTAGTTGGTTCCTGAACAAACTCATATAGGTTTTATTCTTTTTCATGAGTTCCTCGTGATTACCAATTCCGGCAATGACTCCCTGATTTAGCACTATTATTTGATCCGCATCTTTGATCGTGCTTAATCTATGAGCTGCTATAATCATCGTTTTTCCTTGAGAATTCTCCTTTAGATTACCTATTATCTTTTTTTCATTTTGGGAATCAAGACTACTAGTTGGTTCATCCAGAAAAAGATAATCTGGATTTTTGTAAAGAGCTCTTGCTATAATGATCCTTTGTTTTTGTCCCGAACTCAGACCTCTTCCATTTTCACCCATCATTGTATGGAACCCAAGTGGAAGTAGTTCGACTTCCTTCTTGAGATTAACTAAATCCATCACTTCAGCAAACTTCTCATAGTCGGTGGTTTCTATATCAAGTGCGACATTATTGATAATCGTATCTTGAAAAATTTCACTTTCCTGAAGAACTGCACCACACTTTTTTCTCCATAGCTTAAGGCTAACATTCTTTGCATTTGAAGATCCGATGTAGATTTCACCCCCAGGTAGTGTCTGATAAAGTCTCAATAATAGTTTGATTAATGTCGATTTTCCGCTACCGCTTGGTCCCACTATAGCTGTGACTTTGGCTTCAGGAATAACGAATGACAGATTTTTCAGAACCAATGGATCATTAGCACTATACTTAAAAGAAACATTCTGCACGGTCAAACTTCCTTCATCTGGAAAATACATATTATTCGCATTACTTGAATTTTCCTCATCAGGAACCTGGTTAACTTCAGACAGTCTCATGAAACTGATATATGCCATTTGAGAGGATGTAATAAAATGAACGACATCATTAATTGGACCATTTAGCTGAGAAATGATGAATTGAACAGCGATTAGCATACCCAGAGTCATGTCTCCATTAACTACTGATACAGCGCTGTAAAATGTCAATCCGACGTTTTTTACCGCATTAATGAAATCAGATCCCAGTTGTTGCCCCTGGTCCATTTTTAAGATTTGAACATTTATCTTATAAAGCTTCGATTGAACAGATTCCCACTTCCATCTTTTCCCCTTTTCAAAGCTGTTCAATTTTATTTCTTGCACATTTGATAGTGTCTCAATCCATTGACTATGATCCTCAGCTTTGTATTCGAAGTACTTAATATCCAATTTTTTTCGCCATGTCCAGAAAATCAAAACCCACAAAATATACGCTACACTTCCTCCAGTAAAAATCCAGAACAATGTGGTTGCATACAGAAACAGAATAATCCCAAATACAATCAGGCTGAGGCACGCTAAAACCACATTGAAAAGTGAACCCATTATGAAACTCTGGATTCGTTCGTGATCTCTGGCCCTCTGAATTATGTCACCAATCAGCTTATTTTCAAAGTAGTTTATTGGCAGCCTCAAGAGTTTATAGAGGTAGTCTGTTAAAAGCGATATTTTAATACGGGAAGAAATGTGGAGTGATAGTGAGGCTCTGACCCAGTTACCTGCACTGGTGCAAGTAATCAAAATCAGGTTAGCCAAAAGCATTAAATAAATAAAATCAAAATCTTGTCCTGTAATTCCAACATCAATTACCGCTTGGCTGATAATTGGGAGTACGGCCTGAATGAGAGTGATTACAACCAGAACTAATAACAGTTGTAATGCATATTTTTTGAATGGCTTGAGATAAGCCAAAAGATATCTAATCCCCTGAAGAGCGTTGGTTTTTGCCTCCTCTATTTCCTTGAATTTAGGAGTTGGTTCAAATAATATAATCTTTCCCAACTCATCATCGCCTTTCCAATTAGATTGGAAATCGCTCCAACTTTCTGTGACTAGACCCCTTGCAGGATCGGACAAGTAGACTTTGTTTTTGCCGACCTTATATACCACAAGGAAGTGCTTTTCTTGCCAGTGCACAATACAGGGTAATGGTGCCTTTTTCGCTAGAGTCGCAAAATCAACTTTCGATGCTGCTGATTTCAATCCAATACTGTCCGCCGCTGTGCAAATATCAAAGATGGAAACTCCCTCTCTCGATGTTCCACATCTTTCTTTCAAGAAAGGAAGATCCAGGTATTTGCCATAATGTTTCGCAATTATTTTGAGACAGACAGCCCCACAATCTCTAAGATCTAGCTGTTTGTAGAATGGGAATCTTTTGAACATCCTTACCCTAAAATTCAGTTACGTTTTCACCAATCGCTAAATTGGCCCCTACCAACATTTCTTTAATAGCGAACAACGTGTAGGCTTTATTATTGTCGTCCACAAAACAGCAATCAAACATTCTATTAACTAGCATTGCATAGTACGAAAAGAGCTTTTGTTCAGATTGTGACAAAGAATTATCAGTATTGAATCTGGGGATGAACAGTTCATCAGCATCAAAATCTTGGTTGAAGTCGTACTTAAGAAAGATGTCTAAAAACCCTCTATCATCGATGTGGTAATCATCGGATTCCCATTGTTCAATTATATTAATAAATAATGAAGATAGGCCCGCTTTCTGCGATGCATAATGTTCTTGGAATTCATTAACTACTTCTTCTTTTTTATAAACAAGTTGCTCTGCGTTTAAGCTTCCCAGTTGGTCATAAGCACGGGGAAGTAGCATTTCATATAGATAACAGGTTAGTTTAAAAAATTTATCCAAACTGATTTTTAGTGATACACCAAAGCTTAATATTAGAAGTATCGATTGAGAAAGATGATTTTCATTATCTAAGCTTGAATAACCCTCTTTTTGTAATTTAAACGTCAGATCTGTGAAGAGGCTATCAGAGATTTCAAACGTATTTGTGTGGCCAAAGCCTAGATATGGATAGTATTCGGCAGGAAAGACAAATTTCAATCCGTTCATATTTATCCGCTGCCGATTGTTAAGAGAAAATTGTTGAATCATGCTCAACAGATTATCATTGATCCAGTCTCTTGAGGCGTTGATAATAATGTAAATCGCAGGATCTGAGTATGGGTTTTCATCTGTTTTGTACACATAAATTTCAGAAGCAGGAGGTTTGTTTATCAAGTCAACTAATGGTGAGATGAATTCTGTAAGAACGAACTTCAAGTCCGGCATATCAGTATATCGTACCTGTACTACGGCCTGATCCTCTTTAACCTCAGTTAGAACTTCGTGTGTAGAGAGATGATTGAGATGTCCCCCGAAACGTTTCAAATTGTTGCTCACTACCTTAACAAGATTCTTTGAATCTTTCTCGTTGACAAAAGATTGAAAACTATCACATAACTCATTGTAAAAAGCTGGATCTGTTTTTGATAGAAATTTTGCTAAATGCTTGCCCTTACTTCCTGACCATTGTTGTGAGAACATTAGATTAAGCCTGGTTACTTCCTGAACAATTTCCAACGCCACAAATAAAGATTCGTTGAAATTCTCACTTCCTTCCAGGTCATGAATCCTTGACGTTATATGATACCTTGTCTTTTTGAAGAGAAGTTCCGAATGAGTTTTTGGTCCTTTGGAAGCCAAAAAGTTTGCGATTGACTTAATTGAATCAAAGAAGATAGGATCTCCTTTGATAAGTACTGCATTTTGGATCATATTAATGTAGATCCCTTCTCTCCTGTCATAATCCTTTTGTATTAGTTCATGAATACGATGATATGGCAATACAATTGTCTGGATGTTGTAATTTTCAAAGAAAAAGTTTTCAATAAACTGTTTATCAATTACTTTGCTGAGAATTATTAGGTCAATGTCTGATTCATCGGTGAAGTTTCCGGTCGTAAAACTACCAGTCAGCCATGCACTATGGCAATTATGAAAATATCTAACCAGAAATTTTTTTGATATATTTTTTATTTTCTCGATCATTTCATATTATCATTGTGCATAACGGAATTAACTACACTACTAACTAGTTCACTTCGAATCTAGTAATCCACTAATTAACTTTATTTTGGGCGAAGTAATTAAAAAATTGATAAACTATGAAAAATAAATTAAACTTGACTGAATTCGTTTTGTCTCATCCTACTCTTCCGAACTCAGAGCAAAGAAGATCAAAGGGTGCAGGAATTTGGATTAATGGTATTTATGTATCTGATTATCAACTCTGGTTGGCGGAACAATACGCGATAACCCCAGACAGTAATCCTGAGTGGTGGGGATGGGATAACAACAATAATAATGGTCAAGATTATTATGATGATCACTATGGTACATCTACTTATAATGATCAAACTGGAGAAGGTTATCTTCACCCAGACCAAACGGTTCATACAATAATGAATGGTGTTGCTGGGACTGCATCTATAGGGAGTCTCGCTGCTGATATCTCAACAATTGTTGATAATTTATCAGCTGCCGAATTGAACAAGGTAAAAGCCTTTGGGAGTAAAATCGGATTGGCTGGAATAGCTATTACAACGGCTGATATGGTCTATGGTGTTTGGGAAGAAGGTGAGTTTGATGCTAATGATGCCCTTGTTCTCGCAGGAGCAGCATTGGGAGTTGCGGCCATTGTGGCAAGTGGTCCCATTGCAGTTACATTAGGAGTGACGTCTATGGTTGTAGGTTTTTGGGCTGGAAGTGGAGCTGGTGAAGATGATGTTTTAATAGGCGGTTATTATTGATTAACAACTTTACCGTTAATAAAAAAGCAAATTAAAAAGTAGAGCGAATGATACTCTACTTTTTTTGATTTTTGAAAATTGAAATACTTGTGCTCAGTGTTATTGCCAACCAAATCAGTTGGAACGGTATCATTTTGGTCAGATCATAATCTAAGATGTAGACGACCAGTGGTAAGATTAAATTGCTAACTAGTAACATGACAGCAACTTTCCTCCAAACAGCTGATTGATAATAATTTCTTGATTCAGGTTGCTTTTCACTAATCGTCCGAACCAAATCATCAACAAGTTCCTGGTAGTCCGAGTGTTGATTGCTTTTTTTGTTGATAACGAGTTTAATTGGAGATTTTTGATTCTTAACCTTCAAAGTAAAACCGGAAAAAATAGCACTATTGGAATCCACCCTATGCCATATCACCTCCGACCAAGGATATTGTTGTTTGTCAATTTTTATGTAAACATCGGTTAAGACTACTTTGAAATTGTACTTCACTAGTATCCTATCAAAAAACTTATTTAGTAAAACAGCAAAGATTGCAAAGAACAGAAGTAAGGTCATTAAAAAAACAAATCCATTTGCACTTTTTGGGAAATTAATAGCTAAAAGAATAAGTGCTGTTACAAATACCAAGACAACACCAACAATTGCTAAAATAGATCGAAATTCCTTTACTAGTGTCAAATTATATTCTCTCATTATTATTCGTCTTACATGACAAAATTATAACTGAATATGAAATTCAAACACATATTGACACAACTATTTTCCGTTATTAGTTACTTTTTGATTTTCACTGTTAACTCACAGACTAATTCCACATTATCGATCGACGATGCCATGATAATCGCTATCGAAACCTCTTCTCATGTAAAAAAATTGAACTTAAATAGAGAAATCCAAAAAGCAGAAAACAAAATTTTCCGATCTACATTCTTGCCCACCGTTGATGTTGCAATAACGGCTCCAACTCTAAACAGATCAATATCTTCAATTCCTCAGGATGATGGAAGCATAAGGTTCAGAGAATCAAATACAGCAAGCTCTTCGCTAGCTTTAGATATTGAGCAAAACCTTCGGTTAACAGGTGGAACTATAAGAATCAGTAATTCATTAAATAGACTCGACCAACTTGGGACAAATTCATCAAAGAGTTATTCTGGCTCGTGGTTAGGTTTATCATATCGTCAATCACTAGGAGCATATAACTCATTTAAGTCTTCTTCAAGAGCAAATGAAGCCCTGACTGGACTAAATAGGTTGGAATACTATGAGAATTTGGAACAACTTAAACTGGAGGTAATTAACTTATATTTCTCCGCTTACATCGCAAAGATGAAGATGGATCTGTCGAGGCAACTAAATGTCAACTCTAAGATTTTACTTGATCTCGCAAGAGAAAGAGAAAAACAAAAGAGTATCACTAAAAATGAGATTCTTAAAGCTGAACTATCTAAAATAGAAAGCGAGAGTAAGTTGTTGAACGATTCCACCTCTTACAGTATTAAAATTGAGGAGCTGCGAATCAAATTGGGATTGATTGATAGCCAGACTTTAGAACTGGTTAGACCATACAATTTGAGTGTCTCAAATGATTTGTTAGAAGGTAACAAAACTTACTCCTACGCGCTTAGGAATTATAGGGAAAAGAAAAATTATGAGCTCGTTAAATCAACTGAACAAACCAAAAAAACAAAATCAGAAAAAATATCGACCAACGTAAGTATTGGATTTGGTTTCAATAATTCTTCTGAGGATTTTCAAGAGTTGCTTGTTCGACCACAGCAACAACAATCATTAAACTTTTCAATTCAAAAGAAAATAATTGATTGGAATAGCGCTTCTAATAGATATCAAATCTCAAAAAATCAGTTGGAGATATTGAAGCTTTCTATTACCCAGGGTGAGTATGAATTAAAAAGTGAGATTTCGGCCCTACTATCTTCATTAGCTTCAAGCTTTGAAAGAATCTCTGCAAGTAAAAGAAGAAGCGAACTAGCCCTCCTTAACTATAAATTAACCAACGAAGAATACTTGCTAGGTAAAGCAAATTTGATTGAGCTGAATCAATCTTCTCTAAGATCTGAAAGTGCATTGATAGAGGCTTTAGAGTCTCTAAAACAAAGTTGGACAACCTATTATCAGTTAAGAAAGAAAACATTATATGATTTTGAAAATGATGTTTCACTCACAAAATAAAATTCAACTCCCTTTCAATTTGCTTTTAATTAACAATTTCTTCCACACTAATTGACGTGATTTTAGCGAGCGCCGATTTTGAAAAGGATATTTCTAACTTGCCTGCTGCCACCAAGAATTTTACTATATGACAAGGTACGTCCGATAGTTTTTAGCTAGAAAATTTCTATTTTAACTCCAACAAAACCACGCATTCCACATGCTGCGTCTGCGGAAACATGTCTACCGGCTGGATTTTCACTACATCATAAGATTCTCCAAGCACCTGCAAATCCCTGGCCTGTGTAGCAGGATTACAGCTCACATAAACGATCTTGTCTGATTTCAAATCTGCCAGCAATTGAACAACCCGAGGGTGCATACCGGCTCTTGGGGGATCGGTAATGATAACGTCCGGCTTTCCATGCTTGTTTATGAATTCGTTTCCTAAGAGGTCCTTCATGTCTCCGGCAAAAAACTCCGTATTCTCAATTCCATTCAATTGAGAGTTAACTTTTGCATCCTCGATCGCCTCTTCCACGTATTCAATCCCAATAACCTTTTTTGAACTTGCGGCAACAAAATTAGCAATGGTTCCTGTCCCGGTGTATAAATCATATACCAGTTCTTCACCGGTGAGGCCGGCAAAATCAGCAGCTATTTTATAAAGTTCGTGAGCCTGAAATGAGTTGGTCTGATAAAATGATTTTGGTCCTATCCTGAATTTCAGGTTCCCCATTTTTTCAGTGATGAACGGGTCACCATGAAAAAGTTGAACTTCAAGATCCTGAAAGGTATCATTTCCTTTTTCGTTGACGACATACATCAATGAAGTAATCGCCGGAAACTTTTCTTTCAGGAAATCCAAAACCAACTTAAGGTTTTTACCCTCATTATGGAAAACCTGGACAATCACCATGAGATCTCCAGTTGTAGATGTCCTGATAATGAGGTTCCTCAGAAACCCATGCTGGTTTTTTAAGTCAAAAAACGAGATCTCATTTTCATCTGCAAACGCTTTCAATGCGATGCGAATCGCGTTTGACGGGTCCGCCTGCAAATAGCACTTGTTCACATTGAGGATTTTGTCAAATCTCCCCGGGATATGGAAACCCAGTCCGGATCGTACCTGTTCCTCGCCTGAATCTATTTCTTCCTTAGTCAGCCATCGAAAATTTGAAAAAGTATATTCAAGTTTATTACGATAAAATTGTGTCGCTTCGGAGCCTTTAATTGGCATTAATTCGGGTAACTCCCGGCCACTTAGCTTTTTTAAGTTTTCCTCCACATGCTCCTGCTTGAATTTAAGCTGAGCATCATAACTCATGTGCTGCCACTTACATCCGCCACATAATCCAAAATGTTCACAGAATGGTTCAGTCCGGTCTTCAGACCTTTTCTCAAATGACACAGGCATGGCCTGAAGGAACTTCTTCTTTTTTCCGGTAATTCTCACATCCACCACATCTCCCGGGACGGTCTCTTTTACAAAAACCACCTGACCGTTTTCCCTGCCCACACCCTTTCCTTCAGAGGAAATACTGGTAATTTCAAGACCTTTAATGTCTGTTCCTTTCTTCATACTGCAAAAATAGCTGAGGAATCCCCTCCAAAAGGAGGGTTTTTAGTAGTTTCATTGTTTTATATCTGTATGAAAAGGCTTTTCCTAACCTTACTCCTTGGAATACTCCTGATTCCGCTTAATGCTTTTCACATTGTGGGTGGTGAAATTGAATTCATTTACCTCAGTGATGGCTTGTATCGTATTAATCTGATCATGTACCTGGATGAGGTTCAGGAAGGTAATCCGAACCAATTTAAGACCGGACCGGATGGAGCTGTTTCAATATCTATATTCAGCAACACGGATGGCAGAGAAGTTTCAACGCATCTATTGCCTTTCATCAGCATCGAAAATGTCGAATACACCAATATCGAATGTGCACGGGATGAACTGATAACCTCACGCGTTTTCTATTCGTTGGATGTCAATCTGAATCCTTCAGATTATTCCGAAGAATTGGGATACTACCTGGTTTGGGAACGTTGTTGCAGAAATTCCATCATTAAGAACATCGTGCTCCCCAATCAAACGGGAATGAAGTATGTGCTGGAAATTCCGCCCTTAATGAAAAACGGTGAAGTCTTTGTTAACTCTTCCCCCATTCTTTTCAAACCCTTAAGTGATTATGCCTGCATCAATCAACTGTATTATATCGAATTTACCGGAACAGATCCGGATGGGGATTCACTGGTGTATTCACTTTCAACGCCACTAAATAGTTCGGGTGCTGTGCCTCTCCCAACACCACAACCCAAACCACATAATAATGTATTGTTTAAATCGGGGTACTCCGAGTCCAATATGATTCCAGGGGTGGTTCCGCTCAGCATAAGTGACAATGGACTGCTTACGGTAACTCCATCCGAAACCGGATTGTATGTCTTTTCAGTTTTGGTTGATGAATATCGGGACGGTGTACAAATCGGACAAGCCAGGCGAGATTTTCAAATGCTTGTTGTTGATGGATGCCTGCCGCCTGATCCACCAGTCGTTGATATTGACATTCCTGGCAATCCCGGGTTCAACCCGGAGACCGATGTATTGACCTACACGGTTGTTGAAGCCAAGTGCTTTGATTTTATTGTCGCGAATGTTACGGAGGGTGAAACCATAACCCTGAGGGCTGAAGGAGTCAACTTTGACGAAGATCTAAATGAAATTTTTACACTAAATCGGGTACCGGTTGGTTCTGGTGTCAGCGAGCTTCAAATTGAAGTGTGCATCCCGGATTGTCCTCCGGTAAGTGACGGTCCCTTCATTCTTGACATCATAGCCGGGGACAATGCCTGTCCATTGCCCCAACTCGATACACTCAGATTGACCATTCAGGTTCAGCCCCCTCCCAATGAATTTCCCGTTTACTCGACCTCAACAACAACCGTAATTGAACCTGAGGACAATGACCCCATTTATTCTCAAACCATTACAGCGACAGATGGCGATACTGACAAAATGGATATGACGATGCTGGTTGATGGTCTGGAGGATCCTTCTGTTTTCGGATTTGGACTGGAGATAATCAATAGTTCTCCGGGAAGCATTGAAGGCGTTTTCACCTGGGACACGGATTGTAATCTTTTTGATTTCGAATCGCAACAAGAATTCGAGGTAGCCATTGTGATTGATGATCTGGATGATTGTGATGATGCAAATCCTGATACTCTTTTCATCCAGACTAAAGTGATTCTGCCTCCGAACACAGATCCTGTTGTTTCTACAAACGCGATCATTCCAAATGAGGTGGTACTGGGAACATTACTGGATTTTGATGTTTCAGTCACAGATGCTGATGGGGATGAGGTTAGCCTTACAATGATCAGTGTTGACTTCAACCATGAGTCATTTGATGTAGATTTCACCAATTCCAATGGAGTTTCCGCAACCACTTCATCCTTCACATGGGATCTTGCCTGCAATGCAGGATTGTACAGCGATGGTCAGCAGTTTGAATTCTTATTCATAGGTGACGATGATGATAAATGCAAGATCAAGAATTTTGATACGCTAAGGAGTGTGGTGACTGTACGATATCCCGAAAACAGGAAACCTGAATTTGAAAGTATCGACCGGCTGCAGGTATTGCGGGTGAATGAAAACAGCCAGATTGAAATTGAAGCATTTGACACTGATGGAGATGAAATTACCTTATCTCTTGCCGAAGGAATCGTTCAGCCGGCCTCAGCGAATTTGTTGTTTGAACCTGTAACAGGAACAGGTCGAGTAAGTTCAATTCTTAAATGGCAGCCTGAATGTTCTCTCTTCAGGTTTGGCCAGACACAGACCCTGCAGGATGTCATTTTTCAGGTGGTTGACAATGCGTGTCCGACACAAAATATTGATACACTTAAAGTAACATTTCAGGTCATTGATGATTCCGAAAGACAGAAGGAATTTTTACCTCCTAATGTTTTTACCCCTAATGGTGACAATGTGAATGATACCTTCAGATTGAATGGAAATCCAATTAAAGAACAAAACCTGCCTGCAAACAATTGTGACAATGAGTTTGAATTCATCGTGATCAATAATCGGGCCGGCGCGCAGGTTTTTCGATCTGAAAGCAGGGATTTTGTCTGGAACGGAGGACAATACCCTTCCGGTGTTTATTACTACTATATCAAGTATAGTAATACCGATTTCAAGGGTTATGTGCATTTGATGCGATAGCCGGTCAATCTCCCATCTTCCGCAGGGTGAAAAACAAACCAACTCCCGCTCCGAATTTTTTGTAACTCGGATGATCATTACCCAGTTGTCGGGATGCGTCAAAAAACATTGAATAGCTAATGTGGGCGTTGATACCAAAGTTGCCGAAGAAGTGATCTGTATGTATGAATGGCTGTATGCTTTTTACATTAAACGGGCCACTAAATACATCCTGCCACGTGGTTGAATAATAATACTTACCAAAATCAATATCATGCAGGCTGGCGCCAAACGTTACCCGCATGTTTTCCTTTGAAGGATAAAAACTATAGCTTGATTGGAAATGCCAATCTCTATATTCGGATAGCACATAGTCGTATTTATCAGGCACCGAACTCCCAGAAGAAAGTGCCGGGAAAGAATTTATATCATTTGTCCCCTTTATCTGACCCTTTCCACGGCCCAGTTGAAATTCAAGTATTGAATTTTCACCTATCCTCCCGTAACCCACAACTGCAACACGGTGGGAAGAGCGATCATCATAAAAGTGTTCCTCATTAAACATGTTTTTCCCGGAAGATATCTGACCCGTAAATCCAAAACCCTTTATTGGAGAAATGGAACCCCCAACCTCAACGACCTGATGATCCATGGTCTATTAGGAGCCAGTCCTACAAATGCGCTTAGATCACCAGCCTTTTCCAGTCGAGAGGAACCAGGCACACTTTTGACGTATGAAATTGGTCTGACACAGGAAGCAAGAAAAAAAGAAACTAACAATAGGAGCAATAATTTGTGCATGTATAAGGTTGTCTTATACATTAGTAAGACACAATCAACACAACCCCTAAAACCCTACTCCAATTCTAAATCCGTTAGATACCAGGATCGCATCACGAAATCCCCAGAAATAATCCACTCTCATAAACTGAAAGATGTGCTCAATACCGGCTCCCAGTTCCACATAATTTCCAACTGTCTCGGTAGTCAGATAGTTAAAGGATGCTACGGCCTGTAAATTCAATTTCTTCACAAGTGGTATTTTATTGAAAATGAATTCATTGAAATGATGTTCAAAATGACCTTCCAGGTAGGAGCCGCTTGTACTGAAAAGGTAATAAGGAAGCAGTTCAAACTTATATTGTTTATCAACCTGACTAAGATTTGTCTGATTCGCAGTAAAATGTTTGAAATCAACAAATGTTAAATCATTTTTTGTTAAAAAACTCCCTGCTTCAATCATATAGGTACTCCTGCCGGTCAGGCCCAAATTGATATTATCCTGAACCCGCAGGCTTAGAAAATCATAGTTTACATCAGCAAATCCCCGTTTATAGGTCACAAACAATTCCGGATATTTTGAAGAGTAAATCAATTTCCTGTCCGGTCTTGTGGCATATTTTTGATTGAACCTTATTCTAAACGTTACACTGGCTGTCAAGGCTCTTGTCTTTTCGAAATTTGTCCCCGGAGCTTCTGCACCCAGACTCAATTCTTCATTGAAGGGAGTGTTTGATGTGAATTCAACTTTATCGTCTGAAGCCCAGGAGTAATCTGAGGTATTCGAAAGTGTATCTCGTACAGCGTATTCCAATCTTGTATTCATGAGAAGACCATTTCTCAGCTCCTGCTGAAAACGAGCATACGCAAAAGATTTTTCAAAAAGCTTCATGTAATTGCGACCACTTACGAGCGTCACATAACTGTTGATAAAGGGACTGATGACTTCCGTCTCGTCAAATTGTGAAACATACTTTCCTCCTCCTGCATAAAATCTTGTGAATTTGTCATCCAGCATCCGATAGCTTGCATCTATTTTCGAATAGAATTTTTCACTCGAGAAACCATACCTCAGTGACGGTCGCAACCAGTACATGGTCTGTTGTTTCTGTTGATACCACAGCGTCGGCTGGAACTCCGTTACAAGTCCTTCAACGGTATTGAACTGCAAAGTGCTCTGAATGGAGGGGAGAGACCAGTATTTTTCTTCTACACTATTAAAGTGTGTATAGCCTGTAAGAAGTACATTGCCAACAGTTAATTTATTGCGTTCCCGATCCACCGAATCCTTATAAGGTTCACTCTCCTTTACAATCCTTACACTGTCTTTAAATACATAATCCCTCATTTCTATTTCAGTCAGTGGCATTGGCCGTATATTTTGCCAATAGGCTGAGTCTCGCTCGTTGGACCCCTTTTCTACTAAAAGTATTTCTGCTGTAAAATCTTCTTCCTGAAAAAGGTCAGCCTCCTGTTTCTCCCCAAATGTTTCCTCGTAAAGTGCTTCTTCTCTAAAAAGTTCATAGTTGGGTTCAATCTCGTAGTTGGAATATACCCCTACAAAATAGCCACTTCCGGCAAATCCAAATGCTTTAAACTGGAAAGAAAATTTCTGTGAAATGGGCATCCAGATATCGTGTTCAACCGGGGCAAATACCTGATTAATTTTCAGGGAGTCAGCAAAGTTTATTCCTCTGCTTTTAACTACCAGCAAATCGACTGTGTGAAATTTCCAGCTGTCTTCTACGATGTAAATAATCCCGTCGAATACCGGATCAGTCGCGCGTTTCGGTAACAGTCTGATTTTATTGATAAGGTTCCCGTTTTCTTCGAAAGCCCCAAGCCACTCATAATCATAAAATATAAATGCCTGGGCTGAAACAGGTGAAACGAAGGCTCGTTCACTAATGTCCAGATCAAGGTTTTTTTCATACATATTAATATTGAAATCTGAAGCCTGATTCCAGCTGAACCCCTGTTCATTCCCACTTACCTTTGAGGAAATCATTCGCTCATTTATTTTATCCGGACGTTCGTATGAAAACTTCGATACAGATTCAGACAGATATACAATCCCTGTGTCAATTGTGATTTTCATTCCGAGAATTTTATCTGGTTTTTTGTCCAGACGCTGCAAACCTTTTAGATAGGCATCTGTCTTAAAAGCACGAACTTCATCTTTGTAGAATTTTCTTTTCTTAATGGCTTCCCGGATAATACGATAAGCAGGATCTTCATCACCTGCCACTATGGTGACGGTCTTCAACTGAAGTGCCTGTTCCTGCAACTCAAAATTGATCTCGATTACCTGATTATTCACAAGTGTGACTTCCCGTTCTTCCACCATAAAACCTACATGCTGAACCACAATGACATGCTTTCCTGGAGGAGTTCTGAGAAAATAATTTGCAGACCCGTTTGCTGTTGTGCCATTCGTTGTGCCTTTTATATATATGGTGGAAAATGGCAATTCCTCACCCGTATGACTTTTTATCGATCCCTTTACACCGGTTTGAGCAGACGTCAGTATGGAAAAAAGAAATAGTGTTCCGGTAATTAGATATCTCATTGGTCAGGGTTTCAATTATTGGTTGTCCAGGTTATAATGCGCCCGGCAGTCCATAAGTTGCACGGGGGCATAAAATTTTTCTTAATTGTTTTAGCTTGCATCTTTCTTGGCAAAAGTTATACCAGTCAGCACATTAGTATGCAAAAAGTAGCAATCATTACAGGGGGTTCTTCAGGAATAGGAAAATCATTAGTTATTAAATACGCAGAGGAGGGTTATGCCGTAGTATTCACAGGAAGGAACGGCGATCGGATGGCCCAGGTGGTCGCTGAATTAGGCGAACGGCCTCACCTGGCATTGGAATTAGATGCTGCCAAGGAGAAGGATAATCAGTCGATGATTTCTGAGACCATTAAGAAATTTGGAAGAATAGATGTGCTCGTTTGTAATGCAGGTATTTCCCAACGCGCACTTTTTGAGGATTTGGAGGTGCATGTTTTTAAACAACTGATGGACATTAATTTCTATGGGGCCATTTATGCTGTGAAAGCAGCCCTGCCTCACATATTGGCTTCAAAAGGATCAATCATTGCGATCTCTTCCATTAATGGATGGAGGTCAACTCCTGCGAGGACTGCTTATTCTTCCTCCAAGTTTGCCATGCAGGGATTTTTTGAATCACTCCGAACGGAGGTGATGACAAGGGGTGTTCATGTTTTGGTGGTGTGTCCCGGCTTCACAAGTTCTAACATCAGAAATGTTGCACTGACAGCAGATGGAAAAGCTCAGGGTGAATCCCCAAGAGACGAAAAGAAAATGATGACTTCAGATGAAGTGGCTGCCAGGACCTTCAAGGCGTATCAAAAGAAGAAAAGAGATTTGGTTCTTACGTTTGAAGGGAAGATGGCAGTGATGCTCAACAAAATCATTCCATCCCGTCTGGACAAAATGATTTATAAAATGATGAAAAAAGAAGAGAACTCACCTCTCAAATAATTCGGATCTTTCCATTTCTCACATATACATCTTCTCCATTCCATCTGATTTTGGTCCAGACCAGCGTTCGATCAATGATATCAACTTTATGTCCTTTTCCGACCAATTCCACCGGATCTGCACCTGCAGAGGGCCCGGAGCGGAGCAAAGTGCTATTCTGACTGATGATTCCCTTTTTTTCCTCAAACAAATTGTTTGAAACAAAAATCAGAGAGACCAGCAATATCAGTTGAAAGACTGTAGCTGTAACAGGTCGTTCATTTTGCTTTCTCTTTCTGAAAATATAAGCCGTTAGCAATATGGTAAGTGCCAGAAGCACCAATTGAAACTCCTGTTGATGCTTGTGAAGGACAGCTCGAAAAAAGTCCGAGTCATCGTATTGGTAACCTGACAAGTTTTTCTCACTGCTTAATTCTTCAATCTTTACCACAACAGACTTATCTGCTGATTTTTTATAATACAGATCGAGGTAATAAAGTGCATCTACATAATTACCCAGGCCATCTTTTATAAATGCCATTCTCAACAGCATGGAGGCACTCGCCTGTCCCGACAGAAAAATGGTTTCATACACATCAAATGCTTCTGTATATTTCTGCTGATCAAACAAAGAATCTGCCTGAGAAATCTTCTTTACATCTGATTTAGCCAGAAATACTGCTCCCAGAAAAATATAGCATGCGATTAATCTCAAGATCATATGGAAAATTGATTCAAGGTTTCTATTTTTGCATCCGCAATTTAGAGAACGCTCTTTAAATTGCGTTTCTTTTTTATTACGAATGGATGATTCGTTAGCTCAGTTGGTAGAGCATCTCCCTTTTAAGGAGAGGGTCCTGGGTTCGAGCCCCAGACGAATCACACAGGCTTTGAGAAATCAAAGCCTTTTTTGTTATCAAGGAGCAAGGAGCCTGTCCCGAACGAATCACGAAAATAGAAAACCTGTCAGATGAATGGCAGGATTTTTTAGTTAAGGAGTGTTAAAAAGTCCCGATGAATTTTGGAATGGAAATCTGTCGATAATGGATTGGTTAGGGCTATTTTGATTAACACCATACGGCAGGAATCTACATCACCACTTCCTGTGTAACTCAGGTAACACTCTTCTTATTGATACGCAGCTAGTTTAGCTCAAAAAAATGAGAAGTTTTACAGGTCCATTCGACGCAGAAATCTCACAGATGATTGAATACCTTCGGAAAGGCGCGTTAATTATAGATGTACGGACTCATCTTGAATTCGAGAGAAATTGCATTGCAGGTTCAAAAAATATTCCCCTGCATACAATTGGCAGTCAAATGAACGATATTGTTAATTTGAGGAAGCCGTTAATCCTTTGCTGCGCTTCTGGTATTCGAAGTGGTCAGGCCGCCATTTTCCTGCAAAGGAATGGGATTGATTGCATTAATGGTGGAAGCTGGAATAATGTTGCACAGGCCATTGGTCGTCCAATTGAGAGCTAATCTGTTACCTGCTCAATTGATAGAGCATTTTTCCATGATTGACTAATGCGCCAAAAAACGTAGGCTCTGAAATGTAGGGTAAACCAAATTCGGCAGCAGTTGCCTTAACAATTTTTGAAAGTTTTCGATAATGAACATGGCATACATCCGGGAAAAGATGGTGCTCAATCTGATAATTCAAGCCCCCAACGTACCATGACAGAATTCGATTAGACGGTGCAAAATTGGCTGTAGTCATCATTTGATGAATGACCTTATCACCTTCAACATTAAGATCCGCATCAGGGAGCGGGTATTCAGTATCCGGAATTACATGAGCCGGCTGAAAAATGCAGGCAAGAATCAAACCTGCCAAAAAATGCATGGTGAACCAGCCAAGCACAACATGCCACCAGGCCACATCAAGTAGTAAAATTGGCAGCACTATAAATAAAGAGTAGTACAGAACTTTTTGAACAATCAACTTCGCTAATTCCTTAGCATAGGTCGTATTCTGAGTCTTCAATAATCCCAGCTTGTTGTATCTGCTAATAGATGCAAAGTCTTTGAATGTGGCCCAAAAGAAAGTCATTAGTCCATATAAAAACCATGCGTAATAAATCTGGTATTTATAAATCGGTTTTAGAGGCTGATGCGGTGAAAACCTCATGACTCCTCCCGGATCTATATCTTCATCATATCCGTCAATGTTGGTGTAAGAATGATGGAGCACATTGTGTTGGATTTTCCAATTGGTTGCGGAACCCGCAGAGATGTACATAATCACTTCCCCAAAGAAATTATTTACAGACTTTTTTTTCGAAACAGACCCGTGACAAAAATCGTGCATCAAACCCAGCCCGCATCCGGCTAATCCGATTCCCATTACAATCCAAAGGCCATAAAAAATCAGAAGGCTCCCTGAAAAAAGATTGGCCAGGATCAATGCAAAAGGAACCAGATAAATCATGGGCAAAACCACCACTTTTAGCCAAAATCTATAATCTCCTTTCCTGGAAATCTCATTCTGCTTAAAATATTCATTTACTCTTTTCCTCACCGTTGCACCAAACTCCTGACTTTCTGTAGAAATAAACTTTACCGGGTTAAATGAAGCTTCTGCCATTACTATTTTTTTTGCGAATCTATACTGTTATAACTCCCTCCTATATGACATTTATCATTAGAGAAAGGTTTCGCTAAAATACATGCTATTCGCTTAGCTGTCAATCGTTTTTTAAGAGCGGTCACAAATGCCTGGAAGAGGCCTCCTCTCCTATTTCGCTTTTAATATAAGGGCCATTTTAAAAATGAACCCGAGCTCTTCCACCAGATATAAAAAAGATAAATTTCTTTATTCTTTGAAAAGAATATGCTTACTTGAGGTAATAACTAAATTATCTCAATTATGAAAAAAGCACTAATCACCACATTATTTGCACTTTGCGTGGTGTTCACCAGCTCAGCAAATTCATCTTATTTCATCAATGACTCAGAAGTTGAGACTTTGCTTGAAGAATCAGTACAAGTCAATCCTTTTGAAAACGGTGTTGAAATGGCCAGTTTCATGGCTGTTGATGCTGTTAATGCTGAAAAAAATGTATGGATTGCAGTTGCTCTTGATTTCTTCTTAGGAGGACTTGCTATTCACAGAGTTTACCTTGGTGGTACACCTATTTTGATTCTTGGATATCTCCTTACTTTTGGAGGAATATTCGGATTGATTCCACTGGGAGACTTAATTGTCCTTGTGATCAATAGTGATGACATAAGCAAATATGTTGGCAGCAATGCCTTCATCATGTGGTAAAATATTACCTGACAATTTAAAAAACCCATTCTGAAATCAGAATGGGTTTTTTATTTGAAAGAGTCAAGAATTTTAACGGATAGTTCCCTGGAAATATTGTTATTCCGCTCATCAGCCAGCTCTCTGGCATATTCCGCTCCTCCAAAATAAAATCCCTGAAAAAGGGCAATGGATGTCAGAGCTTCAGTAAAATAATACTGTTTCTGAATCCCTCTGATACCATAGGCAAAGAGTAAAGTCTGTATACCTGCACTCGAAATTCCCTTTAAAAATGATCCGGCATATATCTGCCCGGAGCCCGGAAGCAGAAGTGAAAGATTAAATGCCTTCTGTGGATTTCGCACTTTCTTCACATCGAAAACTTCCAGAACATTTACTCCCGGATTTAGCTTATGATACAGCTCTTTCGCCTGATTAAAATTTCCAAGTGCAACATCATTTAAAATCTCAGTGAGCCTAAGGTCATCATCCGGTTCCCACGAGTCAAGTAAACCAGCTTCAAGCAACATACTTTTCGCCTGTCCATGATTGCCAAGTAAATAATGCAGGACGATCTGTTCTTTGAAAAAAACATGCTTAAGCGAGTCGCTCAGATTGTAAACGTTCACACGTTGGAGCGTCTTAAGAGCTGCCGGGTAATCTTTGGCTCCTGACTGAATTTTTGATTTTTTTAGAATCAACTGAGAGATAACCACTTCATCTTCAAAACTGAAAATATCAAACTCCACCCGAACCAACTCATTTGTCAGCTCGTCCGAGTGCGTTTCAGATTGGGCATCAATTAAAAATGGTACGAAGAGGCACATGCATATTAAGCAATATCGCCTCATCGAAAGTGGCATTGAAATCATCTTTATAGACTTTAACAGACAGAACAGATCCCCAGATGTTAGCAACATACAATGCTGAAAACAGTCCGGCAAAAATTTTAAACCTCAGGCTTGAAGCCCCATCTTCTTTATATCCTTCTCTTGCCTGCAGGGCCAGGATAGATGAAAACAGAAGCGTTGTATATCCTTCACCAGCTTTCCCGGTGTAGGCTTTTCCTGAGCCCGGAATTAGCCCTGACATTAGCCCTGCAATCAATGGGGATTTCCTTTTCATTTTCAATAAGCCATCTCTGTTTTTTATCAACTGATTTTGAAAGGACGAAAGCTGATAGTATGATCCTGAAAACTGATTAGAATATTTTTCGAAGGATTCAAAGTCACGATCCAATAAAGAAAGCCCGGCCTGCTCATGAACAACAAGTTCCTTGTAAAAAGGGTCTCCTGCTTCAATTTCATCCAGCAGTTTTTTGGACTCGATATAAGTCTCTAAATATGCACTTTGAAATGAGCTCAAAAATGAAGCATGCAACCTGAACATTTCATTAGAATTTCCCAAATCCGAAAAAGATCTGATAGATTGTTCCGGTTGTTTAAGACTGTATTCGAACAAGCCTTTGTAGTAAAGTAATGTGTCCTGCTGTCCCTGACTGCTAAAGCGCTTAAGACTTTCAGAGGCTGAAAACACTCCTTCCTCATAAGATTCAATTCCTTTCAGATGAAGCAGGAATTCATGAGCTTCTCTGAAACTCGTCTGACAGTATACAGAGATTGACCACAATTGAAACAGAATGAAAAAGCTATTTCGTCTCAAAACGATAACTTTTCCAATGATCCATTGCTTCCCCTTTCTGGTTGATTCTTATTCCGGGTATTTGGCCTTTGGCAATCTGTGTACATCGCAACCTCCTGTCAATGGAGAGAAAGAAACCCTTAACCGGTCCGAACTCTCTGAATGATCCTTTCAGAAACACCCCGCATTTGTGATCGTAGATGCAATTGTCCAAAAATTGAGAAACTTCAATTCCCCCGGTATTGATTTTTTGTGTTGGCGATAAATGATCAGAAAGGAGTTTCAGTGTTTCCGATGACTGAGCATTGGATGAAAAAAACAGAAGTAATAAAATGACACAGAATAAATTTTTCATTTCTCTGGAACTGCATCTTTTGGAATCTGAAACTGTAGCATTTCCTGATCGGAAGCCATATCAAACTGAAATGAATTAAAAGTGGTCTTAGATACAATTGAATCCTGTTCCACGTAATCAATTTCAGTTATTGCCATCGGAAAATTTATCCCCCTGAAAAATTCGTAGTTATAGTAAAATACCTTCTTAACATACTTCCCTTTTTTATCTCGGTAGCCCATGAAAATGGGCTTCCCGGAATCGCGAACCAGTTCAATGTCAGCCAACCCGGGTATTTCCTGCGGCGGCTCCCAAATATTGATTAATAACTTTCCATCTACTTTAGAATCCGACAACTTAAATCCAATCCGGTTCAATCCCATGTCTGCAGACTGATTCATCAGGAAATAATAAAAAGTAGTGCTTTCACTCCCGGCCTGATAATTCACCGACTGGTACACACTGTTGATCTCCGGGTTGTACACACTCAACTCCCCTTTCTTGTTGTTGAGAATGTAAACTTCAGCAGGGCTTGTGAAGTGCGTGACCATCTCTCCTTTTCGTCCAAAATAAATATCCGCGTTCAGTTTGGTCGTTTTTCCATCCCTGTTTGCACGTTTTTCCATTTTGAAACTGACCCAATTGAAAGGTGCCTGAGGGGCCAATGACAATACTAAAGCGAGATACAACAGATAGTTTATCATAGATTGGCAAGTTATAAAGACAATTGGATTTAATCGGACAAAACCGGATCGTTGATATCTGATTTGGGGATCCAGATTCTGAAAGTAGTCCCCTTGCCAGGCTCACTGTCTACTGCAACAATGCACTCATTCTTTCTCAAAAGACCCAGGCTGAGACTTAAACCCAGCCCTGTACCTGTTTCTCCACTTGTTCCGATTTCTGACTTTTGAATCTCCTGTTTGAGTATGGAATCAACTGTTTCCTGAGTCATTCCTGCACCGGTATCCATTATTTCCACTAAAACAGAATCATCATCCTGAGAGGTTTCTAAAATCACCTGACCTCCTGCATCGGTAAATTTCAGGGCATTGTGGAGCAGATTCCTGATGGCTACCTGCAAGTGATTCTCGTCCATCCATCCATCCACTTCGCAATGTAATTTTGTACTAAAGTCTATATTTTTTTTCTTAATAAGTGTCTGGAACAGATCAGCATTGCCCTTAATTACTTCATTTATATCTACTTCGCTTGGGTATGCGTTGATACCACCCATTTGCATCCGTGCCCAGTCGAGTAATTCATCCAGCCTGCCACTTAGAGATTCGAGTCGTCCCTTCAATTCCTTCTGATATCCAAAAAATTCATCTTTGGAAATCAGTTCGCCATCACTCACATTAAGAATGCTCTGAAAAAGATTTAAAGGACTCCTGATGTCATGCGCAATGATGGAAAATAATTTGTCCTTCGTTTCATTTGCTCTTCTTAATGATTCTTCGGCTTCCACCAACTCTGACACATCATCTACATAAATACTGATTGACTCAACAAATCCGTTTGAATCTTTAATCGGAACATACTTCCCTCTGGAAATGATAGTCCTCCCATCCGGCATTTCATTTTTTTCAAGAAAGGAAACTGATTCTCCTTCCATTACCCGTTGAAAGTACATCTTATGGTTATCCAGTATATTCTGAGGTAAAACCTTATCTCTCCTCTTACCGATTATTTCATTTTTATCAACTCCGAACATTTCAGAGTAATGAAGGTTGGCAATTTTATAAGTTCCATTTACATCAACAAGCGCCATAAAAACAGGAACATTGTCAAGAAGGGAATACAATGTCTTTTCATGCACATTCGTCTTTTCAACCGCTTTTAACAAAATTCTCTTAAAGAAATTAAGAATAAGAAACAGAAACCAGGCAGCAAAAAGGAGGTTAAGAATACTCAATGCAAACTCAGCATTGTATGTTAATCCGAGGTAATCGTATCGGGTCATTTTAACCGCTACCAGCATCAGAAAAATGATCCAGTATCCATAATTTTTCTCCCTTCCATCCAACAAAAGGAGTGGAACGGCCATTACGGCAAGGAAGATATTTTCAGCTCCGGACGGCCGTCCCTCAAGAATTGAAACAGCAGACAAGGATAAGACAATCAAAATGGACAGGAGGATGAACCAAATGCCGGCTGTCCGATACCTGCCATTATTATTAAATAAAAAAACAAAAGAATACAGGGAACCTCCTGCAAAGCAGACATAAGCCTGACTGTTAAAAGGGAGCAGCAGGGAAAAAAATCCCATGGCAAACGCACTCATCAGACAGAACATTGCCAGGTGATTGGTCATAAGAATTTTCCTGTATTCCAAAATCGGAACAGTATTCTGAAGACCCATTTTTAAAATACGCCTGAACTTATCAAGAACCATACGGTTTGTCTGTTAAGGGAGCATCACTTTTACTGATTAATGCACTCGTAAACTGCATTGATCAACTGATCGGCGCTTCTTAGTGGCTTTTGAATGAACTCAACGTATTCAATATCATAATTTTCCATGATTTCCTGACTGTGACTGGTAATGACAATTGTTCGTGGTTTGTGTTCAGTCATTTCAAGAATTTCGGGGCCCTCCAATCCTGATATATTGACATCCAACAATAAAATATCGGGTTTGTCCAATTCAAGGCGTTTGGCTGCATCGACTGTATTGTCACATACACCAATAACTTTGACTTCCGGAATTTTCTCAAGCACACTTTGCAGGATATCCGAAAAGGCCTTGTCATCTTCTATAATTAAGCAGGTGAAATCACTCATTTTTTATACGCTGATTCAAACCTAAGTTAATAAGAATATTGTGCAGACAATATTCTACCAAATATCTTTTTTTAGCGATCAAAAACAAATGACTTACGTGTTTTGATTAGCAGTTGGATTTACGGGAGGCCCAATCTCCAGGTAACAAACAGGTAAATATAGAAAAAGCCCCTAAAAAGGGGCTTTAAGTACCAAAGGAGGGAATCGAACCCTCACTCCCGAAGGAACACGAGTTTGAGTCGTGCGCGTCTACCAGTTCCGCCACTTTGGCAAAGGCTGGCAAAAGTATCGAATCAGTCAAAACATTGCAACATGAGCGTATATCTTTGATGTCTTTAACTCAATAAAGAAATGTCAAAAACCCTTTTTATGATTGAAAATAAGCTCTGCCTGAACCGGTCGGAGCTGATCAAAGGAAACTTCTTACCTGCCATTTATTAAATATGACGGAACATCATGCAAGATATGCAGGGTTTTCACAGCGGTTGTTAGCTCATAATATTGATCTTATTCCAATTCTTTTGTTGCTATATGGATCGTCATTTGTGATTCCTAAATTGGGTTATGACTGGCTGATCTTTTTATCCATTTATCTCTCCTATCACATCGGTTTTGAGTTAAGTGTCTGGAGAGCCACACCCGGTAAAAAGTGGGCCAAAATTCATGTTGAACCTGAAAAAAAAGAAGAACAAATAATCCAGCCAATTCTTCGAAATTTGACGAAGATTCTTTCGCTCATTCTTTTTTTTGGGGGATTCATTCTTATTATTTTCAGTGAACGCAAAAAAGCGTTACATGATTATCTAGCGGGAACTGTGGTACTATTCGATGAAGATTAGGTTTATTTTTGTTATTTCGACACTTGATTTTGAATAATATTCTATATTTCAGGCTTAATTAGCTAATTGACTGTTTAAAGTATGGATGACAGACTTCCTCCTATAAAACGTTTCGAGAATTTCTTCGAAGGATTTATGTTCTGGAGTAGATGGGTACAGGCTCCTCTCTATACAGGACTCATTATCGCTTCTTTTTTCTACCTCTACAAGTTCTTTCAGGAATTGATGTACATGATGAAGCACATCTCACACTGGGATGAAACCAAAATGATGCTAAGCGTGCTTGGTCTGGTCGACATATCCATGGTAATGAACCTGGTTGTGATGGTGACAATTGGAGGTTACTCCATTTTTACCAGCCGAATCGATGTGGACATGCACGATGATAAGCCTTTGTGGCTGGAAGGACTTGATGCGGGTCAGTTGAAGATTAAACTTGCAACCTCTCTTGCTTCTATCTCCGGGGTATACCTGCTTAAGACTTTTATTGATTACAGAAACGAAGTGCAGAAAACGAGTGCAGAAGGAATTGTGATGGAAATTGTGATTCACATGGTATTCATTGTTTCCGCTCTTCTATTAGCTCAGACTGAAAAAATTACGCATAGTTACGGACACCATGGACCAGGTGGGGAGCATCATGATGAACACAGTGAAGGTGAATCCATGAGTTGAAAATAAGTTACAAAAAGGGCTTTCGAATGAAAGCCCTTTTTAATTTCCCAATGATCCTTATTATTTAATTTGAACTACTATTTTTGTGCTCCCTCAGCGCACGTGGCGGAATTGGTAGACGCGCCAGCTTGAGGGGCTGGTGACCTTATGGTCGTGGAGGTTCGACTCCTCTCGTGCGCACTTTTTACTACCTCATGGCCTTTCATTCATATATCTTGAAAAGTATCGCAACAGGCAATTTTTATAAAGGGCATACTGAAGATCTTAGAAAGAGACTTAAGCAGCATAATTCCGGTAAGACAAAGAGTACCAAAAACGGTATACCGTGGCAATTGGTCTACTACGAAACATTCAGCACAAGGAATGAAGCAATTCTAAGAGAAAAGTATTTTAAAACTGCCGCTGGTCGAAGATTTATTCATACTCTCAATCTGACCCGGGAGGTTCCCTGCCCGAATGAACGATGACAATTTTTTAGGCAGGTTGAGATGCAACACCAAAAATCAGCAGTCATGTGGTAATAAGCAACCACATTCGTTCAGGCGGGGACTCCTCTCGTGCCTGCAGGCGCACTTTTTACTTTAATACCCGTTACTTATTGACCCACACCAAATCCGCAAACCAGTTTTGGCTGTCTGTAAATGATTCGAGTATTTTGAAGCCCGTTTGATCAGCGAGCTCTTTCAATTGTTTTGTGTCATACTTCTTGGATATTTCCATAAAAATGGCTTCCCATGCTCTGAATGAAACAGATTGACCGGCAATAACGGCTTCCTGTGCCACTTTGCTAATCAGATAGCTGCGGCATTCTCCGGTTTGTGGATTGTAATAGGGATAGTGCATAAACTGATCTCTGTCAAGATCACCATCCAGTTCATCATTAATTCTGTCCAGTAAATTCAAATTGAACTCTCGGGTCACACCCTTCGAATCATTGTAGGCTGCCAATATGGCTGAAGGGTTCTTTTTTAAATCAACCCCCATAAAGAGCAGGTCAGAAGGCTTTAAGTGAGTACGCAGGTTCGAAAGAAAATCAACAGCCTCAGGCTGAGAAAAATTCCCAATGTTCGATCCAAGGAAAAAAACAATATCTTTCTCCGGACTCGATGATATCTCCGCCAGCGCATCAAAATAGTCACCCTCATAAGCATCTATTTTTAGGCCGGGAATTTCAGAAACGAGATTTCTTTCCAGTATCTCCAGCACATTTCCGGAAATGTCAACTGGCGTATAGGTAAAATCAACACCCTGTTCCATGAAATATTTAAGTAACACTTTTGTTTTCAAGCCATCACCAGCCCCCAGCTCTATTATCCGAAAGGGGTTTCCGTCTGAAATAGTATCGAGGATTGCTGCTTTATGTGTTTCGAAAATTTCGAGCTCCTTATTTGTGAGATAGTACTCGTCCAAATGCATAATTTGCTGGAACAGCTTATCTCCCTTAGCGTCATAAAAGTACTTTGAAGGCAATGTTTTCCCTGAAGCTTTCAGCCCGCTTAAAACATCATCTTCAAATATTGAAACGGAATCAACTACTGACTCCTCGTGATTATTACTCATTTAAACTGTGTGCTTCGCTAATCTGATCCCGCTAAAAAGCCATCTCAGATGCGGATGAAAAAAATTTCTGTATGTAAGTCGTATATGATTTTTTGGTGTGGCGAATGAGCCTCCCCTCAGCACCATTTGATTTACCATGAACTTGCCATTGTATTCTCCAAGCGCTCCTTCCGCTATTTTGAAATAAGGGTATGCGGTATAAGGACTGGAAGTCCATTCCCAAAGGTTGCCATAGAATCCAGAGTCATTCACCTGTATTGGTTTGAAGAACTTAGATTCAACAAAATTGGATGTGTTACTAATTTCAGGACTGAATTTTTTGCATGCGGCTTCCCATTCCTGTTCGGATGGCAGTCGGCAGCCTTTCCAGCGAGCAAAAGCATCCGCTTCATAGAATGATACATGAGATACCGGATCTTTTGGATTCACCTTTTCATAACCACCGAGGGTATAGTGCCACCACTCACCATCCTCTTTGGCCCAATATCGTGGTGCGTGTATCTTTTCATTGTTTACCCAATCCCACGCTTCCTGATACCAGTATTGAAATGATTCATAACCTCCCTCGTCCATGAATTCCATATATTCCTCATTGGTCACAAGGCCAGATTCGATTTCATACTCATGAAGGAAAACTTTGTGAAGTCCTTTCTCATTATCAAAGTGAAAATCATTGCCCTTGAATCCAATTTCGTAAGTGCCTTCCTCAACTTTTAACCACTTTTTCTCTGCACCGGACTCAGGTGCGGCTTTAGGTTCTCTAAATACCGGATTTAATGGATTATCTCCCAGTATCCTTTTAATATCGTAAAGAAAAAGCTCCTGATGTTGCTGTTCATGATGAATTCCCAGTTCAATCACTTTTTCCATTTCCACAGAAATCGAACCGCCATTCATAAATGCTAACATGTGATCCTCTACATATTCTCTGAATTTGAAAATCTCCCTTACTGTTGGTCTGGTGAGCTGTCCCCTATTTGCCCTTTTCCAACGCTCGCCGGCGGCTACATAGTAGCTGTTAAAGAGATAATTGAACTTCGGATGGAAAGGGGTGTATTCCTTCACATTCGGTACCAGTACAAAATTTTCAAAAAACCAGGTTGTATGTCCGAGATGCCATTTCAAAGGACTTACATCCACTACCGGCTGGACGACAAAATCTTCTATTTCGAGGGTTTCACACAAGAATTTCGTATGTGCCCGTGTACGCTTAAAGTCTGAAAGTAAATCTTTTTCTGTTGTAATATAGGGCTCCAATGCTCCGTTCAATTTTCTTCAAGTTATACATCCTGACGAACCTAACATTGGTTTTAAGACTTTAATTCAAAAAAAATCCCGCCCATCCCGATTGATCGGGAAATGGACGGGACACCAACTAACCAAAACTCAAACTACCTCTACCTTACTGTAGGAGGTAGTATCAAAATCCCTGCCACCAATTGAAGGCCTGTGGAAAAACAATTGTTAAAGAATGTTAATTAAGGGTTTTGGTTACTCGTTTTTATAGACTTTTCCTTCCTTCATGACAAAACTGACATTCATCATGATTGAAATATCTTTCAGAGGATCCCCCGGGACAGCAACGATATCAGCAAGCAGTCCTTTCCTTATCGTACCAAATTTATCCTCCTGCCCCAGAACTTTCGCATTAACAGAAGTTGCACAGATAATGACTTCCATGGCCGGCATTCCTGCATCCACCATGTAGCCAAACTCCCTCGCGTTCTCCCCGTGTTTGAAAACTGCCGCGTCAGTTCCAAATGCAATTGGTACTCCTTTTTTGTAGGCCCTTGCAAAAGTGTTTTGAATGAGTGGTCCAATCACCCGTGCTTTCTCCGCAACTACAGAAGGATAATATCCTGGTTTTTTCGCATTGTCTGCAACTTCCATTCCGGCTGTAATGGTAGGAACATAATAGGCATTTTTCTCAATCATCAAATCCATCGTTTCCTCACTCATGTAAGTTCCATGTTCTATTGTCTTCACTCCGGCACGAACAGCTCGTTGCATTCCTTCATCACCGTGAGCATGAGCAGCAACATGAAAGTCAAAATCGTTTGCTGTTGAAACAATAGCAGCAATTTCATCTTCCTTAAAATGTGGTCCTGATCCGTCTTTAGCAACGCTTAGAACACCTCCTGTTGCTGTTATTTTAATAAAATCAGCACCATTCTTATAGCGTTGACGAACGGCCTTTCTCGCATCAGCAATACCATTCACCACACCATCTTTTGGTCCTGGATCTCCTGCCAAATCTGCCCTGTAGCCGTTTGTGGGATCAGCATGGCCACCAGTGACTCCCAGGCCTTTTTCTGCTGTAAAAATCCTCGGGCCTGTTACATATCCTCTGGCAATTGCATTTCTTATAGAAACATTCACGCCACTTCCACCTGCATCACGAACGGTGGTAAAACCAGCCATTAGTGTTCTCCTTGCTATATCAGTTGAGAAGAGTGCCTTATCAGCAGGGTTTTGTGTAAACTCTTTAATATATCGGTCCGGGCTTGTTTCTCCCTCTATATGAACGTGCATGTCAATCCAGCCCGGCATAACTGTATGTGACTTTAAATCTACCACTATGTCATCTGGTCCTACAGTCACATATCCTGATTTTACTTCTATAATTTGAGTACCCTCAACAATGATCGTTTGTTCCTTAACAGGTTTCTTTGAAATTCCATCAATTAATGTTCCTGCATAAATCAGCGTTCGTTGACCATGAGCGATCTTTGAGACAAAGAGCAGGATGAATACGATAGTTAGATTTTTCATTGTCTGATTAGGTTAGATTGTAAGTTAATTAACTACGCCATCAGCTTTTTATATCTGATGCGGGTTGGCTCTTCATCTCCCAGCCTTTTTTTCCTGTTTTCTTCATAATCAGAAAAATTACCTTCAAACCAGTAAACCCTTGAATTTCCTTCAAATGCCAGAATATGAGTGGCAATTCTGTCAAGAAACCACCTGTCGTGAGAAATCACAACTGCGCATCCACCAAAATTCTCCAGGGCTTCTTCCAGCGCCCTCAGGGTATTTACATCTAAATCATTTGTTGGCTCATCCAACAGAATCAGGTTTGCCCCTCGTTTCAAAGTCATTGCCAGGTGCACTCTGTTTCGCTCTCCCCCTGAAAGCTTCGACACCTTTTTTCCCTGATCAGGGCCGGTAAAATTGAATTTAGAAACATAGGCCCTTGCATTCATTTCCCTTCCTCCGAGATCGATGATTTCGTTTCCTTCCGAAATGGTTTCAAAAACTGTTTTCTCCGGATCAAGCAGATCATGTTCCTGATCAACGTAACTCATGACGACAGTTTCCCCAACTTCAAAACTGCCTTTGTCTGGTTGTTCCTTGCCTGTTATTAGTTTGAACAGCGTTGATTTACCGGCACCATTAGGGCCAATAACCCCAACTATTCCACCTTGAGGAAGGTTAAATGTCAGATCATCAAAAAGTAGTTTGTCACCAAAAGCTTTGGAAACCCCACTCACCTCAATGACTTTAGCTCCCAGCCTGGGACCAGGCGGAATATACAACTCCAGATCCTTTTCTTTCTCTTTAGCTTCTTGTCCCAGCAGTTTATCATATGCACTCAGCCTCGCTTTCGCCTTGGCCTGACGACCCTTAGGGCTCATTCTTACCCATTCTAATTCCCTCTCAAGCGTCTTTTGGCGTTTCGACTCCTGCTTATCTTCCTGAGCAAGTCGTTTCTGCTTTTGATCCAGCCAACTTGAATAGTTCCCTTTCCATGGAATCCCCTCACCCCGGTCCAGTTCCAGAATCCAGCCTGCGACATTGTCAAGAAAATAGCGATCGTGTGTTACGGCGATTACTGTTCCCTCATACTGTTTTAGATGTTGCTCCAGCCAAAGTACCGATTCGGCATCCAGATGGTTGGTTGGCTCATCCAGGAGCAATACATCAGGCTGTTCAAGTAGAAGTCTGCATAAGGCAACACGTCTTTTTTCCCCTCCTGAAAGAGTTTTAATGATGGCATCTTCGGGCGGAGTTCGAAGTGCATCCATGGCACGCTGGAGTTTGTGGTCAATCTCCCATGCTCCGGTCGCATCCAGTTTTTCCTGAATTTCCCCCTGACGTTCAATCAGCTTATTCATTTTATCAGGATCATCCAGTACATCCTGATCTGAAAACCTGGCATTTACCTCTTCGTATTCCTTTAAAAGCTCATTTATTTCCTTTGCGCCTTCTCTTACCACTTCAATAACTGTCTTTTCCGGGTCCAGTTCCGGTTCCTGTTCGAGCATTCCAACAGAAAATCCGGGAGAAAACACCACTTCTCCCTGAAATTCTTTGTCCATCCCGGCAATAATTCTAAGTAATGAGGACTTCCCGGCCCCATTCAGTCCCAGAACTCCTATTTTTGCACCATAGAAAAAAGAGAGATAGATATTCTTAAGTACTTGTTTTTGTGGGGGATAAATCTTGTTGACCCCCGACATTGAGAAGATGATCTTTTCGTCTGACATGCTTAAGTTTGATTAGTAATCTAATATAGCACCCATTTAGAAAATTATACTCACCCTTGAAAAACACTACTGTTCCTTTTGGTTACGAAAAAGCCGGCAGGCTTTATCTAAATAGCTGGGCAGATCATCCGGAAAAAGAAATTGGAGAGGTCAGAGATGGCGATATAGAAAAGTCAGTGGCATTTTTTGTCGAACGTTTTGAAGATCTCAATAGTAAAATTGAGGAAGTAGCTAAGAAAATTGACGAAACGGAAAATAAGGGTTCTTTTCTAATGAAGCTGCTTCATCTGAAGGATCAGCTTCCTCTGCACGACGGGCTTGGTGATTATTTAGTTCTTCAGGAAAAAATTGAGCGATATGAATCGCTTGTCAGAGACATTATTAAAAAAAATCGTGAGCGAAATTCTGAAATTAAGAAAGCATTGATCGAAGAGGCCAAAGAGGCTGTGGAAGTAATCAACTGGAAAGAGGGGACTGAAAAAGTGAATGATTTGAAATCAAGGTGGATTAAGACTGGCAATGCTGAAGAAGATAAGAACGAACAATTGGAGGCTGATTTTTGGAAACTTGTTAAGGGATTTTTTGACCGGAAAAAGAATTTCTATGAGGACAAACAAAAGCTCATTGACCACAGAAGAAGACAGTACGAGGAGTTAGTGTCAGAAGCTGAGGCAACCAAAGAACTTCACGGCAGAAAAAAAATTGAAAAAATACGAGAACTCAGAGAAAAATGGAAGAATACAGGAGGTGTTCCAAATGATGTATTCAAACCACTTGTAGAAGCTTTTAATAACAATCTTAAGCCACAGCAAAGTCATTCGTTCATTGACTACTCAGAAGTTATTGCGTCTCTTGAAGCTGTAAAGAAAGGTGATGCTCCATTCAACAAAAAAGAATTGGACCTGCTAAAGAAGAATGTCTTTCGAGATAAAGCCAGAAATCCTGATAAAGGCCGGGTACTTGAACTCATTCAATTACTGATCGAAAGAGATTTTGTTAACTCTCTTGCCAACAAAAGATTTCCCAACTTTCCGCAGCTTGACCATGAAAAGAAAAAAAGCATCAGGTCTGGGATTGTAAGAGATCTCTTGCTCAGGGATAAAGACGAACTTAAACTTTTCGAAGAAAATTCGGGAAATTTTAATTCTTCAGATGGGTCTATGAGCAAAATGATAGACGGTCGACTGAAAAGTCAAAAGAGAAAAATAGAGATCAAAACACAATTGCTTGACTGGATTGAACGAAATGAATTTTAATTTTTAGAAACTTTTCTTTCATGAGTAGTGTATGAGTTTTATATTTCTAATGCGTCCAAAAAATGAATTCATTTTTTGTATAATAAATTTATATTTGCGCGCATTATAAAAAACAGGACTTTAACGTAGAGGGTAATTATGTACTGGACACTAGAACTTGCATCTTATTTAGAAGACGCTCCATGGCCTGCCTCCAAGGACGAGTTGATCGATTTTTCAATCAGATCGGGTGCACCACTTGAGGTGGTGGAGAACCTTCAGGAACTTGAGGATGATGGACAACCTTTTGAAAACATTGAAGAAATCTGGCCTGATTACCCAACTAAGGAAGACTTCTTTTTCAATGAGGATGAATATTGATCTTCAGTAAAAAACTAAAACAGGAACTCTGATCAAATGATCGGAGTTTTTTATTTCAGGTCTTCCTGAGTTGTGATCTTTATATTGGAGTACGCTCCTTCAACAATCCTCACCTGAAATCCCGCTTTTTCGTAGACCGTTGCATCATCGGGAAATTGTCCGGAAGTTTTAAGATATGCTTCTTTTATTTCTTTTGTACGAAAAGTTTGTGGAGTTTGAACCAGCACATAATTCTGTCGCTCTCGTGCCTGAGAAATTCCTTTAGAAACAATCCTTCGCAAGGAATCCTTTAACTGCACAGCGGCAACACCGCTACCAAACTCTTCTGCTGAAGAATAGCATTTCTGAATAACTGACTTAGTGATAAAGGGTCGAACAGCATCATGGATCGCAACCAGACCATCTTCATTTAGGCAGGCCAATCCGGCTTTCACAGAGTCAGTTCTTGAAGCTCCTCCGGTAACAGATACAATATCCATTGAAGGGAAATGGATGACCTTGATTTGCTCCCACGTGTGATGATGCTCTTTAGGCAAAACCAGCACAACTTCAACATTTGCAATCTCCAGGAATCTTTCAATGGTATGCACAAGAACAGGCTTACCCTTTACCATCAAAAATTGCTTAGGGGTTTCGACACTCATTCGAGTACCTTTCCCGCCCGCAACTATAATTGCATACTTTTTCATCTGGAATAAAGTTGGCAGCTCAAATGCCTTATAATCAGATAATCAGCATGGCATCTCCATAGCTGAAGAAACGATATTTTTCCTTTATAGCCAATTGATAAGCCTCTTTCATGAGGTCGTAACCACCAAAAGCAGAAGCCATCATTAGCAGTGTAGATTCCGGAAGATGGAAATTTGTAATCAATGCATCACAAATTTTGAATTCATAAGGAGGAAAGATGAATTTATCTGTCCAGCCTGAGTTATCCTTTAGCAATCCGTTTGCAGACACAGAAGATTCAAGCGTCTTCATTGCCGTGGTTCCAACGGCACAAATTTTTGTCTTTTCAGAAAGAGCCCTGTTTACTCTGTCGGCAGTTAACTTTTCAACCCAATAATTCTCTGAGTCCATTTTATGCTTAGTCAGATCCTCAACGTCAACCGGACGGAAGGTGCCTAATCCAACATGGAGCGTAATACTTGCAATATCAACCCCAATTAATTCAAGTTTCTTAAGCAATTGTGGGGTGAAATGCAATCCGGCGGTTGGGGCTGCAACAGCTCCAACATTCTTTGCATAAATGGTTTGGAATCTTTCCCGATCTTCAGGCTCAGCTGTTCTTTTAATCTCTTTTGGAAGGGGGGTCTCTCCAAGAGAATCAATCATTTTATAGAACTGATCTCTATCTCCGTCAAAAAGAAATCTGATTGTTCTTCCTCTGCTGGTAGTGTTATCAACAACTTCTGCTACCAGCTCACCATCACCAAAATACAGCTTATTTCCAACTCTAATTTTTCTTGCAGGATCAACAAGTACATCCCAAAGCTTCATTTCCTGATTGAGTTCTCTCAATAAAAAAACTTCGATTTTTGCACCTGTCTTCTCTTTATTCCCGTATAACCGGGCAGGAAAAACTTTGGTATCGTTGATTACAAATACATCACCTTCATCAAAGTAGTCAACGACATCTTTGAAAACTTTGTGTTCAATTTCGCCAGTATCCTTATGTATTACCATCAGACGTGATTCGTCTCGGTTCTCATTCGGATGTAGTGCAATATGACTTGATGGAAGATCGAATTTAAATTCGGATAATTTCATTCCCATAGGAAGGCAAGTATTTATTTATAAGGAGCGCAAAATTAGCAAATATGTTTAATTAAATTTGATTTATAATAAAACCCTCCGGCCGTGATTATATTAAAACTTATTATTGAAAGTTTCCGATTTGCCTGGAATGCCCTGAGAATGAATCTGCTCAGGACCACCCTTTCACTTCTTGGCGTAACAATTGGAATTTTCGCAATCATAGCCGTGTTCACTCTGGTCGATTCTCTGGAAAAAAACATTAAAGAAAGTCTGAGTTTTCTTGATGCCAGTAACCTGGATATCAGAAGGTTTCCATACGACTTTGGTCCGAATATTCCATGGTGGGAATACCTGAAAAGACCATACACCAACTATGAGGAGTATGAGTTTCTCAGGAAAAATCTCAAAAACGATTTGGGAATTACCATTTTCGCGGTGACCGGAGGAGAAACAATTAAGCATGAAAGCAACAGCTATAATGATGCGACTCTTTTCGGAATTGCCTATACACACCAGGATGTATATGATATGGCATCTGACATTGAGTTTGGCAGATACTATACTGAACAGGAAGCCGAAACCGGGAAGAATGTAGCGCTTATTGGCTACACAGTTGCAAAGAAATTATCACCCAGAGGCAGCATTCTTGGGAAAACGATCAAAATACAGGGCCTCAAATTCACTGTTGTTGGTATTCTGGAAGAGGAGGGTGAATCCATATTTGGTGATTCAGGAAATGATGAGCAGGTATATGTTCCCTATCACGCATTTAGAAAAATGTTTTACTCCGGAAGAAATCGGGGCATTGAGACATTGGTGAGTGTGAAAGGAAAACCAGATGATATCGGACTTGTGGAACTTGAAGCCGAAATAACCGGTCTGCTTCGAACCAAAAGAGGATTGAGACCGAAGCAAAAAAATGATTTTTCCGTGAATCGACAGGATGCCATTATGAATATCATAGGCTCCACTTTCGATGTGATTGGAATAGCCGGATGGGCCATCGGAGGATTTTCGATTCTGGTAGGCGGGTTTGGCATTGCCAATATCATGTTCGTTTCCGTTAGAGAAAGAACCAACATTATTGGGATTCAAAAATCTTTAGGGGCAAAGAATTACTTCATTCTTTTCCAGTTTCTTTTCGAAGCAATCTTCCTAAGCCTGATCGGTGGAGGGGTCGGGATCGGACTTGTTTATTTAATGTCTTTGATTAGTCTGGGAAATCTAGACCTTGTCCTTACCACAGGTAATATTGTGCTGGGCTTTGGAGTCGCCGGTATAATTGGCGTTGTTTCTGGAATTATACCAGCACTAATGGCAGCCAGACTTGATCCGGTTATTGCTATCAGAACACAGTGAGTCATTAACTTGTTGACTGGTAATAAGTTGGAATGGTTACATTGTCATTCAAAAGATCGTCATAGTCTCCACTCTGAGAAGAACCAGTTACTGTTTAATTATTCAACTTTTAACTTTTCCTTAATGGCTTTTTCCAGTTCATCCATCAATTCCGGATTATCCTCAATCAGAGCTTTAACAGCATCACGACCCTGCCCCAGCTTATTGCCATTGTAAGAAAACCACGAGCCGGATTTTTGAACTACGTCCAGTTCAACGCCAATGTCCACTATCTCGCCGCTCTTACTTATTCCTTTTCCATACATAATGTCAAACTCGACTACCTTGAACGGTGGGGCCACTTTATTTTTTACCACTTTGACTCGCGTCCTGTTTCCCATCACATTGTCAGCAGATTCTTTTATCTGTCCAATCCTTCTGATATCAAGGCGAATTGATGCGTAGAATTTCAATGCATTCCCTCCGGTTGTAGTCTCGGGGTTTCCAAACATCACCCCAATTTTTTCCCGCAGCTGATTAATGAATATGCATGAACACCCCGTTTTACTAATTGTCCCGGTAAGTTTTCTCAATGCCTGTGACATCAGTCGGGCCTGCAATCCCATTTTACTGTCTCCCATTTCTCCTTCAAGCTCTCCACGCGGAACAAGAGCAGCAACTGAGTCAACCACGATAATGTCGATAGCACCAGACCTGATTAGATGTTCGGTAATCTCAAGAGCCTGCTCGCCATTGTCCGGTTGAGAAATCAGTAAATTTTCCGTGTCAATCCCCAGTTTCTCAGCGTATGATTTATCAAATGCATGCTCCGCATCAATAAATGCAGCCAGACCTCCCTGTTTTTGAGCTTCTGCAATGCAGTGCATGGAGAGTGTCGTTTTTCCGGAGGATTCAGGTCCATATACCTCTATCACCCTTCCTCTTGGTATTCCTCCCACACCAAGTGCCATGTCCAGACTCAAAGAACCGGTCGATATTACAGGTACATCAAGTACCTTCTTATCGTTAAGCTTCATGATTGTGCCCTTACCGTAGGTCTTCTCAAGCTTCTCAATAGTGATCTGAAGCGCTTTTAATTTTTCATCTGAATCTGCCATGCTACTTTTTTCTGGATTTATAAACCCGACAAAAATAGTAGTTTAGATGAGAAATAAATCGTATTTAGCTAAAAATATTAGTAAAATTTTCAGGCCTCACTTGCAGTACTCTCTGTATCTGTATGCAACGCATAAATCATATAGAGACCAAGAGCTGTCCCGATTGGGAATTCGAACAAAAGAAGTACAGCGGGCACCATGGCAAATTTCTTTCCCCATGATTTTTCACCGGCGAGCCCAATCCCGGTTGTTATAAAAACAGCAGAAATGATGGTATAGAATACCGGAAAGAAGTACAGAATGTTTTGGGGTTTCCTTATATGTAGGAAGAAAACATCAACATCATCAAAATCCAACCAAAAATCTGACTCCTGAAACGCCTCCAGGAAGAAAAAAGAAAACATTGAAACCGGAACAAGAACAAGACCAAGCACGAGAAGAACTTTCCCGATGATCTTAAGATTTTGATTGTGATCTTTCAAATCCATGACTTAAAGGTAATGTATGTTACTATGCAATACAAGGTATCTTACGATAAACAATAAATAAAGTTGTAGTGTGATTAAGAAAATCCTGCTTTCACTCCTTTTGATGGCAATCATCCTTGCAATCATTTATCATAAAATGATAGGGTATGGTCTGGGACAGGCCAGAGGCCAGCTGAAAATTATCCGGGATGCAAGACCTGTCGAAGAAGTACTCGGGGATCGGGAAGTAGCAGATTCAATTAAACAAAAAATCAACATAATAATAGAAGTAAGAAAATATGCCATCGATTCCATCGGCTTGGTCAATTCTGATAACTACACCACATTTTATGATCAGCAGGGGAAAACTATTCTTTGGAATCTTTCAGCATGCGAACCATATAACTTCACTCCAAAGACCTGGTCATTTCCCCTCCTCGGTTCTTTCCCCTATAAAGGCTTTTTCGATTTGGAGAAAGTAAAAGCAGAGAGAGATGAACTAAAAAATCAAGATTATGATACACGAATTCGATCGGTGGGCGGATGGTCTACTCTTGGATGGTTTTCTGATCCAATTCTCTCTAATATGCTGGAAAGAGAAGAAGGAAGACTGGCAGACCTCATTATTCATGAACTCACACACTCTACTCTTTTCGTAAAAGACAACATTCAATTTAATGAAAACCTGGCTTCTTTCATCGGTCAAAAGGGTGCTCTCAAATTTCTTGAATCGAAGTATGGAAAAAACTCCCCAGAGGTTGAGCGTTATCAAAATGAGAATTCAGATGGAGTACGATTCACCAGGCAAATGCTACACTCCGCTGCACTCCTTGACAGCCTTTATTTTACTTTTGACGAAACGATTCCTGATTCCATAAAAGCAGTTCAAAAACATATACTCATTGACGAGATAACGAGAGCGATTGATACCATTCAATTTTACAATGACAGATATCATCGAATTTTCAGCAACGGGCGTCCCAACAATGCATATTTTATGTCATTTCTCAGATATCATTCTGATGAAGATTCGCTAAATGCCATGCTTCAGGCAGAATATAACAACAGCCTTAGCGATTTCATCCGGGGCATGAAGAGTCATCATGAAGATTGATTACATTTTATCAAATTGTTACGTTTTTAACATAGCGGATATTTCTCCGTAATTTTGAATAATCTTGGATTTAACAAGCTGATGCATTTCTCCGGTTAATCAATTGAACCAACAAGCCGATAAAATTTGCAATTGAGGTATGGCAAAGAGCAACCAAAAAATATTATTAATTGACGATGAGGAAGACATCCTTGAACTTCTTAAGTATAACCTTTCAAAGGAGGGCTATGATGTCAGAACGGCTATTGACGGGATAAAAGGTGTGGATATCGCAAAAACCTTTATTCCTGATCTGATTCTTCTGGATATCATGATGCCTAAACAAGATGGAGTGGAGACCTGCCGTCAAATCAGAGAACTTCCTGAACTGGCTAACTGCTATGTCATTTTTCTTACCGCCCGGTCTGAAGAATACTCTGAAGTTGCAGCATTTGATATTGGAGCGGACGATTACATCACAAAACCGATTAAACCAAGAGCGTTGATGAGCAGAATCAATGCCCTTTTTAGAAGAGATAGTAAAAAGAAAAAGGAGTCCAATAAAATTACGGCAGGTGATCTGGTGGTTGACAGAACCAGTTATACTGTCATTGTAGACAAACAAAAAATCAATCTTCCAAAAAAAGAATTCGAATTACTCTACTTTCTGGCAGAGAATCCTGGGAAAGTTTTTAACAGGGACGAACTGCTTCATAACATTTGGGGGACAGACGTTTATGTCCTTGCCAGAACGGTTGATGTTCATATCAGAAAAGTGCGTGAAAAAATTGGGGACGGCTACATCTCTACCGTTAAAGGCGTAGGATACAAGTTCGAATTGAACTAATATTGATCCGACATGCAGTTCAATTCCTGGGCCATAGCGCTGCTATTATCCGTTTGCGTATCGCTGGTTACAACATCATTCCTTTCACTTGTGCCGGAAGTGACTACCAATGCCCTCATTATCGCAGGTGTCCTCTCCTTTTCATCCACTTATATTCTTGCCAGACTGATTCTTGATTTTCTTTTCTTTCGACAAATCGACAATATTTTTCAAAACATCAGGGGAATAAGAGACGGAAAATTCTCCATAACCGGAAAAAAATCTTCCTTAAATCCACTTAAAAAAATTAGTGCTGAAATATCAAATTACACTCGACGTAAACAAGAGGAAATCGATCGATTGAGGGAACTTGAGAGTTTCAGAAGAGAGTTCATTGCAGACGTTTCGCATGAACTGAAAACTCCCATCTTTGCAGCTCAGGGATTTGTTCATACGTTATTGGATGGAGCCATTCACGACAAAGAAGTACGAAAGAAGTTTCTAAAAAAAGCAGCTAAAAGTCTTGATGGACTGGACCTTCTTGTTCAGGATATTTTAACCATTTCTCAGATAGAGTCAGGAGAAATAAAAATGCACTTTGAGAATTTTGATATGGTTTCCCTGAGTCATGAAGTGTTGGAACAGTTAGATGGTAAAGCTGAGAAAAAAGGAGTAAAACTCAAGCTCCCGAAAAAGTACTCGGACCCAATCATTGTCAGAGGTGACTTCAGAAGGATCTATCAGGTGATGATGAATCTCCTTTCCAATGCTATCAAATACACAAAAGATGGAGGACAGGCGAAAATAAGCTTTCAGGAAGTTGACGGGAAAGTCAGAACCATAGTTGAAGATACCGGAAGAGGCATACCTGAAGAAGATCTCAATCGAATTTTCGAACGCTTCTACCGAGTTGAAAAAAGTCGGTCTCGGGAAAAAGGCGGAACCGGACTGGGTTTGTCCATTGTGAAACACATACTGGAAGGACACAATTCCGAAATTATGGTAGAAAGCGAGTTTAAATCAGGATCAAAATTCTATTTTGATTTGGAAAAAGCTGAGTTCATTGAAAGAATTGCTGAAGAGGACCTTGATGATGACTGATGAGTAAACGAATTAACCAAATCAATTTTGAGGATATAATTCTTCATCAGGATAAGGATTATACAGTCGTTAATAAGCCCCCTCACCTTTCAAGCCTTAAAGACAGGAATGATCACGTCAACCTTCTTAAACTGGCAAAAGAACAAAATCCCGACGCACAGGTCTGTCATCGTCTGGATAAAGAAACGTCTGGTGCGCTGGTGATTGCCAACCACAATGATGCCTATAAACACTTCGCCGGGCAGTTGCAAAACAGAGAAGTTAAAAAAGTCTACCATGCCATATTAAACGGCCTTCACAACTTTGAAGACTTTGAAGCAGATGAACCACTTTATACAACGTCCAATAAATCCCGTGTTGATTTCAGGAATGGCAAACCATCTTTAACCTTATTTCAAACTCTTGAGGTATTCAAAAAACACACCCTTGTGAAATGCTTTCCGGTAACCGGAAGAATGCACCAGATTAGAGCTCATCTCGCACATCATGGAGCAACCATTGTTAATGACGAGCATTATGGCGGAAGTCCGGCATTTCTTTCACAGCTTAAAAAGAATTTCAGTCAAAAGAAATGGGAAGAAGAAAAACCAATCATTCATCGTTTTGCCCTTCATGCATATACCATCGCTTTCAGGGATTTATCGGGATTAGTTTTAGAAACAGAAGCTCCATACTTTAAAGATTTTGATGTTCTTGTCCGGCAGCTGCGAAAATATAATTAGCACCCTGCTATTTGATTTCTACCATGAAAATTCTAATTTTGTGTCCCTTTTTGAAGGAGATCAATTTTGATCGAATAAAATTTATAAAAATTGGATACTAAAAGTTACAAGACTGTATCATTAAACGACTCAACTGTTGAGAAGAACTGGATCATCGTAGACGCTGATTCTCAGGTACTTGGACGCATGGCGAGTGAAGTTGCAAAAATGATCAGAGGCAAGCACAAACCTGGTTACACACCGCATGTAGATTGTGGTGATAATGTAATTGTGATTAACGCCGATAAAATAAGGTTAACAGGCAACAAGTGGACGGACAAGCAATATGTTCGTCATACAGGACATCCTGGAGGACAAAGAATTGAAACCCCTAATCAGGTGAAAGCCAAATCTTCAACAATTTTAGTTGAGAAAGCAGTTAGAGGAATGCTTCCCATCAATCGACTGGGTAGACAGATTTTCAAAAATCTATATGTATACGAAGGAGCAGAGCATCCACATGCGGCTCAACAACCAAAAGAAGTAAAACTTTAGTCTGAATGGATAGAATTAATACACTGGGAAGAAGAAAGACATCTGTCGCACGTATTTACATGACAAGCGGTAAAGGTGACATTAAGGTGAACAACAAGGATTTGAACATCTATTTCCCATCAGAGATCCTTCAAACCATCGTGAAGCAGCCACTTGTTAAAGTGGAGCAGGATGGAAATTTTGATATAAAAGTCAATGTAATTGGTGGCGGTCCATCAGGACAGGCTGAAGCAGTTCGACTTGCCATAGCCAGAGCGCTCACTGAAGTGGATGCAGAATTCAGACCTCCGTTGAAGTCTGAAGGATTCCTCACTCGAGATTCGAGAATGGTGGAACGTAAGAAATACGGTAGAAGAAAAGCGAGAAGAAGATTCCAGTTCAGTAAACGATAAAAGCACCAGCATGAAAAAATTAGAACACAAAGATTTATTAGATGCAGGTGTACATTTCGGTCACCTGACAAGAAAGTGGAACCCGGCCATGGCTCCTTATATATTCATGGAGAAAAATGGCATCCATATTATAGACCTTCACAAAACGCTTGCTAATCTTGAAGATGCTACAGAATCTCTGAAAGCAATTGTAAGATCCGGCAGGAAAGTGATGTTTGTTGCGACCAAAAAGCAGGCAAAAGAAGTGGTTGAGACTGAAGCTCAAAAACTTAAAATGCCTTACGTAACCGAAAGATGGTTGGGTGGTATGCTTACCAACTTTGCAACAATCAGAAAATCATTGAAGAAAATGACTTCAATGGAAAAAATGATGAAGGAAGAGGCTTATCAGAATCTCGCAAAAAGAGAGCGACTGATGATGACTCGTGAAAAGGACAAATTGAGAAAAGTACTTGGAGGTATAGCAGACTTGAACAGACTTCCGGCAGCACTTTTCGTAATTGACATCAAAAGAGAGCACATTGCAATTGCCGAAGCTCAAAAACTAAATATTCCCGTTTTCGGAATGGTGGATACTAATTCTGATCCTAACAAGATCGATTACCCTATTCCTGGAAATGACGATGCATTCAAATCAATTCAATTGATTACACAATGGATCGGAGCTTCTCTGGAAGAAGCGTTGGCTGAGAGAAAGAAAGATAAAGAAGAGCAGGCAGAAGCTGAAGAAGTTGCCGTTAAGAAGTCAGCAGACGAAAAACCAGAAGAGGTTTCAGAATAGGCAAGAACAAATCTCAAATATGAAGATTGAATCCTATTCCGACAACTATCGGAACTGGATTCAATTTTTTTTTAAAAGCATTCAGAAAACATAAAAAACATTAGAAATGGCTATTTCAGCACAAGACGTAAACAAACTCAGACAAATGACCGGTGCAGGCATGATGGATTGCAAAAAAGCACTTACAGAAGCCGATGGTGATTTTGACAAAGCAATCGAATTGCTTAGAAAAAAGGGTCAAAAAGTATCTGCATCCAGAGCAGACAGAGAAACTTCTGAAGGAGTAGTTTTCGCAAAAACAAATAATGACGGGACCGAAGGTGCATTAATAGCCTTCACCTGTGAAACTGATTTCGTTGCTAAAAACGACGAGTTCGTTGAATTGGGTAACCAAATCGCTGAGCTTGCATTCGCTCAGAAGCCTGAAACAACTGAGGCGCTAAACGCCATGAGTCTGGGTGAGCTTACCGTTGGTGAAAAAATTATCGAATTAACAGGAAAAATTGGTGAGAAGCTTGAAGTAAAGGCTTTCGAGGTACTGACAGGAGAAGCTGTAGTTCCATACATTCACTCAAATGCTAAATTGGGAGTATTGGTTGCATTGAACAACGTGAATGGTTCTGATGTAGTGGAAGCAGGGAGAGATGTAGCAATGCAAATTGCCGCTATGAATCCTGTTGCGGTTGATAAAGATGGTGTTGATGCAAGCATTGTTGAAAAAGAAGTAGAAATCGGAAAAGATCAGGCAAGACAAGAAGGAAAGCCGGAAGAATTGGTGGAAAAAATCGCCATGGGCAAACTGAACAAATTCTTCAAGGAAAATACACTCCTCAGTCAGTCTTTTGTGAAGGATAACTCAAAGTCAATTGCTCAATATCTCGATGGAGTTTCCAAAGGATTGACAGTTTCAGAATTCAAAAGAGTATCAATCGGATAAGACATCCAAAAAGTCATATTGAAAGCCAGGGCAAATGCTCTGGCTTTCTTTAGTTTCAGGCCCTCTTGTTCTTCTTTTCCTGTATAACCAGCTCAACCGGTCGATTCTGAATTTTGCTCTCCAGCCATGAAATCAAATCGAGATACAATAACGGCCGCCGCTCGTAAGGATCCTGAAGGACAACCAACAACTCTTCTCTTAATGCAATAAAATCAGGAGTCAACTGCTTCCTGTCCATATACACTGATTTCTTGAGAAAATTCAAAATAGCAGACTGCACTTTTTGATAGTCCTTAAGTTTCAACAAAAACCGATAGGTCGACTTGATCTGGAAATCAATCAGGTCATCGTTTCCAAGTTCGTAATGCGCAATAAGGCTCAGTATTCTGGCAAAGCACTGAATGTCTTCCTTCAACTCAAGACTGGGATGATTGATGATGAAATTCAGATGCCGTATTGCCCCCTGAAAATCCGCACTCCCAAACTTTAGACTCGCCATTTTGTATTCAAAAACCATCGCACGATGAACGTCCAGTTTTCCCTCATTCTCCTTCATTTTTTCCTCGAGATTTTTACAATATGAGGCCCCTTCACTAAACTTTCCTTCCAGAAAAAACAAATTAAGTTTTGCTGTCTCCAGATAAATGAAGGACTGGATCATCTGGTTTTCATTGAATTCCTTTTCCCTTAAATCAACAAACCCCTTCAGCACTTTGAGTTCCTTTCTGAATCTCTTTACATCATCACAGTAAAACAAAGCTGAAAGTGCATTATGTAACCCACGCATGTACATTTCCGGCTCGTTCTCAATGAGTGTATCATCATTTTCGTACAAATCACACCACTTTCTTGCATACTTGTAACACCCGACAAAATCCTGAGTGATGTAATAAAACCAGACATAACACTGATATGCGTGGATGAGATCAGCCTCACTTTCCTGCGGAAGGTTTTGTTGAAAATATTTCTTTATCTGCTTGTGCTCTTCCTCATTTTTTGTGTGTCCCGATTTCAGGTAATAATCATACATGCTCAGTGACAAATCAGACCATGAACCCTGAAAGTAAAATTGATGCCTTAGATCCTTCGATTCTTTGATCAATTCCTCCGCTCGCTCTGAATGACTTCTTGTAACATAACGAGACTCTATCTGCTTTTCCAGTTCAATGATCTCCAGTCTCAGGATATCTTCTTTGTGAGAAGAAGCCAGCTGTTTTGCCTTTTGAAGTTGAGCAAGACTTTGCCTGTACAATCCCTTGATATGAAGCACATCTGCATAGCTGATTAATTCTTTGATTCGAATCTTGGGATCATTATGATGAATCAGCCTGAGACTCCCTAACAATAACTCATACAAGTGTGCTTTCTGATTGGATAAAACATTCGACTTAAGTTTTGGGAGCGCACTGTTAATTTTTTTTTCGTCATAGCTTTTTTGTTTGTCAAAAACGTCAAAAAGTTGAATCGTCAGGGGCTCTTTTTCTGAAATATTACGACTCGCATACAACTTGAAATGACGTTTTTCAGACTTAGAAAGTCGTTTTATGAGGCTGAAAAGTTGATATGATAACTGTCTGGACAAGTGTTTTGATTAATCGTTAACGTATTGGTGATCAAAGATTTAAAGTCATAACTGCGCTTTTGAAAAGATGTAAATCAAAAGATTCTGATTTCATCCTCCTCTGCCTCAATGACATTTTTGTTATCGGTTGTAAAAATACACCGATCGCGATATGAACAAATTATTTGTCTTTGACACCACACTTCGAGATGGCGAGCAGGTTCCCGGATGTCAGCTAAAAAGTGAAGAAAAACTTGAAATTGCTTATCAACTCGAAAGCCTTGGTGTGGACATAATCGAAGCAGGCTTTCCGGTTTCCAGCCCTGAAGATTTCAAATCAGTAGCACTACTCGCGGCAGAAATAAAAGAATCGACGATTTGTGGTCTTTCAAGAGCGGTAGATGAAGACATTGAAGTCGCAGCAAAAGCATTAAAGCACGCAGCAAATCCAAGAATTCATACAGGTATTGGAACGTCTGAGTCACATATAAAATATAAGCTCAACTCAACACAGGATGAAATTCTGGCCCGAGCAGTTCATGCAGTCAAATTTGCAAAGAACCTGGTATCCGAAGTAGAGTTTTATGCTGAAGATGCCGGGAGGACCAATAATGAATTTCTTGCCAAAATTGTGGAAGCGGTTATTGATGCAGGTGCAGATGTCATTAACATTCCCGACACTACCGGATATTGCCTGCCCGAGCAGTTTGGAGAAAAGATTGCATTTCTTGCCAACAACGTACCCAACATCGATAAAGCGATCCTCTCTACCCATTGCCACAATGATTTGGGTCTGGCAACAGCAAATAGCATCGCCGGGGTGATGGCGGGTGCTCGTCAGGTGGAATGCACCATCAATGGAATAGGTGAACGCGCAGGAAATACCTCCCTCGAAGAAGTTGTGATGATCATCAATCAGCACAAACACATCGGTGTTGAACATCGCATAGACACAAGACAGATTACTTCTGTTAGCAATAGCGTTTCAAAAATGATGAATATGCCAGTTCAGCCAAATAAGGCTATTGTTGGATCCAATGCATTTTCACATTCCTCTGGCATCCATCAGGATGGAGTGATCAAGAAAAGAGAAACCTACGAAATTATTGACCCGGCCGAAGTAGGAGCTGCCGGCTCTGAAATTATTCTTACTGCCAGAAGTGGAAAAGCAGCATTGAATTATCATGCTAAAAAATTGGGCTATCAGCTGGAGCCTGATGCCGTAAAGGCTGCATACAAGGAATTTCTACTTGTGGCGGACAAGGTGAAAAACGTGGAGTCCTCGCACCTTCATGAAATATTTCAAAACATCAAATCATACGCCTGATGTCAAAAACGCTCTTCGACAATATTTGGGACAGACATGTAGTGAAAAATATCACTGATGGTTTAGACGTCATTTACATTGATCAGCATTTCATTCATGAAGTGACAAGCCCACAGGCTTTCGATGGCATTCGAGAACGAGGCGTTGGCGTTTTTCGACCTGGAAAGTGTCTGGCAACTGCCGATCACAATGTTCCGACCATCAATCAGTCCGAACCCATTAAGGATCCTGCATCTGCACATCAGGTAGCCACACTGGAGAAAAATTGCAAAGAATTTGGAATTGAACTTTTTGGAATCGGTCATGAAAATCAGGGAATTGTCCACATTATCGGACCAGACCTGGGTATAACACAACCAGGTATGACCATCGTTTGTGGGGACAGCCACACATCAACACATGGCGCTTTTGGAACCATCGCTTTTGGAATTGGCACCTCACAGGTTGAACAGGTGCTGGCTGCCCAGAGTCTGGTACTTACACGTCCAAAGACCATGAAAATCCAGGTTGACGGGAAGCTTAACCCGGCTGTGACTTCCAAGGATGTTATTTTGTATATCATCTCCAAACTGGGCACAGAAGGTGCGACCGGGTATTTTGTCGAATATGCAGGGGAAGTTTTCAGAAATTTCTCCATGGAAGAACGAATGACTGTTTGCAATATGAGCATTGAGATGGGTGCTCGTGGCGGATTGGTTGGAATTGATCAAACCACCATCGATTACGTCAGGGCAAGAACCAGTATTCCGGAAACCAAAGTGCAGGATTGGATCTCCCTTAATTCCACCGAAAGCTCTCACTTCGATGAAATTGTGACACTCAGTGCTACCGACATTTCACCTATGGTTACCTGTGGTACGGCCCCTGATACCGGCATTAACATCAACCAAAAAATTGGATCTTCTAAACATCTCTCCGAAAAAGCTTTGAGCTACATGAAGTTTGACAGCACTGAATTGATTTCGGATCAAAAAGTTGATTATGTCTTCATTGGCAGCTGCACCAATGGAAGAATTGAAGATCTGAGAGCTGTTGCCCAAATGGTCAATGGAAAGAAAAAAGCAGATCATGTAAACGTCTGGGTTGTACCGGGATCAATGAAAGTACGTGCGCAGGCGATTAAAGAAAAGCTTGATCAGGTATTTATTAATTCCGGATTTGAATTTCGAGAGCCAGGTTGTTCAGCATGTCTTGCAATGAATGAGGATAAAATACCAGCCGGATCACTCTGTGTTTCAACCTCCAACCGAAATTTTGAAGGACGACAGGGGCCAGGAGCAAGAACAATTCTTGCAAGTCCGCTGACAGCTGCTGCATCGGCAATTGTCGGAAAAATTACTGATCCCACCACTTTAATGAATTGAATTGAGATGAATATTAGATCAATCGCCATACCGCTTCCAATTGCCAACATTGATACCGATCAGATTATTCCGGCAGAATTTCTGAAACAAGTTGACAAAGATGGATATGGGAAAAACCTTTTCTACAACTGGCGCTTCAAAGATGACGGATCACTCAATCAGGAATTCGAGTTAAACAAACCCGAACGCCAGGGGGCCGAGATACTTGTAGCGGGAAATAATTTTGGATGCGGCTCAAGTCGTGAGCATGCGGCATGGGCAGTTGCCGGTTTTGGAGTTAAGGCGGTCATTTCTTCTCAATTCGCAGACATCTTCAGAGGAAACGCGTACAACAATGGAATCCTGCCAGTTGAGTTAAAAGTTCAGGTTCTGAAGAAGGTAATGGACGTCATAACGGAAAGGCCGGAGACTGAAATAGAAATTGATTTAATAGCTCAGGAAGTAAGAATCCCTGTAATCGGTCTGTCGGAAAAATTCGATATATCGCCATTCAAAAAGGAATGCCTCCTGAATGGAGTAGATGAAACCGAGTACCTGATCAATTTGCGTGGGGAAGTTGAAAAATTTGAAAAGACATTGGTCTAAAGGAAACATGAAAAAAAATATAACGGTATTAGCAGGAGATGGCATTGGGCCTGAGGTGATGAATCAGGCTATGAAAGTAATTGAAGCTGTCAATTCCGGTTTTGGACATGAGTTTACTCTGAATAAGGCACTTATGGGAGCGGTAAGTATTGACCAAACCGGAGAACCAATCACGTTGGAAACACTTGAATTGTGTGAAAAGAGTGATGCCGTTCTTCTTGGAGCAATCGGTGACCCAAAGTATGATAATAATCCGGAACTAACCGTTCGGCCTGAGCAGGGACTATTGAAACTCAGAAAAACACTTGAGCTTTTTTCCAATATCAGACCCATCTCTACTTATGATATTTTGAAAGAAGTGTCGCCCGTAAAAACACGGTTATTAGAGAATGTGGATATGGTTATCTACCGGGAACTGACCGGAGGTATCTATTTTGGCGAAAAGACTTTGTCCGCTGACAAAAACACGGCGACCGATCTTTGCTCCTATTCTACACATGAAATCTCCCGAATTGCTTATCAGGCTTTCGAGGCAGCATCTAACCGTAGAAATAAACTTACACTTGTAGACAAGGCCAATGTCCTGGAGACTTCCCGACTTTGGAGAAAAGTGGTTCAGGACATTAGCAAAGAGTATCCCAATGTAAAAGTGGATTACCTTTTTGTTGATAATGCTGCCATGCAAATCATTCAGGCACCAGCAAGTTTTGATGTTATCCTGACGGAAAATATGTTTGGAGATATAATTTCTGATTTGGCAAGTGTCATCACTGGTTCTTTGGGAATGCTTGCTTCAGCCTCTATTGGAAACAAAACTGCATTATTCGAGCCCATTCATGGATCATACCCCCAGGCAAAAGGGTTGGATATTGCCAATCCAATGGCAACCATCCTTTCGGTGGCAATGATGTATGATCATTTCAAACTAGTTGAAGAAGCAGCCCTTATCCGGAAAGCAATAGATTGGGCAATTGATAACAAGGTAGTTACTCAGGATATTGCCGGTGATTTTGAAGCACAACCATGTTCTAAGGTTGGTGATATGATTGCTTTTTTTCTGGAAGAACAGGGAAATGTAGAAATGAAAAACGATTCAGTGAACATGTCTCTGAACTGTATCATTTAGTGAAAAAATTAAAGCGATATACAAAACTTAATCTCTCATTTACTGAGACGGTTAATTAATGTGCCCTCCTCTCAGGAGGAGGGTTTTTTAAAAAAGTGGCTGGTAAGAATAAAAAAGAATATAGTTTTGGATCGTCAAACGAAAAGATGTACACAAGATCAGGACAATGAAAAACATAGTATCAAATATCGTCTTCGTCATTAGCGTCATTATTATTCATAATATGAATTGAGAAGGATATTGATATAAAATACCAGAACCCTTCTCAATTCGAGAAGGGTTTTTTTATGCCTAAAAAATGAAAGAGTTAAATAAATATAGCAAAGCAGTCACGCAGGATCCGACACAGCCGGCAGCTCAGGCAATGCTGCACGCAATCGGACTTACAGATGAAGATTTCCAAAAACCCCTGGTAGGTGTTGCGAGTACTGGCTATGAAGGAAATCCATGCAACATGCATCTCAATGGACTTTCAGTTCATGTAAAGGAAGGCATCAATGAAGCCAGTGGTGTCGGGCTAATCTTCAATACCATAGGTATTAGTGATGGTATCTCAATGGGTACTCCCGGAATGCGGTACTCCCTTCCCTCCAGGGACATCATCGCAGATTCAATGGAAACGGTGGTGGCCGGTATGAGCTACGATGGATTGGTCACAGTAGTTGGTTGTGACAAGAACATGCCTGGAGCTTTGATGGCTATGCTACGATTGAATCGACCATCCGTTTTAGTGTATGGCGGAACCATTGCTTCCGGTTGCCTCAATGATAAAAAATTGGATGTGGTGTCAGCCTTTGAAGCGTGGGGTGAGAAGGTAGCAGGCACAATCGATGAAGAACAATTCAAAAATGTAATAAGGAACGCCTGTCCTGGAGCCGGTGCATGTGGTGGCATGTACACAGCAAACACTATGGCTTCCGCAATAGAAGCACTTGGTATGGCTTTGCCCTTCAATTCATCCAACCCGGCCGTGAGTGAACACAAGATTTCTGAGAGTCATGAGGCTGGAAAAGCTGTAATGAATCTGTTGGCTCTTGACATCAAACCCTCTGATATTGTTACAAAGAAATCACTCGAAAATGCGATAACGCTGGTCACGATTCTTGGAGGATCCACAAATGCAGTTCTGCACTTTCTTGCAATTGCTGATGCCGCAGGAATAGATTTCACACTCAATGATTTCCAGCGAATAAGTGATCAGGTGCCATTTCTTGCTGATCTCAAACCGAGCGGGAAATACCTGATGGAAGACGTCCATGCGATTGGTGGCATACCTGCTGTAATGAAATATCTGCTTGAAAAAGAAATGCTACATGGCGATTGCCTGACAGTGACAGGCAAAACAATTGCCGAAAACCTGGCTTCAGTACAGGGACTGGAAAGCGGGCAACAAATCATCAGGGATATAGCTAACCCAATCAAGGCAAGAGGTCATATCCGGATTTTGAAAGGAAATCTTGCAAAAGATGGTGCAGTAGCCAAAATCACCGGGAAAGAAGGACTTCTTTTCAAAGGAAGGGCTAAAGTATTTAACAGTGAGATGGAGGCAAACCGGGGAATTGGCGATGGCAAGATTGAAAAAGGAGATGTGATTGTAATCAGATACGAGGGGCCAAAAGGAGGACCAGGGATGCCTGAAATGCTAAAGCCAACAGCCGCAATAATGGGGGCCGGACTCGGAAAAGAAGTAGCATTAATAACGGACGGAAGATTTTCAGGCGGGACTCATGGATTTGTTGTTGGTCACATTACACCTGAAGCGCAGGAAGGAGGCAATATTGCGCTCGTTGAAGACGGAGACATCATCTCAATTGATGCATCTGCCAACACAATTGAAGTTGAGCTGAGCGAGAAACAACTTTCTGAGCGAAGATCTAAATGGAAAGTACCTCCACTGAAAGTTCAAAGAGGATCACTTTTCAAATACACAAAACTTGTTTCATCCGCATCCGAAGGGTGCGTTACCGACAAATAAATGGAAACTACACTGCTTACCAAAGAGGAGATAAAAACTATAAAAGGCTCGGAAGCGCTGTTGAAATCTTTGATCAACGAAAATGTTGACACAGTATTCGGCTATCCGGGTGGTGCTATAATGCCGGTATACGATTCTCTTTTTCACTATGCTGATCAGCTCAATCATATACTGACCCGCCACGAACAGGGGGCCATTCACGCTGCACAGGGATACGCAAGATCTTCCGGGAAAGTGGGTGTATGTTTCGCCACCTCAGGACCTGGAGCTACTAACCTGATCACCGGGATAGCAGATGCCCAAATTGATTCCACTCCGCTGGTATGTATCACCGGACAGGTAGCCAGTCATTTACTGGGTAGCGATGCCTTTCAGGAAACGGACATCATCGGCATTTCAATGCCCGTCACCAAATGGAATTTTCAGGTGACTTCAGCCAGCGAAATACCTTATGCAATATCAAGAGCTTTCTACATTGCCAGATCCGGTCGTCCCGGTCCGGTACTCATCGATATCACAAAAGATGCGCAGCAGGAACTTTTTGAGTTTAACTACCAACCCTGTGTAAAGATTCGAAGCTATCAACCTTATCCTGAGGTCAATCAGGATCGGATTCTCGAGGCTTCCAAATTGATAAATTCATCTAAAAAACCACTGGTTTTGGTTGGCCAGGGGGTAACCCTTTCAGGAGCAGAGGAAGAGTTCAAAGCATTCATTCAAAAGGCCGGCTTACCGGTTGCATCAACTTTACTCGGACTCTCTGCACTTTCTGTTAAGCACCCACTGTATGTGGGTTACGCAGGAATGCATGGAAATTATGGACCAAACATAAAAACCAATGAGTGTGACCTGCTGATTGCAGTCGGCATGAGGTTTGATGACCGTGTCACAGGAAACCTGTCCTCGTATGCGAAGCAGGCTAAGATTATACATATAGAGCTGGATCCGGCAGAAATTGACAAGAACGTAAAAACAAACGTGGCAATTAATGCCGATGCAAAACAGGCACTCAAACTGCTTACCCCTCTGCTTGAAGTAAACGAACATCAGTCATGGCTAAATGAATTTAGAGAATGCGACAGGATGGAAGAAGAAAAAATTGTAAAAGAGGCATGTGCTCCAAAAGAAGGAGGACTCAGGATGTCAGAAGTTATTCATCAGGTTTCTGAAATCACAAGGGGAAAGGCCATTCTGGTTACCGATGTGGGACAACATCAAATGATTGCAAGCCGGTATTATCGATTTGATCAGAAAAAAAGCAACATCACTTCCGGTGGACTGGGGACAATGGGTTTCTGCCTTCCGGCAGCCCTGGGTGCAAAGATCGGATGCCCTGACAGACAGGTGATTGGCGTAGTTGGAGATGGAGGGTTTCAGATGACCGTTCAGGAGTTGGGTACAATCATGCAATACAACATCGATATCAAAATCCTGATCCTGAACAATAATTTTCTTGGAATGGTACGGCAATGGCAACAACTCTTTTTTGACAGCAGGTATTCATTCACGGAAATGGCCAATCCCGACTTTATCGCGCTGGCAGGGAGTTACAAAATCTCAGCTCAAAAAGTCGTGGATCGTGCTCAGTTAATTCCTGGTATTAAAACCTGGCTGGAAACAGAAGGACCCTCTCTGCTGGAAGTCGCTGTAGAAAAAGAAGAAAATGTTTTTCCAATGGTGCCCACAGGGAAAAGTGTTTCAGAAATAAGACTTGAATGACATGGAAGAGAAGGAATATACCATATCTGTCTTAACAGAAGACAAACCGGGAATGCTCAACCGACTGACCATTATCCTGAGTCGGAGAAAAATCAACATCAGTAGTCTGAATGTCTCCACTACAGAGGTAAGTGGTGTCAGCAGGTACACGCTGGTCGTATTGGCATCACGAGATGAACTTGAAAAGGTGGTTAAACAGATCAGGAAACTCATTGAAGTATTGGGAGCATTCCTTTACGAAGAAGATCAGATTTTCTATCAGGAAATAGCACTCTACAAAGTTTCAGCAAGTGTTTTTGAGCAAAATGGAATGATCGAAAAACTTGTCAGAAATAATGGGGCAAGAATCATTGCACTTGATCAACGACATATCATCATTGAGAAAACCGGGACCAAAGAAGAAACCCATGAATTATACCAGGAACTGGAGCCTTTTGGCATTCTTGAATTTGTAAGATCAGGCCGTGTGGCCATTTCCAAATCCACAAGAAAGACCGAAGCATTTATCCGGGAACTGGAAAATTCAAAGTCCAACAAACTAAGTATAAAAGATTTTTAAAAACAGATTTAAACAGAATAGAAAATGGCAAAGATTGATTTTGGCGGAACGCTGGAAGAAGTAGTTACAAGAGAGGAATTCCCGCTTACAAAAGCACAGGAAACGCTCAAAGATGAAGTAGTCGCCGTAATTGGTTACGGTGTACAGGGGCCTGGACAGGCGCTCAATCTCAGAGATAATGGGATCAATGTGATTGTAGGTCAAAGAAAAGGTGGCAAATCCTGGGACAAAGCGATCAATGATGGCTTTGTAGAAGGAAAAGATCTTTTTGAAATAGAAGAAGCATGTGAAAGAGGTACAATCATACAATATCTCCTATCCGACGCTGGGCAGATCGAACAATGGCCGGTCGTCAAAAAACATCTGACACCAGGAAAAGCCCTTTACTTTTCTCATGGTTTTGGTATTACCCACAATGACCAGACAGGAATAGTCCCCCCTTCCGATGTAGATGTGATACTGGTTGCTCCTAAGGGGTCCGGTACCTCTCTACGAAGACTTTTTGTTGCCGGAAAGGGTTTAAATTCCTCATTTGCAATACATCAAGACGCTACCGGAAAAGCCAAAGACCGGGTAATCGCACTTGGGATTGGTGTAGGTTCAGGATACCTGTTTGAAACAAATTTTAAAAAAGAAGTCTTCAGTGATCTGACAGGTGAGAGAGGAAGCCTGATGGGTGCAATTCAGGGACTGTTTGCCGCTCAGTATGATTTATTGAGAAAGAAAGGCCATTCCCCTTCCGAAGCATTCAATGAGACAGTGGAAGAGGCAACCCAGTCATTGTATCCGCTTGTGGCAGAAAATGGAATGGATTGGATGTATGCAAACTGTTCGACAACTGCCCAGCGAGGAGCACTTGACTGGTGGAAGAAATTCAGAGACGCAGTATCTCCCGTTTTCGAAGACCTCTATGACAGTGTCTCCACTGGTAATGAAGCGAAAATTACCATCGAAGCAAATGAGAAACGTGACTATAGAGTTGGGTTGGAGAAAGAGTTAAATGAGCTTCGTGAATCTGAAATGTGGAGAGCCGGAGCAGCGGTAAGAAAACTCAGACCAGAAAACAGTAATTGAAAACTCAGGAATTATATTATCCGAATCTGGAAGATGTCCGCCTGGCGGCATCTTCCTTAAAGGAAGTTGTGGTGACGACTCCTTTAATCCAAAATGCTCATTTCTCAGAACGATTCAATGCCAATATCCAGGTTAAAAGAGAAGATCTGCAGCTGGTACGATCCTACAAAATTCGTGGAGCTTATAACAAGATGCGCTCTTTATCTCCATCCGAAATTTCGAATGGTGTAGTCTGTGCCAGTGCCGGCAACCATGCACAGGGTGTGGCATTCTCATGCAATAAACTACGAACAAAGGGTGTCATTTTTATGCCGACAACCACACCTAAGCAAAAAATCGAGCAGGTCAGAATGTTCGGTAGAGAGTTCATTGAGATCAGGTTGCAGGGAGACACATTTGATGATGCCTGTCTTTTTGCCATGCGTTATTGCGAAGAATCCGGAGCGACATTTATTCACCCTTTTGACGATCAAAAAATAATCGAAGGTCAGGGTACAATTGGCCTTGAAATTCTCGAACAAACTAACGTTCCGGTTGACTTCCTCTTTATCCCGGTCGGAGGTGGCGGGCTTGCAGCCGGTATTGGGTCGGTTTTTAAGACACTTTCACCCCATACAAAAATTGTTGGAGTAGAACCCGATGGTGCTCCTTCAATGACCTTGTCCCTCAAAAATGGCAGGAATACTTCACTTGATTCGATTGAAAGATTTGTTGATGGTGCTGCAGTTAAGCGAGTTGGAGATCTCAACTTCACAATATGTCAGAGTGTATTGGATGAAATGATAACCGTTCATGAAGGAAAAATCTGTGAGACGATTCTTCAACTTTATAACAGAGATGCCATTGTTGTCGAACCGGCAGGCGCATTGACATTAGCTGCACTCGACCATTTTTCAAATGAAATTGAAGGAAAGAATGTGGTCTGTGTTGTTAGCGGAAGCAATAATGATATTACCAGAACCGAAGAAATAAAAGAACGGGCACTTCTTTACAAAGGGCTTAAGCATTACTTCATTGTGAATTTCCCGCAGAGGGCCGGAGCACTCAAAGAATTTGTTGTAGAAATTCTGGGGCCCAACGATGATATCACTCATTTCGAATACACCAAAAAGAATTCAAGGGAAACCGGATCAGCGATCGTCGGGGTAGAACTTAAAAGTAGAAATGACCTTGATTCTCTTACAACCAGAATGCGTGCAAAGAACTTCTTTGGAGAGTATTTAAACGACAAAAACGACCTCCTGCAGATCCTCGTTTAGCCTGTTAAAGCTTTACTTTAATAAGTTTATTGCTTATCAAAATTTAAGGATTACAATGGGTATTACATGAGCTTCAAATTTCGTCTTTTTGTTATATGGAAGTTCATCTACTCGAACGTTTTGCTGCTTTTCTGAGATGGGGCTCGCTTGCATTGGGCATTCTGGCACTGCTTCTGATGGCAGGATAACTTATTGGCCGCCGCTAATTCCAGATTCGTGGTTCCGCAATTTCACTGCAGGATCTACCACGAATACAGAATCCTTATCGCTTATTGTATTCCCAATTAATTCATCCAAATTCGGCTGACCAGCCTTCACCCAACAACTCATCCAGTAATCTCCAACCATTTTTATGGATGCCCGCATCCTCCTTTCTATCATTCCATTAAGTCTTCTGTGGTAGTCACGTGAAAAATTATAGGAGTAAGTCCGTATGGTAGTGTTACCCCTTTCCTCGTAACCAAATTTCTTAGATTCAGGAAATTTGGAAGTCAATTGTTTTTCAAAAAGGAGCACCGAATCAAGTGCTTCATGCGCATGTATTACTGCATCCCATGCATACAACTGCAGGTTTTCAACATAAGAAGCCCGGCCAGTCAGCAGATCGTATTCTTCAGAAAAAAGTTCCGGCAATCTCGATTCCCAGAATCCATGAATACCATATTGACCGGTTAACTGACCATTATAATTTTCAGTGGTATGAAGTGGCACATTGGCATCCGCAATGTAATGTCCCAAATCAGAGGAAAGACGTAAAATTTGATCCACGTCTCTGTTTTTAAAAGCGTCTGTCAACCAAAAGCTCATACTCCCTATATGATATGGAACAATACCATATGCCTGAAGTGAGTCTTCTGAGTACTTTTCAACGGCATCTTTCCAATACCTTGGCATTTTGTAAACCGCTGAATCTCCATATACATCAATGTCGATGTAGTGTCGGGGCGCTTCATTCTTAACCGCATATCTTCTCTTATCAGGATTGATTGCTTTCTCAGTCAGGTACTGAATGTGATGTTTGTAAAATCCCACCATTTCCGGGGGAAGTGTAAAAACCGCTAGCCGGTTAATTTTCTGATGTGCATAAAACCCCCATCCTTCCAAAAAAACGGGATAAATCAACACCAGAATAAGGATTAATTTTCGCACAAATTATGATTTTAGTTCAAAACAATAGTAACAATTATTTCAGAGCGAAACCACATTTTTTCACTTAGTGAAAATTATGAATGTATTTTTTCATTTAACCATAAAACATCTATCTTTGCCGTCCGAAAATTTTCGAACAAGAATATAATTATGGCAAACCATAAATCTGCATTAAAAAGAATTAGAAGTAACGAAGCGAAAAGGCTTAGAAATAAGTATCAGCACAAAACCACTCGTACTTTTATCAAAAGACTAAAGGAAACAACTGACAAGAAGCAGGGTGAGGAGCTCTTGGTTCAGGTTACCAGCATGGTTGATAAACTTGCCAAAAAGAATATCATTCATAAAAATAAGGCTGGAAACCTTAAATCTCAGCTTACCAGGCACGTAGCAGCTCTTTCTTAAGAAAAAGACATTTACATTTAATCGCCCTGTGTATTTCAATACACAGGGCTTTTTATTTTGGTCGTAATGGAAGAAAACAGACTTACGATCAAGCACCTGGCTGAAGAAGATCGGCCCAGAGAGAAATTACTCCTGAAAGGGAAAGCAGCCCTTTCTGAGGCAGAACTTATTGCTATATTAATTGGCTCGGGAAACAAAGAACAAACCGCTGTGGAGCTGGCACAGTTTATCTTAAACCGCTGCGAAAACAACCTCAATCTACTGGCGAAGCTTTCCATTAAAGAATTAGAGAAATTTAAAGGTATCGGACAGGCCAAGGCAATCACTATCATAAGTGCCCTTGAAATCGGCAGACGGAGGAAAGACAGTGAATATTTAAAAAAGGTGAAAATTAAATCTTCACTCGACTCATTTGACCTAATCTCCGGCGATTTACTTGACTTATCACAGGAAGAATTCTGGATCATTCTTCTAAAACGAAACAATGAAGTAATAACCAAGGAGATGATTAGTCGTGGAGGGGTATCAGGAACATTCGTTGATGCAAAAATTATTTATAAGCGCGCATTGGAAGAAACCGCGAGCGGGATCATACTTGCTCACAATCATCCAAGCGGGAATCTTAAACCCAGTAATGAAGACATCAGACTGACCAAAAAAATCAAAGAAGCAGGATTGGTCCTTGACATCAATCTGCTCGATCATCTCATTCTGGCAGGTGATTCCTTCTATAGCTTTGCGGATGCAGACATCCTTTGATTTAACTTTGAAAGCACGGACATGACTTTCATTTTTCACCGATTATGAAGAAACTGCTTTTCATCCTTATCCCGATTGGTATCATTCTATTATTCTTGTTTCAATCACATGATTCTGACGAGTATATCAACTCTCTTGAAAAATACCGGGAAGAGAAACATAACTTTTTTAAAAATTCAGAAGGAAGTCCTTTTGTCCAGAAAAAAATTGACTACCAGCCGGTCACTTTCTTTCCACCCGATCCTGATTTCAAAGTCAATGCAAGACTGGAGAAACTTTCTACCAGGGAAACACTAAAAATTTCCAATACTGATGGCTCTGCCATAAACTACCTGAAGTTTGCGAATGCAAAATTCAAACTGAAGGGCAATGAGTATTCATTGCTCATTTTGAAAGCCCTGGGCTTTGGTAATCAGTACCTAACCGCCTTCATCGACAAGACCAGCGGGATCTCAACCTATGGAGGAGGGCGATACCTCGATCTGGTGATTGGAAAATCTGACAGGATCGAAATTGATTTCAACAAAGCTTACAATCCTTATTGTGCCTACTCAGAGGACTACCTGTGTCCGCTCCCTCCACGAGAAAATTTTCTCGAAGTAGCCATAGAAGCAGGAGAAAAAGATTACAAGACTGAATAGTCATACCAGCTCTGATTATTTTTGCCGACCGCATACTTATTAATGTAAATGAAGATTTCATACAACTGGCTCAGGGAGTACATAGATTTTGATCAATCACCGGAGGAAATATCCGAGATTCTGACCCAGACAGGTTTAGAGGTTGAAGGAATTGAACAGATAGAAAAAATACCCGGCGGGTTAAAAGGTATTGTGATCGGTGAGGTTATTTCCTGTGAGCAACATCCAAATGCTGACAAACTTAAAATCACAAAAGTAGACATTGGTGCTGACGGTCTTTCTGATATAGTTTGTGGTGCCCCTAATGTGGCAGCAGGTCAGAAAGTGCTGGTTGCAACAGTAAATTCCACCATTTATCCGACCAAAGGAGAACCATTCAAAATTAAGAAAGCTAAAATAAGAGGCGAAGTATCCGAAGGAATGATTTGTGCCGAAGATGAAATCGGACTTGGAACTGAACATGACGGAATCATGGTGCTTGATACCACCAAGCCAAATGGATCGCCTGCGATCGAGCTGTTTGATTCCGGAGAAGATTTTACCATTGAAATCGGCTTGACTCCAAACCGGGGCGATGCGGCCTCACACATGGGTACTGCCCGGGACTTGAAAGCATTTTTCAAGAAAGAGCTGACACCTCCCAAACCAAAGAAATTCTCCATAAAAGAAGATCGACCCATCTCAGTAAGTGTAGAAAATACGGAAGGCTGTCCCCGATTTGCGGGCATCACTATCAGAGGCATGAAAGTAGGGGCTTCTCCAGACTGGCTTCAGCAAAAATTAAGATCCATCGGGCTTGATCCGATCAATAATGTGGTTGATGTCACGAATTATGTTTCCCACTCACTGGGTCAACCGATGCATGCCTATGATGCTGCCAAAGTTAAAGGGGATGCAATACTGGTCAAAGAGCTAAAAAAAGGAACACCATTCATAACCCTTGACGGGAAAGAAAGAAAGCTGCACAATAAGGACCTGATGGTTTGCAATGCTAAAAGTGAAGGAATGTGTATCGGAGGTGTTTTCGGCGGAATAGAATCAGGAGTAATAGAAAGCACAACTGATATCTTTCTGGAAAGTGCATATTGGGATCCAAACATCATCAGAGCTACAGCCCAGCGACACGGGATTTCTACTGATGCTTCGTTTCGCTACGAACGGGGTGCTGATCCTGAAATGCCGGTACGAGCAGTCGAGTTGGCTACTTCCCTGCTTCTTGAATTGACTGGCGGATATGCAGCATCAGAAGTGGTAGATATCTATCCGAAAAAAATAGAAAAAAAAGAAATTGAAATCCGGTTTTCGGATTTTGATCGACTGATAGGAAAAGAACTTCCTAACGAGCGAATCACGGAAATACTTAACTGGCTCGACATTGAGACGGTGAATAAAACACAGGAAGGGTTTACTGCGGTGGTTCCTGCTTATCGAAGTGATGTAACTCGTCCGGCAGATCTTGTCGAAGAAGTGTTACGGATTTACGGTTTCAATGCGATTGAACTGGATGAGGAATTTTCCAGTGACTTCCTTGCTGAGTTTAATGTACATGAACCCTATCGCGTTCAGGAGGATTTCTCAAAGTTTCTGGCAGGAAAAGGTTACTCAGAAATCCTGACCAATTCACTGACCAATCCCGAATATTATAAAAAATTTCCAATCGGTGGAGAGCCGATCCCTATGCTAAACCCTTCCAGTGAAGATTTGGCAATAATGAAGACTTCTCCAATTTATACCGCACTCGAGTCGATTGTTTATAATATAAATCGGAAGAACCCTAACCTTAAGTTCTTTGAATTTGGAAAATCCTATGAGAAGAAAGAAGGTGAATATATTGAAACAGAATGGTTCTCACTTTACCTGACAGGTGACACTACAGAAAGCAACTGGATGGATGAAAGCAGGAAAGTCACCTTCCATGACCTCAGCAGCAATGTTCAGACCATGCTCGGATATGCAGGCATAAGAAAAACAGAAACAGAGCCTGTGAACAGCAAAATATTCACTTACGGCCTGACGATTAAAAAAAATAATAAAGAGCTGGGTTCAATCGGGCAAATTAATCCTGAATTATTGAGATTGAATGGAATTAAACAGCCGGTTTTCTGTGCTCTTATGGACTGGAAGACGATTTTAGAGTTTTACAAATCAGATATTTCTTTTGAGTCGATTCCAAAATATCCTGAAGTAAAAAGAGATTTATCCTTAATCCTTGACAAGCAGATTTCATACGCTGAAATAAAAAACTTAGCTTTCAGTCAGGAAAAGAAATTATTAAACAGAATGAACCTCTTCAGTGTATACGAAGGGGAAAAAATCGAAAAAGGAAAAAAAGCTTACGCAATAAGTTTTTTTCTTCAGGATAAATTCAAAACTTTAACAGACAAACAAATCGATAAAAGCATGAATGGCCTGATGAGTTTGTATGAAAGAGAACTTGGAGCTGTGATAAGAAGATAATGCCCAAAGAGGAATTATATAGAGAAATACAAAACCTTGAACGCAAAATTCAGCTGATACTGAATGAAAATGCGAAATTAAGGCATGATTTATCACAAGCTAAGAATGAATCTGAAGCTTTGAAAATTAAGGTTGAGAGTCAAACGACCAACCTTAGCAGTTTTCAAAATCAGATGAAAATAAGTAAACTTGTCAATAACATGACGGTCGGTGGTGGGGAGTCAGCAGAGCTGAAAGAGAAGTTGGATGGCTATATTAAGGAGATAGATAAATGTATTGCCCATTTGGCAGGATAAATAATACCGAATGGCTGAACTATCAATAAAAATCAGGATTGGGAACAGGGAATATCCCATGAAAGTGAAAGCGGCAGATGAAGAGCGAATCCGTAGAGCAGGGAAATTATTAAATGAAAAAATAAAAAACTATCAAAGTCAGTTTGGGATTGATGATACTCAGGATCTTACTGCGATGGTAGCTTTTGATTGTCTGGTTGAAAAAATAAAGCGGGAAGAAACATCTGAAACATCTGATGACTTTGCGCTGGGAGAATTAACCCGACTTAACCAACTCATAACCGATTCACTTCAATCCCCTTAATTGCCCTCAGACCGTCTTGTCTATTTGACCAACCTCAAATAAATGCAAGATGGATTCAACAATACTTATTCTCGTATGTACCATATCAGGACTGCTGATTGGCTTTGTTGCCGGAATCAGAGGCAGAGGAAAGAAAGTCAAAGAAGCTGAGGAGCAAAGCAGGCTTTTGATCAAAGAAGCTGAAGTAGCAGCTGAGAAACTAAAGAATGATAAAATTCTGGAAGCAAAAGAAAGCCTGCTCAAACAAAAAACCGAATTCGAAGAAGAAGCCAATCGCAAGAAAAATATCATTATTACCAACGAGCAGAAGGTTAAGCAAAAGGAAGTTGGACTCAACAAACAGATAGAACAAAATAAGCGGACAGAAGCCGAACTTGAGGGGTTAAAAGAGACACTGGCTAACCAGATGGAGATTGCTCGTCAACGAAAAGAAGAATTCGAAAAACTCAAGAGCCAACAGGTAGCTATTCTGGAGAAAGCTGCCAGCCTCTCAGCCGAAGAGGCAAAAAGTCAGATTATAGAAACACTAAAGGACGAAGCAAGAACAGATGCCTCTGCGCATATCAAAGAGATCGTGGAAGAGGCCAAAATGACGGCCACCAAGGAGGCCAAAAAGATAGTGGTTGAAGCTATCCAGCGAACGGCGACTGAGCATGCCATTGAAAATACGGTCTCCATTTTCAATATTGAAAGTGACGATATCAAAGGAAAGATCATCGGACGTGAAGGCAGGAATATTCGTGCACTGGAAGCAGCCACAGGAGTTGAGATCATTGTCGATGACACTCCTGAAGCCATTGTTATATCGGGGTTTGATCCGGTAAGGCGTGAAATAGCCAGACTCTCACTTCATCGCCTGGTTCAGGACGGCAGGATTCATCCTGCCAGAATCGAAGAAATTGTTTCGAAGACCTCTAAAAACATGAATGAAGAGATTGTTGAAATTGGTGAAAGAACCGTCATCGATCTGGGTATTCATGGAGTACATCCTGAATTGATCAAAATGATTGGAAGAATGCGATTCCGATCCTCATATGGTCAAAATCTGCTACAACATTCCAGAGAAGTTGCCAATTTGTGTGCGACCCTTGCTTCTGAGCTGGGGCTCAATCCAAAAATGGCCAAGCGTGCCGGGCTTTTGCATGACATTGGGAAAGTGTGGCCGGATGAACCGGAGAAACCCCATGCAATACTGGGCATGGAACTCGCGCAGAAGTATAAAGAACATGTGGATATATGCAACGCCATCGGAGCACATCATGACGAAATCGAAATGACATCCATGATTTCACCAATCGTTCAGGCCTGTGACGCCATTTCCGGTAGTCGACCTGGTGCCAGAAGAGAAATAATGGAACAATATCTTAAGCGCCTTAAAGACCTGGAAAGTGTGGCTCACAGCTTTGAGGGAGTCAATAAATGCTATGCCATACAGGCAGGACGTGAACTTCGTGTACTGGTAGACGCTGAGAATGTGGATGACAAGCAGGCCAGTGAATTATCCTTCAATATCTCACAGAAAATAGAAAAAGACATGCAATATCCCGGACAAATAAAAGTCACTGTAATAAGGGAAACGCGTGCTGTAGCTTTTGCTAAATAAAGAAAACACAACAAGTATGAAGAATTTAGTACTTCTCTTAGCTATTGTATCTCTTGTTATTTTTTCCTCGTGTGGAAAAGATGACGATGAAGTTGTCCTCGTTAACCAAATCCTTTTTGAAGGTGCAATCAGTGAGGTAACAACCGGACTGGTTGAAGATTATGGCGTAGATGATCAACTTGGTTACTATAGAAAAGATTTTACGGTGACGGACAATACAATCAGCCTTAGTTCCGAAAATGATCCTCTATTCTCGACTTCAACGGAGGTTCTGGTATATGCAGCATTGTTCTCAAACAGCAACCAGTTTACCAATGGCACATTTGAATACAGTAGTGGCACCGGTAATCTCCCAACCAACAGCTTCTTTCTTTCCGCCAAATTCGCGGATGACGTGACAGATGCCAATAGTATTGAAGAAGCGACCGGCGGGACCATTGATATTGCAGGTTCAGCTAATTCTTATACCATTACCTTCAATCTCACTTTTGACAACAATCGCACACTTACCGGTAATTTTACAGGCGATTTTCTCTTCTCAGATAAGAAGGAGTAACTTTTATTACATTTGCGATTAGTTATGAAATCAATAATTTATTTAGGGACAAAAAAAAGCAGTAAGCTCTTTTCAAAGAAGAACTCAGAAATATTTATGTCCTGAATTGATTGATAGAAAAAGAAATTAAAGCCGGGACAATTGTTCTGGCTTTTTTTATTGAAAATAAAATGAGAAAAATGGATAACTCAATATTGGAAAAAGCAGTGAGTGAATATGGCTCCCCGCTTTATGTATATGATGCAGCACAAATTCAGGAAAACTACAGACATTTCATTAAAGCATTCAAAGTAGATAACCTCAGAGTGCACTATGCATGCAAAGCGCTAAACAATGTGGCAATACTCAAATTGTTTAAATCTTTTGGATCCGGGCTGGATTGTGTCTCGATTCAGGAGGTACAACTTGGATTAAAAGCAGGGTTCAATGCCACAGATATTCTCTTCACTCCGAATAACATTTCCATCGAAGAGTACGAGGAAGCCATCTCACTCGGAGTAAAGATCAATGTAGACAACCTGCATGTATTGGAATATATGGGAATAAATCATCCAGAACTTCCCATTTATATCAGAGTGAATCCCCATTTAATGGCTGGTGGAAATCAAAACATTTCTGTTGGTCACATTGACTCAAAATTTGGAATATCCATACACCAGATTCCCAATGTGGAACGAATTGTAAAAAAATTAGGAATTAATGTAATGGGAGTCCATGTTCACACAGGCTCCGATATTTTGGATGCCGATATATTTATCAAAGCGGCCGAGCTGGTTTTTAGTGTGGTTGAAAAAATTGATTCTGTCACACATATTGATTTTGGAAGTGGATTCAAGGTGGCATACAAACCCGGAGATCTGCATACAGATATAACTGCATTCGGAAAGAAATTCACCAAATCCTTCAATGATTTTTGTGAAAAACAACAAAAACAATACACGCTGGAATTTGAACCTGGAAAATATATGGTCAGTAATGCCGGGTACTTTATTGCTAAAACGAATTTGATAAAGCAGACCACTTCATGCACATTCATCGGGCTGAATACGGGCTTCAATCATTTTATTCGGCCGATGTTTTATAATGCACATCACGAAATCGAAAACATTACCAATCCTGCCGGTGAAAAGAAGGTGTACAATGTTGTTGGATATGTCTGTGAGACAGATTCGTTTGCTCAGGATCGAATCATCCCAGAGGTGAGAAAGGGTGATCTGCTGGTGTTCAAAAATGCCGGAGCATATTGCTCAACAATGGCTTCCAATTATAATTCTCGTCCCAGACCTGCAGAAGTATTACTGCTTAATGGCGAAATGTATTTAATCAGACGAAGAGAAACACTGGATGACATTCTGGCAACACAACTGGAAGTGGATATTCTTGTGTAGCCTACTGATTTTCAAACTCATGCTTTAGCAGCCATTGCTTTCGGTGGACACCTCCTCCATAACCAACAATGCTGCCATCAGAGCCAATGATCCGATGGCAGGGAATTACAATGGAGATACGATTCTCTCCATTCGCTCTTGCAACAGCTCGTACAGCCTTCACATCCCCCACTACATCGGATTGTTGCTTATATGATCGTGTGATCCCATATGGAATGTTAATCAGCGCATTCCAGACACGCAGTTGAAAATCAGAGCCTGGCACGACCAGAGGAAGATCAAAATCCTTCCTTTCTCCTTCAAAGTATTCTTCCAACTGCTCCCTTGCCTTATCAATTATAGGATGCTTCCCTGTAACTGTTTCAGCGTTGAGGTATTTCTTCAATCTGTCAATCTGGGTTTCAATCATTTTTCGGTCTGTAAACTCAAGCAGGCACAAACCTTCGTTAGTCACTCCAACAATCATGGGTCCTAATGGTGTAGTAATACGGTTAATGGTAATAAGATCACCCTTTGATCCAGGGGAAAAGCCTGTCATATTTTTGTATGTTTCTGTAAAACCACTTAATGAGTCATACCCGTTGGAAAAAGCTGCTGAAGTCACCGAATCGCCCTCCTTTATTTTCAAGAAGGCCTGATTGATTCGATTCATTCTTAAATACGCCTGAAATGTAATACCATGTTGCTTTTTGAAATATCTTCTGATTCTTGAAGGACTGTAACCCATTTGCGTCAATTCATGGTCTTTCCATTTTCTTTCAGGATGCTTTTCCACCTCCTTAAGAAGTGGTACCAGCCATTCCGGATTCTCTCCAAAAGCCTTCATAGGTCTGCAAATTTTGCAGGCTCGATATCCATTCTTTAGGGCTTCACTTACCGTTTCAAAGAACTCAACATTCTCCTTTTTTGGTTTCCGTGCAGAACATGTTGGTCGGCAAAATATACCAGTTGTGCGCACTCCAACAATAAAGATTCCCTCATAATGTGAATCTTTGTCCACAAGTGCATTGTACATTTCGTCAATATTAGGAGCAGAAGCAATCATAGATCAAAGCTATGGCTCTTTGGTTCAAATAATCAACCGAAAAATGAACACCATTTTTTTAATTTAGTTAAAACATTATGGCATATAACGAGTTATTAGCTGATAAATTAAGACGAGCCCTTCATGAAAGACAGGTGAAGTACGAAGAAAAAAAGATGATGGGAGGACTTTGCATAATGGTCGATGACAAAATGTGCGTTGGAGTTATTAAAGATGACCTGATGGCCAGGATCGGGCCTCATGTTTTTGATCAATTCCTGACTCGTCCCGGTGCCCGGCTCATGGATTTCACGAAGCGTCCAATGAAAGGATACGCCTATTTAGATGCAGAGGGTTGGGACAATGAAGCCGAACTCGGCGATTGGATTGATCAGTGCCTGGTTTTCAATAAAGAAGCAAAATCTTCAAAAAAGAAATAACACTCAATAGAGCAGAATTTTTTCACGAAAAACTCCGGCTTCAGTCGTTACAATCGCCAGAATAATTTTTTGATTCGCTGATGGGATTGATATAGAGTATTGACTGATCAGAGGTGAGTATTGACTCAACAATCTTCCATTCAAATCAATGAGTCTGATTTCTTTGATCTTGCTGTCGGCAATAAAGTTCAGTTTGTCCCCACTTTTCAAAACCCTCACCCTGGATGTGATTCCCATATCGTATTCAGCTCTGATAATTTTCGACACATTCCTTTCACCATTATAATCAACCTGAATGAGTCGATAGTAATTCAGTCCGGATAATGGGTAGTGATCTTCAAATGAATAATCAATTAATTCATTGCTATCTCCATTTCCGGGTACTATACCTGCATTCTCCCAATCCGTACCATTTCGCGAGTGCTGAACAATAAACCTGTCGTTTGATTTTTCCGTTGCGGTGCTCCAGAGAAGTTTGATGTATTCATTTCGGGTTTCAGCATAAAAATCTGTATAGGTGACCGGTAAGACGATCCCCAGATTATCTGAGAAAACAAACTCATCAAACCCGCCATGGCCTGTTCCAAGGGCATCAAAATACAACACAATATTCCAGAAACCCAGGTCCTCTGTTGAGGAGGCCGAAGCATCTGGGGTGCTAAGGTTAGGGCTTCCGTCCGTCGGGTTGACCCACATGTTAACGGTAGTGGTAGCTCCAAAATCTATCTCAACAATTATTTGGTAAGTCTCATCTATTGCGATGACAGAATCAGATAATGCGACTGTAGCCTCATCAAAAACTGCAATTGACCAGTACCTTTCTCCGCCAAAATTCGATGATGCTCCAAAATATCCCACTTTGATCAATTCCTGATTGATAGCCCATGCCGCCCCCTGAGAATCAGCGAAGATGATTTCTATCGGTGTATCATTGTCTTCATCCTTTCGAATCAGAAAGGAGAAATAAATAGTTCCAACACCTATTCTTCCATTCGCATCTTCAAAATCAGAAAAAGCCCCAACTACATTAAAAAACCTGCCGGCCGAAGTAAAATCTCCTCCACCTACGCAATAATTACCGACACTTGTTACCTCGGGATGTGTCATTGCGGTGGTATTTGAAATGCTGTATCCATCCGGTCCGGTATAATCATTTTGACTTCTCCAATTGGTAAACCACCCGGTGCTTGTCCCCTGATAATTGTGAAGTGTACCAGGGAGTGAGTCAAAACGCTCAACAGCCAAAGACTGTCCCTCGGCATTTAACATGAACAGAATGGGAGTTATAGTTAGTATTACCCAAACCTTATCTAAGTTTATCATTTTCATAGTGCGACTTATCAAATGATAAAACTAGATGGCCGGGGTGCTCAACGCACTGTCATTACAGTATACAAATGGACTACACAGAGAATGCAGAAGCTTCACCCATAAGTATGATTTTCCATAAATTGATGCACAGTAGTTGGTGTTAAAGAGCAACCACTTTAACATTGATAAAAAAAATTCATGAGATACTCAAACGAAATTGTAATTGACCAGCCAAGGGAGAAGGTCATTGAACTTTTCGACAACCCGGACAATATGAAATTCTGGCAAAAGGGCCTTATCGGCTTTGAACACATTGAAGGAGAAGCGGGTAAAGCCGGAGCAAAGTCCACAATTAAGTACCAAATGGGGAAACGAAAAGTTGAAATGACTGAGACTATAATAGCTAATCATTTGCCTGATGAAATGGAAAGTACCTATGAGACAAAGGGTATTTATAATCTTCAAAAGAATCGATTCAAAGAGGAAGACGGCAAGACCAGGTGGATCTCTGAGGCAGAGTTTCAATGCTCAGGCTTTATGAAGATAATGGCGTTAATTTGGGGTAAGAAAGCTTTTCAAAAACAAAGCTGTGCCTACATGGAAGACTTTAAGGCATTTGCTGAAGGGAATCCTCGCTATGGAAATTGATGAACTACGTGAATTCTGTCTGTCTCTCCCGGGAACTACCGAGGGAATGAAGTGGGGTGAGCATTTGACATTCATGGTCGGCACAAAAATTTATGTTGTTTTCGGCCTGGATCAGTCTCCGGTCAATGCTTCATTCAAGGTTTCAGACGAGGATTTTGATTCGATGAGCGTCCTGCCGGGTATGAAGCCGGCTCCCTATTTCGCGAAAAATAAATGGATTGCAGTAGATGATATCGGTCACATCCATTCGGAGAAATGGCAAAAAATTCTCAGAAATGCCTACGCTTTAATCAGGGCTAAATTGTCTTTAAAAATGCAGGCTGAATTGGGAGACTTTTAGTTACTCTGACGGGAAAAAGAACATAAGCATTTCGTCCAGAGTTGCCCGCCACAGGCCCCAACTGTGACCTTCAGGAAGTTCTTTCCACGCTACTTCATATCCTGTAGAAATCAGATAATCTCTTACTTTCCTCATATTCGGAGGAAGCGAAGCACCCTCATAGGTTCCCCAGATAGTGGCTACTCTGATGTCCTTCTTAATCCCGTCCATCACAATTGAATTGGTGGAAAAATTATTGGGTTGAAATGCCCCTGAATGAATGCCACAATTCCCAAAAACCTCGGGGTGGGAAAATGCAATGATCGCAGAGATATTGCCACCATACGAATCACCAATAACTGCCCGTGAAGCAGGCGATGCTATTGTTGAGTATTTGTCATCAATAAATGGAACCAGCTGACTGACAAAAAAGTCTTTGTATTTGAATCGATCATCAAACGCATATTCTGTATTTCGATTATTTGGTATTACAAAAACACCAATCACTGGCTGAATGATACCAGATGCAATTAAATTATCTAAGGTAATGTTGGCATCTGCGAGATTTATATACTCTGCTCCATCCTGAAAGTAAACGGTTGGGTATTTTTTCTCCACGGAATAACCCGGGGGAAGGTAAACCATCATCTGATAGTCCTTTCCAGTCAGTGCTCCCGTATATGTCTCATCAACCATGATTCCTGATGGTACCTGTTCATCTTTAACAATTTCCCATGGGGGATCATAGCGAGGCATGGAAAGTTCAGAATTCGGTCCAAAACCGCCAGATATCGTTATTGGATTTTTTGGATCAAGTATCCATGAGGAACCATTCAATACCAGTTTATAATCCAGTCGGGCATTTTCTTCAAAATTTCTTTTCAGGTACCAAAGATCAGTGTCCTTAATTTTCCCTAAAGAAAAACCCGAAGGATTCCAGCTGTTAAAATCTCCGGCCACCCCAACACCAGACACGTTTCCAAAATAGATGAAGTATGCTGTTGTATCATTCTCCTTATAAGGAGTTGAAGTGAGGGTATCAGCAAATGTCTGTATCAGTTCGGTTCTTTTAACTGAGTCGGCCTCTGAGATCAACTCCAGAAGGGCTGAGAAACCAGGGACACTTTCTTTCCTGGTAGTTTCCTGAACATCAGAGTTGCAACCGATCAACCAGGAAACAAGTACAAAACAGATAAGGCTATTTTGGAGATTTCTCATCCGGCCACTCCTTTTTAAAGCCATCCCAAAATTCTCCGACTGTCTTCTTCATATCCTTATGGAGCCACAAAATGCCTACCAGGTTTGGCAGGGTCATGACAGCAATGGTTATTCCTGATAATGTCCAGATAATGGTAGTATCCGTAAATGCTGCCAAAAAGAAAGCTATGACGTAAACAATGCGATAATACACGACAGACTTACTTCCCCAGATAAATGTCATTGCTCTGTCACCATAATAAGACCATGAAATCGCCGTACTGAACGCAAATAGCAATAAACCGAACACCACAATGTATTTTCCAAAATCACCAAAGAATCCTTTGGTGAACGCAATTGTTGTAAGAGGGGCACTATGAACAAGTGATTTACCTGAAAAGGAATGGTCTCCCTGTGGTTTACCATTCGCAATTTCTATAGGCCCGGTAAAAGGCTGTCCATCTAATTCAACCTTTACACCCTCGGCCTCAGATCTGGCATGGATGAAAACAATCTCTGATGTAATTTCACCAGAAGCAACCTGGATTTGGCCACTGAATAATTTATCGGTGGTTTTCTTCTCAAGGTGATCGACTATCTCAAGCTGACCTTCTCTGGAATCGAAATCCACTGAGCTTTGCATGACATAAATGTCCGTATAGTCGAAGTTATTCTGATGTTTCTGATTCCATACTCCAGATGACAAGAGAACCAAACCTGTGATGGTACAAATAACAATGGTATCAATGAACGGCTCGAGAATAGCTACGAACCCTTCAGAAACCGGCTCGTGACCTTTGGCTGATGCGTGAGCAATAGGAGCTGAGCCCTGTCCGGCCTCATTGGAAAAAAGTCCTCTTCCAACACCTTTTCCAAAAGCCAGGGCTATTGTTCCACCCAGGAACCCCCCGGTTGCTGCTGAACCTGAAAATATCTCAGCAAAGATGGAAATGAAGGAAGGCACAATGTTTCCAAAATTGCTAAAAATCACAGCAAATGCCCCTATGAAATAAAGTATCGCCATGGCAGGAACTAACTTCTCGGTAACAGCTGCAATTCGCTTGATCCCTCCAATGATTACAAATCCTAAAAGGACTGCCAACACACCCCCGACAAGCATTTGATTCAGACCGAAAACAGAGTTCATCGAATCTGCAATACTATTGATCTGAGGTAAACTTCCCGTTCCAAAAGAAGAGAGCACAGTAGCAATCGCGAATATGATACCCATCCATTTCCAGTTGAGCTTATTTTTCATATAGTACATTGGCCCTCCAGCCATTGAGCCATCCTCAGTCTTTTCCCGGTATTTATGTGATAGCGTAACTTCAACGAATTTGGTACACATCCCAACAGCAGCAGTCATCAGCATCCAGAACAAGGCAGCCGGACCACCAATATGAATAGCCAGGGCGACACCTGCAATATTACCGGTACCAACCGTACCTGAAAGTGCTGTCGTAAGTGCCTGAAAGTGTGAAGTATCACCCTCATCTCCTTTCTTATCAAATTTTCCACTAACTACTTTGAAAGCAAATCTGAAATATCGAATCTGTGGAAACTTCAGGTAGATTGTAAAAAACAATCCAGTTCCCAAAAGTGCATAAGGGAACCAGGCTGAGCTTCCGATATAGCTGTCAATAAGTGATAGGAAATTATTCAGTTCTTGCATATTCATTCTTTAGTTAGGAATCGACAAAAATAGGTTTTTTAATGAATCATTACCTGTCAGAACAATTCACATAAGAAATGCCTCATAATTTTTTATATAAATGGTAACTATCGCCCTGTCTGATGATGTAGAAAACCGAAATAACCTTATCTTTCAAATGGCCAAATCGGCATTCTAACGAATTTTTTTTACAGCTGATCTGCCGCTGAACTAACATTGAGTTTTTAAAACCTGACAAAAAAAAATGGAAGAAGCAAGCAAGTACACTGACCAGGCAATAGAACTGGCAATAAAATATGGTCCCAATATTGTTCTCGCCCTCTTAACACTGATAATCGGACTCTGGATTATTGGAATGTTCGTTAGAGGAGTTGGCAGGGCCATGACTAAACGAAATGTTGATCCCTCCCTCGGGCCATTTCTGAAATCACTAATTGGTGCAATTCTAAGAGTGATGCTTTTCATCTCTGTGATTGGAATGGTAGGAATAGAAGCCACCAGTTTCGTTGCAATACTTGGAGCAGCAGGTCTGGCAATAGGTCTCTCCCTTCAGGGAACTTTGCAAAATTTTGCAGGAGGAGTGATCATTCTAATCATTAAGCCATTCAAGGTTGGAGATTACGTTGATGCTGCCGGGTACTCCGGGACGATCCATGCTATTAAAATTTTTAATACGTATCTTAAAACGCCTGATAATAAGACCATTATCATACCAAATGGAAATTTGGCCAATTCGTCAATGACCAACTACTCTACAGAACCTCAAAGACGAGTCGACTGGACTTTTGGAGTCGGCTATGGTGATGATGCTGATAAAACAAAGAAGGTGATCATGGAACTAATCAGAGCAGATTCAAGAATCCTGACAGACCCTGAGCCATTCATTGCCTTGTCATCACTAGGCGACAGTTCAGTAAATTTTGTTGTAAGAGTTTGGGTTGAGGCCGGTGACTATTGGGGAGTGTTTTTTGATATGAACGAAAAGGTTTACAAGAAATTTGCAGAAGTTGGATTAAACATCCCATTCCCGCAAATGGATGTTCATGTTCACAAACAGAATTAAACAGTAAACATCGATACTGGTTTTGAAGTCCGACAATGTCGGACTTTTTTTATTTTATTGCAGGATAAAAACTATCATCAATGAGACAAAACATAACTTCAGGTGCACCATGGGAAGACAAAGTAGGTTACTGCCGCGCTGTAAAAATGGGTAACACCATTGAAGTTTCAGGGACAGCCCCGGTTAGAAATGGTGAGACTGTTGGCGAAACAGCTTATGAGCAGACTAAGGTTTGCCTGGAAATTATTAAAGAAGCGCTGGAGAAAGCGGGCGCCGGACTTGAAGACGTGGTAAGAACCCGAATCTTTGTCACTGATATTTCCCGGTGGGAAGAGTTTGGCATGGCTCACGGAGAATTCTTCGGTGGGATTAAACCGGCCACAACGATGGTGGAAGTTTCCGCACTGATAGATCCCAAAATGCTGGTGGAGATAGAGGCGACTGCCATCATTGACTAATCTCTGATCTCATTCGTCCTTTAATACCTCCACCGGATTGACCCGCCCTAATTTCATGAGGTGAAAAAGGGTGAACGCAAACGCGAAAAGAAGGCTGAGTGCAAGTGTTAAAACCGGGATTAACCAGGAAAACTTTACATGGAACGTAAACTGATTTAACCAGGAATTTCCCAGTACAACAAGCGCGGGGATTGCGACAAGATTTCCGATAATTACCAGTCTGGCAAAATCTGAAAAAAGCAGCCTGACAATAGAAAAAACAGAAGACCCCAACACCTTCCGTATCCCGGCTTCCTTTCTCCTTTTATTGACAGTATAGAAAGCCAGACCAAGCAACCCCAGAAAAGAGATAAAGATGGCAAGGGCCGAGAAGGCATTGAACAACCTGGTGAATGTTTCCTCCTTTTTGTGACGAATGGATAAAAGATTTTCCATCGTATGATAAACAAAAGGAATTTCCGGAAAAGTCTCCGCGAATTGATTTTCTGCAAACTTCAAAAAAGAGGTTAACCCACTATTGTCGAGTCTCACAGACAAAAATCTAAGTTCCTGACGAATCAGAAAGTAAGCTGTAGGCTTGAATGCTTCTTTCAAAGATTCCTGATAATAATTATTGACCACACCAATGATGCGCAATGTGTCCAGTCCCGCAAACCTTACCCGTTGGTTGATTGCTGATTCTGCACTTTCAAACCCATAAAAGCGCATGGCCTCCTCATTTATTACAACCGAAAGGCTGTCGTTTGGGCCGGCAAAATTCCGTCCTGCAATAAATTCCAGCTTTAGAAATTCGAGATACTTCTGCTCTACTGTCATCTTGTGAACGAGCTTCCTTTCCGTCTGATCATTCATCAGCCAGGAACTTCCTCTCCAGGCCACCTGTGCTCCCGGGACATCTGAAGAATAGGATACTTCATGCACCCCACTGAAGCGCTCGAATGACTCTTTCATTGTATTCAGAGCTCTAACATGCCTGTCATTATTATTTGAATAATCCGTTACTTCAATTACAACCGTGTTCGACGTATCGGCTCCAATTGGTATACTGTTCATATAGTTAAGTTGATAAATAACCAGCAGCGTACCACCAATCATGAATCCGGATGCCATGAACTGAAACACTACCAAAATTTTTCTAAACCTTCCATTCCCTGACTGTGGTGCTCCTCCTTTTATGGCAGTGAGAATTTTGAAATTTGAGATAAAAATGGCAGGATAGCTGCCAGAAAAGAGGACACTTACGAGCAAGATCCCAATTGATAAACCCCCAAGAACGAGCAACAACTCTATCAATGCAGGGAGCGATATGCCCAGATATTCAAAAGCAAATTTCTTAAGTAAAACGAATCCTGCCAGGCCGGTAATTACAGACAATAAATTGACAAAGGCTGCCTCCACAAAAAACTGACTCATCAGGTCCAATTTTGATGATCCAAGGGTTTTTCTAATCCCAACTTCTTTACTTCGGTCTGTTGCCCTTGCAGTGTATAGATTTACGTAATTTACCCATGCGATGAGAATAATAAAGATTCCGATGATCAGCAGAAAATTGACAGCCTGACCGTCTCCATTTTTGCTGATCTCCTGATTTACATTGGATTTTAAGTGAATATCTTTCAAAGGGATCAAATCAAGATCCATCAACTTACTTCCACTCCTTTCTCCACCATGTTTATCTACAAATTCAACGAATGATTTATCAAGTTCTCTCAGATCAGTGCCGACATCCAACTTTACATAAGTAACAAAGTCAAACCAGTTCCAATAAGTGTCTACTTCCTTCCCCACCAGATTGAGGTATGACGAGAAAGACAGAATAATATCAGCCTGAATATGGGAGGGGTTTGAATTATCGTAAACTCCCGTTACCTCATAGTTTTGATCACCTTCTATGGATTTAATCGAAATAATCTTACCAATACAATCAATCGTTCCAAAGTGTTGAAATGCAGTCTCAGAGGAGAGGACTGCTGTATTAACATTGGAAAGCACCTGACTTTTTTCGCCATGCAAAAGAGGAAAGGAAAAAAATTCAAAAAACGATTCATCCGCATAATAGATTCTGTCGTGCTCAATCGGTTTGTTATTCACCACTCCTATTCCTCCAAAATACACTTCGAGTAATCGACAGGCGTCCTCAATCTGGACAAATTCCTCTTTCAGCGCAGGCCCGACACGTGGAAACGTTGCGGCACCAAAATACGGATCCTGACCTTCCCGCTTAATCACATGATTGACCCTGTAAATTCGGTCTGCGTCCCGATGAAAAGTATCATACGAATATTCATGTTGGGCATATACTGCTATGAAAAAGAAAGCTGCGATTCCGGTACCAAGACCGAAAATGTTGAGTAAATAGATGAAAGGGCTGGACTTCATATTTCTACAGCTAATGACGATATAGTTTTTAAACATGGTTTTGAGTTAAAGTGATTTTAAGTAACTGACCATTTTCTCACGCTGGCGGGCATCCGGTAACCTGCCATACCCTGCCCCCATGTTGTCTTTCATATGATGAGGTTTTGAAGTCCCCGGAATCACACAGGTAACAGCCGGGTTGCCAAGCAGATATTTTAGAAAAAATTGTCCCCAGCTTTTGCAGTCGAATTCAGACGTCCATTCAGGCAACTCTTTTCCTCTTGTTTTTCTAAAAAGAATCCCCCCACCGTAAGGTCTGTTTGTCAATACAGCCACCTTATTCTCCAGAGCTGTGCTAAGCAGGGAACGTTCTGCATTTCGATCATTGATTGAATAATTCATTTGAACAAAATCAATGTTTTCTGATTTTATGATCCGCTCCAATTCACCATGTGCACTGTCCACGTAGTGAGTGATTCCAATGTATCGAATCAATCCCTGCTCCTTCCAGGCATACAGCGTCTTCAGGTGAGTCTTCCAGTCCTGAAGGTTATGAATTTGCATCAGATCCATAGGGTTTGCCTGCATTTTTTCCATTGAGCTCCTCATCTGAGATTTACCATTGCTCTCCCCTGAAGTCCAGACTTTGGTCGCCTCAAAAATCTCATCTTTAATACCCAGCTCTCTTGTCAGATCCCCAACCACCTTTTCAGAGGATCCATACATTGGAGAGGAGTCAATCAGGCTGCCTCCTTCCTCAGTGAGAACTTTTAGCACTTCCTTCAAAGGTTCTCTTTCCGTCATTGAATTTCCCACATCAAAGGTTTGCCATGTGCCGAGCCCGACCATTCCTAATTTTTCACCAGTTGAGGGAATTGCACGTTTCATAATTTTTTCATTAAAAGCCAATGACCATTCTGGCAGAAGTAATCCAGCGGATCCTGCTGCTATTGACTTAAGCGCTTTTCTTCGTGATTCTGTTTTTTTCAATTTCTCCATAAAATTTAATGGTTTTTGATGTGAAAAGTCTCCCTGCCCTGAAGCCGGACATAAGCCAGACAAGGGCTATGGGTATAGTTAATAAGGCAATTGTCCGGAGTGATACAACAACAGAAGACAGCCCTGCGAAAAGCCAGCCACTTACTGCGTCTCCTCCACGATACAATGTTGTATCTATGAAATTCTTTGATCTATACCTTTCTTCTAAGGTCACTGAGGTAAATAACACTTCTCTTGCCGGACGTTGAATGGAGTGGTTCAGTGTTCGATAAATGACCTGAACAATAAGCAATACATAAAGAGACTGAGTAAACCCAAGTGATAAAAAACCAAAAGCAGAGATTCCTGGGACCAGGATCAGGCAAAAAGTAATTCCCCACTTTCTTGTCACTTTCCCGGTGAGAAAAAACTGAATGAAAAGTGTGGCCACATTGACCAACAGGTCTCTCATTCCGAAATAAAAGGTCCGATCTCCGGCTGAGGAATACACCTCAGACACAATGTGTGCCTGTTCAAAATAGAGAAAAGTTGAAATGGTGGTGTACAACAAAATGAAAATTCCAATCTGTCGGAGTAACGGGTTTTTGACCAGCAACTTTACCCCGTTCCAGATGTCTCCATTCAATTTTCTCTCAAAATTTACTTCATTACTTTTTCCGAATTTCAAAAGCTTTTGCACAAAAATTACTGACAGAATAAGAAAAAAGGCGGACAGCAACAAAAGGTTTTCCAGCCCAATTCTGTTTATGAAGAATGTGGTGACGGCAGGTCCGAAAATAGCACCAGAACTTCCTCCGGCAGCAATCGGTCCGTACAGACGTTTGGCCTGATTTGTGGTGAAAATATCGGAATTAAAACTCCAGAAAATTGAGACAACAAACAGATTGAAGACACTCAGCCAGATAAAGAAAATGACAGGAATAATCGTCGAATCAATCAGAAGGAAAGCAAAATAGAACCCCAGAATATTGAGGGAGAAGAAAACATAGATTGTCGAGATCAGTTTTTTTCTTTGCACTTTTTTCGTCACGATCCCAAAGGCCGGAACGACCAATAGCATCACAATAAATGTTCCGGTAAATAACCATTGCATATTCTCCACTCCCGCCTGAATCCCCATTTCATCACGCACAGGCCTCAGGATGAAGTAGCTGCTCATTAGAAAAAAGAAATAGAGGAATGAAAAAACAACAGGTTTATGTTCCCCATCAGAAATATTAAATACTTTTTTGAGTATGCCCATAATCAGAAATCATGAGCTTAGTTACGATACCCCTTTAAGCATCCCTTCCGTATTAATTAATCTGTTAGGTTTATTAATTAATTAGCATTCTTATCGCATAATGAATAGTGATACATTTTGGCTGATTGTATGCGGATCGGGTGTAATTCAGAGTCTGTTTCTTTCCATTTATATTTTCTCTTCCGGAAAAATTCAACGGGTGGAGCGATTGCTTTTGGGCGCATTGCTTCTTGCCATCACCCTCAGAATGGTTAAATCCATTGGCTGGTACTACTTCGATATTGATCATACCTTATTCCTTAATTTAGGATTCGCCGCTCATGGGTTCATTGGGCCGATTCTTGTTTTGTATTTCTCCAAAAAAACCAGTCTCCTCCGGAAACTCCGAATCAGGTGGTTCATTCTGATTCCGGCCATTTTACTTCTGTTTGCAATTCCATTCATCACACTTAGTAATTTTTGGTATGCCGGAGGATATGAAGGATTATTGTATTTAACTGTGGCTTATCTTGGGTGGTGTGGCTGGCTGCTATGGGTAATTTACCGGCAGAAAAAAATTTATTTTCCGTGGTATCGCAACCTGTTCATCGGTGTATCCCTCTTCTGCATTTCTTATTTCACTAATTACATTTTTGGACTCAATCCCTACATCACCGGTCCGGTAATTTATACGCTCGTGATCTACTTCATAAGTTTCGTCATGTTCTCTAATCAGGAAATTTTCACCCCATTGGGGGATAAGAAAAAGTACAAAAACATCAATCTTACGGAGGATCAGATTGCAGTTCACAAGAAAAAAATAGAACGAGTTATGTCTGATGAGAACCCCTGGCTGGAAAGCGATTTCAGTTTGACCGGTCTCTCAGAGCGCACCGCTATTCCAAAACATTTGCTGTCCCGATTTTTCAGCGAAAACATGAATCAGAGTTTCACCGACTTCACCAATGGCTATCGAATTGAAAAAGCAAAAAAACTCCTCCTGGATCATGCATTCCGCAACCACAAAATAGCCTACATCGCATACGAGTGCGGATTCAATTCACTTTCCTCATTTAATGCCGCCTTTAAGAAAATAGCTGATGTTTCACCTTCAGAATACAGAAAGGCAGAACCAGAGAGCTTATCGGAATAGCCACTTATTTTGTGTGCGGCTTAATTAAGTCGTCATAGTGTTTAATTAATTGCCATGCAGGCCAGCCTGCAATAAGCTAGTATCGCAATTAAAAAAACTTATGAAAAAGCTGCTCATAGGAATAATTGCAGGAATCATCATCATCTCCGTTCAGGCTCAGGAATTCAAAGAAAGACCAACGGTTCAGGAACTGGATTTTATAATCGGAAAATGGGAAATCACCTTTGATTGGTATGATACCCATCAACCTGGAAGCTCACCCTGCTTCACAGAGAAGGGATGGCAGATTTGCGAATATGACATGGATTTGAATGGAACCCCGATGTACATCATCTGCAAAGGCGAACTGGAAATTGACAGTGGCAAATACTTAGGCCGTAAAAGGGAAATTCTTGAAGCTATCCGTTACAGCAGATTCGAAAAATCATTCGAACGAGTTGGCATTTACAGTAATTGGCCAGCTACAGGTCTTGAATTATTAACCTATGATTCCGCTCAGGCACAATTCACTATAAGAGGTCAATTGAATGTGCAAAACAATATGCTGGAACGTTATATCGATGTTTACAAATTCAGTAAAGATCATTCGTACTTTGATAGAACCAATATTGCCAACTTTTCTGATATGCCATTGACTGAGTATAACTTAACATTGAGAGGGACTGGCAGGAAAATCAAGAACCCCTGACTACCTGTTCTTCAAATCATTAATTGTGCTGATAAAACGATTTCGTATTCCATCATAATTACGATGCACACCCTCATTAACAATCATTTCACCATGCGAAACCGTGGCTTTTTGCATACTGGAATCTGTCGAGTAAACGATCGTGTTAGCAAGATTCTTCACGGATGAGCTTGCAATCAATGGTGAAGTTGAACGGATGATGGATGCATTAAAAGGCTGACCGTTTTCAAAGAATGCAGCATTGAAATTATTCATCGCTTTACGGCCGGAAAAGGTTGCCATCTCCAAGGCAAACATTCCCGAATTTCCTTCCTGCTCTGAGCTGTAGGTATTTCGTTTATGGGTTATTAGTCTTTGACCATAGTCAAGCAACCTCAGTTCTTCCAGTGGGTTTAGTCCGACATGACTGTCAGTACCGATACTCCATGCCCCTCCTGATTCCTGCAATTTCCGCAAAGGAAATAATCCATCGCCCAGATTGCCTTCAGTGGATGGACATAGCACCACATTGGCTCCACATCTTGCTATTCCCTCTGTCTCCTCCTCTGTCAAATGAGTTGCATGAACCAGATGAAATCGGTCGTTCATTTCTACATTGTCCAGCAGCCACTCAACTGGTCGCTTCTTCAAGTAGGAAATGGAATCTTCAATTTCTTTCAATTGCTCCGAGACATGAATGTGAAAAGGAATTTGTTGTGGCCCTGATTTCACAACCTCCAATATCGCTTCGGTTTCAACTCCACGCATCGAGTGAATACCCACCCCAAGGTTGGCATGCTCATACGCCTGACAAGCCTTCTCGCTCGCTTCTAAAAGTCTCAAATAGTTATCTGTATCCGATGATATAAATCGCCTTTGCCTATCATTTGGTGGCTGTCCAAATCCTCCTTTTTGGTAAAAAATTGGAACGAGCGTTATCCCAATGCCTGCGGTTTTTGCAGCAGTCACCAACCGACTGCCCATTTCGGCTAAGTTGTCATATGGGGAACCGTTTTTGTCGTGATGTACGTAGTGGAACTCCGCGACGTTCGTATAACCATGCCTTAGCATTTCTGAATACAGCAAGGTGGCAATGGCTTCCATCTGATCAGGATCCACTCCAAGAGCCAACTGATACATTGCTTCTCTCCAACCCCAAAAATCATCCTGAATTTTACCAGTTTTATGCGTTTCCGCTAATCCTGCCATCGCATATTGAAAAGCATGTGAGTGAGCATTTTGGAATCCCGGAATTGCATAGCCATCAAACACATTATCCTCAATTGATCCGGACGAAATTTCTGAGATCAGTCCCCTGGAATCAACAGAAACACTCGCATTTTCAATCCAGCCTGCCCGCTGAAGAAGTCCTTTGAAATGGAAAGTTTTCATAGAGCCTTTATCGTTTGAATCAACGCTTCCATTGTTTTTCTGAGCACTTTGGTTACCTGACCGGCACGTTTCTCATTATAGGTGATCTCATTATCATCCATGTATAAGATCTTGTTCATTTCCAGCTGGAGCGTGTGTACACCCTTTTCCGGATTGCCAAAAAATCTTGTAATATGTCCGCCTTTAAAAGGTGAATTGTGATTCACCTCAAAACTATCAGACCTCAGGTTTTCGAGTGCAGTTTTAATCAAATCGGGATGAGCGGTTTTCTCGTCATTATTCCCAAGAATCATATCCGGGAACGGGCCCTTCTGAATGGTACTCACCAGGTGTCGAATGGAATGCGCATCCCATAGAAGTACTTTACCAGACTGCTCTTTTCTTTCCTTTATCAACTCTTCAATCTTTCTATAGTAGGGCCAATAATAATTCTCAAGTCTTCGCTTTTTTTCCTTTTCATCCGGTTCTGATTCTTTATCTGAATAAAGTGCATTTCCAAAAAAATCAGTAGTGGGTGTTATGCTGGTTATTAGCCTGCCATCATTGTACAATGGAACACTTTCCGGATCCCTGTTAAGGTCAATCACCCACCTGCTCAGATTTGCTTTGATAACCATGATACCAAGTTCGGAAGCAAAAGAATAGAGCCTGTGCACAAACCAGTCTGTATCATCCAGGTGGTTTCGCATCCGCTTTTTGAAATGATTTTTTACTTCCTCGGGAAATTTCGTGCCCGAGTGTGGCACACTGATGATGACAGGAACAAGTGTGGCTTCTGGTATTTTTATTTCGAACAGACTCATATCCGTCAAAGATCGCTCAATTTCACAAATGAAAAGAACTCTCTGGAGAGTTCACAAACCGTTTTTACAAGTTATTTTTGTTTTGGCAAGAATTTTGGACGGCTTATAAAATATCCGGCGTTTTGCCACTAACTAATAAAATACCTGCCATGAAAAAGTGCTATCTATTCACCATTCTTTCCCTGATGTCATTTATTTCCTTCTCTCAAATAGGAGGTCTCGCATTCTCACTAGGATTGCCTCAGAATGATTTTAAAGAGAATACCGATGCTACAGGATTCGGGCTTGACCTTTCATTTGCATTTCCTTTTCAAAAAGAAGTGCCTGTTTACCTTGGATTGGATATCAATTACATGGTCTATGGAAGAAATGCACAGAACGAAAACCTTTTCGCCAGTATAACTGCGCCAAATGGTGCTGAGTTAGCACGTCTGGATATTCCATTGAGAATTGTCAATACCAACAGCCTTTTTGGCACACATGCATTTTTGAGAGTTGTTGCTCCATTTGAATTGATTCAACCTTACGCAGAGGGACTTTTTGGCTTTAGGTATATTTCAACTACCACCAAAATCCTTGACCGGTCAGACGACAGAAGGTGGGCAACCGAAGATGATTCCGACATCATCTCAAGAGATACAGTACTTGACGATTGGATATTGAGCTATGGATATGGAGGAGGATTTCTAATTCAGGTTGCACCTAACTTTTTCGTAGACCTTAGAGCTAATTTTTTCAAAGGCGAAAGAGCAAAATACTTTGACGGAGATGATACTGCTGCATGGACAGTCGAGTTTAGTGGTGATCCAACATCCTTTGATGAAAATACTGTTTCTGGAGATGATTTGGCTTTTTCGAGTACACCTAGGGAATCAACCACGGATATGTTGGTGATCAAGTTCGGAGTAGCGTTTAAATTCTAATATCCGTACTTCTCTTTCCAGCGAGTCTTTAGAAATTTCCTGAGTTCTTCCTCACGGGCATTTTTCCCGGGTTCATAGAGCACGGTGTTTTTGATCTCGTCGGGGAGAAATTCCATGTTCACAAAGTTGAGGTCATGATCATGCGCGTATTGATAACCTTTTCCATACCCCTTATCCTTCATCAGTTTTGTAGGTGCATTTCTGATTTGCATGGGAACGGGAAGGTCGCCGGTCTTTTGGACAATTGACTGAGCCTGTTTAATGGCGACATAGGAAGCATTGCTCTTGGGCGATGAAGCAAGGTATGTCACACATTGCGACAAAATTATCCTCGATTCAGGATGTCCAATCATATTGACTGCCTGAAACGCATTAGTCGCTAAAACCAGTGCAGTAGGATTCGCATTACCAATATCCTCAGATGCCAGGATGACAAGCCTTCGGGCAATGAACTTCACATCTTCCCCCCCTTCGATCATCCGTGCAAGGTAGTAGACTGCTGCATTGGGATCACTTCCTCTGATTGATTTGATGAAAGCCGAAATTACATCGTAGTGCATCTCTCCTTTCTTATCATAAAGCACTGTTTTTCGCTGAGCAGCGACCACTGCTTTTTCGTCAGTAATTACTTTCTTCTTCCCCTCTTCACTGGTAATAATCAGCTCCAGCAGATTGAGTAATTTTCTTGCGTCTCCTCCGGACAGATTAAATAAGGCTTCCGTTTCCTTCAGTTCTACCTCTTCTTTTTTCAGGTCATGATCTTCTGCCAGTGCCTTTTTAACGATCGTTAATAAATTTTCTTTTGTCAATGAATTCAGTGTGTACACCTGAGATCGGGAAATAAGTGCAGAATTCACTTCGAAACTCGGGTTCTCCGTCGTGGCTCCAATCAACGTGATGGTTCCTTTTTCAACGGCTCCAAGCAAAGCATCCTGCTGTGCTTTATTGAAACGATGAATTTCATCAATGAAAAGAATTGACTTCCGTCCGCCTCCCGCTTTTTGAATCACCTCACGAACTTCTTTAACCCCGGCGCTAATAGCACTGAGTGTATGAAAGGGCATCTTCACTTCGTTGGCAATGATATTGGCGATGGTTGTTTTCCCTGTCCCGGGAGGACCCCATAAAATCATGGATGGAACCTGACCGGTCGTGATTGCCCGCTTTAATACACCATGTTCTCCAACCAGATGCTCCTGCCCGACAAGGTCGGACAGTTTAGATGGGCGCATTCGTTCGGCAAGAGGTGATACATCCTGAAACATAAATTAAAATTACGGAGTATTCTGAATTACGCACCCGATTTTCCTTATAGCTTGTTCATATTAACCAAATAATTCATTTCTGCTTTTTCGGAAAAAAATTATAATTCCACTTTACCATTAGAAGAGACCTGTTTTACTTCTTCCATGCAACCTCCGGAACTATTTATGAATCATCCTATCACCAAATAAAAACCAGATAACTTGAAAGGAACAGCTAAAGCATTTATAACTCTCTTTACGATTCTACTTGCTTCATCGGCAGTTAACGCACAGGGAATAAGGGGGACCATTTACAATGACCAGAACGAAGTGCTCCCATTTGCAACAATCTATGTTCGCAGCACTGAATCAGGGGCTATTTCCAATATTGACGGATACTATGAAATTCAGCTGACTCCCGGCAAATACGATATCGTCTACCAATATTTAGGGTATGAGTCATTAATTAAAGTAGTGGAAGTAACAAATAGTTTTTCACAACTGGACATCAAATTGAAAGCACAGGCAGTTTTACTGCGTGAAGTGGTAGTAACTACAGGTAAGGAAGATCCGGCATTCACCATCATGCGAAAGGCAATTGCCAAAGCTAAGTATCACACCAATCAATTGGATGCCTATACCGCTCGGGTTTATGTCAAAGGTTCCGGAAGGCTCATTGATTCTCCATTTTTTCTGAGAAAAAAAATAGCAAAAGAAGGGATCGATTCCACTTCAGCATTTACACAGGAATCGGTCATTGAGGTGAAATACACCAGACCAAATCAATATGAAGAACACGTGCTTTCGATCAGAACCAGTGGTGAATCTCACAACACCAGCCCTGCTCCGTACATTAATGGAAGCTTTTATGAGCCGGAGATCGGTCAGGCCGTTTCACCTCTGTCACCAAGAGCGTTTGCTTACTATCGCTTTTCTTATCAGGGTTCCTTTGAAGAACAAGGATATGTCGTGAGTAAGATCAGGGTCACTCCAAGATCCAAAGGTGATAATGTGTTTGAAGGCGATCTGCTTATTGTTGAAGATCAGTGGAGTATTCATAGCCTGGATCTAAAAACTACAACATTCGGAATCGGAATTAATATAAGCCAGATATACAATCCGATTTCAGGCAAAGCATGGATGCCGGTAAGCCACAAGTTTGATGTCAGGGGAAGCTTTTTGGGTTTCGATTTTGAATTCAACTATCTGGCGACAGCTAGCAACTATGAAATTACATTGAATCCGGATTTGAGTACAGAGTTTGAAGTAATTGATGATAAGGTCGAGAAAGAACTTGCACAACAAATCGAAGAAGACAATAAGAATATCAAACAGCCCGATGTACTGGAAAAACTTCAAACAGGGAAAGCAATGACCCGAAAAGACCTGAGAAAAGTAATCCGGGAATATGAAAAACAGGAAAGAGAAAAACAGCCTGAACCTGATGTCATTGAGATAAGAAAGACCAGTATTGATTCCATGGCCTACAAAAATGATTCAACGTATTGGGCTGGTATCCGATCTGTTCCATTAAATGAATATGAAATTAAAGGCTACAAAAAGCTTGACAGTATGGCGGTAGAAGATGCAAAAGCAGCCAAAGGTGACACAACCAAAACAGGACGTAAGAAAGGTTTTGGAGTCGGAGACCTCCTGCTGGGAAACACCTACAAGGTGGGGAACAAGACTCACCTGAAATTAAAAAATTCTTTAGAAACTCTTGGATTCAATACGGTGGAGGGATTCAATTTTCAGTATGGTCTTCAACTCACAAAGACATTTGAAAATAAACAATGGCTGAGTATCGAACCAACTGTACGATACTCTTTCGCGAGAGAAAAGTTGATCGGAAATGCAAAAGTCACCTGGAAGTGGACCAACAACACCAATTGGATTTTTGCCGGAGGGAGAGAAATAAATCAGTATAGCGATCAAAATCCGATTCATCCAATGGTCAATAGCCTCACAACATTGCTATACAAACGAAATTACATGAAGCTGTATGAGCAGGATTTTGCGACTATTAAATTCAACCAGCGAATTAGTGATAAGCTAAGGTTCTCAGTGAGCTCAACCTGGGCTGAAAGACATCAATTGTTCAACAATACGAGTTATACGTTAAGAGATCGAAAGGATGTTGTTTATACTCCAAATCCTCCATTCAATGATGAATTGGTTAATACGGTGTTCGAAACCAATCAGGCAATTACAACAGATATCAATATTAATTACATCCCTGCCATCAGGTATCGCTTAGTAAATGGAGCTAAAGAAAAAATAGATGGGGTGGCCCCAACTTTTACTGCCCGCCTTAGAAACGGTTTACCTGTTCAGGACAGTGATGTTGATTTCAACCTGCTGAGCTTTGGAGTCAAACACAATTTCAAAATGGGCATCAGAGGAAGGTTGTTCTATCAAATCGATGCAGGACTGTTTCTAAATAAAGAAAAGCTGACATTTGTTGATTATCAACATTTTCTCGGTAATCAGATTTTTGTTCAAAACACTGATCCGGTCGGCAGGTATCGTTTGTTAGATTACTACCAGTCAAGTACAGCTGATCATTACATATCCTCATTTACCTATTATAACTTCAGGAAGCTGCTAATTACTCATTTGGGTTTTGTTCAAAAATGGGGACTGAAGGAAGGATTGTTCGTCAACTATTTAGGTACACAATCTTCCGGGAATTACACTGAAGTGGGATATAGTCTCAATAATATTTACAGATTCTTTAGAATTGAAGGAATAGCTTCATTCCGCGATGGTGAGTATAGCGACTGGGGACTAAGGGTTGGAATTTCAACTTCATTGTTTGAAATGGTTAGTATCAATTGATCCCTACTTTCTCAAAACCAGAAAGTTTCCTCCCAGGATAAAAATCATTCCGGCTATGACCTGCCATCCTAAAATATATCCTTCAAAAAGAACTGACAACACTACTGCAATGACCGGGATAACAATCAGAACGTAAGCCGCTTTGTCTGCACCTATCTTTCCTATCAGGGTCAGGTATCCTCCGAATGCGAAAATTGAACCAAATAATGAGAGATAAATCAATGAAGACAGATAGTTGAACCCCGTATCGAAAGACACTTCTATTCCACTAAAGAGTGCAATGAGTCCGATAATAATTCCCCCATATAACATCCCAAAAGCATTGGTTTGCAGAACCGGCAACCCATTGGTCTGATTATACGCAGACTTAATATTTCCCAATGAAGCGATGACTACTGATGAAAAACAAATAATCAGATGAAAGACGGGGAGATCATCCATGCTCATGCCCATGAGTTCCTGTCGGAACATAAGTATGGTACCAGAAATACCGAGCAAAGCTCCAAGGTATACTTTCTTCTCTGCGGATTTATTAAGGAATAGTTTACCAAAAAGGATGTTCAGGAATATGATGCACGAAAAAGTTATGGCAACCAGTGCACTTACCAGAACTTGTTCAGCGATGTATACAAACCAGTAATTAAACCCAAATAGTAAGATGCCCTGTTGCAGGATTTGCAAATGCTGTCGTACAGTAAATTTTAGATTTAGTTTCCGGAGTTTAGTGAATAATAAGAGGGTGATACCGGCAAGTATGAATCGATAGCTGACGGACCATGTAGGATCCACCTCTCCCAATTGAAACTTGATGACAAAAAAAGTCGAACCCCAAATTAGAGCGGGAATCAGAAACAGTGAGACAGGATTCAATTTCATGCGCCGAAACTAGTAATTTGACCAGTCATAAGTACCTGAAATTGGATGAATAAAATTCATCCAAAGCATGTGTTAAAGTAATGGCAAGATAATTACCGGCAATCCCTGGCTTTCTCAGTGGCAGCCATTGCAAGATCTCTTTGTCTGACTGCCTCAGCTGCCTGTCGTTGTGCTTCAACTGCTGCTGCCTCAGCCATTGCCTGAGCTTTTTGCGCCTCCGCTGCTGCATTTAGTGCCAATTCCGTTTGCTTCTCTACTTCCGCTCTGAGTTGTTTGTTCTCCTCAATCAGCTTTTGATCAGGTGAGCAGGCAATCATTAAAATGAGTGAAAGGATTCCAATGGTTTGCTTCATGACTTTTTATTTCTAAAATAGTCAATTTAAAATCGGAAAGAGGCCCATACATTTGCCGGCGATGAACTGGTCAAACCTTAAAGTCTATGGTGCACTCACTCTCGTTAGCCTGCTTTACGGGATCAACTACAGTGTATTGAAGATTGTGGTGCCGGAATATCTTGGTCCCTATGGCTTTATTGTTTATCGAGTATCCATTTCTGCTGCCATATTCTGGATCATACATTTTTCTACCAGAGAATTAATTAACTGGAAAGAAGACGGGTGGCGTCTGGCTCTATGCGCCCTTACCGGGGTAGCTGTTAACCAGTTACTTTTTTATAAAGGAATCAGTCTCACATCCGCAGTAAACGGGTCAATTATTATGACACTTACTCCAATTATTGTGCTGGTATGGGCGGCTTTATTAATTGGAGAAAAAATCACGAGGAGAAAGATCGCAGGAGTGCTGATTGGTCTTATAGGTGCCATTATTATTATATATCAAACAGATTCCATTGATTCTTCGGGCAATTGGCGAGGTGATTTGCTTATCCTTTTAAACGGATCCAGCTACGCCTGCTATCTGGTCATTGTTAAGCCGTTAATGAAGAAATACCGCCCCATGACTGTGGTCACCTGGATTTTCACAATCGGGACGATCATTGTTTTACCTGTTGGATTTAGTGAGGCTGCTGAAGTAACAATTTCAGCACTTCCGGCCAAAGTCTTTTACAGCATGGCCTATGCAATTGTGGGGGTAACAGTAATTGTCTACTTCCTGAATGCATGGACTTTGATTCGTGTCAATGCATCTGTTGTTGGTGCATTTATTTACCTCCAGCCAATTTTTGCCACCCTCACTGCCATCCTCTTTTTTGGTGAAATATTCCTGCTAAAGCACCTCATTGCCTCAGCTTTTATTTTCTTTGGTGTGTGGCTGGTGATTAGGAAATAGCAGCAACTTTCTGAGAAAACTGTTCCAGATCATCGTCCTTGAAATCGAGATGCGTTACAAAACGAACAAGATTTTTGCCAAACGCCACAGCCCGAATTTCCTTTTTCTCCAACTCCTCAAGCAGCCATTTTTCGGAATGCTCCTTGTCTAGTCTGGCAATCACAATGTTTGTTTGTGAAGGCAACACTTCTTCGATAAATGGCAGACCTGAAAGCATTTCATTCATGCGTTTTGCTCTGGTATGGTCTTCTTTTAATCGTTCAACATGATGGTCGAGTGCATAAATACATGCAGCAGCGAGATAGCCCGCCTGTCTCATTCCGCCTCCAAAAACCTTTCTCACTCTCCTTCCTTCTTTGATTGCATCCTTTGATCCCAGAAGACATGAGCCAACCGGTGCCCCAAGTCCCTTTGAAAAGCAAATAGAAATGGAATCAAAAAGTTTTCCGTATTCTTTTGGATCCTCTCTGGTTTCAACAAGTGCATTGAACAACCTTGCACCATCCAGATGAAGTTTCAACCCATTTTCATCACATGCTTTTCTGATTCGTTTGATTTCTTCCAGGTCATAGATGCTGCCTCCTCCTTTATTCATGGTATTCTCAAGAACCACCAGACTTGTTTTCGGAAAATGGATATCATCAGGATTGATACTCTCCCTGACTTGCAATGCGGTTATCCGCCCGCTATCTCCTTCAAGTAATTTTGGTGAAAGCATGGAATTATACATCATTCCGCCACCTTCATATAGGTAAACGTGTGAGTGTTTATGGCAAATCACCTCATCCTGGGGTCTGGTCAGCACCCTCATACCAATCTGGTTGGTCATCGTACCGGAAGGACAAAAAATGGCATCTTCCATCCCAAACATGAAACTCACTTTAGCCTGTAATGCATTGACAGTCGGGTCATCGCCAAACACATCATCGCCAACTTCGGCTGACATCATGGCCTCCAACATTTCCTTTGTCGGGCGGGTTATTGTATCGCTTCTTAAATCAATCATTTTCGGATCGACTAAACTACAAAGATTTCTATTGAGAAAATGAAGTGCTCAGCGACATTGATAATCCTGTGGCTGATGGTACATTCCTGCAAACCCCGCCAACACAGATGAGTCCACCCCTTTGTCTTCCATAGCTAATGGCCAGTCGGGAGGAATTCTTAGTATAAGAGAAGCCAGTCTGGTAGTAATGGACTTTATCGATATAACCGTAATTGTACTGATCAAAGAAGTGAAATGACCATTTAGGGGCCATCGAATACTCTACCAAAAACCCGGCCCAATTCTCTTTATCCTGCTTTGTACTCAGGTGTTGCAATTCGGTTCTAAGAGATCTCCTGTTTCCAGGTTTATATAACATTTCAACTACGGCAATTTGAGATTTGACATTTTCAGATGGCACACCTTCAATCTCAAATTTATTGTAGTTCATTTGAATATAATTCAATACAAATTTCAGATTTTTTGATACCTTCTTTTCAATTTCAAAATTGAAATCACTGTATAAGAGTGTATCACTAAACTGAAAAAATTCTGAATCAAAATTATCCTCAGCACTGGCAGATTCGCTTTTCTTCAACTTATTGAATCTTGAATAATTCAGCGCCAGCCTTGTTCCATATTTTCCTCCCAAACTTGATTTTTTGGAAACTAAATAAGAAATGCTCACCTGACCCCCAATCTCACCATTTAGCTGCACCGCATAAGGATAAATATTGGGTAGTAAATAACCATGTTGTCTTGTCTCTGCCGGCAAATAATTGATCCATAAATTCGTCTGAGAAGCATTCCTTTCAGATCTGAAGTCCATATTTTCAATCCGTCTGAAAGTTGTGCTAAATCCAAACCCTTTCTTATAAAGGTTAATATTAGTCAAAAAGGCTCGACCCTTTCGTTGTGTGTTAAATAAATTAGAAGCACCGGGATCAACATCCTTTTCTACGTATTCCGAGTTCAAATCCCAATTACTCCTGTTAAGCTTAATCCTTCCGGAATAGCTCCTCACATCTTCTTCTATTTGCGAATCCGGGCCTGTATATTCTTCAAATTTACTTACGAAGGATCCCTCAAGCCGGACTCTGGTTTTCCAATCGCTCCCTGCCAGTTCGTTGATATCGAATCCTGCATCAAACCCTCTGACAGTACCGTCACCAATCTCAAAATATTCTCTTTGATTTCCGGCAAGCATAGTCAAATCAATGCCTGAAACAGGAGAAAGCTTCACATTGATTCCTTCGATAGAATTGTCAATTCCAAGAAGCCGCTCTTCATAGGCTCTCAGAATCATTCCGGAACCGAATTGTTCATAGAAATTTCCTACAGTGACATTCAAAAAATCCGTTTGATAAGATGCAAAACGATTAGCAATGCCCCTGCCTTCAAAATCTGTCGGGTAGCCAAGAATGGGTGGCATATATGCTTCATACCTCACTCCGAATTTGAAGTCGCCAAAGGTATAATCTAATTTAAAATAGTTGTTAGAACCAATGCTCTCATCAGGACTTGTTGCTGCAATTTTATCATCCGAGCGATAAAACTGCGATTCTGACTGAAATCCACCGGATAAAACTCCCTTATCCTGGGCCATATTCAAAAACATTACACAGGAAAACAATACAAAACTTAACAGATGCTTCATTTGAACAGATCTTAGAAAAAATCGAGGACTATTTTTGCAATTTTAATAGCTCATCATAGAGCACCTCTTCGTCACCAGGAACATACCCCGCATGCTGCCAGACTATCATTCCTGATTTATCAACCAGTAATGAGTGAGGGATATTATTGATGTTTAGTGCCCGCTTGAAATCCGAATTTACATCCAGAAAGATGTCAAATTCCCAGCCTCTGCTATTTACGAAGGAAGGCACCTTAGACGAAGATCTGGCATCATCAATAGAAATAGCAACAATTCTCACGTTGGATTCTTTATTCCAATTCTCATAAAGATCATTCAGCTCATTGAGTTCCAGGATGCAGGGCTTGCACCAGGTTGCCCAAAAACTGATAACTGTTGCCCCTTCCTTGTTTAGAATAGTTTCAGCGCCAACACGGTCTCCATTAAGACTCATTAGCTCTGTTTTTGGTACAGATCCCGTCTGTGCCTGGCCAGAAAGTGAGTACATCAATAAAGAAATACAAAGGAGTACTTTGAATATTTGATTTGTAATCATCGTATACCTCCTTAATTACCTGTCCCTACTGACTCACCCAGTTTAACCTGCTGAGCATTAATAATTTCCTGCTTCCCATTCAGATCATAGTGAACGAATGCTATGACATAACACTTGGCCGGATCATAGCCTGAAATGTCTATTGGCTGGTCATTAAGGGAATACGTTCCTCCCTGGCTGACGTTTTCCTGAGGAATTGGCTCACCCTGAACATCAGTCGCAGCTTTCCTTAAAACGTATTGATGATTATATCCGGAAATTGTTGGCGGTTGAGAGTAATAATAGGCGTCCTCATATCCTGCTAAACCGCTAAAATAGTTTTGCTGCGTGCCACTAACAACATCGTTTTCTATGAGATAAATCGTGATTTTGACTTCATCATTTATGTCTTCATAGAAATGTACATTAACATCAACAGAAGCCTCATTCGAAGAAAATGAAGAATTAATCCCAACGCCAGCCAATACGTCTGATTCATAAATCTGTCTGCTAACCTCATCAAGCACTCTTGAATCCAGGGTTGGGTCGTTGAATCCAACGCTGTTACCCATATTCACCCGGCCAACCAGTCCACTTGGAAAATAGTTAAGACCAAAGGCATTTCTAATAGTCGCTTCATTTTCATACTCTAATCCATCTCCATTGTGTATTCCTACAGTTAGAACGTACGGGTGCTCTTTTACTAGTTCATCCAGGTTGTAAGCAGCCTGAGGACACCACCCACACCACTCACCGGTAAACTCTTCAATGAGTATCTTCCTGACAATAAATGGATTGACCGTTATCTCAACTACATCGCTTTCTATGGATTCATATGTTGCTTTGATCTGAAAAGTGCCTGGAACACTTCCTACAAATACTGACTCACTGAAGGTTACATCGTTCAATAGCAGTCCGGCAAATGATGAGATATCATCCAGATCCTGATCAAAAACACTAATTTCAGATTTCGTGTATGAATCTGCCGGTAATGATGTTCTGGAAAGATTCAGTGTTAATGCTGTAACATTCAATTCTGAGGTGATGGATAACTCGTTCGATACAAGATTCTCGAACTTTGCAGTCACCACCGATTCTCCAAGTGTTTCGCTGGTTATACTATTACCATTTTCATTGAGCACATCATCGATGTAGAATTTCATCAGAGTAGTAACATCCGTATCATCCTGATCAGTAGCTGTAATTACTGCTGCATCTGTTCCTGTCGGTTTGATAGTCGTCTTGCTCGACGTGATAGTTAAGTTTGTTATTTTCTTAATAGAAAGAACAGTAAGTCTGTTACTCGTTACTGATCCATAAGTAGCATAAATTGCAATATCTCCGGCTGACACAGCTTTGTAAACATTACCTTCAAGAGGTGAGTCGTTGACAAAAAACGTAACAAAATCAGTAATATCATCTGAGCTTTGACTGATTGCCGTGAAAGTTAGCTCACTTCCAATTTCAATAACATCAGATGATGCTTCTATAGTGATTGCCCCAACCTGGGGCCCGGTTTCATCCTGCCCACATCCTGACAGAATAAAAAGCATAGTCAAATAGAAAAATTTGACAATTTTCAAGGTGTTCTTCTTCATACTTAGATTTTAGAATAGGTAAGGTGTTGCAATGTAATACACATTGTTTTCTTTATTCCCTACCACCCCGTCATGCTCAAAAAAAATTAGTTCGTACAGGGGCTACATTTAGTATCCCTGGAGCAAATAAAAAAAGGAGCTCGAAAGCTCCTTTAACCTAAGTAAAATATGAAGAGGATTTATTACTTATAGAAATATCTAACGGTATCACACTAAATGTGTTTTAATTATTAACGTTGTTTAACGATAAGACAACCATACTCATCTAAAGTTTAATACCATTATTACAACAATGTCAACAAATAGCCAAAAGTGTGCCAGTTTCATCTCACCCTAAAACAACCACATCCCTTAAATTTTTCAAAAAGTGATGAATTCGTTCCAATAGAAATGAAGCATATTTTTGAATGAGAATGATGATCGAAAGTGATAAATACTAAAAATATTAAGTTTCTGATTCTGGATGTGGATGGCACGTTGACTGATGCGGGCATTTATATTCTGGAAGACGGCACACAGTTTAAAAAATTTAATGCCCGTGATGGTATGGGAATGAAAGAAGCGATGAAGGCCGGTGTGGAGGTTGGAATCATCAGTCATAGTCAGGTACGAGAAATGGTGGACAAAAGGGCACACATGCTTGGACTCCACTACTGTTACGTGGGAGAAGAGTCCAAAGTCACTATTTGTGACCGCTGGATGAAAAAATTAAATTTGAAGAAGGAAGAAGTTGCCTACATCGGTGACGACATTAATGATCTGGAAATCATGCAATACGTGGGTCTGTCTGCCTGTCCGGGTGATGCTGTTGAAGACATAAAAAAAGTCTCATCGATAATTCTTACAAAAAATGGCGGAGAGGGCTGTGTACGAGAGTTTATTGATGAGTATTTATTAAAGTAATTGGCAGAGAGTTTTAATCATATATTTTTGCGGAAAATCTAAGTAAATGAGCGTTCTTGTAAATAAAGATTCCAAAATCATCGTTCAGGGCTTCACCGGCTCTGAAGGCACTTTTCACGCCGGTCAGATGATTGAATATGGTTCCAATGTTGTAGGTGGTGTAACACCAGGAAAAGGTGGTCAGACACATTTGGATAAACCTGTGTTTAACACGGTAAAAGATGCCGTGGATGCTACAGGTGCGGATGTATCCATCATTTTTGTGCCTCCTGCTTTTGCGGCTGATGCCATAATGGAAGCTGCTGATGCAGGAATCAAAGTGATTGTGACCATTACTGAAGGTATTCCTGTGAAAGATATGATGCACGCAAAACCCTATGCCAAATCAAGGGGAGCCAAGCTGGTCGGACCGAATTGCCCGGGCGTCATTACACCGGAAGAAGCAAAAGTTGGCATCATGCCAGGCTTTGTCTTCAAAAAAGGAAGAGTCGGGATTGTATCAAAGTCAGGAACGCTTACTTATGAAGCTGCTGATCAGGTGGTCAAAGCCGGAATGGGAATTTCTACGGCTATCGGAATTGGCGGTGACCCGATCATCGGAACATCTACTAAGGAAGCCGTTCAAATGCTGATGGAAGATCCTGAAACAGATGGTATCGTGATGATTGGAGAAATTGGTGGTCAATATGAAGCAGATGCTGCTCAGTGGATTCAGGAGGATGGAAACAGAAAACCGGTTGTTGGATTCATCGCCGGACAAACTGCTCCTCCGGGAAGAAGAATGGGGCACGCCGGAGCTATCATCGGAGGTAAAGACGATACAGCAGAAGCCAAGATGCGCATCATGGGTGAGTGTGGACTACACGTCGTTGATTCACCCGCAGATATTGGTGCCGTAATGAAAGAAGCTTTAGGATAAAGAAAGAATTATTTCTCAAAAAGAGAGACCCGGCTGCTATCAGCCGGGTTTTTTTATGAATTAACGTTTATTAACTAGAAATTTAGTTAATAAAGTTTGCATTTGTAAACTAAGAGTTTAGTTTTGAAACTAAATAATTAGTTAATGAAGCAATTAACCCAGGCAGAAGAAGAAATTATGCAGGTTCTCTGGCAAATGAAGAAAGCATTTGTTAAAGAGATTGTAGAGAAATTTCCTAATCCCAAACCTGCCTACAATACCATCTCAACTTTAATCAGAATTCTGGAAAAGAAAGGATTTGTTGGATATGAAGCTTTTGGAAAATCTCATCAGTACTACCCACTGGTCAATAAGGAAGAGTACAGCAAAAAATATCTGAACCGCTTTGTTGACAATTATTTCAGTGGCTCCTATGAACAACTGGTCTCCTTTTTTACTCAGCAAAAAAAGATGGATGTGAAAGATCTGGAGCGGCTCCTTGAAGAACTAAAAAACAAGGAATCATGATACTTTATCTGACTGAATTCATTCTGCTTCATACCTTGTTTTTCATTGTTTATAAAACATTGCTTGCCAGGGAAACACAGTTGCGATTTCTTCGATTATTTCTTGTCGGATCTACACTGCTGGCATTGATCATCCCCGCGATTGAAGTCCCAACTTTCGCTCAGATTCCAACCATTAACCTTAACTCTGTCGCCACAAATATTTCAACCACATTTCCCATGCAATTGGAGCACGAGAAAGAGGCTTCTTCTGTGCTATGGTACATTTGGGTGTTCGTAACAGTCAGCCTGTTCTTCTTTCTAAAAGTATGTGTCGGCCTTTTAAAAATTCGAAAATGGTACAAGAGCAGCGGGCACGATAATTCTTTTGAATTTCCTATCAGGAGAGTCCCCGGCATTCAAAACAGTTTCACTTTTTTCAGATGGATCTTCATTGACCCGGAACATTTTGAAAACCCCGAAGAAATTATTCGTCACGAATGGGGTCATTCACGACAACTCCATTCATTAGACATTCTCTTATTTAACATTCTCAGCATTGTTCTCTGGTGGGCTCCCGGCCTCTGGATGACCATTTATGAGCTGAGAAAAATACATGAATATGAGGCAGACCAGTTTGCGCTGAAAACAATCAGTAAAAACAGGTATGTAAAGACCCTGGTGCATAGCACCTTAAAGGCGCATGGATTGAACCTGGCCAGTTCTTTCGATGACGCCACTATTGTTAAACGTTTAAATTTTATTAAAAAAATGAAAAAGAAAATCAGTCCGTGGAAAGCGGGCAGCATTATGGCTATTATTCTGATTTCAGGTGCAATGTTCGCATGTGAAGAAGAAGTAAATGAAGCACAGCTATTAGAGCCGGAGCTTACTGAAAAGCAGGTTATCGAGGATAATATGACGGTTGGGGCTTATGAATTTAGTCCATTAATTGTCGAAGAAAAATTCGATGGAGTGTTGTATGAATTGAAAGAAAAAAATCCAGACGAGGTTTTTTTAGTAGTAGAGCTTATACGCGAGAATCCGGATACCGAATTAATACTTGAAGAATATGATTCTGACAAAGTGGAATATATGCTTGTCGAAAAAGATGAAAATCCCGAAACAGTCAAACTGATTGTACGAGAGAATAAATAGCATTTTTTTTCAAAAAAAGAGCCTCATTCTTATTGAGGCTTTTTTTTATTTTCTAAGCAGAATAGTACTATTCAAAATGATACAAGAAGATCATGGTAGCATTAAATGCAGGTTTTTTCTGATCCTTAATTTCCAATACTACTTCCAGCTCCGTTTTGGATATTCCTCTCAGGTTTGTAAGTGCTTTCAGACTGGCTCTTAACCGAACTTCATCATTCACTTTCACTGGCTGACCAAACTTCAGTTTATCAATTCCATAGTTTACCTGCATCTTAACATTATTAAATTCAGTTATCTGATCCCATAAATGAGGCATAATTGAAACAGTCAGATAACCATGAGCGATAGTCGTTCCAAATGGTCCTTCTGCTGCCTTTTTGGGATCCGTGTGAATCCATTGATGATCCAATGTCGCGTCAGCAAAAAGATCAATTTGATCCTGGTTAATCTTGTGATAATCTGAAACACCGAGTTCTTTCCCTACATAACTTTCAAATTCATCATGACTGTTTATTACTACTCTGCTCATTATTTAGATAGTTAGGTTACGTTCAAAGATTCTTCAAAATAAACCCATTCTCTTTCAAAAACCTTACTGATTTCCCTATTTGACAAATTCCCGATACTGCCGGTATGAGTGTGGTCCACCATGCGCCTGGCTTCATACTCATTATTCTTAATTTTTTCAGCAACCTCCAGATACGCATCTCTAAATGCCACTCCTTTTAATACCAGATCATTCACTTCCTCAACTGTAAATAGCAGATCGTATCTGTTCTCATTAATTATTTCACTATTTACTTCAAGTCCCTTAGTCATTTCAAAGGTGATGTCCAGGCAGTCTTTAATTGTTTGAAATGCAGGAATGAAATGCTCTTTCAACATTTGCAAATCACGGTGATAGCCGGACGGAAGATTGCTTAGAATCAGGGTAAGTTCATAAGGCAGTGCCTGCAACTGGTTGCATTTTCCCCTTACCAGTTCGAACCCGTCAGGATTATGCTTATGCGGCATAATGCTTGATCCGGTTGTGTAAGATTGGTCCACTTTAAGGAATTCATAGTTTTGGCCAGCATACAGACAGACATCCATCGAGAATTTTGCCAGTGTCGCGGCTATTGCACTTAATGCGTTCGCGGCTGCTTTCTCCATTTTTCCTCGTGTCATTTGCGCATATATCACATTGTAGTTGAGATCCTTAAAACCCATCGCTTCAGCCGAGTATTCCCGATCAAGTGGAAAAGAGGATCCATATCCAGCTCCCGAGCCCAATGGGCTTTTGTCCGTAATCTGATGTGCTGCCTTCAACTGAATTAAATCATCAGTCAGGCTTTCGGCATATGCACCAAACCATAATCCAAAAGAGGACGGCATGGCTACCTGCATGTGCGTGTAACCTGGCATTAGTGTGTTTTTGTTTGCTTCACTTTTTTCCTGAAAAAGATGAAACAGCTTTTTCATTCTCAATCCAACTTCAACCAGCTGTGCTTTTGTAAAGAGTTTTAATGCGGTCAGCACCTGATCATTCCGAGACCTTCCCGTATGAACTTTCTTACCAGTCTCTCCAAGTTTTCTGGTAAGCTGAATTTCAATTTGAGAGTGGCAGTCTTCTACTCCCGGTTCAATAGCAAATTTTCCCTCACCAGCTAATTTCTTGATTTCCTCAAGTTCATCAATCAGGTGTTTTGCTTCTTCATCCGTGAGCAAAGAAATCTTTTCCAGCATTCTTACATGGGCGATGGTTCCAATTGCATCAAAATACGCCAGCTCAAGGTCAAGCACAGTATCGTTTCCAATGGTGAAGCGCTCAAAAAGCTCATCTGTTGTTTCTCCTTTTTCCCAAAGTTTCATTTTATAGTTGTTAGTAGAAAGTAGTTAGTTATTAGACTGGTTTCGAAAGAGTAACCGCCTTCATACATTATAAAAGAGTAGAAGCGATCTTGCTCAGACATGAAAAAAACTTCTCTCACATGTTTAGAATGGAGAATTAAATTCACATTATATAGCATTGTTCTCATTAAATAATTTTTCCAAAAAGGTGATATACCCTGTGATCCCTTCTTCAATCTCTTTTAGATAGATGAACTCGTCAGCGGTATGTGACCGCTCAGATTTTCCGGGGCCCATTTTAATTGATGGAAAGTTCATGAGTGTCTGATCGGACATAGTTGGTGATCCGAATGTTTCAATCCCTAATCTGTCTGAAATTTTGAAAGCAAAATGATCAGAAGGCAATCCGGAAGGATTCAATCTCAGGGATCTGGCATGTACTTCACTCTTCACATGTTTAAGAATAATGTCAAGAACCTCCTCATTGGAATACACATCAGTAGTCCTGACGTCCACTACAAATTCGCATGTATCTGGTACTACATTATGCTGAGAGCCGGAGTTGATCATGGTGACTGACATTTTCACCGGTCCCAGAAAGGCGGATGCTTTATCAAATTGATAGTTTTTGAACCACTCAATATCTGTCAAAGCTTCATAAATCGCATTGACTCCCTGATCTCGAGCGGCATGTCCGGATTTTCCTAAAGCCTTACAGTCCAATACCATCAACCCCTTCTCCGCCACAGCCATTTTCATTTCTGTGGGTTCCCCTACTATTGCAAAATCAACCGGTCCAAGTTCACTCAAAATCGATGCTACACCTCCCTGACCTGAGATCTCTTCCTCGGCCGTTGCAGACACGATCAGATTGAAAGGCAGGTCTCTCCTTTCATAAAAATGGATGAATGCATGCATTAAAGAAACCAGACAACCTCCTGCATCATTGCTTCCCAATCCATACAATTTTCCCTCCTCGATTATCGGGTCATGTGGGTTCTTTGTATAGTCTGAGTTTGCCTTCACCGTGTCATGATGAGAGTTTAGCAAAATGGTCTTCTTTGTCGGGTCGAGAAACTTGTTTACGGCCCACACATTGTTTCCCTTCCTGTTTTTTTTGATATTTTGGGAATCAAAAAAATCTTCAATCAGAGTAGCCGTCTTGTCTTCCTGGCTGCTTAGACTCGGAATTCTAATCAGACCTGAAAGTAAGCCAGTGGCTTGTTCGTAAAAAGACTCATTTAATACTGGTGTACTCATTGCTATCCATTTTTTGAAGGTTTGAAATTGATTTCCAACTCATGATTTGTACCGACTTTACCCCACCTTTTATTGCTTCAAAAGCATTATCAAGCTTTGGTATCATCCCGGATGATATGCTCCCGTCCTGCTTATAGGATTCATAACTATCCTGTGTCAGTTCCCGAATCACTGATCCCGGATCATCAATTTTTTTAAGAACACCGTTTAACTCGAAGCAGTAGGTAAGCGAAACCTCAAAGTGGTCACTCATTGCAATGGCAATCACGCTGGCAATCGTATCCGCATTTGTGTTTAAGATATTCCCATAGCCGTCATGGGTCAGTGGAGCAATAACCGGAACGAGTCCGTTTCTAATTAAGTCATCCATCCAGTTGGCATTCACAGATGTTGGATCTCCCACCCAACCGTAATCAATCCCATTTTGCTCAGGTCTTTTATTCGCAGAAATCAGGTTCCCGTCTGCTCCTGTGAGACCAAGTGCGTTTGTTCCCAGGCTTTGGAGCTGACTCACAATTTGCTTGTTGATAAGACCACCATAAGTCATCGTGACCACATCGATCGTTTGGTCATCCGTAATTCTTCTGCCGTCAATCATCTTCGTTTTCAGTTGCAACAAATCAGCCATGTGTGTGGCTGTTTTTCCACCACCGTGAACCAAAATGTTATGCCCTTCCAGTTTGGAGAAAGATGCAAGAAAATCCTGAAGCTCCTTTGGGCTGTCTATGATATTTCCTCCGATTTTTATCACATTCAAAGTATCCATGCTACAGGTTCTTTAGAATTTCTGTCAACACCGCCTGAGCGGCATACAACCTGTTCTCAGCTAATTCATTAATAATGGAGTGGTTACTGTCCATAGCATCATCCGAGATCACAACATTTCTTCTTACCGGAAGACAATGCATGAGTTTGGCATCATTGGTGATCTCCAATTTTTCTCTGGTCATCATCCATTTTGGATCTTTTTTTACTTTTCCATAATCCTGAAAAGACGACCAGTTTTTCACGTAAACAAAATCCGCTCCCACCAATGCTGCTTCCTGATCGGTTATGATTCTGGCCTGTCCGGAAAACTCCGGCGAAAGCTCCATCCCCTTTGGGTGTGTGATTGTCAGGTCTATTTTGGCAGCATTCATCCATTCCGCAAATGAATTGGCCACTGATTGTGGAAGTGGCTTAATGTGAGGCGCCCAGGTGAGTACAACTTTTGGATTGGTCTTTACTTTTCCCTCCTGAATGGTCATCAAATCAGCGAGCGATTGCAAAGGGTGTAATGTGGCTGATTCAAGATTAATAATCGGGCAATTCGACAGGTGTACGAAGGAATTGATCAGCGTTTCCTGATAATCTTTTTCCTTATCAATCAGAGAAGGGAAAGATCGAACTCCCAGCACATCGCAATAGGAAGACATGACAGGGATCGCTTCTTTGATGTGTTCTGCATTTCCCTGATTCATAACCGCCCCATCTTCTGTTTCCAGTTGCCACGAATCGGATGATACATTCAGGGTCATAACCTTCATCCCCAAATTGTATGCAGCTCTGGTTGTGCTCATTCTTGTCCGCAGGCTTGAGTTGAAGAAGATCAGCCCTAATACTTTCTGCTCACCTAATGAAGCATTGGAATAGGGATCCTTCTTGATTTCCATCGCTTTAAGGGCCAATTCGTTTGGGTCCGTCACATCTTTGACTGATATAAACTGTTTCATGATTTTAGCATTTTTCCAAGTGATTCAATGATCGGATCTGCCTCCTTTTTCGTGATGGACAATGGTGGCAGAATTCTGATCGTATGAGCGTTATCAGAGGATCCGGTAAAAATGTTGTGCTCAAAAAGCAGGTCCTTTCGTATTTCTCCTGAAAGCTGCTCAAGCTCGACTCCTATCATCAATCCTTTTCCTCTGACCTCTTTGACCTCCGGGATTTTTCTAAGAGCAGACATCAGGTAGTCCCCTGTCTGTTCTGCATTTTCAATCAGGCTTTCCCATTCCAGCACTTCCAGAGTAGCTAATCCGGCAGCACATGCCAGATGATTTCCTCCGAAGGTTGTTCCAAGCATCCCCTTCCAGGCTTTTACCTCAGGTGAAATCAATACACCACCCACAGGAAATCCATTTCCCATTCCCTTTCCGGTTGTGATCAGATCCGGCTTAATCCCATGATGTTGGTGTGCAAAAAACTTCCCGGATCTTCCGTAACCGGATTGGACTTCATCCAGAATAAGGAGCGATCCATTTTCTTTGCAGAGTTCTGCCAGCCCCTGTAGAAATTCCGATGTTGGTTCATATATTCCGGCAATTCCCTGGATTCCTTCGACGATAATTCCCGCGATGGAATTGTCCATTACCGATGCTACTGCATCCAGAGCGTTGAGAGGAAGTCTGATAATGTTTTCGCTTTCATTGACAGGAGCCACAATTTTTGCATTGTCTGTAGCTGCAAGTGCCAGAGAAGTTCGGCCGTGGAACCCTTTTTCAAACGCTATGATCTTCATTCTGCCCGTATGGAAAGAAGCAATTTTCATTGCATTTTCTGCTGCTTCTGCTCCTGAGTTACACAGGAAAAGGGAACAATCCGGATAGCCGGAAATTGCTCCAAGTTTCTCCGCCAGCTCTTCCTGAATCGGAATCTTAACTGAGTTGGAATAGAAACCGAGCTGCTCCAACTGGTTGCTCACTTTTGATATGTAGCGAGGATGTGAATGACCAATGGAAATCACAGCGTGACCACAGTACAGGTCAAGGTATTTGTTGTCGTTCTTATCCCAGACATAACAGCCCTTTCCTTTTACCAACTCAATGTCATAGCGCGGGTATACATCAAAAAGATTCATGATTGTTCGGTTTTGATTTCGGTTCCTTTCATTTTGGTAATTCGCTGAAAAGAAGTCATGATCCCCTGAATTAAAGCAGAGCTAAATCCTTTATGCTCCATCTCATTAAGTCCTTCAATCGTACATCCCTGCGGGGTAGTCACCTTGTCTATCTCCACTTCAGGATGAGAATCGTGCTCCAGAATAAGAGTTGCTGCACCTTTGGCCGTCTGAACGGCAATCAATTGTGCATCCTTTGCATCAAATCCCATTTGAATTCCACCCTGTGTAGCTGCTCTTAGATAGCGCATAAAAAATGCGATTCCACTGGCTCCAAGTACGGTTGCCGCCTGCATCAATTCTTCCTCAATCACCAGTGTCTTCCCCAGGGTAGCAAATAATAACTCGGTCAGAGGAAGTGATTTTCTTGATTCTCCTGTAGCTGAAATACATGTCATTGACTCTCCGATGGCAATGGCCGTATTTGGCATGGCCCGGATGAAGGGAATATCATTTCCAATCTGATCCTGAATGTGCGCTATTGATATTCCTGTAATAACAGAAATGAGCACATGACTTTCATTAAGAGCCGCCTTTATCTCCTTAATTACAATGTTCAATTGATTGGGTTGAACGCATAGTATGATGATTTGAGCACTCTTAACTGCTTCAATATTCTGACTTGAGGTATTAAACCCTGCTTCCGAGAACTCCGCCAGTGCCTGGCTGTTTCTTCTTGTAAGTGTGATATTTTCAGGAACAGAAAGTCCTTTTTCCACAATCCCTTTTGCAATGGAAACACCAAGGTTTCCTGCTCCTATAATTGCTATTTTTTCTTTAATCATAGTTTAGAATGCCGAAGCTTTTAAATTGAGTCCTGTGTTTTCTTCAAGGCCGAAAAGCAGATTCATGTTTTGCACTGCCTGACCCGAAGCTCCCTTTAGCAGATTGTCAATAACTGAAATCACCATTGCATGACCATTTATGACTGCCGGATATATCACTGCTTTGTTGGTGTTAACCACCATTTTCAGATCAGGATTTGAATCCGTCATATGAGTAAATGGCTCGTTTTCGTAAGCTGATTCATAACAATCTTTCAATTGTGATTCAGTCGAATCTGTCTCGAAGTAGGAGGTGGTAATGATGCCCCGTGTAAATGCTCCCCTGTATGGAATGAAATTAATTTTACCGTTCCACATTCCGTTTTGACTCTGGACCGTCTCCCTGATTTCATGTAGGTGTTGATGGGCAAATGGTTTATAAACACCTGCATTATTACTTCTCCAGCTAAAATGTGACGTATTGGAAAGAGCCTGTCCTGCTCCGGTTGATCCGGTGATGCCCGAAACATGGATGTCATGATTGACAAGTCCTCCATGAATAGCGGGCAAAATCCCCAGCTGAATACATGTCGCAAAACAACCCGGGTTTGCAATATGAGCGGCAGATGCAATTGTCTCCCGATTGATCTCCGGTAACCCGTAGATGAAATCATGATCCCCAATAAGCCTGAAGTCCTGGCTAAGGTCAACCAGTTTAATATTCAATAACTCAGGGTGAGCCTTGATGATGTTGATTGATTCACCGTGTCCTTTGCATAAAAAAGCTACATCCAAATCTCCAACCGGAAAACCGGAAGTAAAAATCAGGCCTGTTTCTCCCACCAAATCTGTATGGATGGCTGACACTTTCTTTCCCGACTGGCTATTGCTCTGCGCCAGAACAAGCTCCACACCAGGATGATTAACTAAAATTCTAATAAGTTCTCCAGCTGTGTAGCCGGCAGCTCCAATAATTCCAACCCGCATCTTATTCATGATGGACTGCTTTAAAGATTTTCATCTGCGTTGATAGTATTTTGGCAAAGCCTCTTGCATCCTGACCCGACCATGCTGTATTCATTTCTCCGTATTGACCATAGGAAGATTGCATCAGGTCATTTGAAGAAGTGATCCCAAGAATATGGAAACGATAAGGAGCCAGATGAACATCAACGGTACCTGTTACTGATTTTTGGGAGGATTCAAGAAAAGACTCTAAGTCGCGCATGGCCGGGTCGAGAAATTGACCCTCATGCATCAGATTTCCATACCACGCTGCTGCCTGATCCTTGATAAAAAGTTGATGCTTTGAGAGTACGTGCTTCTCCAGGGCATGATGTGCTTTGATTAGAATGATTGCGGCAGCCGCTTCAAAACCCACCCGGCCTTTTATTCCAACAATGGTATCTCCCACATGGATGTCCCGGCCAATTGCATATTGTGAAGCAATTTCTTCAAGTGACTGAATAACTTCAACCGAAGACCCTTTCTGACTATTGATCGCAACCGGTTCTCCCTGTTCAAAATCAATAGAAATCTTTTCCTCTCCCGTCTTTTCCAATTGTTTTGGAAATGCCTCTTCAGGCAAATACTCATTTGAAGTAAGTGTCTCCTTCCCTCCTACAGATGTTCCCCAAAGTCCCTGATTGACAGAATAAGTTGCTTTTTCCCAATCTCCTTCAACTCCATTTTTCTTCAGGTAATCAATCTCTTCTTCTCTGCTCAGCGACTGATCTCGTATTGGAGTCAGTATTTCCATCCCGGGACAGACAGCCTGAAAGATCACATCAAATCGAATCTGATCATTCCCCGCACCTGTGCTGCCATGTGCAATGGCTTCTGCATTGATCTCATTGGCGTATTCAGCAATTGCGCTCGCCTGAAAAACACGCTCTGCACTCACTGAAAGCGGGTATGTATTATTCTTCAATACATTTCCAAAAAGAAGAAACCGAACACCTTTTTGATAAAATTCCTCCGTCTTTTCAAGGAATGTATAGCTCGAAACACCAAGCGCGAGAGCCTTTTTCTCCAGGTTTTTTTTGTCCTCTGCACTAAACCCACCGGTATTGACCGTGACGGCATGCACATCATACTCAAGCTCTTTGGCTAAGTATTTTGAACAATAAGAGGTGTCCAAACCTCCGCTAAATGCTAATACAACCTTCATGATTTTGTTATTTTTTTAGTGAGTCTTTTCTTCTTTAGTCGCATGAATCGTTCGTAGATTTTTGATTTCTTCATGAAATTCCAGCTGCTTCTTCCATTTTTTTTCGGGTCAAAAAGCATGGCAGTACACATACAGTTTGACTTATTTTTACTCATTAAGATTTCATAATTCACACAACTTTTGCAGCCATTCCAAAACGCATCATCTGATGTCAGTTTGTCGTAAGTGACAGGGGTATACCCCAACACTGAATTAATTTTCATCACGGGAAGTGAGGTTGTCAGCCCGAAAAGACTGGCCTCCGGATAGAGCTTTTTTGAGTGCTCAAATGCTTTCTTTTTGATCCTCGTAGCAACACCCGTCGATCGGTAATCGGGATGAACTACCAACCCGGAATTTGCAACGTATTGCTTATCACTCCATGTCTCGATGTAGCAAAAACCAACAAGTGTCGAATGATCCAAAAGGGCAATTATGGCCTTGTTTTCGATCATTTTTTGTCTGATGTATTCAGGAGAACGCTTTGCGATTCCTGTTCCTCTTTGTCTGGCGCTTACTTCGATGAGCTCACAAATTTCATCTGCGAAGCGTTCATGAATCGAAGTAGCAACCTGAACGACGAACGAATTCATTGTTGAAGTTGAAAAGTGAAAAATAGTATAAAGATTTGCGGAGAACGGTTACCTCGTGGGTAACACTAAATTATATGACAGGCGTATGCCTGGCCGGCGCTGCTACGGGCCTGAAGAAATTGGGTACTATCGTAATTGAATAATTCAATTTTGTTTCGATGAACAAAGTTTCAACAAACAAATCCGGAAAAAAAAATTTATTTCAAAAATTTGGAAAACTGAAAATTCCTCCACTAGGTTTGCATCATCAAATCGATATAATGTCGATTTATAAAGAAGCGCCGAGAGACAGGCTCTGTGACGCGCTAGCAACCCCCACAAAACGGAAGGTGCTAATTCCTGAAATATAAATTGATAATAATGAAACAAGAAAACTATTACGCCTTAGAAAAAGTGAGTCCAGAGACTCAGAAAGGTAATTTTATGTTCAATTCGGTTATATCGAATTTCTCAAAATGTTGCTGTTGCGGCTGTCGCTGCTAATCAAAATTTGATCCATCCGGGTTTGTGATCATCTAAGAAGGAAGTGCGTCTTCATTCGGAAAAATCCGTTCATTTTCTGATTTTAATCAGTTAATTGTGATAAATCCATCTCAACAAATTTTACAAGTCATTAATAACAGAATTATGTCACAGGAATTAAGATACGAAACATTACAATTACATGCGGGTCAGGAAGTAGATGAAACCACACGCTCCCGGGCCGTGCCTATTTATCAAACCACTTCTTACACTTTTAAAGATTCCGAGCATGGAGCTAACCTTTTCGCCTTAAAGGATTTTGGAAATATCTATACAAGGATTATGAATCCTACTACGGATGTTTTTGAGAAGAGAATCGCTGCGCTGGAAGGTGGAGTAGCTGCTCTGGCAACAGGGTCGGGGCAGGCGGCTCAATTTTTGGCGCTTAATAACATCCTTCAGGCCGGGGATAATTTCATCTCTACCTCATTTCTATACGGAGGGACGTTTAATCAATTTAAAGTTGCCTTCAAACGACTTGGAATTGAAACCAGGTTTGCGAAAAGTGATAAGGCTTCTGATTTTGAAAAGCTTATCGATCAGAACACAAAAGCCATTTACCTGGAAACGATTGGAAATCCGGAATTCAATATTCCGGATTTTGAGGCAATCGCAGAAGTGGCAAAGGATCACGACATTCCACTGGTGGTTGACAATACATTTGGAGCTGCCGGATACCTGTTTCGTCCCATTGAACACGGAGCAGCAATCGTAACTGCATCAGCCACCAAGTGGATAGGAGGTCATGGAACCACCATTGGCGGAGTTATCGTGGATAGTGGAAATTATAACTGGGGGAATGGAAAATATCCACAGTTCACCGAACCATCAGAAGGATATCACGGACTAAAATTCTGGGAGGTCTTTGGTGTGGGGAATCCATTAGGACTTCCGAACATCGCATTTGCAATTCGGGCAAGAGTGGAAGGCTTAAGGGATTTTGGAGCGGCACTTAGTCCCTTCAATTCATTCCTCCTTTTACAGGGTTTGGAAACTTTGTCGCTTCGTGTTCAGCGCACCGTAGATAACGCCCTTGAACTGGCGAAGTGGCTTGAAAATCACGAGCTGGTAGAAAAGGTGAACTACCCCGGACTTGAGAGTAGTCCATACAACCATCTTGCAAATCGATACCTGAAAAATGGTTTTGGCGGAGTTCTTTCGTTCGTGTTAAAAGGAGAGAAAGAAAAAGCAACGGGACTGGTGGACAATCTGGAATTAATTAGTCATCTGGCAAATGTCGGTGATGCGAAAACATTGATTATCCAGCCTTCGGCCACTACACATCAACAATTGAGTGAAGAAGAACAACTGGCTTCAGGAGTACTTCCCAACTTACTCAGAGTATCGGTTGGGATTGAGCACATTGACGATATCAAAGCAGATTTTGAACAAGCATTCAAAAAAGTCTATGCCCGGGACACAGTTCAAGGTTAACTCAACATATTATCAGACCAGGAAATCTATGATCCTGGAGAGTGGAGAAGCTCTCCGGGATCTTAGCATCCACTATACAACCTATGGAGAACTAAATCATGAAGAGTCAAACGTAGTGTGGATTTTTCATGCACTCACTGCCAATAGCAACCCGGTTGAGTGGTGGGATGGATTGGTCGGGGAAGGATTTTTTATCAATCCTGAAAAATATTTTATTGTTTGCGCAAACATGATTGGCTCATGTTACGGGAGCAGCGAACCAAGAAATCTTGAATTCCCGCTGATCACCATTCGTGATATGGTTAGTGCACATAAACTGCTGAAAAAGCATCTGGGACTTAAGAAAATCCATATTGGAATTGGGGGGTCAATGGGTGGACAGCAATTGTTGCAGTGGGCTGTGACAGAACCTGATTTGTTTGAAAACCTTGTAGCGATAGCAACAAATGCTAAACACTCCGCCTGGGGAATTGCTTTCAACGAAGCACAACGAATGGCACTAGATCAAAGTGATCCTTTAAAAGGACTGGAAGCTGCCCGGGCCATTGCCATGTTATCTTATCGAAACTATGAGACTTTTGAAGCTACTCAAAATGATTCTGATGAACGCATAGATGACTTTTCTGCCTCTTCCTATCAACAACACCAGGGCGCAAAACTCAGTCAGCGATTTTCACCAATCAGCTACTATTATTTATCAAAAGCCATGGATAGTCACAATGTTGGAATTGGAAAGGGTGGTCTTGCAAATGCGCTATCAAAAATTAATTCCAAAGCGGTGATTATTGGTATTGAAACCGATATCCTGTTCCCTCTTAATGAGCAGGAATTGATAGCAGACAATATTCCTAATTCCTCTTTTTATGCCATAAGAAGTCTTTACGGACACGATGGATTTTTGCTGGAGACCAGTCAGATAAGCACTATTCTTAAGCTTGAACTTACACGAATTACATCCAGAACAAAATCTTAGCTGAATATCGATACTAAGCACATCGGGCAATTTATGTTACAGATTGGGAGATATCTGATAAGGCATCTTCTCTGTTCGTTCTACTTTCATGGTTGAAAAAACTACCACAATGAAAATAAGATTTTTAGGATCACATCTTAAACTGGTCGCAATAAGCTTGTTACTTATTTGCACATCCACAGCTCCTGGACACAAAGCATCACAGGCGGATATACTTTCAAATCCTGTTCTCTTTACCCTTGTTGTTCCACCCCTCTTTTCCAATGGAAATTTCGGACACCAGCTGGAAACTTTTGGAAACCACCTGACCGGGATGGATGCCGCCCCCAGAGGAGGAGATCTCTGCCTTTTAATGCCGGATGGTACAATCAGGTTTCTCACTCAGGAGGCCGGATTTGGTGTCGGAAGCAGTGAAATACAGGCTGAAAATGCGATCGCTGTTCGTCAACCCAATGTACACTGGGATGCTGATAAGGCGTTATTTTCCATGGTTATTGGCGGACCAACCAAGGCATTCGATCAGAGCTATCGTGAGAACAAATGGCAGATTTATGAAATAACCAATCTGGCAGAAGTGATCAATGGCATGACTCCTCAAATCGTTCATGTAGAGAATCAGCCGGAGTACAATAACATTTCACCAATCTATGGTTCGGATGGCCAGATCATTTTTACCTCTGACGCACCGCTTTTTGAACTGGCTCACACCTACCCTCAATTTGATGAGTATGAATCTGCTCCTACCAATTCAGGAATCTTCAAACTAAACCGGGAAACAGGAGAAACCATACACCTGACTCATTCTCCGAGCGGGGACTTTGACATTCAACTGGCTAAGGACGGGAGGGTTATTTCTACAAGATGGGAACACCTGAAAAGAGACCAGCAGGCCAGTAATCACAGGGCAGGCAATACGCAATGGCAACCCGTTAATTATGTAGATGAATCTGTAGATGCAGAAATTGTCAATGCACCTGCTACTGTGGATGGGAAACCATATGCCGATAGTGATGGTACACCTTACGAGATTTTCCCTGAAGCCTTTGTCCATATTGAGAACGGAATCAATGTTGAGCCCAACAGAAATCCAAATGAGCCCCTTCATGATTTCAATGAATTCCTTCCATGGGAAATTTCAGAGAATGGAGAACGCCACCAGACCATGAACCATGTGGGCAGGCATGAGTTTGGAGGCGTATATCAGAATGGCGCCAAGATAGATGATCCCAATCTTATTGAAGGATTTGGCAATCATTCTTCCAATCAATATCGTGGCACGGTTGGGTCAGATGCCGGGATCTTTCAAATCAAAGAAGACCCGCGTCCTGGTTTTGAAGGCACTTTCTATGGGGCATGGTCCCGTGAATTTGGAAGATTTTCTTCTGGTCGCATATTCGAGTTTTCATTGCCAATTGGTGCCAACCCACAAGACATGGAAATTACCGACTGGACCCATCCTGACATTGATAATGCAGAAAATGACAAAGGGCATTTTAGAAATCCTTTGATGACCATGGATGGTACCATGCTGGTTTCTCATGCCACACAGACCCAGCTTTTCAATCAAAACAATCCATATACATTCCGGATTGCAAAAATGGTGAAGGCAAACAGTGACGCAACGGATACAGAACACATTCCAGGTGCCCCTTTAACCGGGAATGGAATTACACGAGAAATTATTTTTTGGGGTGATAATACCACACCGCTCAGCATCTCTGTTCAGCTGTCAGAAACCGATGTAGTGGAAGTGGTTCAACGCGATGCTCCCACACCAAGACCAACTTATCAGGTGGAGGATGTCGAAATGGAAGTGTTAAATGAAGAGGAGATAAACGTAGATGAGTTACGGAGCTGGATGATTGATAACAACCTCGCCCTTATCGCAATAAGAAATGCAACTGAGCGTGATGAAGCTGAAAGGCAACAACCCTTCAACCTGCGCGTGCCCGGCGGAGTTGAATCCATTCCTGCAGACGGTAAAGTCTATGATATTTCACATTTTCAAATCTTCCAGGCAGATATGATAAGGGGGTATGGACTAAGAAACTTTATCGGGAGACGGCCAATTGCCACGCCCATGCATAATTCGGAGCAAAGCCCTGCTCTTGAGTTCTTCAATTTGTTCGATTCTGAGGGACCTCAAAGCAGTGTTAAAATAGGGCTGGATGGATCAATCGCTGCTTTTGTTCCGGCCACAAGGGCACTCACCTGGCAAACGGTCTCTCCTGATGGAGAATCTGTGGTAAGGGAAAGACAGTGGCTGACTTTTAGCCCTGGAGAGATAAGAACATGTGAAGGATGCCATGGCATAAACGAAAAGACCCACCTTGGAAACGAAAAGCCGACAAACAAGCCGGAAGCACTCAGAGTCCTTTTACAAGAGTGGAAAAACAAAATCAATGGATATGCACTTGGAATAGATGACGTTGCTGATCAGCAACTCCGGAGTTTCCCAAATCCATTCTTCAGCCAGACTTCTATTCGGTTTACATTAGATAAAGAAGAGGAAGTTACGCTGACCATATTGTCTGTTGATGGCAGAGTGATCAAAAAGCTGACATCAGGAATCAAACCAAAAGGAATACACGAAATTTCGTGGGACGGAACAACAGATGCCGGATCTAAATCAGATCCGGGCATATATTTGATTACACTATCAACCCCATCTAAGACAAATCACTCCAGAGTGATCTTAAAGTAGCCTTATAATCTAAAGTTGATTCCGATGCTTACCGTGAATGGAAGTGAAATGGAAGTCTCAAAATCCGGGTTGTTTTTTATTGCGTTCCACTGATCTCTGTATGCAGATGATCGAATAGGAATGAGTACGGCGAAGTGCCAGAAACTATTTCCCCCTTTGTTATCCAGATTGACCCCACCACCAAATGAAGGACCGTAATAGGTTTTTCTGATATCTCCTCCAACAGGATCATCGACAATGATGACTCCATTGTAACCATACATGGCTTCAAGGAAAAACCGCTCTTTTGATTTTCCTTTCAGGAGATATATTAATCCAACATTATAACCTGTAGAAGCAAGCGCTGTTCCCAAACCAACAAATACTCCGAATTGATCATCTGCCTGGTAGGCAAGCTGCCCGCCAATGCCTCCATACTCCAGTCCTAAACCCAGCCCGACAGTGGCAGAGTTTGCTTCCTGGGCATTGGTTTTAATTCCTATTGCCATCAATGCAAAAATGATAGCCAGATACTTCTTTTTCATGGTGAGTTTTTTATAAATGTATTACTTCGTCGTAAGCGGCTGCCGCTGCTTCCATTACTGCTTCACTCATCGTTGGGTGAGGGTGCACAGATTTAATAATTTCATGTCCGGTGGTTTCCAGCTTACGTGCTGCAACTGCTTCTGCAATCATTTCAGTTACATTATTTCCTATCATGTGTGCACCGAGCCATTCGCCGTACTTTGCATCAAATATTACTTTCACGAACCCATCTGAAGCCCCGGAAGCTTTTGCTTTGCCTGAAGCAGAGAATGGAAATTTCCCCACCTTCACTTCGTAACCGGCTTCTTTGGCGGCCTTTTCAGTATATCCGACTGACGCAATTTCCGGAGAGCAATAGGTACAACCTGGAATGTTATTGTAATCCAATGGATCAACGTGCATCCCTTTTATCTTTTCGACACAAAGTATACCTTCAGCGGATGCAACATGGGCAAGTGCCTGTCCTTTCACAATGTCTCCAATTGCATAAACTCCATCTACATTGGTTTTGTAGAAATCATCAACCAGAACCTTTCCTTTTTCTGTTTTGACACCCACTTCTTCCAGACCCAGGTTTTCAATATTAGTTGCAACTCCTACCGCTGACAGCACGACATCACAGTCGAGTACTTCTTCTCCTTTTTTCGTTTTCACAGTTACTTTACAGCCTGTGCCTTTCGTATCCACTTTCGTAACCTCCGAACTGGTCATGATTTTCATTCCGGACTTTTTGAAGGTTCGTTCCAGTTGCTTGCTGACTTCTTCATCTTCAACCGGCACTATTCGATCCATGAATTCAACAACCGTTACTTCAGTACCCAGAGATTTATAAAAATAGGCGAACTCAACACCGATCGCACCCGACCCGACAACTACCATTTTTTTAGGCTGCTTTGGCAATACCATCGCTTCCCGATATCCAATAATTTTCTTCCCGTCGATTGGCAGGTTGGGAAGCTCTCTGGATCGACCACCAGTCGCAAGTATGATATGATTTGCATCATAGGTGGTGATTTTTCCATCCTCACCTTTCACATCAACCTTCTTACCCTTCTTAAGTGTTCCATGACCGGCGATATGATCAATTTTGTTTTTCTTAAACAAGAATTGAATCCCTTTACTCATTCCATCTGCCACGTCCCGGCTCCTTTTCACCATACCTGCAAAATCAGCTTTAGCACCTTTTACTTCAACTCCATAATCAGCTGCATGATTTACGTAATCAAATACCTGAGCACTTTTCAATAGTGCCTTTGTCGGGATACATCCCCAATTCAGACAAATTCCTCCAAGCTCGGACCGCTCCACAACTCCCACCTTCATCCCCAGTTGAGATGCCCGAATTGCAGCTACGTATCCACCAGGTCCGCTACCGATTACAATAAGATCATATTTAGATGCCATATCTTAATTTTTTGAGTTTGATGTTTTTGCGAGCGCAAAGATATATTAGGAAGTGATTTCTAACTTCTGATTTTCCAATCTATTCCTGTTCCACATCCAGGTGTTCTTTACAGTTCTCATCAGGCTGAACACAACAAAGGCCGTCAATATTCCCAGAACGAGCTTTCTGCGGCTATCATTTTGCTCATAAAGGGACTGAACAAAGTGACTTATAAAAAAAACAAATGGAGCGAAAAGGATTGAAAAATAGCGGTCCGCTTCTTCCGGAAATTCACGATCTACAGGCAATCGAATTATAAAATAAATTAAAAAGTAAAACCTGAATAACCGGTTTGCGTGATGACTGACTGGTTTAATAAAGACAAGGCCCGTTAACACAATAACGAAAATCGAATACCTCAAAATTTGTGGGAAAGTGACAGGCAATATCCAGTTTATTACGGCTTTAGTGTTGAATTCAAGATTTTTAAAAATGTACTGCACTTCCGGAGTTTCACCGGAATAAAGTACAATCCAATAGCCAAAGAGCAGGAAAACGAAAAGTAAAGAAGCTTGTCGCCTTTGCCGGTTTAACTTAATGAAATCTGACAGGATCACGTAAACAGTTACAGCACCAAATATTGCACCAACTTTCCTTGCCCAAAGAGCCAAAAAGAGACTAATCACAAGTAAAATAATCCATCGATAATTCCTGGAATTTCTCCATTCAACGTATGCGGAAAATGTTATACTCGTCATGCATATGTACAGAATTTCAGTCCATAAAAAAGAAGATACGCTTATCATTGGAACCCCCATGGCAAGTGCTGCGAAACTGAGTATCTTAATCCAGGGATGTAAACTCGAATTCAAAAACAGCCTCCCCCATATTGCAAGCGTGCCAACGAGACATACACCGTTAATAATGGCCGCAGCGGCTATCTTTTTGCTTCCAAAAAAAGAAAGTAAAAAAGAATACAGCTTTTGAGGCGCCAACTCTAACGGGTTGGACCGGGAAGCCAGATCCAGATAGTAAAAGGAATCGTGTGTCAATCCTAATCCATAATAGTTACCCAAAAGCCAAAGCAGAACGGATAGCAGAGCAATTACCGAAAAAATATATAAGAGACGAGAAGGATTCAAAGTCCAGTCAAATTTCAATGTCTAAATATACCTGGTTGAAAGGTACCCGGGGTGCCACAATTTCTTCACTCCTGACTAAACCCGGACACATGGCAAAATCTTAAATGGCACTTTTGCTAAATTAGCGCTCAGGAAAAAATGCATAAATGAAACTACTTGAAGGAAAAACAGCTTTGATCACAGGTGCTTCCAAAGGAATCGGAAGAGCAATTGCCAATAGATTCGCTGAACAGGGGGCAAACGTGGCTTTCACATATTTGTCCAGTGTAGAAAAAGGTCAGGAACTGGAAGCAGAATTAAAGAGCAACGGAGTAAACGCCAAAGGCTATCGTTCAGATGCTTCGGATTATGAAGCAGCACAAGAATTAATTACAAGTGTTGTTGCTGATTTTGGCTCTCTGGACATACTTGTCAATAATGCGGGAATCACCAGAGACAATTTACTGATGCGAATGAATGAAGAACAGTGGGATGAAATCATGACGGTTAATTTGAAGTCATGTTTCAATACGGTAAAAGCCGCCTGTAAAACAATGATGAAGCAACGAAATGGTTCAATCATAAATATGTCGTCAGTAGTTGGTGTAAAAGGAAATCCGGGCCAGACCAACTATGCTGCTTCAAAGGCAGGAATCATCGGATTCAGCAAATCGGTGGCGCTTGAGCTCGGATCAAGAAATATTCGGTGTAATGTAATCGCGCCCGGATTTATTGAAACAGAGATGACGGACGCACTCGATGAGAAAACTGTTCAGAGCTGGAGAGACGCAATCCCTCTTAAAAGAGGTGGTGTCCCTGAAGATGTAGCGGATGCCTGTGTTTTCTTAGGATCAGATATGTCCACCTACATTACCGGACAAACAATTCAGGTAGATGGTGGAATGCTTACCTGAAACATTTCATAATTAAAAAAAATAGAATCGCCTGTTGCCAGCAGGCTTTTTTAATGATTTAACATTAAATTAAACTATTTAAAGATTTTTTATAATTTATTTTATAATAAATTTATCCCCATTATGTTAGCTTTATAAACTTATCTATATGCCACTCACTGAACTCACTGGTCCTCTGGGCAAAAAAAGAGCCGCTCATTTACTCAGAAGAGCCTGCTTTGCAGGAACTGTTTCTGAGATTGAGTCCTTTGCTCTTTTGACTCCTGCCCAGGCAGTTCAGCAATTATTTGACGCAGCGCTCCCGGATCCTGTATTGCCAATCGATCCTCTGACCGGTCAGGAATGGATTACTCAGGGTGCCCAAAGTGAAGGATTCGAACTGGAAGGCTTTTTTCTGGCCTGGAATCTTAGTCAGATTTTAGGAAACGGAATCGAGGAGACCAAAAAACTATCCTACATTTTCAGAGAACGACTGGTGTTCTTCTTTCATACTCATTTCACAACCAAGAGATCAGTTGTCGGAAATGCAAGATCCTTATATCATCAACAGGCGCTCTTCAGATTATTTGCTTTCGATGGAACAGATATTATCATTCCTCCCGAAGACCCGGACGATCCGGATTCCATGGAAACCATTGTCCCGAGAAACTTTAAACAACTTACAAAAAAGATATGTGTGGATAATGCCATGTTGGTTTTTCTTGATGGCAGGTTAAACGTGAAAGGCAGTCCTAACGAAAACTATGCAAGAGAACTGTTGGAACTTTACTCTATGGGCAGAGGACTTGAAGGCAATGTGCCGGAACCTGAGTTTATAGGTGATTACTTCTACTATTCAGAGGAAGATGTGCAGGCAGGAGCACGGGTACTATCAGGCTTTACCACTGACACAACTTTTGCAACGATCGATGAGGAGACCGGACTACCCCGTGGTACGGCCAGAGGGGGAACCACGGCATCAAGCCATGAGGAAGGATCAAAGACATTTAGTATCAGACTTGGAAATGCAGTCGTCACTCCCGATCCGGACCTGCTTCTGGGTGGAAATCCGACTGAAGAAAGTGCACTGGACGAAATAAGCCAGTTTGTTGATCTGATCTACAGTCAGGAAGAAGCGGCCCGTCACATTTGCCGTGAGATTTATCGCTTCTTTGTTTACCATCAAATAGATCAGACATTGTCTGATGATATCATTCAGGAAATGGCGGATGTTTTTGCAGCCAGTGAATTCAAAATCCAATCTGTTTTGGAAGTATTGCTGACAAGTGAGCACTTCTATGAAGCAGAAGCGGGAAGTGATGATAACAACTTTGGAAGCATTATTAAATCACCTTTGGATCTTGTTGTGGGATTTATTCGGAATTTCGAAATTCCGATACCGGATTATGTGACTGAGCTGGAAACTTTCCATGATTTCGCATCAGGCATTCTTCAGTCCATGAGCAATCAGGGATTGGATTATTATGAGCCTTTTGAGGTAGCCGGCTATCCTGCCTATCATCAGTTTCCAATCTTCAACAGAAACTGGATTGCAACCAATTATCTGACAAACAGATACAATTTTATAAGAGGATCTGTTTCCAATGGAATTATTATGGAAATGGGTCAGGTGGATATTTTGCAGTTCGTTCGGGATAATTTTTCCGATGCTATCGCGAGCAACGCCAGGGATTTGATCATTGCCATTTCAGAATATTTCCTGCCTACTGCAGAAAACCTGTCATTTGACACTCCTGATGTTGGTGAATTAACTGTCGAGCGTCTCAATTATTTCCTGACCGCATTCCTGTTCGCACCACAAATTGATGCGGACCCTGAAGCTGCCTGGACCTTCCGATGGATGAATGGTGTTGATGATGAAGTGATCGCCAATCAGTTGACTAATCTCTTCAATGCCATGTTACAATCACCAGAATATCAATTGATGTAAACCCCAATACTTATGAAAAGAAGAAATTTTATAAAAAAGATGGGGTTCGCGGCAGGTGCGCCGATTGCTTTTCAGGGAATTCCAATGAAAGTGCTTGGTTCTCATCAGAACCTTCAAAGGCTTGCAGCTCAGAGCGATAATGACCGGGTGTTGATCATCCTTCAGCTACATGGTGGAAATGATGGATTGAATACCGTCATTCCTATCTCCAATTACGATGAATATTACAGCCGAAGAGCCAATGTCGCCATTCCCTACAAAGTTGGTAATCGTACACTGATTCCGCTGGACAGTACGGTTGCCACTGAAGAGCAGGTGGGTGTTCATCCGGATATGCATGATTTCAAATATTTGTATGACACGGGCAGAGCAGCGGTTTTTCAGGGCGTTTCATACAGAAATAATAATGGCTCTCATTTCCGTGGAAGAGATATTTGGTTTATGGGCGGAGATGCCGATGATTACTTCTCTTCCGGATGGGTGGGTCGATATCTGAACACACAATATGCCCCATTATCATATCCTGCCGATTTCCCGACAACAGAAATGCCGGATCCGCTTGCATTGGAAATGGGAAATGACGTTTCATTGCTTTTCCATCAGGAGGGTAACATCCCTACTTCAATCTCTTTGGGAAGTAATCCGGAAGGACTGGCCAATTTAATTGAACAGTTGGAAGGATTCGAAGATGAAGGCATTGACCCGAGAGGTAATCCACCTGCATTTCTCAATGATTCTCCGTACGGTCAGGAAATGAACTGGATTTTGGGTCTGGAGGACAAATCTGAAGTTTACATTCAACGCCTGGCTGAAATCTATGAAGCTACTTCAGAAACAACTGTCACTTACCCTGAAACTTATCCTTTCAATGCACCCCAGGGAGCAAAAACAAATCCATTATCCAATCAGCTGCAGGTCGTTGCAAGACTGCTGGCCGGGGGAATTAAAACAAAAGTTTTTCTGGTAAAAATGGGCGGGTTTGACACTCACGCATCACAGGTTGAAAGTTACGATCCTACGATGGGATTACATGGTGCACTTCTCTATCATATTTCATCTGCCATGCGTGCTTTTCAGGCGGATTTGAGGTCAAGAGGAATTGAAGATCGCGCGCTTACAATGACCATGTCAGAATTCGGAAGAAGAATTGGATCAAATGGCAGTTATGGTACCGACCATGGTACCGGCGGCCCCACATTGATGTTTGGACTTGGAGTGAAGCAGGGAATTTACGGAACCGTCCCGGATGTCTCTCAAAGCAATGTGGGTCTTCAGTTTGACTTCCGACAGATTTGTGCCAATATTTTGAAGGACTGGCTCTGTGTTGATCAGTCCGTTATCACCAACGACATCTTTTTTCGAAATTTTATTGATGGTACCGACCCGGACGGAGGAACTTATGAACCCATAGACCTCATCAAAGAGGTTATTCTTGGTGAAAAGGAGGTTGTGAAGTCCAAATACAAAATCACCTCACTATATCCTAACCCTGCGAATAACTACACACAGGTTAAAGTCATGGTCAATAACTATCAGGATGTAAAAGTTGAGTTGATCGATTTAAACGGCGTAGTGGTATCAGAATTTAACCGAAGCGTTGCTCCGGGAGAACACACATTTTCATTCATGCTGGATGGTATGAGTCCGGGATTCTATTTTATAAAAGCAAAATCACAACTGTTAGATGACACAAAGAGACTTATCATCCGGAAGTAGAGCCTTCGCTCTCCTCCTTTTTCTGCTGATCTCATTTATTGGGATTGGGCAGAAGAAACCACCCAAGAATCCGCTCGAATCTTTTCTGGATACGCAGTTCTGGTTGGGTATAAAAATGGGAATAAATTATTCACAGGCTTTCCCCGAAACCAGAAGCAATGGCTTCAGTCCGATCAACTACTCAGCTGATACACTAAGAAAGTCTTATGATGATTTTGCGCTCCCCGGAGCACACATGGGTTTGGAAATGAATTTTTATCACCGGGGATTTTCCGCTTCGTTCCAGCCTGCATTTAAGAGGAGTCGGTATGCTTATACCAGTGAATTTGGCTGGGAAGGTGAACAACCAAATAGTCGGTTTGAAACGAATTATCGAATTGAACAACGACTGGACCTGATCGAATTGCCCCTGATGATTAAGGGAGACATTATTCAAAAAGGTAAAATTCGACCATTTGTTATGTTTGGCGGTTTTTACTCGCTGGTGACATCCGCCCAGAAAGATATTCGAATTGCTCAGACTGATTATTCATCAGGAACTGCACTCCAGTCTGATTTAGGAATAATAACAATAGGCGTTAAGGAAGCTTTCAATAATTTTTACGGAATTGCGGGAGGAGCCGGAGTTAATCTGGACTACTGGAACATTCGCACCGTATTTGAAGTCGCTTACAAAAAGTCTTTAAGCTCTGCCACAAAAGCCAATGTGCTGCAGAATGAACTTGCTTCTCTTGGTGAAGTTAATGACGAACTCAGACTGAGGGACATCAGTGTCTCGCTGAGCTTTGTCTTTCCGTTTAGGTTTATTGACCAACAATTTAAAGCCTATTGAAATGAAGGTATTATCAAAAAATATTCTACTCGCAGTACTTTCCATTCTATTCCTGGGTTGTTCGGATGATGAACTCAGTTTATCAGAATCTTTTTTCAAAATTTATGATGACTCCAATGCGGACCTGAGCTACAATCCTATTGATGTGGTTGAAATAACTGACGGGTACATCATTCTTACCGGTACTGAATTATCCAATACCGATTTTCAGGGAGCAAGGCTTATGAAAGTCGATGAGGAAGGAAATTACGTAAGCGATCTCATTCTGGAGGATTATGTGATTCCTGTTGGAGACGTCCAACTGATTGACAGCATTACCTACTTTTTTGTAATGAACCCCACTTCTCTTGAAGCAGTTTTGATGGGAGTAAACTCACAATTAGAAATAACAACCGAATCAACAATCAATGGGATTAACTATCCTTTGGCATCATCCATTACTTCATCTAATGATTTGCTGCTTTTAAGCTATGATCCGGTGAATCTCACAACGGAAATAAGTCAGATTACAACAGATGGGAATTTCGTTAATGGCACCAATTACACGATTGGTGCAGGAAGTGATGTAGAGCAGACTATTATCGATCATTACCTTGGAGCAGGCTCGCATCCCCTGCCATTTTTCTGTGGTGAACTATCCGCAGGTAATTACTATTTCAACGGGTTTTACAATTTTAGTTTTTCTCTGGTTTTTACGGATTTTTCTGCAGCTCCTTCGGGTGTAGTTCAGGGACAATCCTCAAACGCCGGAATCAGAGCGGCACTACCACTATCAGGAAGTGATTTCGCAATTGCGGGTTATCAGTTCAGCGATAATTTCCAGTTAGCCTCAGTAGGTCTTAATACTACCGGAATCACATCAAGTGTGGATCTTTATCCGGGAGACATGGCAGAATTAAAATCCTATACGCCGGTAAAAATTATCTCCTACTCAACCGGGACAGGTGACTATACCGTCTTTGCATCTGAAAGTAAGGGGAGGCAGATTGTCCTCCACTTCTACGATTCATCTTCGGGAGAAATTGCCGGCATTAGGCAACTTGGATACCTGAATCCATTCACGTTTTCTTCGTTGAAGGCAACTGCTGATAATTCGATCTCTGTTTTAGGGACCACCTTTGTGGCTGGTCGATTTGAGCGGGTAGCATTGACTAAACTTTCAGTATCAGAGATTTCCGGATTCCTCAAATAATATCTTAATAATATATAATACGTATTGTTCTTTTTGAATTAGCTTTCGATTCATGCAGAAAAATCTTCTTCAAATTGAGCAATCCGAATGGTGGGTGCTGTTGTTGATTGTCATTGCCTTCGGACTCACCTGGTTCCTTTACAGCGTGAGAAAAAAAGCATGGAGCAAAAATCAAAATCTACTATTGGGTGGATTGAGGTTTGTTGCCATATTTCTTACCCTGGGACTACTGCTTGACCCTTACATCAATCAGAGTATTACCCGAACAGAGAAGCCCGTAATCGCCGTGGGAATAGATAACTCTCAATCTGTTGTAGCCCGCACAAATGATTCAATCGGCTTCAAAGCAAATCTGGAAAGACTTAGGGCTGATTTTACCAATGCAGGTCTGGAGGTTAGGACATTCTATCTTAATGAAGATGACTCTTTAAATTTCAACCATCCTGTCACTGATCTTTCCGTTCTGCAGCAAAGGATTGACAGTGACATGGAAGGCAGAAACCACGTTGCTTCCATTCTTTTTACCGATGGGATTTTTAACAAAGGAAATTCTCCGGTTTATCGTCAATATGCCGCGCCACAATTCACTATTGGTCTGGGCGATACCATTCCACCAAAAGACATCAACCTGTCCAGAATTCTGTACAACCGGGTTACGTTCAAAGGCAATGAGACTCCAATCCGTGTCGAGGTGTCTCAAAAAGGATTTGATAATCAGGAAATAGTAATCAATCTGAGCGAAAATGGACGCAGACTGGATCGAAAGAGAATAAGGCTGGACGGGTCCGTTCAGGAAGTGGAATTTCTGGTAAAGTCGGAGGAAGAAGGCCTGCGAAAAATGGAAGTGAGCACATCCATTTTGGAAAACGAATTTGTGAGAGAAAACAATTCTTCAAAAATATTTATGGAAGTCATTGACGGGAGGCAAAAGGTACTGATCGTTGCTGAAACTCCCCATCCGGATATTAAGGCCATACGTTCTGCGCTTTCCGCAACAGATAATTATCAAACGGACGTATACATTCCATCAATAAGCGACAAAAAACCAGAAGAAATATATGATGTCGTGATCTATCATGGGGCTTTTTCCGGAAGGATCAATTTTAATCCAAAAGAAGACCCGGGGGTATGGTACATCCTGAACGAAAAAAGCGCTCTCAATGATTTCAGAAAAAACGTTTCATTTTTTAATATCCGTAAAAGAGGGTCACAACCGGACAAAGTAACCGCCGGATTCAATCAGTCCTTTAGCAGGTTCAGGATTCCTGAAAATCAGGGACTGTTTGAGGATTTTCCTCCCGTAACTGTTCCATTTGGAGATTATGAATTGAGTGGCCCGGCGGAAGTCTTACTATTTCAACGAGTTGGGAGCATTGTTACCAAAAAGCCACTCTTCGCATTTTATGATGATGGTTCGCAAAAAAGTGCTGTACTCGCAGGTCAGAATATCTGGAAGTGGAAATTGCAGGAATCCGCTATCACAGGTGAGTCCCGGATGTTTCAGGAAATTATTACCAAAACCGTCCAGTTTCTAAGCCTGAAAAATGATAAACAACAATTCAGATTCAGAAGTCGGGGCAACAATTTCTCCAGCATAGAAGCAGCCCTTTTTGACTCAGAAGTTTACAATGATATCTATGAACGGATTTATGGAAACAAGATTTCTTTAAAAATAACGAACGATGAAGGTGAAAGCCTGAACTATGAATTTACCGATTCAGAATTTAATTCCTCTTTCAGTGTCCCGATGAACAAGAGTGGGGTTTATTCGTATGAAGCGACAGTTAAAGTTGGAGATAAAACACTGCGAGATAAAGGACAATTTCTGGTTGAAGAAATCAATCGGGAATATCAAAATCTTACAGCCAATCACAATCTACTTCGGGTACTTTCGGCTAAAACAGAGGGTGAATATCTACACTATTCCAATTTGAATCAGCTTGCACCCGCATTAAAAAATCGTGGCTTTAAAAACCTCATCAGAAGTTCGGAAAGCTACTTCCCTCTTCTTCAAAGCTCGTGGATGTTACTTATAATTCTCCTGCTATTTTCGTCCGAGTGGCTGCTTAGAAAATATTGGGGTGGTTATTAGAAAGAGATAACAACTCCCATATACCCTGTTCTCTGAGAAAAGAGTGACGGACTTGCTACTGAATAATCAAAGTTGTAATCGTAAGATCGAATGTTACTGGTATTCAAAACATTTCCCATGCTGGCGAAAATAATTACATTCATTTTTTCAGAAATCGGAAGCATTTTGCTAACCGATATGCTCAGGTTGAAATAGGATGGAAGCCGACTTGTGACATCAGAAAAATCCGGTCGATAAACCATGAGCGGATTCTCAAACTCAGCACTGGAAATCGGGTAGTACAAGGTGCCGTCCCTGGTAAGTAACGTGCTTTCAAATGTCCAGAATCTTCCAGGCTGCCAGGTGAGATTTCCGCGAATAAAGTAGTCCAGATCAAATTCATAGATTTCAATATCCCCTGAAGAGGCATCCAGCCATGTAAGAGAAGTTGAAAATTGAACCTTTGACGAAAGTTGATAATCAAATAGCAACTCCATCCCACGCACATCATAGCCGCCAGAATCTACTTTACTCTTCTTGTTAAAAAGCGAAAGCGCCAGCTGATAGTGCTGCTCTTCATATTTAATATCCGCGGATATCTGTTCGCTTCTTGATACAAAAGGTTCGCCCGAATTTTCCAGTAACCCATTTTTGTGATAAGTGCCTGCACCCACTAAAACAGACCATGGAAGAGCCGACCAGGCAATATTTATTTGTCGACTCAGGTATGAATCTCCATCCAGTGGAATATTTTTTCTCAACCCGGATCCAATCACCCATTGATCAGAAGGGTAATACTTGAAATAAGCAAACCCTTCCAATGTTTTGACAACCGCCCCTTCATCCAGTGAATTAGTTGGATGCTCAGGCCCCAGGGCGTAAAAAAATTCATGAAAACTACCATTCACTTTGGAACTTCTGACATCATAGCTCACACCCGTCTTCAGACTAAATGTTGAATTTGATAACAGATAATTTACTCCTCCAAATAAATCCTCCTTATCAACTTCAAAATCCACATTTGAATAGGCAAATTCTGAGTGACTGCTGCTCAAACCATTGTTCAGACTAAGTGACCCGTTCCCAAGCGATTTTTCAACTGAGGTGACCAGAAAACTTCTTCTTTTTTTCTGATCAAATACTCCTTCAAAGCTGGGATGACGGAAATTGAAAGCGTATCCTTCAATGACAGAATAATTCATTACTTTCCATGTAAACCGTTGATTAGACCCATACCAGTAGATTCCCAAATCTCCTGATTCAAAGGACTTAATCTGCTCCAGTGAAGCCTCATTGAGCGCTTTGATCGCACCGCTTGGCTGCCAGTTCGAAAACAGCTTCAGGCTTTGATTATCTGTTAATTTTTGCTCCCGTGTAAATCCAATACTTGCCAGACTGATGACAGCACTGTTGATGCTCTCATCAACCACTAGGTCATCAGTTGTCAGGGAAATGATTCCGGAAGTTGTATTACCAAACTCAAGCGGAGGGTTTCCGGGAAATACCACCACGTCCTTCACTATTGCTGTATTAAAAATGCTAAACGTCCCAATTCCATTAAGCTGAGAATACCTCACTGCGTCATAAACCGGGACATTATTGAGAAATATTCCGGTTTCGATCGGACTGCTGCCCCTGAGGCTTATATTGGCCGATTCATCTGTTGTTGTGGCAGCTGGCAGTGAATTCACTGCCAGCACAGGATCTGCTTTTGCCGCCGGGTTTGTATAAATATCAAGTTTATTGATTTTCAGGTATTTAAACTCTTCTGCGATCAGTGGTTTTGCAGTAATAACCACCTCCGCACCTTCCATCTCAAAAGCCTTAAGGCGAATAAAGCCAGCTGAGGAGACAGGTACAAGTGCCTCCTGAAAACCGATGAAAGAAACCACAAGTGAATCCAGACTACTGAAAGCTGTTGCGAGTTCAAAGTTCCCGTTCATTCCTGTTGTGGTTCCTTTGCGCCAGTCCCTGAGAAGGTAAACGTGAGCGCCAATCAGTCCTTCTCCCGACTCCATATCAACAACCTTCCCGGTGATCAGATTCTGACCTGAGAGAATGAATGACCAGGCTGAAAATAGTAGTAACAGATACCTTTTCAAAACCAGTTATTTATTTAGAGAAGCCAGGATTGACTTTGCCCAGTGAAACTCCGCTTCAATTTCAATAGCCTTGTTCAGTGTTGCATTGGCTAGTTCAGTCTCCTCTGTTTTAATATAAGCAAGTGACAGTCCTACAAGTGTATCCAGATACATCCAATCATTTTTAGTATCCCCCAGTTCAAACAATTTCTCAGCCTCTTTAAAAGCAACAACAGCCTTTTCCGGACTTCCTCCAAACATTGTTGGCGTGTAAAGTTTGGAACCTGCATAAAGTTTTTGTACCATCGGAGACTCAGGCTGGAGACGCATCGCTTCCTCAATCAATGAGGAACTTTTAGAACCATATAACATCCCTTTCATAGGACTATACGCCATTACTAAACCGTAAACTGACGAAAGAACTGCTTTTGGCTCACCCCAGTCAGGATTACTTTCACTGATTGACTTAAGGAGGTCAATGGTTTGATCAACATTTTCATCAAACGTGTCTTCATCCTGATTCGCCATTGTATTGTTAAGGAGACCATACATCGCTATTGCCTTTTTAAAGCTATTCGCTCCGGCTTCTTTTTCTGCCATTGAAATACTTCGTTCCCACATTGTTTTCCCGGCCGTCAGATAGGCCGCATATTGTGTTTCCTCAGTTGTCTGAGCCATTGTAAGTGTGGTCATCCCGACCAACAGCATTGTGATTGCTTTTTTCATGATCAATATATTTAAACTACTTTATTTTATAAACTACCTAAACAAAAAATTACTCAATGTATTGCTTCAGCGTATTGACGTACTCTTCAAAAGCCTTAATACCCACCCTTGTAATACTGCATGTGGTCAGAGGTTTCTTCCCTTTGAAGGTCTTCGCGACACTGATATACCCGGCAGTGGACAGCTTATCCAGTTGCACGCTTAAATTTCCTGCTGTTGCTCCGGTCTTTTCCTTTATGAAAACGAATTCTGCTGAATCCACACCAATGAGCAATGACATAACAGCCAGTCGTAACTGAGAATGCAATAAGGGATCTAAATTTTTAAATGCGCTCACGTTCAACTCTTTTTAATAGATAACCAGGGATCAGATAGCCGGCAAGAATGCCTATCGCTCCGGCAAGGTATTGATCCGTAAGGTCCAGGTTGAATGCAATAATACTAGAAATCCATAAGGCAATACCACCGAGGATCAACGGATTAAAGCGCAATGCGCATCCTGAAATGAAGGTTCCAATCCCGGCAAAGGTCAGGATGATCGCATTCACATTGTAGCTGACATCCGCCATGAAAAACAGGATAATTAAAACTCCAATAAATACGGCCATCCAGATCAACCCGTATAATCTGTCCAGATGACTTCTTACAGCGGCCTTTCTGTCGTGTCGTGCACCGTAGATCATTGACGCAATTCCTGCAGGAATTGTTGCTGCCCATACGATGTATGGGTGTTCATACCAGTCATATTTATCAATGAGGTAATGGCCGAGATTGGCCAGCATTACCACCCATCCCCAAAGGAGAAAATAGAAACTCCCTCCTCTCGCAAGATTCCTTTTTGCCTGTCCGATCATATTGGTGATCAGATCCAGGCTCTCATCAGTTGTTAATTCTTTGTTACTCATAATTTTATAGGTTTACTATAAATACGATACAATTATAAATTAGTTTATAATATAAACCAAATTTAAAAACAAAAACGATCACATGGACCGTTCTTGTTTCTATTCTTCTTTCTTATCAGTCGTTTTTCCTGATTTTTTCTTTTTCAATTTTATGGTAAGTTCTTCACCTTTCCCATCCCACTCGGCAAGCAGTGTGTCTCCCTCCTGGATTTCTCCTTTCAGAATTTCCTCTGCTATTGGATCTTCCAGGTGTTTCTGGATAGCTCTTGCGAGTGGCCTTGCCCCATACTGAGGATCAAAACCTTTATCAGCAAGAAATTCCTTTGCTTTTTTGGTCAAATCTACTTTATAGCCCAGGTCCGTTATTCTTACGAACAGCTTCTTAAGTGTAATATCAATAATCTTGAAAATGTGTTCCTTTTCCAGGGAATTGAATATCACCACGTCATCAAGCCTGTTTAAAAACTCGGGGCTAAACGTTTTCTTTAATGCATTCTGAATGGTAGACTTCATGATTTCGTCCATGCCGTCCTTTTTGCTCTGAGTTGCAAATCCAATCCCCGCACCAAAGTCTTTCAAATCTCTGACTCCAATGTTGGAAGTCATGATGATGATGGTATTTCTAAAATCCACCTTCCTTCCAAGCCCGTCTGTCAATACCCCATCATCCAGCACCTGAAGCAGAATGTTAAATACATCAGGATGTGCTTTTTCAATTTCATCCAACAGAACAACGCTATATGGCTTTCTTCTTACCTTCTCTGTCAACTGTCCTCCTTCTTCATACCCTACATATCCCGGAGGCGCTCCAACCAGTCTGGACACAGAGAACTTCTCCATATACTCACTCATATCAATTCGAATGAGCGAATCTTCCTTATCAAAAAGAAATGAGGACAATACCTTCGCCATTTCGGTCTTTCCCACACCAGTTGGTCCAAGAAACACAAATGATCCTATTGGCTTCCGTGGATCTTTTAGGCCTACTCTTGTTCGTTGTATCGCTTTGGAAAGTTTCCTGATTGCTTCGTCCTGACCAATGACACTTCCCTTTAGTTCCTGTCCCATCTGTAGAAGTTTTGAACCTTCATTTTGGGCAATTCGCTTGGTAGGTATTCCTGTCATCATAGCGATCACATCGGCAACATTATCCTCCCCTACCTCATAGCGTTTTGTCTTTGTCTCTTCTTCCCATCTTGTTTTTTCTTCCTCCAGTTGAGCAATGAGCTTTTTCTCCTTATCCCTTAGCTGAGCGGCTTCTTCATATTTCTGGCTCTTAACTACACGATTTTTTTCTTTCTTCACATCCTCGATCTGCTCCTCAAGATCAGTGATGATCGCTGGTACATTGATGTTATTGATGTGTACTCTTGCTCCGGCTTCATCCAGAACATCAATTGCTTTGTCCGGAAGAAAACGATCGCTGATATAGCGATCAGAGAGTGTGACGCATGCACTAATCGCCTCAGGAGTATAGTTCACATGGTGATGATTTTCATACTTATCCTTGATGTTCTCCAGAATTTGCAGCGTTTCCTCGGGAGTGGTGGCATCAACCATAACCATCTGAAATCGACGTGCCAATGCCCCATCTTTTTCAATGTATTGACGATACTCATCCAGTGTGGTTGCACCTATGCATTGAATCTCTCCTCTTGCAAGTGCCGGCTTGAACATATTGGATGCATCAAGTGAACCAGATGCTCCCCCGGCCCCCACAATCGTGTGTAATTCATCAATGAAAAGAATGACTTCCGGCGATTTCTCAATTTCGTTCATCACAGCCTTCATTCGCTCTTCGAATTGCCCGCGATACTTCGTGCCGGCAACCAGAGATGCCAAATCAAGGGTCACTACCCGCTTTCCAAAAAGGATTCTGGAAACCTTTTTCTGAACAATTCTCAATGCCAGCCCTTCAGCAATAGCTGTTTTACCCACACCCGGCTCACCAATTAAAATTGGATTATTCTTTTTCCGCCTGCTCAATACCTGAGCAACGCGTTCAATTTCTTTTTCACGACCAATGATTGGATCAAGCTTATCTTCTTCCGCCAGTTTGGTCAGATCTCTTCCAAAATTGTCTAAAACCGGAGTTCTTGATTTCTCACCTCCTTTAGCTTCCTTCCCTGAACCTGCAGGTCTTCCTGTTCCTCTTGAACCACTTGAATAGGATAAATCTCCTTCATCATCGGGATCATCTGTATCTGCCGAAGCGGTCGGATTTTCCGTTTGATACTCCAGCATTTCTTTGACCAGATCATAATTGATCTCAAACTTTTCAAGAATTTGAGTTGCCAGATTATCCTCATCTCTAAGTATCGACAATAGAAGATGTTCGGTTCCTATTAATGCACTTTTGAAAATTTTTGCTTCCAGATAAGTGATTTTTAACACTTTTTCGGATTGTCTTGTTAAAGGAATATTTGCCAGATTCTTGACATTACTGGTTGACGTTCCTTTTGTCGCCTGCTCAATTGCAGATCTTAACTCTTTCATTGTGAGGCCAAGCTTCTTCATTACACTCACAGCCACACCTTCGCCTTCGCGAATCATCCCTAAAAGCAGGTGCTCTGTGCCAATATAGTCATGACCCAGTCGGAGCGCTTCCTCTCTGCTAAGAGAAATTACCTCTTTTACTCTATTTGAAAATTTTGCCTCTTTTGACATCCTCTGACGAGTTTCAATTTTTAAAAATAACCGTATTAACCAGAAATACTTAGTGTATAGGGTGAAAAAACACGTGCGATTTCAGATTTGTTCACTCAGAGATTTTTTTTCATCGAAAATTTAAATCTCATTTCCCACCTGATTATTTCCGCGATAGGATTGTGCAAGAATTTCACTCGCTCGCGGACCTTCACACATTAACAGATCAATGATACTCAGGTTTGGTACAAAACTATTGCCAAAAAGTTGAGAATACGCCTTTGGGAGGTAAATATTTCGACGAGAAAATTCAACCTTTGGACTAATTGCATCACGGAAATCATCCTGGTCATCCGGGGGTTCTGCCATGTAAACCTCAGTATGGACAATGTCAATTTTGACGTTTAGCAGCTTTAGGCACACATTCAGCATATTTGAATTCAAATCAACAAGAAATTCTGGCTTCTTCTCCCACACATTTTTAAGCTCGTCTGCAAAAAATTCAAAAAACGGAGCCTTTCCGTAGGAAGAATAAACTGCCCCCCAGTGATCCTTTACCCATCGCGCTGAATATTCCACTTTAACATCCTTTGTGGCCATAGCTCCAGAATAGTTAACCGGAATAGACAAAGGCAGAATTTTGTTCGACCCAAGCAAATAGGTTCTGTTTCTGAAAGTTTGCTTCCTAAACCTTTCAGATACTTCGATAACTACCTCATCATAATTTTGAATCAGGCACAGATATTCCAGGCTTCCCAGGTAGTGTGACTCAATAAGCAGGGAATTCATCCTAATATATTGACATCACCAAGTCCTTCTCTAAGCACCTCTGGACTACCGCCTGTACAATCAATGATTGTGCTGGCCTCAACTTTTCCATAACCCCCATGTATGATCAAATCAACTTTGTTCTTAAACTCATCAAAAATAATTTCCGGGTCTGTCAGGTAATCATGGATTTCATCATCATGAATGGATGTTGTGATGATTGGATTACCCAGCACTCTTACAATTTCTCTTGGAATATTATTGTCCGGAACTCTGATCCCGACAGTTTTCTTTTTAGCATTTAATATTTTGGGGACCTTTGAAGAAGACTCTAAAATAAATGTATAGGGTCCCGGAAGGGCTTTTTTCATTAACTTAAAAGTAGGAGTATCAAGATTTTTCGTGTACTCCGAAATATGGCTGAGATCGTAGCAAATGAATGACAAATTCATACTCTTCCCCTTAAACCCTTTGATTTGTTTCAATCTTTCAAGTGCTCTGTGGTTAAAAATATCACATCCAAGACCATACACAGTATCAGTTGGGTAGATAATAAGTCCGCCATTTTTTAAGACTTTAACTACCCGGTCGATCTTGGCCCCTTCCGGATTTTCCGGATAAATACGAAGAAATTCAGCTATCATGTACTTTGATATTACAAAAATTGAATCAACAAAACCAAATTACTTAATTGTTTCACTCAAACTAAGGGCGACTTTACTTTATTTTGCGCAACTTAAAGATTACCTGCGATCTACATTGATCAAATTGTAGTTGTGAAACTCAGTTCAAGCGGGTTGAATGAAAAAAAATATCCTCTATGTCATCTAATAAATCAATTCAGGAGCCAGTTGGAAAACTGGGGATTTTAACTCCGGGAATGGGTGCTGTTTCCACAACATTCATGGCCGGCGTATTAAGTATCAGAAATGGGTTGTCTGATCCAATCGGTTCCCTCACTCAAATGGGAACAATACGTCTGGGCAAAAGAACAGAAAAGCGGAACCCGCTTATCAAAGACTTTATCCCGCTCGCACCACTTGAAAATGTGGTTCTTGGAGGCTGGGACATATTCGAGGATAATGCCTATGAAGCAGCGATGCATGCAAAAGTTCTTGACAAAGACCTGTTGAACGAACTAAAGCCTGAATTAGAGAAAATCAAACCTATGAAGGCAGTATTTGATAAAAATTATGTCAAGAGACTCGAAGGAACTCATATCAAGCAGGGTGCAAATAAGATGGAGCTTGCTGAAGCTTTGATGGAAGATATTCGGAAATTTAAAGAAGAGAATGGGTGTGATCGCATCGTGATGGTATGGTGTGGTTCAACTGAGATTTACATTGAGGAGGGCGAAGTGCATTCAACAATTGAAAAGCTTGAAGAAGGATTGAGAAACAATCATCCGGATATCGCACCAAGTATGATCTATGCTTACGCCGCTGTGAAAATGGGTATTCCTTATGCAAATGGTGCTCCAAACCTTTCATGTGATGTAGATGCGATTGTGGAGCTCGCCAGACAAACAGGAGCGCCAATTGCCGGTAAGGATTTTAAGACCGGGCAGACATTGATGAAAACTATTTTGGCCCCTGGTCTTAAAGCAAGATCTCTGGGAATTGACGGATGGTTCTCAACCAACATTCTTGGAAACAGAGATGGAGAAGTGCTGGACGATCCTGATAATTTCAAAACGAAAGAAGTTTCGAAATTGGGTGTTCTGGAGCAGGTATTAGAGCCTGAATTGCATCCAAAACTTTATGGCAATCTCTATCACAAGGTCAGAATCAATTACTACCCACCGCGTGGAGATGACAAGGAAGGATGGGACAACATTGACATAAGAGGATGGCTGGGATATAAAATGCAGATCAAAGTGGATTTTCTATGTAAAGACTCAATTCTTGCTGCACCACTTGTTCTCGATTTGGCCTTGTTTCTTGACCTGGCAAAAAGAGCAGAAATGAAGGGTGGTATTCAGGAATGGTTGTCTTTCTATCTGAAATCTCCTCAGGCTGCTAAAGGGCTAAAGCCACAGCATGACATTTTCGTTCAATTAATGAAGTTGAAAAATACTTTAAGATATCTCGCAGGAGAAGATTTGATAACCAATCTTGGATTGGATTATTACGATTGACCAAACACATTACAAAAATTAAGGAACCCTGTTGAGATATCTTCAGGGTTTTTTTATTGCTCATCTATAACCTGCCTTCTTTTATAAGAGCAAGTGTGCTTTCAAGATCATCCCGATTATCCACATCATTCCATGTGAACCCCGTTACCAGTGTTCCCTTTGCCTGATCTGAATCTATCAAATCAGTTACCATATCTGAAATAGTGAATCGTTCCTGATCAAAACAGTTTTGAAGGACATTGAACACGTTGGCTTTCAATCTGAAAAGTCCGGTATCATAATAATTATATTGGGTAATTCCCTTGCCAATTGATCGAATAAACATGTCTGAGTCCGCCTGAACTTTGGTAACGTCATCGATATCGATGTGTTCATTCATTTTTCCCGGTATATCTACTGCTAACTGAAGGTCAGTTTTGAGACCGGCACTCTCTTTTATAAAAGAACTGACAAAATCTTCATGGAAAATGTGATCTCCCATGGTCATGAAAAAATCAGTAATACCCTGATCTTTAACCCACTCCATTGCTTTTGAAACTGAAAAACCGTTCTCCAGATCATAACGCTCATTGTGTCTGTGATCGATTTTTACATCATGCGCCTCTCTCAAACTATCCAATTGTGCTTCTAATGCTTCAGATCGGTAGCCACTTACCAGACAGAAATTTTTCACACCAGACTTTTTAAAAATTCGAAGATGTCTGGACAACAAAGATTCATTTCCTACCTGGACAAGACTTTTAGGGATTCCGGTATTAAGTCGGGTGTTTTTGCCCGCTGCAAGGATTAAACAATTCAAATGCAATTGATTTTTTTGACTATTTGCTAAGCTAATGTTATTTGGGTGTTAAAACATATTTTCAATCCGATCTTGTACGGGGATAAGAAAAATTTGATGAAAGTGATGTAGCATTGTCGTCAGATTTCCAATTCAAAATCTAAATCAACAGCCCAATAAAAAATGGAATTGAAAGTAAGAGAAGTCAGCACTAAAAAGGAGATTAAGGAATTTGTTAAATTTCAGATCGAACTTTACAAAGGAAATCCATTCTACGTTCCACCCCTTCTTGATTTTGAGCTAAGCACTCTACTCAAAGAAAAGAACCCGGCATTCGATCACGCTGATGCTAAATATTGGGTAGCTGAAAAAAAAGGAAAAATTGTTGGGAAGATTGCAGCGATAGTCCTTGATGAAGAACTTAAAAACAAATCCCTTGCAAGATTTGGATGGATTGACTTTGTTGATGACAAACAAGTATCCAACCTGCTCTTCGAAACAGCAGCTGACTGGGTGACTTCAAAAGGAGCAACAGCGATACATGGTCCGATTGGTTTCACCGATCTCGACTTTGAAGGTGCGTTAATTGAAGGTTTTGATGAATTAGCTACTCAAGCTACCATTTATAATCATCCCTATTACATCGACCATTACAGGACATGGGGATTGGAAGCCTCAGCCACATGGTCTGAAAACAGACTCAAAATGCCTGATGAAGTTCCGGAGCGATTAGAAAAAGGAGCAAGGATAGTTTCTGAACGTTATGGCATTCAGGTCAAAAAATTCAAAAAAGCCAGGGAAATAAAGAAATATGCCAACGGAGTTTTTGATGTTTTGAATGATGCATATTCTCACCTCTATGGGTATCACAAACTCACTCAGAAGCAAATTGATTACTATGTAGATCAGTATTTTGGTATGGTTCGCAAGGATTTTGTCAAGATTCTTGTCGATCGGGAAGATAAAGTAATTGGTTTTGCGATCTCACTTCCTTCATTATCACGTGCCTTTCAAAAAGCAAAAGGAAGTTTGTTTCCATTTGGTTTCATACATGTACTCAGAGCCTTTCAATCCAATAAGCATGTTGATCTCTTTCTTATTGGAGTTCTACCTGACTACCAAAAACTGGGAGCCAGTGCTGTTATCATTCATGAATTGACAAGAGAATACATAAAAAGAAAAGTGGAGCTGGTAACCTCCGGCCCAATGCTGGAAGACAATTCAAATGTGCTGATGTCGTGGAAAGATTATGAACTTCTTCCTGGCAGCATCAGACGAAGTTGCTTTATTAAAAAGCTCTAATATTATTTTTTTACATAAAAAAGAAAGCATTTTTACGGGGTAATCAAATACTGACTTGCCATTTGTTGAAAGACTTAAAATGAACAGAAACAAATTTTAATTTGTGAGTTATTTTAAATTCTTATAATACCCAATTCATCTAAATTTGCCACATGCGAGAATTTTTAAGACAAAGGATTGAATCATTTACAGGAGTAAGAGAAGCCAAGGAAAGAGGTATATATTCCTTTTTCCGAACTTTCGAGTCCAAGCAGGAGACCAGTGTTATGGTAAATGGCAAAGAAGCGCTCATGTTTGGATCCAACAGTTACCTTGGGCTCACAACTCATCCAAAAGTAATGGAAGCCTCCATTAACGCGATAAAGAAATATGGGTCAAGCTGCTCAGGCTCACGATTTTTAAATGGTACGACTGATCTGCATGTCGAATTAGAGCAACGCCTCGCAAAATTTCTTGGCAAAGAAGAGGTACTGGTTTTCAGTACAGGATTTCAGGTTAACCTGGGAACCATCCCTGGAATTACAGCACAGGGTGACACGATACTAATAGATCGCCTGAGCCATGCTTCAATATATGAAGGATGTAAACTTTCAGATGCTTCCACGACCATCTACAGACATAATGATATGTCTTCCCTTGAACGCAAACTTCAAAAACTGGAAAATCAGAATATGCGTTTTATCATTTTTGACGGTGTATTTAGTATGGAAGGAAATATTGCAAAGGTTCCGGAGATAGTCGCACTGGCAAAGAAATACAATGCCATGGTGCTCTGTGATGATGCCCATTCCGTTGGAGTTTTGGGTGAAAACGGGCGTGGAACTCCAAGTCATTTCGGCCTGACAGATGATGTCGACCTGATTGGCGGAACCTTCAGCAAGTCCTTCGCCTCACTTGGTGGATATATGGCCGGAGAAAAAGAGGTTATGGAATACATCAAGCATCATGCCCGATCCATGATCTTCAGCGCAAGTATGACTCCTGCATCAACGGCAGCCACTCTTGCCGCTCTTGATATCATGGAATCTGATGACTCATTTCGACTGAAATTATGGGAAAATGCAAATTATGCAATGAAAAGGTTCCGAGAGGAAGGGTTTGACATTGGAGATACAGAGACCCCAATTATCCCGGTTTACATCAGAGATAATGAAAAGACATATCAAATGGCAACACGACTATTTGAGGAAGGCGTATTCGTTAATGCAGTAGTTGCCCCGGCTGTAGCTCCGGCTGATTCTCTGTTCAGGTTTTCATTAATGGCTTCACATTCAATAGAGCAAATTGATATCGCAATAGATAAGATAATAAAGATTGCCCGAGAACTTGAAATTAAACTTGAGAACAAAGTCGCATAAAACTTGAAAGTAGCAATAACCGGATCTAACGGCTTCCTTGGTAAATATCTTGTAGAAGCGTTTCTTCAATCAGGCTATGAAGTAAAGGCCTTTGTTAGAAAATCAGCAAAAACCTCACATATTGAGCATCATAAAAACCTGAAGCTGGTAACAATTGATTATAACCAATTACCTCAGGAGCTCGAACGAATAAAGAATGAAACCGGCCAACTGGACTACCTGATACATAATGCCGGTAAGACTACCAGTGTTTATCCAAAAGACTATGAAGAGATAAATGTTCAGCTCACCAGAAGGCTGGTTGAGGGAATTGAAGAAACAAATTTCATAAGTAAAAAACTCATTTATATTTCCTCCTATACTGCGCACGGTCCAGCTGGCGTTGGCCATCCGGTCTCAGCTTATGGAGCCAGCAAACTTGCGGCCGAGTCTTTTATACTAAAATCAAAATATCCATCCCTAATATTCCGACCAACCGGAATATATGGAGCCGGGGATGTGGCGTTTCTCCCATTGTTCAAAGCTGCAAAAAGAGGAATTTACCCAATAAACAGATCCGATCAGAAAATTACCATGATCCATGCTGCCGACATGGCTGCTGCTGTTCCGCATTATATTGATAATGGCACAGGAATTTTTCATGTTAACGATGGAAACATCTATTCTAACGATGATATGATTGATGCTTTAGAAGAAGCTTTCAAAAAGAAAATTCGAAAGATTCGAATCCCGACCGGGATATCAAGATTTGGTTTAAGCTTATCAGATACATGGCACAAAATAACCGGAGGTCCTACAGACCTTACAAGGGAAAAATTTAATGAAATTGCACATGACTGGGACCTTCACACATTCGATGGCCTGAGACATTCAGAAGCTCCCGTTGCCTTTGACCTGAAGAAGGGATTTGAAAATGCTTATCGTTACTACATAGATAATAAACTGATATAGGATCATGCTTGAGGTTCAGGAGGTAAAAACAAAAAAGGAGCTGATTTCATTTATCAAATTTCCTTTCACCCTATATAAAGACAATGAATATTATGTACCTCCTCTTATTGATTTTGAACTAACCACCTTAAGAAAAGATAAAAATCCGGCATTTGATCATGCGGATGCTGCTTACTGGCTCGTAAAAAAGGACGGAAAAATTGCCGGCAGAATTGCCGGCATTATCATTGATGCAGAACTAAGGGAAAAGTCTATGATTCGATTCGGCTGGGTTGATTTTATTGATGATCCGGAAATTTCTGAGTTATTGTTTAAGCAACTTTCAGATTGGGGCAGGTTACGCGGAGCAAAGCAATTTCACGGGCCTCTTGGCTTCACCGATCTGGATTTTGAAGGTGCACTTACCAGTGGTTTTGATCAGGAACCAACTCAGGCGACTATATACAATTATCCCTACTATATAAAGCACTACGAAAATCTTGGTTTAGAAATTAGCGCGACCTGGAAAGAATTTAGGGGAGTTGTTCCGGATGAAGTACCCAGAAGAATAAAGAGATCTGCTGATCTGGTCCAAAAACGGTTCAATTTTAAATTGAAAAAGTTTAAGAGTTCTAAAGAAATTGCAGATTACATGCCACATATTTTTAGCATTTTAAATGAGGGCTATTCCCATTTATATGCCTATCATCCACTCTCTGAACGTCAGGTGAAATATTATACAGATTTGTATATCGGACTGATGAAAAAAGATTATACCGGCATTGTACTGAATGATAAAGATGAAGTGATCGCAATGGCAGTTTGCATGCCATCATTATCCAGGGCACTAAAAAAAGCTAAAGGAAGAATGTTCCCGTTTGGTTTCATACATCTCATCAAGGCTTATTTCTCCAACAAAGTAATTGATATGTTCCTCATTGGGGCCCGATCAGAATATCAGAAACTTGGTGCAAATGCTGTCATTTTTAGTGAAATGGCTAAAATCATGATCAAAAATAAAGCTGAAAAATTCACAACAGGTCCTATGCTTCTTGAAAACAGAGCAGCCTTAAATAATTGGGAATCCAACAAAGAACTACTTGAAGATGTTGAGATAACAAGAAGTTGCTTTTTAGGGAAAATTGATTAGACCGGAATTTCTCTATGCGTTTTCAATAAGTTATGTACCTTTTCCTTAATCAGACAAAAGACACTGGCAAAAAATAACATGAAATCAATCCAGGAAATCATTGCTGCTTTGCCTTATAAAAAACCATTCCTCTTCGTTGATGAAATCCACGAAATAAATGAAGAGGGTTGTACCGGGACTTATACTGTTCGGGAAAATGAATATTACTTTGAAGGTCATTTTCCTGGACATCCTGTAGTACCCGGAGTAATAATTACGGAAATCATGGCACAGATTGGTTTAGTTTGTCTTGGGATTTACCTGGACGATTCAGAAGAACCAGTACTCCCTGCCTTTACCAATGCCAATGTTGACTTTATTGCAAATGTGAACCCAGGAGATAAGCTGATAATTGTGTCAAAAAAAATCTACTTTCGCTTCAGAAAACTAAAATGTCATATCACATGTAGTCTCGAGGATAACACTGTTGTTGCAAGAGGTGAATGTTCAGGCATGCTAATTAATCAATAAAATATTGGAAAAGCACAGAGTAGTCATAACCGGGATAGGAGTTGTTGCCTCAAATGCTATTGGCGCCACTGCATTCGAAGAAGCTTTGCGAGAAGGTAAATCAGGAATCAGATACTGGGACGAACTTGAAAAACTCAACTTTAGATGTCAACTTGGTGGACGCCCACAAATTGACGAAATAAACCTGGATGACCATCTCCCCAAATTGCTCGCAGCTAAACTCACTAACAAAGGGATAATATATGCATGTCTTTCAGGTTTGGAAGCATGGAAAGACGCTGGTCTGGAACCGTCTGGTGAAGAGCCAGATTATAATTCAGGTATAGTCTTTGGAGCAGGAGCACTTGGCTATGACAGCTGGATCAATCGTGAGAATCCACAAGTTGTAATAGACAGAGGGGAACCAAGGAAAATTGGATCCAGATCAGTTTCAGAAGGAATGAATAGCGGTGCTGCTTCGTACCTCAATCAAATTCTTGGTTTAGCAAATCGATCTCAATCGAATTCTTCGGCCTGTATAACAGGGTCTGAATCAGTTTTATTAGGATATGAATATTTAGCTGCAGGAAGGGCAAAAAGAATGTTATGTGGAAGTACTGAGGGGGATGGCCGATATCTTTGGGGCCCATTTGATGCAATGCGAGTTTTATGCAGTGATTCCAATGACAGGCCCACTTTTGGATCTCGTCCAATGAGTTCAACATCTTCAGGGTTTGTGGCCTCAGGAGGTTCCGGAGCACTGGTCCTGGAGACACTTGAAAGTGCGAAAAAAAGAAATGCAAAAATTTATGCAGAAATTCTTGGGGGTCATGTTAATTCTGGTGGACTAAGGAAGGGAGGAACTATGACCGCTTCTAATTCTGATGCTGTTGTAGAGTGTATTAAGTCTGCTGCTGAGGTTGCAAATATCAGGCCAGAAGAGGTCGATTTGATCAGTGGGCACTTAACATCTACAAAAGGTGATCCGATAGAAATTCGGAATTGGTCCAGAGCATTAGGTTTGGATAGTGGAAATTTTCCTCTGGTAAATACACCAAAATCGATGATCGGTCATTCGATTGCAGGAGCAGGGTCTATTGAATTGGTAGCTTGTGTTTTACAGATTTATAATAATTTTGTACACACAAACATCAATGTGGATGAAATTCATCCTGAAATACTGGAAATTATACCTGAGGATAGAATCCCCAGAAAATCAGTAGAGCGGGAGGTAAACACTGTAATGAAGGCTAATTTTGGGTTTGGTGATTTAAATTGCGCACTGGTAATTAGGAAATTCAAAGAATAATGGAACGAGATAACGTAAAAGAAGAGCTAATGACCATCATCAAGCCGTTTGTGCCTGATGGTGAATCGATCACTCTTTCTGACAACCTGGACCTGATCAACGATCTAAAAATCAACTCTGCTCACATTGTTGATATCGTATTAGACATAGAAGATAAATTTGACATCAACATTGAAGACGATGTAATTGGTGAAATGAATACCGTTGCTGATGCTGTTGATGTAGTAATGAGAAAAACCGCCTAGCTTTTTTCAAACGCTTCCAACAATTTTCTATCTTTTACTTTCTGGCTTATCGTTAATGGGATAAGTGCAATGGTCCATATTGTACTGGCCCAAAGGTAAAGGTCAAACCTGGCCATCAATGAAAAAACTATGATCGCTGTTCTGTGCGTGTTTGTTCCGCAGAATAATGCCCACCATGTAAGAAGAGGTTTATTAAGCATTCTATAAGTAACATCGAATGCTTCCTGCTTCTGTTCATCCTTTGAAAACTCCAGTGCTTTGCGCCTCCACTCAACAGTTCGTGTTGTATATCTCAGTTGTTTTCCGGTATAGTCTTTGGCAATAGCATGTATAACTTTGTGGTACCATTTATCACCAACAGTTTCTAAATCGTCAGCTGATAGCGGGATATGACCCGAAGTAGATTTTCCTACCAATTGCAGGTACTCCGTTTTATAGAATTCGTAAAGAGCAGCCTTAAGGCTTATTGTGTATGCAGAAGCAAATGCCAGGGCCAGAATCCACCAGCCATAGACCTCAAAAAAATACAAGCTTCCGCCAATGTATATCGCAATAAAAACAAAATTATCGATGACTCCATCTATATAACGTCCCAAATCTGAGGACTGACCTGTCATCCGCGCAAGCTGTCCATCAGCACTGTCGAGAACTCCGGCAAGCACAATTAAAAAACAACCCGTCCCAATAAAAAGTCTTTCATTTTGATGGAATAGCAAAGCTCCCCCAACTACTCCGACGAACAAACTTGCCAGTGAAACCTGAGTAGGAGTTAAATAATAATATTTCCCAATTTTAGCAAAATAGAGCCCAAAGAACCGACTGAAATAAATATCAAACCTCTCTTCTATGTCTATTAGCTTTATTGACGAATGAACTTCTTCCAAATGTTTTCTAAACAATGCCACTATCCTGATTTTATTCCGCGAAATTAGTCAATGAGGTTTTAAAAAGGACTTTGAAGAAATACGACAAAACCACTCAACAATTTTCAATAATTTCAAACTCCTACTTTCTAAGGAAGCTTGATCACTTATTTCAACGCATCTGTCTTTGGCAGGCATCAGTACGATGTTTTTAAACTCTTCAATAAGTTTTTGGTTCGTTGTTTCAAGAACCACTTCCTGTTCCCAATAGTAACTTACAATGTCATAATTGCTGCTGCCGAAAAGTAAGGTTTCACCATCGATAAGAATCGCTTTTAAGTGAGACATTCCCGGATACTCAAACATTCTGAAATAACCCCATTGCAGCTCTGAAAGAAGGATGTCTTTAAACACTGACTTATTATTCTTTGCAGGCGAGATAATCGAAACTTCAACCTCTTTTGGAACCTGTTTTAATACCCCCAATAGTGGATTAGAAATATAAGGTGATATTATTTCAACCGACTTCTTCGCTTTTCTGATTTTGTCAAATAATTTCTCGTATAAACCCGAACTCTTGATCCCATTAAAGAAATAGATTGTTGAATCATCTACATCAATCGATGTTGATTGATTCTCTCCATTCCACGTCTTGTTGAAATCGGCAGCAATGATTGATCCTGTTTCTCGGCTTTCAATAGCCACCATCATATCGTGCCACTCAAAATTATGATCACTGAAATTTATTCCTCCCAGATAAGTCGTTTGCTCATCTACCACAACCATTTTTTTATGATTGCGGAGTGGATATCGTAGCATGAAGAATCCCAACGGATTAGTGAGTTTTACTTCTATTCCATATTTGGAAGAACTTTTTAAAATGCGTCTGGTGTTCTTGACTTCTTGTCTAAACGCTTTGTCTTTAAGGTACTTTGGGCTGAATATGAAGCTGTCGTTAATGACTGCCTTAGAATAGGAATCTACCAAAAGTCTTTTGTCTTTTGCTGGCGAGCTGGCCATAATGTCTATCAGTTCTTCACCGGCTGAATCTCCTTCGAAAGTCATGGCTTGCACAAACAGACTTTTCTTTGCTTCATTGGCACGCTCTCTAAAATCCTTCATAAAGGAATTTGCTCCAATCAGCACTCTGCTATTCATATGAAATATTTTCGAGCTCGAGCATAAATGATCCCAGACTTAAATTCAACTTAAACTTGAGAGGGATCTTTCTCTCGTCTGCTGAAACCACAACGGATCCGGTTTGTCCTTTAGAAACCAATTCACTCGGTGGAAAGAAAAGCTTAAATTCCTTTGTTTGAATTCTGTCTCCCATTAGTTTAAACCGACCTGATCCGTCAGGGGCTATGTTAAATTCGTATAGTGAATTGGTGAAAAATGTCCGTACACTCAACTTTTCTCTGAGGTTCAGTAAATCCTGATTTCTTAGGTACAAATAGGAACTAAGCGCATCTCTAAAGGGAACATTCGTTCTTGCAAAAGCGTGATTCCTGTGAGAATCGACATCTTCTACGTATGCATTTACTTTTATGGAGTCGTCAAAAATGAACTGATCTCTTCGTATATCAATCCTCCCTCCCTGCTTCAAATCCCTTATTGATGTTGAAGGCCTTAAGTCACTTGCTTTGACAAGTGATTCAAAGCACATATCAATTTGCTTTAATAATTTAAACCATGGTGAAGAGACGATATTACATCTTACCAGATAATGAGGTTCACCATTTTCATAATGAAATTCCGGATCTATCCATACTTCTGCCACTCCGATATTAAACCATCCAAAATGGACAGAATAGGTCATTTTTTCTCCTTGTTTGAATGGATATGATTTATTTTGAGCCATCAACGAATTTGCTCCAAATAAAAGAGCAAAGAAGACAACAAAAATTGACAGTGTCTTTCGATTACTAATCCATGAAAATTGCTCAGGTATGTCCATATGATTTTTCAAGACCGGGAGGTGTCAAATCCCACATTATCAGTTTATCCAAATATCTCACAAAACTAGGCCATACCGTGAAGATCATCGCTCCAAATGTGAATGCTGATCTCGTGGAAGAGCCAAATATCAATTTTTTTGGCAAAAACCGTTCCTTAAACCTGGGCGGTACTAAGATTGATCTAAATGTTGCACTAAAAGAAGAAAAGAAAGCTTTAAAGGAATTTCTGAAAAAAGAGGATTTTGATATTATTCATTATCATACCATTTGGAATCCTTTGCTTCCATTTCAAATTAGAAAGTATGCGAAAGCAAAACATGTGGCCACCTTTCATGATACTCCGAAAAATCAATTTGTAGGTCGATGGATCATGCCACTTGTCGCACGATGGGTATTCTCTTTTCTGAATGGTATCATTTCGGTCTCTGAATCACAGGCCGGTTACATTCGTCGATTCTCAAAAAGAAAGATCAACGTCATTCCTAATGGAATCGATCTGCAAGAGATTAATAAGTATCCAAAATCCTCTAAAGATCCTTCCTGCTTCCAATTACTGTTTCTTGGGAGACTTGAGCCTCGAAAAGGTGTCATGCACGCGCTCGGCGCCTTTCGGCAACTAAAGGGAAGCTATCCAAACTTTAAACTTGTAATCGCCGGAGATGGTGATAACAGAGAAGATGTAGAAACATTCATTAAGGATTATAATTTGACTGATGTTGAGCTGGCCGGGTTTGTGGATGAATCGGTAAAGTACAAGCTTCTTAGTGAATCTGATGTGTATGTTGCACCGGCACTTTATGGAGAAAGTTTCGGAATCGTTTTGCTGGAAGCAATGGCAGTAGGAACTCCAATTGCCGGATTTGCAAATGACGGGTACAAAAATGTCATTACTGATGAAATGCGTCCACACTTTCCTGAGCCTTATGATACCGCTGGTCTCGTTAAAAGCATAGAAGGACTGCTCCTTTCAGAAAAAAGAGATGCCCTGACTTTACATGGACTCAACGAGGTGAAAAAATATGACTGGGAAGTACTTACTGCCCAAATTGACAAGGTATATGCGTCAGCTATTTAAAATAGGCCCTGATCATGTCCATTACATATTCCATATCTTCCGGGTAAAGATCTCCAATCACAGCAACCCGGAAAGTATTACTCTCTGGAATCACTCCCGGATATATGGTAATCCCATACTGGAATAAATAGTCATGAAATCCATTAAAATTTATGGTGCCGTCAAGGTCCAGTGCCAATAGAATTTTGGATTGGTGTTCATCCTTCAGAAATGGAGTAAATCCCAGAGATTTTAGTCCGTCGAAAAGTATCTGCCAATTACCCTGGTATCTCTTCCACCTGTTTTCAACCCCTTCTTCCAGTGTTTCCTTTATTGCTTCATTAAACGCGTAACATACCTGAACCGGAGGAGTAAAACGTAATTGGTTTTTGTTCTGAAGGTTCTCCCACTGTTTGTACACATCGAAGTAAAATCCCTTTCCATTTGCCTTGAGTTCATCCTTTCTGTCATTCCTGAAAATGACATAGGATAACCCGGCAAATCCGTGGATGCATTTATTGGAACTTGAAAATAAATAATCAATTCCCAATTCTGACAGGTTCATCGGGTAAGCACCAAATGAACTCATCGCATCAATAATCAACCTGACATCTGTCTCTCTACATAATGCTGCAACCTCCTCTAACGGATCCATCATTCCGGTAGAGGTTTCATGGTGAACCATGATCAGATGGGTATATTTTTTTGTATTAAGTTCCTCTCGGAGAAGATTTACATCCGGATAATCTCCAAATTCAAAAATGGCAGAATGGTTGATCTTATATCCTTCACAAATGGATTTCATTCTAATCCCATATGCTCCATTCGTAATAATAAGTACGTGATCATTCGAACCAATGGCGGAAACAAGTGTTGCTTCCATTGCTCCTGTTCCGCTTGCTCCAAAAAGTGCTACACTGTGTGTGTCATTACATTTCCCGATAGTCAAAAGTCCTTCACACATGTCGTGCATCAACTGCCCAAATTCACTTTCCCTTGGGCATATATCCTCAACGATCTGAGCTTCTTTTACGCGTCGGGATGTCGTTCCCGGACCTGGATTTAAAAGAATTTTTCTTGAAATCGATTTGGTGTGATCTTCTAAACTCATTACAATAGATTTTGCATGTAATCCTCCTTGTTTTGTCTTGGAGTAGTTGTTGGTCTTCCTAAATCATCACGAGATTCTTTGGTTGTTCTTACTTCAAGCATAGTCGGTCCGTCAGCTTCTGCAAATGCAGCCCACAAATCATTTAGCTGTGATTCATTTTCAGCAAGATGTGTTACCTTGTATCCACAAGCCTCTGCAATTTTTCTAAAGTCTATTTCAAACCCCACGCTCGGCTGACCACCAACTGATTCGTGACATCCGTTATTGACAACAATGTGTCTGTAATTTGGTACATTTTGTGTTCCAATAATGGCCGCTGAGCCCAAATGCATGATCATAGCCCCGTCTCCATCAAGGCAATAAACCTTCCTGTCAGGTCTCGAAAGAGCAATCCCCAGCGCAATTTGAGAGGCATGGCCCATTCCTCCAACGGTAAGAAAATCCTTTGAATGTCCTTCTCCGTTTTTCTCCCTTATTTCAAATACTTCCCTTGATGATTTTCCTGTGGTTGAAACCACCACATCATTTTCATCAAGCTTATTCAAAATCATTTCGATTGCGTGCTCCCTGTTCAAATAATCAGAAGGTGCATCGTCCATATTTTGACTGTATTTATCAAAAGTTCCTTTTTTGACCAACAGTGCATAAGGACATGAATCTCTTTTCATTGCATCAAATGCTACAACGACCTGCTTTTCTGCCTCCTGCTGATCTTCTGACAAAATCACATAGGGTATTTCCATGGATTTCAACAGACTTTCAGAAACACGACCCTGCTTAATATGCTGTGGCTCATCCTTCACATCTGGTTCGCCTCTCCAACCGATCATGAGTAACATTGGTATAGCATATACTTCCTTGTCTGCAAGAGAGAGCAAAGGGTTCATTGTATTGCCAAAACCGGAATTTTGCATGTAAACAAGCGGGATTCCCCCGGTAGCCAGATGATGTCCAATTCCCAATGCAACTGAAGCTCCTTCGTTCGCTGCAATTATATCCGAACCTTCATCGGATATGCATGCACAAAAATTTTTCAGGAGTGAATCCGGAACACCCGTCGTAAAAGTGATTCCGGCTGATTTTAGTGTGGCAAGAAAAGTCTTAGGGTCCAGCATCTTTAGTTTGGAAGAATAGTCAAAATTTCCTTGATCGGCATACAGAATTCATTGGCTGCTTCCAGCGATCGTTTATGCTGCAAAATTGTTTCTGCCGTCTTCTTCATAGCAGGAAATGCTGCACGAAGCAGATGATTTGCATAGATCACAATATTGAAACCAGCCTCTACCAGTTCCTCTTCAGTAAAATGATTATAGGAAGATGGAACTGAAATTACCGGAACTTTATACTCAAACTCCTGGTACTTTCTCATGAACTCCATGATCTCACTCCCATCTTTATGTCGACTATGGATCATGATGCCATCCGCTCCTGCTTCTATGTATGCCTTTGCTCTTTCCAATGCATCTTCCATACCCTTATCAGCAATCAGACTTTCCAATCTCGCGAAAATCATGAAGTCATCCGTCATTTGCGCTTTTTTGCCTGCATTGATTTTTTCACAGAATCCTTCAATCGTATCCAGTTCCTGCTTCACTTCAGTGCCAAAAAGAGAATTTCTTTTGAGACCGACTTTATCTTCAATTACGACAGCTGAAATACCAAGTCTGTCAAGGTTTTTAACCAGCATGGCAAAGTGCTCGGTCACTCCTCCCGTGTCTCCGTCCAAAATGATTGGTTTAGTGGTTACGTCCAGGATATCAGCGATGGTTTGAAATCTTGATGTTCTGTCGACATACTCTGTGTCCGGCTTGCCTTTGGCTGTGGAATCTGTGAGACTGCTTACCCATAGTGCATCAAACTCACGAATTTCCCCTTCTGCTTCATAGGTAGTTTCTTCAACTATAAGTCCTGAAATACCATTATGAGCTTCCAGTACTCTCACAATATCTTTTGAATCAATGAGCCTTCGTAGCATCCTTCTTCTGATGTCCGGAGTTGTGCCTACTTCTTTAAGCGCATTTCGAAGACCAGTTGACGATATACCGGCAGTGTATTCCGGTTCAACAAGTTCACCTCCCCATTCTTTCAACAGGCTGATCACTTTTTCTCTTATATGCTTTTGTGGTCCGGTTTTCCAGTCCGTGCCGTGTACAACAAAGTCAGGTTTTAAAGCGCGAAGGTTTTCCTCGTAATCCAGGGTCTCTTGTGAAACGACTTCCTTCACTCCTTTTAAATTTTCAAGTATTTTCTTCCTTTCATCAAAAGACAGAAATGGGATTCTACTGAATTTGCTCACTGCTTTGTCAGACAAAAGTCCGACAGTCACTTCTCCAAGCTCCCTGGCAATTTCAATAATGTTAATATGACCATGATGAATGAGGTCGGTACCCATTCCTACATATACTTTCTTCATAGGACGTTATTCTTTCAATATAATTTCGCGCAAGTTAAAACCGATAGATAAGAAAACAGGCTCTATTCTGTGTGGATATCAAAAAAAGCGTGTTGCTCTTTGATAATGTACTTAAGCAATTCTGATTACTTCATTAATTCAGCAATCCCCTTACTTAACAAAATATGAGGTTTCCAGCTGGTTATTTGCCTTATGTGCTCAATGGAAAGTACATTATTCGCAACATCAAAATCTCTTTCTTCAAGCCGGATTACTTCAATTTGATATCCGATTACTTCTTCAAATATTTTTCTTAGATGATTTAGAGAAATTCCGGTACCTGTCCCAACATTAAGAATCTCATTTTCAAGATCAATACAATGCATAATTGCATCACTAAGTTCATCGACATGAATGAAATCCCTAACCTGCTCCCCATCACCGACAATTCTTAGTGGCTGGCTTTCTTTAATCTGTCTCACCCAATGCCCAATCACACCCAATCCCTTATCCGTACTGAAACCGGGACCATATAGGTTCGAAGGTCGGAGAATTACATATTTAAGCCCTTCCTTTTCGCTGGACCTTAAAATCTCCTCCTCTACCTCCAGTTTCACTTTACCATAAGCTGAAATTGGTGCAAGCGGGTGCTTTTCATCTATTGGGGTGTAGGCCGGCCTTCCATATACTGTCCCTCCGGAGGAAATAAATAGAAGCTTAGCTTTCTTTTTTGTGCATATATCAATCAGATTTTTTGATGCCCCCCAATTCAATTTTCTTTCTGCCTCCACATCCGAACCTGTAAGCGAGGGGTTTGATCTCCATGCCAGATGTATAACCACATCATTTTCATCAATCATTTCAGCAACTTCCAGGCTTGCCAGATCAAGTAAAAAACTGTCTGAATTGATATGTTTTGGCAACACCACTTCATTAACATCCAACAGTCTGGCAAATTCGATTTTGCCCGAAAGGTTCCTGACAAGGTTTTTGCCCAAAAATCCACCCGCTCCTGTTATAACTAATCTCATCCAATTGTAATAAGGTCCCAAAAATAGGTGAAAGCAACTTGTACACTTTTTCCAGACAACAATAAAATCTTCTATAATTTCGCGGGAATCCAAAAACAGAAATGGACGCGAAACAGGGATCTAAAACCAGAATTGAAACGGCAATCATACTTGCCGCCGGGAAAGGAACGCGCTTAAGACCTTATACTCATGATATTCCCAAAGGGTTTATGAAGGTAGGGGAAGAAACGCTGATTGGACGATCTGTCCGGATTCTGAAGGAAAATGGCATTAAAAATATTTTGATTGGTACCGGACATCTGAGTGAGCACTATGAACGACTTGCCAAAAAAGAAGGGCTGAAAACTTTCAAAAACCCTGACTTTTCAACCACCGGAAGCTTTCATACACTTTCATACAGCGCTGATCTTATCGATCAAGGGTTCCTGCTTTTAGAATCTGATTTACTTTATCATTCTCAGGCAATTTCATCTCTGGTTTCTAATGATTCTGAAAATATTATTCTTTGTAGCGGCTTTACAGCGTCTAATGATGAGGTGTATGTTGAAAGTCATGATGGCTACCTGAAAAATTTATCCAAAAATAAGGCAGAAGTTCAGGCAGATGCGGAGCTGGTAGGGATTTGGAAAATCTCAGGAGATCTTTTCAAAGTACTGATGAAACATCATGAAAATGCAGAAGATGCTACCACCAAAGATTATGAGATTGCAATAGCGAACTCCAACCATCCTGTTACCGTTTTGAAAATTGAAGATTTGGTTTGGTGTGAAATTGACAATGAGGAACACCTCGAAAGAGCCAAAAACAAAATATTACCACTACTTGATCAGACCCATGCTTAAAAATCTTTCCACTCACCTAAAGAACTCAAAAAAACTCAAAACCCTGATTGCAGGGACATCCATTGCTAAACACCTTTACTGGTACGATCTTCAGTTGAGGAAAGCATTTGGACTGGGTGGGGTATTCCGGCTTCTACGTTTCGCAGCGACTAATTCGGAAAAGGATGAAATAGCAGGTAATTACAATGTCAAGCCACTTTACAACGGCCCTTCAATTGGGGACGGTATTAATTCCAGTGGAGCAACAGTCTGGAATTATTCTAAGCTTAAGAATCCGCCCATCATTCTTGACGATCCAATTTGTCGGATTTTAGAGGAAAACGCTGAGATGATAATTAAGGAGTATAAAGATAATATTCAGGAAATCGTTACTCATCCTGATAATGAAAGCCTTGCCGAAAACGGGGATTGGAAAGGTATTTTTCTTTATGGAGTTGGAGGCAAAGTAGATCCGAAGATCGCAGAAAAGTTCAAACACACGTTTGAAATGCTGGAAGAAATCCCCATTTCAAAGAATTTTGGGTTTGTACTTATTTCCAAACTGACTCCCGGTGTGCATATCACTCCTCACTGTGGATCAAGCAATTTAAGATTCAGGTATCACCTCGGGCTTGAAATTCCTGAGCCGGACAAAGTGAAGATTAGAGTAGGGAATCGCTGGCAGACGTGGGAAAATGGTAAAGCCTTTGGATTTGACGACTCCTTCGAACACGAGGTGGTTCATTCAGGTAAAAAGGATCGTGTTGTTCTCATCGTTGATACCTGGAATCCCAGTCTTTCAGCTGAAGAAATTAAAATATTTGACAGCCCTGTTTTTCACCAGTTCGGAAAATCCGATTAATCATTTTTTTCAGACCAGAATCCTGTTACCGGGTCTCTCCTCCCATTTCTGCCAATATAGCCGTATATGTGTTCCAGATATTCCTCTGTTTTCGAGGGCACGTACCCCTTCTCACCAAAAAGCTCAATTTGTTGCAGAGGATAAATCAGATCTTTGGGGATCTCCTGTCGCTCATTGGGGAAGTGTGATTTTTCATAGGATTTCATTGAATCACCAAGATCTTCATAGAAGTAAATATCAACATCAAATCCTTTGTAACTAAAGTACATTTTAGGACCATTATGCTTTTCAGTAGTATCGTATAGTTTCAATTCCGGTGGAATGCTGCCCTGCATATCCAATACTTTTTGATACGATTTTTCATGCATTGCAAAGTCCACATCGATATCATGAGGGATAATTCCCTTTTCCCGATGATACCCTAACAGGGTTCCGAAATCAAGCCAAAATTCTTCTCCTGATTTTTCAATCGTCTTTGCAGAAATCTTGAAAAGATCTTCGAGAATTTTGATTTTCTTTTTCTGGTAGGAACCTGGCCAGGAGGTCAGATATATATTTGCGATTCGCTTGAAGTACTGAATGGTTCTTAACATTGGTGCAAAAAGAATCAAAATTGAATTAATAATAGGGAATTGGCCTCTTCAATGAATATTGGACCTGTTGATATGGTATTCACCTGGGTAAACGGTGATGATCCTGAGTATATAAGTTTTTACAACCAGTACGCAGAAAAGCCAAAAGATATCAATCCGGAAAGGGTCCGTGATGTGTACCAGACATTGAAATACAGCCTGAGGTCTGTTGAAAAATTTGCACCATGGGTAAGAACAATCTTTATCATCACTGCACGGCCACAGATTCCTGAGTGGTTGGATGCGGATCATCCGAAAGTCAAAATCATCCATCACGATGAAATTATTGACGAACAATATCTTCCGACTTTCAATTACAACACCATTGAAAGTTATATGCATAATATTCCGGGATTGTCTGAGTATTATATCTACTCATGTGATGATTTCCTGTTTGGAAACAAAGTGGGGCTATCAGACTTTATAACGGGAAATGGGCAATTAACCATTTTCGGAACTCTTTTTGGTGAGAATTTAAAATTTCGAATTAATGAGCGAAAAAATGATATTGTGAGCCTGGGTCTGGTCGAACACAATCCGATTTTTTACAAAAAAGAATTTGTGCATGACCTTCAGGAAATCTATAAAGATCGATTTCACCAAACCCGCACTTCAAGATTTCGAAGAGACGACAACATCACAATGCAAAAGGTGTATAGGAAATATATGCTGACAAACCAGCGTAAAAACAGCAACCCTATAAGTGTTTTTGACTTACGAAAAATTCATACTTTTCACAAAATCAAAAACAACTTAGAAGCTCAAAAAAAGGCTGTTAAAAATCTGGAACAAAAGCAACCAAAATTTTATTGTATGAATGACGATCAACGGGATAACCCTAATCAGGATGTCGTCTCATTTATTCAGGATTTCCTTGACAGGAGTTACCCGGAGAAAGCAAGCTTCGAAAAGTAACTTATTTTTTTCGTACCTGGCTGGGGGTATTGTCATACATTTTCACCTAAGTTGTACCAACCCACCAAAAAGACCTGATTAAAATTATGGATATAAATAAGTTATATGCCAAATTTTAACCAAGATGATTATCTTAAAAATATTCCGAATCCTGCTTAGCAAAATTCGCAATCAAAAAACCGACTTCTTTCTGCGCTATAAGTATTTTGAAATATGTAAAAACTACGGTCGTAAATGTCTAGATATTGGAGCCGGGAGTGGGAGATTTGCAAAATTTCTTCTCAAAAGAGGACATGGAATCAAAGCAATTGATGTAGTGGACAAGTCGGAACACCCTGAACTTAATCTCAAAGTATTTAATGGAAAATCCATTCCATTCATGGATAAAGAATTTGACACATCCATTCTTATGTTCGTTTTACATCATACTGATCATGCAGCGGAGTTGCTAAAGGAATGTGTGAGAGTAACGTCCAACAAAATCATCATTGGTGAAGACATTATTAGTTGTGGGGTTGACAGAATGCTGGGCAACATCCATCTTGGCACTTCACCCTGGTCAAAGAGTTCCAACGGTTTTAAAACAGATCGGGCATGGATTCAACTATTTTCGAGCTACAACCTCAGGCTAATTGATTCTGTAGAAATTCCACGAGGAATATATCCGGTTTACCCTGTTATCAGAAAAATTTACGTTCTGGAAGTTGCCAGCCAACAGACTATTTTATGTGGATAAGCTGTTTCTCAAATATTTTGTCCTGCATTTACCATAATTTTGCGTTCAAAATAAGAATAAAAAATTACCGCGTTGTATAAAATGAAAAAGCTATTTGTGGTTCTAATGTTCGTCATTGTCGGCTGTGGTGGTCCCGCAAAAAAAGAAGCCGCATCGGACAACAAAAGTACACAAGATGAAAACGAACCTTCTTCAGGATATATTCTGGCAATCAGCAAAATTGACAATAATGTCAATGTTTATGTTGAGGACTCCCTGATCTTTACAAGTGGAACAATCCACAATAGCCCTGAAGTTGATTTTCAAATTGATTTATCACAATTCATCAAAGATGGATCTGAAACGTTAAGAATTGAATTGCTCAACGGAGTTGAACCCTATGATCAACAGATTGATCCTTATTGGGAAATCATGTATGACCTTATTATTGATGGAGAAATAGTAGACTTTATCCATGAGTACGACGATGATAATGCGATAGGGAAGGTTTATGAAAACAGCTACCTGATTAAAGAGTGGATTCCTGAGTGATCCCGGGTCCATCAATCACATACTGATTGGACATCCTATTTCTTTGCAACCATCTGAAGTTCAGCAATTAACAAAGTTTCCCAACTGATTTAGTAGCTTCGCGGTTGAAAAAATCCAACATGGTAGTAATTCGAATTTTAATAAAATCTTCTCTGCCACTTTTCATGGTAGCACTGCTTTCAAGTGTGCTGACCGGATTAGCCTCCACGATGGTAATAAAAAGTATTCATCAGGCTGTCGGAGGAGATGAATTCATTCTTTTCGATTTTGTTCTGGAATTTGGTTTATACTGGGTTTCTTATGGGGTGTTGTCAATTGTAGCTTCTTACGCCGTTTCGCGAATGATGCAAAAGATCATCCATCAATTAAGAATAGATCTCTCCAGAAAGATTATTCAGGCTCCTTATGAAGAAATCGAGCATAACCAGTCCAAACTGATTCCAATACTAACCACGGATATAGACAAGATATCCGCATACATGGGAACTCTCCCGTCTGTGACCACAGGACTTGCAACTGTGATTGGAATTTTAGGCTATATGGTCTGGTATTCACCTCTTTTGTCATTGGCCACTATTCTTCTCTTCGTGGTAGTTGCGCTACTAACAGTTGTTGCTCTTCCCTTAATCAGAAAGTATGCTGATGGTTCAAGGAGTTATCTAAATGACCTGTTTGCCAAATTTGAAGGCCTGGTTCTGGGAGTGAAAGAGCTAACATTAAATCGAAAGTTTTCCAAATCATTTATTGACGACCGGATTCTTCCTACCAGTGAAACGCAGATGAAGTACTATCTGAAAGAAAATGTGATCTCCTCCGTTTTCAACCGTTCAACCGATATGGTGCTGCTTCTTGGTATGGGAGCGTTGATAGTTATCGTGTTCCAGACCGGTTTTGTCACACTTGATTTCTTTGGTAATTACCTGACACTTGTTTTGTTTACACTGGCACCACTTTCAACTGGTACCGGATTCCTTAGAAGCCTGAAGCATATTGAAGTTTCGTTCAAACACATCGAAGAAGTAGGGATAAGTCTTGAGCCTTCTTTCAGTTATGACAGAGAAATTGTGAATGAAGACTGGACTTCAAAGAGCCCGCTCATTGAACTCAACGATATCGAGCACAGCTATTATCACGCTGATGAGGATGAGCACTTCATGTTAGGTCCAATTGACTTTAATGTGACGAAAGGTGAAACGGTTTTTATTGTGGGTGGTAATGGAAGCGGAAAAACCACACTGGCAAAAATTATTCTTGGCCTCTACAAACCAAAAGCAGGGGAGATCAGCTATAAAGATGAACCAATTACTGAAGAAACACTTTCGTTTTATCGTTCAAGATTTTCTGCAGTATTCACAGATTCATATGTTTTTCAGGAACTTGATCACATTGATGAAGAATACCTGAATCAAAAAGGGGACGAGCTGATTGAATTGCTCGAGCTTTCTAAAAAAGTTAAGATTGAAAATAAGAAATTCAGCTCTAAACGGCTTTCAGACGGACAAAAGAAACGTCTATCTCTAATAAGTTCCATTCTGGAAGACAAAGAGATTTATCTTTTTGACGAATGGGCAGCCAATCAGGATCCCTATTTCAAGGAGATTTTTTATAATAAGATTTTGACCTACTTAAAAGAGAAAAAGAAAACTCTTCTGGTTATTACACATGATGATCGTTACTTCCACCTTGCCGACAGAGTGATGAAATTAAGAGACGGTAAACTGGCACAGGATTAATCAGTCCGACATTGATGGCAGATCAGAATAATTATATCATAAGTGCCGGAGACAAAAATTTCTATCGCTGCTTTACCCAACTGATGTATTCCTACGTCCGACACAAAGAATTTCGGAATAGTAAAATCATTTTCTTCGATCTGGGATTAACTGATGAGCAGTTGCACAAGCTTGATGTTAAAATGGAAGAGGTGGACTGGCTCGAAGTTCGCAAGTTTGACTTCTCTCTTTACCCAAAGCATTTCGAACCGGGACAAATGAATTACGCCTGGAAACCAACCCTGATTCATGAGGTATTCGAGGAAAAAAAGGGTAACATTCTCTATCTCGATAGCGCCAATTTGATTCTTAAAAATCTAAGACCAGTCTGGGAAGAACTGGAAAGATTTGGTACGTATGCTCCACTTTGCGGAACAGGTTCGCTGAAAGAATGGACACTCCAACAAACCCTGGATTACCTGGAAGTTTCCGATGAACTTGCAGAAAACAGGAATAGAGCAGGCAACACCGTCGGTTTTTCATATCATTTTGATGAAGTCCAAAATTTGGTCAGAAGATGGAAAGATCTTGCAGCCATAGAAGAATGCATACACCCAAAAGGAGCCACCCGGCATAACCACAAGAGTGATCAGTCCATTTTGACCATTCTTCTGCTAAAAGCAGAAATATCGGACCAATTAAAACTCACTAAGGAGGAAGTGGATATAAGTTCTTCTCACCCTGTCAAATTCATTAGTGTCCGTAAAAAAATTAGTGATAGTATGATTTTGCCTGTCGGGCCATTTTCCTACTTCTATTTTTTGATTAAGCGACGCATCGATATTTTAGTCAACAAATTCGCAGGAAATTGATCTACCTCATCATCATAGCAGCACTGGCTCTCATTGGAATAGGGGGTTACAATTATCTGTCAGGCAAAAAACTTATCAAAGACCTGACTCATTTCTATTCCCTGAAAAGGAAATCGATAAAAACTCTTGACAGCAAATGGTCGTCGGCTAAGGATCGTTCAGATATCATTGTTTCTTTTACAACAATTCCTGAAAGAATCGACAGCATTGAGCTTACTGTAAAGAGTCTGCTTCATCAAAAACGACTCCCAAAACGGATCCACCTTAATATCCCCTATACCTCCTTCCGAAATCAAAAAGAATATGAAATCCCGGAATGGCTTGAAAAACTTGCGTCTGTCAATATTGTGAGACTTGATGAGGATTACGGTCCCGCATCTAAGTTTATTCCCTCATTGGAGTTTCTTGAAAACGATCAGAAAATACTTGTGGTCGATGATGACAACATTTATCCACCAGGATATATTGATGAATTTGAGAGAGCCGGGCAAAAGAATCCCGATTTTATACTTGCCGCGAGCGGATGGCGTGTACCAGAAGATTTAATAGACAAATCAACGACGCTAAAAAGCAACATTTTCAAAATTCCTCCCACTCCGGTTCCGGGAACAAGAATATCCAAACTCTATTGGACTGATATTATTCAGGGATATTCCGGCTACCTGCTAAAACCCCGATTTTTTAAAATCTCGGAATTGAAAGATTATTCTGATACACCAAAACAGGTCCGTTTTGTTGATGATGTCTGGATCAGTGCGCATGCACAGGTTCCAAAGTATATTTTCCCCATGAAACGATTTTGCTACACCCCTTTCTTTAGCAACGATTTTTTTAAAGCATCAAGCCTGGCAAAAATCAACAACTACGATCGTCAGGATAATGCAGACAGAAATAATTCAGTTGCATTGCGATTTTTCAAAAACAAATGGCCAGTCTCTAAGAACTGATTATTATGGAACACCTGCTTACTGTAATAGTTAATCATGAGCACAATGAGGAAGGTATTCGACTCAAAGAACATCTTAAGGATGACTTCAATCCAATACTCATGGATAGTGGATCTGAAATAAGTGATTCCGAAAGCCCCCATTTCGATTATCAGTTTCCAAACATTTATTATAACGGACTGATTAATGAAGCATACAAGCTGATGAAGTCCAAACACACTCATTTATTTCTGATTACTTCTGACGTGGAAATTGCAGACCCAAGGGACTTGCATGAAAAAATGGAAAGCTCCCTGGCAAATCCATCAACTGGTGCTTATGCTCCATCAGCCAGTCACACCACACATAATCACATGCACAATCTTGGGAGTAATAAGACCCGAAAAGTAACCTTTACTGATGGTTTTTGTGTGGTAATGCCCAAAACCTTTCTTGACATAATTTGTCCAATTGACCTTAAAGTCAACTATATCGGTCATGGTATTGAGATCTATATGGGATACCTGGGAATGGTTAACAACAGGCCTTCAGTAGTTGATGACAGAGTTATTGTGGATCACCCGCCAGGGAAAAGTGGCTATAGTGGAAAAGAAGCAAGAATACAACGTGATAACTGGTTTGATACAAAAACGAAGAAGGCCAGAATTTTTCATTACTGGGCTTCAATGGACTGGCTTAAAAACCGTACAGGTTTCATTTGTCTTCAACTCCTGATGAAGGTTCTTGGTAAAATGAAAACATTGTAACCTAAGATAACTCCTCCGATTTTCTTCTTTTCTATAAACTACTTTTGCATCAAAAAATAGCTCACTCATGAAGGTTTCCGGTTTTTTATTACTCATTGGCTTAAGTCAACTCATTCCTGCCAGTGGCTTAAGTCAGGTACTGATTCCTGGATATTATCAAAGGGATTATTATGAAGTACTCAGGATGAAAAATGATCATCTTGACGGTCCGATTTCTGTTTTGCCATCAATCCTTCACAGGTATGCCATCGACACGGCTTTAAAATGGGATATTTGGAATGGGAAGTTTGATATTCAAAGGCAGGAAGATGGCGTGATTGAGATACTGGATCCCTCCTTCAGCTTTAGCTATTCCTCGGATATGCCGGATAGTTATAATGATGGAGCGGTCTGGGAAGGCAGGGGACTTAACAGCAACGTTAACTTTGGATTCTCGGGTAAATTTGGAATGCTTCAATTCACATTTGCTCCGGTTGTATACTATGCGCAAAACAAAGATTTCTTCGTTGCTCCCTCACCATTCGGTAAAAACGAATTCTCTTATCCATTTGAAAGAAAAATTGACTGGGTGATGAGATACGGAGATGAATCCCTGACCAAAATACACCCCGGACAGTCAGAGATAAGACTGGTTTACAAGAATGCAACTATTGGTTTATCTACTCAATCGATGACATGGGGCCCTGCTCAGGTCACTCCTATATTAATGTCCAACAATGCCGGAGGAATCCCACATTTTGATATCGGTACATCAGTTCCTGTTAAAACAAAACTTGGAATGCTCGAATGGAAGACATTTTGGGGACTCATGGATGAATCAGACTATTTTGACACCAACGAGTCAAATGATCAACGCTACATCACCGGAACGGTAATTGGCCTGAGACCAAATTTTGCTCCAGAACTGAGTCTTGGATTTCAACGAGTGATGTATCGGGACATGTTCGATGGTGATTTTAGCCCATTGGACATATTTGCCTCACTATGGAAAAACATAGACGATCCTGATCTTCCCAATGACAATTACGATCAAATGGCATCAATTGCTATTCGATGGAATTTCAAAGAACACGGATTTGATACATATATAGAATTTGCAAGAAATGACCTGCCCGGAAACCTCGTCGATTTGTTTGAAAACCCGGAAAGAACCAGAGCGTCTACGATGGGTCTGGTAAAAACTTTTGATAATGAAGATGGAAGTTTAATACGCTTCGTCTATGAGTATACCAAACTCAATAAAATTAAAGCTTCAACGAATACTACCGGTCACCCTACTTATTATGTACATAGTGTGGTTGAAAATGGGTATACCAATAACGGACAAATTATGGGGGCCTATATCGGGCCCGGCTCCAATTCACATCACATCAAAATTCAGTACTATGCTCCCTTTGGGATGATAGGAGGATACATTGACAGGGTAAGAATGAATGATGATTATTTTATCGCAAATTTTGTAGAACCCCGCTTTGCTCAGCCAAACGATCCCCGAACACCTGAACTTAACAATGACACACGTTTCAGGTTTGGAATTGATTACCTGAGATTCATTGGAAAATTTGGCATAACCGCAAATGCTGCTCTCGGTCGAATTAGGAACTGGTACTACTTCGACCATGAATTTCACAACATGAGCTATTCATTAAAAATTAACTACATCTTCGATAAATCGCGATTTTCCGATTAAAAACCGTACTCCTGTTAGATTTAACATTCAGGAAAAAATAATTTCTCATTTCTTAGGGGTATAGACTTCTCATATTACCTAACTGTTAATTTTTACAACCAACCAGCCAGAAGTCCATCCATGATTGGAATTGATATTGTTGATTTGAACGATCCCCTATTCAGGGAAAGAACTCCACGATCTTTGCAATTGATCCTGAGTAAGGATGATCAACTAATCGAGCATCCGAAACTTTTCTGGCTTCTCTGGAGTGCCAAGGAAGCAATCTTTAAATCCTATCGCGCCGAGTTGACATTCAATCCAACTCAAATCCCGGTAAAGCTGGAAAATAACAATGGAGACATTTTTTTCAGTTCAGGAAAAGTGACCGGGCAAATCTTCATAAAAGATCATTTCATACTGGCAATTGCCAAGGAATCAGGCTCAGGAATTAGTTATAGAATCTTTGAGGAGAATACGAAAGACTGGAGCAATACCATTCGGGAAAAAGTGACTCATCATTTTACAAAAAAAGGATTCCAAATTTCCATGGATCGGGACCCGATCGGTTTACCTGTTCTTGCTCATGATCGTACCCCGATCTCCTTCACACATCATGGAAAATTTGGTGCATTCGCCTATGCGAAATCTGCTTAAATTTTATAGGTAACAGGTCATTCTGTTCGTTACTTTTGCGGCCATGCGAAGAAAAAACCTCATTGCGATCTTTTTGGTAATCTTCACAATGATGCTTTCATCATTTGCTTTTTACGCTTACCAGATTATTTATACACCCAACATCCTAATCGAAAAAGATGATCAGCTTTTTGCCATTCCCAAAGGATCAACTTTCAGGCAGGTAAGAGACCGACTTTATGATGAAGGGTTTTTGAATGATGTGGTCTCCTTCAGCTTCCTTTCAAGACTAAAAAGCTACGATACCGAAGTGAAGGCCGGGATGTATCTCCTTAAAAAGGATATGACCAACATGGAAGCCATCAACCTTCTCAGATCAGGTACTCAGACCCCTGTCAAACTGACTTTTTCAAATGCTCGCTTGTTGTCTCAAATTCCAAAAATTATAACAGCCAATTTAGAAATGGATTCAGCAGATATGGCAAAACTTCTGCTTCATGATACCACAGCAGCCTATTATGGGTTTAATCAACAAACTTTCATCAGCATGTTCATCCCAAATACCTATGAAGTTTACTGGACCTACTCGCCAAAAGCCATTCTTGATCGAATGAAACAGGAATACGATCGATTTTGGACTGATGAGCGCGAACAAAAGGCCGCCAGTCTTAATATGACAAAAAATGAAGTGGCAACCCTTGCTTCTATCGTACAGGGTGAAACCAACAAAATGGATGAGGCCCCATCCATTGCCGGAGTTTACATTAACCGATTAAAAAGAAGGATTCCACTTCAGGCAGACCCGACACTTGTCTTTGCAATTGGAGATTTCAGCATCAGAAGAATATTGAATAAGGACAAAACTTTTGAATCCCCCTATAACACCTATAAATACTATGGGCTTCCACCAGGACCCATCAGCATGCCCTCCATCCCGGCTCTGAATGCCGTTTTAAATTACGAAGATCATAAATACCTATATTTCTGTGCGAAAGAGGATTTTTCGGGGTATCATGTTTTTGCCAGGACACTCACTGAGCATAATGTTAATGCCCGAAAATTTCAACGAGCATTAAACAGAGAAAGAATTTATCGTTAATGTATAATCATGATGTTCAAATTCGTGTCAGGTATGCAGACACAGATCAAATGGGTTATGTGTACTATGGAAATTATGCAGCCTACTATGAGGTTGCACGGGTAGAATCATTCAGGCATCTTGGCCTGACCTATAAAAAACTGGAAGAATCGGGAGTAATGATGCCTGCGCTGGAGCTCAAATGCAATTTCCTCCTTCCTGCCAAATACGATGATTTGCTTACGATCAAAGTGACTATCCCTGAAATGCCCCGGCTGAAAATCAGATACCTGTATGAGATCAGAAATGAAGCCGGTAAACTTTTAAATCACGGAGAAACAGTTCTTGTTTTCATCAATATGGAGACTGGTAAACCGATAAGAATACCTGAGGCAATGAAGGATTTACTAGCGCCTTATTTTGCCTGAGTCTTCTCATGAAAAAGTTGTTATCAATCTTTCATAAAGATTAATTGCAATATTCTCTTCTCTTTCCTTGACATTTTTCATTAATAAGGTACTTTTGCCAACCGAAATTTAAGATCACGAACACAGAGGAGTGGCAGAGTGGTCGAATGCGGCGGTCTTGAAAACCGTTGTACCGTGAGGTACCGGGGGTTCGAATCCCTCCTCCTCTGCAAAAGCTTCAATTTTAAATTGGAGCTTTTTTTATTTACTTCACCAGCTCCTTTTGAAGGTCTTCCAATGACTTCCCTTTGGTTTCCGGCATAAGGAAAATCACAAACAGGAGCTGTAACACCATAAATCCGGCAAAGAATGCAAATACCATCCATGCGTCAAATGCATTGATAACTACAGTGCCAAGCAACGTAACGATTGCAGCAAAAACCCAGTGAGTTCCTGTTCCCCAGGCTTGTCCTGATGCCCGAATATGATTAGGAAATATCTCTGAAATAAACACCCAGATTACGGCTCCCTGTCCAATGGCATGAGAAGCAATAAAAGTCAGGATAAACACAAGCTTAAATTCAGCTCCCGATCCCGCATAAAACCCATAAGCAACCATCGACAGACTTAAAATGTATCCTATTGAACCAATGACCATAAGTTGTCTTCTGCCTGCCCGATCTATCAGGTAAACTCCTGCAATTGTAAACAGAAGGTTCACACCACCAATGGCAACAGAACTAAACAGGGAATCGGATGCTGCAAATCCTGCTATCTCGAGTATTTCAGGAGCGTAGTAAAGAATGAAATTGATACCTGACAGCTGATTAAAGAATGCCAACAGGAATGCCAAAAGTAACGGTCTGCTATATGCCTTTGAAAAGATACTGTCTGAAGCATCAACCTCCTCTGTGTTTTTCCTTAATGTATCCAACAATGAAGTCGCTTCCTCTTCGGTTTCACTAATCTTTCTTAAAACCCTCAGTGCACCAGCCTCATCACCCTTTTTCACATACAACCACCTTGGACTGTTTGGTACTCCCAGGATCATGATTGTATAGATTGCTGCCGGAATTGCTTCAACTCCCAGCATCCATCTCCAGTCATTACTTCCATCAAATCCACTCAAAAGGTAATTGGAAATAAAAGCGATCAGAATACCGAAAACAAGATTAAACTGATACAAAGTCCCCAGCTTACCCCTGTTTTCTGCAGAAGATATTTCTGAAATATAGATCGGAGCTGCAACTGAGGATGCTCCGACTCCCAGCCCCCCAATAAATCTAAACAGAGAGAATAAATAGGGATCAGGCGCAAGAGCTGATCCAATAGCGGAAATAAAATAGAGCACACCTATCCAAAAAAGGGTCTTCTTTCTTCCAAATTTATCACAGGGAATTCCTCCCAATAAAGCCCCGACCACTGTCCCCCATAAGGCCATAGACATAATAAACGTCCCGTGAAACCAGGAAGAAGTATTCCACAATTCCTTTATAGGGAGATTTGCTCCGGAAATGACAACTGTATCAAATCCAAACAGAAAACCTGCAAGAGCTACCGTAATGGACCAGTAAAGGGTTTTGGAATTCATGAGTCAGCGGAGGTTAGTCGATCATTTATTTCGCGTGAAAATACATGATTAACAAATAAGCCGATTTCAATCAGAAGAAAATGTGTGAAACAGGCTTAGCTTTTGTCAGCCAGTTTCTCTCTCATTTGAGAGATTTGTTCCTGTGAACATAACCCGGTATCATTCAGAAAGTATAAGATATATCGACTAAAAGAAGGATCAAGATCCATAGAATTGACAGCTGTCATATTTTCCACGATCACATCACGATCTTCTATCAGGTGCTGACTCATCCCCAAAAAACGAGGCAAATTGTACTCAATAGCAAACCTTAGAAATCTAATCTCAATATTACTTTGATCTTCTTCTATAGCCATTTCCATCAGGTTATCGTACTTCATTACCTGAGAAAGCTTTGAAAATGGACTCCATACCACTCTCGCCATTAATGCTTCCGAAACTGCTTTGTAAGCTTTTAGCGTAGAGGAATTCAAAGTGGTCTGATCCAAAAATTGATGAAAAGTTCGAGATTCTTCCGGGTCCATGACCGCCTGATGGAAACTCTTTCGGACTTCCTGGATAGACTGAGCATGAAGCGGGGATACAGATACAATCCATCCAATAATGATTAAAACAGAATATCGCAGTTTCATACTTATAATAACCGCAAATCTACCAGTATGTTTTATGAAATTTTACACCGCCTGGGTATTTCGTCTTCCAAACGACTATAAATGAAAACTCGATTTATAAAAAACCCGTCCCCTCTAAAGGCAAGCTGAGGAAACGGGTCGCTGGTGGAAAACAGAGTGAGTATCTAAGCTGATTCCCAATAGCTCAAAAGGTGTATCTGCCAGGAGTGTTAAATAAGGCTACTTAGCAAAAGCAATGATTAAAAATGAATGATAAAATGGAGAAAACAGAGGAGTAAAACAGGCTGTATATCAGAAGTAGACAGTTTTCACCCGTATCAGGTGATCAATGGATTTGATCAGCATCCTGTTGGAACGGGAAGCGCTCCCTAAATTGATTCATCACTGACTGATCCAGGCTTGCTGAAAGTACCTCTTCTTCCGGGGAAAAGTTAACCTCATTTCCTAAATATGAATAAACTGCAGAATGACCAGGATATAATTTTGAAGAAGGGTCTGTTCCAATCCTGTTTACACCAATGCAATAACTTTGATTTTCAATCGCTCTTGCCTTCAACAAAGTATCCCAGGCGTTGATTCTGGCATCCGGCCAGCTGGCAACATAAATAAGCAGGTCATACTCATACAATGAATCAGCGGAGGTTCTTGAACGAGACCAGACCGGGAATCTCAGGTCATAGCAAATCATCGGGCAAATCTTCCATCCCCTGTATTCAACGATCAGTCGGTCTGATCCGGCGCTATAGTTTTCGTCTTCCCCGGCTAGCGTGAAAAGATGTTTCTTGTCATACTTTTGAGAAGTACCGTCTGGAAAAACGAAATACAATCTGTTATAATATTTACCCTGATCCTTAACAATATAGCTCCCGGTAATTGCAACATTTTTTTGAGAGGCCATTTGCTTCATCCACTTGAAGGTCCTTCCACCTGGTGGTTCTGCCAGTGGTTCCGGATTCATCGAGAATCCAGTAGTGAACATCTCGGGTAATACGATCAAATCAGTTTGATCTATTGACCAGATTTTTTCTTCAAACATTGCTGTATTTGCCTCTGGCTGCTCCCAGTGAATAGCTGTTTGAATTAAAGAAACCTTTAGATCCTTCATTAGCGAGGCATTTTCACCCGGTACTCGGCATCTGTTTTGCCTTTACTAATATTGGTCAATTTTCCTTTCAGCAAACGCTTTTTAAACGAGGAGATGTAATCCGTAAAGAGAATTCCCTCTATATGATCGTATTCATGTTGTATGATTCGAGCCTGCAGACCGTCAAATTCCTCGTCATGCTCTTCCCAGTTTTCATCAAAATATTTTATCCGGATCTTTGGCTTTCTGCTCACCTCTTCTCGCACTCCGGGAATACTCAAACATCCTTCTTCAAAAGCCCAGGGTTCGCCTTCCTCCGTCAACATGACCGGATTAATAAATGCCTGCTTCAACCCGTTCCCATCTCCCTCCTCCTCTTCCATTGGGGTACTGTCAACAATAAACACCCGAAGCGAATGTCCCACCTGAGGAGAGGCAAGTCCAACTCCCTGTGCTGCATACATTGTTTCGAACAAATCCTCAATAAATTCTTTGACCGATTCATCGCCTTCAGCTACTTCTTTCGCCTTCTTTTTTAAAATTGGGTCACCGTATAATACTATTGGAAATATCATGAAATACTCTCTAAATAAGATTGAAGTATGATCGTTGCACTTATTTTATCTATGTTCCCTTTTTCACGTCTGTCTTTCTTCTTGGTCCCTCCAATTATCATGGCATCCAATGCCATTTTTGAAGTGAACCGCTCGTCGTGCAAAATTAGTTCCATGCCTGGAAACACCTTTCTAAATCGATTAATAAATGCCTGAACCAGAGGAGTGGCATTTGTTGCACCACCATTGAGCTGGCGGGGCATTCCTATTATCACCCTGCTCACTTCTTCTTTCTTGAAATATTCCGCCAAAAAAGATTCGATTTCATGTGATGAAACAAAATTCAAAGGTGTGGCGATAATTCCCAACGGGTCGGTTACAGCCAGCCCGCAACGTTTGGCTCCATAATCAATGGATAAAATACGGCCCATTAATTAAGGATGCTAGTCCGTTTTAGTATTTCAAAAGCTTCTTTCTCCAGTGAGATTGCCTTTGGGAAAAAGATATGATTCTCAATCTCTGCATGGTATAACATCTCCCTGTCAAAAGCCCTGACTTCCTTAATTAACACCTCCTCCTTTTGTGACTTGGGTTTAAGTGAATCAACCAGAATTCTGATGGCATTCATTTCATCATCGTTTTGGTGATGCTCGAATTCCTCAGATAAAGAAAATTTCCTGTACGGCATCAACCGGGAGATTGGATTTGACAAATCACCTTTTACGATATCTGACAAAACTTTGACATACCTGAAAACAGTATCTTCTTCTTCATAAATGTGGGAAATAAAATCCTCTATAAATTCCGGGAGCAGCCGATGAAGCTCCATGTCGCTCTCGCAGTTTTTGGCCAGGTGAACAATGAAGGGAAGTTTATCCTTTATAAAAAGATGATGAGAATGACGTAGATATTCAAGCAACAGGTCTGTAGGATACGTGTCAAGCTCTTTGAATGAGAGTCTCTCACATTGATCAAACAGGTAAAAGCTTCTAATGACTTTTTCACGATCAAGCCCTCTTTCCTCGCATACGATGTTTAACGACTTATTTGGATTTTTAAAAAAGGAAATACCCAAATAATGCAATGCTCTCGCATATACATAATTTTCATCTACAATCTCTGCCAGCGTTTTCTCAAAAACCATATACAAAAATAACTTAAACTGTTAAGTCCCGGAGACTCTGTCACAAAGAATCGTAAATTTGTTTATTCAACGATTGCTCTATTATTGTACCTGTCTTAAGAAACAAAGTTTATGTCCTTTATAAGAAAAATTGCCGAAGATATTCTCAACAAAACACACCCGGATCACAAGGAAATTGGAGCACTCTCCAAAAAGGAACTTGCCAAAACTCCATCAAGAACCGAAATCATCAATTTTGTAATTCAAAGCCTGAATCGAGAAGTAGTCTATCTGGAAATTGGGGTAAGAAATCCGGATCATAATTTCAATAAAATTGTAGCTGACAGAAAATACAGTGTCGATCCTGGTGTTGAATTTGAAGAAAATCCGGTTGACTTCAAACTGACAAGTGATGAGTTTTATTCTTCCATGAGGAAAGGTGAAATACTAAAAGACACAAAATTCGATGTAGTTTTTATAGACGGATTACACCTCGCTGAACAGGTGGAAAGAGACATTAACAACTCACTTGAATTTCTGAAGGAGGACGGATATATCATCATGCATGACTGTAATCCACCTTCAGAATGGCATTCACGTGAAAGTTACAATTACAAGGAAACGCCTGCTCAGGGCTGCTGGAACGGAACTACCTGGAAAGCCTTTATCAAAGCGAGGACCAGAACGGACATTTCAGCCTGCTGTGTAGATACTGACTGGGGAGTAGGGATCATTTCCAAAAAGAAAAACCTGGGGGAATCCAATCAGGTTGAGAATCCTTACTTCGAATATTCTGTTTTCAATGAAAATCGGAAGAAAACACTTAACCTGCTGACTTTCGAAGAGTTTCAGTCAAAATTTTAATCTGAACTACATGTTTTTGGCTGGCAACAAATAAGCGAGATATTCAGTTAAAGATCTCAATTAGAAACAAATGACGAATCGGAATCCGATTCTCCCTATTTTTAAAGAAATAATCATCCTGTGAGTACGCATAAAAATTCAAAGCAAGCCATCCGTTTTCCTTTATTCATCGCCATAGCCATTTGTTTTGGTGTTTTTCTTGGCGCTAATATGGCTGGGAACAATTCTGCGCCTACTCAGGGTCTGGTTAAAAACCTTCAGAAGTTCAAGCAAATTCTGACCTTTATAGAAAATGATTACGTCGATCAGGTAGATACTGATGAGCTTGTTGAAGGGGCTATTGCGAATGTTTTGAAAGATCTGGATCCCCATTCGGTCTATATTCCGCCCAAAGAACTTGATCTTGTGCAGTCACAACTTGAAGGAAATTACGAAGGAATCGGGATTGAATTCAACATTTTCAAAGACACCATATTCGTAGTGACACCATTAAGCGGCGGGCCTTCAGAGAAACTTGGTATCCGAACCGGAGATAAGATTATCATGGTAGATGGTGAAAATGTCGCCGGTGTAGAAATGACCAATCGAAAAGTTGTAGAGCTCCTGCGTGGGAAAAAAGGATCTGAGGTTATTGTTTCCATTAAGAGAAAAGGTGAAAAGGAATTGATCGAGTATAAAATCGAACGCGATGTTATCCCTCAATTTTCAGTTGATGTATCATACATGGTCGATGATGAAATAGGCTATATCAAGGTTAGTCGTTTTGCAAACTCTACTTTCCTTGAATTCAAAGCCGCCCTTTTGCAACTTAAAGAACAGGGGATGAATAAAATGATTCTTGACTTGTCTGGCAATCCTGGTGGTTATCTCCAGAGAGCTGTCGAAATGGTCGATGAAGTACTTGCCGGCGAAAAGATGATCGTTTACACCGATGGAAAAGAAAAGAGGTATACCGAACAGCATTTCTCCGGTGAGGCTGGAGATTTCGAAGATGGGTCCATAGTGATAATGGTGGACGAAGGGTCAGCTTCTGCGTCAGAAATCGTTGCTGGAGCCATTCAGGATCATGATCGCGGGTTCATCGTCGGTCGACGGTCATTTGGAAAGGGGCTTGTTCAATTGCCAATCGACCTCACGGATGGGTCACAACTCCGATTAACGATTTCGAGATATTATACACCGAGTGGCAGAAGTATTCAGAAATCATACGATGGAAAGCTGGAGGACTACTACAGGGAAGCTTACGAACGTTATACAAACGGCGAGTTATATTCATCAGACAGCATTAAACAAAGCGATACACTCATCTATAAAACTGCTAAAGGCCGGACAGTATATGGTGGGGGCGGTATTACTCCTGACTATTTCGTCCCGCTTGATACTGCTGAAAACAGTACATACCTTAACCGACTGTTCAGTACGAATTCCATGCAGGAATTCACCGTGAAGTTCGCAAATGAAAATAAAGAGAAGTTCGAAGAAATGGGGCTTACTGAATTCAGAAAATCCTATGAAGTTTCCGATGGTATTCTTACCCGACTCACATCAAGCGCAGAGAGAAATGGTCTCAAATTGAATGTAGGGGAATTTGCCAAATCAAAAGAACTTATTCGACTGCTTACCAAAGCATATATTGCCAGAGGCGTATGGGATAACGATGGCTTTTACCCAATATTTAACGAACAGGATGAGATATTTCTTGAGGCCGTTCGAGTGATACAGGAAGAGAACATACTTTCTCAAAGCAACTAGCTGTAACTATTTAAACTTTCCAGAGTACTCTTTGTACAGTTCGGCGGATAATTGCACCTTTTAGCATTATTTAACAGCAATTAACAATCGTTCTTGTAAAATTTGTAAGATGAGATGCAACTTTTTATATAAGCTGAACATCTTATTTGTAAAGGTTAGGTTTTCAACGGCCGTTTAGTCGGCCAGAAGTTAAAGACGCTTAGTTTAGATAATTAAAATCCAATGCAACCCAAGTTCAATAAACTCATAACTCTGCTCCTGCTCCTGGGCACATTTGCTTTCTTAATGGAAGCTGAGCAAAGGATCACGAGCTTTGCAAGGACTAATTTATCTGACTGGGCGTCTATACTTCCAACTCAGGAAACCGGAACTCCAAAAACCTCTATCAACCCATTCGCTCAAAAAGCTTCTTTCACAAGCATTTCTCTTTTAGATTCCCTAAAAGAAATGAATATCAAAAACAATTAGGGTCGTACAACTTATTCCTGTTTTAGGTGTTAATAATTGAAAAATCTGAATTCAATTATTTTTGCAGGAAACCCTGATACAAGTATGAATAAAAATGAATATTTAGATTTTCTTGCCAGCTGGCAGGAAATCGTATTTATCCTGGTGTTTGTAGCGCTTGGAATTGCAGTTCTCAACTACATTTTCTTCAAAATAAAATTTTCTTCGCTAAAAACTTTTAAGGAGAAATTTGACATGGCAAATGAGAAGCAAACAAAGATGTTGCTTCGATCGCATGTCTTTATTGCCTTCGCTATATTCTTTATAGCCAACACCATGAGTTATGAAACCATGCAATTAAAGAGCACCTGGTTTTTTATCAGACTGTTTGTTGGCTTTTGTGTCGGTTTCCTATGGGGCTATGTAGCTCAATTGATTTTGAAATTTTACTATCCCGGAAAGCTCGAGAAGAGGTTGAAAAAACTTCGATATACTCCAAGGATTAATCCTGAAAATGGACGTAAAATGAAGCTTCTGAGCGAAGATGAAGAAGATGCTTATCTGGATGAGGGGATGCAGGCTGAGGAGAATGTATTTTCTGTTGACTATGATGTCTGGATCGACCCATCTACCGGATATACCAAGATTGAAAAATATAAAGGACATCTCAGTGCCTTAGAATGTGACAGATGCCACTTTCAGACGCTCAGACTGGTTAGGGAAGAGATCACCAGAGAGACAACCGAAACCGAGGACGGAGAGTTGTTTAAAGAATACAAGTGTTCTTATTGTAATCGCATCAAAAGGAAGACTGTTATTCTGTCACACAAAATCAAAGAAAAATCGGAAACTGCGCGTCTTATTGATGACCCTCTGGCTCACGACAGCAGAATCTCTGTTATCAAACTTGAGATTCATGACAATCACGGAAGGATTAAGGAATTCGATTTTCAAAACATTGACCAGGCTAAACATTTTCTGAAAGAATTCGATTTTGAAAAACTGGAAGACGAAGGTTAATTCTCAGGTATAAAGCAAAGAGGCTGTCTCAAAAGCCGTCATTTCGAACTAAAAGGAGAAATCCTATCCATGTAACAGCCTGACTGTCAAATCATGAGATTTCTCAATGCTTTCGAAATGACGTAATACTAGGGCTTTTGAGACAGCCTCTTTTTATTGATGATCCTCAACTGCTTTTTTATTCCTCTTAAAAGCAGCCCGGTTGGAATTAGCAATGTATACTCCCATTCCAATTGCCAACATTCCCAAATAGTGCATAGAATAAAGACTTTCTCCATCGAACACTCCCCATGCAACTGCAACTATTGGAATGATGTAGGTGACTGACGATGCAAAAAGAGCATCAGTAATCTGAAGTATTTTATTAAAAATGATCAGTGCTATTGCGGTTCCCATAATTCCGAGGAGGCAAACATAGAATGTTGCCAGCCCCATCCCCTCCTCATTCAGCAGCTTTGGAACGAAATCTGTAAATCCAAACAAATAAACAGCAGCCAATGGCCCGACAAAAAGGAGCGAAACACTGGTAACTGTGACTGCATGTAATTGGCTTAAATGGTACTTGATGAAGTTCAGGTTGGTCCCATAGCAAACTGTTGCAAGCACGATTAGCAAAGCATATGCATTCAGTCCTGTAAAAGAGTTTCCTTTCCCGGCTGTGATCAGAATAGCTGTCCCAATAAAGCCAACCACTATCCCCAAAAAAACTTTAGAGGTTTGTTTTTGTCGATAGATAAAAAATCCAACCAAAATTGTGAAAATAGGGGTTAAACCATTAAGTACTCCGGTAATTGAGCTATCAATTCTTGTTTGCGCAACGCCGAACAAAAATGAAGGAACGAGACTACCCAATAATCCCACAGAAATAAGAAAGGGATAAAGCTTTTTCTCAGCATACTTAAACCTCCTGAGAGCTGATGGAAGCAAAAAAATAAACGCCGCAACAATCCTGAGTGATCCCAATTCGTACGGAGTGAGAGCAACCAGCCCTTTCTTGATAAGGATAAATGAACTACCCCAAATTAATGCAAGCAAAAGCAAAAGCATCCACGCCGTGAGCCGGTTTTTATCCATGCCGCAATATAGAATTTATAATCCCTCAATTGACAGAATCAGGGAAACGAAAAAGAAATTGATCAGTAGTATTGTGCCAGCTTCACTGAGCTACGAGCTCACCAAATTGCTCCGGAATACGAAGAAGGGTTTCTTTCACTTCTTCAAGAGATTCAGACTCAACCAGAATAGTTCTGACCGGTTTAAAGTTGGGAATCCCTCTAAAATAATTGGTGTAGTGCCTCCTCATTTCCAAAAGCCCCTGCCGGGTGCCTTTCCACTCCACAGAAAAATCCACATGCCGAACCGCTACGTTCACTCGTTCTTCAAGTGTTGGCGGACCCGGCTTCATTCCAGTCTTTATATAGTGCTTTATTTCATTGAATATCCACGGATATCCGATTGACGCCCTTCCAATCATAATGCCATCTACACCATATCTGTTTTTATACTCAAGTGCTTTTTCAGGACTGTCAATGTCGCCATTTCCAAAAATGGGGATATGAATAGACGGATCATTTTTTACCTCAGCGATATAAGACCAGTCGGCTTCTCCCTTATACATCTGCTTTCGGGTTCTTCCATGAATTGCTAACGCCTCAATTCCAACATCCTGTAATCGTTTTGCTACCTCCCTTATTTTTATTGTAGAGTGATCCCATCCAAGTCGGGTTTTAACTGTCACAGGTTTTTCAACACGTTTCACAATTTCTTCTGTCATCTCCTGCATTTTAGGCAGGTCAAGCAGAATCCCTGCTCCGGCACCTTTGCAGGCCACCTTCTTTACAGGACATCCGTAATTAATGTCTATGATCTCAGGGTTAGCTGCCTCCGCAATTGCTGCTGCCTCACGCATTGATTCGATTTTATCTCCAAAAATCTGGATCCCTATTGGTCGCTCATAATCGTAAATGTCCAATTTCTGAACACTCTTTTCGGCATGACGAATCAGCCCCTCTGAAGAAATGAATTCCGTATACATCAAATCCGCTCCATTCTGCTTGCATACAGCTCTGAATGGTGGATCACTTACATCCTCCATTGGTGCCAGCAGCAATGGAAACTCTCCTAATTCTATGTCTCTGATTTTAACCACCCTGAACGGTTATATTTGCCGGCAAAGTTAGCTATATGAATGATATTCTGAGAAATAGCGCTCCGGATCAACAAAAAAAACGTGCATGGCTCTTTTCGATTATTATAATCGTTTATGCCACAGTTTTTATGCTCAGTGGAAACAGCGGAGATACTGACGCAAGTCTGATTCTTGGAATTGACCCGGTTTTGATTCTTATTCTTCAGGGAATTCTTTCAACATTCATGTTCGTTCTTTCCTCTTTGCTGTTTATTCGTTTTGCTCTTAAAATCCCACTGAAAGAATTCTTTCCCCCATTCAAACTCGAAGCATTCGGACTTGTTATCCTGATTGCAATCAGTTTTATGGTGATCAACAGTGCGATTGGAGAATGGAATATGAATTTGCAATTTCCTGATTCCTCTTTCACTGAATGGGCGAAACAATCGGAAGAGCAACTAAAAGTTTTGACTGAACACCTGACTAATTTCACTTCACCTGTTCACTATGTTTTGGCCATGGTGGTCATTGGTATAATTCCGGCGATTGGTGAGGAGTTGTTGTTTCGAGGGCTTTTACAAAGCCTGCTGACAAAAGCATTTAACAATCACCATGCAGCAATCTGGATCAGTGGATTCATTTTCGCCGCAATCCATATGCAGTTTTTTGGTGTTTTTCCGAGAATGTTTCTCGGTGTGCTTTTCGGATATCTTTTTTACTGGTCTGGCAATCTTTCACTGGCCATGGTGGCACACCTGATTAACAACGGGTTGGCGCTGACACTTTTATACTTGTCAAATATTGGTACAATCGAAATTTCCCCGGAACAAATGGAATCATCTGCGCCATGGCCGGTCATTGTGGTTTTTGGACTAATTTGTACACTTGCAATATGGGTATTCTATAAAAAATACCGCCTAAATAATGGATAACTGGCAATCAGTATTTAAAGACGAGCGTCAACACAGAATTGAAATTGTAAAGGCAGTGCTGGAAGATAATGGGATGAATCCGGTAGTTGTAGACAAAACAATATCTCAATATGGAGGGCTGGGAACCTATGAAGTGATGGTAGCCCCGGACTTTATCTTGCAGGCAATTAAAATAATAAAGGAGGACATCAGGTTTGGGTAAATTTTCAGATTTAGCACCACGTTTTGTTTCCGCCATTGTTGGGGCTGCAATTGTTATTTCATGTCTTATGTGGAATGAATGGTCATACTTTGTGATTTTCCTGGGCATCTCATGCCTGACCATGTGGGAATTCTACAGACTGGTAAGATTACAGAGCTATGTGCCCATTCGATTCCTTGGAGTTGCTATTGGTGCATTGCTTTTCGTATTCACATTCCTGATTGAATACGGGGTTCTGCCTTCCAGCTACTACATGGTATTATTCCCGCTTGCTTCTTTCGTCTTTCTGGTAAAACTCTACAAGAAAAGTGATGTACACCCTTTCATCAATATTGCACTTTTCTACCTTGGAATTCTATATGTTGCTGTACCGTTTGCACTTATAAATATTTTGGTCTTTTACAGCGGAGAATATTCGTATGAAATATTACTCGGTCTTTTATTTCTGGTATGGGCCAATGACATTGGCGCCTATTTCACCGGGATTCTCTTTGGTAAAACCAAACTTTTTGAACGTATTTCTCCAAAGAAATCATGGGAAGGAAGTATCGGAGGAGGGGTGGTCTCTGTAGCAGTATCACTGGTAATCAGTAATTATTTTACAGGATTGAATCTGCTGGAATGGGTAACTGTTTCTATTATCGTGGTAATTGCAGGAACCTACGGTGATTTGGTCGAATCTCATTTTAAAAGATCCATGCAAATCAAGGATTCAGGATCTGCAATACCAGGTCACGGTGGCTTCCTTGACCGTTTTGACAGTCTGTTGCTTGCCGTACCATTTGTTGTAGTTTTTCTAAAATTATTCTGATAAGAATTGAATTCGCTATAGCTTTGCCAAAATATTAAAATACACCCCAAATTTCCCCATTTTAATACCCCATGGCGTATATAGAACCTGCTCCGATCAAGGACAGAGATAACCCTTTCGAATCAATGATGTCACGCTTTGAGATTGCTGCCCAGCATCTGGGTCTTGATCAGGAAGTGTATGACGTTTTGAAGACTCCTGCCAAGCAGGTAATTGTTTCTTTACCGGTAACTATGGACGATGGTTCCATCAAAGTATTTGAAGGCTACCGGGTCATTCATTCAACCATTCTTGGCCCTTCAAAAGGTGGTGTCAGATATGACATGGATGTGAATATCGATGAAGTAAAAGCACTTGCTGCATGGATGACATGGAAATGCGCTGTAGTGGACATTCCTTATGGAGGTGCCAAAGGCGGAATTAAATGTAATCCAAGGGCCATGTCTGCCGGTGAAGTGGAAAGAATGACTCGTGCCTATACACAGTCAATGATTGATGTATTTGGTAAAGACAGGGATATCCCCGCTCCCGATATGGGCACCGGCCCGCGAGAAATGGCGTGGATGATGGACCAGTATTCTCGAAATCAGGGAATGACAGTGAACTCAGTTGTCACAGGAAAACCATTGGTTCTTGGAGGATCGCTTGGCCGACAGGAAGCAACAGGACGCGGAGTAATGATTTCTGCGCTCGCTGCTATGGAAAAAATGAAGATCAACCCTTTCAAAGCTACATGTGCTATTCAGGGCTTTGGAAACGTTGGATCATGGGCTGCAACACTATTGGAGGAGAGAGGAGTGAGCATTGTTGCAATTAGTGATGTATCAGGTGCTTACTATAATCAGGAGGGCATCAATATCAAGAAAGCTTATGATTACCGCCTGGCTAACAACGGAAGCCTTGAAGGATTTGATGGAGCAGAAAAAATTGATGGCGAAGAACTTCTTTTACTGGATGTGGATGTATTAGTTCCGGCTGCCATAGAAGATGTGATCACGCAAAAAAACGCTGATAAAATAAGAGCTAAACTGATAGTTGAGGGTGCCAATGGCCCAACCTCTGCAAAAGCCGATGCAATTCTCAACGAAAAAGGAATTCTTGCTGTTCCGGATATTCTGGCCAACGCCGGTGGTGTAACCGTCTCCTATTTTGAGTGGGTACAAAACCGACTTGGATATGGTTGGACAAGAGAGCGAGTAAGCAGGAGATCCGATCGAATCATGAAGACTGCCTTTGACAAGGTGTATGCCACGTCAGAAGAATACAAAGTAAGCATGCGGATTGCTGCTTATATAGTGGCCATTGATAAAGTAGCTAAGACTTACAGATATCGGGGCGGGTTCTGATACAAAACTGAAATGAGAATTCACAAGGAGGGAATTAAAATTATACCGGTCGCCGCGATCATTCTTGGATTGTTGTATTGGGGGCTCTATGTACTTATCCCTTTTCTTGTTGTTCAATACATTCTTGCAGCAGCCACCCTAATTTTCTTTATTCTCATTGTCAGATTCTTCAGAAACCCAAAAGTGATTACTCCTGAGGAGGATGGAATTGTCTATGCTCCTGCAGAAGGTAAAGTGGTCGTTATTGAAAAAACATATGAAGGTGAATGGCTGAAAGAAGATCGAATACAGGTCTCCATTTTCATGTCACCGTTAAATGTCCATGTGAACAGAAGTCCTGTAAAAGGCAAGATTAGCTACTTCCAGTATCATCCAGGTAAATTTTTGGTTGCATGGCATCCAAAGTCCAGTAGTGAGAACGAACGAACCTCCATCAGTGTGAAAACAGAATTCGGAATAGAAATATTGATGCGTCAGATCGCGGGGGCAGTAGCCCGGAGAATCGCCTTCTATCCGAAGGTCGGGGATGCTGTTAACCAGGGATCTTCCGTAGGCTTTATTCGATTTGGCAGTCGAGTAGATCTATTCCTCCCCCTTGATGCTGATATCAAAGTAAAGATTGGTGATTTGACTAAAGGTGGTGAGACGGTAGTTGCGAAACTGCAATGAATGAAACGATCAGAAAAAAGATCATCACTATCTGCGATGAAAAAATTGCAAAAAAAGGAGATGATGTCGGGCTTTCTTTCTATGCCTTCTTCTCTAACAAAAACGACAATCCCGCTCAATTAATGGAAGTAGCAAAATGGTGGATTCTGGACCATCAACTGGACCATTTTGAAAAGGCGGTAAAAATCAAAAAGATGATTAAGTCTCTCAAATAATTTTCAACTCATGTTTGCTATTACTTCTTGCTGTAGTTAGGTGCCTCTCTGGTAATATGTACATCATGTGGATGGCTTTCTGCCACACCTGCACCTGAAATCTTGACAAACTTAGCTTTGTGAAGGTCTTCAATGGATCCTGCGCCACAATACCCCATTCCTGCTTTCAATCCACCAGTCATCTGATAAAGCACTTCTGCTACTGACCCCTTGAACGGCACGCGACCAACGATTCCTTCGGGAACAAGCTTTTTAATATCATCTTCTGCATCCTGGAAGTATCGGTCCTTTGACCCCTCTTCCATCGCTTCTACCGACCCCATCCCACGGTAAGACTTGAATTTTCTGCCTTCATACAAAATGACTTCACCAGGAGCCTCCTCCGTACCCGCTAAAAGAGAACCAATCATTACAGTATTTGCTCCTCCGGCTAATGCTTTGACAATATCTCCGGAGAAGCGAATACCTCCATCTGCAATAATCGGAACACCTTTTCCTTTAACCGCATTTGCTGATTCGAAAACAGCACTTAGCTGAGGAACGCCAACACCAGCTATTATTCTTGTGGTACAAATACTTCCGGGACCCACACCAACTTTGATTGCATCAGCACCGGTCTCAGCCAGTGCTATTGCCGCTTCTGCTGTCGCGATGTTCCCAACAATTGTCTCAAGATCCGGAAATGCCTTCTTAATCCGCTTAGCCGTATCGATTACTCCTTTAGAATGGCCATGAGCCGTATCAATCGAAACCAGATCCACTCCTGCCTTCATAAGAGCCGCTATTCTGTCTTCAATATCCGGCGTTACTCCAACTGCTGCACCAACTCTCAACCTTCCGTATTCGTCCTTACAGGCATTTGGACGATCCTTATTCTTCAAAATGTCTTTATAGGTGATGAGTCCGGTTAGTTTGCCATTTTTATCAACAATTGGAAGTTTTTCAATTTTATATTCCTGAAGGATTGCCTCTGCCTCATTCAACCCAACCTCCGCGGTAGCCGTAATCAGGTTTTCACTGGTCATAATTTCCCTTACCGGTCGCTTCATTCCCTTTTCGAACCTTAGATCTCTGTTTGTTACAATCCCAATAAGCTTTTGGTCTTTATCCACCACCGGTATCCCGCCAATTTTGTTCTCCCGCATAATTGCTTCAGCCTCTCCAACAACACTATTCACATCCAGTGTAATGGGATCGAGAATCATTCCGCTTTGAGATCTCTTTACCTTTCGTACCTGAATGGCCTGCTGGTCAATAGACATGTTTTTATGAATGATTCCGATTCCTCCTTCCAAGGCCATCGCAATTGCCAGGCTAGCCTCAGTAACCGTATCCATCGCGGCTGAAACCAATGGGATATTCAATCGAATATTACGTGTGATTTGTGCAGAGGTATCTGCATCGCGTGGAAGTACTTCAGAATAACCGGGAAGTAGAAGCACATCATCGTAGGTGAGGGCTTCAAAAAGGAATTTGTCGTTTATTGTCATGGCAAATAATACTGAACTGTAACTATTATTTGCCGCGCAAAATTATGCTCCTTCAGTAGATAAAGTACTATTTAAAAGGATATTTTTACAATCATGGAAATGTGGACATCATTTTGGGACCAGCTTTTAGAAACCTCTGCAATGGAATTTCTTGCTGTTATTGCAGGAATAGCCAGTGTCTGGTTCAGTAAGCAGGAAAAGATTCTGGTGTATCCATTCGGGATAATTAGTGTCGGGCTTTACATTTTTATCACTTATCAGTACAAGCTCTATGCAGATACCGGAATAAATGCGTACTATCTGCTAATGAGTATTTATGGCTGGTATAACTGGAAACATACCAAAGTTGGCGCAAACCAGATTCCAATAACAAAAAGCACACGCAATGGCAACATTTTCAACATTTCCACCATGCTGGCAGCTTTCTTTCTGCTTTGGATTCTGTTATCTCAAAATACTGATAGCGACGTTCCGGCCTGGGATGCCCTGACGACCTCATTCGCTGTTACTGCCATGTACCTGATGGCACAAAAGAAAATCGAACACTGGTATTTCTGGATTGGTACCAATATTACATCGATCCCACTCTACATCTATAAGGGTCTCCCTTTTACCAGTTTTCAATTCCTCGTATTTGGAGTTATAGCGGTTCTTGGTTTAATGTCCTGGAGAAATAAGTTGATTTCAGGGGATAGCGACGTAGACATTGATGTACGACCAACTTAGATCCTTCGCTTCGCTCAGGATGACAAGAGTGAATTTCTGGATGACAAACAGTAAGTTCAAGACGACAAAGAAGTCAGGATGACTAATCCCCTTAAGAAAATAGCCATTATAGGTCCGGAATCCACCGGAAAAAGTGAGACGGCTCAGCAGCTTGCTCAGCATTATCAAACAGAATGGGTTCCTGAATACGCCAGGTTTTATCTGGACAGATTGGATGGCGAATACAAACAGAGTGATCTGGGTGAAATTGCAAGGGGTCAAATGGCATGGGAGGATGGCAAGGCAGAATATGCCAACGGATACTTATTTTGTGACACCAACCTCATTGTGATGAAAATATGGAGTGATCATAAATATGGAAGCACAGATCCGTGGATTGAAAACGAACTGGCATCCCGAACCTATGACTTCTATCTTTTGGGAAATATCGATTTGACATGGACACCAGACCCACAACGAGAACATCCTACTATGCGAAAACATTTCTATAAGGTGTATGAAAATTATCTCAAAGAGAATGAATTACCCTATGCAGTAATCTCAGGATATGAGGGGGAACGAAAAAAGTGCGCTATTGGAGCAATAGAAACCCATTTTAACTCATGATACTGGAAAGCATTAATAAACACTGGGCCTGGACGAGAATTGTTGCAGAAGAAATTGTTTCAACAAATGACTTTGGGAACATCATATTCAGATCTTCCAGAGGGGAGTTTTGGAGAATCTGTCCCGAACAATTGTATTGTAAGATGATTGCAGTTAGCAGAGAGGAGCTTGAAACTCTTAGGAGTACTTCTGAGTTTTCGGAAGAATGGGAAATGGAGGATCTCGTCGTAATTGCAAAAAGTAAATCAGGGTCACTTGAAATTGGAGAAAAGTATTGTCTTAAACTACCGACTGTCATGGGTGGCGAGTATTCAGTGGACAACCTTGGAAAAATTCTCCAGATTGATCAGATCAAATACAGTGGTCAATTAACCCAAAGCATCGATGACCTGCCTGACGGGACAAAGATTGAGTTTAATGTGTAAAGAATAGATCTCTCCTGTCGTCGAGATTTCGAGCAAAGCGAGAAATCTATACTTGCACAAACAGACTCCATATCAAGATCGCTTGTCCTCCTGAACTTTTGGGGTTCTCGGTAAAATAGATTATTAATAGATCTCTCCTATCGTCGAGATGACAATGAAGTAGAATTGTCGAGATGACAAAAAGTAGAAACTCAAAGCAGCAACCAACTATGCAGCTTTGTCAATTTCGAGCAAAACGAGAAATCTATACCTGTTTAGAGCCTTAATCAGTGCTCTGTGTAGTTTCAATGTAGGCACTTCGCCGGTTCAATACAAGATCTAAACCACTACATTTTCATGTTGAAAAATCACAACTACTTTGTCTATATCACTACCAATACCCATAGAACATCTGTTTATGTTGGAATGACCAATAATCTTACAGTCAGATTACAACAACACTATGAAAACAGAGGTAATCCAAAAAGTTGGGCAGGTAAATATCATTGTTACCATCTGGTTTGGTGGGAAAGACATCAATATGTTGAACATGCCATCGAACGGGAGAAGGAAATCAAGAAATGGCGTAGAGAGAAGAAAAATAAACTTGTTGAATCTTTGAATCCCAAATGGACATTTCTTAATGAAGAAGTTCAGGAATAGATCTCTCCTATCGTCGAGATGACAATGAAGTAGAATTGTCGAGATGACAATGAAGTAGAAACTGAAAGCAGTAACCAACTCTACAGTTTGTCATTTCGAGCAAAGCGAGAAATCTATACCCTGTACAAACAGATTCCATATCAAGATCGCTTGTCCTCCTGAACTTTTGGGGTTCCGGGTAAAGAAGTTTATTATAAGATCTCTCCTATAGCCGAGATGACAATGAAGTAGAATTGTCGAGATGACAAAAAGTAGAAACTGGAAGCAGCAACCAACTATGCAGCTTTGTCATTTCTGACAAGGTCGAGATCAGGTGAAAGCCTGCCTTGTTCGCAACAAGGCGGTAATGACTGTTCAGGTGCAGGAAAACGTTCGCTTCTATCATTTAACAAGTTGGGTTAATAAAATCCTTACATTTGCATCAATCAAAACAAGGGGTGCCGATAAGCGGCTGAGATCATACCCGGGAACCTGATCCGGATAATGCCGGCGTAGGGAGGTCACGACTTAAATCCTGACCGATGTATGATAACAATTGTGGGAAGTCCCCGCTTCTCATGGTTTAATTTTTAATTATTTAACATGAAATTTTTATTAATGGCGATGGCAATGTCTTTTGTCTATGCCTCCAATGCTCAGGACACACTTAAAACAGTTCAACTAGAGGATGTATTTATTATAGGCGTAAGAGCTGGTGAAAAGGCTCCAGTTTCGCAAAATACATTTGATCGTGCAAGTATCGAGGCAGTGGATCTTGGACAAGATGCGTCTCTAACGCTGGAAAAACTGTCTCCATCCATCCTTAGCTTTTCAGATGCAGGTTCAGGAGCCGGCAACTACAATCAATTTCGCCTTCGGGGAATTGATCAGACCAGAATTAACATCACGCTAAATGGTGTTCCATTGAATGACATGATTGATCAGGGAGTATTCTTCTCCAATTTTGTTGATTTTACCAGTTCAATGGAATCCATTCAGGTTCAACGCGGAGTTGGGCTTTCATCAAACGGGACAGCTTCTTATGGTGGTTCGGTCAGCTATGAATCAGCCAATCTTGACACTGAAATGCCATCAGCAGGTATAGAATTCTCGGCAGGCTCTTTTCGCACACTTCGCCTGAATGCGGAGGCAGCGACCGGCAAATCTGAAAACGGATTTTCCACTTACGCCCGGGTCTCAAGAATTACCTCTGAAGGATATAAGTATCACTCCGGTTCAAACGCTCAATCCTTGTTTTTTTCAACCGGGAAATTTTTTGATAACAGTGTGCTGAAACTCACGGCTTTTTCCGGGAAAACGCAAAATGATCAGGCATATCTTCCAGTCTTGTTAAGTGATATTGAGTCAGACCCGCGAACGAATTATTTTTCCAAAAATGACACAGACGATTTTGAGCAGGAGTTCATTCAGTTACAGTATGCGCAAACGATCAATGAGGAATTAACATGGAATAGTTCTGCCTACTACGGCGGAGCCAGGGGCTTTTTCCCTTTCTTTGACAGCTTTTTCAATGCTCAGACGCTGTATGTCCTGTCGAATAATCATTATGGGCTGATGTCGCAGCTAAATTGGTACAAAGAAGGCTTTCAGCTTTCAGGAGGTCTTCATGCCTATGCTTTTGATCGTGAAAATGAAACGGCAATTGCACCCCAGATCTCTAATCCTTATTATAATGATCGAACGGACAAGGACGAATTCAGCGCATTTGCAAGAATCGAATATGACATTAGTGATCTGACTCTTTTCGCTGATGTACAATTCAGAAATGTATCAATGACTTTTAATGCTGATACATTGCTTCAGCTTTCCGGAATTCATGAGTATACAAGAAGCGAATCCTTTTTTAACCCAAGAATTGGTGCCACTTACTCATTAAGCAAAAGCAATAATGTATATGCTTCTTTTGGAAGAACAGGGAGAGAACCTACACGAACGGACCTCCTGCAGGGAGACTTCAACAGTGCAATCTCAGCATTCAACTACACCGCCTTTATTAATGACAATACAGTGAAATCTGAATTTGTCAATGATTTCGAAGTTGGTTTCCGCCACGCATCAGAGAAATTGAAAGTCAACATAAATGGCTTTTTTATGAGCTTCGAAAATGAAATCTCACTTGTGGGAGGGCTGGCTCAAAACTCTTATGTGGCACTCAGACAAAATGTAAAAAACAGTAAAAGATCGGGTCTTGAATTTGATGCAAAATTTGATGCATCAGACAATCTTTCCCTTGGGCTTCAGGCGACTTTTATGAATACACAGGTCGATTCATTCGATACGGACGTTGAGATTTTGACTAATGTGGAACATGTTTTTGCCCCTGATTTATTGCTCTCACAATCCCTGAGCTGGAAGCCGCTGAAACAGTTGAGGATTAATTTCGATACTCAATATGTGGGTGAGTCCTTTATGGAACTTGGGAATGATCCGAACTTTGTGATCCCTTCTTTTTTTGTTGCGAATGCAAGCATGAAATGGTCAATTTCTTCAACCGTCGATTTTGGCCTTTATATCAATAACCTTTTTGATGAAGTGTATTTCACAGACGGGGCTCCGGTGGATTTTGATTTTGACGGGAGCCCTGAAGGTCCCGGATTTAGGATTCAACCTCCACGAAATTATTTTTTGACGCTGAGTATGAAATTCTAAGTCACCCTCCTTTTTTTAGAAACATCAAAATTCTTACCTTGGATTGTTATGCAGGAAATAACAATCCAGGGTATTCTTTTTGACCAAAAATCCTCCTTCCAAAAAGGACCGGCCAAAGCCCCGCCTTTGATCCGGGAAGCATTGTACAGCGATTCAGCCAATATGTTTACCGAGGATCTCCAGGATGTAGCAGCTATGGACTTAAATGACAAAGGTGACTTTGTGATTGACGACTATTTCGAGATCGAAACCATCTCCCGAACTAATCTTGAAAATAAAGGCAAATTACTGACCCTGGGTGGTGACCATTCCATCACGTATCCAATCATTAAAGCACATCACGAACAGTATCCCGTGTTGGATATGCTTCACATCGATGCTCATGGTGACCTCTATGACGAATTTGAGGGCGACAAATATTCACATGCCTGTCCTTTTGCCAGAATCATGGAAGACAGACTTGCTGTCAGATTGGTACAGGTCGGAATTCGAACCCTAAATCCACATCAGAGAGAGCAGGCAGAAAAATACAAGGTAGAGGTCCATCAGATGAAGAATTTGGACTTGACAGCCATTCGGAAGTTTGAAAATCCACTCTATATCTCCCTCGACATGGATGCATTTGACCCTGCATTTGCTCCAGGGGTTTCCCATCACGAACCTGGGGGACTATCTTCCAGACAGGTCATCGATCTGATACAAAATCTGGATGCCAATATCATTGGTGCAGATATTGTTGAATACAATCCGGACAAAGATTTTCACAACATGACTGCCTACCTGGCTGCCAAAATGATGAAGGAAATTCTTGCCAAAATGACCTTATAATTATGGACCTTACCACACACCCGGAAGTCCAGGAGGTATTTAATCAATACCCTGATCACATCCGTCCAAAGATGGATCGTCTGAGAACGCTTGTTCTGGAAACTGCCGCTGAGATTGATGGATTAGAAAAACTTGAAGAAACCCTTAAATGGGGAGAGCCCAGCTATCTGACAAAACGTGGCAGTACGCTCCGAATGGACTGGAAAGAGAAAAAGCCTGACCAATACGCCATGTACTTCAAATGCACCAGCAAACTGGTCAATACATTTGAACTGGCCTATGGGGATAAATTCAAATTTGAAACCACGCGGGCAATTGTCTTCAGTCTTGATGATGAAATACCTGAAAAAGAATTAAAGCATTGTATTTCTCTTGCGCTGACTTACCATAAGGTCAAGCATCTTCCAATGTTGGGAGTTTAGAGCTATTCTATCACCACCTTTTCCAACTCAGTATTAATCAGTTCTCTCTCATCATCAGAAAGTTGGAAGTCCAGTGACTTTGCATTCTGTGTCGCCTGGTCCTGATTTCTTGCCCCGACTAAAGCTGCTGTTATACCAGGCCTTTGCAGTGTCCAGTTAATTACCAGTTGACTCAATGAAGCATTGTGATCATCAGCTATTGGCTTGATTTTTTGCAAAAATTCGTTTGTTCTGGACCGGTTCGGCTCCTTGAAAAAGCGGGTTGTTGGCCGGTGATCGTCTTCTTTGAATTGATAGTCCGATGTGATTTTCCCGGTTAGTAATCCTCGCTGCAACGGGCTATAAGCCAGAATACCAATATCATTTTCAATACAATGCGGAATGATGTCCTTTTCAATTTTTCTATAGACCATGCTGTATGGAGACTGACTTGAAGCAATGGGAACAACTTTCTCCGCCCGCACCATCAAATCAACAGCGTGATTTGAAACCCCGACTGCCCGTACTTTACCCTGTTGAATCAATTCTTCCACTGCTTCCATCGTTTCCTCAATGGGAATATTCGCATCTGGTCTGTGGATCTGGTACAAGTCAATGTAATCTGTGTTCAAAAGTCTTAAGCTGTCTTCGACTTCCTGAATAATTCCATCCTTACCTGCATAGAAATGTACCTTTTCAGTCGGTCCGCCAGGTTGTGCTCCCTCGAACATAAATTCCCCTTTGGTTGTTTTCCAGTTAAATCCAAATTTGGTCAGAATTTCTACTTTGTCTCTGCCAACTTCCTTAACAAACTGACCTACCACTTTTTCGCTGTGACCCAACCCATAGACCGGTGCAGTATCAATGGTAGTTATTCCAAGATCGAGGCTGTGTTGCATGGCTTCCAGCGCGTCATCGTCATCCGTGCCTCCCCAGGCCATCCCTCCTATTGCCCATGCTCCAAACACAATGGGTGATATCTGTAAATCTGATTTACCAAGCTGAACTTTATCCATACTTCAATGTTAATAAAAAGTCAGATTTACTCAATTATCCTGATGGTGACTAAAAAGACCACTCATCACTAAAAATTCCTAAAATTCATAATTATTTTCTAATTTGTACCAATCAGATAAAGTATCTGACTCACTTATTCAACCAAATTAATACTACCATGAAAAAACTATTTTTTTCGTCTTTCCTTATTCTATCAATCATTACAATGACAAATGCTCAGGATATTGGAGCTTCTCTGGGAGCCAATTTTGCCAACGTTGGCGGGGATGATGTTGAATCTACAAGTTCCAAATTCAATTTTACTCTTGGCTTATTTGCAGAATTCACGCTTTCAGATAATATGGGGCTTCAACCAGAATTAATACTCTCTGGACAGGGATTCAAATTTAATGATGACAATGGGTCGGGAACAAACGTAGAATGGAAACAAAAATTGAGCTATGTAAATGTTCCAATTCTTTTAAATTATTACGTTGCAGATAATTTTTACCTGCAGGGTGGACCATACATTGGATTCCTGACAAGTGCTGAACTTAACGTGTCCGGTTCTTTAGGTGTCCTTGGGGGCGATAATAAAGATGATTATGAAAGCACCGATTTCGGTTTTGCTATAGGAGCAGGACTGAAAATGGAAAAGACTAACATTGGCTTTCGATACCAATTGGGAATGGCGGATATTCAGGCCGATAACAGCGTTAAAAACAGGGTATTTAATATCACTTTCGGATACCGATTTGTGCAGGAATAAACACTCGCATTAAAAAATATTGAAAAATCCGAAGAGTGTTCTCTTCGGATTTTTTATGCCACAAATCTGAAGTCAGGATCCATACCTAAAAAGGCAGTCCACTCCTGAACTGCCTAAGGTCAAAACTCAAAATAAAATCTATTGCCTTGGGCTCATTCCTCTTGCCAAATCCACCAGCTCAATGAATTCTCTTCTATACCCAAACTTATCAGTTCCAACATAGGATCTTGCCAGATTAAGCACTGCTTCATAGGACAGATTTCCTTTGAACTCAGAGTCCCTTAACAGCATTCCGAATCCGGCCACTGCCATCGACCATTTCAAATTTTCATCTGCTTTTCTGATCTCATTTTTAACTACGCCAGTAATTAATTTGCTATGGTCACCATCTGGTTCTTTGTAACGAAATTTCACTGTCAACAACTCGTCTGAATCCATGACAATCGGATTGGCTTTTTCCTGGTATTTAAGTGGATCAATGTTTTTCACAAACTCACTTTCCACTCCGACAGGAATTACCTCATAAAGTGCCGTTACCGTATGACCACTTCCCAATTCTCCGGCATCTTTCTTATCATCATTGAAATCCTCGTCATTTAGTTTTCTGTTTTCGTATCCGATTAATCGATACGCCTGAACAACTGATGGATTAAACTCCACCTGGATTTTTACATCTTTTGCGATAGTGAAAAGCGTTCCACCAAATTCATTGACCAGTACTTTTTTCGCTTCACGCATATTATCGATATATGCATAATTTCCGTTTCCTTTATCAGCAAGGATTTCCATTTTTGAATCCTTGTAATTCCCCATTCCAAAACCAAGAACTGTCAGAAATACCCCGTCTTTTCTCTTCTCTTCAATCAGACGTTCCATTTCTCCATTGCTTGATGCTCCAATATTAAAATCTCCATCAGTAGCCAGAATCACCCGGTTATTTCCTCCTTCAACAAATTGATCTTTTGCAATTTTGTATGCCAGCTTAATCCCCGCTCCTCCTGCGGTTGATCCCCCTGCCTGAAGTTTATCGAGTGCATCCATCATTGCCTTTTTATCATTCCCGTCAGTAGGAGGAAGAACCAGTCCGGCAGCTCCGGCGTAAACCACAATTGACACCTTGTCCTGTGGTCGCAGCTCATTGGCCAGCAACTTAAAGGCAGATCTTAACAATGGCAGCTTATTTGGAGAACTCATTGAGCCCGAAACATCGATAAGAAATACAATATTGGAAGCAGGAAGGTTTTCCATTTCAATTTTCTTTCCCTGAAGCCCTACCTGAACAATTAAGTGATCATTGTTCCAGGGCGCCCGACTCAAACCAGTATTGATCGAAAAGGGATCCTTTCCAGTCGGATTCTCATAGTCATATCCAAAGTAATTGATCATCTCCTCAATTCTCACTGCGTCCTTCGGAGGTAGTTGCCCATTGTTAATGAACCTCCTCATGTTGCTGTAGGAAGCAGCATCTACATCTATCGAGAAGGTAGAAAGTGGTTTGTCCAGCACTTTCCTGAAACCATTTTCATGAATGGTTGCATACTCTTCGGTGTTATGGTACAATCCCTGATCATGAACTGAAACCCCGGCTACCCTTCCCTGAAGTGCATAACCAGTTGAATAGCTTGCAGATTTCTTTTCCATACGAACAGGAGCACTTAATTCTGCATCTTCAACTTCCAATTCCATAAAAATTGCAATATCTTCTTCAGTGATAATGTCCTCTTCCAATACAACATCAATCACTTTTCTTTTGCCAATTTTTACCTCCTGGTTCTTAAAACCAACATAGGAGAACACCAGAATTGATTTTTCTCCAGGTATTTCAATACTGTAAAAACCATTGATATCAGTTTTCACCACATCATTAGTTCCCTTTATTGCAACAAGTACTCCCTGAAGTGCAATTCCATTTTTGTCACTTACAGTTCCATTTACATATCTGGCCTCCACCCCAGGAGAGACCAGCACCAGTAGTATTATCAATAATTTTTGCATCTTTCAATTATTTAGTTTTAACATCGTTCTTGTCGAACCTGGTATTGAGATGCAGGTATCTTTAAGATTCCATAAATATTTTTTCATTTTTTTCTGAGAGTTGAAAAAACCATATCGAAATCGGAGGAGGAAATTCTTCAGGAATATCGCAAAACCGGTGATTCTGAACTGCTGGGAAGACTATTCAATGATTATATGCATCTGGTTTACGGATTGTGTCTGAAGTATCTAAAATCCAGAGATGATAGTCAGGATGCGGTGATGTCGATTTATGAAAAAGTGAGCCAGACGCTACTGACTAATGAAGTCACTCATTTCAAAAGCTGGCTGTACATGGTAAGCAAGAATTATTGCCTGATGGAATTGAGAAAATCCAACCCGGAGAAAAATGCAGACGTTTTTATGGAAACTACTGCCATCGTGCATCTTAATGATGAACAGGACCTGATGGGAACAAAGCTGGATGCACTGGATGAATGCATAGAAAAATTGAAAAAGGAGCAAAAGGAGTGTGTGAAGTTATTTTTCCTGGACAGGAAAAGTTACCAGCAGGTCAACGAGATTACAGGGATTGAACTAAAGAAAGTAAAAAGCAACATACAAAACGGAAAACGAAATTTAAAAATTTGCCTTGAAGCAAAAAATGTCAACGCTTAAAAACGATAAAGAACAATACGCTAAATACCTCTCAGGCAAAATGAGTCCTGAAGAGGCGCATGACTTTGAACGGGTAGTTCTGAAAGACCCGTTTGAGCAGGAGGCGCTGGAAGGTCTGGAGGGTATTGACAGTAGTGATGCAATGGAAGACATTTCAACCCTTCAGACTTCTTTGATCAAAAAAGAAAGCAACCATTCCGGCTGGATGAAAATTGCAGCAGTCGTAACTCTGCTAATCGTAAGTTCTCTTACCGTCTGGATGATTACCTATCCTATGGCTGACAATCAGGAACTGGCAATGGAAAAGCAGGATACTGCACCTGAAGAAGCATTGACTACCCAAAACGAAACCGAGGAAAGTGCTGAAGTGGGGCAATCCACGGAAATACCCGTTTCGGAAGAAACACCAACAGTTACGGAGGGGAAAAGACCAGCTCCCAATCCTGTTGCGGTAAAAGCAGAGACAGAAGAAATTGTGGTTGAAACGGAAATAGCAGATGATCTTCAGATGGAAAAAGCTGATTTAGAGGAAATCGATGCAGTGGACGAGGCATTGCAAATCGCTTCGATTACTGAAGTGGAAGAAGATGTAATGGAAGAAGTTCTGTCAGATGGTGGCTCTGAAATAAAAGGTATTGAGGAAAATGCATTACAAGGTAAGATCGCAGGTGTTCAAATCTCGCGGAAAGCATCCTTTCAACAGGATAGCATCAACGATATCGACCTGACCAATACACTTGTAGCCAGGGAAAATGCTCGTGATAAAAATGCCAAAAGGGCTACTTCTCGCACAGGATCCGCTGCAAGGAGTGCAGCCTTTGCCCCCTCTTCCCGGATAGTTTCAGGAAAAATTTCAGATGAATCGGGGCAGGGTATACCTGGTGTCAATGTAATCGAAAAAGGCTCGACCAATGGAACAATTACCGATATTGATGGTAATTACCAGCTTGAGGTAAATCAGGAAGCCACTCTTATTATTTCATTCGTTGGTTTTGAAACAAATGAAATCGAAGTAGGTAACAGGGAAACAGTGAATGTCTCAATGGGTGGAGTGACTGAGCTGCAGGAAGTGGTTGTGACTGGTATCGGAGAGACGAATCAGTCTATTTCCTTTAAAGCTGCCAGGCCGGATCAGGGAAACAAAATCTACAAGGATTACATCGAAGAAAATCTGATCTACCCGGAGGCAGCCAAAGCCAATAAAATAGAAGGCACTGTTGTGCTGGAGGTTACCGTTTTACCTACGGGTTTGATTTCCAACATCGATATCAAAAAAAGTGTGGGGTATGGCTGTGATCAGGAAGCAATTCGACTGGTTCGCGAAGGTCCGCAATGGAACCCGGCAGAAAGAGACGGGAGAAGAGTCGAGGACAAAGTGAGGGTAAGAGTCAGGTTCAAGCAGTAATACAATAAAAAATCCCCGCATTGCTGCAGGGATTCATCCCTGGTTTTTACAACCCAAACTTACCGCAGTTATTCGGTAGCGACCCGGGATTACTTTAATGATACAATTTTACAATTTGGACCGATACTGCCTTTTGCTGAGGAAGGGATTATTCCTATCGCTCCACCGGTCCTGGATACAAAATCAATGACGTCTCGTCCATCCCTAAACTCATCTGGGGCCACTCCGTTCCCGGAAAATACACGTTTTGTCCAAAAGCTCTTGAACTTCCCTTTTTCTGTTGAGATATATTTCCAAAAAGCTTCATTATTAATTTCCGTATAGGAAGGCTTAACTTTTTCGAACGACTGCCATTGGGTTGTAAACCCAAAGTAAATCCTTCGAATGTTGCTTTGAGTCAGACTTTCTTCTTTCACATTTTTATTTACGATTACGATGAAATCATTTTGAGCCAGGGATTCATTGGAAACCCCCAACAAGAGAATCACCATCGTAAGTGATATATATAATTTGATATTTTTCATTTCTGTATTCTTAACTATTGAAACATCCATTAGAACCCTAATACAACTGCTGCCTGTATCTCAGAAAAATCAACTCCTCCAAAACGACTGTTATTCACTCCTGAAGAAATACTGTTGTACTGAATCTTGAAGAAATAATTTTCATCAATCATCGTGTTAAGTCCAAAACTTATCATGCTTGCTTTGTCATCATCCACATTAGTATCCGGATCAAGACTTTCGTATCTGACATATGGCGTGAATCGATTACCCAGACTGTAATACAGCATTCCTTCAAATCCGTTTTTTGTCAGATCTCCGGGTGCTGAAGGGTTCGTTTTCCCGGTAATGTATTCAAGCTCCAGCCCCAGGTCTTTGTAAGTATATTCAGCATGGGTACTAAAACTGGAAACTTTTGTTCGTTCTCCGGTATCATCACCTGCTCCGTCCAGCTCAGATACTTTATCACTATAAGTCGATACCCCAATCTTAAGGTCAGTAGTTGGTTGAATTAAGAGCCTTGTAGCCAGCGCCTTTTCTTCATTGTCATCTTCTTCGAATGGATTGGTATTTTCCTGGTAGCCATTACTCAATTGCACGTTGTATTCAAATTGGATATTACCCAGCGCAAAGTTTCCCAGCAGGGAGATACCTGTAGCCCACCTTGGATAAAACCGCTCATCAGCTCCAAACTTATCAGGCTTGTTGGTACTTAAGGGTTCTTTCACTGCAAGAAATGCAGGCTTTGCTGTATGGATTTCGTTATAAATTCCAAAAGGAACGAACATCTTTCCAACACGAAACTTTAGCCAATTCCGGATAGTATATTCAGGAAAAGCATATTCTACAGCCGCATTTCCGATACCCTCCTCAGTAGCAGTTCCATGCTCCCATGTAATATCGGTGGCAAAACGGAGGCGAGGTGTGATGTCAACATTCACTACTAAATCTATAAGGTCTGCATCAAATGACCCGTTGGGATCACTGTTTCCTTCATTAGACAAGAGGTTCTCATATTCAAAACTTGAGTACCCGTTTAATCTGAATTTTTCCGTGAATTGAGCATGAGACTGACATGTGAAGAACATAATAAACCCAAAAACAAGAAGGGTTCTTTTAACCACACCTTTACGCACGTCTTTAGACCTGTTGTGTGGCGAGGATGATTCTCGATGATCATTTGACCATACTTTCTCTATTTTCATAATTTCTGTTGGTTATTAAAGATGAACAAAAATTTAATTAGTATATAACGTATAAATATAGTAATTTGAAATCTAATCAGTTATTTATAATAAAACTGTCAATTGAATCGTTCGAAATCATCGTCATTGATGGATTTAGTCAAATCAATATCAATCCCGCTTTGGGTGACCAGCTTCTCCCGACGAGGAGCGGATGAATCAACAGATTCCTTTTTCTCTGAAAATGCAGGTTGCACACGTTCCTTTTCGCTATTACCCAGATCAAAAAAGGATACAGTATCTCGCAGCACATCTGCCTGACTTGACAGCTCTTCTGAACTTGAAGACATTTCTTCAGAGCTTGCAGCATTTTGCTGAGTAATGCTATTCAACTGTTGAATTGCGTTGTTGATTTGTTCAGCTCCTGAATTTTGTTCCTCACTCGCCAGGTTAATATCCTGTACCAATTGAGCTGTTTTTTTAATGTTGGGCACCAGGTTTTCAAACAGCTGACCAGCAGTGTCCGCCACACCTACACTCTTCTGACACAGTTCTTCAATTTCTACAGCAGAGGTCTGACTACTTTCTGCCAGCCTTCTGACCTCCGCAGCAACTACTGCAAAACCCTTCCCGGCATCACCTGCCCTTGCGGCTTCTACAGCGGCATTTAACGCAAGAATATTGGTCTTTCTTGCAATCTCTGTGATGACAGAAACTTTATCCGCTATTTGCTTCATCGAACTCACCGTATTCTCAATGGCTATTTTTCCCTCCTCCACATCTGCAACCGCTGTTGATGCCATCAGCTCCGCCTCCTTGGAATTATCCGAATTCTGTCTGATGTTAGCCGCCATCTGCTCCATTGATGCTGACACTTCTTCAGATGAGGCCGCCTGATCACTCGCTCCGGAAGATACCAGTTGAGAGGATGCCGAAAGTTGAGAGCTGGCGTGTGTTATAGCATTTGCTCCGGAATAAACTTCTGATACAATGTCTTTAAGTTTATTAACCATTGTTTTCATATTGCCATAGAGACCTATATGATGATCATTAGTGAATGTTACCTGAAGTTTGCCCTGGGCAATCTGATCAGCAATTCCTGCTACCTCGTGCGGCTCACCTCCAAGTGTAGTCATCACATTCCTGGTTATCAGGATACCCATGACTACTCCGACTAATGTGGCAATTGAGATTAAAACCACAATTAGAATCTTAATGAAATCGAAATACTCCTTTTCCTCGCGAATAAGATTTTCAGAATCGGCACGTATTCCTGTCAGGACATTTTGAATCATTTCCATCGTTCCTTCTATCATGGCCAGCACCTGCTCGTCATAAAGAGTTATTGCTCCAAAAATCTTTTCATCATCATCGTAGCTTTCAATATTCCCCAGAGAAATCATAATCTGATTTTCAAAGCCAATGATTCTCTCACATGCTTCAAGTGCAATTCCCAAACTATCCAGCTCCTTCTTGCCGAACCAGTTTTTATACAAACCCCCAAGTTCATCTCTAACCAGGGGAAAGTCTTCACGATGAATTCTGGTAAGCCTGGCTTTGTCAGCTTCCCCTGGCAGATAAATCCAATTATTAGTAAGCGTTGAGGAGCTCTCCATCAGATTCCCCAGACGCTCCATTCGATTCAATAGTGGCAGATAATTATTAGTTATTTTATCCGAAAAAGTGAGGCTCTCGCCCAGCACATAGACTCCATAAAAACTACTTATTGCAGCAAGCAGGATTACAGTGGCATACCCGCTTGCTATCTTCTTTCCAATCCCAAATTTCATTGCGATTCTTTTTAGTGGTGGTAATTAGCAAATGATAATTTTTACATTAAACTGTTTCAAGTATGTACTGTTTAATGTAAATAATTTATATTGTAATATATTACAATTATTGTAAATACATTAAGTGTTAATATAATTATCACTTGATAATAATCATCGTTGCCACTTTTAAACAAACATTTTATGAAAACAAACAAACTAAAGAATGCCAGCAAATTAATTCTTCTACTGGCTGGTTTAATGAGCACAGAAATATATGCTCAAAACACCATTTCGCTCGAAAAAATATCCACATATAGTACAGGTTTTTTTGACGAAAGCGGGGCGGAAATTGTCGCTCATGATCCCTATTCACAGCGACTGTACGTAACGAACGGAGGAACGGATCAAATTGACATTCTGGACATCTCTGATCCGAATACGATAACACTGGTTGCTTCCATTGATCTTTCTCCTTACGGAAAGAGCGCAAACAGTGTAGCCGTCAAAAATGGGATAGTCGTAGCAGCTGTCGAAAATGTGAATAAGCAATCTGCCGGCAAAGCTGTTTTTTTTGACACCAGCGGGAATTTCCTTAATCAGGTTACTGCCGGTGCGCTGCCTGACAATGTTGTAATAACTCCAAATGGTCGATACGTGTTACTTGCCAATGAAGGAGAGCCTGATGATTCTTTCACAATTGACCCAGAAGGAAGTGTGACAATTATTGACCTGAAAAATGGTGTTGCCAGCCTTACGCAAAATGATGTGAGCCAGGTGTCATTTACCGCCTTTAATAATGTCCCACTTGATCCAAGCATCAGAGTTACTGCTAATCCGGGGAATTCGACAGTCGCTCAGGATCTTGAACCGGAATATATTGCCGTGTCATCCAATTCAAGAATAGCCTGGGTAGCACTCCAGGAGAACAATGCGCTGGCAAAAATTGACATTAAAAACGCTCAGGTTATTGATCTGATTGGTCTGGGGTTCAAAGACCATTCATTACCTGGAAATGGATTAGATGCGAGCGACAAAACAGCCGCTATTGACATCACCAACTGGCCTGTAAAAGGCATGTATATGCCAGATGCAATGGCTACTTACAGAAGGTGGGGCAGAGATTATATCGTTCTTGCCAACGAAGGTGACAGCCGAGATTATGGAGGGTATAGTGAGGAAACAAGAGTTGAAGACTTACCCCTTGATCCTGCAGCATTCCCTAATGCAGCCGCCTTACAGGCTGATGCTGCCATTGGGAGAATGAAAACCACTTTGGCTACAGGAGACAGTGACGGAGATGGGTTGTATGAAGAAATTTACACCTACGGAGCACGGTCTTTTTCTATTCGAAACAGGAATGGCAGGCTGATTTACGATAGTGGTGATCGGCTGGAGCAGTTGACTGCCCAGGTACTTCCAGATGATTTTAATTCGTCGAATGATGAAAATGATTCATTTAAGAACAGAAGTGATGACAAGGGCCCGGAACCGGAAGCAGTTGAAATTGCAAAAATAAGAGGCAGATATTATGCTTTCATAGGGTTGGAGCGAATAGGCGGAATTGCTGTTTACGACATCACTTTCCCATTTTATCCGCACTTTGTCCAATATATCAACAACAGGAATTTTTCCGTTCCCGCCAACACTGCAGCAGCCGGAGATTTGGGGCCGGAAGATGTTTTATTTATTAAGCGAAGAAACAGTCCGATCCATTCACCTCTGGTGGTCGTAGCAAACGAAGTAAGTGGTACCATTACCTTGTTCAAGGTCAATATTGAACACAATCATCATTATTTCAATGAGGCTCCTGAGGCACAGCCCGAAGTAATACAGGAAACTCCTGTGGTTCTTGAATCGGAAGAAGACGGTTCTCTGTTGAATTCACTGGTCATTTACCCCAATCCGGTTAAAGAAGGGATTCTTCGTCTATCCGAAACAATGGACATTGAAATTTTTGATTTGAATGGAAAAAAAATGTTGTCAGCTCAGGCAGTTAGAGAGGTGAATGTCTCCGAACTTAAGAAAGGAACCTACATTTTGAAAAATCAATTTGCTGAATCAACCCGATTTCTGGTTGACTAATGCTTAAATCCACAACGGAAAAAGGTCATCAGAAATGATGGCCTTTTTTTATGACTCGCGGGAAAGTCAGAAATCACAGATTCAATTTTTTTCCCGATTTTTAAAAAACTGCAAATAGTTTCGCTCATTATCCTCGATAATAAAGCCGGGTTCGTCACCTTCCATGTTTTCATAGAAAAACTGATAATTCTCTACTTTCAGTTTTCTATACAGTGAGTCTGTATAATCAATGTTGAAGGCCAGTTTGTTCAGTCGGACCATGTTGTTTTTTTCCTTATCTGAAATGTTCAACTGATCAATGCTCACATCATCTTTGAATGATCCTATCTCCAGGATAAAATTACCAACTGATAACAGTCCACGCTGATTCCCCCGAGTATCGACCCCCTCGATATAATTGAACCCCAAATCTTCATACCATCTTCTGGTGCCTTCAAAATCCTCGACACTAATCATGGCAAGGAATGGTGTCAGTGAAAAGCTTCCGGAAAAACTGAATGAATTCAGAAATGATTCCTCACCTGCAAAAAATTGGATATAGTTCCCATCCGGATCTTCAACCAGAAAAAACCTTTCAGGCCAGGGTTCACCAGAGCTCAATGCCGGTAGTTGGGCAGGACCCGCGACAATCTCAGCATTTGTGGTTTCCATTCTTGAAACAATCGCTTCCAGATTTTTGGTCAAAAAACCAAATTTGATGAACCCGTGAATATTAGAATGCTCTGTTGGAAGCATAACCAAATCAACAATAATCGGATCATCAAATGCAATCAATTCCAACCTGAACTGATCAAGAGCCAAAAGATTAATTTTCAAACCATAATCAGGAAACAACATGGTGGTGTCAAGTGAGAATCCCAGATTCTCAGTATACCACTTGGTGGAAATATCCAGGTCTTTGACACTCATTGCCAACAGAGCAGGTTCAATTTGCCCCGTAACTTTTACCCGGTCAGATGAATCTCCGGATACGCATCCGGACAGAATGCATAATAATGCACCAATGTTTAAAATGGGTATCTTCATGAATGATTATTTTACAATAGAACTGTCCCCGTTCAACACTTTTTGCACCTGAGGCTTATAGTTTCTTCCAACAGGAATTTCCTTACCCCCTATCTCTACTGATGTGCTGGAAAAGGCTTCAATCTTATTGATGGGAATAATGTAGGATCTGTGAATTCTTAAAAAGCAGTCTTCCGGCAGCTTCTGTTCCAGGTAACTAATCTTCTGCAGCGATACGATTTCTCGACCATCCGATGTTTTTATCCTCACATAATCCTTGAGACTTTCGATGTACTGAATATCTTTCAAAAAAACCTTTACCATCTTCCGGTCTGCTTTTAAAAAAAGATACGGGGGATCTTCTTCAGCAGGCTCTGTAGAGTCTGTTTGATGTGTATGGTTTCCGTTTTCAACTATTTTATTAACAGCTTTCAAAAAACGGTCAAAGGCAATGGGCTTCAATAAATAGTCATCAACATCCAGTTCGTAGCTTTCAACTGCATATTCCCGGTATGCTGTTGTAAAAATGACTTTGGGAACCGGGTTGAGAGCTTTCAAAAATTCGATCCCGGTCAACTTAGGCATTTGGATGTCCAGAAATAACAAATCGATTGGTTCCCTTTTTAACAGATCAAAGGCAGTTATTGCATTATTGCAAATTCCTGCCAGTTCCAGCGTCTCAACGCGTTCAATGTAAGATTGCAACACCTCACAGGCCAGCGGTTCATCGTCAACAATTAAGCACCGGATTGACATCTATAGTTTCATTTTCAACACAACCAAGAATGAATCCTCTTCATCAAGGAGCTCAAGCTCATGGTTGTCATCATACAATAATTCAAGCCTTCTTCGAACATTCTTCAGGCCAATTCCCTCTTTGTACTCGAAGTGATCTTCCCGACCACCGTTCTTACTTTTACTGTTTTCTACCTTTAGGGTTAGATTATTTTCCTTCAACTCAAGATCAATTGTCACCCAGGATTCATCCAGTTCTTCACTTACACCATGCTTAAAACAATTCTCGACAAAGGGAAGGATAAACATTGGAGCAATCATTTTTCCGTCCACATCACCTCGTATATTGAATGCAATATTTAACCGTTTACCGTACCGTATTTTCTCAAGTGAGATATAATCCTGAACCAGCTTTATTTCCTTACTTAACGGAACCTTATCCGCATTGCATTCATACAGCATGTAGTTGAGAAGGTCGGAGAGTTTCAATACCACCTCAGGCGCATCCTTCGACTGCTTGAGAGTTAAAGCATAAAGATTGTTTAGTGTATTAAACAGAAAGTGTGGGTGAATCTGTGCTTTCAGGAAGCGAAGCTCAGCCTGAAGTTTTTCCTCAGCAAGTTGCTGATTGGCCTTTTGCTCCTTATACCAGTATTTAAACCATTTAATGACAATTGCCAGTACCAGCACCGGATAAATTTTAGTTGTACTCTTCAAAATTTTCCCGACATTGATAATGCTTGGTACATAGTCTGAATCAGGCCAGAATAATGGTTGCTGGATCAGCACATAATCAATCCAGATTAGTGTGCTAAAACCAAGGATTACCAGTACCAGGGAAATTGCAAACTCACCATACTTCTCTTTAAAAAGAAATTTTGGCATCAGGTAATAAATGGTGAAATAGACCGCTGGAGCCTGAACCACAGCATCAGTGAGCTGAATGAGAAACTGCCTTCCATAGTCATCCTCAAAGAATCCGTAAACAAGCGAAAAGAAGGTGATGAACACAATCCAGAAAAGGAGGTGCCACATTAAGCGGGGAGTTTTAAAAAAAATACGCTCCAGGTCTGTTTTGGCCATGATCTAAGTGAGTATAATACTCAAACTTATTTATTAAGTTTCAAAATTCAGGGTTCTTAGACCAACTGCATCCTTTTTCTCCCAAACAACATTTTTTCTCCTCTAATCACCAATAAAGACACAAAATTGGTGTCTGTCTCACAACTACTGCGGACTGTCTAAAACCCCAGGAAAAGAAAAACTTAAAATTTCATTGAGGGTATACTCCAAAAATTGAATTCACGGATATGAAGTTTTTTGCCTCAACCTTTTCTCTTTTCTTGTTCCTTTCATCAAGTGCGCAGGAAACTGAAACCAGGGACCGATTCAGGTATCCCATTGAAAAAGCAACGGATAAAATCATTATCGATGGCGATCCATCCGATCAGGCATGGAGTTCGACAGCTACTATTCCAAATTTTATCAATCACTGGCCCATGGATTCCGGAAATGCCAATGCGGTTACTGAGGTGAAAGTGACCTATGATGATGAATTCCTCTACATACTTGCCGTATGTCTGGACAATGGAAAAAGAGTCATTCAGTCATTAAGAAGAGATGATGATGATGCACACTGGGGCAGTGATAATTTCACTGTGGTCATTGACCCAATGAACACCAAGCAGAACGGATTCATGTTTGGTGTTAATGCAGGAGGTTCTCAAATAGAAGCTCAGCTTAATGTAAATGGGTCAAGAACCCAATACGATCAAAACTGGGATAATAAGTGGTACTCAGTGGTAAAGGCATATCAGGATCATTGGATCGTAGAGTTTGCCATCCCTTTTAAGACGTTGAGGTACTCAAGCAACATATCTGAATGGGGCATCAATTTTATAAGAGGTGATCAGGAAAGAAATGAATATTCCACCTGGACTCAGTTTGATCTTAATTATCCGGGAATTGACCTCAATTTTATGGGAACGCTTAATTGGGATACCAACCCAAAGCAGGCATCAGGCAAAGTGGTACTCATTCCCTACTTATCGGGTGGAACACAAAGGGATTTTGAGGAGGAGGGTCAGACGAATTATCAGGAAGATGGTGATAGTGGCATAGATGCAAAAATTACCGTAACCGGATCATTGAATCTTGATCTCACTGTCAATCCGGACTTTTCCAATGTAGACGTGGACCAGCAGGTCACTAACCTTTCGAGATTTAGTATTTTCTTTCCCGAACGTCGGAATTTCTTTCTTGAAAACGGAGACATATTTTCCAATTTTGGCAGTTGGCAAATTTCTCCATTCTTCTCCAGGAGAATTGGACTTATTGATGGTGAACAGGTGCCCATAAGTTATGGTGCCCGACTGACCGGAAACGTAACAAACAAAACCAGAATAGGTCTGATGAATGTACAGACTCGAGCGTTCGGTGAACTTCAGGCCCAGAATTATTCTGTTACGGCTCTTCATCAGCAGGTCCTTGACCGCTCGGTCATCAAAGGAATATTTATCAACCGTCAGACGAATGCGGATGTCACAGAAGGTCAACTCTCCAGGAATGGCGGCCTTGAGTTCGCCTACCTTTCTAAGGATGGCAAGTTCAGTAACACAGTTCGCTATCACACATCAATGAATGATGAAGATCTGAATGATAATGATTACTACGGCTTCAGCGGCAACTATAATGGGAGGAGTCTGCGGTCAGGGTGGACTGTTGATTTTGTCGGAGAAAATTACATTACGGACCTGGGATTCAATCCACGCCTGGAGAACTACAATGCCGAAACAGAGGAGACCATTCGAAAAGCATATACCCGAATAAACCCATGGATGGTTTATCGATTTTTCCCAACAAAAGGAAAGCTCAACTCACATGGTCCAAGGTCATGGCATCAGTTGTGGCTTAACCGGGATGGTAGCGGGCTAAATGAGCGGGGGCATGCATTCGCGTATGATTTTACCTTTCAAAACACGACCGAAATAAGGCTTCAGGCACAGGTCAGAGAAGTTAATCTTCCGGTTCCCACTTCGCTGATAGGAGATGATTACACACCACTACCCATTGGAAACTATCAATTCTTGACCTACTGGGTCAATTACAATACAGATCGCAGGAAAATAGTTAACGCTGATTTCAGAGTACAATTTGGAGACTTCTTTAACGGCACTCGGTTCAACACCTCCACAGGAGTGAACTTCAGGGTTCAGCCATGGGGAAGTTTCGGAATTACACACGATTTCAATCGGGTGCAACTCCCGGGTGAGTTCGGCCAGACCGATCTGAACCTGATGAGACTTAACTCCCAAATCAGTTTTTCCAATTCTATGTTTCTCACTACAGCCATCCAATACAATTCTCAAAGTGAGAACTACAATTTCTTTACCCGATTCCAATGGAGGTACCGTCCCATGTCAGATTTTTTTCTTGTGTATACAGACAACTACACTACGGAAGGACTTGATCTGAAAAATCGACAGGTTGTATTCAAACTTACCTATTGGCTGAATTTATAGCGATGATCATCCGATCCTTTCCCTGCATATCTTTGTGAATTTGCACATTGGAATACCCGTATTCCTGGATCAATTGATTGACCTTATTGCCAAAAGCCTCATGTATTTCAAAATAAAGCCTTCCACCGGCCTTCAGTGATTCAAGTCCCTTTTCAGCTATTTTCCTGTAAAAAATGAGAGGATCATTATCAGGCACAAACAAGGCAGTCTCCGGCTCAAAGCCCAGTACATTTTTATGCATCGAAGACTTGTCCTTTTCCGGAATGTATGGAGGATTACTAATGAGAATATCAAGATTATTGCAAGGAAGTGACTCTCGAAGTATGTTATGAACAATGAACTTAGTTTCTGCTCCCAGGGCCACAGTATTTTTCCCTGCAATCTCAATAGCTTTTGGTGAAATGTCTGTTCCCATGACTTTGGTGTTCAGTTCAAGAGCTAGTGAAATGGCTATGCATCCGGAACCTGTCCCAACATCCAAAATCATCGGCTTAACTAAATCATTGGCATCAATGATCATTTTAACCAGTTCCTCTGTTTCTGGTCTTGGAATGAGTACAGAAGGACTCACTTCGAATTTCCTTCCATAGAATTCAGTGACTCCTGTAATGTATTGAACAGGTTCACTTTTCTGAAGGCGACCCACATAGTCAGATAATCGGGCCTGGTCTACAGAAATTTTCTTTTCAGTGAAGAAATCCATTCGATTAACATCAAACATGTCTTCTAAAAGGAATCTTGCCACATTTTCTGCCTCCTGAGCATCGTATACACCCAGGAGCTTATCAGCTATTTCCTTTACCCATGTCTTTACTGACTTCATTGTGCATGCGAATTTAGACACCTGGTTGCTTCGTATAATCATTTCTTAATTTGAGTTCCATGTAAGAAGTTATTTTTTGTACAAAAATTACGACATATAGTCTCCTCCCTGGAGCGATTCGACGTTTCGAAGGAAGAGGTGGACAATAATAAAAGCAGTCATTTTTGAACAAAATTTGACTAACTGAATTATTTTTAATTACCCACCCCAACCCCTCCAGGGGGTGGATTAAGAACGTTTTTTCTTTTACTGTTTTTACTGTACGTCTAACTTCAGATTATCTTAGCGCATTGATGGATTCTTCAACCAATCAATTCATGCATCGGGCATTAGAACTCGCCGCTCTTGGCAGGGGATCGGTGAGCCCAAATCCTATGGTGGGATGTGTGATTGTCCACGACGGCAAGATTATCGGGGAAGGGTATCATCAGAGATATGGAGGCCCTCACGCAGAGGTTAATGCCGTAGATTCAGTTATCGACAAGGAACTGTTAAAAGAGTGTACTGCTTTCGTAACTCTCGAGCCTTGTACCCATTTTGGAAAGACTCCTCCATGTGCTGACCTTTTGATAGAAAAGAAAGTAAAGGAAGTGATCATTGCGTCCGGAGATCCCTTTGAAGAAGTAGATGGAAATGGAATCGGTAAACTAAAAGCAGCAGGAATTAAGGTAGAAATCGGGATCTTGAACAGGGAGGCTTCTGAGCTGAATAAGCGATTTTTTACCTTTCATCAAAAAGAAAGACCTTATGTTATTTTGAAGTGGGCTCAAACATCAGATGGTTTTATCGCGAGAGAAAATCACGATTCAAAATGGATAAGTAATACGCATTCCCGCCAACTGGTTCATAAATGGCGAACTGAAGAAGATGCCATACTGATTGGAAAGAATACCGCACTCTTTGACAATCCTTCATTGACAGCAAGAGAATGGAAGGGTAAAAATCCAATAAGAATTCTGCTGGACCGAAATCTTGAAGTGAATTTAGATTCAAATATTTTTGACGGAACCACCTCAACTTTCATCTTAAACAGTAAAAAAGACAAAGAAAAGGGATCGAACAGATGGATAAAAATTGAGCGTCTAAAACCCTCTGAAATACTAAAAAAACTCCATGCGCTCTCAATTCAATCAATAATTATTGAAGGAGGAGCGGCTGTATTGAACTCTTTTATCGGTGATAATTGTTGGGACGAAGCAAGAATCTTCATATCTAAAGAATCATTCGGTAAAGGCATGAAAGCACCTGAATTAAAAGGTGTCCTGAAGTCGGAAGAGGCTATTTTTGAAGATCAACTTAAAATCATGGTAAACGATAATGGCTGAAGATTTAATCATTCCATTGACTGTATCAAAGTCGGAAAAATATGAGGCACTGTTTCCCCAAATCCAGGGGCTGCTTTATGGTGAAAAAAACCAGATTGCCAATCTTGCCAATATTGCCGCTGCACTGAAAGAAGGGATGAACTTCTTCTGGGTAGGCTTCTATCTTGTTGATTCTGATGAAGAGTTGGTTCTTGGGCCATTTCAGGGTCCTGTTGCATGTACAAGGATCAGTAAAGGAAAAGGTGTGTGCGGAACCTCCTGGGAAAAAAGAGAAGTAATGATCGTTCCGAACGTTGATGAGTTTCCGGGACACATTGCGTGCAGTTCTGCTTCTAAATCAGAAATTGTGTTGCCTGTTTATTCCGGTGACAAAATTATCGGAGTTCTGGACGTTGACAGTGATCAAATCAATGATTTTGATAAAACGGATCAACTCTGGCTGGAAAAAATCCTCTCTTTGCTCGATTAACATACTTTAACCACTCTCCTGTTTTCTTGTTGATCCGTCTGCGATAAGGTCTATATTTTTGCACCCAATGTCCACCAGGCTAAAAATACGGCTTAGTTTCCTTGGAGCACTTATCTCATGGCTCCTGTTCTCGGCATCAAATATTTATTTGTTGTTTATCGAGAGCTATGAAATGAAAGTTCAGTTCTCTAATTTTTTGCCACAGCTTTTCTTTTCGGGGTTTATCATATCAATATTCATCTATTATCGGTACATCATTACCAAGGCTGACACCCTCAATTTCACCGATCTTCTCTGGAAGGTATTTATTACCGGATTGATCACAACGCTCATCTCTCTGAGCATCCGATTTTTCTTTACCGTTTTTGCCAGCAGCAGCATTGTTGAAAGTGCTCTCACAGTTAATTTCTTCTACAACATTCTGCTGGGACTTGTGATTGTATTCATGATCTCAACCCTTGTAGTCTGGAAGCGGCTAATTCTCTATCAAAAATCAAAGAACCTGCTACAGCTCTGGACCTTCTTTGAAGTAGCTCTTCTCGCCAGTCTGGTGTATGATTTTTTTGATCTGGAATTGCTAGGTCCAAAATTTAATATTGGCATTGTTGTTCTTTTCTGTTTCTCAATCATCCTCGTATTTAACCTTAAATGGATAGCCTATCTAAATTTCAAACAAAAATGGAAAGGCATCCTCTTCATTCTGCTATCAGGGATTTATCTCTACCATTTCTTTTTAAACCTCGACGTATTCAGGGAAACCGGTGTATTGGTCTTCGATTTAATGAATCGGGTATTTATCGTTGGCCTTTTTATCTTCCTTTTTCTTTATGCCGCCATTTCCATTTTGGTAACGCTTTTCAATCTTCCGACATCATCTGTATTTGAAAGAAAGCTAAAGGAGGCACTTGATTTTCAAAAACTAAGTCAGTCGATCCCAAGAGGACAAACCAATGACCAAACGTATGAAATTCTTCTGGAAAGCTCCATGAGTGCCGTTTTCGCAGATGCTGCGTGGCTAGAGGTGCATGAAGAAAGTGGGGTATTTCAATCCATCAGGAACCTGAAAGCGTCTGACATTGATGGTATTAAATCCAAAGTTCGATCAGCAACAATCAAAGATATTATGTCCCTGAATTTTGACAGGGACCTCAATCCTTCCAAACTGAGCGACGGTCTTAAGGAAAGTAAATTCCGTTCGATCATCGCACTGCCTATTCATGTGCAGGAGAAGCAGGTCGGCTATATTGTAATGCTCAATGAGGTATCGGAGGCGTTTAACAGTGAGATGGTAAATATTATCACCACGTTTGTGAATCAGGCAAGCATATCCCTGGAAAACCTCGCGCTGATTAAAGAATCGCTGGAAAATGAGAGGTATAAGGAGCAGCTGAAAATTGCAAAAAATGTACAGAAGAGTCTCCTTCCGGATGAAATCAACATGGGCAATGATTTTGAAGCGGATGCTTTTTCAATGGCAGCAGATGAAGTGGGGGGCGATTACTATGACATTATTCAGATTGCACCCGGACGATTTGGATTGATCATTGGTGATGTTTCGGGAAAAGGAACCAGTGCGGCGTTTCAGATGGCCCAGATGAAAGGAGTCTTCCACAGTCTGGCCTCACAGGATCTCTCTGCCTCGCAATTCAACATTCTGGCAAATGTTGCGTTGAGTAACTGTCTCGAAAGAAGTTCTTTTATAACTGCTACATATTTCAATATCAATGAAGCAGAAAAAACCATCGAATTTTCCAGAGCCGGGCATTGTCCGACATTAATGTTCTTTTCAGAAAACAATCGGGTCTCCTTTCTGGAATCTGAAGGCATGGGACTGGGAATTGTAAGAAACTCTGATTACGCGAAATACGTTGAAAGTACAACGCTTAATTATAAAGATGGTGATACCATGCTTTTGTATACTGATGGCATTACAGAAGCAAAAAATGAAAGTGGAGAGCAGTTTGGAACTGAAAGGCTCAAAAATTCATTTACCAGTCACGCCAGGAAAGCACCTGCCCAAATAAAGGAAAGTATTAAAAGAGATTTAGCCGGATTTACCGGAGAAATTGACATAGATGATGACTACACAATGGTCGTCGTAAAGTTTAAAACCAATAATAATGGTTAAGATAGAAACAGAAAATAAAGAGGGAGTTCATTTCATCAGGGTAAGCGGGGATATAGATGCCGGCTCATCGATTCATCTGGATAATGCCTTCAAAAATGCAGCTGATACAGGAGAGACAAAGATTGCCGTTGACCTGAGTCAACTTGATTATATCTCTTCAGCCGGGCTTGGAGTATTTGTATCACATCTTGATGAGTTCGGATTAAAGAATATCAGGCTGGTCCTTTTTGGAATACAGGAAACAGTAAAGCAGGTATTTGACATTCTTGGTCTGGGTAAGCTCATTAACATTTTAGAAAAAGAAGAAGAAGTAGTTACTGCATTAAATGAGTAACGTAATTACCATAGGGTGTGAAAAAAATGAGCTGACCAAAATCAGGCAGTTCGTAGCAGACGAACTGGAACGAAATAATATTCCGGATCTGCAGGCTCATAAGCTGGTGTTGGCAGTGGATGAAGTATGCGCTAATTTGATCATTCATGCCAATAATTGTAACCCGGAAAACAAAATTGAACTGGACCTCCAATTCAACCCCAAGCAGATCATTTTCACATTTAAAGACAAAGGGGTGGGTTTCGATATCAATGAATATGAATCCCCAAGCATGGATGAACTTGTTTCATCCAGACGACAAGGGGGGCTTGGACTTTTGCTTGTTAAGAGAATAATGGACAAAATTGAGTTCTCAACTGAAAAGAATTACAATATTTGCAGGCTCGTAAAAACGATCGCATAATGTGGCGTCTCATTTTCATTCTATTCTTATTTCTATTTAGCTGCGAATACCTCCAACCAAGGGAAACCAAAGAAGTCCGTGTGATTGCAGAAGCGGGTGGGGAAAAACTCCTGGAAGAAACGATCGCGGGTCTTATTCCTACTAATACATCCCCTGCTGATAGTGCCACTTTTGTTGAAAAGTTCGTAAATGACTGGATTAAGAAACAACTCATGATAAGCAAGGCCAAAGAGACCATTGATTTCAATGAGGCCCAAATACAACAAAAGGTTTTGGAATATCAATATGCGTTAATGGTTCATGACTTTGAAAAAAGGTACATTGATCAGAACATTAACACAGAGGTTACAGAAGAGGAGATTACTGCCTACTATCAGGAAAAGTCCGAGAACTTCATTCTACGCCAAAACCTGGCTAAATGTCTCTACTTTAAAATACCAATATCTGCCCCCAACCTGCCACGATTCAGAAGAAATCTGAAAAGATACCCAGCGGACTCGATGGAAATTCTGGACTACAGTAATCAATTTGCAATACGGGGGTTTCTTGACAATTCACTTTGGGTCAGGTTTGACGAAGTTATCCTGGAAACCCCATTGAAGGATATCAATGATAAGACACAGTTTTTGAAAACAAACAGCTCGGTGGAGACCTCCGATGAAGACTATGTTTATTTTCTGATAATATTTGAGTATAAGCTGATTGGTGAAATTGCGCCTATTGAATTCGTTAATGAGAACATATCGGATATCATCCTGAATAAAAGGAAGATTGAATTGAAAAAAGAACTGGAGAAGAAAATTTATGAAGAAGCAAAAGCATCAAATGCATTTGAAATATATAGCAATTAACCTGGCACTATTCGGCTGTCTGACAGTGGCCGGTCAAAGTTCCGATGATGGAATTGTGATTGACAAAATTGCGGCCAAAGTTGATAATTATATTATCCTCAAATCAGATGTGGAGAAGGCATATCTGGACTTCCTTTCAAGAGGGGAATATAGAGGAGCAAATGCCAAGTGTGAAATTCTCAGGCAACTGATTGTAAACAAAATGATGGTTGCACAGGCGGAAATTGATTCTGTCATTGTGCTTGATGCAGAGGTAAATAACAACCTGCAACAAAGAATGTCTGTACTCTTACAGCAATTTGGCGGTGAGGAAGAAGTTCAAAAGGCCTATGGCAAGTCCATTGTACAGATACAGGCAGAGGTTTTTGATAACATAAAAGAGCAAATGATCATTCAGCGGATGCAATCCGAGTTGACTTCCGGCATGAAGGTAACGCCTTCCGAAGTACGGAAATTCTTCAAAAATATTCCCGCCGATTCACTCCCTTTCTTCTCCACTGAGGTAGAAGTTGCCCAAATTGTTTCCATTCCAAAGCCGGGAATTTCTCAGAAAAACAAGGTGCGAAATCAGATGCTTGATATCAGGAAGAGAATAGAAAACGGAGAATCATTCGCTGATCTGGCCAAAAAATTCTCTCAGGATCCGGGATCTGCCTCACGGGGTGGTGAGCTCCCGTTTTACAGCCGGGGGCAGCTTGCTCCGGAATTCGAAGCTACCGCACTCTCAATGACTCCTGGTGAACTATCTATGCCGGTTGAGACCCAATTTGGCTTTCACTTAATCGAACTCCAGGCCAAAAGAGGAAACACCTTTAAGACGCGACATATACTTATTTCCGCAACTCCGGATACCAATGATTTCCAAAAGTCGGTTGACCTTCTGGATAGTCTGAGATCATTGATTTTACTTGATAGTATTACTTTTCAACAAGCTGCTAAGGAAAGTTCAGATGACAAGGCAACTTCTTCAAGTGGTGGTTTTTTCCTGGACGGAACCGGTGCAGGGCGTGTCACTGTGGAACAACTTGATCCCAATATTTTCTTTACACTTGATACCATGAAAATTGGAAATATCACAGAACCGATCAGGTTTCAACAACAAGATGGTACCTATGCGTACCGGATACTCTATTATAAGAACAGGATCGCACCACATCAGGCTAACATGGATGAAGACTATCAGAAAATTGCCGGTGCCACCTTGATAAAGAAACAAAATGAAAAAATATCTCAGTGGTTCGAACTGGCAAAAAGCAATGTCTATATAGAAATAGACCCTGAATTTGATTATTGCAACCTCTCTGAGTAAAATACGATTAAGGATAGAATGGCAAATAAAAAAGACGATGTATCTCTGGCCAATGAACTGGCTGAGAACTTCAAAAAACTTGAATCAGAAATTTCTAAACAAATTATTGGTCAGGCTGAAGTTGTCAGGCTTCTGATCACATCACTTTTTTGCAATGGTCATTCCTTATTGGTTGGTGTACCCGGACTCGCCAAAACGCTGCTTGTCCAGACGGTTTCAAAATGTCTGTCGCTTGAATTTAACAGGATTCAGTTTACCCCTGACCTGATGCCATCTGATATTCTCGGTGCTGAGACATTGGATAAAGAAAGAAATCTAAGGTTTATTAATGGTCCCATTTTTTCCAATGTAATCCTTGCTGACGAAATCAACCGGACTCCACCAAAAACACAATCCGCATTGCTGGAATCCATGCAGGAAGGGGCCGTGACCATCGCCGGCAAGAACTATGAACTTGACAAGCCTTTCTTCGTTCTGGCAACACAGAATCCAATCGAGCAAGAGGGAACATATCCATTGCCAGAAGCTCAACTGGATCGATTTATGTTTATGATCAAGCTGGATTATCCAAGCTTCGAAGATGAAGTGGAAGTGATCAGGCAAACCACTTCTGATACCTCCGAAGAAGTTACGAATGTACTTGACAAAGAAACCATCCTGGCTTATCAGTCGCTGATAAGAAAAGTGCCGGTTCCAGATAATGTGTTTGAATATGCTGTTCGACTGGTTGGTAAAACCAGACCTGATGAAAAGGGCGCATCTGATATTGCAAAGGATTATCTCGAATGGGGAGCAGGGCCAAGAGCTGGTCAGTTCCTGATTCTTGCAGCCAAATGCAATGCATTGATTACCGGAAAATACTCTCCGGATATTGAAGATGTAAAATCAGTTGCCATTCCGGTTTTACGGCACAGAATCGTCAGAAACTTCAAAGCAGAAGCGGAAGGGATTAGTGAAGAGAAGATAATAGAGCAGCTCCTCTAGTGGGTGAGTTAATTGGTTGAATAGCTAATTTGAAAGTGGATGGAAGATACACTTTTATAAAACCCACCCCTACCCCTCCCGGGAGGGGAATTAATTCTTAAATTAAAATTGCTTTAAAAATCTCAGGTCATTCTCAGAGAAAAGTCTGAGGTCATCCAATTGGTATTTCAGCATTGTGATCCGCTCAATCCCCATTCCAAATGCGAACCCACTGTATTTAGAAGAATCAATCCCACAGTTTTCGAGAACATTAGGATCGACCATTCCCGAGCCCGCGATTTCAACCCAACCCGTTTTCTTACATATTTTACAGCCACTACCGCCACAAATAAAGCAGCTGATATCAATTTCTGCACTTGGCTCTGTGAAAGGGAAATAAGAGGGTCTCAACCGAATCTCCGTATCCTTTCCAAACATCTCTTTTGAAAAATGATAGAGCGTATTCTTTAAGTCACGAAAGCTGACACTTTCGCCAACATACAATCCTTCAACCTGATGAAAAAAGCAATGTGCTCGTGCGGAAATTGCTTCGTTCCTAAAAACCCGTCCTGGCATAATCGATCTTATCGGAGGCTTCTTTTTATTCATCAGTCGAATCTGAACATTGGAAGTATGAGTTCTCAGGAGAATATCCGGATTCTTTTCAATGAAATAGGTATCCTGCATTTCACGTGCCGGATGATTTTCCGGGAAATTAAGCGCAGTAAAATTATTCCAGTCATTATCGATTTCAGGACCTTCTTCTACATTGAAGCCCTGTCGTTCGAAAATCTCTATTATTCGATTTTTTGTTTGTGAAATCGGATGCAATGAACCTTCAGCATTATATACCGGCGGGAGGGTAACATCAATATCTGACTGAATGCTGCTACCATTTGACCGAAGGCTGTCAGAGAGCTCTTTCAACTTGTCCTGCGCACTTTTCTTCAGTTCATTTAATGCAGGGCCTAACACTCTTTTCTGTTCCCCGGGAACGCTCCTAAAGTCTTCGAAAAGTTCATTTACGATTCCCTTCTTACTAATATATTTCAATCGGAAATTCTCCACTTCCTCCTCCGACGAAACAGAATACGCCTTGATCTCTTCTGATACTTCTTTGACCTTATCAAGCATGGATAAAAATTAAGAAGACAAAAATAGTAAGATTGGAAATGGAATGTTATGCAGACTTACTCATGTTGATCTCAGGAGTGACCAACCTGGCAGTTCTGGCTGCCTCTTTCCTCATCACCCTTAAGTCGAGGAATGCTCCAATAATCGCTGTAAGGATAAAAACAGAAGGGATCAATATCGTATCACCAGCCTCCTGAAATAGAAGAACACCTGTTAAAACGAGTGTATTATAAGAAATCAACAGAATAGCACTTTGCCCATGATTCATCCCGAGTTTTAACAGTACATGATGAATATGATTTCTGTCCGGAGACAATGGTGACTTACCCAAATAGAATCGTATAAAAAACACTCTAAGCGTATCGTAAACAGGCAGAATTAACAATGCTATACAGACCGAAACAGGTGAAAATATTCCTATACTTATTGATGCAGCTTCCGGGACAGAAAGAAATTGTACCACCAGTATTGAAATCATAAACCCAAGTGTCATTGACCCGGTATCCCCCATGAAAACACGGGACGGGTACCAATTAAATAACAAGAAACCCAGGACCGCACCGGCAATAGATATTGAAATTGTTGCGTTCAAAACGGATCCAATACTGAGGAAATACCATCCGAAAAACAAGGTGACAAGTAATGCGATGCTACCTGCCAGTCCGTCAATCCCGTCAATAAGATTGAAAGCATTGGTCATCACGACAATGACGAAAATGGTGAAAACCTCATTCATTCCATAAGGGAAACTATCGATACCAAACATCCCGTTTAATCCTTCTATTTTCCATCCCCCAAAGTAAACCACCAATACTGCAGCAAAAATCTGAATCACCAGCTTATGCTTCGCCATCAGACTGGAAAGATCATCACGAATACCGAGAAGGAAAATCAGAAATGTTGCTCCAAGAAAAAATTTCTGAGTAGCAAGTTCTGCGAATGATGAAGAGAGGATTAAAGAAAAAACAATTCCTAAGAAAATAGCAATACCCCCCAGCGAAGGAGTACTTACGCTATGAATCTTCCTTTTGTCAGGTATATCGAGCAAATCTATGGACCTGAACAGTTTAATGATGACGGGCATCAATGTCATGGTCGCTAAGAAAGCAGCTGCTAAAGATAGAAGTAGTGTCATTCCGGGTGATTAGAATTTCAACTCAAAGTAGGGCTATAAATATTATAAATCAAAGATGAAGTAGTACAATTTCGGTAAAGTGGCTGATTGATTAGGTGAATGAATGGCTTTTGGCTTTTGGCTTTTGGCTTTTGGCTTTTGGCTTTTGGCTTTTGGCTTTTGGCTTTTGGCTTTTGGCTTTTGGCTTTTGGCTTAAATTAAAAAATAATAGGTTTAGTTACCTGCATAGAAGCTGTTTATTTCATTGGGTTTCCAGGAATAATGATAATCATGTTTTAATCGTAAAGGGGTGATTTTATTTTCTGTACTTATTTTAAGTTTAATTTCAATTTTGTACAAAAATGATATCTTTAACTTATGATAGAACGTCAGATCACAAAAGAACTGGTCAACATTTCAAAACAATATCCTGTAATCACTATAATAGGACCAAGGCAAGCCGGGAAAACCACACTGGCAAGACATACATTTCAGAACTATGCATATGCCAATTTGGAGCAGCCTGATATTAGAAATTTAGCTGAAAATGACCCTCATGCATTTTTCTCAACATTCAAACCTCCACTGATAATTGACGAAATACAGCGTGTCCCTCAACTACTCTCATACATTCAGGTGATTGTTGATGAGCAAAACAAGCCCGGAGCGTTCATATTAACCGGGAGCAATCAACTACAATTGAGTGAATCCATCACACAGTCGCTGGCAGGCAGAACCGCAATCTTAAAATTGCTTCCTTTCACAATACAAGAGCTTAGTACATCAGGAATTTCATTAACCAGAGACGAATATCTCTCAAAGGGTTTCCTCCCAAGAATATATGACCAAAACCAGGAGCCCTATAAAGCCTATGGGAACTATTTAGAAACTTATGTTGAAAAAGATCTTAGATCACAAATTAACATTCGGAATCTTTCGCACTTTGAGGTTTTTCTAAAACTACTGGCTGGTCGTGTGGGACAAATAATGAATCTGAATTCTCTTTCAAATGATATCGGAGTTTCATCCAATACCCTCGCCCAATGGCTATCCATTCTGGAAGCTTCATTCATTGTATTCAGGCTAAATCCCTATTATGAAAATTTTGGAAAGCGACTAATAAAGTCTCCCAAAATTTATTTTACTGAGGTTGGTCTTGCAAGCTATCTCTTAGGAATTGAAGACCCAAAAAAAGCTGGTAGAGATCCTCTTTTAGGAGGGCTGTTTGAGAACATGGTGATAATCAATATTCTTAAACACAGATTCAACTTAGGGCTGCCTCCTAATCTCTACTACTACCGAGACAATCATGCAAATGAAACAGATCTCATTTTGGAGAAAGGAAGGGAATTGATTCCCGTTGAAATCAAAGCAGCCATGACATTTAACCCAAATATGGCAAAGGGTATTTCACACTTTCAGAAGATCACTAAGAAAGCTTTAAAAGGTCTTATAATCTACAGTGGAGAACTAGAACAAGACTCTGAAAATTATCAGGTAGTCAATTTCAAAAATGCAGAGACATGGCTAATGGCTAATGGCTTTAATTAAAAACAATAGGTTTGATTACCTGTATAGAAGCTATTTATTTCATTGTGTTTCCAGGAATAATGAGAATTATTCTTAACATGAACAAACGAAACTTTCTTATTCCCTCCAGGGAGGTTGCTTTTAATCAATAGTTGATGAAGTATACTACTTGAAAATGGTACAAATATTTAGCGGAGATTCTCAGCTTATGACTCCTGCAAAACTGATAAAATTGTTGAATTAATATGTATATTTGGGAATTCTATTCCCAATTTGTAATTTTTAATGATTGAAAGAAAAATAGCAAATGATGTAAGAAAACTAGCTGCTTCTTTTAAAGCAGTAGCTCTTTTGGGCCCCCGCCAATCTGGCAAGACTACATTGGTGAAAAGTCTTTTCAAAGAAAAAGAATATGTCTCATTGGAAAACCCGGATATCAGGAATTTTGCTTTGAATGACCCGCGAGGATTTTTAAATCAATTTCTCAATGGGGCGATACTGGATGAAGTACAGCGTGTTCCTGAGCTCTTTTCTTATCTTCAACAAATCCTTGACGAATCGGATCAGCCCGGCCTGTTTATCCTCACCGGGTCAAATAACTTCCTGCTGCAGGAAAGTATTTCCCAGACTCTGGCAGGAAGAATAGCTTTTAGTTACCTGCTTCCTTTTTCAATAGAGGAATTGGAGAACACTGCCTGGATGCCGAATAATTCCGATGCGGCTATTTTTCAGGGAGGGTACCCCCCTATATATGACCAACAAATCAGTCCCTCGGACTGGTTACCCAATTACATTCAAACATATGTCGAGCGGGATGTAAGACAAATTAAAAATATCACCAATCTGCACCTTTTTGATCGATTTCTTAGATTATGTGCCGGCAGGGTTGGCCAGTTACTCAATCTCAGCAACCTGGCAATCGAGGTTGGAGTGGACCATAAGAGTATTTCTTCCTGGATCGGGATATTGGAAAGTAGTTTTATCGTCACTTTACTGAAACCTCACCATTCAAACTTCAATAAGCGGCTCGTGAAAATGCCCAAGCTATACTTCTATGACACAGGCTTGGCCTGTTCGCTTCTTGGAATCACACATCCTGACCACCTCAAAGCACACCCCCTGAAAGGAAGTTTGTTTGAAAATTTGATCGTCAGTGAAATGACCAAACATCACTTCAATCTGAACAAAAATGGAAACCTCTACTTCTGGAGAGATCATACCGGTCACGAGGTGGATCTTATCATTGATCGTGGCTTTGAGCTGTTCCCCGTCGAAATTAAGTCCGGGGAAACCGTAAATGAAGATTTCTTTAAAGGGCTCAGGCACTGGTCTAAAATATCAGGACAGACCAATGGTGGCACCATTATCTACGCAGGAGATACTATCCAAAAACGATCAGATAACATGACTGTTTTACCCTGGAAGCTTGCGCATACTGTTGGTATTTAGTCTAACCTTTAGCTTAACCAATGGCCAACAGCTAAATTCGAGATAGCACACAATTCCGATTGAAAAATCAAATCATGAAATGAGTTTTAAAACGAAAATCCTGGTGATAGATAATCGTATTCTGAATGATTAATAGCTATAAGAGGGGCATTTTATTCTCTTTCTCTCCTTTCTTTTGTAGGCCAAAAGAAACAAAAGCCTTCCTCAAAATCAATCCAGCCATTCCCTTTAGGCCGACACTGATTTTGAGGGTACCTCTTCTACGAAGAGGTTCAACACTAAAATGGCCAGGAGAATTGATTATTTTCAGAAAATTTCCCCCAAAGCAACGAAAGGAATAGTTATTTATGCCGATGATTTAGAATTCGAATCAGAAAAGTATGAGCTGTGTAATTTCAAGAAAAGTGTGATCAACTTGCTCAAGTAGGACAAGATGCGACTAAACGTTATTAGTCAAAATTCAACAGTCAACAAAACGAAATACCTACTTTTGACTGATTAACCTCCATACCTGATCTTTCAATAAATGCTTACAGTTTTTCGAAGGATTATACTCTATAAGAAGGGTATTTTACTCTTTTCTTTCTCTCCTTTCTTTTGTAGGCCAAAAGAAACAAAAGCCTTCCTCAAAATCAATCCAGCCATCCCCTTTGGCCGACACTGATTTTGGGGGTACCTCTTCTACGAAGAGGTATATGATTAGTTATAACATATTTTCTAATTGCAGCCGAAAAGCTTCCAAGTCAAAACAAAATCTACACCTTTTTGACTGCCCCGCCCTGATCTTGTTGCATTGCCAAATCGTACAGAAACTCCGGAGCAAGATCAGCTCCATTGGCCCATTCGATTGTCCACCTATTTAAACTGAAGTTTTTGAAGTTTTCGACTTCTTTTAACTCTTCAAACACCGGGCCTCTAAAACAATCCTTCAAGTCAACCTTCTTAATCACACCGTCATTAAATGACACTTCCATAATGTGTCCCCCAACATATCTGGCATTGATAACTTTAATCAACATTTTGCTTCATTTTAATGGCTCAATCTTATTCAACGCTTTCTGTTGTTGGGAAAGTTCCCAGTTTTGAAGTAGCTCATCTTTGTGCATATCAAGCCAATCATACACAAGTTTCAGTGCTCTTCTCGGCATTTCGCCCTTTATCAGTCCATTTTGGATATCAACAGTAGCATCATATTCCTGATATTCAATATGAAAATGTGGGGGATTATGATCATTGTAAAACATCCTTACAACAATTCCATAGAATCGACATATTTCAGGCATACACTAAAATAAGATCAACTGAAATAACATTCAATTTATTTACAAATAAATATGTTGCCTTAGCTGCGGAAAAATATCTATTCTGCTATTACAAAAAGCATAAGGCCAAAAGCAAACAGCCAATAGCCAACGCCAACTTTAATATGCATTCTCATTACTTCTAATAATAGACAGGATAGTAAGTATGATGATTTTAAAGTCCAATATCAACGACCAGTTCTTTACATAAAACCTGTCCAGCTTAACCCTGCCACTCATCTCGCTAAATGCGGCAGTTTCTCCTCTAAATCCTTTTGCCTGCGCCAGGCCGGTAATTCCTGGTTTAACAGCATGTCTCTGCCAGAAACGATCAATTTTAGGCTGGAATTCCTCATTGAGTTTAATCGGATGTGGCCTTGGTCCAACAACAGACATGTCTCCGAGGAATACATTGATAAATTGTGGCAGTTCATCAATGGAGGTCTTCCTTAAAATATTGCCAATCTTGGTGATTCGTGAATCGTTTTTCTTCGCCTGCTGAAACTCTGCATTTTTCTCGTAGGACATTGTCCTAAATTTCCAGCACATGAATCCCTTATTATCCTTTCCATGCCTTTGCTGTTTAAAAAAAACCGGGCCTTTGGATTCAAACTTTATCAAAAGGCCTATGATTGGAACAAGCCATGATAAGATGGTAACTATTACCAGGGATGAGAAAATGATATCAAAGAATCTTTTCACATATCGATTAACAACATTATCAAGTGGAATTGAATTGACATTGATAATAGGTATGTTCCCAAATTGTTCTATGGAAAGATTATAGCTAACCAGCTTACTGAATTGAGAAATGAGATTCACCTTAATTAGATTGTTCTCGGCAAAATCAATGATGTCTTTAATACGTTCCTCTGTCAAGTTGGGCACACAACAAAAGATAGCATCTGTATTTTTTTCGATGGCAAAGGTTTCGAGATTCTCGATTTTGTCATCCCCTCCATTGTTGTCATCCAAAATTCCAACCACCTTATAGCCCAATTCAGGGCTTTCATTGAAATACTCGATTAAACTATCGGATAGATCACCCTTTCCGATTATCACCACATTTCTTTGATTGAATCCCTTTATTCGATAATATCTGATAGCATAGTGCCAAAGACTCCTCCAAAAGAGAATTGTCAGGGTGAACACTAAGTACGTAACAAATAGGAATTTCCTGGAATAGTCAATCGGCTGAATTGCAAACCACAATGCAAAAACAATAGATAGGTTTATGACAAGCCCGGTAAGTACCTTATTAAGGTGATCTAGAAGCCTTGAATTTCTATTTATCTCCTGCAGCTTAGATCCAAAAAAGACAAGAACCCAGATTACATTTAGAAAAACAAGAAGGGTCTGGTAGGTATCTGAAAGAGTAAACGTTGTGAACCGATAGTAGTGTGCAGCGAATATTCCAAAGTTAAGACATACCAAATCCGTAAAGAGGAAAAGTATGGGGAAGTATTTAGAATATCGGTGATGTGTAGGCATTGGAATTAATAAGCAAATCTATTGAAAGGTTTCTATTAGTCTAAATTGGAATCCTTACTGTCCTTCCAGTCTAAAAGTGATGATTCAAAATCAAATCGAAAAGTATAACCTTCTTTTAAAGCGTTTGAGGGGTAGATATCTGTACTGAAATAAAGTTTTTGAATTCTTCGATGGTGTATTGAGTTTTTAAGCCCCAATGTATTCAAAAATTCAAAAAAATAGGATCCCAAAATAAGTAGCCCATAAGGTAATATCGGATTAATCGACTTGAAGTTAAACACTTGCTTAAAAGTACTAACTATTCTCCTGATTGATTGATTCTCAGGAAATCCCATATTGTATATGTCTATTGTCAGATCCTTTTCGATAAGAAAATCAATAAAATTAATCAACTCTTTAACATAAATTGATGACTTAATTGTAGAGGATTTACCTACAAATGGAAAGAACCCTTTTTTCAACGATTTATAAAGTCGAGTAAAATTCGCATTCTCGCCCTCTCCAAAAACAACTGCGGGTCTGATGATAACTGCTTTTCGTTTGTCATCTTCTTTTTTCCATGCTATAAGCTCCTTCTCGGCTAGAAGTTTCGAAATGCCGTAAGCAGTGTCCGGTGCTGTAATAGAATCTTCAGTTCTTTTTACTTCTCCTGCTTGATAAACCATCATAGTACTTGTAAAAAAAAATTTCTCAACGTTCAGCTTCGCACAAAGCCTTATAATATTGTTAGTCCCCAGGTGATTAGTACGAAAATAATCTTCCCACTCATAGCCTGGTTCTTTGCAGAGAGCAGCCAGATGGATACAAATGTCGAATTTTGTAGACGGTTTTATAGAATACAAAGCATTAATATCCTTTATGTCGACTTGGATAGATTGAAGTCTAGTATCTGAAATTTCACATTCATCAATGTCCAAATTTAAGATACTAACATCTCCTTTTTGAAGTAGATGGCGTATTAGATGGGTCCCAATGAATCCTGAACCTCCTGTAATCAAATATTTCATCGGTTTATTTCTTAAGGTAAGATTCTAATAGTTGATTCAGCTTATAAAGTGATTTTTCTCTCATACGATTTTCAAGAACAAAGTCAAATCCTTTTTTTCCTAATTGTTCTGCAAATTCAACATTATTTTTCAAGTGATTCAGAGCTTCACTGAGTTCGGTAGGATCAGATGCCTTAATGGCGATTCCACATTGATTCTTGCTAATAATTTGATGTGCTTCTCCATTACCCGAATAGATAACAGGTTTACCAGTACACATATACTCCCAAAGTTTCGATGGTTGGGCCACAGCGTAAGTAGGATCGTCCTTCAACATGGCAACTAGAACATCTGCTTTCTTGTACATTTGCAAAAGATCAGCCTGTGGCATATACCCCTCAAAAAAAATATTATTGATATTGTGAGTAAGAGCATACTCTTCGAGATAACTTTTCTCCGGTCCATCACCCACTATAAAAAAATCATAATTTCTGTTAATCCTAGCCGTTTCAAGAAACGTAATTAAGTTTTGTGCATACCCTACAATACCAGCATACAACGCCATGGGACGTTCTTTCTTGAATATAGGTGCATTTGCTATTTTAAAAAGATTAACATTTTCTGTTGCAACTCCGTTATAGATAACTTCTTTCAGGTTCGGCTTGTTTTTAAAGTACTTAAGAATACCTTCAGTAGCAGTTACTAGTCCATCGGAAGTCGAAGCAGTCCATTTCATTATTTTTTCAATTAATGATACAAGACCATAAGTTTTTTTAGATGTAGTTTTTGCATATTCCCAAGTCAAATCTCGTACCTCCCATACAAATTTGGAACCTTTTATCTTAGCTGCAATTAATGGTATTGGTCCCAAAAACATATATGGGCTGGTAGAATAAATCAGCGATTTTCGCTTCAAGAAAATAAATATTGCGGCTTGAAATGCAAACAAAGTTTCTGATAACATGCGTAGTATAAAGCTGGTTTTTGGAACCATCCAGGGCCTTACTCTTATTACCTCAAATCCATTTTCAATTCTCTTATCATACAATCCTCTGTCATATCCTTTATGTATTTTATTCTCAGGATAATGTGGGGCTAATGTGAAAACAGTAACTTTCCAACCATTATCTGACAAATATTTAGTAGCATCAAAGATTCTTTTCGCAGGAGCTCCGGTTTCGGGATAATAGTGTGAAGCAATAAAGACTATCTTCTTATCAGTCATTCTTATTTCAAAACTTACTTATTTCTATCTTTATTTGTTTGATCTTTATTTCATCGAAAATTACAATTCTTAGCAAGATCAGTTCAAAATTAGTTGAATTGAGAAAAAGTCACGATTAAACCTTATCACAATAATCCCTAACTTTGTATTATGATATTAAAACATAATTAACAAGCATGATGAATGAGAAAATTGAGGAAATGATTTCCATTAACAAGCGCCAAAAAGAATATTATGAAGAAGCAAACGGCGCTGAAGTATCTAAGAAAAATGGAAAGCTTACAAATTTGTGGAGGCTGGTAAGAAAACGTGCCCTTAATGTTGTTCCCGAAGACTCTAAGGACCAAATTTATGCGCTTCACAGGGAGTGGATGAGTGACTTGAGTAACAAAACGGTACTGGAGTTAGGCGTTGGTAATGGAAGTCCTCATTCTAAAACACTTGCTGAAGAATCCAAAGAGTATTACGCAATCGATTTAAGCAGGTCCCGACTGGATGCCTTATCAGTTGAGCTACAGAATGTAGACAAAACCAATTTCATAGAAGGTGATTTTTTAAAAGAGGATTTTTCTGGGAAAAAATTTGACATCATCTATGCGCTAGCTGTCTTTCACCATTTTGAATATTTTGAGACTTTTCTAGACACTGTTATTGATAAACTCGCACCTGGAGGTATAGTGATTACATACGATCCTGCTGAGACCTGGCTTCCGGGACGTTTACTACGAAAATTATACAGACCGTTTCAAACAGATAAAGATTGGGAATGGCCCTTTAACAACAAAAGTTTCAAGTTGCTTGATAAGAAATTTTTGATTTCTGATTGTGTCGGTATTTATGGGAAAAGTAAGTACGCCAGTATATTAGGCGTAATATCCCCTAAAATTGGTAGGACTTTTGGAGCAAAATGGTTTCACAATGATATGAAAAACAAGAGGTCATTTAATAAACTTAAGTCTTGTCTTCAGGTTAGCCTTTGCTTAAAAAAGAAAGATTGATCAATCATCTTAACTAACTAAGCAATGTCATCATTTAAGTGATTTGTATTCTTAGGTTTTCTAATATTTGTCCCTTCATTGGATTTTCCTCAATGGTGACTTCTAAGTCTGTAGTGAGTATTGAAATGGGACCGTCATCTTTTGTGCATGATAATGTCAATTAACAGTATTGGGGTCATAACCCATACCTTGTAATTAACTAACCTCTAATGTGAATCCTTCAAAATTGAAACAATTTTGTCGGCTGAATCGCCACTTCCATACAACAAGTCTTTTTCCTGGTTTGTTACTGAAATAACTTCATCTACAGTCGTCATAAGTTTTTCAGTCGTGAAAGGAATCAATAGCCTGTTCCAACCACTCTCTACAGTTTCGATCCATTCAGTCTCATCACGTAGTGTGATACATTGCTTGTTATGAAAAAAGGCTTCTTTTTGAACACCCCCTGAATCTGTAACTACAAACTTGCAATTACTAAGAAGCTGCACCATTTCCAAAAATCCAACCGGATCAATAAGCTTAACATTATTGGCCTCTCTTAACAATGGCATTAATCCACTCGATTCCAATACCTTTCGTGTTCTGGGGTGCAAAGGGAAAACAACCTCATATGTCTTAGCTAAGTTTATAAGGCCTGAAACAATAACTTCCAATCGTTCATTATGGTCAGTATTTTCCGCTCTGTGAGAAGTAAAAAGTATATAATTGTCAACCGAAATGCCCAACTTATTTATGATAGAATCTTTTGATTTAGACAACTCAGAGTAATAGAGTGTCGCATCATACATTACATCACCTACGTTAATAACTCTATGAAAATCACTTAATCCAAACCCCTCCTTTTCAAGGTTATTAATTGCGGTTTCAGTTGGGCAAAATAAAACGGATGAAATTCTATCTGTCAGAATTCTGTTCACTTCTTCAGGCATTTTCATATTGAAAGACCTCAAACCTGCCTCTACATGCGCAATTGGTATATGGAGCTTTGAAGCTGCCAAAGCTCCTGCAATTGTTGAATTAGTATCACCATAAACAAGAACCCAGTCAGGTTTCTCATCTAATAATACCTTTTCGATTTTTTTTAACATCTCTCCAGTCATCTCTCCATGAGAACCAGACCCCACATTTAAGTGATAATTTGGTTTTGGGATTTCCAACTCGCTGAAAAAAACATCTGACATATTCGAATCATAATGCTGCCCTGTATGAACAATAATTTCTTCAATTTCAGAATCCTTTTGAATGACTCTTGATATAGTGGCCGATTTAATGAATTGAGGACGAGCTCCAATAATCGTTGCTATTTTCATTTCAATTTATTTTTATACTTCTTAGACAACTTTTCATATAAGTTAACAAGCTTTACAGATTCACTTTCCCAATTATATTTTTCTATCACTGCTCTTCGTCCATTTTCGCCCATCACTCTTGCTTCTTCTGGGTTATCCAGAATATATAAAATCTGATCAGCTATTTCTTTAGGTTCTAGAGGATTAGCCAAAAGCCCACATTGATCAGAGTCAATAATTTCCCTCCAAAGTGGGAAGTCTGATGCGACAATTGGTAGCCCATTGGACATGTATTCAAACAACTTATTGGGTTGTGCATCCACGTGATTAGGTACAGGGTGATACAAAACAAGACCTGCAAGGGCACTTTCCATGATCCTATTTACTTGATTTCTGTCCAACCAACCTTTGAATTCGGTATACTTCCATCCTTCATGATTCTTGGCATCATTTTCTAAAGCGGATGTCTCGAAACTGCCTACCAATATAAACCTTAGTTTCTTCCCACTATTCGAATTATTGACAATTTCAAGGGCATCCAACATCTCCATTATGCCTCTTATTGAGGTTATTCCTCCAACAAAAGTCATATATGGATCTCCTGATATTTCTTTATTGGTAACAGGTTGATTTAATTCAAACTGTGGATAGTTCTGAATAACCACTGATTCTAAATCAGAAAATCGTTTGTTTATAGAAGGTGTTACAGTAATGATAGCATTAAAAAATCTAGAAGATAGTTTCTCAAGGCTTTTAATAAAAAGTGATATGATAGACCTGAATACAGGCGCTATCCATTTCTTACTAAGCATCTGTTTAGGATGATCTTCATGAATATCTCTTATCACAATTTTCCCTCGTAATCTCAATAGTATCCCTAATGGGATTAACTCAGGATCATGAAAATGATAGATTCCGGCATTAACTTTAAGAGCTAGTCTGTAGAGCTTATGTACAGTAATAGTCATTCGAATTATTCGATTCGCTGACTTCCTTACTGCATGTACCTTAACTTCATCTTCCTCCCATCCATTGTCATCAGGAACCAACAAATGAACATCATAGCCATTTTTTGCTAGTGTTTTGCATTGCTTCTCAAAAATTCTTACATCTCTCGGTTTATGGACAGATGATATATGAGCAACTTTAACTTTACTTCTCTGCATTCAAGCTAATTCGTCAAATTTTCTAGGATATAAAAACATTAATATCATAAGGATCCCAAACCCATGCGTCCCCAAAACCACAAATAAGGCTGAGTTTGATAATGAAAATGCTGGCATTGCGATTATCGTACCATAAATAACTATATTTCTATTTGCCGCAAAACTATCAAACACCCAGAGAATACCACCTAGAATAATAGCAAAATAAATGATACCAATAAAGCCGAAATTGGCAAATGCATCTGCAAAAAAATGTGCATTGGCAGATGTGCTTGCATCATTCCAATATACTTCTCCCATAAGGAGTGGTGGTGACAAATCATATGGGTATTTTGAAATGGGGCTGAGTATGCTATGGCCTAAGAAAATATGTTCATTAGAGGAAAAAAAATCATAATAAAAGGCAGTAAGCAGGCCTGGCATTGCCACTAATCTTCTTACTAAAAAGGTAGTAGCTAAATTTATTTCGAATAATAAATCAATGGTCGAAGCAAAAACAATTACGAAGATAAATCCGCCAATGAATATATGACCAAAATGTTTTGGCCTCCATGCAATACAAAAGTATACGGCAGAAATGAAGATGAATGAAAGAAAAACACTCTTAAATCCGGTTACAGAAAACAAAACTAGCTGACCCAACAAGCCTAATAAAACAAGCCAATATTTTTTATTAATTAGGCCAATAACAATAAGTAATGGGTTAATAATATTTCCCTGCCAACTTAATATCCTTGTTACTAGTTGATTTTTGACCGATTTATATTCTGCCCTTAACTCATAAACATCCAGTAAAGAAACCAGTCGAAAGCTAAGACCAACATATTTATGTATTAACAAATAAACCACAGCGCTGATACTCAGGAGGAGGATAACGAAAACTGCATAACTCATTTTAACCCTTGGGAAACTGATGAGAGGAAGGTGAATCACAAGAGTAAGTATCATCATTCCCATCACCAGGCTCCACCCTAGAACAAACAAATCCTGATTTGCCATTCCGACATAATATGGAACAAGATTCGAAGGGACATATATGAGCACATAGAAAATATAGAGTAAAGTTGTTGAGGGACGTTGAAAGTTGATAGGGAGAAAAAAAGAGGGAATCAATGCAATCAGTATGCAGAAAATCAAATAGTAATCAAATTTCGCTATTAAAGTAAAACCATAATATGCATGCGCAGGACTTACCAGATACTTATAGCAATAATGGAATGCTAAAATATATACAAGACATAACCCTATAAGTAACAGTCTTTTAACCACCCTCCTTTATTTTTACTGAAAGTTGCCAATAAGAGATACAAAGCATAAGCAGATACGCAATACTCATACTTATGCCATACACAAAAATGGTATATGTGGGATCAGAATTCTGTAAAAAGAAGAATGTTGAAAATACAAGTATTAATCGACAGACATCCCATATCAATTGTAAAAATTGCTTCTCCAGGATGAGTAAGGTTTGAGAAATTGGATTCACAACAAATTGCATGACGATAAGTGGAGCAAGATAACTTATATAAACACCCGTTTCTCGCCATTCTTCTCCAAATATGGTAGCAAACAAAAAAGGTGCTGTAATACAAAACAAGGTTATTGGTATCACCGAAAACAGAAAGAGCTTGCCAACAGTATTTTTAAATAGTCTTCTTACTTCACTCGGATTAGTTTTTAATCCATTTGTTACTTCTGAATAGTAGACTTGAGCTATTGATTTACCTATCAGGGTTAAAGGTGCGCTAATTACCCTTTGGGTCAAAGTAAAAAAACCCGCTACCTCCACACTATAGAATGTTGTTAACAAAATCGCTGGAATGTAAAGGCCCAGAGAGTTAATTAATCCGGAAAAAGAAGAAATCAACGGAAATTTTGCATATCGTTTTGCCAGCTCAAAGAGTTTGGTAATTTGAAAATGTCTCTTAAGTGATTTTAGTTGATTCCTTAGGAGCAGAAATAGAATAATTGAAGCTGTAGCATACCCAGTTATGTGTCCAATGATTAATCCTCCAGCCCCTATACTAAATAGAGCCAGTTGGGTTAATACAACTCCAAGAGCTTGAAAAAATTTGGCGATTGACAACACTTTGAATTGTTGAACTCGAACGGCCCAAAAATTCAAGTTTTGAAATAATCCAAAAAACATCACACCAATTGGCACGGCCCATAAATAAGGGTATAGGTTTTCAACTCCAATTAATGTGGTAATATATCCACCCGTGCTACTGAGAGTGATTCCGATGATTGTTGTAATAATAAAAAGAACACATAAGCTAAGGAATAGCACATTTATGGCATTTCTATTATTTGGAGCAAGAGGTATTGCGAACTCATACCTCAAACTAGCAATAACTGAAATAATACTAAGAAAGGAAACAAAAACCGCTAGAGTGCCGAATTCAGCAGGATCATAAAGTCTTGTTAATATGGGATAGAAAAAAAGCGATACAAGGTGTCCTAATCCTGTTCCGCTAATTATTTTAATTACGTTCTTAGAAAATTTACTCTTAGGAAGAATGTCCTTTACTTTCCCTGCTAATTTTAAAAACACAATTAAATAATCTATCTAAAATAAATGATTACTATAAAGTAATTTACTTAAACCGTAAAGCAAGTGCGTTTCCTGTCTAATTAAGACTCTTGAATCATTCTCCCTTAACGTAAACTCTCCATTTTCAGTACGATAGTTGATAAACTGGGGTAATAAGTCCACTATTAATCCGACTTCTCTCTCATCCGCTAAGTGATAAAGTAACATTCCTAAAGCCCACAACCTGGTATTTCGCTCTGTTGTTTGCAATTCAGGCACAATATATTCATACCACTTGTCAACGTAGAAAGAACTCAGATGTAACGTTGAATTATTGACAATTAAGCTATTTAAATCGCCTCCATACATTTTATAATTCTTCAACCCTTCAATAATATATAATGTATGAACCAAGTCATTGGGCACGTCAATATACGTACCATACATCCAATAATATCCATCATTAGAATCTTTAAGTATGTAATCCTGAATCATGTCAACTTGAGAAGCCGCATTGTTTACTAATTTATTTTTCAAAGTATTGTCATCGATCAAAGTAGAAAACCTCATCATTTGACCAGCGAGGTAAATTGCAGGGTTGAATACATCATAATAACCATCATTATCGCTTAGTGAATAATTAAAAAATCCATCAACTCCCCGATATTGATTTCCCAAGTATGGCTCAAAACACTGTTTAACCAAATTAACTATTTCTAATCTTTCATCCTGAGCAGCAATTGAGTAATAGTCAAGTAAGCCATTGATGACTATTCCAGTAGTAATTGCATATTCTAGGTTTGTCGCATTAGTTGTTCCATCTCCAAATGCATCCCATTCATCTGCCAGTCCATAACCGATGATTCCATTACTATTTAAATCGCTGTTTTGCTTAAGCCAATGAAAAACCGACTTACAATTATCTAATGCTGGAACTTGACCTGTAAATTGGTGTCGAATTGATTCAGCACTAAGAACCAAACCATAGGCCATTGGTCTGTGCTTAATTTCGTTATCAAATACATCTAATCCGTAACCTAAACCATTTTTTTCTATTCGGTCGATCAGGGAGTTATATTCAATTTCTAATGAATCATAAGTTTTCTGATCCAGAATATGAGAAAACCCTACGTTGTTATCAACCTTATTACATGAAAATAAGGTAAATATTAATACTCCCGTTAACAATAAGTTTTTCAGATGGTTGTTATTTTTTCAGCTTCTCTTTTACTAGAGGATGATATTCGGAATTGGACAAACCTGCAGCCTGCATATGCCTGATATCATGAACAATATTGATCGCTTGCCTGCAATCCTCCAGCCCATAGCCGCCACTATTTAAAATATCCTTATAAGAAAGTGTATGTAAATCGGTAAACCCTCCACTGAATTCAAGCTCTTCCTCTTCTATCTTAATTGACCGATAGGTTCTAGCACCTTTCTCTTTAACCTCTTTGGGAATTAAATCATAGTCAATTGAAAGAAACCATCTTACTCTGGCTTTATCAAATTCCAAATAGCCCCCCGCCGAATCTTCAGTATGAAGATGAACAACATTACTTTTCAGATTGCCAAAAACCCATGATAGCATATCATAAAAATGAACTCCAATGTTTGTAGCAATTCCACCTGATTTTGAAACATCTCCTTTCCAAGAGGTATGGTACCATCCACCCCTACTAGTTAGGTATGTTAAATCCACATCGAAAATTTTATCTTTGTCCCCGTTTTCAATCTTCTTTTTTAATTCAATTATGCTTGGGTGAACTCTTAATTGAAGAATGTTCCATATCCTTTTGCCCGTCTCCTTTTCCACATGGGCTAGCTTATCAATATTCCATGGATTGAGGACCAAGGGTTTTTCACAGATAGCATCAGCACCGCTTCTTAATGCCATTCTTATATGTGCATCGTGAAGATAATTAGGCGTACAAATACTAACATAGTCAAGCTTAATTCCCTTTTCATACTTCAATTTCTCCACATGTCTATCAAATCGTTCAAACTCGACGAAGAAATCCGCATCTGGAAAATATGAATCAATAACTCCAACACTATCACTTTTATCTAGAGCAACAATTAACTCATTCCCAGTATCCTTAATGGCCTTCATATGTCGAGGTGCGATGTAACCTGCTGCTCCAATTAATCCAAAATATTTCATCTCACAATTTTTTCTAGTTCTTTTCCACTTATTTTATACTCTTGACCTGAATCGCCGCATTTGGCATATCCATTCTCATCCAACACCAGCTTTTGTCCAAATTCACTAACCCATCCTATTTGTTTAGCTGGGTTCCCAACCATTAATGCGTAGTTTTTCACATCTTTTGTCACTACTGCACCGGCTCCTATCAACGCATACCTCCCAATTTGATTACCACAGACAATTGTCGCATTGGCCCCGATAGATGCTCCTTTTCCAACATTTGTTTTTGCAAATTCATGTTTTCTGCTGACTGCACTTCTCGGATTAATGACATTAGTAAAAACCATAGATGGCCCAAGAAATACATCATCCTCGCAGGTAACTCCAGTATATATGGATACATTATTTTGAATTTTACAATTATTACCCAGAATAACTTCTGGAGAAATGACTACATTCTGACCAATATTACAATCATCACCTATCACACAATTTTTCATTATATGCGAAAAATGCCAAATATTTACTCTTCTACCAATTTTGCATGGCTCATCAACATATGAAGACTCATGTATTAATACATCGCTATGCATGGAAAAATGATTTTATCGAGTCACAAATAAATATTTGATCTTCCTTACTTAGGTGTGTATGCATGGGTAAAGAGAGCACTTGATTAACCAATGATTCAGATTCAATAAAAGATTTGTTTGTTAGATGTGAATAAGCGGACTGCTGAGGTATTGTGAGTGGATAATAGATCATTGAGGGAATTCCTTTTGCCTGCAGAAATTTTTTTAAATCATCCCTCCTTTGCACAACCTTTATGGTGTACTGATGAAAAACATGGGTTGAGTTTGAACTCCTATGGGGTATGGTGATTTCGTCAATCCCAGTCAAAAGATTATCATAAACATTCGCAGCTCCTTGTCTATTTTCAATATATCTATTAAGTTCCTTTAATTTTTCAATTAAAATGGCTGCTTGGACTGTGTCTAACCTAGAATTGACACCAATGATATCATGAATGTACTTTTCCGATTGACCATGATTTGCAATCATTTTAATCTTTCCGGCAAGTTCATCATCGTTGGTTAGTAAGGCACCCCCATCACCATAACATCCCAAGTTTTTTGAGGGGAAAAATGAAGTCACTCCTATATTACCTAGATTTCCTACTTTCGTTCCTTTATACTCGCTTCCAATTGCTTGTGCCAAATCTTCTATCACAAATAATTTATGCTCTTCAGCAATCTTATTTATTTCGTCCATTTCAGAACATTGACCATACAAATGCACAGGCATAATCACTTTCGTTCTATCGCTAATTACATTGTGGATCGATTCAACTTTCATATTGAAAGTATCCGGATAGACATCAACAAATATTGGTTTTAATTTAAGCAGTGATATTACTTCAACGGTTGCTATATATGTAAATGCGGGAACAATAACCTCATCATCAGGTTCTAGACCCAGAGCCATCAAGGCAATTTGCAATCCATCTGTTCCATTGGCACATGGAATGGTATGTTTAGTTTTATTCCAGTTAGATAACGCACTGGCAAACTCCTTAACCTTACTGCCATTTATAAATTCACAATTGGAGATTACCTCTAGAATAGAGTCATCAATTCTGTCCTTAATTTCATTGTATTGACTTTTTAGGTCAACCATTTCAATATTCCTAATCATAAAGGTAGCTATCAATTACTATTTACAATCTTTGATCAACTAAAGATCTTTCCAAGGTGCCTTTCACATCATATATGACACTATTTTTTTTCGCAATATCTTTTAAATTCACGGATTCGAATTCTTTGTGGGCAACAGCAAAAACGACAGTATCATATTTCTTTGTAACCTTATCCAATAGTTCGATATTGTATTCTTCCATTACCTCGTCCTTATTGGCGTGCGGGTCAAACACATCCACATCAAGTCCAAAGGAATCTAGCTCTCTGTACACATCGATAACTCTAGAATTTCTAATATCAGGGCAATCTTCTTTGAACGTTATACCAAAAATCAATGCATTAGCTCCTTTTATTGGAAGGCTTTTGTCAACCATTAATTTTATCACCTTATTACAAATGTAAACACCCATATTATCATTAATCCTCCTTCCTGCTAAAATGACTTCAGGATGGTAACCTACTGATTCTGCTTTGTAGGTTAAATAGTATGGATCTACTCCAATACAATGACCACCAACCAGCCCTGGTTTAAAGGGTAAAAAATTCCATTTAGTCCCAGCTGCTTCTAAAACCTCATTTGTATCAATATTCAGTTTATTGAAAATCATAGCTAGCTCATTCACAAAAGCAATATTTAAATCTCTTTGAGAATTTTCAATAACTTTAGCTGCTTCAGCTACCTTTATTGATGAGGCAAGGTAGGTTCCTGCAGTTATTATCGATCTATATAGTTCATTAACTTCCTTTGCAATTTGATCAGTACTTCCAGATGTCACTTTTTTGATTGAAGTGAGTCGATGTACCTTATCTCCAGGATTTATCCTCTCCGGAGAATAACCACAAAAAAAATCAATATTAAAAGCAAGTCCGCTTTCTCTTTCCAGTATCGGAACACATTCCTCTTCAGTACACCCTGGATAAACAGTTGACTCATAGATAACGATATCACCTTTTTTAATAATCTTTCCTATCATTCTTGATGCCGAAATTAAGGGAGACAAATCAGGTGTCTTGGCGTTAGTTATTGGAGTCGGAACTGTAATAATATGAATACTCGCCTTCTTTAAATCTTCAAGTTCAGAGCTAAAAATCAAATTTCTTGCAGATGACAGTTCTTCTTCATTAAGTTCTAATGTTCTATCGAAACCCTTTTGAAGTTCAGAGATTCTATTGCTATTAATATCAAACCCTACTACTTTCCTACTCTTTCCGAACTCGGCAGCCAAGGGCAAGCCGACGTATCCTAGACCAACTATTGAAATGGTTTTCATAAAATACTTTTTACTATTATTATTGAAATTGAAGCTGAGATTCCGAGAAAAATAGATAGGAACAATATCAAAAATTTATTTGGCTTACTTCTATCGACGGGCACTCTTACTGGCTCTAAAACAGTAAAAACCGGAGTTTCTTCCTTCACTTTGATTTTTGCCTGCTCTAATTGAGTTGCCAATCCTTTATACACTTCAAATGCAATATTCACCTCATTCTGATGTCGTTCATATTCTGTCTGAACGATAGAGTTTGAAATGTTACGATTCTGATTGGTAAATCGAGCTAAATGTTCCTGTTTTACCTCATACTCTTCTTTTGCTTCTGCGAAACGCTCTTGCACAAACTCAAGATTGATTTGAGACTTTTCAATCTTGTAGTTTGTTACACTTTGGGTCAATTCCATTACCAACAAATCTGCGACCATTGCCGCAGCAACAGGATCAGGCATCTCAGCGGAGATACTAATGGACCTGGTTTTTGTATCGACTGAGACAGATAACCTGTCTTTATATTTTTCAATGATTCCCCAATCTTCCTTCGAGAATCGAACCATGTCGTAGTTTCTTAACTCAACCTCTTTTGCACTACTAAACAACACTTTGATCTTTCCTGGCAACCCAATCGTATATTCAGCAATCAAACCAAATAAAGTAGGACGGTCTATTTCCTTAAAGAATGAAAAGCTGGAGACGGTTGTATCCTCTACTTCAAAATAAATCGGTGTATTGATTAGCTTGTCCAAAAAAGGGGCACTATTCACAATTTCAGGATATAATTCAGGTGAGAGAACTCCAGTAGCACTCATAGCGGACAGGTCAAACCCGGCCAAACCGGCCAAACTTCCTAAACCACCCAAGTTTGGGCCGCCTTCCTGACTTTCTGGAAGAAGCTTGCATGATGCCTTATATTCAACCTTAGACGTGAATCCAATGACTAAACCAAGCACCATAAATACACCAGTCACCTTAATAATGAACATTCGCTTAGACCAAATGAATTTCACAAGTTCAATCAAGTCGATTTCATCTTCACCAACGTTCTTTACTTCCTCCATCATTGAAATACTCTATCTACTATCAACCCCATTGTAGCAAGGGATGAAGCTATGCCCACAATTTCTGTCACACTTAACTTTCTCCCAACATTCTTCTTTGGAACAATGATATCAGCTCCTGGTTGCACAGAAGGATAATTTTTAAACCACAAGAATTTTTTTGTTCGCTGAGCTTTTCCATTCGCATATACAATATAAGCCCTGCTTGCTCTTGCTTTATCTGAAAATCCTCCAGACAGAGAAACATACTGTTTGAAACTCAATCCATCCTGGTAGCTGACAGAATTTGGATAAAGTACTTCACCCTGAACTCTGACTGTCTGCAATTGTTTTGGAACACTTAACAAGTCTCCATCTCGAAGGATTAAATCGTGCTTCGATTCAGGGTTCTTCAATATTTCATCTAATTCAATACCAATGCCTTCCTGTTCAACTAATTCTCCCGAGCCGCTTATTGAATCTCGTTGCTGTAATTTTCTTAATTGCTGCGCACGGAAAATCCTTGACTCCAGTAAATCTGAATCCTGATTTTTCCTGATATTCTCCGTTAACTCTTTCTCATAATCATTAAGCTCCTGCCTGATGAGTTCGACTTTTGAAATTCCTGATTGATTGCTCTCACCTTCATACTGCTTCTCAAGCTCTGATCTCTTTTTATCTATCAATGTCTCCAGTTTCTTTTCTTCAAAATTATCTCGAAAATACTCCGTTCTTCTAATTAATGTTGCTCCTTTTGAATATCCATATTGAGTCAACCCGCCAGCTCGTTCAATCAAATCCGATATCTTATCTTCGTTGGTTTCTAATGCGTAATATCCAGGGAACATCACCTCGCCCTCGATTTTGACTACCTTCTGGATTTCACTGAAAGAAGTAGACTTAATCAGGATCAGATCAAACGGCTCCAGCTGAAATCCTGAAGCTTCATCGCTCATCGCAAGGTTTTTTGAAATTGAGAAATTAAAAATCTCAGCTGCTTTTGACAAGTCGGATTTGTCATTCAACCTTCGTGCAATCTCAATAGATACGGCATTCGCTTTATCCTGTAGACCTCCTGAAATATTTAATAAATCTTCAACGGTCATACCGCTTACAAAAGGAAAGGTTCCTTCCTTGTTCACCGCACCTTTAAGTGTTACCGTCTTTGTGTCATTTAAATCGAAAATGGATGAGATTCGTACAACATCATTGGGACTTAATGCAACATCCTGAGTGCCGGATAACACCTGATTTACATCGAATGCTAAATTTTTTAATGACAAATCATTATTTAGTCGAATGATGTTCCCTCTGCCTGTGTATGCATCTTCTCTAAGGCCGCTTGCGCGATTTATCAAATCTGACAACAACAAGCCTTCTGTCAGTTCGTAAAATCCTGCTCGCTTCACAGCTCCTTCAATGCTTACTCTGTTTTCGTAATCATTGAGGATTTTGGAAACATAAATGGAATCCCCATTTTGAAGTTTTGTGGAATTGAAGTCTTCAAAAACAGCAGTTTCTATAGATCTGTTAATATCTGTAACCCGATCTATGGTCAGACTTTCTTTATAAGCAACTTCATTAAAGCCTCCAGAAATATTCAAAAGATCATCAAGTGTTTCATCGGGCCTCAATTCATATGCCGCAGGTTGCTTAACGTTACCGGCAAGCTTTACTCTGTTTAAATAGGGCTTAACGACTATTACATCCTGGTCTCTTAAAGATGGACTCTGTGATTGATCCCCTCCAAATAAGAACTTGTAGACATCTAATACAGCTATTTGCTCACCATTTCTGATCACGTTTATTTCTCTAAGCGAACCGGATGCTGTGGGGCCACCGGCAAAATATAAGGCATTGAAAGCGGTTGCGAATGATGATAAAGTATAGGTCCCTGGTTGAACCACATTCCCCACAACATTCACCTTAATTGTTCTGACGTTTCCAATTGAAACCTGAATAAAGGTATTGGGGTTTCTTCCTTTAACCCCTGAGTAAATGGAGGAAAGTTTATTAAATATTCGGTTTTTGGCGTCCTTTATTGCCAACCCCGACAAACTAATCGGGCCTACTCCACTTATCAGAATTTTTCCGTCCGGGGAAATGATTTCCTGATAAGTTGTCTCTGACGCTCCATAAATATCAATGATTATTTCATCTCCGGGCCCTAAGACATAATTTTCTGGTGTAGCCACATTCAATGAAGGCTCGAAAGTCAGTTCTGCATTCTGAAAATAGTCCAGTCCGAAGATTCGCAATCCCCTCCTTGATGACTTCTTCTTGGTATTTAACGCATCAAAAAATTCATACTGGTCTCCCTTGTCATCGTATGTTTCTCTTAACCGGTTTGTTGGGGTCTGGATTCCATTACTGCTATTTCCTCCGGATTGGAGTTTCCTGATTCTTGTACGAAGTTTGGATATTTGCAAACCTGACATCCCGCGTTGTTGTGCTGCAAGCTCCAATTGCTCAATTGTGAGTCCCCGTTCTTTTGCCACATCAAGAAATTTCTGTATTTGGGCATCCGAAAGTGCATCTACATTGACTGATTTTAAATCAGATGCACTCAAACTATTTAAATCCTGACCATTGACGGAAGTGGTAAAAAGTATGAGTATGATTGGAAGTAGTAAGAAAAATCGGGCTAACATTCTGGCCTATTCAATTTAAGAGGGCAAAACTATAAAGTATGGGTTTAATAATGATGCTTTATTGTAAAAGAGTGGAGTTTACGAGCTTCAAAAAACTTTTAGGGAGATGATTTTCTGCCCTAATCAAAAAATATAGTCGTCCCTAAAATCAGATGCCTTACATTGCTATTTTCCGCCTTCATTTTTTTCTTGATAAAAAAAACGAAGCAAAAAAATTCAAGCCTACGCGGCTCGGAAACTTTAAAGCTCCCACCCTAAAGGCCATCGCTGGCACGCTAAATTTTCCTCCAGCCCGCCAAGACGGAGAAGGTTGACAAAAAAGGAAGTGGTTTTTTCTTGGGTAGCGATCAGTTCATTCAAATTGACACTACAAAGTCTCCGTACCCAGCGCTTTCAAAATGTTTTAGCAAAGTACCATGAGAAGAAACTGTAAATAACCTGAATTCGATATAAAAATATTGATTTTGACTCAAAAACACCCTCCTACCTCCCTCAAGGGAGGAATCTCTTCGAAAGGGATATCTAAGTGAATGAAATTTTAACGAAGAATTGCTCGAAATGGAAAATGTCCCCTTTCAGGGGACTAAAGGGGTGTTTCTATGAATCATACGTCGAACTCAAGAAACTAGTATGGAAGTACTATAAAGTACGGATTAAGCAAAGATTTTTTATTGTAAAAGAGTGGTGTTTTGTGATCTTCTAAAGTCACGGAACCACCTGCTTCTTCAACAATTATTTGGGCTGCTGCTGTATCCCACTCCATGGTGGGTCCAAAGCGTGGGTACAAATCCGCCCTCCCTGATGCCACCAAAAGAAATTTTAGAGAACTTCCCTTTGAAACAATTTCAGGATTAGTCAATCCGGCAAGGTAATCTTCTGTCTCAGGACTCATATGTGATCTTGAAGCAACAACTTTTAGGTTTGGTTCTTCAAGGCCTTTTCCTGATGTCTTTAATGCTCTGGTTTTTCCATTTATCAAAGAAAAAGCTCCTTCATTTGAAACTGCCCAATATAGCTCGTCGAGTACAGGTGTATAAACAACCCCAATCACAGGTGTTCCTTTGTGGATCAATGCTATGTTCACAGTGAATTCTCCATTTTTCTTAATGAATTCTTTTGTGCCATCCAATGGGTCCACCATCCAGAAATATTCCCAATTGTTACGCTCTTCGAACGAAATATTTCTGCCTTCTTCACTTAAAATTGGAATATTGGTTTTATCAAGAAAAGAAACAATTCTATTATGAGCTGCTTTATCCGCCAGAGTCAGGGGAGAGTTATCTGACTTTGCTTCTATTGAGAAGTCTCCTGAATCGTAGATTTTCAGGATTTCTTTACCAGCGGCTAAGGAGGCATCTTTTGCGATTTCGAGGAGGGAATGGAGGTCTAAAGAACCCACCCCTGCCTCGAAACGTCGAACCGCTCCCAGGAGGGGATTAGATTCTGCTAATATTGGAGAATTCTCCTTTGAATCCCAGATTGATGCCTCTCCGGGGATTGTATTCCCCTCCCTGGAGGGGGAAGGGGTGGGTTCTTGTCTTTGCTCTTCATACTCTTCAACCCAATACTCAATTGTTCTAATGACATTGTTCATGTCTTTTTTTACTTCCAAATCATCGAATCTCAGAAATTTAACTCCAAGCTCTTCTAATTTCTCCTGGCGCTTTCTATCATCTTTGTGTACTTCTTCATTGTTATGACTATCCCCGTCAACTTCAATCGCGAGCATTAGATCTTTACAATAAAAGTCAACAATGTATTCATCCAAGGGTTTCTGTCTGTCGAAATCATATCCTTTGATTTTTTTTTGTTTGAGTTGATCCCAAAGCAAGACTTCTGATAACGTCATGTTTTGTCGCAGTTTCTTTGCCAGGGCTTTAAGTTTTGGATTGTATGGGATTATTTGACGTTTCATTTCTTTTTCTTTAAGAACCCACCCCAACCTCGAAACGTCGAACCGCTCCCAGGAGGGGAATAGGAACTGCTAACATTAATAATTCTTATTCACACACCTCGAATCGTACAACCGCTCCAAAGAGGGTTTGGATTTCTGCAAATTTCACATGATTACTTTCCAGAATACTCCTCGCATTCATATAATCATTCCCGCCGCTACTGTCTCATGGGTTCCTTCATCAACCAAAATAATGCTCCCTGTGATTCTGTTTTTCTTGTATGAATCTACGAGCAATGGTCTTGTCGTTCTCAGTTGAGCCCTGCAAATATCATTAGCTGTTATGTTATGATCCTCTTCATTTCGGTGAAGGGTTGTGATGTCAAGCTTATACCTTATTTCTTTGATCATGGCTTTTGCATCACAGGTGGTGTGTCGAATCGTATACTTTGTACGCGGTTGAGGACCTTTTGTATTTAACCAGCAAAGCATTACATCAATGTCCTGTTTAGGATCTGGTTGATTGTTGGTCCTTACAATCATGTCTCCCCTGCTGATGTCTATGTCATCAGTAAGTCTGATTGTAACTGACATTGGAGCAAACGCTTCATCAATCTGTCCTTCAAACGTCTCGATCGATTGGATTTTTGAGGTGAACCCCGAAGGAAGGATGGTAACATCATCTCCGGGTTTAAACACCCCTCCGGCAATACGACCTGCATACCCCCGATAGTCATGGTACTCATCCGTTTGTGGTCTGATCACCGTTTGAACCGGAAATCTACAGTCAATGTGGTTTTGGTCACTTCCAATATGAATATTTTCTAATGTGTAAAGGAGTGTTGATCCTTCATACCAATTCATATTTTCGCTTCTGTTGACCACATTATCTCCTTTCAATGCACTAATGGGAATGAATCGCACGTCTTTCACATCCAGTTTTGAAGCAAAGTCCTCAAAATCTCCTTTTATTTTTTCAAAAGTATCCTCAGCATAGTCCACAAGATCCATTTTATTTATGCAAACAACCAAATGTGGTATTTGTAGCAGGGAAGCTATAATTGAATGTCTGCATGTTTGCTCAATGACACCTTTTCTGGCATCAATTAAAATGAGTGCCACGTTTGCGGTTGATGCTCCGGTTACCATATTTCTTGTATACTGAATATGTCCGGGAGTATCTGCGATGATAAACTTTCTCTTAGGTGTTGCAAAGTAGCGATACGCCACATCGATGGTGATCCCCTGCTCTCGTTCATCTTTCAATCCATCGGTAAGCAGTGCTAAATCAACCTCCGCATTTCCCTTTCTCTGACTTGTTTGTTTCACCTGCTCTAATTGATCCTCGAAAATCGATTTCGAATCATACAATAGCCGACCGATAAGTGTGCTTTTTCCATCGTCAACGCTACCGGCAGTTGTGAAACGTAGTAGTTCCATATCCAAATAGGAGTTGGGTTTTTGGCTTTTGGCTTTTGGTTCTGTCATATTAGAAACTTTTCACTGATTTGATGAAGGCATTTATTTTTATCTGTAATGTGCTGATCTCGCTAATCAGAGGCTCAACTTTATCTGTTTTCAGAAAGTCTAAGTCAACAGAAATCATCAATTGAGTTTCCAATTCAAAAGAAGATCCAATGGCGATTTCAAGAAATCGGGTGAATTCTTTGTTGGAATTCCTACTACAACCCTCCGCAATGTTAGATGGAATAGAAATGGCTGCTCTACGCATTTGAGAAGTCAATCCATAAACTTCTTCTTTTGGCATCTCTGAAGTAACCTTGTAAATGTTGATAGAGATAGTTCTCCCCAAATTCCAAACCTCCAACTCTCTAAAATTTCTCATTGTACTGTCTTTCTTTTTGATCTCCTAAAGCCATATGCCTAATACCTAAAGCCACTCGTACTATCAAAAATATCCCTCCTTTTTTCTATCCTCCATTGAAGTTTCGGAGCGTTTATCATCCGCTCTGTTCCCTCTTTCTGTGTTTCTAGCTGCTGCCACTTCTTCGACAATTTTTTCGAGTGTATCTGCCTCTGATTCATTTCCCCCGGTTATCGTAATGTCGCCCAGCGTTCTGAATCTTATCCGCTTATTCACTACTTCTTCATCGCCAATTTGAATGTATTCTGAGACAGGTAACCATGTGTTATTCCTCCAGATAACATCTCTATTATGCGCAAAATAGAGAGAAGGAATTGCTATACTCTCAAGAAGGATGTATTGCCAAACATCCATCTCTGTCCAGTTACTAAGAGGGAACACCCTGAAGTGCTCGCCAAGGTTGTGCTTTCCGTTAAATATATTCCAAAGTTCAGGCCGCTGATTCTTAGGATCCCATTGACCAAATTCATCTCTGTGAGAGAAAAAACGTTCCTTCGCTCTGGCTTTCTCCTCATCCCTCCTTGCTCCACCAATGCACGCATCAAATTGATATTCTTCTATTGCATCCAGAAGCGTTATTGTTTGATTAGCATTTCGTGTCGCATTCTTTCCTTTCTCTTCCATTGCCCGTCCTTCATCAATAGACTTTTGAACGGATCCAACGATCAATCTTACCCCGAGCTCTTCAACAAGGTCGTCCCGAAACTTTATCGTCTCGGGGAAATTGTGTCCGGTATCAATGTGAACGAGTGGAAAAGGTATTCTCGCAGGATGGAAAGCTTTTCTTGCCAGGTGAGTTACAACAATAGAATCCTTACCTCCCGAGAACAGGATTGCCGGGTTCTGAAATTGAGCAACAACCTCTCTGAGGATAAATATTGATTCAGCTTCTAGCTCTTTTAAATGTGTTAAGTTGTAGTTTTTCATATGTCTAACTGCCCATACCTCGAATCGTCGAACCGCTCCAGGAGGGGATCAGTGCAGTATTAGCATTTCAATTTAGGTTCAATATGTTGGACAAGTTGTTTTAGGCAAAACTCTAAGGATGTATTCATTGTATCTACAACAAGGTTTGGATTCGTTGGTATTTCGAACGGGGAATCGATTCCTGTAAAATGCTTGATTTTACCTGACCTGGCTTTTTTGTATAATCCCTTTACATCTCTCTTTTCGCAAACTTCCAAAGGGCAATCGACATGTATTTCAAAAAAATTATCGGATCCGACTAACTCTTTAGCAAAGGCCCTATCTTCCTTAAAAGGAGAAATAAAAGCCGTCAAAACAATTACGCCTGCGTCGAGAAATAACTTAGCTACCTCTGCAATTCGTCGAATATTTTCCTTCCGACTTTCCTCTGAAAAATCAAGATCTTTGTTAAGTCCGCTTCGAATGTTGTCTCCATCTAAGATGAAGGTATTGCACCCGTTTTTGTGAAAATAAGCTTCCAAACCACTGGCTAGCGTCGACTTGCCAGAACCGGATAATCCGGTAAACCACAACAGAAGTGGACGATATCCATTCTTCTCGATCCTGTCCTGTGGGGTAATCACGTGATCATGAGGAACTATATTTTCTTTATAGTCTTCCATCCACCAAGCTTTTATCGAGCGTACTTTTTACATCAAAAATCACCGAGGTATTTTTTCTAATATCTCTCCAATCAAGTTCTAAAAATTCCTTGTGAGCTACCGCATGAATTACCACATCGTAGCTTTTCGAAATAGAACTAACCAGATCTATCCCGTACTCATGACGAACTTGATTGGCATCCGCATTGGGGTCAAAAACGTCAATGCTCAGTCTATATGCATCAAGCTCCTTGTAGATGTCGATGACTCTCGTGTTTCGGGTATCAGGGCAATTCTCTTTGAAGGTGAAACCTAAAATCAAGAGGCTTACATCATTACTCAATTTCTCTTTCTGCGCCAACAGCTTTATCACCCGCTGTGCCACGTATTGTCCCATCGAGTCGTTGATTTTTCTTCCCGCTAAAATTACTTGTGGGTGATGGCCAACGGACTCGGCTTTTTGCGTTAAGTAGTAAGGGTCAACACCAATGCAATGACCACCAACAAGGCCAGGTTTGAAATTTAAAAAATTCCACTTTGTTCCAGCAGCCTCAAGCACTTCTGAGGTATCTATATCCAGTTTCTCAAAAATCAGTGACAGCTCGTTTACGAATGCTATATTGATATCACGCTGAGAATTCTCAATTACCTTGGCGGCCTCCGCAACCTTAAGTGAGGAAGCCCTATGCGTACCGGCGACTATAAATGATTTATAGTATTCATCGATTCGGGTTGCGGATTCATCCGTACTCCCGCTCGTTACTTTTAAGATATTGATGATTCTGTGTTCTTTATCTCCGGGATTGATTCGTTCTGGAGAGTACCCACAATAAAAATCTTCATTGAACTTCAATCCGCTTTGTTCTTCCAGTATTGGGACGCACACTTCTTCTGTACATCCCGGGAATACAGTGGATTCGTATACAACAATATCTCCCCTGCTAATAACTGATCCGACAGCTTTTGACGCACTTCGAATTGGGCTCAGATCAGGATTCTTATTGCAGTCAACCGGAGTGGGCACTGTGACAATATAAAAATTGCATTCCTTAAGATTCTGAATTTCAGAAGTGAATGACAATTTGTTCGATGAGCTTAGCTCTTCACCGGAAACCTCAAGTGTCCTGTCAATTCCATTAGTTAATTGATCAATTCTGTCAGCGTCGATATCTAAACCGATTGTCGGGTATAGCTTCCCGCTTTCAACTGCCAGTGGCAGCCCCACATAGCCCAGTCCTATTATGCCAACTTTGTACTCCACTTATTTACTTATTGAGGGCGCAAAAATAGTTGAATGTTAACCTGCGATCAACTGTTTGGATAATATTGGTAATTACCCACCTCAAACCCCTCCAGGGAGGGGAATTAGTGCAGGCGCAAAATAGATGAAAGTTGTCTCTCACCCAAGACCATAGAGAAAGGATAGAATTTGAATAAAGAATACAGAATGGGTTGGTTTAGAAATAAATTTTTCACACCTTGATTGATACAGAGGGAGGATACTATTTAAAAACCCACCCCTTCCCCCTCCAGGGAGGGGAATTAATGCAGGCCGGGAACAAATCAATGACGAACAAATGCGAGTTGAGAATGAAAAGAAAGGAGAGTGAATTATTGGCACAAACCCACCCCTACCCCTCCGAGGAGGGGATTAGTTCCATATCATTTAAGAATTGAGTTTTTCGCTTCATCCTAAGACCTTTTTTTGAAAATACTCTAAAGTTGGCTTGAGTCCTTCTGCCCGCGAGTATTTAGGTTCCCAGTTCAATACCTTTCTGGCCAGTGTAATATCCGGCTTTCTTTGCTTAGGATCATCTTTTGGCAGGTCCATGTAAATGATTTTTGAACTGCTTCCTGTTAGTCTGATGATCTCTTCACCAAATTCTTTGATCGTAATTTCCTGAGGGTTTCCGATGTTCACCGGATGTGAATAATCACTTTGTAATAAGCGGTAAATCCCCTCCACCAGGTCATCAACGTAGGTAAAAGATCGAGTTTGAGAACCATCTCCAAAGGCAGTTAAATCTTCTCCTCGCAGTGCCTGTGAAATGAATGCCGGTAAAACTCTACCATCATCCAGTCGCATTCTTGGGCCAAATGTGTTAAAAATCCTGACAATCCTGGTTTCAAGACCATGGAAGGTATGATAAGCCATAGTGATCGCTTCCTGAAATCTCTTTGCTTCATCATATACTCCTCTTGGTCCAACCGGATTCACATTACCCCAATAATCCTCAGTCTGAGGATGGACAAGTGGGTCACCATACACTTCTGAAGTTGACGCAATGAGCATTCTGGCTCCTTTGTCTTTGGCAAGCCCCAGACAGTTCAATGTTCCCAGGGATCCAACCTTCATGGTCTGAATCGGCATTTTCAGGTAGTCAATCGGACTGGCTGGAGAAGCAAAATGGAGTACATAATCAAGTTTCCCCGGGACATGAACAAATTTCGAAACATCATGATGTGCAAATTCGAAATCAGGATGCCCCATCAGGTGTTCAATGTTGGTAATATCTCCAGTAAGGAGATTATCCATTGCTACCACCTTGCAGTCTTCTTTGATGAATCGATCACATAAATGTGATCCCAAAAAACCAGCCCCTCCGGTTATTAAAACTTTTTTCTTTGGCATTCTTAGAAATTAAAATTTGACTCTTTAAGTGTTGGTAATTTTTTGTCTTTTTCTGATAAGATTATATCCGCTTCGGCCATTCCCCAACTGATGTTTATGTCTTTGTCATTGTAGATGATTCCACTGTCGTGTTCCGGTGAGTATAACTCATCCACCTGATACATCAATTTTGCATGATCTGTCAAAACCAGAAAACCATGTGCCATTCCTTTTGGGATATAAAAATGTTTTTTGTTGTGAACTGATAGCCTTACCATCGAGAATTTTCCAAAGGTTTCAGACTCCTGCCTCAGATCAACCGCCACATCCAAAACTTCTCCTTCAATACAAGACACCAATTTTGATTGAGCCATTGGACCATGTTGGAAATGTAACCCTCTCAAAACCCCCTTTGAAGATCTGGATTGATTGATTTGTTTTACTTCAAATTCAAATCCTGTAATACTTTTGAACCTTTCAGAATTATACCCTTCATAGAAATACCCTCGTTCATCTTCATAAACATCAGGTTCAATAATCCAGCAGTCCTTTAGATTGGTTCTTTCAGCATTCATCTATCTAATACTTTTAGGAGGTAAGTACCATAACCACTCTTCTTCAGCGGTCTTGCCAACTTTTCAAGTTCTTCAGCGGAAACGAAATTCATTTTATATGCCACCTCTTCTATACATCCAACTTTCAAACCCTGCCTCTCTTCAACTACCTGCACAAAATTTCCGGCTTGCATCAATGACGCAAAAGTACCAGTATCTAACCAGGCAGTTCCCCTGTCAAAAACCTGAACCCCAAGTTTTCCCTTTCTTAGATAATAATTATTGATATCTGTAATTTCCAGCTCTCCTCTTGGACTTGGTTTAACATTTTTTGCTATTTCAACAACTTCATTGTCATAGAAATAAAGTCCAGGGACCGCATAGTTGGACTTTGGAGTTTCGGGCTTTTCTTCAATTGATATGGCTTTTTGGTTTTCATCAAACTCAACCACACCATATCTCTCCGGATCGTTCACGTGATATGCAAACACGATACCTCCATCCGGATCATTGCATGCCTGTATTTTTTTGGAAAGACCTGAAGCATAGAATATATTATCTCCCAAGATCAATGAAGCACTATCGCCCCCAATGAATTCCTCGCCAATGATAAATGCCTCTGCCAAACCTCTTGGTTCCTCCTGAATCGCATATGAAAAATTGCATCCAATTCTTGATCCATCACCAAGCAAATTTCTGAATATGGGAAGATCCCGGGGAGTGCTTATTATAAGAACATCCCTAATTCCCGCAAGCATCAAAGTGGAAAGAGGATAATAAATCATCGGCTTGTCATAAACCGGCAAAATTTGTTTGCTTACTGCATGTGTAAGTGGATGTAAACGTGTACCTGATCCTCCTGCCAGAATGATTCCTTTCATATTGAGTTGTTGTTTGGTGAAAAAGAACCCACCCCAAGCCCCTCCTGGGAGGGGATTTGGTCGCCTGAAAATAGTTTATTACTTCTGGTTCGATCCATAATGTTCCTCGTAATAATTCATGTACTCTCCTGAAGTGACATCATCAAGCCATTTCTCATTTTCCAGGTACCAGTCAACCGTTTTTTCCAGCCCCTCTTTAAACTGTAGTGATGGTTTCCATCCAAGTTCCTCCGAAAGTTTTGTTGCATCAATCGCATATCTCAGATCATGACCTGCACGATCTTCGACAAATTTGATGAGTTCTCTGGAGGTTCCGGCAGTATTTCCCAATTTCTGATCCATTGTATCACAGAGAAGATGAACCAGGTCAATGTTCTTCCATTCGTTAAAGCCGCCTATGTTATATGTTTCACCCAATCTGCCTTTCTCATAAATCAATTCTATCGCAGTTGCGTGATCCTCTACGAAAAGCCAGTCCCGAATATTATCCCCTTTACCATAAACCGGAAGCGGCTTCCTGCTTTTAATGTTGTTGATCATAAGAGGAATCAATTTCTCCGGGAAATGATAAGGCCCATAATTATTTGAACAATTTGAAATGATATAAGGAAGCTTATACGTGTTTCCATATGCTCTGACAAAATGATCAGAGGAAGCTTTGGACGCAGAATAGGGAGATTTTGGATCATAGGATGTTTCCTCGGTAAAAAAACCTGATTCCCCAAGTGAACCATAAACTTCATCTGTAGAAATATGGTAGAACCTTTTACCAGTTGATTCCTTCCACATATCCTTTGCTGCATTTAAGAGGCTCATGGTTCCCAGTACATTGGTCTGTACAAATTCCAAAGGATTTGTGATGGACCGGTCAACGTGTGATTCTGCCGCCAAATGGATCACCCCATCGAAATCATGTTTGGAGAAAAGTTTATTTACAAACTCAAAATCACAGATGTCCCCTTTTACAAACTCATAATGAGGGTGATCTTCAACATCTCTCAGATTTTCAAGGTTTCCGGCATAGGTAAGCTTATCGAGATTTACAATACTATGTCTTCCACTGGAAATGAACCTTCTCACGACATGCGATCCGATAAATCCTGCTCCTCCTGTTATTAAAATTTTCTTGTTCTCACTCATTAGCAGATTGGTATTGTTCTTTGTACCAGTCGATTGTTAATTTCAATCCTTGTTTGATGGAATATTTGGGGTTGTATTTTAAGTATTCTTTCGCTCTGGAAATATCTGCCAGACTATGCTTGATGTCACCCTCCCTTTCATCATTATGTATTGGCTCCAGGGTTGATCCATCAATCTCATTGATATAGGATACCAGCTCATTCAATGTAGTCCTTTGACCACATGCTACATTATAAATTGTATTGTAATTCTCAAGATTTGTCTCTAAAGCCAAAATGTTTGCCTGCACTGCATTATCCACAAAGGTAAAATCTCTGCTGTGATTTCCATCTCCATTTATTTTCGGTCTCTTATTTGCCAGAATTCCATTAATAAATAGTGGAATAACTGCAGCGTACGCTCCATTTGGATCTTGCTTTGGTCCAAATACATTAAAATATCTCAGGCCTATAGAATTAAGCCCGTACACTCTTTGAAAAACGTCAGCATATAATTCATTTACCAGTTTGGTCACCGCATACGGAGATAACGGCTTACCAATTTTTTCCTCTTTTTTCGGCAATTCAGGTGAGTCCCCATAAGTTGAAGATGAAGCAGCATAGACTACTCGTTGAATTTTATTGTCCACACAAGCCTTAAAAACATTCAGTGTGCCTTCAATATTTACCCGATTGGTTGCAATGGGATCATTGATAGATCTTGGAACAGACCCCAGGGCCGCCTGATGAGAAACCGCAAATGCTCCCTCTGAGAGCTTTAACAAAAGTTGAAAATCCAGGATATCGCCTTCTACAAACTCGAAATTTCTATTATCAACGAAATCCTCAATGTTCCGCTTTGATCCCGTTGACAGGTTATCCAGACAAACAACCTGATAGTTTCTCTCCAAAAGTGCCTCAATCAAATTCGATCCTATAAAGCCCGCTCCTCCGGTGATAAGAATTTTTTTCATCGCTTCTTTTAAATCAAAAATTGATATTCACAGGTTCGATTGAGATCAAAAGATCAAATTTTATGCAATGCTAAAGGGTTTGAAATTACCAGGCAAAAACAGTCTGCTTTTCTAAGCCCTAAACTAACATTCGAAGTACCTTTGCTTTGTGCAAAAAGTTATCCACCTAATCAAAAAGGATCTGACAGTTGACTGGCGTCAGCAAAATCCAATTTCGGGGATATTGCTCTATCTGGCTTCCACCATTTTTAGCTCATATATGGCTTTTAATGGGTTAATAACTATGGAAGTCTGGAATGCACTCTTCTGGATTATCCTTTTGTTCACCGCCATCAATGCGATTTCAAAAAGTTTTATCCAGGAGGAAAGGAGGAATCTATACTATTTCTTCCTGACCAAACCTTTTGAGATTATCGTTGCGAAACTGATCTATTCTTTTTTATACCTCCTCCTTATTGCAGTAATATCACTTGTGTTATTTGGCGTCCTGTTCGGCAATCCGGTAAATAACTATTCTCTGTTCATCCCCAACTTATTAATAGGATGCCTGGGGTTATCCTCTGCCTTTACGATGATTTCAGCCATTGCTTTTAACACCAGTAATCGGGCGGTAATGATGGCCGTACTTGGATTCCCTGTAATCATTCCTGTATTGGTTCTGTCAATAAGCAATTCATCTCACATTTTGGATGGAGATATCTTGACTCAGATTCAGGGCAATATGCTAACCCTGATCTCCATCGATGTGATTATCATTGCACTCACTTTCGTATTGTTCCCTTTTACCTGGAAATCCTGATGGGTTATTTATTGAAAACAGAATGGTGGAAATGGCTATGTGTGGCACTTCTGAGCTACACAGTGATTGGAGGATTGCTATTTCCGGTTCCAAGGCTGCCTATTCTCAATGAGACCATTCGTGCGCTTCACTTTCATGTTCCTATGTGGTTCGGAATGATCCTGGTATTTACCGGCTCTGTGATTTACGCAATTAAGCACTTAAATTCCGGTGAGCAGCGTTATGATATTTATAGCTCTCAACTCGCCAATATTGGTGTTGCGTTTGGCATCCTTGGGATTTTGACCGGCATGATTTGGGCAAATTTTGCATGGGGAGAGCCGTGGAGTAATGACCCCAAACAGAATGCCTCGGCTGTTTCACTCCTTATTTATCTGGCTTATTTTGTTTTAAGAAATTCCATCAAAGACGAGCAACAGCGAAATCGAATTTCGGGAGTCTATAACATCTTCGCATATTTTCTGATGATCCCCCTTCTTTTTATACTCCCTCGAATGACCGACAGCCTTCACCCGGGAAATGGAGGAAACCCGGGATTCAACGCGTATGACCTGGACAGCAATCTCAGGAAAGTGTTCTACACTGCTGTTTTGGGTTGGACATTACTTGGCTATTGGATAGCGACTATATCAACAAGAATTTCATTGATTCAAACAAATATTGAAGACACAGATTAACGGAACTATTATGAGAAGAATAAGTTCATTAATATCAAGATTTATATTGCCAGTACTCTTTTTGCTATCATCCGTTCTTTCAAACGCACAGGTGGAAATGGCTGATGATTTTAGAGGAGAGGGTAAGATATATGTAGTGTTAGCAATCATTCTTGTCATACTCGCAGGTTTTTTCTACCTGTTGTTCAGACTGGATAAAAAGACCAAACGCCTGGAAGAGGAAGTCAAGCCAAGACACGAAGAAAATTAAATCACTCAATTAAGCATACGTCACTCAGGATTTTGGCACCTGTAATCTCCTTCCGGGAGCGGTTCGACGATTCGAAGGAAGAGGTGGGTTCGTTTAAATCAGCCATTTTTTGAATAAAATTTGGCACAAGAAAAGACTATTTCTTTTTAAAACCCACCCCAACCCCTCCAGGGAGGGGATTCAGGGCGTTTCCTTTTATTCGTACATCGAACTCAGGTTAAATACTATTATCATGAGTGAAAATGAACTGTCAAGTTATTGTAGACGCCTGCTATCAAATCCATACAAATTAGGGCCGGGTCTCTTCAAGTCGGTATATGAAGAAATACTTAATCATGAATTGAAGAGCAAGGGGCTTCTTATAGAAAGACAAAAAGGAATTCCTGTTTATTGGAACGGCCTTCGAATGGAGCAGGAGTTCAGAGCTAACCTTATTGCTAATGAAAAGGTTCTCATCGAAATCAAGTCTGTTGAAAGATTATCATAATTTCATCGGAAACAGGTTCTGACTTTATTTAAACTAGCCTGGATCAAACCGGGTATACTTGTAAACTTCAATGAAGCACTTATTAAAAACGGAATTCAAAGAATCGTTAACAAACTTTGAGATCTCTGAGCCATCTTTGCAGCTTAGCGACTTAGCAAGATGAAGACAAAATACATATCAGCAATGGTTGTCATAGCAGTGGCAATTGCAATCATCATTTCAATGGCAGGAGACGCCAGTTCTTATGTCACATTTAGTGAAGCAAGGGAGTTATCCGAAAAGGGATTAAAGAAGAGTATTCATGTAGTGGGGGAACTTCCTAAAGCAGCCAGTGGAGAAATTGTGGGAATTGAAGAAAGTCCTGATAAGCTTTCTTTTAAGTTTCAAATGGTTGATGAGAATGGCTTTGTTCAGCAGGTATTGCATGCAAACCCAATCCCTACCGACTTCACCAGGTCCGAACAGGTTGTGATAATCGGAGCTTATAATGGAGAAAATTTTATCGCTGAAAAAATTCTCCTAAAGTGTCCTTCGAAATACCAGGAAGAACCCCAAATCAGTGCAGGAATCTAAGCTCAAGACAAAAAAATGATTCATTACTTCGAAGGTCAACTGGGCCATTTCTTTGTTATTCTGGCTTTTGTCACCAGTATACTTGCTTCCTGGTCATTTTTCAAGGGTCGCAATCAGGATCATAAATGGTCATCCTTTGGAAGCAGGGTGTTTTATGTTCATTCCTTTGCCGTTATTGGAATAGTAGGTGTTCTGTTTTACCTGATCAATGGTCACTACTTTGAGTACCACTACGTTTACAGTCACTCATCCAGACTTTTACCTGTTCATTATCAGATCTCCTGTTTCTGGGAAGGTCAGGAAGGATCATTCTTACTATGGATGTTCTGGAATGCAATTCTTGGAATCATTCTGATTAACACCAATAAATTCTGGAAGGCTCCTGTCATGTTGATCATGTCCCTGACGCAGGCATTTTTGGCATCCATGATTTTAGGCGTGGTTATTTTTGATTTGAAAATTGGAAGTTCGCCTTTCTTGCTTCTGCGTGAAGTTTTAGATGCACCCATTTTTAAAACCAATCCAAATTTTATTCCTGAAGACGGCAATGGTCTCAATCCATTACTTCAGAATTACTGGATGGTCATTCACCCACCTACCTTGTTTTTAGGATTTGCAACAACTGTTATTCCTTTCGCATATTGTCTGGGAGGTCTGATTATCGGTAAAACGAAAGAATGGATACGACCAGCTCTTCCGTGGGCCCAGTTTTCAGCTCTTGTTTTAGGCGTTGGAATTTTGATGGGTGCCTATTGGGCATATGAAACATTAAACTTTGGAGGCTACTGGAATTGGGATCCGGTTGAAAATGCAATCTACGTCCCCTGGTTGGTTCTTATTGCTGCAATTCATGTGATGATTGCTTACAAGAAAAGTGGTTCTGCTTTAAAACTTTCAATGATTCTTGCAGTTACCACCTTCATCCTGGTTTTATATGCCACTTTCCTGACAAGAAGTGGAATACTGGGAAACTCTTCCGTGCATTCATTTACAGATCTTGGACTTTCCGGACAGCTCCTCCTTTACCTTTTAGCATTCATTGCTCTTTCAATTTACCTGATTGCAAAAAGATGGAAAAGTATTCCTTCCACAAAGCAGGAAGTTTCAACCTATTCCCGAGAGTTCTGGATTTTCATGGGGGCAGCCGTCTTATGTTTTATGGCTTTTCAGGTTTTAGCCGGAACTTCAATACCGGTTTATAATGCCATTGCAGAATCTCTGGGGTTTGATTTGAACATGGCTCCAGCGACAGATACCTATAAAGCGTATTCGATTCCACAATTAATTCTATCAGTCTTTCTTGCCGTTTTTTCCGGAACAGGTCAGTTTTTCTGGTGGAAAAAAATGGACAAGAAGCAGCTCAAATCAGAGCTCACTTTTCCTTTCCTGATCTCCATTGGTATCTCCGGGATCATCATTCTTCTTGCGAAAATTACTGATCCGGCCTACCTTATTTTGCTTGTCGCCTCCATCTACTCGGTGACCGCAAACGCCAAAATTTTACTATCAATTATTAAATCGAATTTCAAGCTGGCAGGTGGTTCTATTGCCCATATAGGAATCGCATTTATGCTGCTTGGTATTCTTGCTTCTTCAGGCTACTCAAGAATTCTTTCAACGAATTATACTTCCATGATCTGGAGCAAAGAGTTTCCAGATGAGGTCAATCAAAATAATCTCCTGCTATTTCTAAACGAGCCGCGGCAAATGCAGGAATATTCCATGATCTATAAGGGGATTCGCAAATTGACCCGAGAGATAGGAATGGTTGATCAGAATGATCTGGTGGATACACGCAATCCACTCAAGGCGGTGAGAAAAAGCACTTCAGACACATTAACTCTGATCAACCCGGAAAACAGTTATTTCCAGGTTGAATATCAAACTGAAGCAGGTGGACAATTCACGCTCTACCCAAGGGTTCAGATAAATGATGCGATGAACATGACGGTTTACTCGCCTGATATCCGAAGAACCATTCGGGCCGACATGTACACACATGTAAGAACTTTTCCCAAACCGGCATCTGAAGAGGAGTGGAGTGAACCAGAAGAAATCAAAGTTCCTATTGGCGAACGATTTTTCATCAATGACTATGTTGCAGTTCTCGAAAAAATCGAACCAATACAGGAAGTTAACGGGGCTCGAATTGGTGAAAATGATGTGGCTGTGAAAGCGGTGATCAATGTTCAGGGAGAGTATAAAAATTACACGGCCGAGCCGGTCTTCATCATAAAGGAGCGGGAATTTGTTGGAAGAGTGGATGATCAGGTAAATGACCTGGCATTCAAAATCTCTATTCAAAATATTCTTCCTCAGGAAGATGCAGTGATCTTTGCTCTTCAGACCACCCAGAAAGACTGGATCATCATGGAGGCTGTTGAAAAGCCATGGATTAACCTGCTCTGGCTCGGTACTTTTCTACTCGTCGTTGGATTCACGATCGCCATCAGCCGGAGATACAGTGAATTCATAAAAATGCGCGATAAGGGAGTAGAAGCATAGATTCAACTACTTTTGTTCAATGAGTAAGGTAGCAATCATTGGATTCGGTAATGTCGGCTATCACCTTGCAGTCAGAATTTCCAAAAAACATGAAGTAATCGTTTTTGGAAGAACTCCCGATGACGAGCTCATAAAGAGTATCGACGACCTTGATACCTCTGAATTTGACTTTACCATTCTCGCAATACCTGACACAGCAATTAAGGAAGTTTCTGATTCACTTAACACATCAGACTCCATAATTCTTCACACATCAGGCTCAATACCACTTGATGTTTTAGCAGGTCACACCAGAACAGGGGTTATGTATCCTCTCCAAACATTTTCGCGAGAGAAAAATATTGATTTCAATTCCTTTCCAATCTTTATTGAGGGATCAGAGGAAACTGAAAAGGCCATATTCAATTTTACGAGAAGTTTTAGCACCGACGTGCGATTAATGAATTCCACGAATCGAGCAAAACTTCATTTGGCTGCTGTTTTTGTAAGTAATTTCACCAACCATCTCTATCATATTTCAGATACCATTCTGGCTTCTGCCAAGTTGGAATTTTCAGACCTGCAGCACCTTGCCGATGAAACATTAAAGAAGGCGGCAGAAATCTCCCCTTTGAAGGCCCAGACCGGACCGGCTGTAAGGAATGATACAGTTACCATGAAAAAGCATTTGGGGATGCTTGAAAATGACGGCTGGAAAAGAATTTACGAACTCATATCAGAAGACATTCGTAAATCTCAGCAATGAATATCAGGATTAGAGATATTACAGGGTTTCTTGTTGCAAGCAGGATTCCTAACCTTTTGATCATATCATATACTCAGTTTGTCACAGCCAGGTTTCTGATGGGTATATCCATTGATCGAATTATAACCGTTGAATTCCTCATTCTGTTGGTCAGCACTGGTATGATAGGTGCCGGAGGATATATCATAAATGATTACTTCGATCAAAAGATTGATATGATCAACCGACCAAAAAAAGTAGTCGTCGGCCCGGATCTCAGAAGAAGGTTTGCTCTGGCATCTCATGTGTTACTTTCTTTTGGGGGAATCGCACTCGGATTCTTTATAGATCCTTTGGTTGGGCTGATTCACATTTTCTCAACGGGCGCACTTTGGACGTATAGTGGTGGAATCAGGAAAGTGCTTCTTTTGAGCACATTGACTATTTCATTCCTAACGATTCTTACCATTCTTCTTGTAATGGTGTTCTTCAGAGAGATAAGCATTCTGGCAGTAGTTTACTCACTATTCGGATGTGCAACTGTTTTTGTACGTGAAACCTTAAAAGATATCATGAGCGCCAAGGGTGAACAGGCATTTGGCATTCAGTCAGTCCCGATTGTATGGGGAATCAGGGGCGCAAAGCTCATCATTTATCTTGTGTGCTTTGCAGGAATCTCATTACTCTTCTTATATCTCATATCCATTGATTCATGGACGGTAAGGACCTTTTTCATGGCGCTTGTCCCATTTATTTCATGGCTTTTATACAAACTTGTCAAAGCAGACCGGTTAAAAGATTTTCAACAACTCAAACGTTCCATAGATTTCGTAATTGTGGCTGGCCTGGTGAGCATGTTGCTCGTTTAGAAAAGACCCTTTATTGCGGTAAATGTGAATGCGCCCACTTCCCAGATTACAACACCTCCAAGGATTATGCTGTAGAGTACTTTTATTGAAGTAGCGACTAAAAATCCAAGAAAAGATCCAAAGCCCGATTTGAATGCAGATTTGATGTGATTGCCTCCATATAAATCACCTATAATGGCACCCAATAGAGGTCCTATAATTATTCCGAACGGAATAGGGAGAAGAATGCCTGCTGCAATTCCAATCATCCCGCCAATTACTCCCGCTTTTGTACCTCCAAACTTTTTTGTCGCAGCAATTGGTAAGGCATAATCGGCTACAATTACTATTGTTGCGATAACACCCCAGACAATGAATGAAGCAGTACTAAACGAAGTGTCCTCTGAAATAAAATGGGCAGAAATCATTGCTCCATAGGATAAAAGAGGCCCCGGGAGAGGTGGAAGGACTGAAAAAATGACTCCCCCGGCAATGAGCAAAACCGATAGTATCACAAGCAGTGTTTCCATTAGAATTCCTTAAATATCGTTCGTTTTATTTCAGGCCATTCATCCTTTATAATACTATAAACGACGGTATTCCTTCTCCGGTCACCTCTTGTATAGCGATGACTTCTTAACGTTGCGTCAAGCTGTGCGCCGATCTTCTCAATAGCTTTTCTCGATCTAATGTTAATTTCATCTGTCCTCAGCTCCAATCTCTCAATATCCAAATTCTCGAATGCATGGCTAAGCATTAAGAACTTCATGTGTTTATTGATGCCTTTCCCGATATAATCCGCAGCGATCCAGGTCCATCCGATTTCAAGAGATTTTTCCTTCCAGTCAATATGACCATAACTGGATGAGCCGACCAGTCGTCCTGTTTTCTTTAATCTGACAGCAAAAGTCATTTTATCTTTCGCTTCGCTCTCATTAAATCGGGCCATCATCCATTCCTCAAGATCTTTCGGCTCTGTTAAATCAGCAGTAAACCATCTCCACATGTCAGGATCACCCCCCAGGTATTTTAGTTCTTCAATGTGTTCACGGGTTATTGGCTCAAGTGATACAGTATCATTGCTCAATATGACATACTCCTTTTGCATATCCTTTAGTACTCGAAAACTCCAAATTCAGATTGGATAATTACTTCCTTGCCTGCAGATGCTTCAACTCTTCCAACCACCTGTGCATCCACATTGAATGACCGGGCGATTTCAATAACATCATCAACTGATTCTTCGTCCAAATAGAGCTCCATTCTGTGTCCCATGTTGAAGACTTTATACATTTCCTTCCAGTCTGCGCCGCTTTCTTCCTGAATCATCCTGAACAGTGGTGGAACAGGCAACATATTGTCTTTTACAATTCTCAGGTCATCAATGAAGTGAAGAATTTTAGTCTGCGCTCCTCCACTGCAATGAATCATTCCGTGAATTTCAGAACGCATCTCCTTTAGGACTTCCTGTATAATCGGTGCATAGGTTCGTGTGGGAGAAAGGACAAGTTTGCCAACATCCAACAGAGCGCCTTCTGCTTTGTCAGTCAATCGCTTTGACCCTGAATAAATCAGCTGCTCATTCACCGCGCTATCGAATGATTCCGGGTATTTAACCAGATAATCTTTGCAAAAAACATCATGTCTTGCGGAAGTCAAGCCATTGCTGCCCATACCACCATTATACTCCTGTTCGTAAGACGCCTGCCCGTAGGACGAAAGACCTATAATTAAATCTCCAGGCTGAATCTGGCTATTATCAACAACATCCGCACGTTTCATCCTTCCGGTGACCGTGCTGTCAACAATCACCGTCCTGACCAGATCACCTACATCAGCTGTTTCTCCTCCCGTAGAATGTATCCCGACACCATTGTCCCGAAGCATTTGAAGAACTTCCTCCGTGCCATTGATAATTTCAGAGATTACTTCGCCCGGTATGAGATTCTTATTTCTACCTATGGTTGATGATAAGAGGATGTTATCTGTACATCCGACACACAAAAGATCATCAATATTCATAATGATCGCATCCTGAGCTATTCCTTTCCAGACACTTAAATCACCCGTTTCTTTCCAATAAATGTAAGCGAGTGAAGATTTTGTTCCTGCACCATCTGCATGCATGATAGTGCAATAGTCCGGATCTCCGGTCAGGTCTTCTACGATCTTGCAAAAGGCCTTTGGATATAATCCCTTATCGAGATTTCTAATGGCAGAATGAACATCTTCTTTGTCTGAAGAGACACCTCGTTGGGCGTAGCGATCAGTCATGCGTTTTTCTTTGCAAAGAAAAGCTAATATTAATTACCGTCGCCTGAATCTTTAAAGAAACGATCATACTCATCCGCCTCTTCTCCAGTCGGCAGATCATCGTTGCGATCTCTCGGATTGTACTTCAGTACCTTAAACTCCGTTCTCCTGTTTTTTTGATGCTCTTCCTCCGTCTTTGCATCCCTGATCAGAAGCTGAGATTCACCATATCCTTTGGCAACAATTCTTGCTGATTCCACCCCTTTGTCAATAATGTATCGGACAGCCGACTGAGCTCTTCTTCTCGAAAGATTCAGGTTATATTCATCAGTTTGTCGATTATCCGTATGAGAACCCAGTTCAATGTAAATTTCAGGATTATCATTCATGATTTGTACAAGACTATCCAGCACAAGTGCGGCATCAGAACGTATATCCGCTTTATCTAAATCATAATAGATATTGTTCAAAACAACTGCCTTCTCAATCACAATTCGATCCATCATAATTTTAGCCTCAAAATTGACATTGGTTACCAGATCACTGAGTGTTGATTTATTAACCGTTTTTCCGATTGTACTAAAATCCTTCCGAGTCGTGAAATAATCTGTTTTCTCTCCAATCAGGTCGTAATTTTCTTCCGTATACACCCGGAAATTAAATTTGCCGTCAGCTCCGGTAAAAGCCTCATCAATAACATCTCCATTATCAGCTGTCAGGGAAATTTTAGTGTTTGGCAATATGATTTCTGCACCTGCATCATCCGTGGTAATTGTTGTAACCGTAAGGAAATAGTTAACAACTTTAAGGTTGGGGTCTTCATTAAGAAATGTATAAATGTCATCATCTCCTTTACCTCCCTTTCTGTTAGACGTGATGAACCCTCGCGCAAGATCAAACTCGTAATATCCAAAGTCATCTGCGTGTGAATTCATCGGTTTTCCCAGATTTTCGATCGTAATGCGTCCGCTTTCTCTCACAGCTCTAAAAATATCCAGGTGACCAAACCCCGGATGGCCTGTTGATGAAAAATATAAGCTTCCGTCTGTACTGACAAATGGGAACATTTCATTTCCGGGCGTATTGATTTCTGGTCCCAGATTTCGAACATCTACCCATCTTCCTCTTCTGTTAATCTTAGCAGAATAAAGATCATTCCCCCCATATCCACCAGGTCGATCTGATGAAAAGTAGAGTGTTTTACCATCCGGGCTTAAAGCAGGAGTAGAGTCCCAAGATTCCGGATCATTAATTGAAAGTGGTACTGGATCTGACCATTTGCCATTTCTAAATCGCGAAAAGAAGAGATGAACATCCGAATAACCGGTTGCTTTCCCATTATTCCCTTTGGCAAAAATGATCGACCCTCCACCAGGCATCATCGCAATGGAGCCTTCGTTCGTATCAAAGTGATTGATGATTGGATCCAGAGGACTTAGTGTAGCAATGTTTACGTTCGCACCTTTGGTGGCAACTCTGTAGATATCGGTATAATGTGTACCTGTAGTCTTATATATTTTTCCTCCGTCTCGGTTTGAAGTGAAATATAGATAGTTATTGCTGTAAACTGGTGAATATTCTGCGCTGGCAGTATTGATGTCATCCAGATTTCTTACCCTGTAATAGCTGTTTCTGTCATGCAAATCATCAATTTTGTCCAGATTGTGAAGTTCCTTTTCCGCCAGTTTCTTCATATGAGAATCCGTTGCTTTCGGGATGTATTTATTCAGTACAATTCTGGCCTCCTCGTACTTTTCTTCTGCTCTCAATCCATGAGCAAGGTGCACCGGAGTGGACTCATCTTTGGTTCCCTGTTTCATAGCCTCCTGATAAAAGGGTATTGACTCGACCAGACGATTGGATTTCCTGAAGGCATCCCCTACCATTATATTCTCCTCAGCGGTATTCTTTTCAGGTTCTCCGCCAAGTTTAGCAATGACAGCATCATACTCTCCCTTCTCAATACTTTTATCAACCGAGCAGCCAGCCAGGACGACAAAAAATGCTATTAGTAAACTTCGCATAACTTATAACAACGAATTATTGCTTAAGATGATTATCTAAATTTAGTATAATATGTAACAAGATGATAAGGTAAAGCCCTAATTAAAAAACCTGCTTATCCAGGTTTTCTCACTTGTTGTCAACCATTTTGAGCGAAACTCCCCAAGGTTTTTGACCGTGTTATCAAACACCTTCGTTTCTGGCAGAATCTCATTTGCTGTGACCTTCTCTTTCACCTTATTAAATGGCAGAAGTGTTACTTCCTGATCAATCAGAAAAGCGACATTGCCATGATCGGTAAATGAAAGCTGAAGTCTTTCTTCCAATTCCCGTATCAAATGGACGGAAGAATCGATGCTGCAACCACTGGCCTGAGCCTCTTCTTCATCCACTGTAATTAGCAGAAATTGATCATACTCCAGACTAAATGATGCCTTCAATGGATGCCCGTGGGCTGTCCAGCCTGCCAGAAAATCCGTTCCGGCTTTTTCAACAAAAGATGATTCGTCTAAACTCAGTCTTCTATCGGCCTGGTAAATCCAGACCCGGGAAGTTTCAGGCATTTGATCAATTGGAACTAACATATCAGTTTAAACCCTCATGCTCTGCAATGAGTTCGGCCAGATCTTTAACTTTTACCGTTCCCTCTTTCTCCTTGTTTTTTACACCATCAGACATCATTGTCATGCAAAATGGGCAGGCCACCGCTATTGTATCCGCATTGGTTGCAAGGGCTTCTTCGGTACGTTCAATATTGATTTCTTTGTTGCCAGGCTCTGCGTCTTTAAACATTTGTGCTCCACCTGCTCCACAGCATAACCCTTTTGTCCTGCATCTTTTCATTTCCACAAGCTCAGCGTCAAGAGCTTCCAAAACGGCGCGCGGGGCTGAATAAACGTTGTTTGCCCGTCCCAGAAAACAGGAATCATGATAGGTTATTTTCCTTCCTTTAAATTCCCCTCCTCCATCGAGTTTCACTTTGCCTTCATCAATCAGATGCTGCAGAAATGTAGAATGATGAATGACATCATAATTCCCGCCTAACTCCGGATACTCATTCTTCAATGTATTAAAACAATGAGGACAAGCTGTTACTATTTTCTTTATTTCATATCCATCCAGCACCTGAATGTTTGCCATGGCCTGCATCTGAAACAAAAATTCATTCCCTGCCCTTCTGGCCGGATCTCCGGTACAGGTTTCTTCCGGACCAAGCAACGCAAAATTGATCCCAACCTTATTTAAGATTTTAACAAATGCTTTTGTTACGTTCTTATAACGGTCATCGTATGAGCCGGCACATCCCACCCAAAAAAGTATTTCGGGCTTTTCTCCTTTTGCAACTAAATCTGCAACCGTTGGTATTTTTATTTCACTCATTTCTCTTCTTTTAATTCCTGTGCCCAGTTGAATCGATCCTGTGCCCCAAATTTCCATGGAGCAAAATTTGTTTCCACATTCTGAAACATGGCATTCCATGAAGCCGGGGCAGCTGATTCTTCCATTGCCACATACCTTCTGGTTTGCAGAATAATATCCAATGGGTTAATACTCACCGGACATGCTTCAACACAGGCATTGCAATTTGTACAGGCATTGATCTCTTCTTTTGTGATATAATCTCCCAGCAGCGATTTTCCATCTTCAAGTCCTGTTTTCCCCACTTCCTCCAGTCGGTCTCTGGTATCCATCATGATCTTTCTTGGTGAAAGCTTTTTCCCGGTAAGATTGGCCGGGCATTCAGATGTACATCTGCCACATTCTGTACAGGCATAGGCATCCATCAGATTCTTCCAGTTGAGATCATTTACGTCCTTAGCTCCAAATCGCATTCCTTCTGGTGGTGGAGTTACATCCCCCTCAACAGGCATTCCCAACATGATTTTCACTTCATTGGTGATTTCATCCATGTTTTCCATTTGACCATTGGGAGTTACTCTTCCATAGTATGTATTAGGAAAAGCCATGAATATGTGAAGGTGTTTGGAATAGGTGACATAGAGTGCAAAAGCAAAAATTCCAACAATATGAAACCACCACGCTCCTCTTTCAATCATAATGAGGGACTCAGTGCTAAAACTTTCCAGAAAAGGAAACATGGATGCACTGACGAAAAATGAACCTGTGACAACATAATGTTCTACACCTCTTGCCTGCAGAATCTGGTCTGCACCATTCATACCAAGAATCGCAACCATCAGAAAAATTTCAATGACAAGAATCAGATTCGCATCAAGCGAAGGCCATCCAATCATTTCAATCTTGTGAAATCTGCCTACCCGCAATACATTCCTTCTTATCAGAAAGAATACGCATGAAGCAAGTACACCAAATGCCAGTACTTCGAAAAAATTTATCATGAAACCATAGAAGTTACCGAGATATGTTGCGAAAATTCTGTGTGTGCCCGCCAGTCCATCGATTACAATTTCCAGTACTTCCAGGTTTATTAAAACAAATCCAACATAAATGAGCAAATGAAGCAGGGCCGGGATGGGCCTCTTGAACATTTTTTTCTGACCGAAAGCGATCAAAATAAGATTTTTTACTCGCTGACTACTATTTCCGGAAAGTTCAACCGATTTGCCTAATTTGATATTTAAAGCAATTCTTTTGACTCTTTTCAGGATCAAAAATCCAAAGAAGCCGGCAATAATCAGAAACAAAATTTGAGGGATGAATTGCATGAATTTTAATTTCCTTTTATCTAATTGATTAAATGTTTTTCCTTTTCACAGAATTCTCTACTTTTGCCAACTCATTTTTTTGGTGCTGTAGCTCAGTTGGTAGAGCATCGGACTGAAAATCCGTGAGTCGGTGGTTCGAGCCCACTCAGCACCACACCAAAATTAAAGCTATTCCGAAATTCGGGATGGCTTTTTTTATTTACCCCGAATATAGTCCAAAACGACAAAAATAGTATGCATGCATACTATTTTTGTGGGTCATATTAGCGACTTCATATCCAGTTTCTACTTTATTCACAGATTTACAGGTTCGATATTAGCAACTGATAAAGTTTATTCTAAACTTTGTTGATCACGCCAAATTAACCGACCAATTAAATGGAGACATCAGGAATTGACAAACTGAAAATAAGTTACAAAGTACTTATAGCTTTTTCAGTTGTAATCATTGTGCTTGCAGTGTATGTGATTACTACAATCAGTCAGCTCAATACTATTCAGAATAGTGTGGAAAATGAAGAAATCATTTCAGCTGTTCAATCACTTCCAGAGGAGGTTTCAACTACATTTTTTGAGAGTTCAAGAACTATTGATTCCGTGAAATCACAATCCTATTTCTTCCTGTTTCTTACCATCATAGCCGCGATGACAGGTGGATTTCTTCTTTCCAGAAACATAATGAGAACACTTGGAATCGAGCCATATGAGGCCGCCATGATTGCACAAAATCTTGCAGTGGGGAACACAGGGTTCGAGCTTAACAAAACAGAAATTAGAGGTTTGTATAAGGATATGCGAACTATGATGATGAATCTTGGCAGGATCATCCGTGAAACAATCAAAGTATCTGATGACCTGGCTCATTCATCACAGCAATTTTCTTCAGGTTCGCAGAAAATCAGTGATTGGGCCAATGAACAAACTGCCTCTGCTGAAGAAGTTGCTGCTTCCATGGAAGAAATAGTGGCAAGTATTCAACAGAATTCTCAAAACGCTCTGGAAACCGAGCGAATCAGTCACAAGGCGACAGAAGAAATAACTGAGGTGAGTAATTCTGTAAAGCAGACTGCATCAAGCATGAATACGGTAACCGACAAAATAAAAATCATCGGTGAAATTGTTTCTCAGACTAACATCCTGGCCCTCAATGCTGCTGTTGAGGCATCAAGAGCAGGCGAGCAGGGAAAGGGGTTCTCGGTTATCGCAACAGAAATACGGAAGCTGGCAGAACGAAGCGGTGCAGCTGCGGAAGAGATTGAAGCTCTGACTCAGTCCAGTGTTGATATTGCCAACAAATCAGAAGAGTTACTCAATCAGGTGATCCCCGACATTCAAAAAACCTCACAATTGGTTCAGGACATTGTGGTCAGTTCCAGAGAGCAGGAAATGTCATCCCAACAAGTAAATGACGCACTCCAGCATTTGAACGAGATTGTTCAACACAATGCTTCAGCAGCAGAAGAAATGGCAAGCAGCAGTTATGCGTTAAACACCCATGCAGAAAATCTCAAATCAGCTATGTCCTTTTTTAAGAAATAATTAAAAACTTTTCTCCTTATATACCGTTTGGTATTTAATATACCGATCGGTATATTTGTATGTAATTATGAGGAACCCAGAGTATACCAGGCAGTTAATTATTGAGAAATCGCTTCCGATTTTTAATACGAAAGGGTATAATGCTGCTTCTTTGTCAGACATAACCACTGCCACGGGTATTACTAAAGGAGCAATATATGGCAACTTCAAAAATAAGGATGAAGTGGCTTCCGCAGCGTTTGATCATGCTTCACAAATTGTAATGGGACAGGTGAACAAGCAAATTCAGTCAAGACATACTGCATATGAAAAATTGCAGGCGATTGTTGATTATTATGCGAAATATGTAAATGACCCTCCTATTCCAGGTGGTTGTCCTATTTTAAATTCATCTATTGAAGCCGACGATAACCTCCCCTTTCTGAAAGCAAAAGTTATCAGGATCATTTCTTTGATGAAAGAGTCGTTGACCAAAATTGTGAACCGTGGAATTTTGGAGGGGCAAATTAAACGAGATGTGAATGCAGAAGAGTTTGCCATTTTCTTTTATTCAACCGTTGAAGGCGCTATCTCCTTATCAAGAATCGAAGGAGATGGAAGATCATATAAACATGTCAGGAGCGTTCTCACTAAAATGATTAATGAAATCAAAGTCTGACTTTTTTTTATCTAAATAAATACCGATTGGTATATAACCAATAAGCTATGAAGGATACAACGTATATTGAAATTAGCGGTGAAGATATTGCAAGACCTTCAGACCGCCCGGATAAAACAAACTGGAAAATCGAATTGATAAAGAAGGGACTTGGGCTGCTGCAGCATGCATCTCCAAAAAAGTCTGCTGAAATCATCTGGCACTATTTCACCATGCCTGGCCGAACCAAATTTTCACAGCCGCAAATGGAATTACTTGAAAAAGCTGAGATGATTGAATCAAGCTATAAAGGTGATACTATTCAGGCTTATCGTTGGGGGACAGAAGGGCCAAAAGTTCTGTTGTGCCACGGTTGGAGATCGAAAATAGCAGACTTTAGAAGAATGATCGAAGCTTTCCTGGAAGAAGGGTATGTGGTAGAAGGAATCGATATGAGAGCGCATGGCAGATCTGAAGGTAAACACACTGCACTTCCTGAATATCGAGACATTATTAAAAACCACCTTGTAAAGAATGGTCCATATGATGTGGTCGTTGGATATTCTCTAGGAGGAATAGCTTCAGGTATGGTGATTAGTGAAGTTTCTTCGGTTCTGCACCCAACTCACTATTTTGTTTTGGCCGGGCCTCCTTATGTCAGATACTTCTTCAAAGACATTGTTGATGAAGTTGGGTGCAATGAATCTGTCTATAATGCAATGTGCGACCTGGTTGAGGAAAACTATCATCAGTCAATCGATTATTTCGACCTGCGAAGCAAAGGTCGGTCTCTGGCGCATATTAATACACATCTGGCGTATTGTGAAGATGACCAGATGATTCCATTTGAGAAAGGACAGGAGCTTGAAACCATGTGGCCACATGCAGCTTTTGTGCATGCTAAAGGATTAGGCCACTATAAGATTATTGCGAATGGTTCAATGATCGAATACATCATGAATACAATAAAAAAACACGAGAAATAATGATTAGTTACATCAAAGAATTTATTGAAACAGTGAAACTACTAGTTTCAATTATTAAATCAGAAAGCGTATTGCAGGAACTTATCGAGTTTGATTGAGGCTGTTCTGACAGTAACTATTTCACTCCCCTTATTGCCATGATCTCTTTTGGATTAAGGTGTCTGAATTTACCTCTTGGCAGATTTTTCTTGGTCAGTGACCCAAACATCACCCGATCCAGCTTTTTTACTTCGTAACCAAGCGACTCAAATATTCTCCTAACTATTCTGTTTCGCCCAATGTGAATTTCTATTCCTAAAATATGATCATCCTCTCCGATAACTGCGAGCTCATTAACAGGAGCAATCCCATCTTCCAACTCAACACCACTCAATATTTTCTCAAAATCCCCCTTAGTTACAGGTTTGTTTAGCTCAACCTGATAGATCTTGCGAACCTTGTGCGAGGGATGTGTCAATTTCTTTGCGGTCTCTCCATCATTGGTGAAAAGCAATAACCCACTAGTTTCACGGTCCAGCCTGCCAACAGGATAAATACGCTCGACACAGGCTTTTTCAACCAGTGACATGACAGTTTTCCGCTCCTGCGGATCTTTGGTTGTAGTGATGAAACCTCTGGGTTTGTTGAGCAACACATATTGATGAGTCTGTGATTTCAACTTCCTGCCTTTGTACTCGACGGTATCTGTCTTTTGTACTTTAAAACCCATTTCACGTACAACCTTCCCATTCACCTTTATCTGCCCGTCACCAATAAGTCTGTCTGCCTCTCTTCGTGAACAAACTCCGGCATTTGCAATAAATCTGTTTAGCCTGACTTCTGATGATGGTGGAGGGGCTTTTTTGTTAGGCCGTTTCATCCTGTTCTTTACCGATGGTGTTCTCCTCTGTTGAGAAATCCTTTGGGGTTGGGAGTTCTTTCAGGTCATTGATTCCAAAATAGTCCATGAATTTCTGACTGGTCCCATATATGATAGGTCGGCCTACTCCCTCGGATTTTCCTTTAATTTCAATCAGCTCCTTTTCCAGTAGTTTCTGGATGGAGTAATCACAATTTACTCCTCTTATTTGCTCTGCTTCACTCTTGGTCACCGGTTGCTTATAGGCAATGATGGACAGTGTTTCCAGTGCAGAATTGGACAGTCTCTTCTTCGATTGTTGTTTAAGTAGAATACCAATACTTGCCTGATAGGCAGGCTTGGTTAAAAACTGATAGCCTCCACCTGATTTTACCAATTCAAAAGAAAATGAATCTGCTGTGAATTTTTGCTCTATAGCCTTAAGCCCGTTGGAAATATCCTCGCCCGGGACATCAGCATCAAACATTTCTTTGAGACAGTTCTGAATGTCAGGTTCTGTAATAGGCTTTGGTGAACAAAAGACCAATGCTTCAATGTGATTCGCCAGATAGTCCATTAAGACTTGTTCATCTTAGCCGCAATACTGTGTTGAGTATGAGGTACTGCTCTAAGCCTTTCTTTGGAAATGAGGTTTCCGGTATCAATGCAAATTCCATACGTTCCGTTCTTAATTCGGATCAGTGCATTTTCAAGATTATTAATGAACTTTTGCTGTCTGCCGGCTAATTGGCTCAATTGTTCCTTCTCTGCTGTATCCGCTCCGTCCTCCAGTGTTTTTACAGAGGAAAAAGTATCTCCTGAATCGTCAGATTCTCTTGTCAAAGACGCTTTAAGGGTGCTTAATTCTTTCTTAGCCTTGTCAAGCTTTTCATTGATAAGATCTTCAAACTCCCTGAGCTCATCATCGGTATATCTGGTCTTGTCACTCATTTCTCATCATTTAAAGTCTATAAAAAGTCAAGCGAAAATACCGAGAATGATTGAGAATCAGGAATTAAGGATTGATAATTAAAGTCTACTTTGTCAAAAATCCCTCCCTACAACAACCGTTTCCTTTAACGTATCAGTATTTCCATTACTGTCGTATACTTCAAATAAAATGACGTAATAACCCAATCGAGCCATATTTCCTCTGTTTGTCGTTCCATCCCAACGCATAAATCCAGAAGTGGAAAGCAGTGCTCCTTCCGCTACATTCTTCACAAGTCTGCCTGTCTGGTCAAAGATGGTCACATTGGCAAATTTTCCAGGCTGATCAAATTGATAGTTAATTGTGGTAAAATCTCTCCCTGAACCAGAATTACCTGGAATAAACACTTTAGGCTCTGCCTGAACATTTCCGGAGGGCGATGTTATCATAAGGGATTGCGAATTAGCATAACCTGGCGTGGCAAATCCCTGTGTGCTTGAAGCAGACCTCCAATTGTCTGCGTCATTAACATCCACATCATATGAAATTCGCTCAAGTGAAACCCCATCTGTGCTTTCCAGCAGGGCATAATGATAATCATCCTCATAATGAAAAATCTCCATAACAGCTCCAAGGTCATTGAGCAATACTACATTTCCTGTATCGTTGGCATAGGTTGGCAATGAGGCCATTTCAAAAAACCGATCTGAATTCCCCTGCGGATAATTGGATAATAAAACTGCCGGATCTGTAGTGAAAACAAGGAACTCGCCAGGTGGGAGAATCAACTCATTTTTTGATGTGATTTTTTCATCAATAATGCCTTCTTCGGTGATACGTGCCAGTCGCCAGTTCATGAAACTCACATACTTCTCTGAAACATTAAGTAGTTCTACAAAATCAACCCCATTGGTTCTTGGGTTGAAAAGAACTTCACTTAGAAGTATATCACCTTCCTCTGCCGGTGATGGAAACGCAAAACTTATTTCATGTTCCTGAATCTCATTTCCCTTGCAGTCAACAACCCCTTCTATCAGGATTTTATGTGCATCACTTTCAACTAAATCCTCACCTAAAATAATAAATAGTGTGGCCGGCAGCTTATTATCAAAATGAAAGAAGGCTGTGTTTAAATCAGGCTTGAATGTGACAGATACAAGTTGTTTTGAAACCGGATCAATTTTCTCATTAAAATCAACTCTCACTGAATCATGGGAAATGGCAATAACCTTAACTATTTCCGGCCCAAAATTATCAGGAACACCCTCCGTATTTGAATTTTTGAACCCGGGAGTTCCTCCAGTCGAACTCCTTGAGCTTCCCCAGTTAAACGCTTCCACACATGGGCTCGACAGATCTTTCATTTCCAGTGTATAGCCCCCACTTCTTTTATCTTCGTCGTGCCATGCAGGATTATAGTTGATCGAAAAAATTAACTCATCCCCGCTGGAAAGAATCAGTTGTTCTCCCGAATTACTCAATGATGGAAAACCCGAAACACCAATTGCATTAACACCTGTAAATTCTGCTGCTGCAGAAGTAGTTGTGAGAACGTAGTATTCCATCGGATTCATTGTAATCATTGGTAGCTCAACTTGTGATGAAACGTCCGAAAGAGTGAGGCCTTCAAGATTGATCAGATTGTTTGTGTTGTTATAAATTTCCAAAAATTCGACATCCGGCAGAACGACGGATGGATCAGGGTCAAACTGAATTTCAGTGATTAGTACTTCATTGAAACCCGGTGATCGGCCCAAACCAAAACTGATTATTGTTTCTTCTAATTCATTTCCCCAACAATCCATAACAGCAGAAATGGTCATTTGATAAATTACTCCGAAATTCAATTGCTCAAGAAAATTAAGTGTGACTGAATTTGGGAACTCACTGACTGTTATACCTGAAATTGACAGTCCGAAAATTGTGTAATTTCCATTTATTAAGCTGTTCGCATCCATTATCTCTGAGAAGCGGATTGTAAGTGCTCCATCAAAACCATAGGAAGTAATCGAGGGTGCCTCTGTATCAGGCGATGCATCAAAAATAGAATTTTGTGCCCCTGCGGTGTGTCCCGAAATGTCCGTTGATGCTGAATAACTAAATTCCGTGATACATGGATCTTCCGGATTGATCAATTCTAAAGATATCCCTTCTTCCAACTGGTCAGTGTAAATCAGGAAATCAATTCGCGTATCAGTATCATCAAGAATTTCAATCTGGTCATCTGTATTATTCAATGTGAGAGCAGGAATTGCTATAGAATTTCCCAAGACTGAATAATCTATGGCAGCATCCTCATCATGGATGATAACGTATCCACCAGGGCTCAAAATGAAGCTTCCAAAACCTGTTGAAACGGAGGATTCATCCCTAAGCTTCCAGTCACTCAGATTCAGGAATTTGTCTGAGCGATTGAATAGTTCAACAAAATCATTAGTAACATCCAATGGATTGCTCAAAAATTCATTGATTACCACGTCTCTAAAGTTTGCAGAAACTGTCGCTATGTACACAAAGTCAATGTTCGCATTTGGCTGTACCGTATTCCCCGACAAGTCCTGAACATTACTTATTGAAAGCGTCCTTTCTTCTGTTGAAATGAGCTCAGAAACTGTCAAATGAACGAGTGAGTTATCTGCTTCATTCCGCATCGCTGTGCTGACAGTAATACCTCCGTCAATCGAGTAATTACCTGCAGTTTCTGCAGTGGTTTTCTCAATCGGTTCATTGAAGGTCAGATCCAGTGCGGATGAAGAGACAACTGAGATCGATGCTATGGTTGGTGCTATGGTGTCAGGAGTATCATCGAATATGGAGTTTTGTTCTCCGGGCGTTCCGCCATCCGGGCTAGTGGATAATCCATAGTTATTCAAAGAGTAATCAGGACCGTACGGATTGATCAGCTCGGTAGAAATTCCTGGTGTCGCCGATGTGTAAGTAATCTGATAAATATCGACTGCATTTTCATTCGAGATCAGAATGTCGTCCCCACTGTTGTTCAATGACTTCATTGATGGTACTTCAATCACATCACCGAACATTTCAAATGAAGTTGTTTCTCCCGGAGGAATCAAAATCACCAGCGAATCGGGGCGTAAAATAAAAGATGGAAGGGCACCGGAACTTCCTCCTGCATCACTCACCGTCCAATTTTGCAGGTCGATGAACTTGTTGGAAATATTCAGCAACTCTATGTACTCGGTATTGGGAAGGTTGCTTTCTTCATCAGGTATGGCATAAAATTCATTGATCACCACATCACCGATTGCAGCCTCCTCTGTTTCAATGTATTCAAAATCAATTGTTGAGTTTGCAGAGATGGCGTTGGAAGACAGGTCTGTCACGCCATTTACAGTCAGTGTTCTGATTTCTCCTGACACAAGTGCCGGGACCGTCAGGTGCACCAGGGAATTATCGGTATCATCCCGCACCGCTGAACCGATTGTGATACCTCCATCAATCAAGTAATTATCTGTAGTCTCCGCGGTGATTTCTTCAACCGGTTCATCAAACGTCAGATCCAGTGCGGATGAAGAGACAACTGAGATCGATGCTATGGTTGGTGCTATGGTGTCAGGAGTATCATCGAATATGGAGTTTTGTTCTCCGGGCGTTCCTCCATCCGGATTAGTGGATAATCCATAATTATTCAAAGAGTAATCAGGACCATTTGGATTGATTAACTCCCAACTTGTGCCTTCAGTACTCCCGGAGAATGAAATACTATGGATTTTAGTTGCACTATCATCTGTTAAGATGATCTCATCAGCTGATGAATTGTTGAGTGAGAGTGTCGTAATGGCCAATACATCAGTATATGCTGAGAATAGCGCAAGGTCATCATCCTCGCAAATAATGACATAAGAATCAGGATCTAATCGAAACGATCCAATGGGTTGACCATCCAATACCCAGTTTTCGAGATTCAAAATTTTGCTGCTTCTATTGTATAACTCAACAAACTCTGCATCAGGCAGTCCGATCACAGGATTAGGGTCGGCCATAAACTCATTGATTACCACATCAAACTGAACTGCCTCCCCAAAAACCAGGTATTCAAACACACTCTGACTATTGGTTGCAACCATGTTACTGCTCTCATCCTCCACATTATTGACAGTCAGCGTGTAAGTACCCCCATTGGTGAGCACATCTGTGGTGAGATGTACGACTGTATGGTCCATCTCATCTCGCACTGCACCCACAATACTGACTCCCCCATCCATCACATAGTTCCCTGTTGATCCTGCTGTGATTTCGTCCACATTTTCATTGAAAGTGACGTCTACCTGCGTATCAGAAATGGCATTGACAGCCTGAATGGTCGGAGGGTCAGTATCAGGTATTGGTGCGCCAATAACAGAAAAACTATCAAAGAAAAACTTATCAGATCGTGTTGAGGAATAATCACAGAGAACGCCAAAAAAAGCCGATGTTACAAAATCTGTGTTATTAGCGGTTCCTTCAGACGTGAATGAATTGCCTCCGCTAAGATCCCTTAGAAGTTCCCAGTTTCCATTTGCATCTCTGGTGACCCTCACCGTAATATTGGCATTGCCATTCTCTGTGGTTCCGTCAACCCCATCTATTAATATTCCTAAGGAGGAATAAAGGCTGATTTCGTCGTTAGAATTTCCAATTAGCACATAATATCCTTGCGGATTATCCTCCAGGTTTTCCCTGTCTGAAACCAGATAAATAAACATCCTGTTGCTCCCCGAAAGGCCCGTACCTGACAATCCGTCAAAACCAACATTGAATTGCCATTCAGCCTGATAAATGGCTTCTGAACTTACACTCAAATAAGATTCATTATTTGTGGCAGGAGATGTATTATTTAATCTAAGCTGGCTTGATTCGTCGATCCTGAATTCAGAATCATCCCCTGACCATGTGGGATTGTTGATGAAATCTCCATCAGTAAAATCATCTGAAACCTGAGCAAATAGATTTGTAGTGGTGACAAAGAATAAAAATATTAGATTCCTTGTCATGGTAAGCATTTTAGTGCAGGGTTAAAAGTACTAGTTTTGCTTTAAATTTCTACACTCAGCTTACTTTGACAAATATGAAAGTTGCACTAGTTGGAGCTACCGGCCTTGTTGGACAGAAGATGTTGGAAATCCTCGAAGAAAGGAATTTTCACATAGATAAATTATTGCCGGTTGCCTCTGAGCGATCAATTGGAAAGGGAATTTCCTATAAAGGAACTACCTGTCAAATCATTTCGATGGAAGACGCTATTGCCGAGAACCCTGATATTGCACTTTTTTCAGCAGGAGGATCCGTATCTCTTGAATACGCACCAAAATTTGCAGAAGCCGGAGCTGTAGTCATTGATAATTCATCTGCATGGAGAATGGATTTGTCAAAAAAACTGGTGGTCCCTGAAGTTAACGGGCACGTTTTGAGAATCGATGATCGAATCATTGCCAACCCAAATTGCTCAACCATTCAACTTGTAGTTGCACTGAAGCCACTTCATGATGCCTTTAAAATCAAACGAATTGTGGTCAGCACCTACCAGTCTGTCACCGGGTCAGGAAAAGGTGCGGTTGATCAGTTGCAGGGAGAACGTGAAGGGAAGGACATAAAAAAAGTCTATCCGCACAAGATTGATATGAATGCACTTCCTCACATTGATGTATTCCAGGAAAACGGGTACACAAAAGAGGAAATGAAAATGGTGAACGAAACAAAAAAAATTCTTGGAGATGATTCCATTCAGCTGACAGCCACCTGCGTGAGAATTCCAACAACTGGCGGCCATTCAGAGGCCGTTAATGTGGAATTTGAAAATGAATACGATCTTGACAAGGTTTACGATATTCTTTCCGGAGCACCAGGCGTTACCGTGGTGGATGACACAGCAAACAATCAATATCCTATGCCCATGAATGCAGAAGGGAAAGATGATGTATTCGTTGGAAGAATCCGGCGTGATGAAACACAACCCAAAACCCTGAATCTTTGGATCGTTTCAGATAATTTAAGAAAAGGGGCTGCAACAAATGCCATTCAGATTGCTGAATACATGAAGGAACATAGTCTGGTGTATTGAATGAGCGATTGTCTGGATGAGTGAGTTATTCGATTTTCTTCGGAAAGCAAAAACAAAGAAATTCATTCAGGATCACCTTCAATCTGATATACGAAAGCTGCTGCTTAATCCTCCTTCTGAATTCAGGGATCAGATAAAAGATATTGTCGGTCAAATTCTGGCAAGGCAGAAAGGAAAAGGAAAACTCGATTCCTGGGTAAACAACTCCGATCTGATCTTCCCGCCTCCATTATCTGTTGAGCAATCTTCTTCAGAAAAAGCGGCTACTTACAAAAAATCCATTATATCCGGCAATCACCTGATTGATCTGACAGGCGGTATGGGCATAGATTGCCTGACGCTGAGTGACAATTTTTTGCACACAACCTATGTCGAAATGCAATCATTACTTGTGTCAACCTTTGAGCACAATTGCCAGGTTCTGGGAAGGCAAATAGAAACAAAATGCGAGGATGCTTCAAGGTACCTCAACCTATTGGACAGCAACATTGAAGGACGAGTTGTGTTTATTGACCCTGCACGTCGTGATGAAGGGGAAAATCGGGTATTTAAGCTGCAAGACTGTTCACCAGACCTTCAATTATTGCTGCCACAATTACGGACCAAAGCAAGCAATGTGCTGGTTAAGCTTTCTCCTTTGCTCGAGATCAAGTCTGTATTGCAGGTGTTGCAAAATGTGAAGGAAGTGCATGTTGTTTCCATCCGAAATGAATGTAAAGAGCTCCTGTTTTTGATTGACTTCTCTCATAAAGGTCCTGCCCGGATCAAGACTATCAATATAGAAGACAGTGTTCAGAACTTTGAATTTTATTATGCTGAAGAGGAAGAAGCCCATACTGAAATCGGGGATTCAAGCAAATATCTTCTTGAGCCAAATTCCTCCATTTTGAAAAGTGGTGCCTTCAAAAAGGTATCTTCTGATTTTGGAGTGATCAAACTGAACACAAACACCCATTTATATTCGTCTGAAAAAAGAATCCCGGACTGGCCGGGTCGTACGTTTGAAGTTGTTGAATTGAACATGGACAAAAAGAGTCTGGCAAAATTTGCTCCGAATGGGTTCATCAATGTGATCGCCAGAAATTATCCGTTGAACGCAAAAGCACTAAAAGCGAAGTTTAAAGTGAATGATGGTGGAGAGTTTTTTCTGATTGGGTTTCGGGATTGCGATGAGAAGGCGAGGCTGGTAGTGGGGAGGAGATGTTGAGATCCTTCCTGCGTGAGGATGACAAAGGTCAGAGCAACAATACGTATCTATAGAATGTCATCCTGAACAAAGTGAAGGATCTATAGTTGGAATAAATCTCAAAACCTCCCAAACCGTAAACTGATCATGCCCGAAGCTCCGGTGACGTCTTCATCTCTGATGTTGACCAGCTCTGTTCCGGTGATGTACCGGTAGGAAGCGCCGAATCCTAAACGGAACGTTGCACTGATGTTGAACTCAAGCTCAATGGCCGGCTCAACCACAAAGAAGACTGTGTTCTCAATGGTGAATTCAGAATCAGGTAAATTATTCACAAAGAAGTTTTTATCAACGACTTCAAATGATCCTGCGCCGAGTAGTATTGGAATGCTGATATGAACCAATTCTTTAGGTGCAATAGAAGCTCCGATAATCACCCCTCCATATCCTCCATGAAGATTCAATTTTTTTTCCTCTGTTTGTCCAGGTACCAGTCCGTCAAACTCTACATTGGTCACAAGTCCGTAACCGGCCACACCGAACAAGTACCTTCTATTGATGATGAGTCCTCCATAGGCTCCAACCAGCAAACCTCGTTCGTCTTTAAAATCTCCTACCCGAAGATCAGCCCCTCCAAATCCGTTCAGATCATTTCCTTTACTTAACAATGATTTAATCTCTTCATTTTTCGGATCATTGGTGTCGACGTATTTCTGGGTAAATCCTTCCAAGAAACAACAGGTAAGCAGAATAAGTATGGTCAGGTTTTTCATTAAATCAGAATACGTATTTAAATGAAATACCGGAATCCCAAAATTTTGCTCTGGTATGCCTCATTCCGATAAAATTAAAGAAAGGTTTAATGTCGAATCCAATGGTAATAGGAACCTCAAGCCAGCGATATTCGATCCCAAGACTAGCATCAATTCCCATCACAAAAAAACTTTTGTCTTCAAAAAGAAAAGCGTCTCCAGCCTGATTGACAAGAATTTTTGAGATATCGTCAAAGCGTTCGTATCCGATATGCCCGCCAAGGCCGTAATGCACATAAAAATTCTCGTTGAACGAGAATTCCATTGGCTGATGAAAGAGGTAAAGTGCAGAAAACTGCATGCCTTCATTCCTCCCGCTGAGGATCAGTTCAATGGCCTCATCTTCAGTCGTGAACTTCTTAAAAGTCAGGCCAGAAGTAGTTCCCAGACGGATTCCTGCTGATTTTTCATAATTCTGCTGAGCATTGGCCATGAAAACAGCCCCAACTAAAAAGACCACAAAGAGAGTGCGCATGGGTTAGTCTTTATCCGTAAAAATAGGTGTGTCTTTAATGGCGATTATTAATTCCCCCCCCTCCGCATCAATCAAAAGCTGGCTGTGTCTTGTATTGGTATTTCCTACAAAACCTGAAAGTGAAATTAGCTCTTCCTCCTCAAATTTATCCTTCTGCATGGTTAACATACTGTTGGGAAGAATCATTTTATCCTCAGGCCCTTTGATATACGTTTTGATGTATGACGCCTGATTCAGTATCAGGTTGATATCAGTAGATTTTCCGGTAATATCAATACTGTTGAAATCACGATTGATTCTGCTTAAATAAATATCACCATAACTAAAATCGAGTCTGGCAGATTCACCAATATAATCAGCGGTCAAATTAGTAAATGAACCTTCGCAAATCACATCATTAACCTCCAGCAGCCTGATTTTATCATTTCTTGAATTGAATTGAATTCTGTCTGCTTTTTCAATGGTGATCTCTGAACTGCCACTTTCAAAATTAAGCTTCGACGCTTCAACTACTCTTATTTCAGAACCCCGGAGGGTCATAATCCCTTCCCCGACATTTCCAAAAGAAGCCTTTCCAAAACTATGTTTGAGATTTAGTGTCTGATAAATATGATTTGCTTTGATATCTCCATGAGAAACATTCAAATCCACCTTCCCTGACAGATCGGCAATATATACATCCCCGTATCTATTCTCAACGCTGAGATCCACATTTTCAGGAATCCATACCTGATAATCCACCTGCAATTTGTTATTTGGCCCGACAACTCCCTCCATCTCACTCATCAGATTTCCAAAGAAACCACTTCCGCTGGAAACTTCTGTTACTGCGGAAATAATGCTTCCCACACTTCGGAATCTTACATCCACCCGGTCCATGGATTTTCTCACTACAGATCCATTCCTTCCTTCAGCTTTCACAATGACTTCAAATTTCACAGAATCAACATCCCATGTCTGGACAATTACTTCACCGTATTTACTGATGATTTCCACTTTGGCATTTTCAGGAACGGTGAACGCCTTTTTATAATCCCTCTCCTGTCTAACCTGAGCCATTGCTCCAAATAAGAGAAAGGAAAGCGCCATCGATATGATTGCTTTCTTTTTCACTTTTCTTTTTCCAGTTCGTTCAAAATTTCTTCCAAAATTTGAAGTTTCAATCGATAATTTTCCATCATCGCCATTACCACTTCTTCATTATCAACATTTTCATCAAGATCAGATTTGAGTTCTGCAAATGCTTCGTCCATCGATTCAAGATCATTCAGGATCCGTTCATCTTTAATTTGGTCTTTGACAAGCATTATTTTCTCGTTGATGGCTTTCTGATAGAACCCCTCCATTTCTGCAACTTCTCCAGGAGCCTGTTCGCTTGTGCTTGATACTACCAAAACTGTCGATATGAATACAATGGCCAGGCTGGCCGCAATTCCGAAGGGCCAATAGTTTCTTCTTTTTTTGACAGGAACAATTTCGTCCACAATTTCTCCCCACCCTTTTGTGCTGTCAAATGGATAAATCTCGAATTCCTCCGAGTTAGCTTCGATGAGATCTTTTAAATTATCCTGCATTTTGACTCCTTTCTTCTTCTAATATTTTTCTTATTCTTCCTTTCGCCTTACAGTACTGGGCCTTGGATGCAGATTCTGTCACTCCAAGGATTTCTCCAATCTCTTTATGATCATAACCTTCAAATAAATAAAGGTTAAGAACCGTCTTACACCCTTCCGGTAGCAGATCAATAGTTTGCATGATCTGAGATGCCTGAAATTGAGTGTATTCAAAATCGTCTTTCTCTTCTTCTATAAAATCCTGCCCCTCTTCCAGTTGTGCTGTATCCAATCGCTTCTTTCTCAGCGCATTGATACAGTTATTAATTACAATTCGCTTAATCCACGAACTGAACGTATTGATCTCTCTCAGGTTTGGAAGTTTCTGAAACGCATCAATAAATGACTCCTGAAGGAGGTCCTTTGCCTCTTCTTCATCACCCATCATTCTGCGGCAGATGTTGTACATCGCTTTCGAATACAGTCCGTACAGAGACGACATTGCATTCTGGTCTCCCTGCTGACTTTCGATGATCAGGTGTTTATGAATGGTTTGTTGTGCGTTCACTTCCTCCATTAGAGACAGCATTGTTCTTCAAAGGTTTCTATAAACCCGTGAAAAAATTATTTTTTTGTGGTAAAACTCTTCCTTCTCAACGGTAAACCCCTTTTCAAGGATGTGCTGATGTATATTTTTTAGCTTTTTTGACTCCAGACGAGCAAAAAGTCTGAAAAAAAAATGCATGAATCGGAATAGTGCCAGTGACCTTGTCTCCTGAAAATCAGATATGATCAGGCGACCGCCTATTGTCAGACTATTTGTAATCTTTTCCATTGCCAGTCTGAGGTGTCTTGCATCAAAACAATCAAGAAAAAACGGGCATATCACCACATCCCATTCTGATGCGTTTCTATATTGAAGAAAATCCTCCCGTACAAAGGCAACCTGATTTTTACATCTTCTTTTTCGTGCACGTGTTATCATACTTTTCGATTTATCGAGAAAAGCGATTTCACCACATTCAGGAATAATTTCCAACAATTTACCAGTACCTCCTCCTAAAACAAGCACTTTATCATTTGCCTGAATTTCTGATAAAAAATGAGACGTGGCTTTTTCAATGGAATCACCAAAGACAAATCCTGCCAGCCGGTCATAGATGGGAGCTATTACATTAAAATCGTTCAAAACAGTTCAAAAAAAATTGGCAAAATAAAGACGGCATCTCCAACCGTTCTGTAGCGTTCCATTTTCGAAGACCATTCTTTCTTTAACGTAAGAAAGGAAAACAAACCAGTCATGAGCAGGAAAAAGATGGACAGATTAAATACAAATACAAGTCCTGAAATACCTAATGCCAATCCTAATGCGCAAACACTTAATATCAGCATTTCCGTTTTACCTTTTCCAAGTATAATGGCAATCGATGAAAAAGAGTCTTGTTCATCTTGCTGTATTTCAAACCAGCTAAAAATAGTCAGGTTAAGAAACGCAAGGGTCAGCAGAACAAGGAACATGTATATGTCAAAGGATTCTGCAATAGAGAATGGAGCTAACAAAATTCCCAGTGAATACATAGTAGCCACGTAAAGCTCTTTCAATCCAAGTTGTGCCAGTCTTGACTGAAACAGGATATAGAGGAGGCAAAGAGATGTCAGGACCAGTCCGGAAATCAGGACTGATTCAGGGATGTAAAAAATGCAAATTGATGAAAACATAACAACTAAAATGATTGTTATCTTCAGCGGGCGAGCATATTGCTTGTGAAACAGGTACCGATCTCGACCAGACTTCTTTGTAGAAACTGAATCACGTATATGGTCAATGGTATAAACGGACCATACAGCGGAGGCAAGCAACACATAAACCGGCCACTCTACCGTAACTTCAAGTAATTTGGAAAAAAAACGGAGCAGAATAACTGCTCCGAGTACAATGTCTATCGATAAATGCTGCAAGGTTCTGTAAAACCTAAAGCCCATTAAGCCTGTGCCAATGCTTCGGCGCCTCCAACGATCTCGAGAATCTCCTTCGTAATGGCAGCCTGACGTGTTCTGTTGTAAGTCAGTCTTAATTCTTTCAGTAAATCATCTGCATTTTCAGTCGCCTTATCCATAGCGGTCATTCGTGCCCCATGCTCCGAAGCATTGGATTCCAGAATGGTTTTGTAAAACTGAATTTTTAATGATTTAGGAACCAGTTCATTGAAAACGAACTCCTGCGAAGGTTCATAAATGTAATCTGATGAAGCGGTGTTCTCTTCTGCCTCAATTTCCTTAATAGGAAGAAATTGCTCATTTCTAACGATCTGAGTTGCAACGTTTTTGAATTCATTATAGATGATCTCTACCTGATCATACTGACCGTCTTCAAATGAACTCATCACGAACTCTGCTGCTTCGCGAACTTCATCAAAGTTCAGATTTTGAAACAAATGATAGAATTTGTCATGAACCGAGTACCTTCTTTTCTTGAAATATTCGTAGGATTTCTTACCAATAGGTAATATTTCCAGTCCCCCTGCCTGCTCAACACCACTGTACTTCTCTGCGATCAGGGCCCTGGTATGTTTGAAAATACTACTATTGAAACCACCACATAAGCCTCTGTCAGAAGTAATGACCACTAACAAAACGTTATTGATGCTTCTCTCAACTGCATAAGGATTATCAACACTATCTCCTACTGAAGCAGATACATTCTGAATAACTTCAGAAAGTTTATGAGAATAAGGTCTCATCTGGATAATTCGATCCTGTGCTCTTCTCAATTTCGCAGCAGCCACCATTTTCATTGCTTTGGTGATCTGCTGTGTTGACATCACAGACGCGATTCTTCCTTTTACTTCTTTAAGATTAGCCATCTCTTATGCTATGCGGTTCTTAATTATATCTTGACGCTATGTCCTTTGCAACTTCTTCAAGTTTAGCAACTGCCTCATCAGAAAGCTTTCCGGCTTTCAAGTCAGCAAGTGCTTCTTTTCCCTGACTTCTCATCGCGTCGATGAATTCAGTCTGGTAAGCTCGTGCTTTCTCAACCGGCACTTTATCCATGAATCCTTTTGTTGATGCATAGATGATTGCTACCTGCTCTTCAACAGGAACCGGTGAAAACTGAGGTTGCTTTAATATTTCCTGATTCTTTCTTCCTCTGTCAATAGTCCTTTTTGTAGAGGCATCAAGGTCCGATCCAAATTTCGCGAAAGCTTCAAGCTCACGGAACTGAGCCTGATCGAGTTTCAACGTACCGGCAACTTTCTTCATTGACTTAATTTGAGCTGCTCCCCCCACTCTGGATACGGAAATACCAACGTTGATCGCAGGTCTGATCCCTGAGTTGAAAAGGTTAGTTTCAAGGAAAATCTGACCATCAGTAATCGAAATCACGTTCGTTGGAATGTATGCGGACACGTCACCTGCCTGCGTCTCAATAATAGGCAGTGCGGTTAGTGAACCGCCACCTTTTACTTTGCCTTTTAATGAAGGAGGAAGGTCATTCATCTGATTAGCAATCGAATCATCTCCAATTATTTTCGCAGCTCTTTCCAATAGTCTTGAGTGAAGATAGAATACGTCTCCCGGGTATGCCTCACGTCCCGGAGGTCTTCTAAGAAGAAGTGAAACCTCACGGTATGAAACTGCCTGCTTCGACAAATCATCATAAACCACCAATGCCGGTCGCCCGGTATCTCTGAAAAATTCTCCGATGGCCGCTCCGGTAAACGGTGCAAAGAATTGCATCGGTGCAGGATCAGCAGCGGAAGCATTCACAATTGTGGTATAAGCCATCGCTCCAGCTTTTTCCAGCTGAGCAACAATTCCTGCAACTGTTGATGCTTTTTGACCGATTGCCACATAAATACAATAAACAGTCTCTCCTCTGTCGTAAAATTCTTTCTGGTTGATGATTGTATCAATTACCACAGCAGTCTTACCTGTTTGTCTGTCACCAATTACCAATTCCCGTTGGCCTCTTCCGATTGGAATCATTGAGTCAATTGCTGTGATACCTGTCTGAAGTGGTTCACTTACCGGTTGCCTGTAGATTACCCCCGGTGCTTTTCTTTCCAATGGCATTTCGAAAGTTTCACCTTCAATATCTCCTTTCCCGTCGATTGGCTTTCCAAGTGTATCCACTACTCTTCCACACATTCCGTCTCCTACCTTAATCGAACCAATTTTTCCGGTTCTCTTCACGGTATCTCCTTCTTTTACATCACTTGACTCTCCAAGGAGTACCGCTCCAACATTGTCTTCCTCAAGGTTTAACACAAGTGCATTTAACCCATTTTCAAATTCAAGGAGCTCTCCTGCCTGGGCATTGGATAACCCATAAATCCTGGCTACACCGTCACCAACCTGTAGTACGGTACCTACTTCTTCAAGCTCAGCTTCTGTCTTGAAATTGGAGAGTTGCTCTCTCAATATCGCTGAAACCTCATCTGGTCTTACTTGTGCCATAATCTTATTCTTTTAACCTCTCGGCCTTATTTTGTTTGAAGTTTTAGTTTAATATTTTTCAGTTGACCGCTCACACTTTGATCAATTTGTCGGTCTCCCACTTTGAGGAGGTAGCCTCCAATGATTGACGGATCTACTTTTTCTTGCAGGATTGGTTCTTTCCCGGTGATTTTTCGGGAAAGCTCCTCGAAATCCTTTCGCTGTTCAGCATCCAGTTCAATACTTGAAGTAATGGATACTTCCTGCATTCCTTTTTCCATGTTATACAGATGAAGGAATTCAACTGCAATGTCATTAAGCAGTGATTCCCTACTTTTTCTGGTAATCAAATCAAACGCCTGAAGTGTCAGTTCATTCACTTTCCCCTTAAAGACTTTACTTAAGATTTCAGCTTTTCTGATATGAGGAATGATCGGACTTTTAAGCATTAAGCTAAAGTCCCTGTTCTCTCTGCAGAGTGTAGTAAATGACTCCATGTCTTCCTTCACATTTTCCAACACCTTCTTATCCCTGGCTAACTCAAGGATTGGTTTGGCGTATCGGGAAGCTATTCTTGATGCTGACATCTCAGTTGATTTCTACTTCTTTGATGAATTTGTCCACAAGGTCTTTCTGTGATTTATCATCAGAAAGTTTCTCTCGCAATATTTTTTCTGCAACTTCCACAGAAAGTGAGGCTACCAGTTCCCTGATCTCTTTTACAGCAGCTCTTCTTTCACCTTCAATGGACTCCTGCGCATCCTGTATCATTTTCTGTGTAATGTCAGAAGTTTCTGCTTTCGCACGATCAATTATTTTGCCTGACTCCTCTTTGGCAGTTTTTAGAATCTGATCTCTTTCAATTCGAGCCTCCTGCAACAGGTACTCATTGTCTGACTTGATTTGTTCCATCTCCTCTTTCGCATTTTCTGCGGCTCGGAGTGAATCTTCAATCTGATGCTCTCTTGTCTTTAGTGCAGACAGTATGGGCTTCCAGACAAATAATGCAAGGATGGTAAAGACAATAAGAAAGATTACTGTCTGCCAAATAATCAGTCCAACTGCGGGATCTACTAAACTAGCTGCTAAGCTCATGTTATTTTCTTTTAATTGATTTCAAAAATTCCTGATCCTGACACCTAATGTGAACAGGATCAGGAGATTGGTAATTAAATACCTGCGTTTGTAGCGATAAATCCGATTACTGCAGCGAATAGCGCAACACCCTCAATCAGGGCTGCTGAGATAATCATTGCTGTCTGGATTTTACCACTGGCTTCCGGCTGTCTTGCAATACCTTCTGTCGCTCCTTTACCGATTAAACCGATACCTAATCCAGCTCCAAGTACTGCTAAACCTGCTCCAATTGCTCCCATTTTTATTTATTTATAGGTTAAAAAAAGTCTTAATGTGCTTCTTCCACCGCCGCACCGAAATACATCGCTGAAAGAAGGGTAAATACGTACGCCTGCAAAAGCGCAACAAATAATTCCAGTAAGTTCATAACAGAAGCAAACAATGCAGAAACAATTCCAACTCCGATGCTTTCTGTGATAAATGCTAAACTGATGATACTTAAAATGATAATGTGACCTGCCGTAATGTTGGCAAAAAGTCGAATCATCAATGAAAATGGTTTGGTGAAAATTCCGATAATCTCAATAGGCCATAGAATGAGGTATAAGAAGAACTTTGCTCCCCATCCCATTGAATTCCCTAATGGATCCAGAATATGCAGCCAGTAAGTTTTTCTTCCGGACGCAAGTGTTATGATCAGAGAAAAAACCGCAAGAACCAGCGTCACTGCTATGTTCCCTGTCATGTTGGCGGCTGCCGGCAAAAGACCCAACAAATTGCCGAACCAGATAAAAAAGAAAAGTGTAAGCATGTAGGGCAAAAACCTTTCATACTTAGGGCCAATATTCGGCTTTACAATTTCATCTCTTACAAAAATGATTATCGGTTCAAAGAAAGACTGAATTCCCCTTGGAGCTCTTCCAACGTTTTTCTTATATCCTCGCGCAACAGCAAAAAAGATGAGTAGCAGGACTGCTGAATTCAGCAACATGAAGAAGACATTTTTTGTAATGGAAAAATCCATCACACTTGCTCCATTCTCCAGTGCAATAAGTTCGTGATCCATAACATATCCATTGTAAGGAATCACTTCATGATTTTCATTGTAGAAATTAGATGAAGAGAAAAAGTCAAGTCCTCTTGTTTCTGAGTAAACAATAACTGGCAGATATACTGTGAGTCCATGGTAAATTTCCCATGAATGTGAATCTCCAATGTGATGGTTGATCATGGAACCCGGATCAAACTTACCTCCTTCTTTTTCTTCTCCGGCTACAGAAAAATCTGAAAAAATCAGGACGAAAAGAATAGATAAAATGCTGGTTTTCAGCGTGCTGAGATTTGATTTTTGGATCAGGTTAATCATTGCAGAATAGTTGCCTCTCTAATTTCGCCGCAAGTTAGCCAATACCACTATCAATTCAAATACTAAATAAACCAAATAAACCGCTGAAAACTGGATCGCAAATTCAATGATCTGATCCACCTTCATGAAGAAAAAAACGAGCAATAAAAAAAGACCTGTGATCATCCGAAACCCGATACTTCCTATGGCATAAATAACAAATGATGATCGATCCTTCTCTCCCTGACGGAGCATCCATGCTATGGGGAATGACTGGACATAAAAAAAACCAATCAGGAAGGGGAATTTGGAGTGCAGAATTCCTCCATAGAAAGATTCAAAAAGAAAGTATCCTACAAACAAAAGAGCAGACACGATCGATGTTACAATAAGATACCTTTTCATTTTACTACTCTTTTTAGGAGATAATAGATAGTGCCGGATATCGCCAAAGCAATTCCAAGAAACAAAATCCAGTAAGATGCCGGTGAATACAATTCACTTAACTTGAGGCCGCCCCAAATACAAACGATGTTGAATGCCACAATTTCAATGGCAACTCCGTAGAATTTAAGATATCCGTTTTCTTTTTCCTCAGGCTTCGAGGACTTGTCGTTCTTCTTGTGTTTCGGGCTTTCCAATTTTTATCTCTTTGCTCTTTACGCCCATTTTACACTTCCCGTTAAAGGTGGCACCTGATTCAACCAACAATTTGTTAGTTATGATGTCTCCATCTATGGTTGCAGATGGTTTAAGCACCAACAACTCAGTTACTTCAATTGTACCGGTGATGTGGCCGGCTACTTCAGCATTTTGTGCAAGCACACTTCCTTCAACGTGGGATGATTGTCCGAATGCAGCTTTTGACTTTGTCTTAATATCTCCTATCACTTTTCCTTCCACACGAATGTTTCCGAAGGTTTCAACATTACCCTGAACACTTGTCCCTTTACCAATAATGTTGCTTGAATTACTTAACTCTTCTACTTCCTTCTGATTCTTATTCAACATGTCTACAAATTTTCTTTTAAAATGCTATGTACTCCTGTGGGTTTACCGGATTTCCATTGTGCCACAATTCCAGATGTAAATGCGGACCAGTTGTGAGTTCTCCTGTATTCCCAATCGTTGCGATTACTTCGCCAGCAGCGACAAAATTACCAACGTTTTTAAATAATTCCGAATTATGCTTATAAACGGACACCAGGTTGCCTGCATGCTGTACCGCAATAACATATCCGCCATCAAGCGTCCAGGAAGACAATATTACCACTCCATCAGCTGTGCATCGTACTGGTTCGTTCTCTTTTGCCACCAAATCCAGCCCATAATGATCCTTTCTGGGATCAAACCCGTCGGTCACAATCCCGTCAAAAACGGGACTGAACAGATAAATCTCTCTTAACTCTCCTGCAGAACCTGAAATATCTATTGAAAGATTAGAAAGCTCTGTCCCTTCGAATTCAGCTCTGAATTGTGAGTCAATTGGCTGAATGCTCTCTGTTAATTCTGACGATAGCAAACCTGATTCCGGAACGGCAGTTATGGAATCCGACGGAGTATCTCCGGAAAGGATTCTTCTTATATTTTCAATATATACATCCTTATGGTTCACCTCGCGCTCCAGTGAATCGATCCGCATAGAAAGCTCCAGAACCTGCCTGTTAGCCACCATTTGAACATGTCTTGGATCAAGCCATTGATCAAGCAACACGGTTACTACATAAACAGCCAGTGACAACAAAAGCAATCCCAAAAAAGAAATCAAAAGAAATACACGAGCATAATTGAAACTAAAAGTCGTTTTCTCAGCGAAATTTTCCTCGTTCCTGATAATCAGCAGATACTTATTGGTAAGCCAGTTGCTTAGTGTCTTTTTAGAGGCCATTTTTGTTCGTTTCTTTCGAATTGAGCATGCAAATCTATGCAATCAATCCATGTTTTATCTTTACACGAAACAACTGTTACGTACGTTATTTTTAGAAGCTTTTTACCTCGTTGAAAAAATACCTCTATATACTCATTTTATTGAGTGCCTGTGCTCCCTATCGGAAGAATCCGCTTAGCAATTCTTTCCATGATATGACGGCACATTACAATTCTTATTTTATTGCTAAGGAAAGGATATCAGAAATTGAAAGCACCATTTTTGATGCTCAACAATGGAATTATAACAAAGTCCTGCCTATTTATGCCCAGTTTGATTCAACACAATCAGCTTCTCTAAAAACACAAATAGAAGATTGTATTCAAAAATCCTCTATTTCCATTCAACGACATCCGGATTCTAAATGGGAAGACGATAGCTATATCCTTGTTGGAAAGGCACGCTACTATGCAATGGAATTTCCGGATGCGGTGAAAACATTCAAATATGTCAATGTTAAAGGCAAAAATGATCAGTCAAAACATGAAGCGCTTGCGGAGCTAATTCGTGTTTTTGCTGATTCCGATGAACTTAATAATGCCGCTGCAGTGGTTGACTATCTTGAAAAAGAAGATTTAAATAATAAGAATCAACGCATTTTCCATACCAATGCCGCCTACTTCTATCAGAAGAAGGGAGATGAAAGTAATATGGTTCATCACCTGGTTAAGGCAGAGGAGTTGATAGCAAAGTCATCAGACAAAGCCAGAATCAACTTTATCATCGGCCAAACCTATCATTCACTTGGCTTTGAAAGCGAGGCATTCAGGTACTATAAAAATGTGCTGAAGAATAATCCAAAGTACGAACTTGAGTTTTACACCAAATTGTATATGGCTCAGGTAACAGAGCTGGCTAAGGATAACGACCTGAAAAGAATCCAAAAGTATTTCAAGAGTCTTTTGAGAGACACAAAAAACGAAGAATACCGAGATAAAATATATTATGAACTTGCTGGTTTTGAACTAAAGAATGGCAGACTTGAGGACGCCATAGAAAGCTATAAGCTTTCCATTAAATCCGGTAAGGGGAATCAGCGACAAAAGGGCTTTTCATACCTCAAGCTTGGTGAGATTTACTATGATAGTTTAAAGAACTATCCTCTGGCAAAAAGTTACTATGACAGCACAGTCAGCACATTACCAAAAGATGAGGAGAATTATGCATTGATAAAAAATCGGCAGGAAATTCTGGTCGACTTTGTAAAGCAAATCAATATCATTACTACCAATGACAGTCTACTCCATCTTGCAACCCTTCCCGGGGATTCTGTCCTTAAGATTGCCATCGCAGTTCTGGAAGCAGATGTGGTAAAGGAAAAAGAAAGAAAGATCAAAGAAGAAAAGGCTGAGAAAAGAAGACAGGATGACAATCCGGATGATTCAAATTTGATACAGACTGAACCCTCAATCTGGTATTTTGGTAACTCAAACTCACTCAGCAGAGGCAGGAGTGAGTTTACAAGAAAATGGGGAGACAGAACACTGGAAGACAACTGGCGAAGGAAAAACAAATCTGTAAATGTAAATGCAGGTGAAGAGCCAGTTGCAGAAAAAAGTGATGAAAATCCCATATCAGCTGATCAGGAAGAGGTTCCAATAGAACAAAAAGCTCAAAGCCTGATGGCTAGTATCCCTGAATCGCAAGAGGAGAAAAGTAAGCTGTTAACTGAAATTGAAGAAGCACTTTACCAACTGGGAAACATCTACAACCTTCGGCTGGAAGAAGACGAAAATGCCGCAGAATCCTTTGAGAGTTTGCTAAATCGGTTCCCTGAAACTACATATGAGCCTGAGGTTCTGTATCAGCTCTTTTTAATATATAAACCAATAAATGCTGACAAATCCTTTGCCCGTGGAGAAATGCTAAAAAATAAATTTCCTGAGTCCATTTATGCTAAACTTATTGAAAACCCCAACTATAGAGAAGAAAGTTTCGCTGCAAGTGAGCGCTTGAAAAAACTTTATCGCAGCTTGTATTTCAAGTATGAAGCTGGTCGGCTTGATGACGTTATATTTTCCGCTGACAGTGTGCTTGCGATAGATTCGAAAAATGAATTCAGTGATAATATAAGGCTCTTACAAATTCTCGCTCAGGGAAAAAAGGATGGGAATGCAAAATACCAATATGAAATTGGGAATTTCGCCAGGGAATATCCGGACAGTGAATTAATCCCATATGCTGCAAAACTGCTGCAAGCCTCTGAGGAATTCCAAAAAAACAGATATAACAGTGCCAGAGCTCGTTTTAAAGAAGATTTCAACCAAAAACATCATTTCGTTTTGGTTTATGAAATAAAAAATTCTCTGACATCATCAATACCTGCATTAGTGGACAATTTCCTGACTGAAAACAGTTTTTCTACACTAAATACAGGAAATTTGATACTTGACGCAACCAAGTCCATGATACTGGTGAATGACTTTCCAGGCAAGGCTACTGCAAAAGGTTTTAAAACGCTCTTTATGGCTGATTCACAGGTTAAAGAAACATTTAAGGGAGAAAAAATTGAAGTCTTTGTAATAACCAAGGATAACTTTGATATCTTCTATAAGACAAAAGATATCTCAGCATATTTAAACTTTTTTGAAAAGCACTATCAATGAATCAAAAATTGATAAAATACTTCCTTAGAGTCCTCTGGATAGGATTCTTCTCTGTAGTTATTGGCATTCCTACAGTATTCTATATGGTTAAAACCGATGCATTTGGTTGGTTTGGAGGGCTTCCGGGTTTACAGGCCCTTGAAAGACCGGATCCTGACCTCTCCTCTGAACTTATAAGCGCTGATGGGATCTCCTTTGGAAAATACTTCCGCAAAAACCGCTCACCAGTTACATATGAGGAATTATCTTCAGAACTTGTCAATACGTTACTTGTCACAGAAGATATTCGATTCAAGAAACATTCCGGAATTGATCTAAGGGGGCTTTCCAGGGCTGCCTATGGAATTTTGACATTCAATTTTCAGGGGGGCGGGAGCACAATTACCATGCAACTTGCTGAAAATCTTTATAAAACAAATAATGATAATCAGGGGAGTTTATACAGGTTCAGCAAAATTGGGAGTCTGATCACAAAAATTAAAGAATGGATTATATCGGTCCAGCTAGAAGAATCATACACAAAGGAAGAAATTCTTGCGATGTATTTGAATACAGTTGAGTTCGGAAGTAACTCCTACGGGATAAAGGTTGCAGCGAAAACGTTCTTTAACAAGCTTCCAAGTCAGCTGGATTATCAGGAATCCGCAAGCCTCGTCGGCTCAATTAATAAACCCACAAAATTTAATCCGGTTTTTAATCCGGAGTTTGCTGAGAGCAAACGAACCGAAGTACTTTTCAACCTGCACAAGTATGGTATTATAGACAGAGAATTGTTTGACAGTCTTAATAACAGACCACTCTTACTGAATTACAAAGTAGATAATCAAAATGAGGGAATTGCCACCTACTTTCGAACTACTGCACGAAATTTCCTGGTAAGCTGGGCCAAAGAAAACGGATATGATTTGTTCGATGACGGGCTTAAAATCTATACCACCATTGATAGTCGCCTTCAGCAATATGCAGAAGAAGCAGTCAACGAACATTTGGATACACTTCAAAGGCAATTTAATGAACACTGGAGCGAAGGAAATCCATGGATTGATAACAAAAACAACGAAATACCGGGTTTTCTACGTTCCACAATCAAACGTACGGATGCTTACAAAGAACTGTCAGCAACATTTGGGAATGATTCTGATTCCGTAGAATACTATCTGAATATTAAAAAACCAATGACAGTATTCAGCTGGGATGGAGAAATTGATACAACATTCAGCTCATATGATTCTCTGAATTATTACAAGCGATTTCTACAAACCGGCTTCATGGCTATGGATCCAAAAACCGGCCACATCAAAGCATGGGTTGGAGGGATCAACCATAAGTATTTCAAATACGACCATGTATTGAGTAAAAGACAGGCCGGATCCACCTTTAAACCGTTTGTTTATGCAAAAGCCATACAAGACAACTACTCACCTTGTATTACAGCTGTCGATGTTCCAATTTGCATTGACCTGCCGGATCAGGATCCTCCCCAGTGGTGTCCGGACAATGCCGAGGGCAGGTGGACCAACGAAGTAATGACAATCCGGCAGGCAATGGCTAAATCAGTCAATTCAATAACTGCCTGGATGATTGATCAAATTGACCCCACGAACGTCGTAAAAATGGCAAGAGATCTGGGAATAGAAAGCAGGATCCCGCCTTTTCATTCTATCGCGCTGGGAACTCCCGATGTTTCTCTATATGAAATGCTTGGTGCATACTCAACCTTTGCCAATAAAGGCTATCATATCAAACCCTACTATATTTCACGAATAGAAGACAAAAATGGAAATGTCATCCAACAATTCGTGCCGGAGGAAAAAGATGCAATAAATGAAGAAACTGCCTATGTGATGCTTCATATGCTTCAGGGGACTGTGGAAGAGGGGAGTGCAAGAGGTCTTGAATACTCTCTCAAATTAAATAATGAAATTGGTGCCAAAACAGGAACCACTCAAAATGCATCAGATGGATGGTTCATCGGTATTACCAAAGATATAGCAGCAGGAGCATGGGTTGGAGGAGATGATCGCAGTATACGATTCAGAGATTGGCCACTGGGGCAGGGGGCTCGTACAGCCATGCCCATTTGGGAAAAGTTTATGCTTAAGGTCTATGCCGACGAAGCACTGGGCTATACAAAAGGTCCCTTTGAGAAACCCTCAAAACCTCTATCGATAGAACTCGATTGTACACTGTATAATCAGAACCTAAATCCTGCTGACACAGTTAATTATAATACTGTCAGAGAAGACGAATTTGAATGATGGAGTTTCAAAGATTTGGAAGGGATGACTATCTCAGGCTTCCCCACAAACCTGGTATCTATAAATTTTTTAATGATTCGGATACTATCATTTACGTCGGAAAGGCAAAGGATTTGAGGAAACGAGTAGCCAGCTATTTCACAAAAACAAATACAAACGGAAAGACACGCAGACTGGTAAGAGAGATCCAAGAGATTGAATTCGTAATGGTACAGTCCGAATTTGATGCCCTGCTGTTAGAAAATAACCTAATCAAGGAGAATCAGCCACGATACAACATTCTCCTCAAAGATGATAAGAGCTTTCCAAGTATTTGTATTACAAACGAGCGCTTTCCACGTATTTATTCAACAAGAAGAATAATACCCAAACTTGGTGAATATCATGGACCTTATACCAATGTAAAGGCAATGAACAGTGTTCTGGATCTGATAAGAAAACTTCATAAGATCAGAACATGTAAATACAACCTGTCTGAAAGTAATATCAAAAACAAAAAGTACAAAGTTTGCCTCGAATATCACATAGGCAATTGCCTGGGTCCATGTGAAGGATTTCAGAGCGAAGAAGACTACCAAAGCGATATTGATAGTGCAAGAACAATCCTAAAAGGCAAAATAGGAGTCATTCAACGAACTTTTAAGGAAAAAATGAATGATGCATCACAGGGGTTGAAATTTGAAGTAGCTCACACGTTTAAACACAAGCTGGACCTGCTAAATAAGTTTCAGTCAAGAACCCTGATTGTCAATCAAAAAAATACTAACATTGATGTTTTTACCATCTTATCTGATGAAAAAAGTGCGTTCATAAACTATCTCAAAATTCTTGAAGGCTCAATAGTAAATTCTGAAACCGTTGAGATAAAAAAACGATTAGGTGAGGCAGATGAAGATGTCCTTCAGTTTACCATGTTTGATCTGCGCCAAAAATATTCAAGTGCAAATAAGGAGGTGCTTACAAATCTTGATGTGAAGGGATGGGAAGGCATTAGTATCATCACTCCACTTATTGGCGATAAAAAGAAATTAACTGATCTCTCACTTCGTAATGCACTTTTTTTTAAAAAAGAGAAAAGATCAGGCACGGAGAGACAACCCAATCATGAAGTACTAACTATGCTCATGGATGATCTTAAACTGACAGATCACCCGGTACATATCGAATGTTTCGATAACTCAAACATTCAGGGTACCAATCCGGTTGCATCGATGGTTTGCTTTAAGAATGGTAAACCAGCCAGGTCAGAGTACCGAAGATTTAACATCAAAACCGTGACAGGACCTGACGATTTTGGTTCGATGAAGGAGGTCGTTGGCAGGCGCTACTCTCATTTAATGAAAGAAGGAATTCCCTATCCCAATCTAATTGTGATCGATGGTGGTAAAGGACAGTTAAATGCCGCGTGTGATGCACTCAGGGAATTAGGAATTTATGGATCCATCCCGGTTATTGGAATTGCAAAACGTTTAGAGGAAATCTATTTCCCCGAGGATGAAATACCCATCCACATTAGCAAAAAATCAATGTCTCTCAAGCTTATACAACAAATAAGGGATGAGGCTCATCGCTTTGCCATTACTTTTCACAGACAAAAGAGAAGTAAGTCATCACTTCATTCTTCAATAGACCTTATCAAAGGGATTGGTAAGGAAACAAAAAAGAAACTACTCCAAGAATTCAAAAGTGTGAAAAGAATAAGGACTGCCAACACTGAAGAACTCGCCCGGCTCGTTGGTGAATCGAGAGCAAAAACCATAATAGAAGCCATAAAAAAAGGAGATCTATGATCTCCTTTTTTAACAATAAGTTTCTGCTCTGTCAATAATCCTTCACACATCGGCAACTGTTTCTATGCCAATCTCCTATTACACTATGAAAAATTTCCTGTGATCCTTTCTGTACTGATACAAGTCCAGATGTATTATCCGATTTCTTTTCGGAATCCCAGTAGTTTCCGCTAATTCCAATGTTCTTGAATACACTGCCCGGGTCACCAAAACCACCAGGAATGAGATCCAAACCGCTTTTCCCTCCTTTTTGTAATGCTATTCCAGCTTCATGTATTCCTCCAAAGGTTCTGAAAAGCAAGCTCCATTCACCTATGGTTGGTATATGCCATCCATCAGGACAAGCTTCAACAGCGGCCTTGAATGTATATAATCTGCCATATGCTTCACAATATGCAGATTCGTTCTTATAGCAAAATGAATCCGGCACTTCATAGTTAAGATTCTGTGCCATCCACGTACGCTTTACCGTAACATCTCCTTCGAGAACTATATCGACTGTAACAATTTTATAGACCTGACCATCTCGTGGATCTTCAAGTGTTCCAGTTTCCTGAGAATAAACCAAGACGGTTCCCAACAAAAGGATTAATGATAATATGCTTCTCATTTTTAACATACGGTGATTAGGTTTTCTGCAAATTTAATACTCCCAGAGTTCTGATTCATATTCCATTAAATCATACTCATATTTTTGTTGAATCACAATAACACTCATTGGATCCCTGGCCATTTCATCCGAATAAAGCTGACGAATATCAAGGTTTTGATCATTGGAAACCTTTTGAATAGGTGCATTAAATAGTCTTAATTCAAATGCATCGCTCATATTCAAATGAGCTCCCGGATTCTGATTATTGTAATAAATGGCTCTTTCGGCATAAGGCCCTCTAAACAACGCAACTACTTCATCATAATTGAAATGAGCAATTGGTTTTTCAAACCCCTGTGGGTTGAATTCAGAACCCGCATTTGCCGGAAGCGCTATTGTCAAAGACTTTATGTAATTGTACATTCTGGATCGATTTCGGTCGAAGATCACTTCCTCTCTAATGTAAAGAACAGAAAATAAATCTTCAGGAATTGCTGCCAGTCTGGGTTCATCAGAACCACCTATTTCCTCTTCCTGTGCATCTGCGCCCCCGTCATCGAAACCTCCGGTATTGAACCCGCCTCCTACAAAAGGATTTTGCTCCTGCTCAACAGAAATGTTTGAAACAAAAATGATATCAGGCATAAAGTTGATACAAGAATCAGATCTGTAGGGGGTAATCAATCCTTCATCAACTGCCTCAATCAACAACCTGGAAATCTCTCCATTTAGTGAGAAGAAAGGACTGTTCTGCTTCTCCTTTAAATCCATTCTTCTCCAAACCATTTTCTTGAACATTATTTGCGCTTCTTCAACCTCCGGCTTAATCAAGGGCGCCTTCTCCTGACCATGTCCAACTGACACAAGAAGGAAAAAAACCATTACATAACCTAATCTTTTCATAACACTGTTTTTGTTTGACAACTTGTTTACTGCAGAGTGATATTGATATAGCGTTGAAATCTGGCAAAATCCTCTGTCTGCTTTCTAAAGTTCTGTCGTTGTACTTTCTTAATTTCGATGGCCAAAACGTCCCCCTTTCTCGGGTTTCTTAAATTTTGGCTCAGGTTTACCACTTCACCGGTTCTGAATGAACCACGGCCCAATCCACCGCTCACATGGGTTATCTCAGCTTCAGCAACTCTAAACTTGGCATCATTCGGAAGAAATTCCAGGAAACTTGGATCAGAAATAGCTCTCAGCTGAATTCGAGGAGTTCTTGCTGATATACCATCCTTTTGGTTAACCTCTCCACGATCAGTAAATACTTTAATATCCGGTGCAGGAATGGCACGTACGCCAAACTCTCTGCTTCCTATTGTATTACCATTGCTGGAAACTGTCAAAACAAATTTCTTGGCATTTGGCACAAGTGTTACCTGCCCTTTTGCTGAACCAGGGATCGCATCTCCACCAGATGCCCTAAACTTAGGATTATAAGAATTTCCCAAAGCCGGAACCTGCACATCAATTGCATTCCCACAATTAAAATAGAGTGCACTAACAGACTGTGATTGAATGGTAATAACAGGTTTAGAAACGAAGTATTCTATCGTACTCGTAAAAGTCGTATCCAATCCACCACCCAAAGGCACTTTAATTGCTGCTTCAAATGTTTTCTTCGCATTCCCCTCGGAATCATATGATCCAGGTGTAGCTGTAAATTCAACTCTGCCAATTCCGTCGGCAACAGGAATATCATTTCCATTGTAAGACATTTTGATTTGATCATTTAGACCCGAAGCAGAAGCTGCAATAAACATTTCCGCCTGGTACTTGGTACCGGCAGCAACATATCTTGATTGTGGCATTACAACCGGCTTGATATCATCAAAAGTCAAATCCTTAAGTCCTACACGCTTTTTAAGATAATCCAATGCTGCTGTTTCATATCCTAACACATTTGCCTGGAATTCACTAACCGTTGCTAAGGCAGCATGTGTAGGCGAATCATGAAAATTTAGCTGAGACCATTTCTTACCTCGCTGATTTGGATCATTTCTCCAGTACTCATCTTCGTTTGCATCCAGAGCCAATTTGTGAAACTTGGCCAGCTCTTTTTCCTCAGCCCCGTTTTTGCCCAGGATATCCTTAACAAAATCAGCATAACCATTTAAAAGTTCTTTCATTGCCGCTCCATTGCCATCGCCTCCATCTTCTTTTGGCATCATATAGTGACCCACTTTGTCGTAATTGGTTTTTCCCTCAATATGCATTTTATCGCCATTTTTTCCTTCCTCGTACCCACCGGTAATGGTTACAAATGTTTCCTTACTTTCCTCAAGGGAAGCTAATACCTCCTGAGTCTTTGAGCGTAATTGCTGTGCAGAAGTAATGACTTCCAGATCTTCCTTCCTATTTCCTTTCTCCTCCACAGATTTAGTCATACCATTAAGTGTCTGGCCATTTCTGGTAGAAGTTTCGCCGTTAGCCTGTTCCAGACTTTGGTTGATGAAGGCAAATTTGTCCAATACAGTAGTACTTACATTCAGTGCCAGCAATGCTGTTAGCACCAAATACATCATACCAATCATTTTCTGCCGCGGGGTTTCGTTTCCTCCTGCCATATGTTTATTCTTTTAAGGGTTTATTGTTGATTGCTGCCGCTTCCTCTCATAGCAGTCAACATATTACCATATACTCGGTTAAGAGCAGAAATGTTCGAAGTAAGTTTGTTTAGTTCTGCCTGGAAAGCAGAGGTTTCTTTACCCGCTTCGGCCATATTTTCAAGAGCCCCCGTTACATTAGAATAGAATTTATTCAATGCTTTCGTATGGCTCTGAGCGTCTTTCAGTTCCATTTCATATACGGCATTTAATGCTCCAAGACTTTTGGTAACATTCAATACCTGCGAATGATACTCTTTGGTATCTTTAGTCGCATCAGCCATTCCGGACATAGCTTCCATTGCTGAAGCATAAGATTTGTTCATTTCTGTCAGGGAATTGGATGCGGATTTTACATTCCTCGCATAGTCGTTGGTAGCTGCAGCGGCATCACTGAGATTAGCCATGTTCTTAGCAGAAGAAGCCATGCTTCTCATTCCGTCACCGAGACTTTTAATCAATTCTGGTCCAACTTTAGCGTCAGCCAGCATTTTATCCATTTGTGCAGAAGCGCCGGTTGCCTGTGGAACGGCAGCTCTTGGTTTGGCAGACGGCCCGTCATAATCGTCAGCCAACTCCGGATAAACCTTAGACCAGTCGGTCTCAGCATGCTTAGGCTCAAATGCACTTAGGAAAAAGATAACTGCCTCGGTCAAAAGACCTACAGTCAGCATCAATGCAGCTCCTTCCATGTGAAGGATTTTAAAGAGTGCACCTACAATCACAACAGCTGCTCCAATTCCGTACACTTTTGGCATAATAGTGGAGTAGAGTAACTCCTGAAATCCGCCTTTTTTGCTCATTTTATCGTTATTTAGGTTAGTAAATTTATTCTTGTGATTTAAAATTCGTATCCTGAAGATCGACCAAGGTAAGTCATGGCACATCTAAAACCAATAGATGCCCTGGTTGTATCCTGATGTTCATACGTTCTTGTCCCTGTTTCAAGGAAATATGCAATGTCCTTCCATGATCCTCCTCTAATTACTTTATGAGGAATGTTATCGTCAAAATAAGTAGGGTTCAAATCCCATGTAAGGGGCATTGCTGATGGATTATATGCATCTTCGGTCCATTCGGCCACATTTCCTGACATATCGTATAGTCCGTACTCATTAGCGAAATAGGTTCCAACCGGAGAAGTATAAGCATAACCATCATCAAAGTAGTTACCTCGACCAGGCTTAAAATTTGCCAAAAGGCAACCTTTTGCATTCCTTATATATGGATTACCCCATGGGTATTTAGCCATATCTCTTCCTCCACGTGAGGCATATTCCCATTCAGCTTCCGATGGAAGTCTGAAGTTTGGCATAACTGGAAGCCCAATGCTTTGTCTGTAGCTGTTAAGATATCTGGTTCTCCAATCGCAAAAGTATTTTGCTGCATTCCAGTTAACTCCGACAACCGGATAATCATCAAAAGCCGGATGCGACCAATAGTAAACCACCAATGGATCTCCCATATGATGTGTATAGTCTCTTGTCCAGACAGTTGTATCCGGAATAAGATCAGCTACAGAAAAACCGGACGGCAAATCTATTTCTGAGCCTTCCGTAACATTCTGGGTAAACTGCCGATACTCATTGTTGGTAATCTCGGTATCATCCATAAAGAATGCACCGATAGTAACCTGTTTATTGAAATTGATTTGAGTAGCTGCAACATCCTCATCAGCCTGTCCCATGTGGAACGTACCTGATGGAACCGAAACCATACCAAAAGGCCTGGTCATTTCCCAGCCCTGTCTGTCAGGAGCTCCAAGAAGTTCTCCCCGATCATCCTGACCACCTCCGCCAAAAAGCCCACACCCTGTGAGAACTATTGACATAGCCAGAACAATACAATTTGATATTGTAAAAACACGCTTTTTATTCATAACACCTTTATTGAACATGCAAGTATGTAAAATAAACAAACTTTAACAAGAAATATTGTACGATATTCTGCCTAAATATATAACCATTAAGGAATTCGGTACAAGAATTATTTTTTTTTTGGACAAACGGCCCATATGTCCTGACTAAAAATTAAATCTGGGAGTCTTCACGGCCTTTCTTCCTCCAAGGATTAAATCAGGCAAATCATAACGAATGTAAACTTCATGGCTGGTAGGTTGCTTACCTGCCTGGTCTTTGACAACATAGTCAAAGGAATAACCAAACCTCAGTTTATTGTCCTCAAGGAAGGAATATCCCAGCATTAATGTCACGGACTCAGATCTTCTGAATGAAAGACCTCCCCACATTTTTTCCTGATAATAAAGAAGCCCGCTCAATTCGAAGGTATATGACTTAAAGTCTGTTCTGATTAGTGTGGTTGGCTTGAACAAGATGTCTCTTGATACACCAATAACCGTCCCGCCATTGATGAGATAGTTTGTTGAGACCTCACTGGAAAGTTGATCCCCTGTAATTCCGTAGTTGAAAGAAGGTTGCATTAAATTAATCGCTGAGAAGCCTGCAAAATAATTTCTATCCGAGTTAAAATAAACCCCTGCACTCAGATCAAATGCCATCTGCGATTCTCTCCCATCAGGCAAATTTGGTTCCGGTTCAACAGGTCGAAAGTTGCCAAAGTCAAGAGATTGAGAAAATAGTGTAGGCATTGCGCCAACAGAGATACTTCCAAACCTGAAATCTTTTTTTACCGAAACAGAAAATCTTGCCTGAAGATTAGTCAATTCCGCTGTACGATCATTGGAAACGGCCAGGCCGACTCCTGAAAGTTTGCCCTGAGCAGGAATCACTAACGAAATTAACTGACTTGATGGCGCACCCCCATTCCCGTCAAACGAAGAGCTGTACCCGACCCACTGACTTCTGTGATGTCCAGCGACAAAAGCTTCTCCTTCACTGCCCACCCATGCGGGATTATAATAGGATGGGTTAAACATATAATGATTAAAGAAAAAATCGTTCTGACCAATGGCTGAAAAAGCCATCAAAAAGGAAAGAAAAACAAGGCCGCTCTTCATTCGAAAATTCATAGTGTAAGTATAACGCTTACAATTGAATTACCCTTACTCAAAGATTGTTTGCCTGTTTAATGTAAAATTCAATAGCGCCGGTCATGGATGGTGCATTAGGTAATGGAGCCTGAATATCAAGTATCAGCCCTGCATCTTTAACAGCTTTTGAAGTTGTTGGCCCAAAGGCTGCAATACGCGTATTGTTTTGCCTGAATCCAGGGAAATTATGAAATAAAGATTCAATGCCGGAAGGTGAAAAGAATGCGATAATATCATATGTCACATTGTCGAGATCCGATAAGTCGGAAGCCACTGTTCTATATATAATTGCCTCCGACCAGTCATACTCATTTTCCATCAGGAAATTTGGAATATCGTCTGTTCTGATATTTGAGCAGGGAAAAATAAATTTTTCCGCTTTGTGCTTCTTCATCACATTCAGAAGATCAGCTGCTGTACGCTCTCCGGTGAAAATTTTTCTTTTTCTAATGACGATGTATTTCTGAAGGTAATTAGCCGTCTGTTCTGAAATACAGAAGTACTTCATATCAGATGGGATTTCAATTTTACTTTCAGTTGCAAGACGGAAAAAATGATCCACTGCATTCCGGCTGGTAAAAATAACTGCCGTATGATCAAGTATGTTCACCTTTTGTTTTCTGAACTCCTTAACATCGACCGGGTCGATTTCAATAAACTTTCTAAAGTCTATTTTCAAATTGTATTTTTCCGATAATTTGATATACGGAGAATTTGGATCGGTTGGTTCAGGTTGTGAAACCAATATGCTCTTAACCTCCCTGGCTCGCTCTTTATCCAACACTAACAGATCTTCGGTAGCACTCATCTCTTGGCAATCAATTTATAACTATTTAAAGAACCATGCCATTATTAAAATGGATGGTATTAATTCGGTGGCACAAAGGTAGGAAATAATAAGGAGTTTTTGATAGGAAGAATTAATAACAAATTTTATTATGAACCACACCTCAAACAGCAACAATATGGCAATAAAATAATGAGCAAAATATGAGATCACCCAGGATTCATTCGAATTCTTCAGGACGAAATCCCAAAGTATGACAATAAACAAGATGAGTATAAAGTAACCTGAGAAATTTACCAGATCAAACAATTGCCAGTCTCTCAATTTTTTCATCTGAAACATCCCCGAAATAATTTGAATGAGTATTCTTTTCGCCAGAAAAAAAGCCAGAATCCACAAAGTCACAACCAGCCACATCACCAGATAATTCTTAAGAGTAACAAGCTCCGGGAAAATTTTGAGGTCCACTTTCTGGTTAACATATAGTATTTCAAAAGCCACTGCGAAACTCAGAATGACAACCATAGTAATATTGGCTCTTCCAAAAAAAGCGGTATTAATAAATTCATAAGAGCTGGCTTTCAGCGAAAAGGTCTTATTCATAAAAAAATTCAAACGCCCGGAAAAACCAGCGGCATACACAGCAAATACCGCAATCAAAAAAATGAAAGCGATTGTACTAAATTCGCGAAACGAATCTCTGATCTGGCGTGGCTCTGACACATCTTCTTTCAATATCCGCAGCTCTTCAAAAATGACCTGTTCACATTTGAGGTCCTCAAATCCGACAGGTGAGCTCAATGAAATAAATAATGTATCACTTTGAGTGTGCCTGAATAATTCTTCTTGACTGTAGAGCTCACAACCAATAAGAGAGAAAATCAGCTTCCCGTTGGCCCATACAAACAACTCATTTTTGTTGCATAACCTTAACATCCCTTCCGGCACTTCATTCAAAAAGAATCCTGCTTTCTTCACCTGCGCATAATTTGTTACAGGCTCAATTTCTCCTGAATTATTTATTGTGATGAAAATCTTCGAGTAGTCTCGAACGATAATAGTATCAGATTGACCAAAGGCCCGGAATGAAGAAAGAAATATGAGTATAGCAACACGAATCTTCATCAATTCAAAATCTGGTTATGTATCCAAAATGTATTTTCATATTCGAAAAAGCGATCTGTTGATTTTCAGATTTTCCAACAGCAAGGGCAAAACTAAACTGCCCTGACTGAGTAGCCAGCGAAAACCCTGCTCCAGTTGCAAACGGGGTATCATTAATTTCAGCATTGGAATACCACAAATGGTCAAAGAAGATGTACACAAAACTCCCCTTCTCGAAGAAGGATCGAAACTCCGTTCTCATCAAAAAATACCTGTCAGTGAAAAATGATTTTTCATCAAACCCCCTCAAAGAGTTCAGTCCACCCAACCTGAACCTTTCGTTGTTCAGTAGTTCGTCATTATCAATAGTTTTTGATTCAAGGTGTGAAAAAATTGTCTGGCGATTAAAAACCCGTCGGCTAAAAGCCAATTTCAAATCCAAAAGAAATGAAGTTGTTCGCAATTCGAGCGTGTCATAGAATTCATCACTAAGATTCAAATTCTTCTCAATGGATTTTGTTCCCAGACCCATTCCCATGCTCCATGCAAGGGAAGATTTTAATTCGCTTAGTCTGCTAAATCTTCCCTGTTTTAATTCTATGCGGTAGGCGTCAGAGTTGAAATCTGCAATATCAGAATTTAGGAGCACACCTTCGCTGGTTGTCAATAATGAACCCTTCTGATTTAAGTACGCAACTGATGTTTCAATTTTTGGCGAAATAAAAACGCTAAACCCAATATCGGCCGATCTGCTCAGGAAAACAGAATCCTGTTTTGTCAGACTAAAACGAAAGAAAGGAGTTATTGGAGAATTAACAATGAATGGGTGTTTGTAGAACAGGTTTAGCTCCTGTGAATTCTTTCTAAAGCTTTCCCATACAATTTCAAGCTCTTTACCGGATCTAAATAAATTTTGAATTGACAGATCAAAACTCCCGACCACACTTGTATTTCCAGCACCCTCTTGCTGTAATCCCAGCACACCCTGAAAGGAGCCTGATTGTTGTTCTTCTATATCAAGGTACAGTTTTGCTTTTCCGTTCTGGAAGGAAATATCAACAGGTCTGGTAAGGCTGAGAAATGATGAACGCTCTATTTTATCGTCTATTCTTCCATAGTTCAACTCATTGAAAGGTTCTCCGGGGACATGTTCAAGCAGGTGGTAGATATAACTTTTACTGGTCTTAACCTCCTTAAAAAACACTGCTGAATCATTTTCAATAAAAGGCCCCCTTTTCTCGACAATACTTCCTGTAAGTTTAGAATCGAGGATTCGTGTGGAGTCAATTCTTATGGAAGCAAATGGATATCCTTTTGACCCTAATAACCGAACTCTTCTTTGAATGGACTTTCCAATGCTTTTATGGTTGAGTCCCTCTAATGTTGAACCAATTCTGTTCCCTTTATGAATAAAAACCTGAACTTCATCTGCTGTTTTGCTCACTGAATCAAGTCCTGCAAACAAAAATCCTTTAGAAATTGACTTGAGGTTCAACCCGGAAATGTAATTTTCGAAATCAAGTGAATCATTAAACATTCTCTTTTCACTGAGTTCTCCATCAACAAAAATTTCGGTTTTTACCTGCGAATAAAGCAGAAATGAAGAGAGAAAAAAGAGAAGAAAAAAGCTTCTTTGCATTAGTATTTGCAATTTACTTCCAAAACGTGGCAGGTATTTATATACATATTCCATTTTGCAGAAAAGCCTGCCATTATTGTGACTTTCATTTTAGCACAAACCTTTCCCGGCAATCAGAAATGGTTGAGGCCATCTGCCTCGAAATTCGCCAACGTGCTAACTACCTGATTGAGGACATTCAAACCATCTATTTTGGAGGAGGCACCCCCTCAATTTTAAGCGATAAGGAACTCATCCATATTTTGACCACCATCAGGGAATGTTTCGATGTTTCCACAGCGGCCGAAATCACACTTGAAGCAAATCCCGAAGATCTTACTTTCGAAAAATCGGAACAAATTCTTATGGCAGGTGTAACCCGTTTGAGTGTAGGAGTTCAGACATTTTCTGAAGACAGGCTTAAATGGATGAACAGAAATCATACATCCTCTCAGACCTCTTGGGCATTGAGGAATGTCAGAAAAGCCGGGTTTAAAAACATTTCGCTCGACCTAATTTATGCAGTTCCGGGCATGGATGACAATGAATGGCAGGAAGATATAAAAAGGACCATTGAGTTGAACCCTGATCATATTTCATTGTATGGTTTGACCATTGAAGAAAACACCGTGTTTGGAAAATGGAGGAAGCAAAAAAAAATAACGGAATTATTGGAGGATAAAGCCGCAGAACAGTACATCTGCTGTATCCGAACACTGCAAGAGGCGGGATACAATCAGTATGAAGTCTCCAATTTTTCTGCTGAGGGATTCGAATCACAACACAATTCAGCTTACTGGAGTGGTGCACCTTACCTGGGAGTGGGTCCTGGTGCTCATTCCTATACCGGTACCAGTCGTCAGTTTAACGTTCGAAATAATGCACAATACATTGAGCTGGTTAATAGAGGAACTCAACACTATAAACTGGAAACACTCACTGATGTTCAACGAATGAATGAGTCTATCCTGACACGTTTGCGAACAGTAAAAGGTCTCAGTCTGACAACCTTTCAAATGGCATTTGGTATTGACTTGTTGAATGAAAAGAAACAAGTCATTAAAGATCTGAGGAAACAGGATTTGTTAAATATTGACGATGATTTCATTTCACTAACTCTGTCCGGTTTCCTTGTCGCTGATGAAATTTCATTACGCCTTTTTTTTGATGAATAACCGCTACTTTTGTGGGGTATGGATGAACTGACAAAAAAGGCCATCATGCTTCTCAAATCTCTGATTTTTCATTACCATGGACTGGATGATGAAGAGCGGGAAATTCTGGAAGAATCAGCCCGAAAATTAAGTGCTTCGAAGGAGATGGACTGGGCAAATAAATTCATTGCTGAAGATTATATTTCAGCCTTTGAACGGTCTCGTGAATTTTTACAAAAGGTATTCACCAAAATGTCTGAAAAAGAGCGCATCGATCATCTTGTAGAGGTCTGGAATGCCAACAACAGTAAAGGATATTTGACAGAGATGGAGACCACCGCGATATTAACCTTATCAAAGGACTGGCAGGTCGAAAAATCTTTTTTGGAAAAGGTGAAGAACTAAAGGCTCATCATTTCCCTGAATCTCGCTGACTGTCGGCGGCTCACCTCTATTTTTTCTCCCCCCTTCAGTTGAACGAGCAACCCACCGTTAAACCAGGTGTCAATCGACTCCACCCATCCAAGGTTTATAATGTGTTTTCTGCTTGCCCTGAAAAAGGCTCTGTCATCGAGTCGCTGGTCCAGTGCGTTGAGTGACTTATGAATCATGGGTTTGAAGTTTTCAAAATAAACTTTTATGTAATTCCCGTCTGATTCAAAAAGACGTACGTCAGAAAGTCGTACAAACCAGCATTTGTCACCGTCTTTCACAAATACCTGATCATCTCCACTTAGCTGGTGATCTCTACTCCCCGATTTTCTTAAGGCCTTAGCCTGAATTTTTTCGACACTTTCGGATAGTCTGTCTGCCTGAATGGGCTTAAGTAAATAATCCAATGCGTTAACGTCAAAAGCTTTTAGCGCAAATTCATCATATGCAGTAGTGAAAATTACCTGAGGAACCCGCTCCATACTTTCAAGTAATTCGAATCCTGTTTTCCCAGGCATTTGAACATCTAAGAAAATCACATCCGGATCATGTGCTTCAATTTTTTCAAGTGCCTCATCTGCATTCACTGCCTCATCCACAACTTCTATCTGCGGATGATTTTCCAGCAGACTCAATAATTCTTTCCGCGCAAGGCGCTCGTCATCAATAATAATTGCCTTCATATTTTCGGTATAGATATTTTAGTCAAAACCGTATTTGAGTTCTCATTCTGAATACTAAAAACGGCCTCTCCCTGATACAATAATTCAAGCCTTTTTCTGGTATTTTCCAGTCCAAGACCCACCCTGTTTTTTTTCTCGGGAGACAACTGTCCCGTATTACGAATTTCCAATGTAAGAAGTTTTTTTCTTACCGTTGTTGTAATGTGTATTGTTCCTCCATTTTTCAAATTGGAAATTCCATGTTTTATGCCATTTTCCACCAGAGTCTGAAGCATAAGCGGCGGTACCAAAAACTCTCCGGACCTCCGATTGATGTCAAAGTGAATGGCAAGTCGTTCTTCATATCTCACAGCTTCAAGCGCCAGGTAGTCTTTCACTGTTTTTAGCTCATCAGTAAATGATATGAGTGGCTGACGATCACTCATCAATGAATTTCTTAACAAATGCGAAAGTTGGGTAATCGCCTCTTTTGATTTTTTAGGATTCTCATCCACCAGGGCTCTAATACTGTTCAAGGCATTAAAAATAAAGTGAGGGTTAAGCTGAGCCTTAAGGTTGTTTAACTCAGCTTCCCGTGCCTCTGCTTCAACTTTGATGGATTTGTTATATCTGTCCACATAATGAAAGGTGAAATAGAAAATTGTCCAGATGAAATATACAACCCATGAAATGAGTGTATTGATGGCGATAGTTACCAGCTGAAAGTCCTGATTGTTTATTCCACCTGTAAATGATTCAACAATAAGCAGGAATGCGTAGTTTGTACCGCTTAGAAGCAGTGTGCCGATCAAAAGTCTTGGAATTAGCCGGGGAAGTCTGAGATTGAGCCAGCCAAGTTTTAAAATAAGCTCCCTGAAAAAGTGTGTGGTAAGAATATAGTACACTACCTGTAAGACAACACCAATTGCCTGATCTGCGTCGAATCGTTCGGCAAAAGCATAGAGAAAAACCTGAAAGAAGCCATACATTCCCCATCCTCCAATCTGGCAAATCCAATAGATTTTTCTTTTTGTCATATTCTATAAAACTACAAAGTCGGACAATGATAAGAATCTGTTGAAATATTGTTAATAATATTTAACAAAACCATACATTTTATTCTTCGTATGGACATATAAGGTCTAATACTCAAAATAAAATAAGGTACAATGAAAATATTACTCACCGGGATTTTCATAGCGACAGCTATGTTTTCCGGATCCGAATTGCAGACGGGTGAAAATCAGGCAAAACTGGAAATACAGTTGTCAGAAGACGATGCTTTTCAAAATAAGGTTAAAATTTTTGATTACAAAGGAAATCTTGTCACAGAATTGACTACAAATGATGTCGCTAATCACAACATTAGCATATCTGAATATTTGATTCTGGAAAGCAGTGATTATGCATTCACCCATTTGGGCGATTACTACTATTTCAGAGATTAAGTTTACGCTTTACCACCACATTGGCTCCTTAATCTCATTTTCCTTCTGAGAATAAAGAATAGTTTGCATACTTTAGAATCGAAATATCCTTACTATGAAAAAGATTCTACTGACTCATTTGTTTGTAATCCTTACGTTGTTGTCTTCAGTTGCTCAAACGCATAATGAATATTCTATATCATTCGAAAATGCTGTTCACCATGAAGCAAGAGTAGAAGCTACATTTGATAATCTGGAGAACAAAGTTCTTTCACTGCGAATGAGCCGGACATCCCCGGGTCGTTATGCGCTGCATGAGTTTGCCAAAAACGTGTACGATGTAAAAGCATACAACAGTAAGGGCAACTCACTCTCTGTCACACAACCCAATCCGCATCAGTGGGACATCAGTGGGCATGATGGCACAGTTAAAGTGATCTACACCCTTTTCGCTAACAGAGGCGGAGGAACTTATGCACAAGTTGATGAAACACATGCGCATCTTAATATTCCCGCGACATTCATGTATGCACCGACCCTGTCGCAGCGTCCGATCAGGGTGACTTTCAATGTTAGGGAAGACCTGAACTGGAAAGTTGCAACTCAATTAAAGCTCATTTCAGGAACTACTTATTTTGCCCCCAATCTTCATTACTTCATGGACAGTCCCACTGAAGTAAGTGATTTTTCACTTCGAGAATTTCCCGTTGAATCTAATGGAAAAACCTATTCCATCCGATTTGCTTTGCATCACAATGGAACAGAAAAAGAATTCGATGAGTATTTCGAAAGGACAAAAAAAGTAGTGCTCCAGGAGATGGCGGTATATGGAGAATTGCCCGTGTTTGATTTTGGGACCTACACCTTTCTTGGATGTTATATTCCCAACGCTTCAGGTGATGGAATGGAACACAGAAATTCAACCATTCTTACAAGCACAAGGTCTTTGGCAAACGGTGGCATGGAAGGAAACATTGGCACTGTCTCTCATGAATTTTTTCACGCCTGGAACGTGGAGCGTATCCGGCCTCTTTCACTTGAACCATTTAGTTATGAGGAAGCGAATATGTCAGGTGAGCTTTGGTTTGCGGAAGGGTTTACCAGCTACTATACACGTCTGATTCTATGTCGGGCCGGAATTATTACCCCTGAAAATTACGTTGACGGTCTCGCCGGTTCGCTGAATTATGTCTGGAACTCTCCAGCCCGTAAATACAGGAATCCTATTGAAATGAGCTATCAGGCTCCATTCGTTGATGCTGCACGCTCTGTGGATCCCGTAAATCGGGAAAATTATTTCATCTCCTATTATTCCTATGGAAGTGTATTGGGTCTCGCCCTTGATCTTTCACTCAGAAAAAATGGACTTACAATGGACGGCTACATGAAACTGGCCTGGGAGACGTACGGAAAACAAGAAATTCCTTACACGGTGAGAGACATGCAAAAAGTACTCGAACAGTATGCGGGAGCTGATTTTGGACAAGCATTTTTTTCAAAATATATCTACGACAGTCAGATGCCTGATTATGCTGAGCTGATGGCTTCTGTTGGTATCAGTTTTGAAACTGCAAATCCGGAAACCCCATACTTTGGAGCAAGGACAAGGGTGCAAGAAGGTAAGACAACTGTTGTTTCAAATCCATTTGAAGGTTCGTCAGCTTATGAAGCCGGACTGGACAATGGTGATGAATTAATTTCTATTGGCGGAACAAGCCTTGAAGGCATAGACAACTTAGCTGATTTTCTTAAAGAGAATTTCAAGGTCGGTGAACAGGTTCAAGTGAAGTTGAACAGGTATGGAAATGATATGGAAAAATCCATGACACTCAAAGCGGATCCGAGCTATAAAACATCCATTAAAGGGGGGGATAAAAAAGCTGATAAACTGCGTGCCAACTGGTTAGGAGGCAAGTAACGAGGGCTGATTTTAATCCTGCTCCAGCCCTTTTGATCCTATTAAGCTAACGTGAGTCAAATTCCTAAAGTCACACTCAATTAGAAAATTTCAAAACACAAATAACAAACAAGATCCAAATAACCTGAGTTCGATTAATGTTTGTACTTTAATTCAATCAAACACCTTCCTAACCTCCGAAACGTCAGTCCGGCCTCAAGGAAGGATTTTCCAGAATTAAGATTGAATTCACTCGAAGTAATAGCTTTGAAGTCTGCAAAATGTGATTGAAATACAATACCCCTTGAGGCGGTCCCAGGTTTTCGGGACCAGAGGTTTTTTTGAGAATTTAAATTGAGCTCAGATTAATAGCATTGCAAACTCTCTGAGGAGTAGTTTCACTTTTCTATAAAAAAAGTGTGAACGGGTGAACGGTCAAAATAGTTAAAGTCTATGTCTTGTCTTCCACTTCCCACTTGTCCACCAGTTTAAGTATTTTTTTTCCCAATTGCCTTCTAAGTCTGTACCACCAGATACGCCAGGTAAGCAGGATTGCAAGGGCTAATACTCCCCCGGCAATTGTCAAAATCCTGTACAAGTTGATCTGACTTTTACTCTTCTTCTCTCCTTCGAGTCGTAACAGAAGTTGTTGCATGGCCTGTTGCTTAAGCAACTTCTCGAGCTTTTCTTGTTCGGCAGCCAGCCGTTCAAATTCAGTGGCAAGTCGCTTCCAATATTTCACTGAATCTGGCTCAGTATCAGCCAGCCATTCGAACACTCTTATGTTATCTGGAATTAAAGGGTAGCTGGCAAAGTACATTTCAGCTTCGAGCAAAACAGTTCTCGCTTTTTCATACTCTTTTTGCTTCAGATAACATTCTCCTAAATCCCTCAGACTGGGAAATCGCTCTACTTCAGACCGAAGAGCCAACGACTGGAGAAGCAGGGATTCTTGTGTGGCATAGTCTCCCAAATAGTAAAAAACCGCAGACAGGTTATGATAAGATTGTGCCCTGATGTGATCGGTTTGAGAAAAATCCAATGCCTTATTAAAATATTTGCCTGCCTCAATATACTCTTCCGATCTGATAAGCATGTTGCCAATCTCATTGTATGTCTTAGCTTGTCTGTCCTTCAATCCTGCTTCCTCTGCTTCTTCGAGAACTTCAAAGAAAATTCTAAGAGCGTGCTCAGAATCATAAGCAGCCAGGCACCATCCCAGATTGTATTTCACACTTAGGCCGGCTTCCTGTTTGTATGAATATGCATAAGACAGGGCCTCTTCATGTTTACCTGCAGCCTCTTTTGGAAACCCATAATATTTCAATATCACTCCCTGGTTTCTTCGGATACTAAATTCCAGATAAGAATCTGATGAATCAGCCCAAGCCAGATACTCTAATGCTTTGTCGTATGATTCATATGCCAAGAAAACATAGTTATGTTTCCTTTGGGCAATAGCAATTTGATAATGTGCAAGCGAGATTAGATAATTGGACGGCTCTGAAACCAATATCTGTTGACATAGAGAGTCCAGTTGACTTACCGAAAGCGTTAACTCTCCATTATAGTATTTAATCAGATCACTTGAATAGGTTCGGAATACTATGAAAGATAGAACAAGAAATAATATTGATCGACTCATGGATGGCAATTTTGGTGGCAGGAAAACTAGTGACAGCCATGAATAGACAAACTTAATACAAAAAAAGACGACAAATAACTCATTTAGATATTTGTCGCCTTTAAGTCTCATTAATTCTTTACTCCGCCACTTTCTTCACCACCGCCTTCAAGACCCGGATCCATCGTCTCTATCGGTTCAATAAGAGGTTCTGAGGGGTTAATTTCCTCCTGCTCACAGGCCATAAATCCCATACTCAATACAAATACAAATAGTGTGAATACTAACTTTCTCATAGTTTATAATTGTTTGGTTAATAACTATCAGAAAGTTAAGTCAATTAAACATCATATATACAGTATTGACCTACTGTAGACTAAAAGACAACTCTTCTTTCAGAAATTTTCCGGTGTAGCTTCTTTCCGAATTGATGATCTCTTCCGGAGTTCCCTGAGCAATAATTTCTCCCCCTCCGGAACCCCCTTCAGGCCCAAGGTCAATGATATAATCGGCCACTTTGATGACATCCATATTATGTTCAATAATCAGCACTGTATTGCCTTTATTGACCAGACGCTGAAGTACATCCAATAAATGTTCAATGTCCTGAAAATGAAGCCCTGTGGTAGGTTCATCCAAAATATAGAACGTTTTGCCTGTATCTTTTTTGGATAGCTCAGTGGCCAGCTTCACGCGTTGCGCCTCTCCTCCGGAAAGCGTAGTAGCATGCTGACCAAGAGAAATGTATCCAAGACCTACTTCGTCCAGCGTTTTAAGTTTTCTGACAATCCGTGGCTGATTTTCAAAAAAATCTACCGATTGACTCACAGTCATGTCCAACACATCCGAGATTGACTTCCCTTTAAATCGTACTTCAAGGGTCTCCCTGTTATAGCGCTTTCCCTTGCACGTTTCGCAAGGCACATGCACATCAGGCAGAAAGTCCATTTCAATCAGGCGCATTCCTCCTCCGCCGCACGTCTCACATCTTCCGCCTTTCACATTGAATGAAAATCTTCCGGGCTTATATCCTCTGATTTTAGATTCGGGCAGCTCAGAAAACAGACTTCTTATTTCAGAAAAAACTCCTGTGTATGTTGCGGGATTAGACCTTGGTGTTCGTCCGATCGGAGACTGATCCACTTCAATGATCTTGTCAAACTGATCATCTCCCTTAATCTTTTTATATGGAAGTGGTTCTGGTCGACTGTTGTACAACTTCTGCTTCAACAATGGATAAAGTGTCTCATGAATGAGTGTTGATTTACCACTTCCTGAAACCCCGGTTACAAGTATCAGGCTGCCAACTGGTAATTTCAGGTCCACTGACTTCAGGTTATGGCCACTCGCTCCACTCAATTCCAACCATTTACCGTTTGTAGATCTTCGCTCGTTCGGAACCTCAATCTTTCTCTTCCCATTCAGATAATCAGCTGTTGCACTTTCCAGTTTTATAAAATCAGCAGGCACTCCATTTGCCACAATGTGTCCTCCGTGCCGGCCGGCTCCAGGCCCGATATCGACCACCTGGTCGGATGCCAGCATCATGTCTTTATCATGCTCTACCACAATGACAGTGTTTCCCAAATCTCTCAGGTCTTTTAGTGCCTGAATCAGTTTTACATTGTCGCGCTGATGCAGGCCGATACTTGGTTCATCCAGGATATACAGCACATTCACTAATTGTGTTCCAATCTGTGTGGCAAGTCTGATACGTTGGGCCTCACCTCCTGATAGCGACTTTAGAGGTCTGTTCAAATTCAGATACACCAGACCAACATTTACCAGAAACCCGATTCGTTTTCTTAACTCTTTAAGGATTTCTGTAGCTATAACCAGCTGTCGGTCGTCCAGTTTTTCTTCAACTTTTCCAATCCAGGTTGCCAGGGTGGTGATGTCCATTTCCGCCAGCTCACCAATGTTCTTGTCGCCAATCTTATAATGAAGCGCTTCTTTTTTCAGGCGCTTACCTTCACACTCGGGACAGGTCTTTGAGTCGGTGAATTCCTTTACCCACGTCTGAATTTTCTCTGTTCCGCCATCTTTCTGTTTTTCCAGGAAATTTATAATCCCCTCAAATTTCGTATTCCAGTCAGTACCAGGATATTTCACTGAGCTCACTGCAACCGGCACATCATCTCCATACAGCAGAAGATCCATGACTTTCTCAGGAATTTTCTTAATGGGTGTTGAGAGGTTTACTTTATTTCTTTTGAGGATTGCTTCAATTTTCTTGAAAATCCAGATATCACGGTACTCCCCAAGCGGAGCAATGCCGCCTCTGCTTATGCTCAGTTCATCATCAGGAATAACTGAATCTTTTGAGATCTCCTCAATAACACCAAGTCCGTTGCATTCCGGGCACGCTCCATAAGGTGAATTGAACGAAAAAGTATTTGGTGCCGGTTCATCATAAGCCAGCCCGGTTTCCGGATCCATCAGGTTTCTGGAAAAATGTGCAATTGAATCGTCTTCTTTCAGAATCATCATGACTCCATCTCCGTGTTTTAACGAGTCATTTACGGATTGCCTGATCCTCTTCTTGTCCTTTTCCGCCACAACAATTCTGTCGATCACAATCTCAATGTCATGAGTTTTATATCGGTCTACCTGCATTTTAGGTACGAGATCCTGGACTTCCCCATTGATTCGAACCTTAGCAAATCCCATTTTTCTAATCTGCACAAACAACTCCCGATAGTGCCCCTTCCTGCCTTTGACTACAGGTGCCAGCAGTACCAGCTTTTTCCCGTCATAGTTCTTAAGAATCATGTCAATGATTTGATCCTCTGACTGTCGGGTCATTTTCTTCCCTGACAAATAAGAATAGGCTACTCCGGCACGTGCGTAAAGAAGCCGTAGGAAATCATATATTTCAGTAACAGTACCGACTGTGGATCTTGGATTCCTGGAGGTTGTTTTTTGCTCAATTGAAATAACCGGACTTAATCCTTCGATTTTATCTACATCTGGTCGCTCCATGTCTCCAATGAAAGAGCGGGCATACGCGCTAAAGCTTTCCATGTACCGGCGCTGACCTTCGGCATAGATTGTATCGAAAGCGAGCGACGATTTTCCGCTTCCACTTATCCCCGTTATAACGATGAGTTTGTTACGGGGAAGTTTTAAATCAATGTTTTTGAGGTTGTGTTCCCTTGCACCGATTATCTCGATGACCTCTGCTCTCTTTTTCAATGCCTGGTGATAGAATATGTGACTTACTGCGAATTTAAAAGTTTGGTGACAGATTGTATTGACTGTAGAAATCATCAATCACCTGAACAGCCTCAGTTGCCGTATCTACAATGGAAAAAAGATCAAGATCCTTTTCGCTTATATTTCCCTCAACTTCAAGCATTGTGCTCTTCAGCCATTCAACAAGACCAGTCCAATAAGATTTTCCAACCAGTACGATAGGGAATCTCCCTATTTTTTGGGTCTGTATCAATGTCAATGCTTCGAAAAGTTCATCCATTGTTCCCATTCCTCCAGGTAGCACGATAAATCCCTGTGAATACTTCACGAACATGACCTTCCGTACAAAGAAGTAATCAAAATCAATGCTTTTGTCAATGTCGATGTATGCATTGTGACTTTGCTCGAACGGAAGTTCTATGTTTAATCCTACAGATTTACCTCCCTGAGCCTTGGCTCCTTTGTTACCTGCCTCCATAATACCTGGTCCACCACCTGTAATGACGCCATATCCGTGTCTAACTACCTTGGCTGCTATTTCTTCAGCTATCTTGTAATACTTGCTGCCAGGCTTTGTTCTGGCAGATCCAAAAATTGAAACACACGGACCGATTTTGGCCATTTTCTCAAATCCTTCAACAAACTCTGCCATTACCTTAAAAATCACCCAGGAATTGGCTGTTTTTATTTCGGTCCAGTCCCTGACTTTGAAGGCATCAATAATTTTTGCTCGTTGTTCTTCGGTAATCTCTTGTTCTTCCATGCTACGCTAATAATTCTTTCAGTGCAGAATCTAACGAAGGATATTGGAAATTAAATCCTGTATCTTCAATTTTTTTGGACGATACCTTGTTTCCTCCAGTCAGCATCACCTGCATTTCTCCAACTAAAAGCTTTAAAATAAATGAAGGAACATTAGGAAGGAATAATGGCTTGCTCACTGCTTTTGCCAGTTTTCTGGTGAAGTCTTTGTTTGTGACCGGCTCGGGCGCAACTCCATTATATATCCCCTCTTTTTTGTTTTCCAACAGGTGAAGAAAAATTCTGCACAAGTCATCAATATGAATCCAGCTCATGTATTGCTTTCCTGAACCCATGGCAGCACCAAATCTCATCTTAATTGGTTTTAGCATCTCGACCAGCGCTGCTCCTTCAGTGCTTAAGACAACACCAATTCTGACTTTGGAATTGGGTACGCCGATTTGATCAAATTTTGCTACTGCCTCCTCCCACTCATCTACAACATTCGCAAGGAACCCCTCACCCTTCTCATGTTCTTCATTGATCAGTTGTTCTCCTGTATCCCATCCATAATAACCAATTGCAGATGCGGAAATAAATTGCTCCAGTCGTGAATTGTGATTTTTTACTGCCTCAAACAGGAGATTCACAGAGTCAATCCTGCTGTCCCGAATTTCTTTCTTCCACTTGTCTGTCCATCGCTTATCAGCCACACCAGCCCCGGCAAGGTGAATGATTGCATCTGTATTCTTGATTGCTTCTTTGTCAATTTCACCTTTTTTGATATCCCAGTGAAATGATTTAATGGTTCCTTTCGTTGGGTTTCTAGACAGGTGCGCTACTTCATAATCGTTTCGAGTCAGCAATTCACTCAGCCTTGAGCCGACTAGTCCGGTACCTCCTGTTATTAGAACTCTTTGCTTTGGAGCACGTAGTTTTGTTGAAGAATCAGTCATGGGAAAAACTATTTATAAGAATACTCTCTTATTCGTTTTTTTGTTTTCATCTGGTTTGATTTTCGGTCAGAAAAATTTTAATCTCGACCTAAATTCGGCCAGTCTCAATATAGATGGGAACAAGTTAATCGGATTTAATACCACCTTCGACTTTAATCGGGAAGAAGTAAGAAAAGGCTGGTGGAAGTACGCCAGAAAATTTGGCAACCCTATTGATATGCGAACATATTATGTGGTGACCATTCCTGCTGAATCTACTGATGGAAATGTTGATTTGACCATCTACTCACAGGCACTGGATGATACAGACCCTGTCGTATTCAGTATAGGAATTTCAGACAAAAAATATAAGGTTCAGATTGAAGAATTACTAAAAGAATTCAAGAAGGACTTCTACATTCAGTTCTACCTCAATGAATTAAAGTTGAAAGAAACTGAAGCTACAGGTCTGTCTGAAAGGTATGAGCGGGCTTTGCAGGATGAGAAGAATGAGGTTCTTGATTTGCTTCAGGCAAACAAAGAATCCATTGAATCTCTCAAAGAGGAAATCAGAAAGGTTGAAAAGGTGCTGTCTCAAAAGCCATAAATTCCGAGATTTCGACCCGAATAGCTATTCGGGTCGAAATCTCGTGAATTGACAGTCAATGGTCTCTTTATTTGGGAATTTCTTCTTTTAGTTGAAATGAATTGAATCTAAAAGTTAACCGTATATTTTACTGAAAATAATCTCCCTGGTACCTGACGAGAAAATGGTTTTTCCTGATTATCCAGTTTGTAAAACAATTCGTTTTCATCATTTAAAATGTTTTGTGCTGACAAACTAATGGACGAATTTCCTTCCTGGCCCAGGCTTTTTGACACTTTAATGTTCAAACTATTGAACGGTCTGGTGTAAACTTCCGGAATGTTTGAAGCACTTACGTAAGTCAGTGTTTCTCCCTGAACGTTGAATGAAAGATTGGCAGATATACCTTCATTCAGGGTCTCATAGTTCACAAAAGCGTTGACCGAATATGGAGCCTGCAGACTCAAATCTCTAAAGCGTTCTACACCGCTTTCAGAATTTCGGTAATTCACCTCACTCTGGAATTCACTTGTTCCAAATTCATTCACTGGAACTGTCTTTCGATCTACTCTGGAAATAACATATGATAAATTGGTTCCCAGAATAAAATTCTCAAGTCTGTTGTCAATAAATCCCAATCTCTTTCTGAATTCAAATTCGGTACCGTAAGCAACTGCCTGACCAACATTTCTTGGAGTCACCTGATTCGGGCTGTTGTCAAAAGCAACAATTGCTATGTGATTGTCAAAGTCTTTGTAAAACAATGAAAGAGATACAAGTTCTCCAGGTGTTAAGAAGTATTCCCACCTCAGGTCATAATTCTTGATTTCAGCTTGTTTAATATCAATGTTACCAATGAAAAAGATGCTACTAATCGGATCAGCAATGAATGCGGCAGACTTTTCTCTAAATGAAGGTCGAGCCAGTGTCTTGTTAAATGAGGCTCTAAGATTCATTTTTTCATTCATTGAATAAATCAGGCTAAGTGATGGCAACAGATTCGTTTCGTTGAGAGTTTCCTGATCAGTCAAAAGAGATTCTGTTCCATCCTCCTGCTCAACAACACCTGTATACAACATTTTTATATGTTCCAGTCTCACTCCATAAATTGATTTCAACTTTTCACTAATCCTCATTTCATTCATCAGATAACCGGCAGTTACCGTTTGATTTCCATCATATGAGTTACTCGGATTACTGTCATTCTCAATTGAAAGTCCGTTGGTATTTGTACCACTTATCAGGTTATCACCTTCAAGTAATTCATTAGGATCTGTGCTGCTAACATTACCTGAAAGCAGGTTATTGTATGTATATTGATAAACATCAAACTCCCTTGCTCTAATAGAAAAGGCACCTCCGGCTTTAAGTTTGTTTCGGTCATTTAGTTCATATTCAAGATCCAGTCTGAAGCTTTCATTTACTTCAGAGAGTTCTCTCCAGAATCTGTTGATCAGCCCTCCATTTCTAAATCCAAGCTGACCGTCATCTTCATTGATAGCTGTTTCCCGATAATCTGGCTCATCCTGCCTTGAAAAAATCAAGGAATTCGTCCAATTGAGTCTTAATCTTCCCAGTTGGTGTTTCCCATACGTAATGTTGTTGAACATTGAACGCTCAGTGTAAGTCAGGATATCGTTATAAATAAAGGTTGGATTGTTTAACGCTGAATTATCTCTTGTCCTGTCGACGGAAGTGCTTACTCCGTTTTGAATACGAATAAAATTTGTACCTATTGTGTATCTATCCGTTTTGGCAGCAAGCGAAACCAGTCCGCTCCATAATACTTCGTTAGACGCCAGATCTCCTCTTGCAGTAAAGTCTCTCAAGAGCTCTACTTCATTACCTGTAATATCTCTTTCATACCTTCTTCGTTCAAAATTTTCGAAATAGTTAAACGTATTATTATAAGTAAATAATGCATTGTAGCCCCACGTAATGTTCCCTTTCTTAACCTGATTTCTGTGCGTAAAGGAAATTCCGGTATTCATAAAACTTGTCGTCCTTTCAGCACCAAGAACCGGGTTGAAAAGACTGGTTGTTGTATTATCAGATTCAATTTCAATATTTGGTGCAACAGGTAAATTTCTTTGCCCATTATCAAAACCAAGAAAATCTGTTGATGATCCCTCATATCTCAGGTAATCTTTATTGAAGTGCATGTCCGGATTGAATCCTGCAGACACTGAAACAGATGTTGCTTTTTGATCAGGAAAAGATTTTGTCTGAATGTCAATTAATCCGCCCGCAAAATCTCCTGTCAGGTTGGGGGTAAACGTTTTATATACAAGGACATTTTCCAATATTCCGGTAGGAAAAATATCAATCTGAACATCGTTTCTGTCAGGATCCAGTCCCGGAATGACCATCCCATTGATAGCGGTTTTATTGTACCGATCTCCCAGTCCTCTTACATAGACATATTTTCCTGCCTGAACAGAAACCCCGGTAACCCGCTTCATTGCTGAGGAGAGATTGCTGTCACCCACTTTTCTAAAGGTGCTTGAAGAAATTCCATCGAGAGTATTTAAGGATTTCCTTTGTACCACCAGAATTCCTGCATCATTGTCTTTCACAACTTCTGCCGTGATTGTCACAGTTCCAAGCTCCTGCACATCCTCTGCCAGCGTCATATCAAGAATTGTCGTTTTTCCTTCCTGAATAATCACACCTTCTTTAATGATGGTTTTGAAACCTACTGACTGAAAGGCAATGGTATGCGTCCCTGCTGCAAGGGAAAGTGAATAATTTCCATCAAAATCGGCCACTGAACCTTCCGTGGTTCCCTGTTTGACCACCGTCGCTCCAAATAATGGTTCCCCGGTTGTGTTATCAATTACCTTCCCACGAAGGAATCCGGTTTGAGAATAAGCGAAAGTTGTCAGGAATATGAATGAAACTACTAAAATATTTTTCATTGTAAGCGAATGTCTGATCATGTTGGTTGTGCCGTTTACTCCACATTGGCAAGTGGTTTTGAGAGGATATTCAGGCGTTAGCATTTTGGGCATTTTGTCTATAAATTGAATTCTGTCAGGAAAATTGAAAGCACCAGGTCATTTTGGCCTGGTGCTTTTTCATCATAGAAGAGGTTATCTTTTATTCGTCAAAACTTGTAGTATATATTGAGTAAGCTGCATTGACACTTGAAAAGGTTAGCGAACCATTCACAACATTTTGTGCTGCATCTTCGCTTTGTTCAAAAGTTTCTGAATCAAAGCTTGCTGACAATTTGATTGTGCCACCATTTGCATTGAGGTTGGAAACACTTCCTTTAGCTTTTGATTTAAAATCGCAGGTGATAGAAGCTCCGCCAACTGCGGTGATTGTCCCTTTTGTCAAAGTGAATGTATCGTCAAGATCTCCTTCTCTTCCGTCTATTTCAAGACCTTCATCAGAATTCTCATCAACATACACTGCAAAGTTGGTTACCGTACCTGCATAAGACTGATCTACATCAAGGGCATCATCGCCTACCTGAGCAACCAATGCATAGTCAACATCTACAGTGCCTCCGAAGAATTCAATTCCGTCATCGCTGTTCGCGTAAACTTCAACGTACTCTATTGTTGTTCCCGATCCAACGCCACCAAGCGTCAGGCCATTGATTTCATCTCCGGCAGCAGCATCGATAATTGCTCCTCCATGTCGGATAGATACATATCGGATTGTTCCTGAATTGTCTGCCGCATCTGTTCCTCCGTATAGTCCATTTGTATCATCTGCCGGTACTCCTTCAATTTGCGGATTATCTACTTTCGCACTAACCGGTGCTTTTCCCAGGATTACAAGACCACCCCATTTTCCTTTATCGTCAGCGGTCAATGTTCCGTCATCAGCGGTTGATGTCATAATGATTGGGTTCTGTGCGGTTCCATTCGCCATTAGCATCCCTCCTCTGGCGATCATCAATACTGCAGCATTTTCTCCGGAAAGATCAGCGTTACCTTCAAGTCTTGTGCCTGCTTCAATAGTAAGTGTTGCACCATCTAAAACTGTAATTCTTCCATCCAGTTGATAAATGTTGTCACTTGTCCATGTCTCATCCTGAGCTATGTTAGCAGTTACATTAATTCTTGCCATTCCTACAGTAGAAGAAGCAATTCTTCCCTGAGAAGCAGTCCATCCGAAAGCAGTTGTAATCTCAGTTGCAGACATGCCGGCTGCAGACGCATCAGTAGTAACTACATTCCCAACAGCCGTTGCAGCTGCAGCTAATGCGGCCTCTTGTTTTTCCTGGTCAGTCAATCCGATCGGATCATCATCTCCACCACATGATACCATAAGAAGTGATCCTGAAATAAATATTGTAAGTGCGATTAGTTTTTTCATTTTTTGTTTAGCGATTAGCTTATTTGAAATCAATAACTATCGCAAAAATGAATCGCTAATGTTAACTCCCTTCGTAAGTGCTGTTACGATACTGTTAAACAAACAGAGGGTTTGTAACGGGTGCGTTACTAATGTTAAGGGATCATGAAGAAAAGGGCCAAAAGCGACCCCTAAAGTCTCTATTTGCTGATTTGGATCTTGGAAAGGATGGATTCAATGATGTCATGTGTTGAGACCCCATCCGCTTCAGCCTCATAGTTGAGAAGGATCCTGTGATTCAATACATCCATGGCAATTTCCTTTACATCCTCCGGGAGAACATAGTCCCTTTGATTAAAGAATGCGATGGCCTTTGACGCAAGATTCAGGTTGATGGAGGCTCTTGGAGATGCTCCAAATTGAATGTATTGTGCTTCGTGATCAAGCTTATAATCTTTTGGATTTCGTGTAGCAAAAACTAATTCGATGATGTATTTCTCAATAGACTCTGAGACAGTCACCTGATTGATCTCATTTCGAATGGAGAAAATGTCCTCTTTGGTCAGAACCTGCTTTGGTTCCGGCTTGAAGGAAAGGTCAGCGATTCTTCTCATCACATTCAACTCATCCTCTTTCTTGAGGTATCCAACATGAACTTTAAGCATGAATCTGTCTACCTGTGCTTCAGGTAATGGATAGGTTCCCTCCTGATCAATCGGATTTTGAGTTGCCATTACAAGGAAAGGTCGATCCAGTTGAAAGGTAGTGTCTCCTATTGAAACGGTTTTTTCCTGCATCGCTTCTAAAAGTGCTGATTGCACCTTTGCCGGAGATCGGTTGATCTCATCAGCCAAAATTAAGTTGGCGAATATCGGTCCCTTTTTAACTTCAAATTCAGCTTTCTGCTGATTATAGATCATGGTACCTACCAGGTCGGCAGGTAAAAGGTCTGGTGTAAATTGTAGTCTTTGGAAATCCAGGTGTAGTACATCTGCCAGCGTATTAACAGTAAGTGTCTTGGCAATACCGGGTACACCTTCCAATAAAATATGACCCTGAGTAAAAAGTCCGATCAGTAAACGAGTAACCATGTGATCCTGTCCGATCACTACTTTTCCCACTTCTTTTACAACCTGTCCGATCTTTTCCTGATGCTCCTTTTGAAGGTCCTGATCAATTGCCTGTGCTTCCATTCAAATTACTAGTTTAAAAAATTAAAGGTGAGATTCACCCAGCCCAACCCTTCCCCCTGAAGGGATTATTGATTTGCAAAAATATTAGGTTCGCGCAATTTGCGAAGAATGATTTGAAGTAAGGAAAAAAGTGAGGATTTACGGCGTTAAGAATTGTTAATTGCGCTTATAAAATGTTCGAACAATCAATCTGGTCCCTTTGTCGTAGGTGAGGTAGCTCCATATCCAGTTGTTCAGGGTGATTAGTTTGTTTCTAAAACCAATCAGGTAAAGAATGTGAATGAACATCCAAATCAACCAGGCGAAGAGCCCCTTAAAGTGCAAACCACCAGGCATATCGACCACTGCTTTATTCTTACCAATAGTTGCCATTGAACCCTTATCAAGATATTTAAATGGCACTTCCTCCTGACCTTTTAACTTTCTTACAAAATTCTTAGCCAATGTCACTCCCTGTTGCATTGCGACCGGAGCGAGCATGGGGTGTCCTTTTGGATAATCTTTGCATTCCATCGCAGCTACATCTCCAATCGCATATACGTTATTCAGCCCTTTCACTTTGCTGAATTCATCAACCAAAATTCTGCTTCGTTCAATTGCAGATGCATCAATTCCATTCAGGACATTGCCTCTTACCCCGGCCGACCAGATCAAAGTTGTGGTATGAAGTTCACCATTTTTCAGCTTAACAACAGTGCCATCATAATCTTCCACCACCGTTTCGAGTTGAACTTCCACACCGAGTTTTTTCATGTACCTGAGTGCATCCTTTCCTGAGGCCTCACTCATGCCATTCAATAATCTCCCTGATCCTTCAATCAGATGAATTCTCATTTGAGAAAAATCAAGATCCGGGTAATCTTTCGGCAAAATGTGTTTTTTAAGTTCGGCTAATGCCCCACACACCTCCACCCCGGTTGGTCCTCCACCAACGACTACAATATTCATCATGTTTCTAAGCAAATCCTTATCCTTTGTCATCACTGCCTGCTCGAAATTTTGAAGAATATGACTTCTCAGATCAAGTGCGTGTACCACCCGTTTCAATGGCAACACCTTTCGCCTGAAATCCTTTTTGTCGAAATAGTTGGTAACAGAGCCATTTGCCAGTACCAGGTAATCATAGTGAATATTTCCAACTGTAGTTTCAACTTCATTTTTCCCGGTATTTATTCCAATGACCTTTACCATTCTGAAAAAATAGTCCGGATTTCCTTCAAAAATTTTCCTTAATGGTCCTGCAATGGAATCCGGCTCCAGTCCGGCGGTTGCTACCTGGTAAAGAAGTGGCTGGAACGTATGAAAGTTGTTTTTATCAAGCAGCACAACCTGGGCTTTTACTTTGCTCAGACCTTTAGCCAGTTTTAGCCCTCCAAAACCTCCTCCGACTATGACAATACGTGGCAAATTCGTTTCGGGAACATTTAGGGCCAAATGCTTTGGTATCGGCATGGTATTTTTTGTTTCGGGTAAAACAAAACTGCACCCAATAAAATTCTATTTTGATCCTAATTAATTGAATTGGGATTAGACAATGATTCTAATGCTTAAGGGATTTAAATTTAGATTAGCATTTTAAAATACCTTCCTAAGCTCCCTCAAGGGAAGAATAAATCACTACTGTTTTGGAAAATACACTAAAAGATGAATGACCAGGAAATCAGTTCTTTAATTGAGAAAAAATATAAAACATTTCTGAAGCAATCTGGCGACACCTTTCATCGTATTTATTGGCTTCATCGGGTGTGCCATCCGCAACTTTTGGATCCTCATACAAGAGTTTAATTCTTTCAGAAGCGCCGAAAATTACCGGGCATTCTGCGTCCGCCTCTGAGCAGGTCATAATCGCAGCAAAATTTTGAGCAGGGTTTGGTGCTTCATCGAATTTCTTTGAAAAGCAAATCATTGGATCATTGTCTGGCGAAAAACTCACCGTATATTTCGGGTTGGTTCCCCCCGGAATCTGAATCTCAAAACCCGCACGTTTCAATGCCTCAACAGCATTTGGATTGAAAGCTGTTGCTTCTGTTCCCCCTGAAAAGGATTCGATCTTTATGCCATGAAATTCAGCTGCTGTTTGCGCCCAAACCTGTCCCAGATGACTTCTTCTTGAATTGTGCGTACATATAAAATTTAGCTTCGGGGAACCACTTGATCTGATATAGTCAGATATCTGATTCAAAGTGGCTTTTCGGCCATCTGGCAATTTATCTATATCCGACTGCAATGAGTCGACGTAGTTTTTTAATAAAGGATAGAGGTTCATATTGAAATAATATTGTAAGCAAAAGGATACAAAGTTTTGTTAAAACTTTGTATCCGGGTGAGCATTAACAGCAAGCTGCCTCCGCATTCTTCTCTTCAGGGGTACAGCAAGCTTCTCCTTCAGCATCCGCTTTATTTCCCATCTTGTTGTCGTCCGCTATGAAATGATACACTTCCCACTCATAACCATCCGGATCTTCGACCCAGAACTTGTCCTGAATGGCATAGCAACAGGCGGTTTCCATTTCTTCCAGTTGTACGAGTTTGTTGCCTCTTGCCAGATTAAGCTTCTCATTCAATTCCTCTTTGGTTTTCACCTGAATACCCAGGTGTCCGAATTTTACACGCTCAACCTGCTCATTTTCTACAAAAGAAATGGTCAGCGCCGGATAATCCAGTTCGAATTTGGCATACTTGTTTTCTACCTTGGCAGCTTCCGTTCCAAAGAATTTGGTATAAAATCCGACTGTCTCAGCGATTGATTTTACATATAATGATATATGTGTTCTGGGGAAAATTGTTTTTTGTTCCATGATTAATAATTGATTTATAAGGTTAAGAAATATTCATTTGTTTATTGCTATATTACGATGATTAAAATCAAAAAAATACTAGCAGGTGTTGCACGCGTCCTTATGCTGGTTCAGTAATCCGTCCATCCGCTGCTTTACTTTTTCCCATACCGGAGTATTGATGCAATAACACATGGAAGTACCTTCCACTGTACCGGCAATTAATCCGATGGATTTCAACTCTTTCAGGTGCTGGGAAATCGTTGCCTGTGCCAGGCCCAGTTCATTAACCAGATCACCGTTGATGCATTGATTTGTTTTTAGAAGGTGCTCAAGAATTGCGATCCGGGCTGGATGGGCAAAAGCCTTGGCCAGCAGAGCGAGCTCATTCTGTTCTTCGGTGAATAAATTGGATTTCGTTACTCCCATATCGTAATATTACGATGAATACTTAAGAAAGTTATATTTTCGGCGAAAAAAGCTAAGGTTTCATTTGCCGGAATACCGATTTAATCTCATTCGCCATTTCCTCCACATCCCTTTTTGTTCTTTCGGGATTCCCAAAATATACTCGAAGGTGCGTCCTTCCCTGAAGCTTTGTCCCGGTAATGAAAATATGTCCTTTGGACTCAATCGCTCTGATTGCTGCAATATTGATCGACTCATTTTCACTTTCATCCTTATCTGGATCTGACCATCTGAAGCAAAGGATTGATAAGGGATGCACCGGTTCGACTGCTATTTTTGGTGACTTGTCAAGCAGAATTGACAGGTACTCAATCATATCAATGTCATGTTGCACAAATGCTGTAAGCTGGTCAGTTCCATAATATTTCATGGTAAACCAGATTTTTAAAGCTCTGAATTCTTTTGACAACTCAATCGTATGTTCTGCAGATTCCCATCTTAGTCCGGGATCTTGAGTAAACAAGTAGTCCGGTGAAAAATGAATGGCTTGCGGTATCTCCTTTAGCAAAACACAACTTGCCTCAAAGGTCACATACATCCACTTGTGCGGGTTTATGATAACCGAATCCGCCTGATCAATTCCTTTGAACTTTTCAGCCAGCTCCGCCAATCTTCGAGCGGGCAGTCCATATGCTCCGTCCACATGGTACCATAGTCCAAATTTCTTTGCAATCTCCGCAAGTCCGGAAAGGTCATCTATCGTGCCTGTATTTGTTGTTCCTGCATTACCAATCACCATCATCGGTTCAAATCCGGAGTTCAGGTCTTCAGCAATGGCTTCTTCCAGTTGGTCCAGATTGATCCTGTATTTTCCGTCTACATCAATTTTCCTAAGGTTATCTCTTCCCAATCCAAGGAAAACCATGGCCCGATCCACACTGGAATGTGTCTGATTTGAACAATAAATTCTAAACGGCTTTTGCCGGTATAGTCCGCTCATTTCTCGTCCTGGAAAATGGCTGGCCAGTGCAAAGTGTATGCTCATCAAATTGGACATGGAACCGCCTGAGGTAATCACACCCTGATTGAATGCAGGGAGTCCGATGAATTCTGAAATCCATTGAATAACTAATTGTTCCAATTCTGATGCAATGGGCGAATTATTCCACTTGAGCCCGTTTTGGTTGTAGAATGCCTTGAGGAATTCCGCCAGGGCTGCCACTTTATTTCCACTACCTGTTATGTAGGCACCATAGCGAACATCTGTATTCTGATTCAGAAAAGGAAAAATTTGCTTCTCAAAAGCACTCAATACCTCATCATAAGATTCTGACTGAATCGGAAGTTCAGTATCTAGTGAGGCCCGAACCTGTGACGGATCATTCGTACTCAGAATGGGATTCTTTATTCTTTTCTTTTCGGCTGCTTCAAGAAATTCCCAAGTTTTATCCAGGTATTGCTTCAGTCGGTTTTGATCCATTCGTAACGCATTATTGTTGAAGAATTTACTTCACCAATATAATACGTTGTTTCTGCCAATCATTGGAGAAAATCCGAAGAATATAGGATCCGGCAGGCAGGTTGGTCATGTCAACATCAAATTGTGAATTTTTCTCCGTCTTATCCAGCATGATTTTTCCAGACAAGTCCAACAATTGGACATTATAGGATGACAACTCCTTCGTAAGTGTAACCTTCAACAGATTGGTTGTCGGATTCGGGTACGCTTTCAATTCAATTCTGTCTTTCCTCAATCCGGTAATAACCGGTGAGAAATATGCTGCAGCAAATTCAAAGGCTTCCTCACCTATTGTTTCGCCTATTATTCTTCCTGGTAAATCGTCTGCCGGCGGGTGAATGCCTCCCCAAATTCTGGATAAACTGCACTGGTCAGAAGCATCTCTATAAGTGGCCCATTGCAGGGTAATGTCTTCTGAGGGGCCGTCTTCAAAAACCAGAAATTCATTCATTGGTGCCTCAAATTCTCCTATCCCTCCCGGGAAATATGCGTCTCCTGTCAATAGTGTCATGACCTCTGCTGCAGCGCGGGAGTAAGTTGAATGCCCGGAAATATATCCGGCAAAAGGAGGCGTAATGAATGAAGGGCGTTGGTAAGGCCACCAGTTCTCCGCCAGAATCCATCCCACTCCTGCTACATCCGTCTCCGGGTCACTGATGAAGTCGGGACCTCTCCAGGCCCAAAGCTTGATCTTGTTCAGGTTTTCATTTCCACTACCTGCCAGAGGATCACCGGATTCTACCAGCTCAATGTGTCCATCTACCAATGGGATCCCCGCGATGTGATAATTTGGAAGTCCAGGATCCGTACTTTGCCCCATATCTGCCATGTAGCGAATTGCTGAAACAGGCCGAATGTAATCGTAATATCCTTTCAGACCCCATGCTGTAATGGCCACATCATGCATGGTTCCTCCCATTATGAAATAGGCTTTGATGTCCCATTCCAGATCGCTTAGTGTTTCCCCGGTCCCGCCAAATTTCTTCTCAAACTCCGGATGATCATTGACATAATTGAGAATGGTAAACCAATGTCCGGGTGGTGTTTCTGAGTCGGGACCATCGGCCCAAAATTCTGCCAGTACCCTTCCATAATCTCCAAGCTTGACAACCTGAGATGTGTACGGAAGACCGGTCTTTGGATTCATGGTATAGCCAGTTCCGGGATCGCCACCTGCCAGGTAATCATAGAACTGATCATAGTCACTGATTGAGACCGGAAGATCATCGATGTTGATGTTTCCCAATGCTCCCGGTGAAATATCGATTATGGCATCCTGTGTGTAGTCCAGGTGTCCTGACCACACGGCCACCATTGAAAATCCCCACCTGTACTCATCGCTAAAGCCTGTTCCGTTTTGAGGATCCAGGTACGGCGGAGGGCCTGGATTATGATACACGTAATAGTCATTTCCATCTTTGTTTTCAATGGTAAGGTCTGCTGCGGTTAATGAAAAGGGTGCCACCTGACCCCATTCCGGACTTAGAAAATCAGGGATTGCTCCTGGTATTGGATTACCACTTTGATCAATGAATACATCAAATGCCAGAGGCTGCCATCGGTTCGGGTCTGTCAGGTTCGGGTTGCCGGGAGATTCAGCATCCAGCGGATCATTTTCCGGCAGGTAAAAAATATTTTCATAATCACCCTGCTCATTAGAACCGTCCTGCAGTCCATATTGGATGTATTGGTCAGCAACAAAATTGCCCAAAGCTGCGGCAGAACCTGTTGAATAGTCCGTTGAGATGAAACTCGGATCAAAGCCCAGTTCATCCACAAAAAGCTGATCAGCTATTTCCATGGTTTCAATCACTCCTGGTGAATTTGCAAAACGGTGTTCGATCAGGCGATACGCAGCGTAGCTGATAGCTTTTGCGCGAATGTCATCAGGTTCCCCCGCAACGGGAGTGAATCCGTTGAAGACAGATGTGAATCCCTGGACCTCATTTCCAATTAGGTAAGGTTCATCACCGGCCGACAATATCGCCCAGCTGTCATACATCGCTGCTGATACATGAAAAAGATTCCTCGCATGAACCGTAGGTCTGGCAAAATCTCCCCGGATTGCTTCCAATAACGTTTCATTCCAATTGCGGGCTACCGAGTGCTGTGCATCGCATGGGATGATCAACAGGAATGTCAACAATGCAAACAGGTAGTTCTTCATGCTTAAAAGTTTGATTGACAATGGACAGTACCTACAAAAGTAGCCGGAGTATCAGGAAACTTCAACAATTACGTGGTAAACAATAAGTGACTTATGTCAGAAGGGTCGAATCAATCCAGGCAACATTTTTTATACTTAATACCGCTACCACATGGGCAAGGATCATTTCTGCCAGGCTCCCTGATGCTGTTATTTCCGGAATCCTTCATCTCTTTTGTCAAATCCTGATTGAACGTTTTTGTAAGATGATCATATAGTTTAGGGTGCTTCTTTTTTAATAATTGAGGTCTCTCGAAAAAGTATTCACCGGCAACTGCAAAAAATTCCTGCCTGTTGGTGAGTGCATAGCCATCTATATCTGATCTGTTAGCCGTAATCTGATTACTTTTTTCATTGATGAAATCCAGCCAGGGGAGCGCAAAAGTCTTGTCTTCATACCCAGGAGGTATCCCGTCTATCTCTCCATTTTCCTTGTCAAAAAGATGAACAAATTCATGAATTCCGACATTTCGTTTGTCATTCGAGATGTCGAATCCGGCATGCAGTGAAGGCTTAGATAAGATCATCTTTCCCTCCATTGCTCCGCTTCCCACCATGCCGGTGATGACTTCATCTTTGTTTCCAGGGTTGAAATTTCGATCAAATGAAGATGGATAGAGAAGTACTTCATCCAGGTGGCTGTAGTTCCATGCCGGAAACCCGAATAAGGGAATGACCGCACTACTTGCAACGAGTATTCTGTCTTCTAATGTTACTTCAACCAGCACTCCGGTAATTTTCGTTTCTGATAAGAAGTGTTGTACATCTTGTTCAAATCGTCTTTTTTTCGATTCTTCGAGAGTACGGTAAAAAGAGACTTTCATTTCCAAAATCCTTTTCCACTTTTGAGGCACGATAAAATTAGGGTCTACAGCCCTTTTCGTTCCCTTTTTAGACAGGATGAGCCATGCAAGGACAAGGATAATCAGGATGTAAAGAGCAGTCATTTAGCAGCTGTGATAGTGCATAGATAGTAAGTACTATCAAACTTACGTTAGTAATTCATTACTCTTTAAACTTAATCGGCAATGAAATAGAAAAAGAAGATCCTTTATTAACTTGAGAAGAAATATCCAGCTTTCCTCCATGCTCCTCAATCATCGCATGAGAGATGGACAGCCCCAGTCCTGTACCAACTCCGGGCGGTTTAGTTGTGAAGAATGGATCAATAATCCGTTTTAAATCTTCGTCACTAATACCACTTCCTGTATCTGCTACAGTCATTCTTGACATTCCATTTTTAACTTCCGTTCGAATGGTAATTGTTCCTTCACCAGAAATGGCCTGTTCTGCATTCGATAGAATATTGAGGAAAACCTGATGCAATTTCCCGCTATTACCTGTTACTACAATCTCTTGCTTTGCATACTCTTTAACCAGCTCAATCTTATGCTTAATTTTAAAATTTAGGATGACGAGACAATTGTCAATTATCGAATGAATATCACAATCCTCGCTGGTTGAATGACCCGTACGACTAAACTGGCCAAGGCTGTTCACAATCTGATATATCACAGAAGATTACAGTCAGTTTTTATTGCCTCAGTCGCCCAGACCTCAATCACTTAGGGCAATCCCAAATAAATTCTTTCTCCGGGAAGGTTGAAACACTCAATATTTTGACGTTAATATCTTTCTATTATATTTGCGCCCATCAATTCTCTGAAAGGTGATTTGATTTATAAAGAAGAGGCGAGAGACAGGCTCTATGACCCTCTGGCAACCTGCCCAAATGGTAAGGTGCCAATTCCTGACAACCGTAAACAATCGGGGAAATATAAATTTTAAGATCATGCAAACGTTTACATTTCGTTTATCAAGCAAAATCAGGTCTCTGGTGTCAGTCAGAGAGAGAATTGCCAATCACTTATTTTGTCAAATGTCATATTGTTGCTGTTGCCGATAACAGACTCTATCTGATTCCTTCTGTTTAGTTTTTCTGTTATTCACCTGATTGTTTAGGACTTCTCCCGGATTCCTTTCCCGATCATTCGACAATATTCGAAATGGATTTCACCAAACTGCTCAGTTAACTACAGTAGATATATCAGATAATCAATCAAACAGAATTTATTAATTGAAATGAATAATAAAAGATAAAGATGATACAAACTGATGTTTTAATAATTGGTGCAGGCCCTGTTGGGTTATTTACAGTTTTCGAGGCTGGACTGCTCAACCTCAAATGTCACCTTATTGACAGCCTGCCTTATCCTGGTGGCCAATGTGCTGAAATCTACCCGAAAAAACCCATTTTCGATATTCCGGCATGGCCGGAAATTTTAGCCGAAAATCTTGTTGAAAATCTTCTTACTCAAATTGAACCCTTTCAACCCTCCTACACATTAGGAGAAAGAGCGGAATCATTGGAGAAAGATGAGGAAGATCACTTCATCATAACTACTCGTGAAGGAACCCGTCACCGATCCAAAGTAGTCATTATTGCCGGAGGACTTGGCTCATTTGAACCCCGAAAACCACCTATCCCTGAATTAGGACAATTTGAGAATAAGGGTGTAGACTATTTTATCAAAGTCCCTGAAAAATACAACAATAAAAAAGTGGTGATTAGTGGTGGAGGCGACTCTGCGCTCGACTGGACCATTCACCTGGCTGACATTGCCGAACAACTGACCTTGATTCACCGGCGAAACGAATTCAGAGGTGCCCAGGAATCCGTGCGAAAGGTTAGAGATCTGGCTGAAAAAGGGAAAATTGAGCTGATCACCCACGCGGAAGTTATTGGATTAAATGGTGCGACCCGGCTTAATGAATTAAATGTGAAAGCAGACTCCAGCGAGTTTCGTATAGAGGCTGACTATTTCCTTCCGCTGTTTGGCCTTCTGCCTAAACTTGGCCCTATTGGAGATTGGGGACTGGAAATTGAAAAAAATGCAATCAGGGTGCATAACGCATATGACTACAGTACCAATATCAGGGGAATCTATGCGGTGGGTGATGTAAATATCTACCCTGGAAAACTGAAACTGATATTAAGTGGATTTCATGAAGCAACACTGGCCTTACAATCGGCCTATAAAATCATTCATCCCGGAAAAAAGCATGTCATGAAATACACCACGGTCAATGGCATAACGGGATTTGACGGATCTAAAAAAGAAGCAAAAAAAGTAGAAGCTACAGCTATATGATCAGGATAAAAGTGAAGGACAGAAAAGGTCTGACTCATGTGCTGGAAGGACCAACGGATATGGCGTTGAACCTTATGGAATTGTTCAAAGCGCACGAGTTACCAATTGAAGGAACATGCGGCGGAATGGCTCTTTGTGCCTCTTGTCAATGCTATATCCTTTCCGATCACCCTTTGACTGACAGGAGTGATGCGGAAGAAGATATGCTGGCAGAAGCATTTTATGTCAGAGAAAACAGCCGGTTAGGCTGCCAGATTCCTCTGGTCAGGGAATTGGATGGATTGGAAATTGAACTGGCACCGGACGAATCATTAAACTGAAAATGGTAACAGAGCAAAACATCATAGCGAATAAAAGAAGCTGGAAAATAGGGACTGACCTTCTGTTGGAATCAGGCAGGTCCATTCAAAATCCAGAGCTGACCTACCATACTTTTGGAGAGCTCAATGATTCCAGAGATAATGTGATCTGGGTGTTTCATGCACTCACTGCTAATTCAAATGTTTATGACTGGTGGACTGGTCTTTTTGGAGAAAACAGCCTGATGAATCCTGACAGACATTTTATTATCTGTGTAAATACGATTGGGTCTCCTTATGGGAGCACCGCCCCACAAAATTTTAATTTTCCCTTTTTTACTGTTCGGGATATTGTTAAGGCTCAATTGCTCCTGGCAAAACACCTGAACATCACTGACATCTTTTTGCTGATGGGTGGCTCTTTTGGCGGGAGTCAGGCGCTGGAGTTTGCTCACAGCTTTCAGGGCCGGATTCAACAAATGGCATTGATCGCCTGTGCAACAAAAGAGTCCGCCTGGGGTATTGCCATTCACCAGGCTCAACGATTGGCACTTCAGGCAGATCCAACATTTGGCAGGAACAATGGAGGTTCCAAAGGTCTTGGAGCCGCGAGAGCAATCGGTCTGCTCAGCTATAGAACAGGTGATGCTTTTGTAGCCAAACAAACGGATACAGATGACAGAATAGAGAACCATCGAGCCGCTTCTTACATCAACTATCAGGCAAAAAAACTGGTCAATCGGTTTTCAGCCCTTTCCTACTACTACCTGATCAATTGCCTGGATACTCACAATTTGGGACGCGAGAGAGGAGGGGTAGAAAGCGCTTTATCTGAAATATCGGTGAGAAGTCTGATCATCGGGATTGATTCCGATCAGCTTTTACCGGTCTATCTGCAAAAAGAAATTGCCAATGGGCTTCCACACGGGAAATATGTAGAGATCCAATCGGATTTTGGTCACGATGGTTTTTTAATCGAGACAGAACAAATAGTAACACACCTTTTAGAATTTATTAATAATGATTAAGAAAATAACCGTAGAAGAGTTAAACAATCTCATAAATGAGGAAGCAGATTTTCAATTGATTGATGTTCGCGAACCCCATGAAATCGAAATTGCAACCATCGGAGGAGAATTGATCCCGCTTGGACAGGTGCCGAACAATATTCAAAAGTTTGATAAAGATGCAGAGTGGGTCGTCGTGTATTGCCGCAGTGGAAAAAGAAGTGCAACCGCCATTCGAACCGTTCAACAAAGCACTGGTCAGGAAAACCTCTACAATCTGGAAGGTGGCATTTTAGAATGGGCGGATAAGATTGACCAGTCGATAACAAAATATTAGTCATATGAAAGTTTTGAAATTTGGAGGAAAATCGCTGGAAACGGGGCAGGCCCTTAATAATGTACTTGAGATCATTCGGCGAGAGAAAAATAGTGGCCCGATTGCGGTTGTTGTTTCCGCCGTGTCAAACACCAGCGACCTGCTATTGGAAGCTTACAAAAGTGCAAGAAAAGGAGAAGGTTTTCCTGAAGTGCTCCGGGCCATAAAGCACAATCACAAAACAACGGAAAGGAATCAAGCATTAGAAAAATCACTCAGGGAACTTGAAGAGAAGCTGGAATTTCTTCAAGAGGGAGATCTCTCTATTTCCTGTGACGACATTTTGGCATTTGGAGAACTCTCCAGTTCGCACTACGTAGTTGGAGAGCTTCGCAAACAACAGGTGCATTCCGTTGCAATAGATGCCAGAACTTTTATCAAAGTTGATCAATCTATTAACGATGCAACAGTTAACATTGAGCTTTCAAAAAAGCTATCTGAGAGCATTTTTTCCAAATTCGATTTTAATTCTGTTCCAATCATCACCGGTTTTATCTCTTCAAACAGATCTGATCAGACCATTACGCTCGGAAGAAACGGAACCAACTATTCGGCTGCTCTTGTGGCAGATTTTCTCAGTGCTGAAGAATTACAAAACTGGACCGTGGTAGATGGCATTTATACTGCCGAACCCGATCTGGTTCCTGATGCCCGATTGATTAACCATATGAGTTTTAAAGAGGCACAGGAACTGGCCAATTTTGGAGCCGGAATTCTGCACCCGAGAACCATCGAGCCATTAGTTGAAAAAGGCATCAATCTAAGGATTCTTAACTCATTAAATCCTGAGGGATCTGGTACTCTTGTTTCAGCAAAAGGAGGAGACAACCGGATAAAAGCAGTCTCAGTTCTAAAAGATGTCGCGCTGATCACCATTGAAGGTAATGGCCTGCTCCACAAAGTGGGTATAGACGCCAGAATATTTAGAATACTTGGTGAGCATGGCATTAGCATCCGGCTGATCTCTCAGGCATCATCGGAAAGAGGAGTCGGGTTTGTGATCGATAAGGAGGATGGCAAAACTGCTTCCGACCTGCTATATCAGGAATTTGAGCATGATTTAGAAAAAGGAGTTGTGTCTTCAATAAAACTCAACACTGAAATGACTATTCTGGCCATTGTGGGAAGACACAACTACAGCCTGGAAAAAGCTATATACGGATTAAGAAGAAACGGGATCTGGATGCATCTTATCAGTAATAGTATCTCTGGTGAACATATCTCCCTGGTGATTGATAAATCTAACCTGAACAAAGCTGTCAATATCGTTCACAGCCATGTTTTCGGGGCAATAACTACAATCAATGTGTTTTGTCTCGGAAAAGGTGAAGTCGGATCAAACCTGATCAATCAGATATTGGCAACTAAAGAAGAGGTGGTGAAGAATCGCAGGTTGAAGATCAATGTAATTGGTGTTGCCGACTCTCAACTTTACATCCTTAATCGTTCGGGTGTAAATGAAGACTGGAAAAATGAACTGGCAGCCAGTAAAGAAACCAATATCCTGGATGAAATTATTCAAAAGGTTCAGGATTTGCACATGGAAAATGTCATAATCGCCGATAACACTTCTTCTCAGGAGGTGGCTGATCATTATCCTGCTTTTCTGAAGGCCGGTTTTGATATTGTTGCTTCCAACAAAAAGCTGAATTCAGGAGCTTACTCGAAATACGAGGAAGTACGCAAAATAATGAAACAAAAGGGACGACTTTTTTATTATGAAGCCAATGTTGGTGCCGGGTTACCGGTCATTGATACGCTGAAACAACTAAAAGATTCAGCAGAATCAATTATCCGAATCAGGGGGATATTTAGTGGTTCACTCAGCTATCTGTTCAACACTTTTTCCGAACTGGATCGTCCTTTTTCAGAGATTCTCTTAGACGCCAAAGAAAAGGGCCTGACCGAAGCAGACCCCAGAGAAGACCTGAGCGGGTTGGATGTCGCTCGAAAACTAATCGTCCTTTCAAGAGAGGTGGGACTTAAAACAAATCTGGAAGATGTTCAAATTGAAAATCTGATTCCTTCACAGCTGGCGCACACAGATAGTTTCATCTCCTTCATAAGTGAGAGCAAAATACTCAACGAGTATTACAGGCTAAAACGAGAAAATCTGGCTCGAGAGAAAGTGCTCAGATACATTGGTGATATGGATGTAAATGAGCAGACATTAAAAGTATCACTTGTAGAAGTGGACAGGGATTCACCTCTTGGAAGTCTAAAAGGTGCAGATTCAATATTCGAAGTTTATACCCGGGATTATGGTGAACGACCCATAGTTATTCAGGGTGCCGGAGCTGGAGGAAAGGTCACTGCTCGGGGCGTCTACTCTGATCTTATCAGGGCCGGGAGAGCGAGTTAAATTGAACAAAAAATCGAATTAAACAAAAAATGAAGCCAGCAAATAAAAATATTGCACATAATGTTTTGAATTCTGGAAACTTTAATAAATATTTGCATACTCCCGATCAAACAGGAGGGAAATTTATAAAGAAGCATGTAGAGACAGGCTCTATGACATGCTAGCAACCTGGCGCAGGCCAAGGTGCTAATTCCTGAAACTTTTAAAGTGAATATAAATTATGGAAAAGCAGACCTACAGAATTAGAAGGATTTCGATACGCACAGCAGGAAGTTGTTGCTGTTGATTCCGTCCTGAACAGTACGCTCATATAGCGTTCCTGCCCGACAGTCAATCACTACATTTTACTATTTAAAATTTCTCAAAATATGAATTTTGAAACAGAAGCCATACGTACTCAATTAGATAATGCTCTCCACAGAGAGCATTCAGTGCCGCTTTTTTTAACCAGCTCCTTCACCTTTGCAAATGCAGAAGAGGCCAGGGCGATGTTTAATGATGAGATCCCGGGAAGTATCTATTCCAGGTATTCAAATCCAAATACCGATGAATTTGTTACCAAGCTATGTCGGCTGGAAGGAGCGGAAGACGGAATAGCCACAGCATCCGGGATGTCAGCGATGTTTACCAGTATGGCCGGATTATTATCCTCGGGCGATCATGTATTGGCATCCAGAGCTTTGTTTGGATCCACACATCAACTGTTTACCAAATTCTTCCCGAAATGGGGAATCGAGCACACCTACTTCAACCTGCACAGGCCGGAGAAATGGGAATCGCTTATCCAGCCAAACACCAAAATGATCTTCATTGAAACCCCATCAAATCCAGGTCTGGATATCGTGGATCTTGAAGTGATTGGTCGACTGGCAGAAAAGCACCACCTGATATTGAACGTTGATAATTGTTTTGCAACTCCTTACCTGCAAAGGCCACTCGAATGGGGAGCGCATCTTGTTACGCATTCCGCAACCAAATACATTGACGGTCAGGGTCGCACACTTGGTGGTGCTATAGTGGGGGATAAAGAGCTGGTTAAAGAACTGAGGGCTTTTGCAAGAAATTCAGGGCCCGCTTTATCCCCGTTTAATGCGTGGGTGCTCAGCAAAAGTTTGGAAACTCTGGCCATTCGGATGGAAAGACACTGTGAAAATGCCCTAAAAATTGCACAATATCTTGAAAACCATGAGGAATTGGAAGCTGTCAAATATCCATTTTTGGAAAGCCATCCACAATATGAACTTGCCAAAAAACAAATGAAATATGGAGGGGGTGTTGTCACCTTCGTGGTAAAAGGAGGACTTGAACGGGCCACTTCCTTTCTGGACAATGTGAAAATGTTGAGCCTTACCGCAAATCTTGGTGATACCCGAAGTACCGTTACTCATCCTGCTTCAACCACACACCGAAAACTGACTGAAGATGAACGAGCGAAAGTCGGTATTCCTCCGGGGCTGGTCCGAATTTCAGTGGGCCTGGAAAATGTCAATGACATTTTAGCAGATATCGAACAGGCCCTGCAGGCAAGTAAGATCCGGCCTTCCAATAGCAGAATCAATCAAATCACAGAATAAGCAGATATGAGAAAACATAAGATGATTCATCTCAATTGCTGTTGCATGTGTTGCCTTAACACTATTACCCATTCGCTATTATAGCGTTGTTTACCATAAATTGATAACAACCCGGCGAATAAAGCCGGGTTTTTTTTTGCTCAAAAAACAAAATACTAAATGTCAGAATTACTAAATCCAGAATCAAAAGCCGATATTCTCGAACTTCAAAACAGAATCGAGCGCTTCAGAAAGGGAGAAATACAGGAAGATCGTTTCAAAGCTTTCCGCCTTACCCGGGGTGTCTATGGTCAGCGTCAGGCTGATGTTCAGATGTTCAGGATCAAGGTACCGTATGGAAAAATACGACCCAATCAACTGAGAACCATTGCCGACCTTTCTGAAAAATTCACGAACGGCAACCTTCATTTAACGACACGACAGAACATCCAGCTCCACTATGTCAGGCTGGACGATACTCCTAAAATTTGGGAAGCACTCGAAAGTGTCGGTGTGACGGCTCGAGAATCTTGTGGAAATACTGTAAGAAGTATTACCGCATCTCCTTATGCCGGAATTGATCCCGAAGAGCCATTTGATGTTTCACATTATGCAGAAGCCGTCTTCAGGTACTTTCTACGAAATCCTGTTTGCCAGGACATGGGCAGAAAAATCAAGATGGCTTTTTCAGCAAGTGAAAAAGATGCCGCTTTTACCTACATTCATGATTTTGGGTTCATTCCACGAATTGAAAACAATGTTCGCGGCTTCAGGGTGATCGTAGGTGGAGGACTTGGAGCCCAACCCTTTGTGGCCCAGGTGGCTTACAATTTTTTGCCCGCAGACCGCATCATTCCATTCATAGAGGCCGGATTGAGAGTGTTTGATCGCTATGGTGAACGTGAAAAAAGACAAAAAGCCCGGCTTAAGTATCTCATCGATCCAAAAAAAGGAATTGGACTGGATCAATTTCTGCTGTTGGTGGAGCAGGAAAAAAGAGCGCTTCCTTATCAGACTTTTCAAATTGGGGCAAAGAATGAAGCTCCTGAAATTCCGGTTCATTACAATGTTTCAGCAATCAAATTGTCGGATGAAAAAACATTTGATCAATGGCGAAGAGCGAATACGTTCAAACAAAAGCAGTCCGATTATTATGCTGTGACCGTGAGGATTCCGCTGGGGAATATCAGTTCGGGTGTTGCCAGATCTCTTGCCGGAATAGCAGAGAACTTTGCCTCGGATGATATTCGGATCACCGTCAATCAGGGCATACTATTCAGATTCGTTCCGGAAGAGAATCTCAGGTTCATCTACAGTGAACTCCATCAGTTGGGATTACATCAGCCTGGTTTTGATACACTGGCTGACATTACAGCCTGTCCAGGCACTGATACATGTAATTTGGGCGTTACCAACAGCACGCACATTTCTCTTGTACTCGAGGATATGATTCGAGATGAATTCCAACATCTGATAGCCGAGTCAAACATAAAGATTAAGATTAGCGGATGCATGAATTCATGTGGACAGCACATGATCGCTAACATTGGATTTCATGGCAGCAGTATTAAATCTTCGGGTAAGACAGCCCCTGCCATGCAGGTGGTACTTGGTGGTGGTGTAGATCCGGAAGGCAAAGGATTTATTGCGGAAAAGGTCATCAAAGTTCCTACAAAACGGATATCAACGGTCGTCAGGATATTACTTGAAGCATATGAATCGTCCGCTGAGGAGAGTGAGTACTTCAATGATTTCTTTCAGCGAAAAGGTAAGATTTACTTCTATGACCTGCTCAAGCATTTGAGTGACACCAGCACTTTTCAAAATGAAGACTTTCAGGATTGGGGTAAGCAGGCAGACTTCCTTCCCGAGATTGGGGTTGGTGAATGTGCCGGTGTAATGCTTGATCTGGTGGGGACCATTCTCCAGGATTCGGAGGAACATCTAAGCAAAGCGAAAAAAGCACTCGATGAAAAGCAATGGGCCAATGCCATCTTTTTTGCCTACAACTCGCTGGTTATAGGAGCCAAGGGAATCTTGCTCGGTGAAGATATCCGATGCAATACCCATAAAGGGATTATCTCAGACTTTCAGAAAGAGATTTCCAACAAGGGCCTGCTCAGGTTGGACATTCCGTTTGATCAACTGGTTTTACAAATCAATAAACGTGCACCTGAAAAGGATTTTGCTCATTCTTATGTGAATCAGGCCAGGGGCTTTTTGAAGAAAATCATCGAATTCAGGAAGTCGAGACAGCTAATCCTTGATAACGATCAGGTGGTCGTAAGCAATCATTATAAAGCTTAGATCCTAATGAAAAACAATTATGCGAAATTGACTTTGGTCGGGGCAGGTCCAGGGGATCCTGAACTAATCACCATCAAAGGTGTCAGAGCCCTGAAGTCTGCTGATGTGGTGCTCTATGATGCCCTGGTTGATCCTGAATTGTTGCGGTATGCACCTCAGGCCATTCATATTCCGGTAGGAAAAAGAGCAGGACAAGCCAGCGTATCCCAAACAACTATCAATAAGCTGATTGTTGAGCATGCAAGAACGCATGGTCATGTGGTCAGGCTCAAGGGGGGAGATCCTTTCGTATTTGCAAGAGGATTCGAAGAGCTCAACTATGCACAACGACTCGGGCTGGAAACAGATGTAGTCATCGGCATTAGCAGCGTCATGCTCCCCGGCTATTATGGCATCCCATTGACATGTCGTGGCATCAATCAAAGCTTCACTGTCCTCACTGCCACGACTTCAGAAGGAATACTCAGCAACGAAGTAATTCATGCTGCCAGAAATGCACCGACGGCACTCATTTTCATGGGATTAGGCAAACTTCACCTCATTGCTGATGCGTATCAGAAAGCTGGCAGGGGACAACTTCCTGTTGCAATTCTTAGCAATGGTTCGCTCGCCGGCGGAACGGTGATAAAAGGAACGGTTGATAATATTCTGGAGAAGGCTTCACTGGAAAAACCCGCAACTCCTGCCCTATTGATTTTCGGAGAAGGTGCATCGGAAGCTTTTTCCAATACAGTTCATAATGATTCGCTCATTGAAATTCAGGAAACGGCATGAGTATCGGTAATACCCTATTTCCCATTTTTTTAAAACTGAAACAGGTCGAAACACTTATTGTGGGAGGAGGAAATGTGGGCCTGGAAAAATTAGAGGCTTTGCTAAAAAATGATCCGGATGCGCGGGTAGTGCTTGTATCTCCGATTATATCAGACAAAATCAGAAGCCTTGCCGCTGAATCAGTTTCTGTGAAGCTGATTCAGAGAAAATATCGGGTAGAAGATCTGGCAACTGCCAATGTTGCGATCCTGGCTACTGATAAGCCTTCCCTTCATTACCGCATCCGACAGCAAGCAACAAAACTAGGCGTACTGCTAAACGTGGCTGACACTCCTCACCTCTGCGATTTCTATTTAGGTTCAACGGTGAAACGTGGAGATCTAAAAGTAGGGATCAGCACCAACGGCAGTTCACCAACGTTCGCCAAAAGATTCAGGGAAGTGCTGGAAGATATACTCCCTGAAAATACCCATGACCTGTTGACCAATTTGAAAAAGATCCGGGATGAAATGAAAGGAGATTTTTCTGAGAAAGTCAAAAAATTGAATCGATTAACCAAAACATTAGTGGATAAAAAATGAAACTAACCCGGCAACTTAATTTAAGCGATCTGAATACAGCTTACGAGCCCTTAACAGGAGTTGAAAGGGTGGAACGGATATTCAATGATTTTGATCCTGAAAGAATACTGGTTACCTCATCTTTTGGAGCAACCTCAGCAATATTGCTGAACATGGTCAGCAGGGTCGCTCCGGATCATCCGGTGTATTTTATCAATACCGGATACCTGTTTGAGGAGACCCTGAAATACAAGGAGACCATAAAAGATCAACTTGACCTGAATGTGATTGATACATCCGGACCTCATAATCATCATCGGTTTACCCAACAGAATCAATCATGGAAATACAATTCTGACCTGTGCTGTTTTATTAATAAGGTAAGTCCTACAGAAAAACTAAGGAATGGAAAAGACGTGTGGCTATCCGGGCTGATGAGGTATCAAAATGCGAACAGGGAGAAGTTAAGAATATTTGAGCCACGTCATGATGTACTTAAGTTCCATCCCATTATTGATATGACGGAAGAAGAAGTGCAGGCTTATGCCACCATTTATGAACTGCCATTCAACCCTTTGATTTATCAGGGGTATGGTTCAATTGGTTGTACGCATTGCACTGCTAAAGGTGAAGGACGCGAGGGCCGATGGCTAAACACCGGAAAGACCGAGTGTGGTTTGCACGCGTGATCTCCTGTTAAATAATTCTGAGATAAATCCCGAACACAATAATTTTATGAAAGACAGCAGTCGATTAAGACACATCGCAAAAGCAATAACATGGCGGATCATTGCATCAGCCACCACATTTCTACTGGCACTTTTCTTTTTTAAAGATCATCCGAATGCGCTGGAAAATGCCACAGGTATCGCTGTAGCCGAGTCTGTCTTAAAGATGTTTTTCTACTATTTGCATGAGCGGATTTGGTACAAAACACGGTTTGGGATAGTAAAGAAATAGAAAGCCGTTAATGCGACTAATTTATATGCAGCCTTGACCTTTTTCCATCGTCTGCCGGGTAACGAATCCTTCCACACAGATGATGGTTATTCAATGACTGGCAGGAAACAACCGTAACCGAAAACCGCTGTAATATTTACTAAAAAAAGCCCTGACTATTAATCAGGGCTTTTCTTATGATTCGTACCTCGGGCGGGACTTGAACCCGCACGGCCTAACGGCCACAGGATTTTAAGTCCTGCGTGTCTACCAATTCCACCACCGAGGCAGATTGAATTTTAGATCTGGAGATTTTTCAATTTTTAGATTAACTGAATTCCTTGTACAAAGAAATGGCCCTTTCGGGCCTAATCTAAAATCATAAATCCTTAAATCTACAATCCAGTGAGCGGGAGACGGGATTCGAACCCGCGACCCCAACCTTGGCAAGGTTGTGCTCTACCAGCTGAGCTACTCTCGCTTTTCTTTTAGAATCTCTCAATCTGGTAGTTGTGGGTTGGGGCTCCCCCAACCTTGGTCCCGATAGCTATCGGGATGCTCTACCAGCTGAGCTACTCTCGCTTATGTGAGTTTAGCTTCCAGAGCTTTGAATGATAATCATTCTGTGCTCTACTCCCGATAGCCATCGGGAAGCTACTCTCGCTTATCCCCTCCCTCATTCGGAAAAGGATTGCAAATTTATCACATGCCATCAAAATCACAATTATTTGATACTAAATAATTTACTTAGTACTCTTCAATATTTCCTTCATCTCATTCAACTTCAGCAATGCCTCTACCGGAGAGGTCGCATTAATATCTACATTTCGGATGATATCCAGTAGTTTTTCAAACCGTGGGTCTGATTCAAATAAATTCATCTGAAATTGTTGAACAGGCATTTCTTCCAGTTTTTTCTTATCGGAATCCGATAATTTTTCTTTCTCCAAATGCTTGAGAATATCATTGGCCCTGATAACGATCTCGTTAGGCATACCAGCCATCTGCGCCACATGGATTCCAAAGCTGTGTTCACTGCCTCCTTCAACCAGCTTACGCATGAAGATCACTTTGTTGTCCAATTCCTTAACTGAAACATTAAAATTCTTCACTCTTGGCAGGTCTTTCGCCAGCTCATTCAGTTCATGGTAATGGGTGGCGAAGAGTGTTTTGGCTTTGAATTTTGGATGATTATGGAGATGTTCAACTATGGACCATGCAATGGAAATTCCATCATAGGTGCTTGTTCCTCGTCCAATCTCATCCATCAAAACCAGCGATCGATCACTCAGGTTGTTGAGGATACTGGCCGTTTCCGTCATCTCCACCATAAAGGTCGATTCTCCTCTGGAGAGATTGTCAGAAGCTCCAACACGAGTAAATACTTTATCGACCAGACCAATCCGTGCATAGCCGGCCGGAACAAAACTTCCCATTTGTGCCATCAATGCGATGAGTGCTGTCTGCCTGAGCAGGGCGGATTTACCCGCCATATTAGGGCCGGTAATAATCATCACCTGTTGCGATTCGTTATCCAGATAAATATCGTTTGGCACATATTCTTCTCCAGATCCAAGCGTCCGCTCAATCACCGGATGACGTCCTTCTTTGATGTCAATGATTTTTTCTTCCGAAACTGATGGTTTGGAGTAATTATACTTTTTCGCCTGATGTGCAAAGCAGGACAAACAATCGATTTGAGCAATAATCCTCGCATTCTGTTGAATGGCATCCATGTACGTCCTTGCAAGGCTGACCAGGCCTGCGAAAAGATTTTGCTCCAATACCTGAATCTGAGACTCTGCATTCAGAATTTTTTCTTCGTAGGTCTTTAACTCCTCCGTGATGTAGCGCTCGGCGTTCACAAGGGTTTGTTTTCTGATCCATTCTTCAGGCACCTTGTCCTTATGCGTATTAGAAACTTCCAGGTAGTATCCGAAAACTTTATTGTAGGCAATCTTCAAAGAGGTGATTCCCGTTCGCTCAATTTCCCGGTCTCGAATACCTGCAAGAAAATCCTTCCCTGATGTCGATATTTTCCTCAACTCATCCAGTGACTCATCAACACCATCTGCGATTACATTTCCCTGATGCAATTGAAGGGGCGCATCCTCTTTCAGTTCAATCTCCAGTCGCTTAACCAGTCCTTCACAATCGTTGAGTAAGTCATAAAATCCTTTGAACGCCTTCAGTGATTTGATGCTTTCCTTAATGGGTGGCACCTGACTCAGACTTTTTCTAAGTTGAATCAGCTCACGCGGATTGATTCTGGTGGTTGCCACTTTGCCAACCAATCGCTCCAGGTCCCCGACTTTTTCCAGGTTTTCCTGAATACTTTCGTGCACCTCCTCTTCCTCCTTAAGGGTCTCCACAATATTCAGTCGCTCATCAATTTCGGGCTTGCTCTTTAAAGGAAGAACCATCCATTTTCTTAACAATCTTCCTCCCATTGGAGTGAGTGTTGAGTTCATGGTATCGAACAATGAAATTCCGTCTGACTGAGTGGGGTGTACCAATTCCAGGTTACGAATGGTGAAACGATCGAGCCAGACGTATTTGTTTTCATCAATTCTGGCAATGGAGTTAATATGATCTGTCTCCTTATGCTCCGTTTCATCCAGGTAAAAAAGGATAGCCCCGGCCGCTATAATGGCATCATCCAGTCCTTCTATCCCATATCCTTTCAGGTTCTTTACATTGAAATGGTCAGTCAGTTTTTCGTACCCAAAATCCTTTGTGAAGATCCAGTCTTCAAGGGCAAAAGAGGAATACTGATCTCCATAATGTTCCACGTACCAGCTTCTGGAGCTCTTGGCATAAACAATCTCTGAAGGCTGAAATCCCTGAATGAGCTTGTCTGCATATTCTTTGGCACCCGAGGTAACCATGAATTCGCCGGTTGACAAATCGAGAAAAGCGATTCCATAGACATCCCCATTTTGGTACAGGGAGGCGAGGTAGTTGTTTTTTTTCTGCTCGAGTACATTGTCATTGAGGGATAGTCCCGGAGTTACAAGTTCAGTGACTCCACGTTTGACGATCCCCTTGACTCCTTTTGGGTCTTCCAGCTGATCGCAAATCGCGACCCGATATCCGGCACGAACCAGTTTTGGCAAATAGTTGTCCATCGCATGGTGTGGAAAACCAGCCAGCTCTATTTCGGAAGCTGATCCATTTGCTCTTTTGGTCAGCACAATGTCCAGTGCTTTGCTTGCTTTCACGGCATCCTCACCGAATGTTTCGTAGAAATCTCCAACCCTGAATAGCAGCAGCGCTCCCGGGTACCTGCCTTTGATGGCATTGTACTGCTTCATAAGCGGGGTTTCCTTTACTGACTTACTTCCGGCCATGCGAAATGTTGGAGTTAATTTTACCGATCAATCAGCAATATTACCCCGAATAATTCGGAGATATTTATTGATAAATAAGAATTTATACACAATTAAAAAATCATTCTGAAAATCATAATCGAAAGGCTAAAAACTGTAGCATCATGAGGAAAATTACGAATGAGGAATTGAACCGACTGTCGCCGGAGGAATTTAAAAAGATGGAAAAAATTCCTGTCGTATTGATCCTGGATGATGTTCGCAGTGCAATGAATGTTGGTTCTGCCTTTCGTACATCAGATGCATTCGCGGTTGAGAAAATTTACCTCTGCGGGATCACCGCAAAACCACCACATCGTGAAATCAACAAAACAGCTCTTGGTGCACAGGATACCGTGGAATGGGAACATACAGAAGATATTATCCAATTAAGTAATCAACTTAAAGACACTGGTGTCACGATCGTAGTGGTTGAGCAGGCGGATGAAAGTGTGTCTCTTCCTGACTTTGTCCCCGATCACGGAAGAAAGTATGCATTCGTCTTCGGCAATGAAGTGTTTGGGGTAAAAGATGAGATTGTCGAAACAGCAGATATGGTTTTGGAAATACCGCAATATGGGACGAAGCACTCGCTAAATATATCAGTTAGTATTGGTGTGATACTTTGGGATTTTGTATCGAAGTTCAGATCGAAATAGTCTAATCAGTCTGACCAATTTCCCTCTAAAACAGCCTGTAACCGCCAGAAACATTTGAACATGATTTAAATCATGTAATTAATGCTATTTCTTATTTGGAATAATTCTAAATAGCGTCTAATGTTGCGCTCCCATTTGACACACTATTTAAAATCATTCTAAACAATGATACTCAAAAAGCACGCAATCCTCACTTTTATTCTTATTTCTTCATTTTTTGCTGTTGTTGCTCAAAGTACCCTTAGTGGGGTAGTTAAGCAGGCCGGGTCTGAAAAAGGAATCTCAAATGCACATGTATTCCTGGAGAATTCTTCATTCGGAACAGTTGCTAACGCTCGGGGTGAATGGGAGCTTCAGGACATCCCGGACGGGAAGTATCTACTCATTATTTCATCAGAAGGATTTAGCACCATTAAGCAAATAGTTACCATTTCAGAGGATGTATCACTTTCCATCGAAATGGAAGAAAACCTCAATACACTTCCGGAGCTGGTGGTAGAAAGCTATACGCTTTCGCTGGGACGTCAGGGATTGAAAGATATCCCCGGTTCCGTGGACTATCTGGGGCCACAGGAATTGAAAGCCTGGCAACATTCCAATGTCAACGATATTTTGAAAGTAATTCCAGGTGTTAACATTCAGGAAGAAGAAGGTTTTGGCCTGCGTCCCAACATCGGACTGAGAGGCTCAGGTCTTGAAAGAAGTGCGAAAATTACACTGATGGAAGATGGCATTCTGGCTGCTCCTGCTCCCTATGCTGCACCATCCGCTTATTACTTCCCTACCGTTGGCAGAATGTCCGGCGTTGAAGTAATGAAAGGAAGCAGTCAGGTTCGCTTTGGACCCTTTACAACCGGTGGCGCCATTAACTTTATCTCTACCCCAATCCCAAATCAATTCAATGGAAAAGTTGGAATTCAATCCGGGAACTTTGGGTATAGAAGCGTTCAGACGGTTGTAGGAAATTCTTTCAAAAATGTCGGATTTGTAGTAGAAACGTTTCAATACGGAGCAGACGGATTCAAGGAATTGCCAAACGGCGATGATACAGGATTTGCAAAAAGTGATTATCAGGCCAAGCTTCGTTTCAATACCAATAAGGCAGCAAAAAATTATCAGTCGCTCACCTTCATGATTGGTCAGACTTCCGAGGACTCAAATGAAACATATCTGGGTTTGACCGATAAGGACTTTGTTCAAAATCCTTATCAGCGATATACGGCTTCACAGGTGGATAACATGGATGCTGAACAACACCGTTATTCTGTTCAACATTACCTGGAATTACCCGGGCTGTTCAATATAGTAACCACTGCCTATCGCAATGATTTCAAAAGAAACTGGTACAAATTGCAATCGATTGAAGGAGAGAGTAGCATCAATGGAATTCTCAGCGATCCCGAATCAAACGCTTTTGCTTATGAATTACTCAGGGGATCAGTTGATGTTGATACCGCCATCCTTAATGTCAGAGCCAACAATAGAAAGTATTATTCCCAGGGAATTCAGACCGTGGTGGATTTAGAATTTCAGACAGGACTGGTTGAACATGATGTGCACATCAGTACACGGTTTCACAGGGATGAAGAGGATCGTTTCCAGTGGGAAGATGGCTACTCTGTTCAAAGTGGCATTATGCAGCTTGAAGAGTCTGGTGTTCCCGGTTCACATTCAAACAGAGTTGAAAACGCCACTGCGTGGGCCAGCTATCTCTTTTATAAACTTTCTTATAAGAGTTGGGCGTTTACTCCGGGCATTCGATATGAAAATATAACGATTGAACGGACTAACTATGGAAGTAGTGATCCATCGCGTTCAGGAACCGGTCTTTCACTAAGAGAAAACGAGGTTTCTGTTGTCCTTCCAGGAGTAGGGGTTCATTATCAGGTAAACAATAAAATCAACCTCTTCGCAGGAGTTCATAAAGGATTTGCACCTCCTGGAAGCTCTGTTGATACCGACCCGGAGGAAAGTGTCAACTATGAAGTGGGGTTGAGAAAATTCGGGAAACTATTTAGTGCAACTACTGTAATTTATCTAAATGATTATAAGAATCTGCTTGGTGCCGATCTTGCTGCCGCTGGCGGCATTGGTTCAGGTGACCTTTTTAATGCGGGGACAGCTTTGACAAAAGGACTGGAACTTCAATTGGCTTACGACCTGCTTGGAAAGAATAAGAAATTTTCGCTTCCGATCAACCTGGCCTTCACCTATACCAATGCGAAATTCACGTCAGATTTCGAATCTGATTTTGAAGAATGGGGAACTGTAGAATCAGGGTTTAGGCTGCCATACATTGCCGAGAATCAACTCAACCTGGGTGCGACGCTCAAACATCAGCGATTTGCACTCAATCTTGGCTCAAAGTACCAAAGTGCGCTTCGAACCTCTCCGGGAACAGGCGAAATTCCTCAGGGAAATAAGGTGGATGCCTTCTTCGTCTCTGACATTTCATTGAATATCTTCCTTAATGAATGGACGACATTTAATACTTCTGTAACCAACCTGTTTGACAATCAGTATGAGGTGGCAAGAAGACCGGCAGGATTACGGCCAGGGATGCCAAGAGCATTTAAGGTTGGTGTTAACGTCAATCTGTAGAGTATCAGTTGCTGAACTGTTGGTTAAAGATTGAAGAATCTGTCGGGATAATGATTTTTATGAATTGATGTCCTGTTTTAATGTGACACACATTGCAGGAAGCGATCATCAACTGATAGTGTTCCCGAAATAATACCTGATCCTTTTTGTCTACAGCTCCATCAACCTTTTCAATACTCTGCTCAATAATTGATTTTGCCATGACACTGAGATCATGATTGTCATGCATGACATTACTTTCGATCAATTCTTCCGTTACCTCATGCAGTTCATGAGCATAGAATTCGGCAAGTTCCCAGTTTTCATTTTGCCCGGCGAGCCATAGTTTTTGAGAAAAGCGTTGGTAGTATCCCATGGTTTCAAGCAACGGGTATTCGCTCTCTTCCTCCTTATCTTTAGTCGAAGAGCATTGGACATTAAAGATGATTAATGAGATAAACAGCAAAATGCCGAATGAGCTGATCGATCTTTTCAATTTTCTATTATTTAGAATGATTCTAAACAAAAATAAGATGGGATTCTTTACCGGACAAAACTATTTGGCCAATGAAATCTAAAAGGGCTTACGATTGTTAAATTTGCAGCACAAACTCTTGAAAATGGAATACCGAATTGAACATGATACCATGGGTGAGGTCAAAGTACCTGCCGATAAATATTGGGGAGCTCAAACCGAGCGATCCCGCAACAATTTCAAAATTGGTGGTGAGAAAAACCAGATGCCCAATGAAATCACCAAAGCATTTGCCATCCTGAAAAAATCCGCTGCAGAAACGAATGCAGACCTTGGGGTACTTCCCGCAGAAAAGGCAAAACTTATTGCTCAGGTATGTGATGAAATTCTCGATGGACAACTGGATGATCAGTTTCCACTGGTAGTCTGGCAAACCGGATCGGGGACCCAGTCAAATATGAATTCGAATGAAGTCATTGCGAATCGAGCACATGTATTAAAAGGAGGAGCTCTCACTGACGAACAAAAAATCATTCACCCGAATGATGATGTAAATAAAAGTCAGAGCTCAAATGATACCTTTCCCACAGCAATGCATATCGCCGGATACAAAATCATTGTTGAGCATACCATTCCGAGAATTGAAAAACTAAGAGATACTTTAAAGAAAAAATCGGATGCTTTTCGGGATGTTGTTAAGATTGGAAGGACACATTTTATGGACGCCACTCCACTTAGCCTTGGCCAGGAGTTTTCAGGATATGCTTCCCAGCTTGATCACGGAATCAAAGCATTGAAAAATACGCTGGACCATCTTTCCGAACTGGCGTTGGGTGGTACTGCCGTCGGAACCGGGCTAAATACTCCGGAGGGATATGCGGAACTGGTAGCTGAGAAAATAGCCAAATACTCCGGTATGCCAATGAGATCCGCTGCAAATAAATTTGAAGCACTCGCGGCACATGATGCCATTGTAGAATCTCATGGGGCCCTGAAACAACTGGCTGTGAGTCTGATGAAAATCGGAAATGATATACGCATGCTTTGCTCTGGCCCAAGAAGCGGGATAGGAGAAATCATTATTCCTGAAAACGAGCCCGGCTCTTCTATTATGCCAGGCAAAGTGAACCCCACTCAATGCGAGGCACTCACTATGGTATGTGCTCAGGTTCTTGGCAATGATGTAGCCGTTTCAGCCGGAGGGATGACCGGACATTTCGAGTTGAATGTATTTAAGCCGATGATGATCTTCAATTTGCTCAATTCAGCACGTTTAATTGGTGATTCGTGCGAATCCTTCAACGATAACTGTGCCATCGGAATCGAACCCAATTACCCGGTTATCAAGGAAAAACTGGAAAATTCTTTGATGCTGGTTACTGCACTTAATACGCACATTGGGTATGAAAATGCGGCTAAAATCGCCAAAAAGGCACATAAAGAGGGTACCACTCTTCGAAAAGCCGCGATAGACCTGGGACTTGTTACGGATCAACAATTCACCGAATGGGTTAAACCAGAAGACATGACAGGATCACTGAAAAAATGATTTTCAGTCTTATTTATAGAGTTTTTTGTACTTTAGTGATATTAAAATTGCAGTAAAAATCAATTTCGCAGGAAGATGAAAAAAATTATATCCCTAATCGCACTGGCACTTTGCGTATCCTTTACGTTTGAAGCTTCTGCCCAGATGTCAAAAGCTGAAGCAAAAGAATGGAAAAAAAGAGCCAAGGAACTTGTTAAAAATCCACAACAATACAAAGACCTGCTTGACGAAAACAAGTCTGTAAAAGGTCAGGTAACCAGCTTAAGAACTGAACTCAGCAATGTTGATGATCGAATCGCAGAGAAAGATGAGCAAATTCTTTCTTACCAGTCTCAGGTTGCCGACCTGAGAAGTGAGTTATCAAGAGCGCAGGCAGCAGCACAAAGTAAGCCCGTTCAAACCACCAACAGCGGTGTTGGTGATGAGAATGTTGGTGTTATTTTCAGGGTTCAAATTGGTGCCTATGCCAAAAAGGATCTGGGTAACTATAAGGACCAGCAGAACTTCTCTGAATTAAAAGCTGATGGCCTGAATAAGTACTACATTGGAGTATTTAGAGATTACTGGGAGGCCGATACATTCAAGAAATACCTGAGAGAAATGGGCGCAAAAGATGCCTTTCTCGTTCCGTTTAAGGATGGAGTAAAAGTTTCTATCAAAGAAGTACTTGAGAATACCAAGAGATAATTCCATAAAGAATTTATAAAAGGGTTAAAGGAAACTTTAACCCTTTTTTATTTGCCCTTTCAAAAGAAACACCAGAGCCTGGCATACGTTTCTTAAATTGTCCATCAGCGACCCCACCGGATTTAGAATACGGCCTTTTTGTTCTTACTTTTGCAGGCTCATGATTCACTACAAAACCAGAGAAGAAATTGAACTGATGCGCGAAAGTGCACTGATCGTCTCAAAAACACTTGGATTAATGGCCTCAAAAATTGAGGAAGGAACCAACCTGCTTGAACTGGATAAGATGGCAGACCAATTCATCAGAGATCATGATGCGGTTCCCGGTTTCCTTGGCCTGTATGACTATCCGAAATCAATCATTACCTCGGTAAATGAACAGGTCGTGCATGGAATACCCACTGACCGGGAGTTGAAAAACGGAGACATAGTTGGAGTAGATATTGGGGTGCTTAAAAATGGATATTATGGTGATCACGCCTACACGTTTGCTGTGGGGGAGATAAAGGAGGATGTTGCGAAGTTGCTCAAAGTGACAAAAGAGTGCCTTGATCTTGGAATTGCACAACTGGTAGCAGGCAATCGAATTGGAGATGTCAGTTTTGCGGTTCAACAACATGCAGAGAGTCACGGCTATGGTGTTGTAAGGGAACTCGTAGGTCACGGACTTGGCAGAAAGATGCATGAATCACCAGAAGTGCCAAATTTTGGTAAACGAGGCAGAGGCAGTAAGATCAATGAAGGCCTGGTGGTAGCCATTGAGCCAATGATCAATATGGGCACGCGGAGGGTCATTCAGCTGAATGACGGCTGGACTATTGTTACCGCAGATAAGCAACCATCGGCACATTTCGAACACAATGTAGCAGTTGTTGATGGAAAACCTGAAGTCTTGTCGACCTTCGATTTCATCGAAGAAGAGCTAAAGAAGAAGAATTCATTGATGGTCTGACCATTATTTTGTCCAGATATAATGGCAACTCAGGAGAAGAGCAAATTCAGTAGTTTAATGATCCGGTTTCTGGTGTGGCGCCTTAAACACATCAGTGATAATAATTTCATACTTATTACCGCCGGATTAATTGGTCTCTTTTCCGGTCTCGCTGCGGTCATATTGAAAAGCACAGTTCACGTAATTATCGATTACCTGGAAGTCAGCAGAGGGTTCTTTGGGTTCAACTATTTCTACCTTGCTTATCCGTTAATAGGAATCCTCCTAACCACACTTGTGGCGAAGTATATTTTTGGAGAAAATCTTGGGCATGGTATCACACAGATTCTGTATGCCATTTCAAAAAATTCGAGCATCATCAGGAGAACACGGATGTATTCCCGGATGATTACCAGTGCTATAACAGTAGGATTTGGAGGCTCGGTCGGACTGGAGGCACCAATTGTTGTAACCGGATCCGCAATTGGTTCAAACCTGGCCCGGCTTCTTCATCTGAGTTATAAAAAAAGGACACTTCTTCTTGGTTGTGGTGCAGCAGGGGCAATTTCAGCAATATTTAATTCCCCGGTTACAGGCGTCATCTTTGCCATGGAAGTAATTCTTACCGAAGTAAAAATCAGCCGATTCATCCCCCTTCTGATGGCTTCCGTTTGCGGGCAACTTGTATCCATTGTTTTGCTTGGAGAGGATATTCTTTTCTCCTTTCGTCTGCAGGATCCATTTACGGCCTCAGATACCGGCTACTTCCTGCTTTTCGGAGCGCTTTGTGGCATGATCTCTTTGTACTTTACACGAGTCATGTATGTGTTCGAGAGCGCGGTTAAGAAAATACAAAATGACTTTGGTCGTGCCTTTATTGGCGGGATCTCACTGGCAGTCATTGTGCTCACTTTTCCTCCTATATATGGCGAAGGTTATGAGACCATTAAAAACCTGCTTGCCGGTGATTCGCTTGAAGTGCTTTCTCACAGTTTCTTTTCTGCACTGTCGGAACATCAGGCAACTATCTTATTATTTTTTCTTTTTGTGCTGCTGATCAAACCACTTGCAACCGCTTTAACCATTGGCGCAGGAGGGAGTGGTGGAATCTTTGCTCCTTCTCTTTTCATGGGCGGGCTGTCAGGTTATTTGTTCAGCTCAACTTCCAACACCATTTTTGGCACCTCCCTAAGTACCAGTAATTTTACACTTGTTGGAATGTGTGGTGTAATGAGTGGCGTTCTTCACGCCCCACTTACTGCTATTTTCCTCATCGCTGAAATTACCAGTGGTTATATGCTGTTCGTGCCATTGATGTTGGTGTCGGCAATCTCTTTCAGCACCATCTCCTATTTCGAAAAACACAGCATTTATACCAAACGGCTAATTGAGGCTGGTGACCTGATTCAATATGATAAGGACCAGATTGTATTAAGTCTTATTGATTTGAAGAAAATTGTTGAAAAGGATCTGCTCATCATCCGGCCGGAAGCCACACTCAATGACCTGGTCAGGCTCGTTAAAAAGAGTAAACGAAATATATTTCCTGTGGTGAACGATCAGCATGAGCTGGAAGGAATCGTAACATTAGATGACATCCGTGAAATGATGTTTGATGAAGAATCGAGGCACAACGTCATTATACAGACCATTATGCAAAAACCACCAGCATTTGTCTCCCCACAGGAAAAAATGCAATCTGTGATGAATAAATTTGAGGTAACACAAGCATGGAATCTTCCTGTGATTGATGAAGGCAGATATTTAGGCTTCATATCAAAATCTCGAATATTTAATGCCTATCGCAACAAATTGATACGTCAGGGGGCCGAATAAAAAACTTTCTATAAGCTTCTGATTTTCAGTGATTTAAACTGCTCTAATTAGAGTTATCAACAGAGTCTCAATTAAGTTAAATTTTTATAACTATCTAAATGTCAGATGGTTAGATTACAAAGACATATTTGTGTGGATAACTCTTGCCAAATGTTGATAACTCTTTACAGGATACCACAACAGCTAATTCCGATCAGAGTTCCGCGGGAATGTTTTAAAAGCAGCTCACGTGTGAATGTGGCTCACGGATAATATGTTAATGATTATGCAAATGTTAATTGACAGGTCCAATTTAAGTACTCAACAGCTCATCACTATTGGAATAGTTCAATTCTTTGAAAATATGAGCATTCAGAACAAAACACATTTTTCTTAAATTCGTACCTTAACCAGATGAAAAAATCATTTTTTACACTGCTTTTGATAGCCACACTTGCTGTACACTCACAAAGCGTGGAAACCGTCACCTTCGCTGAGCTCCAGAAAAAAATACTATACACTGAAGCACCTTTGACTATCTTCAATTTTTGGACTACCTGGTGTGGCCCGTGTATAAAAGAGATGCCGCATTTTGATGCAATCAACGAAGGGAGCAGTGACGTAAAAGTTTACTTCGTTAGTGTAGATTTTAAACAGGACTTTGAAAAAATTAAGAAATTAATTGATAAGAGAAATATTAAATCCGAGGTGCTGTTTCTTGATGAAAAAGACCCGGATAGTTATATGAGAAAAGTCAGCCCGGACTGGTCAGGTGCTATTCCGGCCACACTGTTTGTAAATAATCTTGGCAAAACTTTTTTCTATGAAAAAGCCTTTACTAAAGAAGAGCTTGAAAAAGCTGTTGAAAAATATTTGAATTAACCTTATGTCCGAAACCATGAAAAAGACCTTTATTCTTCTGGCAGGAGTGCTTGTGGTAGTCGCATCACTCTTCATTAATGCCTCTGAGCCCGTACCAGGATACGGGGTTGGCGATTACGCAAAAGATTTTAAACTGACCAATATTGATGGAAAGCAGGTCTCGCTTGGAGACTATGCTGATGCAAAGGGGTTCATTGTTATTTTCACTTGTAATACCTGTCCATACGCCAAAGCTTACGAATCAAGAATTATTGATTTGGATAAGAATTTTGCCGGCAAAGGATTTCCTGTTGTTGCCATCAATCCAAATGATGTGACCAAGCAACCGGGAGACAGCATGGATGAAATGAAAAAGAGAGCTTCGGATAAAGGGTATTCATTCCCTTACCTTCGGGATGATAGTCAGGAAGTAGCAAAAGCATTTGGTGCTACCAAAACTCCGCATGTTTACCTCCTAAATAAAGAAGCTGCAGATAAATACAAAGTGGAATTCATCGGAGCAATTGACAACAGTCCAAATGATCCGTCTGATGTATCCGAACGATACGTTGAGGATGCCATTGACGCACTTCTTAAAGGCAACAAACCATCGGTTACTGAAAAAAGAGCCATCGGCTGTACGATTAAGTGGAAAAGCTGATTTCCGGAAATGAATCAGAAAAGAAAGGCAATCCTACCTCGGATTGTCCTTTTTTATGTCTTTGATTTTTGCTTATTAAGCACACACTTATTCCGGAATTTCCCAAAAGAGCATGTAGCTGGCAGTACTATTGCGTTCTTTTAGTTCCATGCTTGTTGAATATTTCCCTGGTGTATTGTCTACTTTGAATTTGAATACCCCCAGTAAATCATTCAGGCTAACGAAATCATAATCCCAAAGCTCAACTTCATTCCATCCTTCTTCTACTTCCAGTTCAAGATCTATTTTCTCTACATCACCTGTGTCTACCCTGTGATATCTCTCGCCTTCCGGCCAGATTTTCTTTCCTTTAAGCTTGAGGTACATTTCGTCCTTGTCAATTTCGTCCGGAGTTGTACATTGAACAGAGGTGAGTTTGATCTTTTGCATTTGACTGGAATTTTATGCTTCCATAAATATAGTCAGGAATAAAAAAAGCGACTCCCCTCGGAAGTCGCCATTGCAATTCGCCAGCTGGCGCACTGCTGCCTTAGTTTGTCTTTGTTATTCTTTTATAAATCTTTTCTTCAGGAGTCAACACTTCAAGCAGATATGTTCCTGTAACCAAATCTGTCAAATCGATTCTTCCCTTCGCATCATTCACCACTTTCACCAGCCTTCCGTCAAATCCAAAGAATCTTAGATTCACTTTCTTATTTGTGTCCACCTGAATGTAATTAACCGCCGGGTTTGGATACACTTTCACCTCTTCGCTCAGTTCATCACCAACTGCCAGAATGACCTTCACATCAAAGGATTCTACTGAACTGGACGAATGATGATTATCGTCTCCTGCCTGCGAAACGGTCACCTGAACCGTACCCTCTGTTCCATCAAGAGTAATTGTTGTTCCTGAAATGGTTGCCGGGCCCGTTACATCGTAAGTCAACTCAAGGTCAGAATCTACAGAAGCGATCACGTTAAATGGCGAAGCTTCCGGCTCCTTATCCTCAATGGGCTCAATTGAAATCACCTGATTGGCTTTATCTATCGTCAGGGTACCATCGATGAGCGTAAATTCATAGTTGGCAGATTCCCCACCACTTAATGTGATAACATAGCTCCCAGCATTTGCCTGTCCCTCTTCACTTCCCGCTGAAGTGCTGATCGTTGGCTCAGTAGTTAGATTGCTTGCGCCTTCCTCATTAACAAATCCATCATAAGTAAAGGTTAGCTCCGGCAGTGCATCTCCATAGGTGATTGTTTTATCTTCTGCTGAAACTATTAAGGTCGCTTTGCTAACAGCAAAGCTTCTTTCTACTGTGAGAGCCGCTGCATATTCATCGTCTCCTTCCTGTGAGGCCGCAATTGTCACTGTCCCCGCACCTGTTATCGTAAGTGTACTTTCGGACAAAACTGCCGGGCCCTCTGCAACTGTCAGATTAACTGCGAGTCCTGAACTGGCAGATGCAGTCAGATTGAAAGGGGCTTCTCCGTAAACTTTATTTGACAGCTCTGCAAAAGTAATGGCCTGAGGCATTTTGTATTCTATGACCGTTACAGTTGCAGAGGCAGAGGCAGTGTTGCCACTTTCATCTTCTACAATAAGTTTCACCAGGTTGTCTCCCAGATTAGTTTCATTAAAAGTCAACCCGCCTGTTATAACTTCCGGTGCCCTTGATCCGGTTGACACATCTCCAACATTATCCAACTCAATTTGAAGCGATACACTTCCGCATTGATCGTAAGAACCATTATCAACATCTGAAGGAAAAACTGTCACCTGATTGTTTATGTCAAGCCGCGCAGTGAAATTTTGAGTCATCACTGTTGGAGCTTCGTTATCCTCAGCCGTAATCGTCACTGTCGTTGACATTTCACGCGCGCACCCTGCACTCGCCGGAGCTCCTTCCATTATGTCGTTCTCCGTGTAATTACCTGTCATAGTACCATCATTTCCATTGGACGTCAGGTCCGGGATAGTCATTCCCATTTCAGAAAAAGTGAGATCATTGTAGTTATAATAGGCAACCAGTCCGGATTCACTCCCTGACAAAGCCATTGACATGTAATCACTGATCTCCTGGTCCGTTCGCTCAATATTCCAAATTCTTACCTCGTCCTGTGTGTGCGCTCCCTGCATTGAACCATCGTCTCCACGGCCTCCCAGTTTTATCGTGGTTGTACTCCCCCTCTGATCCACTGTAGCCGAGCTGTTGGTGGCATCCAGCACACCGTTGACATATATTTTTAATTGATTGGTTGTTTCATTGAATGTGGCAGCAACATGCGTCCACTCATCAATTACCAGACTCGTTGCAGAAGTTACGATTGCAAAACTCCCTGATGACTGCATGGCATATGCCTGCCACTTTGAGCCATTCGATCTCAAGATGTAGCCACCACTGCCATTATATGTTTCCACAATATTCATGACGGTTGCCGAAGGTTTTACCCAGGCCTCAATGGTCCAGTTTTCACTCAGCTGCAATGAAGAGGAAGATGGAATTATTACCTGAGCGACAGATCCAACTACCATCGCCTGATCACTGTTTGATGATGGCTCTCCAAACACGTTAAAAGTGGTCTCCTGACTAATTGCCCCGGTAGTAAAATCAATAGCAGATCCAGTTCCGTCTATTGGACCATCAATAATAGTTCCTGCCTCATTTCTAAGGGTGTAACTTATCATTTCCTGAGAGCCAGCAATACTTACTGTCGCAGACTCACCTGGGCAAACGTTGCTTTGTGTCGCAGTTACCACCTGATCAGAGATGGAGGAAGTAATGGTAACGGTTACATCAGCGGATGATTCATTTCCACTTTCATCGGTAACGGTCAGAGTCACAACATTAGCACCCGTCTCATCACAATCAAACTCACTTTTATTCAGGCTGAAAGTAAGATTTTCATTACTTGCACAATTGTCAGTGGTTCCATTGTCGATATCTGTAATGGCAATTGTTGTGAGTCCCGATTCATCTTGTTGAATGGTAATGTTCTGAACAAGTACCGATGGAGGTGTTACATCACCAATGGTGATTTCATCGGACATTTGGAATCCGCATACGTTCGTGCTTGCCGGCCCTGTAATCCAGTCAGTTCCAGGATCCATATTTGTCAATGTCCCTGACATTGCGTAAGATGAAGCATCCGATGTTGTTGTCCCTGAACCTTCATTGAATTTGAAAAGGCCCACTATCCCATTTTCAGAACCCCCCAGACTATTGTTCATATTGTATTGTATTGCTGACTGATCCAATGCTGTATTCCAAATGGATACTTCGTCAATCGCACCCGCATAATAGAGTGTTGTATGTCCTCCAATTGTCAAAACATCTGTCCCGGCAAGTGTTGATCCTGTAGCATGGGTTGTGCTGCTTTCAAGGACTCCATCAACATAAACACTCCATACTCCTGTACTGATATCCACAGTACCTGCCAAATAATGCCATTCATCATCGTTAACAGAAGTGACGGATGCTCCGGCTTTTTTATAGACCCCTGTGCCATCCCGGCCATCCAGGTTGGCTTTGCCATTTGCATCTATGTAGAATAAGATTCCTCTAATACCGTCATACTTGCCAAGAAAATACTGCGCACCCACTACACTGGTTTTTATCCATAAACCAACAGTTATCTGACTGGTTATCGACCGATTATCAGTCCCCGCATTAACGTAATCATCGATTCCGTCAAACTCCAATGCCTGGCTTCCACTTGTAGTGGTTAATCTTCCAAGCACATTGAAAGTAGTTGTCTCAGAGAGCATTCCTGTATTGAAATCGAGCGCACTTCCTGTTCCTGCAACCGGACCTTCAACAATTGAATTGTCTACACTGTTTCTTAAGTAGTAGTCCACTCCTACAACTGAGCTTGCAGTAGAAATTGTAGTGCCGGATGTTCCGTCCGGACAAATTTCAGTCACAGCAGCTGTTATTGCTTCATCATTGATGATGGAGGTGACAGTCACAGTTGCCGTTGCAGTGCCAACATTCCCCTCGTCATCTGTCACGGTCAGCGTAACTGCATTTTCTCCCAAATCTCCACAGCTAAATTCTGTTTTAGAAAGTGTCAATATCGCATTGCAATTGTCCGAAGACCCATTGTTAATCATTGCTGTTGTAATAACTGCCAGCCCCGTTACAGCATCCAGTTGTACTGATACATCCTGAGCTGCTGCAACCGGAATCTCTGTATCTTCTGCTCTGACTATTGCAGTGCCTGTTTCCAAGTTCCCACTTTCATCTGATACGGAAAGAGTTACAAGAACATCCATCCCGGAATCTGCGCAGGAAAAATCTGTTCGATCGAGAGAGAAGGTAAGGTTCTCCCCGCATGAAGAAAAGGTTCCGTCATCCACATCCGCAGGAACAATCGAAGCATTGCCGGTTCCATCTAACTCCACAATCACCACATCACTTTTCATGATTACCTCAATAAAAGGAGTGACAGTCACTGTGGCTGTGGCTGTAGAAGTATTACCCTCAAGATCTGTTGCAGTTAAAGTCACCGTGTTGGTTCCCAAATCCTCGCAAGTGAATGTTGACTTATCCAGCGTAAGAGTGGCCACAGGATCACCACAGGAGTTTATTGATCCGTTATCTATGTCATCAGCTGAAATTGAAGCATTACCTGACACATCCAGTTGAATACTCATATCCTGAGCCAGTGCTGTGGCACTTGTACTTCCTGAGCAGGCCGTTTCACTGTACAGGTTATTGACATCTGTTGCATCAATGGTTCGGCTATAAAACCGGATGTCATCGATTGATTCCTGAAATCGATCGGTGGAATTCCCATCCTTGCTATTGCCGATTGTTATCGGATGCGCAAGGTTAACAAACCGCTTCACCACAGACCATGGATGGTCAGGAGCTGTATATGTCTGATTCTGAGTGGTTTCAAGTACATCATTCACATAAACATTATAAGTGGCACGAATAGCGGTTCCCTGCCTGAGTCCGTTGTTGGTAAAAATGGTGACAACAACGTGGTGCCAGTTGCCATCTGAAATGTCCGTTAAAGAGTTTGTATCCAGATAGCCTGTAAAACCGGTACTTTCGTAAACAGTTCCTGATACAATGTTGACCACTTGTTTGGCCCATTGAAAATTTCCAGCCACTCCTACCTTTCCATCCTTTAAGTAAATGTACCAGCCTGTTTGTGAAACCGTCTCTGATTCGGATGTTCGTTCCGTTTGATCAATGATCACACGCTTCATAGCATCATTGGTGCTGGTCTTTATCCAAAAACTTACAGAGAGGTCTAAATTTCCTTCCGTGTTGGTGGTTCTTTGAAGATGATCACCATTTAGGGTAATCGCCCGGCTTACCCCCCCGGCATGATTACCGGTAGTGGAAAGTGCGGAGCCTGTCTGAACAAGCGAGATACCATTGGCTGTATCATCCAATGATCCGTTTGTAAATCTATACTCTCCCGTCAACCCTGATGTGGGTACCTGAGAATAAACGAGTTGTGTCATCATCAGACACAAAAGCAGCAATAGTTTTTTCATGATTTTGTTTGGTTTTTTGTTAAGGCAGGATCAAAACAAAACCTTATATAAAAGAGAATTTGCGGAGTTGAGAATTCGTGGAAGAATATTGAGTATTCGTTGGAGTTTTTCCAGAATTAGAAGGTAGATGTATTGTCAACCCTAACAGGGTGGGTACCCTGTTAGGGTGATTTAAATTTATCAACATGAAAAACACCCCGCCTCTACAGCCAGAAACATTTTACCATGTTTACAATAGAGGAATTAATAGTGAACCAATTTTCAAGAGGGAAGAAAACTACTCATACTTTCTTCTGAAGTACGATAAATACATCAGTCCGATTGCGGAAACATACGCTTATTGTTTGCTCAATAATCATTTTCACTTTTTGATTCGAACTAAGAATGAAGATGAGATATCAAGGATTCATAACCCTGTTAGGGTTAACCCTAACAGGGTTACCAGAGATACCTCTAAAATTATCAGCCTTCAGTTTTCTCATTTTTTCAATGGGTATACGCAAGCTTTCAATAAGCAAAATGACCGAACTGGAAAGTTGTTTGAGCTGCCTTTTCGAAGAATCGAAGTTGGAGATGATGCTTACCTGTCACGATTGATCTACTACATCCATGCAAATCCACAAAAGCATGGATTGATTGATGACTTTAGGGAATATCCGCATTCCTCATATCATAGCCATCTTAGTACGAAAAGAACAAATCTCGATCGTGAGAATGTTCTCACCTGGTTTGGAGGCAGAAATGCTTATAGTGGGTTTCATGATAGTTTTCAAGATGAGCGTGAGGTGAGGACTATTGTTTTTGATGATATTTGAATTAACCCTGTTAGGGCTAATTGTTCAAATCCCCAAGTGCCTCCATCAACGCCTCCTTCTTCCGAACTGCTACCGGTAATGTGCTCCCGTCCTTCATATGCACAATTCCGCCTTCCTTTTTCTCATAGCGATCAAAGTGTACAAGGTTTATCAAATGCGATTGATGGGCTCTGAAAAAGGACTGATCCTGAAACAGGGCATCATATTCCTTAAGTGTTTTAGAAATCGTAAGCTTTCTGCCATCAACAAGAAAAAATTTAGTGTAGTTGGTTTCTGACTCGCATCGCACAATATCTTTCACTGCAATGAGATAAACTGTTTCAGCGTCTTTAAGGAGTATTTTTTGATCGGCACGAGGAATATTCTTGTTTCCGACAAGATTTGAAACTTTTACATTTTGCTCTTCAAGTGTGAGGACATCTTTTGCTTTCCCAATGGCTCTGATAAGTTCATCCGGATCTACCGGCTTCAGGATGTAGTCGATTGCACTGTATTTAAACGCCTTAATTGCATACGCATCATGCCCGGTAACAAAGATTACTTTAAAGTCCAGGTGGCCATAAAGTGATAACAGGTCAAAGCCGGTCCCATCTTTCATTTCCACATCAAGCAAAAGCAAATCGGGGGTAAATTCTGAAAGGCATTTCAGACCTGCCTGAACACCATCGGCTTCAGCAATTACTTCAGCTTCTTTCACATACATCGAAAGAAGAGTCCTGAGGTTATCCCTAACCGTCGAGTCGTCATCGACTAAAACAATTTTCATAAAGTGACTAAGGCTGCTGTATCCTTAAATGTAGCTGAATGGAACCTTTAACTCAACTTTGGTTCCTTCTATTTCACCGTTATCATTACTTATTTCGCTCAAGACTAATTGAATCTTAGATTTAAGCGTCTTATTGAATTGCTCCATTCGCTCCTTTATGATTGTAGTGGATAGAGAAGTATGATCAGTTGACTTTTCTTTTGATCCCAATCCTTTGCCATTATCAGTAACATTTATCGAAATGTATTCACCCTGCTTCTCAAATGATAGCGTGATCTCACCTTTCTTTTCCAGAGGATTTATTCCATGCTCAATGGAATTTTCCAAAAAAGGCTGAATGAACATTGGAGGGATAGTGTCTGTTTCCGGGTCGATGTTTTCACCGAGTTTGATTGTATAATCAAATCCATCATTCAGTCTGAGTTTATGAATGTCGAGGTAGTTAGTCAACATATTGATTTCTTCCTCAACCGGAATGAATTCCCGCCTTGAATTTTCCAGTATTTCGCGCATCAACTTTGAAAATTTTGTCAGGTACTGTGCTGCAGCCTCTGCATTGTTCTTTAACATGAAATTCTGCACCGCCACCAATGCATTAGAAATGAAATGCGGGTTTAGCTGAGATCTCAAAAATCTCTGTTCAAGCTCTGTCTGGTTTCTCTTTCTTTTAAAAGAACGCCGTTCATATATGAAAAATATCGAGATAATAATCAATAGCATCAGCACAACTCCAATGATGATTCCCTGATTCTTTTGCTGGATTTCCAGTGTCTGAATAGCTGCCTGTTGAGAGAGGGATTCAATTTCTGCCTCCTTCTTTGCGGTTTCATACTTCGCCTCCATTTCAGCAAACTGCTTTGACTTTTCTTCATCAAATATCTCCTTATTGAGTTTTGTAAACTCCAGCTGGGTCTCGTACGCTTTCATACTCTGACCAAGTTTGTTGTAGGCAATTGCCATTTCCGGAAGTATTTTAAAATACAATTCCTTCTGACCGGACTTATTACCTGCATAGATAGCCGCGAGTCCGTTTTCTATTGCCTTGTCATAATTCCCAAGTGCGATATAATTAGTGACATTGTTTGCATACATTGCCGGAAGGTAAAGTTCATAGCCCGAGGATCTTGCAAGGTCAATAATCTTATTATTGGTCTCGACCGATTGCTCGTGATCTCCAGAAAGATTGTGAGCATAAGAAACTCCCTGAAGTAGCAAGATTTCACTGTTCTGATCCTGGACCTGTTTGTTCACTCTGAGTCCATCATTGAAGTATTTCACCGCCAGGTCATATTCTCCACTATCTGCTTCAAGGTATCCCAACCATTCAAGGACACTTATTTCACGAAGCTGATCTCCAATTTCACGAGTTGTCTGAAGTAACTCCTCAAAATCTGAAATTCGTAATCTGTCCGGCTGATGATCGTAGTAGAAGGTTGCGATATTCAACTTTGCTGTTATGAGCATGGGTTTATGGTCCATTTGCTCTGAAATTTCCAATGCTCTGAAATAACTGCCAAGTGCACTGTCCAACTGTCCACGTTGCTGATAGATGGTCCCCAAACCAATGTTTGTTGAGCCAATAGTAAGGCTGTCACCAGTGTCCACTCCGTGGTTCAATCCTTTCATCAGGTAGTAGTAGCTGGAATCAAAGTTTCCGGCGGTCTGGAAATAGAACCCCAGTCTGCTTAGTAACTGTCCCGTTTCTTCCAATGAATTTGCCAGCCCTGTATTGGCTGCTGTCCTGTAGTAGTAGATCGTACTATCCAGATCGTTGGAACAATATTTCATCGACCCGTAGTGCTTCAAAGACAGTAGTCTTCCCTTTGGGTAATCTTCTGTTTTCAATGCCACTCTAACCTTATTGTACGTTACCACGGCAAGGCTGTCATGGCTGCAGATGTATTCTTCCAGCAAATTATTCAGCACATCAATCCGCTCTCTGCCAGTGGCTTTTTCGAGAATGACATTGAGGCTGTCAACGGTTGAAGTTTGTGTAAAGGCAGTCAGTTGAGTAACTAAAAAAAGTAAACTCAGAATCAGGTTTTTCATAGTGGCAGATTCGGCAACAACAGAAAATTAAATCGATTAGATTTCTAATCGGACAAAATTCAATTTTTTTCAGAAAAACATCGCTAAAAATTATCAGTCAGCGCTAATACAAAATTTCCAAATGTATTTGAGGCAAAATATGAAATCAGTTTACGGATCACTAAAACTCAAAGGACATAACCTCCTGAAAATCTTGCTCCTCTGGCTTATCTAATTACCTTTGCGCACTATTTTCAAATGTGGTTTAAACTCGCTCATATAATCCTTAAATACCGGGTCACGCTCATGATCATACTGGCCGTGATAACTGTGTTCATGGGGTACCAGTCCAGAAACATTAAATGGTCTTACGATCTTGCCAGCATCGTGCCCGATAATGATGAGGACATGGTGTACTTCCAGAAGTTTAAAAAGACTTTCGGAGAAGATGGTGGAAATATTCTGGCACTTGGGGTGATGGATAGTTCTGTATACAGGGTTGATAATTTTAAAAAATTAAGAGCCCTTACTGACTCACTTCAGGCTAAAGAAGGTGTGACCAGTGTACTTGGGCTCCCTAATCTTCGGATGCTTCAAAAGAATTCAAAGAAAGGGGCATTTGAGTTTCTTCCTGTGTTTAAATCCATTCCTGACAACCAGAAAGAGCTTGACAGTCTGCTTGCATTTGCCGCGAGTCTGAAATTCTACAGCGGCCAGTTGCTCAATGAGGAAAATGGAGCAACGCTTATTTTCATCACGATCTCCAAAGAGATACTTAATTCGAAGAACAGGGATCAACTCATTTTTTCAGTAATTGATGTTGGAGAACAATTTGAGAAGGAAACGGGTATAGATGTCCACTTTGCCGGACTTCCGTATTCCAGGACAATCACAACAACCAAGGTAAAGGCTGAGCTCAATATGTTCCTGATTCTTTCTGTTGTTGTAACCGGGATTATTCTTTTTGCCTTCTTCAGATCCTTTAAAGCCGTTTTCTTTCCAATTGTTATTATCGGGGTAGTTGTGGTCTGGGTACTTGGGACTCTGGCTTTGTTTCAATACAAAATCACACTACTAACTGGTCTCATTCCCCCAATCATTGTAGTCATAGGCATACCAAACAGTGTGTATATGCTCAATAAATATCACCATGAATTCCAGGATCATGGGGATCAAATGAAAGCACTGAGCAGGATCATTCGAAAGATTGGGGTGGTAACCTTCATAACAAACTTCACTACTGCGATAGGATTCTTTGTACTTGCAACAACACAAATTAATATTTTAATAGAGTTTGGGGTGGTAGCAGGCATCAATATTATGGCCACTTTTATTGTGAGCATCATATTAATTCCGGCTGTCTTTTCCTTGTACAAACCGCCTACACAAAAACACCTGAAGCATCTGAAGTTTCGAATGCTGGATTGGGTATTGAAGTGGCTGGATTTTTCCGTTCACAAGTTGCGCCCGGTTATCTTCCTGATAACCATTGCGGTAGTGGTTGTTTCTGCAATTGGACTTATGAAACTCAGGGCCGTTTCCTTTTTGGTCGATGATATTCCTGAAAAAAGTCCGTTGAAGAAAGACATGGCATTTTTTGAGCAGAATTTCAGTGGGATCATGCCTCTTGAACTCATCATAGATACCGGTAATAAGAAAGGTGTGCAAAGCTTAAAAAACCTCAGGAAAATCAATGAATTGGAGATGTTTCTCAGTGATATTCCATATATCTCACAACCTATTTCTGTTGTGAGTTTTGCCAAAGCTGCCAGGCAGGCATTTTATAATCACAACCCCAACCTCTATTCTCTTCCGACCAACAGGGACCTCTCGTTTATTATGAAGTATCTGGATGGTGAAGAAGAGAATCAGGATTTCTCCAGGTCTTTTGTAGATTCTACCGGTCAAATGATTCGGGTAAAACTGATGATTGCAGATATTGGCTCCACACGACTGGATTCGCTGGTAACCAATGTTATCTCACCGAAAATAGATTCGATTTTTGCTGACTCAAAAATGGATGTCAAGCTTACCGGAACCACGCTCATGTTCATCAAGGGGAATAAGTTTCTCATTGAAAACCTTTTGACATCAATGGTTATCGCCTTTATCATCATTGCTATCATAATGGCTGTGCTGTTCCGAAATTTTAAGATGATAATTATTTCTCTAATACCAAATATGATCCCATTGTTGGTAACTGCCGGCATCATGGGCTACTTTGGGATTCCACTCAAACCAAGCACTGCCCTGATATTTAGTATCGCTTTTGGTATCTCCATAGATGACTCCATTCATTTTCTGGCCAAATACCGACAAGAGCTTTTCGCAAACAAATTCAATGTGTCAAAAGCAGTTAGCAAAAGCATCATTGAAACGGGATCGAGCATGATCTACACTTCTATCATTCTCTTCTTTGGTTTTATCATTTTTGTACTGTCTGAATTTGGCGGAACCATCGCGCTTGGGAAACTAACCTCTATCACCTTGTTGTTTGCCATGTTGACAAATGTGGTTGTTCTTCCCGCGCTTTTGCTCCAATTTGATAGCGGGAAGAGAAATAAAAAATCACATCCATTGATTGAAAGCGTGCCTGAGCTCGCTGAAGGAATCGACGAAGAAGTTGAAAAAAAGAAAGCATAAGTTCTATTCCAGACCAACGTGAAGTACCCAGAATTTAAAAAAATCAGCTACCCTGAAATCGCAAAAGAAATCCAGTCTTTTTGGGAAAAGGAAGGCATATTCGATCGCTCGATAAGCTCAAGAGAAGGAAGCGACACCTTCACCTTTTACGAGGGTCCTCCAAGTGCTAACGGCACTCCCGGGATTCACCACGTAATGGCACGAACGGTTAAGGATATCTTTTGTCGGTATAAAACTTTGCAGGGCTATCAGGTGAAAAGAAAAGGCGGATGGGATACACATGGTCTTCCTGTCGAACTACAGGTAGAAAAAGAGCTGGGAATTACCAAGGAAGATATAGGCAAAAACCTGCCCGACGGTCAGGCGGGAATCACGGTTGAGGAATACAATCAGAAGTGCCGTGAAGCTGTGATGAAATTTAAGGACGAGTGGGATGATCTGACAAAAAAAATGGGGTACTGGGTAGATTTGGATAACCCCTACATCACATTCGAAAAAGATTATATCGAGTCGGTCTGGAATCTCCTGAAAAAACTTTTTGATAAGGGGCTTCTCTACAAAGGGTATACCGTGCAGCCCTATTCTCCTGCTGCGGGGACCGGACTAAGTTCACACGAGCTCAACCAGCCAGGGACCTATCAGGATCTTAAAGACACTTCAATTGTTGCTCAGTTTAAGGTCAAGAACGATGATCGATCTTCCTTCCTTTTCGAAACTTCAGAGGAAGATGTGAGGATCATCGCCTGGACTACCACCCCATGGACTCTCCCTGCAAACTGCGCCCTTGCTGTTGGTGAAAAGATTACATACTCCAAAGTCAAAACATTCAATCAGTATACCGGAGCCCCTGTATCAGTAATCCTGGCGAAGGATCTTATTGGCAAATACTTCTCAGAGAAAGTAAAAGAGTTGAACCTTTCGGATTATCAAAAAGGCGACAAACTTATCCCGTTTGAAATTGCAGGAGAATGGAGCGGCAAAGAACTGCTTGAAGTTCGATACGAGCAATTGATGGATTATGTCACCAATGAAGATCTTGAAAAAAATGCGTTCAGAGTTATACCAGGAGATTTCGTATCGACAGAGGACGGAACAGGAATCGTACATACAGCCTCCGTTTTTGGAGCAGACGACTTTAGAGTAACTCAGGCTGCCGGAGTTCCATCGGTTATGGTGCAGGATGAGAATGGACAGGAAGCACCGCTGGTTGACAAACAGGGGAGATTTGTGAAAGAAGTTACGGATTTTGCCGGTCGATATGTGAAGGAAGAGTATTATGATGATGCTACCCGTAACGATCCCGACTTTAAGCCAACAGATGTTCTCATCGCCATAAAACTCAAAGAAGACAACAAAGCCTTCAAGGTTGAAAAATATGAGCACTCATACCCTCACTGCTGGAGAACCGACAAGCCTATTTTATACTATCCGCTGGATTCCTGGTTTGTAAAAACGACTGCATTGAAGAACCGGCTGGTTGAACTCAACAATACGATCAACTGGAAACCGGCATCTACCGGAACAGGTCGTTTTGGAAACTGGCTCGAGAATCTGGTAGACTGGAACCTGAGCAGATCCAGGTACTGGGGAACTCCCTTGCCCATCTGGGTAACAGAAGATCGTCAGGAAATAAAGTGCATTGGAAGTATTGAAGAACTGGAAACCGAGGTACATAAAGCAGCTGAGGCTGGATTCATGGATGGTGATCTTCCTGAAAATTTTGACTTGCACAGACCTTATGTTGATGATGTCTTTCTTGTTAGTGATTCCGGGCAGAAGATGACGCGTGAACCAGACCTGATCGATGTGTGGTTTGATTCAGGGGCCATGCCTTATGCGCAGTGGCATTACCCTTTTGAGAACAATGATGTTTTCAAGGCCAATTACCCGGCAGATTTCATAGCAGAAGGTGTCGATCAGACACGTGGATGGTTCTTTACACTTCATGCCATTGCTGTCCTTTTAAATGACAGTGTCGCATTCAAAAATGTAATTGCGAACGGATTGGTGCTCGACAAAGACGGAAACAAAATGTCCAAGCGGTTGGGCAATGCGGTTAATCCGTTTGACACACTGGGAGAATATGGAGCTGATCCAACCAGGTGGTACATGATCTCCAATGCCAACCCATGGGACAATCTCAAGTTTGATCTGGATGGGGTCATTGAGGTTCAGAGGAAATTCTTTGGTACGCTTTCCAACACCTACTCCTTCTTTGCACTCTACGCCAATCTTGATGCTTTCGAGCTTAATGAAATTAATGTAACACCTTTTGAAAAACGTCCAAGATTCGATCGCTGGATTCTTTCAGAATTACAGATTTTGATTCAGGAAGTCTCGGGATATTATGAAGATTATGAACCAACACGGGCTGCTCGTGCAATTCAGGAATTTGTAAGTGATCAGCTTTCAAACTGGTACATCCGTCTTTCACGAAAACGGTTCTGGAAAAGTGAAATGAATGCCGATAAGAAAGCTGCATATGAAACACTCTATGAATGTCTGCTCACTACTGCGCAATTGATGAGCCCCATTGCTCCATTCTATTCCGACTGGTTGTATAAAAATCTGTCTGACGGCATCAGAGCAAGCGCTAAAGCAAACAATACCAAACTTCAAGAAGATTCAGTTCACCTTTCCTCCCTGCCAATATGCGATGAAAGTAAAATCGACCAGAAGCTAAGTGAGAGCATGCACCTTGCCCAGAACATTTCTTCACTCATTCACTCACTCAGGAAGAAGGAACGAATCAAAGTGCGACAACCTTTGCATAAAATTTTGATTCCAATCTTACGTCCTGAAACGAAAGCACTTATTGAGGCAGTTGAAGAATTAATCCTGACGGAAATTAATGTGAAGGAAATTGAATACGTAGATGATGCATCAGGAATTGTGGTGAAAAAGATAAAACCAAATTTCAGGAAGCTGGGTCAGGAACACGGACCAAAAATGAAAGAAATTTCCGGGATCATAAATGGTTTTGGAAAAGAAGATATTGCCAAAATTGAAGCAGAAGGCAGGACTGAAATAACGATTGGTGAGGAGAAAATTCTTTTGACACTTGAGGATGTTGAAATTTCATCTGAAGACATTCCCGGCTGGCTGGTTGCTTCTGAGGGCGGACTAACAGTCGCTCTGGATATCACCCTCACGGAGGAACTCAAGAAGGAAGGGCTGAGCAGAGATGTGGTGAACAGAGTCCAAAACCTGAGAAAGGACAAAGGACTGGAGGTTCAGGACAGAATTGCCATCTCCTATTCAACCACTGACGAAATGATGCGTAAAGCAATTGGTGAATTCGATGCGTACATCATGATGGAAACTCAGGCAACCTCCATTGATTTCACAGATACTCCAACCGATGCTGAAGTTTTTGATATTGATGGAAGCGAACTTAGCGTTCAAATACAAGTAACTCGGCAAGGGGCCGAAACCAAATGAATAACAATCTCATGAAGAACCCGGCATTAAAGTATTTCCTGATAAGCTTAGCAGTCATAATAGTCGATCAGGTGGTGAAAATGATTGTTCACAACAATATGACGATGGGATCAGGCGGCCAGATCATGATATTCGGAACCTGGTTTAAGCTGCATTATTTGACTAATCCGGGAATGGCATTTGGGATGAAGCTTGATTTTGCCTATGGCAAACTTATTTTAACCACTTTCCGAATAGGTGCCATGTTTGCCATCGCATACTACCTCTATTCACTGGTCAAAAAAGAAGCTTCAAAAGGGTTACTGATTTGCATAGCACTCATTCTTGGAGGGGCCATTGGCAATCTCATTGACAGCATTTTCTATGGCATACTCCTGGATAATGCACCGTATGATGCTGCGACCCCATGGTTTCATGGACAGGTTGTTGACATGTTTTATATTGACATCTGGGAAGGGTATTTACCGGGCTGGATTCCATTTATTGGCGGTGATTACATGGCGCTGTGGCCGGTTTTTAATATAGCAGATGCTTCGATATTCACGGCCATTTGTATCATCCTGGTCTTTCAAAAAAGGTACTTCAAAAAAGAGGAAGAAGAGACAACAGAAGAAGTACAGGTTGAAACGGAAGCCGTTGAATCTTGAATATCTCCCATATTTTAAATGGTGATGCATTAAAAGAACAGTTCCCTGCTGAACAGTTACAGGGTGAAATAATTGTTGCGAGAGAATGCCTGGTTGATGGTGACGTATCAGGAAGTACACCTGAAGATTTATTTGCCACACGAGCAGCATCCATGCAGGAAATGTATGGAATACCCCAAGAAGAATACTTTAAGAAAACAGTTCCTGAATTAACAAAGATTACTCAGATCCGCGATGGGGAAGTTAATCTCTGGTTTGAGGAGGATCTTTTTTGTCAGGTCAATTTTTGGTTCGTTTGTAGCTTATTAAACGGAAAGGACCTTTCTGTTAACCTGGTACAGCCTGAAACAGATCTGAGGTATGGGTTTGCAGGGCTGAATGGAGAAGGGCTTATCAGTGCTTTTAAGCAAAGAGTCTCTATAAATACTGAGCAGCTTACGTATTTTTCATTATTATGGATGGCTTATCAAAACGGAGATATTAATGAACTCAAAGCAACCGCCGGCCTTTTGCAAAATCAGTTTCCTTTTCTAAAAGATGCCATTTCTGCACAAATAGACCGTACTCCGGATGTGAATGGATACGGGCATCCAGAACGAATTATTTTGGAAATCATGAATGATAAAGTCCATGATAATTTTGGGGTCGTATTTCAGGAATTTAATAAGAGAGCACCCATTTATGGTTTTGGAGACCTTCAAGTTAAACGATTGTTTGACCTGCTGAAAAAGTGATTGCAGGTTATCTTTGAAAAAGCTGAACGAATATGGCTAAATTCAAACTTGATTTCAAGCCCCTGCTAATCGTATGGGGGTGATCTCATTTCCTCAACAGATCGACTATTCTCTTACATATTCCTCCGTTAATATTTCAGGCTTTCCCTCCAGTGTTTTGTGTACCGGGCACCGGCCTGCTATTTCTATCAGGCGTTTTCTTTGATCAGGGGTAAGATCCCCTTTTAACGAAATCAACCGTTTGATCTGATCAATTTTGCCTTTTGAGTCTTCGCTGCTTTCTCCGTCCATCTTATGAATCTTATCATGTGTCAGCCTCACTTTTACCTCCTCCAAAGGAATTTTTTTGAAATCCGCATACATGCGGAGGGTCATTGCTGTGCAGGCTCCAAGTCCTGAAAGCAGGTAACCATAGGGTGTTGGTCCAAAATCCGTACCCCCAACACCTGGTGGTTCATCTGCGATTAACTGGTGCCTTCCTGCCATAACTTCGGTGATATAACCGCTTTCCCCTACTCTTGTCCACACCTCTCCTTCCGGGGTTTCCTCAACTTCAGTTTCATCTATATATCTCATTGCCCATCCTGAAATAACCGACCCGACATACCTTGCATCTTCTTCTTTCATGAGCAAATGATCCGCTCCATCCAGCGATACAAAACTCTTAGGATGCATGGCCTCTATAAAAATTTCCTGAGCACTTTCAATCCCAACCGTATTATCCTGAGGTGAATGAAGCACCAACAACGCTTTCTTCAGGTTTTTAATGACACCCTTTTTTTCATTTTCTTCCAAATCATCCAAAAACTGTTTCTTCATCCTGAATGGCCTTCCGCCAATATTAATCTCTGCTTCTCCTTTTTCCTCCAGCTCATTTTTACCAGAATTCAACAAGTGAGATACATGAGTAGGGGTTGATGGCGCACCAACCGTTGCAACAGCCCTTACACCCGGCAACTCTCCTGCGATATGAAGAACAGCAGCACCTCCTAAAGAATGTCCAACCACAATTTGTGGAGCTTCATAATGCTGGTCGAGGTAATCATACGCTTCTTTGAGGTCTGAAAGGTTGGAAGAAAAGTTAGTGTCTGCAAAATCACCTTTACTCTGTCCCAGTCCGGTAAAGTCAAATCGAAGAACCGCCATTCCATGCTGTGTAAATGCCTGCGAAATGAAATCGACTGATTTAAGGTTCTTGGAGCAGGTAAAACAGTGAGCAAACAACACATAAGCCTTTGGCTTTCCGGTCAAAGGGAAGTCTATTCTTCCGGATAAATTATTTCCATCGATGTTTTGAAAGGTTATCTTTTGGAATCGCATAAGATTAGTCAGGTTTAATTATCTTGGAGAAGAAACTGATATGGTTTAATTGTGTCATTAAACTAACGGGTTTTAAAAGGATGAGTAAACTTTCCTCCATATTAATCATACTCTTTTTCACTGCATCATCAGCAAGCGGACAAATCCTGAAATATGAGGTAGTGAAAGGAAGTAAAAAACTTGGGGACATGGTCGTGGAACGAAAAGCTTATAACGATGAAGTATCCTACAATGTAGAAAGCAAAGTAGTTTTTAGATTACTTTTTTCCTTTACAGTGGATTTTGAATCTTCCGCACTCTATAAGAATAACATCCTTGAAAGAGAATCAACAACAAGTAAATTGAATGGCTCCACTCAAAAATCTTCTGATATTGTAAGAAAGGGGGATAATTACTCATTAACCTCCGGAGGGGTCAGTTCAACGGAGAAAGGTCCAATCACCTATTCTATCGCATCAATATATCATCACGAACCTGAGAATGGACAGCAGGTATTTTCTCCTCAATTCGGACAATATTTGACTTTTGAAAGAATTGGAGAACATAAATACGAGATGGAATCACCTGATGGTATCAATGAGTACACCTACATGAATGGAATCTGTACAGAAGTGAAGGTGTCCAGAGATTTCGCCAAATTCTATTTCAAGATGTCTCCTGAGACCTACTATGCTGTAAAGAATATGGAGGACTCGGTAATGGGAGGGAATTAGTTTTTAAAAAAAGAATCTACAAACTCTGCCTTGTTGAACACCTGCAGGTCTTCGACCTTCTCTCCAACTCCAATATATTTCACCGGAATTTTAAATTGATCTGATATCCCAATCACTACTCCACCCTTGGCAGTACCATCCAGTTTTGTAATAGCAAGTGATGAGACGTCAGTGGCTTTGGTGAATTCCTGTGCTTGTATAAAAGCATTTTGTCCGGTACTGCCGTCCAATACCAGCATGACATCATGTGGCGCTTCTGGTATGAATTTTTGAATGACATTCTTAATCTTTGAAAGTTCATTCATCAAATTCACTTTGGTATGCAATCTTCCGGCAGTGTCGATAATAACCACATCTGCATTCTCTTCCTTTCCTTTTTTTGCAGCTTCAAATGCCACTGCTGCCGGATCCGTATTCATCCCTTTGGACACCACCTCAACACCTGCTCGTTCCCCCCACATAATTAATTGATCGACAGCAGCAGCACGAAAGGTATCTGCAGCTCCGAGAATAACTTTTTTCCCGATCCCTTTAAATTGGGCCGCCAGCTTTCCAATCGTGGTGGTTTTGCCAACTCCATTTACACCAACCACCAGGATTACATAGGGTCCATCGACTTTAGGAAGATCAAAGTCTTTGAGATCCACAGTATTATTTTCGGATAATAATCCTGCAATCTCTTCGCGAAGTATCTTGTTAAGCTCAGAAGTGTTCAGATACTTATCCTTTGCGACCCGCTCTTCAATGCGATTGATGATTTTGATGGTTGTTTCAACCCCTACGTCAGAAGTAATCAATACCTCTTCCAGTTCATCAAGAACTTCAGCATCAACGGTTGATTTTCCAACAACAGCCTTATTTAATTTTGAAAAGAAATTTTCCTTGGACTTCTCGAGCCCTTTGTCAAGTGACTCTTTTTTCTCCTTATTGAAAATATTAAATAGACCCATGTGACGGCAAAAATAGGCGCAAATGCATAAAAAAAGAGCACCCTTTCAGATGCTCTTTTTTTCTAACAACAATAGACTACTGTTTTGAAACCTTGTACACTTCAGTTTCTCCATCCACAGTCACCTGAAGGATGTATAATCCGGTTTTTAATCCAGAAACATTAAACTGAGTTTTCCCAACAATATCCTCTATTACATGCCCTGAAAGACTTAGAAGTCTTACTCGCGCATTAGATGGAAGATTCTTAATATTCAGCACATCACGAACCGGGTTAGGATAGACTGCTATGTTTTCAAAATCAAACAAGTTGTCAATAGCTTCATTTTTCAACTCATTGTTTGCCACAATTACCGTTGATGTTCCATTTTGGCATCCTGTAATTACCACGTCATCAATGTAAACCCAGTCACTGTTTCCTGAAGCATCACATCTAAATCTCAACTGCGTATTTGAAGTGAAAGGTCCTGTGATAGTTACAGCATCATTTTCTCTTACATCATTAACGAATTCATCATTGAGGTTCCATTCTTCGGCAGTGCTGAATGAGCTCCCCCCGTTATTTGAAATTTGGAGCCAAAAATCTTCATTCACATTATCCATACTATTCGTGATATAGGAGAAGGATACTGTTACTTCCTCAAAAGATGTAAGATTTAGATTATCAGTCGTTGCTACCGATGTGCTGGTATTATCCCTTAGCCTGATACTAAATGACCCAGAATTAGCAAATGATGCACTATTAACTCTTGCTGCATCCGATCCTCCATCATTCCAAATACCCCATCCTGCTTCAAAATCATTAGAATCAACAGTAACATTCGAGCATCCTCCGGGGGAATCTGCTGTTGTCACATTGATGGTTCCCTGACCTGAAAGATTGCCTGCTGCATCCTCCGCTTCAACTGCCACTGCGTACGATGTTGAAGCAGTAAGGCCAGTAATGCTGGCACCTGTTCCTGTTACAGATCCAAGGCTTGATCCATCAAGGTAAACGTTGTATTGAATCACTCCCACATTATCTGAAGAAGCATTCCATGTAACATCAAAACTGGTTTCAGCTATATTGGATGATGCCAGTCCGGTTGGTGTTGTTGGAGCTTCGGTATCTCCTCCACCTGATCCGGTGGTAACTGATAAATCATCCACAGCAAGGTCACTTGACCAGCCATTTCCTGTCGTACCAACAATTCTCAATTTGATGCTTGATCCGGCATACGAATCAAGATTTACATCGACTGCATTCCATTGATTTCCCTGATTCCCGGAAAGCGTCCATACGTTTGTCCAACTTTGGTCATCCTGTGAAACCTGTACGGTTATTGACCCGACGTTGGTTCCGTACATGTGATTCTGGAAAGAGAATGTTGCATTCAAAGCTCCGGAAAGATCAAAACAATCACTCTCAAGAATTGCTGTTGCATTGTTCCCAATTTGACCTGTGCTTCCATTCGTGGAGGCTTCAAGGAACATGTAGAATGATCCTTCAACTGCAGATCCAGGTCCTGTTCCTGAAGATGGTGTTCCCCCAGAATCACGCACCCAGTTTCCATCATCACCAGTTAACTGTGTCCATCCATCATTGGATTCAAATCCTTCCGAATATGGATAGGATGAAACGGTAGCACTACAAGACAATGTAGCCACGGTAGTAGTCACATTGATCGAAGAAGACTGACCTGATTCATTTGATGCCGCGTCAAATGCTGATACTGCAACAGTATAGCTTGTGCTTGGATTCAAGCCTGTAACAGACGTAGACGTGCCACTTGAAGTTCCAACATTTGACCCATTCAGGTAAATATTGTATCCTGTAACTCCGGTATCATCTGTTGAAGCATTCCAGCTGATGTCAAACGATGTTGCTCCTATGTTAGAAGAACTCAATCCATTTGGAACCGACGGTGGGTTAGTATCACTTGATCCTCCTGCTGCAAGTACCGCCTGATAAGCATTCACTCTTCCATGTCCGTACTCATTGTCAAAACCAGCAGGACCTGCATCATCGGTCGTTGTGTAAAGAATGTTTTCAACTTCTGCTTTAGTAAGTGCAGGATTAACTGATAATACCAATGCTGCTACACCAGCAGCTATCGGTGTAGCTCCTGAAGTTCCTCCAAATCCGTCACTGTAATTTCCAGAGAACCATCCGGCCGAACCTTCTCTGTCGATTGTTACGAGATCATGAGCGGTTGCAATTAATTGTCCCTGTGCATTGAATACCCAGTCATCATTACTTGGTGCAACAATGTCAAGTGTTGGTCCATAGTTACTGAAATTACTCCTTGCACCATCTCCGGAAATACCTCCAACAGCTGTAACTGATGGAAGGTCTGCCGGATAACTTACACAAGAACCAAAATCATTTCCAGAGGCAACAAGAATAATACATCCCAAACCTCCTCGGCCATTCGTGGCAGCATTATTGAAAGCTGAAGTGATGGATGAAATATTCGTGGTACATGAAGTGTATCCCCATGAATTAGACAACACATCTGCTCCATTATTCACCGCCCAGTTAATTCCATCTGCCACATCCGCGTTGGAAGTGTTCGGAGCAAAGATGTTGACACTGAAAATGCTCACGCCTGGCGCTACTCCCCTCACTCCGATTTCATTGTGTAAAGCACCTATCAGTCCTGCGCACTGTTGTCCGTGACCATCTGTTGATAGAGATGGTGTTCCATTTCCTCCATTAGCCGGCGTATAACCTGGCAGTAGAGCCGCCATGTCCTCATGTGCCTCAAGACCATCATCGATTACAGCAACTGTTACATTATTCCCTGTTGAAATTGTCCATGCTTCCGGAGCATCTATGTCCGCATCGTTAAGCAATGCTTTTCCTCCAAGATCAGTACCTCCCGTATTATTCAGGTGCCACTGATACTGGTAGAATGGATCAATTCTTCTTACGATTTCCATTTTGAAATCCGGCTCTCCCCATTCGAGTAATCCTCTGTTGTTGAGATCCTGAATAAATGGCAGCTGGTTCTCCAACTGATCTACTTTTATAATAAAAGTGTTGGCATCCGTAAGATTCTTCACAAAAACACCATTATACTTTTTCATGACATCATTCATGTCATTCAGACCCATTCCTGGTCTCAGCTTAACAACGACTCTTTTTGTCAGCCAGGCCTGGACACCATCTACTGTAAATGCCGGCAACACCTCGTAAGCTCCTTTGCCTTCCAGCTCATACGAACGAAGGAAAGCTTTTCGATCGCTATCTGTATTGATCGATCTGAGCCCGTCTGCAGACTTGATTCTAAGCATGCCTTTAAGATCCATGAGTTCCACTCCTGCCTGCTCGACATCAGCCACGCTTTTAGTCTGACTCAATTGCGATTTGAAACCTGCCTCGACATCAGCAGCAGGCTGATCTTTGAAATAAACAGCCATAGCACTATAGTCAGGCTGTATGAAGACCTTACCATCAGGTCCTAGATAATAGAGTGCCTGTTCGTTTTTAGTCCAGTCCTGTGCAAAGGAACCGAATGCAAAAAACAGCATAACAATTAATGTGTAGAATTGCTTCATAGGTTAATTAATGTTTAAGGTGAAAAAATTTAGCCCCCAAGTATATTGCTTTTTTATGCTGTATGTCAAGTAATACAATAAAAAGTTTTGTACACAGGTCCAATTGCCATATTATCAATTGAAAATTAGTAAAAGCATAATGTGTGTTTAAAGGCTTTAAACAAAAAAAGCCGCTTAAAAAAGCGGCTTTTCATTTGTAGAAAAATTTTTTACTTATCTGGCCAGTGCGTCTTTTACATCGCCCTCCATTACCATTTCCTCCCTATAAGAATACGTACCATTTTCATTCTTGATCGCTTTGATCACCTTCGCATACTTCGCTCCACCTGGTTGCTTTAGAGTTGCTACTACCTTCTTTGCCATGCTTATTTAATTTCTTTGTGAACGGTATATTTTCTCATGATCGAATTGTATTTTTTCAATTCAATTCGATCAGGTGTATTTTTTCTGTTCTTTGTGCTGATGTACCGACTCGTGCCGGGCAATCCACTGTCTTTGTGCTCTGTGCACTCAAGAATCACTTGTACTCTGTTTCCTTTCTTAGCCATTTCCTATTCTTCTTTTTGAAAAAGGTTTGCAAATATAGAAGGATTTAATGATTATGTGAAAGTTATTGGCTAATTAGTTGAGCAGCTAATTCATGTTTGAAAAAACAACCCGAAATAACCTTCAACTAACCAGCCGTTTTTCATTTTTTGTCTAAATCTGGAAGAACAAAAGCGTCCAGCGGGCTGGGCTCTTTCATCAATTTTTCGATCTCAGCACTTGTTCTCGGTGCTTTGTCAGAAAGCAGCTCAAAGCCATCTTCTGTAATCAGCACGTCATCCTCAATTCTCACAGCTATTCCCCACCATTTCTTGTCGCAAGCTGCTCCTTCCGGAATATAAATACCAGGCTCGATAGTGATCGCCATATTGGCTTCCAGGGTTTCATAGTTTCCTTTATCATGGACATCAAGTCCTATATGATGACCCAATCCATGGGGATAGTATAGGTGTCGCTGATCAACACTGTCAATAATTCCCAATTTCACCAGGCCTTCGTTGATGATTTTTCGGGCAATGTTCGTATCCAGATCTCTCCTGATATTCACACCCGGCTTGCAGGCCTGAATAGCTGCTTCCTGTGCCTCATAGACAAGATCATAAATTGCCTTTTCCTCTTTGGAAAACTTGCCGTCAACCGGAATGGTTCGGGTAACATCGGCAGTGTACCCATGGTACTCGGCTCCCAAATCCATCAGGATCATTTTGTCACTTTCTATTTGTGGCTTATAGTTTTCAATATAATGGAGGATGCATCCATTATGTCCCTCGCCTACAATTGAAGGGTATCCTTCATATTCAGATTGGTACTTTTTGAAAATGAATTCATGAATCCCCTGCACTTCTCTTTCGCTTAGCCCAGGACGCATGGCTTTCATTACTTCTGCCTGAGCGATACAGGAAATATCGACGGCCTTTCTCAATAAATCAAGCTCTTCTTTTGTTTTAATTCCCCTCAAATCCTTCATAATCTGATCCAACGTCTCCATATCCAGATTATTGGCGGTAGACTCAATATCTAACGCACCTTCTGTAGGGTATCCTGACTTCTTCTTGAATGATGCAATTAAATCATAAAGGTCACCGGATGCACGGGTGTCTCGCACATCATTGAAGAAATCATAAAAAAGGACCTTATCAAATTTTGTAAAATCAATATTGTAAGCCTCAAAATCAGTGTTATTAAACACCTGGTTGAATTTCAGCCTCTCCTGCACCCCTGTAATACCAAGTCTTCTTCCGGTCCACATTTCTGCCATTGCATTTCTGGGCTGAATGAAAATGATCTCATTGTACTCGCCTTCAGGACCGTCCTGCATCTCCTTAAATATCATTAAAACGGCGTGTGGCTCCTTATAGCCCGTGAGGTAATAGAAGTTTGGATCCTGATGATAGATGTAATCCACATCATTGGCTCTGTTTCTTACCGGATTAGCAAAAAAGACAGCCACGGAGTTGTCAGGCATTTTGTCACGAGCCAGTGTTCTTCGCTCTTTGTGAAATTCCACTGAAAGAAAATCATCTGGTTCATTTTGAGCGTAGGAATCGATTGTTAGTAGTATAAATACAATTGCAAGAATTTTTTTCATTTCATTGATTTTAAGGGGATAAATATAACATGCAGACAAATAGTCTGGCAACAAGATTCAATTTATGGTTGTTGTCGTCTCTGAGCGGTTCAACAGCATTAATGCTAAAGGGTTTTGCGAATCTCCCTGGCTTACTATACCCTTGTAAGTTGTTTAATATGAAGAGGAGATGGGAGATCCCGTCAAAGTATTAGTTGCCGGGCTGGTTGCCTGTGGCATTTTTCTGAACACACTAACCGCACAAATAACCTTTACTGACAATGCGGAAGCACTTGGTGTGTCTTCAGGTTATGGTGAAGGCTACTACGCCGGTGGTGTCAGCTTTTTTGACTTCAACAGAGACGGCTGGGACGATTTAACCCTTGGATCAGAGTTTGGAAGTAATCTGCGGTTTTACCTCAACGATCAGGGCTCTTTTGCAGAACTGTATCCATTGGTTCAAAATGGATTTGAATCCAAGCAAATTCTATGGGTCGATTACGATAATGATGGAGACTATGATTTATATGTAGCAAGTATTACTGAGAATTATCTGTATGAAAATGACGGAAACTTTCAATTCGAAAATATCACCAGTGAGGCCGGACTGACTCTGACTTCTGAATCTTATGGTGCTGCGTGGGGAGATTATAACAATGACGGGTGGCTGGATCTGTTCCTTACAAACTATGATCACCAGCAAATCAACCGACTGTATCGTAATAACTGGGATGGAACCTTTACAGATGTTTCGTTTGAGGCAGGTATAGCCTACTATAATAAAGCTTCATTCTTTGGTGCCTTTCTTGATTATAACAATGATGGATGGATGGATATATATGTAGCCAATGATCGCCATAATGGGAATACCCTTTTCAAAAATGAAGGAGATGGTACTTTTTCAGATGTGAGTCATTCTACAAATGCCTACCTGGAAATGAACTCGATGTGTGTGGCAGTTGGTGACTATAACAATGATGACTATTCTGATATCTACATTACCAATTCCCCACCGGGAAACAAACTTTTGAGAAACAATGGAGGTGACTCATTCAATGAAGTAGCCGCTCAATTGGGTGTTGGGTTCTATGGGGTCGGTTGGGGTTCCAATTTTCTTGATTATGACAATGACAGAGATCTTGATCTGTACGTCAGCGGAAACCTCATTGGATCTGATCAGATTTCAAGCAGAATGTATACCAACAAGCAGGAAAACGGAATCTTCTTTTTTCAGGAGTCTTTAACCATTGGGTTTGAAGGTGATACCGTCTCAAGCTATGTAAATGCTATTGGCGATATCGATAATGATGGATTTACAGACCTGGTAGTTAACAACGAAAATTTTCCTACGCAAATCTGGAAGAACAGTGGCGCCTCTGACAATAATTGGCTCAAGCTGGATCTGGAAGGAACTGTGAGCAATCGTGATGCAGTTGGTTCTGTCATTTCGGTTTTTTCCGATGAAATCAAACTCAAAAGGACCACTCATTGTGGATTAGGTTTTATGGGGCAGAATTCCCAGCATCATACCATCGGACTGGGTGATATCCAGTTAATTGATTCAGTTGAAATAAGATGGCCTGGCGGACATATTGACAAACTCTATGATGTTGGAGTGAATCAATGCATATCCATAATAGAGGGAAGTACCAATGAAATACACCCGACTATCAGATCCAACAAATCCAATCTTACACTTTGTAATAATGAATCGATTATCCTCAATGCCGGGATAGAAAGCTCTCGCTTTTTGTATTGTTGGTCTACCGGAGAGCATACATCCAGCATAACTGTAGATACCCCCGGCAATTATTATGTCAGCATTTCCGGAGAATTATTGTCGGAAGATATTTTTCTGGAAACAAACATTGGTGAGTTCCCTGCAACAACGGCCGAAATTATCAAGGAAGATAATCTGTGTTACGATGATTACGGAGGTTCTATAATAGCTGAAGTCATCTCCGGAACTCCACCTTATAGTTTCGAATGGGAAAACGGAAACACCTCAGATTCAAGATCTTCACTTAAGGCTGGTGTTTACACACTTTGGTTAACGGATGGAAATGCATGTACGCAGGAAATAGCAGTAACCATTGCACAACCTACTCCCATCCAGGTTGAAGTGGCCAACCTTTCATCAGAAGATGGCATCCTGCAGATCAATGTTTCCGGAGGGGTTGAGCCTTACATCATTTCTTTCCAGAACACTGCCATTCAAAATGGAGAAGAACTGCCTGGGCTTATGCCGGGCACTTATGATCTGTTTATTGAAGATGCAAATGGTTGCTCTGTCTATAGAAGTTTTGAGGTAGATGTGATTTCCGGAATCAATGGATCAGATTCTGGTGAAATTTACCCAAACCCTGCCACAAGGTATTTTTCCATAAAAATTGAGGAGTCCGAAATAACCAATACGCACATACGAATTCTGGACAAATCTGGAAAACTGGTGCGATCTCCGGAAATAAGAAGACTTGATACGAGAATACTTGTAGATGTAGAACATCTCCCTGCCGGATTTTACATTATCCAGATAGAAAACAGTTCGGGTACCCAAAGTACGAGGTTGATTAAGAAATAGTAAGAAATTAGAAGTAGAACTGGTTTAGTCGATCACCATGCCATTTGCTCTGGCTTTCTTCAAAACTGCTGCGATACCAATCTTATTGATTGTTCTTAGAGCAGAAGTTGAAACCTTCAATGTAACCCACTTATCTTCCTCAGGAATATAGAAACGCTTCTTATGAAGATTCGGGTTGAATCTCCTTTTCGTTTTATTATTCGCGTGAGAAACGTTGTTTCCAACCTGTGGTCTCTTCCCTGTTATATCACAAACTTTTGACATCTCTGAGTCTCTTTTGAAAAATGGAACGCAAATATCGCCATTTGAAATCAAAAACCAAGTCATCGGTTCAGATTATTGTAATAATTATTAGGACAATCATCCATCTCTAATTTCTTAATAAGCAGAGATATGATGCAGTTTTGACTATTTTTGTTAAGTCAATCTTCATCACAGTTGATCCCTAAATCTGCCAAATATCTCCTTCTCTCCTTTTTATTGCTATTAGCATCATGCAATAAGGATGAGGAACTACCCCCTCCTGATATTTCAGGAAAATTGGTATTGAATGATCTGGTTCTTCCTGTCAGATATGGGGTAATTACAGATAATGGCTTAGTGTCTATTGGCAATTGTATTGGGTCTGATCCTCATTCTTACTTCCTGGCAATATCGGATCTCCCAATTATTAATAATTTGGGAGCATCGCATGGTTCCGGGTTTCACGCACTCTTCTATTTATATTCAAAAGTGCCCGCCGATATTTCCGACTCTTATGATTATGTCTTTGAAAGGTCATCGGATCAGAAGAGTTTTTTCAATTATGGCTCATTCAGCCATGGCTCTATTGATGGTGGCAATATTACCATCAATAAAAATGATGACGATTACCAAATGAGCTTTGATATTATTATTAACAAAGACATTTCTCTTAAAGGAACTCTTTCAGGAAAATTCAGTTTTGTAAATGCTTCCAATTAAGGTCTTTTCTTAACATTTTCATGGCTATACGGGCAATGTCTGCATGCATTCCCACAACAATAACCTCTTTTAATATGGTACTTTTCAGTAAACACCATCAAACCATCTTCAAAATACCATAATTCCTCCTCCGAATTTTCCTTCTTCTTTGACATTACCTAAATACTTATTTTTGCAGTCCGCAAAATAAAGCAGCAAAGATATGTCAGTAGCAAATACCCTCTCTAGCAATGATTTAATGAAAATGGAGGACAAACATGGTGCTCATAACTATCATCCCCTTCCGGTAGTTTTAGCAAAGGGAGATGGAGTATTTGTCTGGGATGTTGAAGGAAAAAAATATTTTGACTTTCTGTCTGCTTACTCTGCTGTGAATCAGGGGCATTGTCATCCAAGAATCGTCCAGACGCTCAAAGATCAGGCAGAAGTGCTGACGCTAACCTCCAGAGCCTTCTATAACGATGTGCTGGGCCATTATGAAAAATTCATGACCGAATACTTTGGTTTTGACAAAGTACTTCCCATGAATACAGGCGCTGAAGCAGTTGAAACAGCCATTAAAATTTGCAGGAAATGGGGATATGAAAAGAAGGGTGTTGAAGAAAACAAGGGTCAAATCATTGTATTCGATCAGAATTTCCATGGAAGGACAACCACAATCATTTCATTCTCTTCCGATCCTGATGCTAAAAAGAATTTTGGCCCCTATACTCACGGGTTCATCAAAGTCACCTACAATGACCTGGATGCATTAAGGGAAGCCTTTGAGGAAAATCCACATGTTATAGGCGTGCTTGTTGAGCCCATTCAGGGTGAGGCCGGTGTAATGGTGCCTAACACTTCCTTTATGAAGGATATTGCAAAACTCTGTAAAGAGCACAATGCGCTTTTTATCGCTGATGAAATTCAAACCGGAATTGGCAGAACCGGCAGCCTCCTGGCAATCTGTGGTGATTGCAGTTGTGAAGGGCATTGTGAAAAACAGGAAACCTATGCTAAGCCGGACTTGCTGATTTTGGGAAAAGCTCTCTCAGGGGGGGCCTACCCTGTTTCTGCAGTATTGGCCGATAACGCGATAATGAGTGTTATTACACCGGGAACACATGGATCAACCTTTGGCGGCAATCCATTAGGTGCCAAAGTTGCGTTGACAGCCCTTGAAGTAATCCGAGATGAAAAATTGACTCAAAATGCCAGAAAACTTGGTAAAATTTTCAGGGAGAGAATGAGCAAGCTTGCTGAAAAAAGCGAACTGGTAAGCCTTGTTCGTGGAAAAGGACTTCTGAATGCAGTCGTTATTAATGACAGTCCAAATAGCACAACAGCGTGGGATATCTGTGTGGAATTAAAAGACAATGGTTTACTGGCAAAGCCGACGCATGGCAATATCATTCGATTCGCACCTCCACTTGTAATGACAGAAGAGCAACTTCATGAATGCTGCGATATTATCGAAAAAACGATTTTAGCCAGAGGATAATTGGCATTCAACGAATAGTACTTTTCAAATCTTAATCAGGGTATTAGCTTTATGGTATGCGCCTGACCACTTCCATCGCCACTCTGTTAGCGGTTCTTTCGTGCTATTCACAGCAAAAAGAAATAGACAGTATTAAAACTGTTCTTCCTGAGCAGGTACCTCTGGATAAGGTAAAGTCTCTGAATGAATTATCCTGGTATTATAAAAATTCTGACCTGGACAGTGCCATGTTGCTTGCACAGCAGGCTTTAGAAATTGGCATAGAAATCAACTCAGATGCTGCAATCTCTCAATCTTACAACAGCATAGCCAATGCTTTTGAAGCCATCGGTCACCTGGATAGTGCACTCATTTATCACAATAAAACCTACAAATTCAAAGAGCAGATGCAGGATTCACTTGGGATGGCAAGCTCACTTAATAATCTTGGCATCACCTATGATGAATTGGGCAATTATCCTAAATCTCTGGAAAGCTATTTCCAGGCCTTAAGGATATACGAATCAAAATCTGATGACCCCTATAACATAGCGATGGTTTTAGGCAACATTGGAATTGTATACAAGAAACAGCGGGAGTATGCCAAAGTCATTGAATACTACCAAAAAGCTCTTAAGATCTACGAGCAGGAGGAGTCTCTTTTTGGGCAAATGGTTACTAAAGGGAACATGGCAGGAGTCCTGCTATTGACTGGTGACTATAGTGAAGTTATCAGGTATGCGGAAGAAGCAATGGCAGGATATAAGGAGCAGGGCTACACCAGATACATCCCTTATATGATGATGGCAATAGCTGCAGCTACTGATAGTCTTGGTCAGACCCTTGACGCACGAGTACTCTATCTGGAAGTGGAGAAACTTCATTTAGAACATGACAACTTATTTGAGTTATCCAATACGCTCACTGGTCTTGCTTCCAACTATCGAAAGACCGGAGAATTTACAAAAGGAATTCAAAGTGCAAGAAAAGCGCTGGGTTATGCACTGGAAATTGAAGCACTGGAATTTCAATCAAATGCCCTCCTCGAACTGGCCAAAAATCTGGAAGGAGCAGGACAATATAGAGAGGCGTTCACTGCACTTCACAGGCGGCAAATACTTAGTGATTCGCTGTTTGAGCAAAACAAAACGAAACAAATTTTTGAACTACAAACACAATACGAGACGGAAAAGAAAGAGCAGCAAATAGGCCTTCAAAATGCTCAATTGGATTTAAAAAACGCTCAAATCAATCGGCAAAAATTATTGTTGTATTCCTCATTGCTGGCCATTTTTCTTTTGGTCATTATTGCCCTTTTATGGAGAAATCGATTAAAGAAAAAACAGCAGATTCAAATACAAACCCAGAGACTGGCTGCCCGTGAGGCTGAAATTAATGCAACCATTTCTTCGCAGGAGAAGGAGAGAGCCCGGTATGCCAGAGATCTTCATGACGGATTCGGTCAAATGATTTCTGTTCTCAACCTGAACCTCAGGAATCTGGAAGACGGAGCAAAACCTGCTGAGCGACAAAAAGTCTTTGAAAACGCAAGTAAAGTAATTGATGAAATGTACGACGAGCTTAAGAACATTTGTTTTGATCTAATGCCTCAAACGTTGATTAAGAATGGTTTGGAAAGTGGTTTGAGGGAATTCACCGGGAGAATCAATCTTGCCGGTAACGTTCATGTCGAACTTAATGTTTTTGGTTTGGAATCCCGTCTAAGCGAATTGCAGGAAATTTCCCTGTATCGAATTACACAGGAGTGGATCAACAATGTTTTGAAGTATTCAGATGCTAACAAGATAACCGTTCAAATCACGAAAGATGAATCTGAGATCACATTGCTCATAGAAGACAATGGGACCGGTTTTGACAAATCCCTGTTGTCAGCCGGAAAAGGTAATGGATGGAGAAATCTCAACACTCGAGCTAATCTGATCAATGGTGAATTAGAACTCGAGTCAATCAATGGAGTAAAAGGAAATACTTTGATTGTCAATGCTCCCAGCCTGTCACAACATCATACTATTGATTCAAAAATACCATCGAAACGGTATAACATCTTAAATTAATTCCCTGCCCCTTTGAAAGACAATCAGAGTATGGGATAAATGAATTTATTATCTTTCATTAAAAGGAGTAACCCTGGCGCCATGAAAATTTTTCTTACTGATGACCATGCCATGCTTTTGGGAGGACTGGTCAAAGTACTGTCTGCTGAGGATGAGTTCGAAGTGATTGGAACTGCAGGGTCCGTTCGCGAAACACTGGACTTTCTCACTCAGAAAACACCGGACCTTTTAATTACTGATTACAACCTCCCCGATGATGACGGACTTGCACTGGTCAGAAGGGTCAAACAAAAATACCCAGGCATCAAAATAATTGTGCTAAGCATGCACGATGAGGCCCATCTTGTGAAAGAAATCCTCAAGGAAGGTGTAGATGGGTACATTTTAAAAAAAGATTCTCACAACGAACTGGTCAATGCCATTCATGCAGTAAAGCAGGGGAAAGTTTATCTCAGCTCAGATATCAACATGATGCTCATGCGCGGGCTTAACGGAATGAATGAGCAAAAACTTCTGACGGATCGGGAAAGGGAAATCTTAAAGCTGATTGCAAGAGAATTCACCAATAAGCAGATGGCTGAAGAATTGTTTATCAGTGAACGAACCATCGAAACACATCGTAAAAACATCTTTCGAAAAACCGGCACCAATAACCTGGTCGGGCTGATCAAATTCGCATATGCCAACAACCTGATCTGATTTTCGGGCGAACTATTTTAAGACAAAAAGGGCAGTCCCAAATGAGACCACCCCGAGATTAACAAATTAACTAACAATTAACTCAATGCAGCTAAAGTTGTCTTATGAGCATGTCATAACTCAAATTCTCAACCCTTGTAGTAGGTCTTTGCTTTCCGTCGGTAGCTTCATACACCTTCTCTGATAAATATTTTTGAAGTTCGCTCGCATAGATTTTTCCGTCTCCATTCAGGTCTGCATCACCATTGGTCAGTCCCTGTTTCATAAAGAAGGTAAACACCCCGTTTTTCCATTCCGCACTTTCGAGTGCATACTCAGCACCTCCCGCACTTGATATCACGATTGTGCCTGTATTGTCTCGCAAATCGGCATAAATAGAGCGCATGAACTTGAACAGGTTGCCATATCCAAGAATCCGGTTAAGCCCTGTTTTCTCCCTCACCTGAGAATATCCACGCACACTAAGCTTTGCGTTGGATTGTACAGCAGAATTTTCAATGGTTACAGACCCTTTTTCAACTTCACCTGAATGACAGGCATCAATGAGCACCAGCCTGTTTCTTGCAGGTATATAAGCCATAAGGTTTTCAACCTCCTGATAGGCCATTCCACCTTCACCGGGACTGTTGAAATCAATGTTGTGCATGGCCAGATAATAATTAAGTTCCTTGTCCAGCAATCCGTGTCCGGCAAAAAAGAACACTACATAATCATCCTCGCTCGTCTGATTCAACACCTCCTTGACTTTCGCAATGTTTTCAGGTGTCGCTTCATTGTTCAGGTAATTGAGGTGATGTACTTTTTCAAACAGGTTATTACCTTGTTCAAATAGTGACATGACATCTTTTGCATCTTTTGATGCATAAGTAAGGTTGAAAGACTCGTTGAAATATTCAGAAACCCCCACTGTAACCAAATACAGATTTCTTTTGGCAGGAGTATCAGGAATATACTTTACTTCGAAAAATTCCGCTATTGATGATACTCCGTTTGCATTCAATACACTAACCTCCACCTTATTATCTCCTTCCGAAAGTCGCACTTCCAGTTCTCTTGTCAGTGATTTCCCGGAGACAGGAATCTCTTTGAGAGGCACGCCATTGATCTTCACTCGAATCAATGACAACACCTCTTCCTTATCACTTGATTCAATGGTAAAGGCATAGTTTCGTTCTGATGTCGACCGGGATAATGACGCAAGGTCAATCGTTATCTGTGGCGTATTGAACTTTAGCGGGGAGTCATCGGAAATTCCCAATTGAGCTCTTCTTTTCTTATAAGCAACATTATAAGCTTTCATCAATCGGTTGTCTGCATAACCAATTCTTTCAAGGACTATATCCGGTCGGTTGAAACGAAAATCAAACTGTTCAAATGGATACATTTTTCCATCATATTTAAAAGCAATAGATCTTAGAGCCTTCTTTGAAGCCATGAAATGAAAGTCATCCGTAACCGCAATCACCTCTCCATCAGTCGTAACCATGATCCGTACGACATTCTTTCCGGTTATGGGATTCCAAAGTGCAATTGAACCATCCTTACTGGCGGTAAACACATACTTATCATCCGGAGTAAACCCGGAAGAGGTAATCTCATTTTGATGCTTAAGGTCGAAGGTTCGGCCGCCTGTAGACAAGGCAACACTGATGTCTCCTTTCTTCAGTGAACTTCCAAGTTTTGCATTTGTATTTATATCGTATTTAAAAACTTCATTGGCTATGATATCTCCGGTTGAAAGATTCCATGTTAGTCTTTTCCCCTCCGTAGCTGTTGAAATGGCATTTGCTCCGTCTTCTGAAAATTGCAACGAAGTAATTTCCCCCAAATGTCCTTTGAAAGTTCTTAGAATACTTTTCGTCCTCATATCCCATAGATTGAAATATGAACTATTGTAGTAGGCCACAAGTGCCTGCGATTTGTCTTTAGAATAGGTGAATCGCTCAATAGGGTGTTCAAATTCAAAGTAATCCGTAATCTCCATCGTGCTCAGGTCAACGATGTAGCGATCCTTTATTCCTGTTGAGATAACCACCGTTTTTCCATCCTGGGAAAAAGCCACAGAATAAATGGGAAAGACTGCCCCATTGGTAAACGTCTGAATGTTTCTCTCCAATGCAGCATCCCAGAGTTTCATCTCTCCATTCTTAGCCGAAGAAAAAAGGTACCTCCCATCTTTTGATGGTATCAAATCAAGAATCGGAGATTGATGTGCCTCAATTCTCTTGTAAGGTGTGGCATACATATTATCAATTTTCTCACTCAGCTTTGCGTATGGGTTAGCAGTCCGTGGGTAGAACTTTATATCATCATATTTCCAGAAAAGGATCTCTCCAAACTTATTGCCGGCAATAATATCTTCAGACCCGTCTTTGGAGAAGAAGGCACTCAGCCTCGATTCGGTGGATATTGCACCAACAGATTCTGATTCTACTTTATTTACATCATAGTTATCCTGATTCTTAAAAGAGAAAATTTTAAAATCCCCGGTAGTATCCTGAAAATTGTAGGGAATAAAGCTCTTCCATAAAGGTTCTTTACTCTTCTTCCAGTCGGTTATCAGGTTCCAGTCTTTAATGATGGAAACATTTGGAGATCCAAAGTTCACTCGTCCTACCAGAAACTTTTTGTCTTCAGAGTCAAAGCTTATGGAGGTCGCTCCTCCTCCAGGCACCCAGGTCACCATTTTGCCCTGAGGTATTGAAAAGAATGCATTCTTACTCAGAATTTTGTCCGTTTCCGTATACAGATATTCACCACTATTGAGGAATTTCACCCGGTTTACTTCACTCTTGAACTCATAGAGTTCCTTCACTTTCCCGGTCGATACATCATGAAGCAGCACCACTTTATCCTGTCCACAGGTTGCGAAATAATCACCCCTTGGGGAGTAATCAACACTCAACACTTTGTTTTTGTGCTCCTTGATCACCTTTGATATTTCCCCGTTTTCCAGATTCCAGATAATCACCTTTCGATCATCAGAGACGGATATCAGTGTTTTAGAATTAGGTGAAAAAGCAATGTCATTTACTCTTTTGCTATGACCAAACAGGGTCTGCATCTCCTTGCCGGTGGCAATTTCCCAAAGCTTGATTGTATTATCATCGCTACAGGTTGCTACTATTTTGCCATCGGGTGAGTACTCAATATCATTGATTGCCAGATGATGCCCGGTTTGTATAACAAGCTCCGGTGACTGGCTCTGCGCTAAAAAAAAGCAGGCAAACAGCAGGACGGTTATTGTATTTCGAATCATGGTAGCGGTGTTTAGTTTAGAATGAAAAAAGGAGGAATATTTTAAATACTCCTCCTAACCATCAACTCAAGCTATTCCGCCTGATATTTTAGAATTTTGGTGCCGTCAAAGACGAAGATGAACTTGCCATCTTCAGTAAGATCTGCACCTCCACTCAGTTCTCTGATTCTGGCATACTGCTCATCATTTCCCTGCCCCCCAACTGCAGCCTGGGCAAGGGTTTTCTTCTCGGAATTATGCTTCGGAATACTCACAGTTCCCAGAGTTGCTCCGGTGGCCAGGTCAAGAAGTGTTAAATCATCTTTTTCATTCTGCACATAGAGTTTGTTTCCACGCTCATACACCCGTTCGATGTTTTTGATTTTCTCTGAGGAATACAAGGCTTCTCCATTGCTCTTTTGGAAAGCGGTCACACCTTTTGTTCCCATAATGGTCACTGCCTCACCTATATCATAAGAAAACTTAGGCTTACCGACTTTGGTTGCTTTGAAATCCACCTGATAGTTTTCGGATCCATTCTTTGCCTTAATAGAATAGAAAAATTTGTCACTGGCAGCAAATACATTTTCTCCGTCTGTTGCCATTTTGGTAATGCTTCCTTTGAATTTATCGGACTCCCAGATATTGGTTCCATCCTTTTCACTAAACCCCTTCAATCCAAATTTTCCAACCCATACCCACTCGTTCACGTGTCTCCAATAGGTAGATTTAGATACCGGGTCTTTCATTAGTGCGCTGTATTGCTGATTCACCAGCCCTCCTATTTGAGCTACCACCACACCATCTACCAAAGCAATCCGTGGTAGTGCTTTAGCGTCATTGATTTTTTCGGATGTCCATAAAAGGTTTCCTGTTGCCAGATCAAACTTTTGCAGATACTTCCTTCTTACTTTCTTGTCCTTTTCCTGCAACACTACATACACTGCATCATCTGTAATTAATGGACGTGCAATGGCGTCATAGGTCGATCCTCTTAGTTTTTTTCCAGCACCACCTTCAAGACCGGAGGCTATTCCCGATGGCGGCTTTAGAATTTTGATGTCCTCATTGTAGTAGGCACTCCAAATATTCGCTCCCGTGTTGAAGTCGAAAACCTGAATACCATTATAGATAACAAAGATTCTGTCTCCTTCAATTTTCAAATCACCCTGACGCTCTTTGGTAATGAATTTCTTACCGCCAAAGCCCTGGTGCGTGGTTTTCCAGACCACATCTCCTGTACGTACATTTAGTTTAGCAATGGCGTTCAGGTTTTCCATGCCAGCTGCGAATGCGTCAAAAGCATTTCTCATGAAATTGATCATGATGATTTCACCTTTATCTTCCAGATAAATATGTCTTCCAATCGCTCCTCTGAATTCTTCTGTTTCCCAGAGTACCTCGCCATCTTTCACATCGATCATCACTGTTTTTGCAGGTAAACTGAAAGCAAAAGCCTTCATTTCAGGAATGTATGCGATTGCATCCTCAATGGTTTTCTTTGGAATCTGAAAACCGTCAAGTGTCCACATCAGCGAGCCATCGGCAAGGTTGATTCCGGCAATACGATCATTTTTTCCAGCCTTGGAATCAAAAACCAAAAGCGTGTTGGCTTCCCACAAAACATATTGATAGTTACTGTTAGTTACTACCTCGTTCGTGGCATCCTTAAACTTCGCATACCACAGTTCTTTCCCCGAATTGCCATCTATTAAAGACATATCCGTCTTTGAGGTAGTTATCGCATAATTCCCGTTAGGGCTGGCACACGAATAAATATTTGCTTTACTCGAAGTTTTCCCTGTCCAGACAGTCGGAAACGCATCCCGATCGCCACCACCAACTTTACTGGCAACTTTATCTTTTAATTTTTTTAATCCTCCAAGCTGGGCGTCAGCTTCGTATTGGAGCAGGCAAAATATCCCCGTAAGGACAATTAATTTCAGCGTGATTTTTTTCATGATTTAATGGTTTTAGTTTGACTATTCGAATCGGTATCGAACTCGAATAACAAAGAAACTTTTTCCATTCATGCAATAGAATACCCGCCATAACTGATTTTATCTACGGGTTTCATGGTATATGAAAATCCTGAATCTTCTTATGTTAACTCCAAATGCTCATTTAGAGCGAGCAATGCCTCATCCATTACTAATTGATAGAATGGCAATCGATTGTTGTCAACTTGAACATGTTCAAGTGACTGATAGTACCTCATTCGTGCACTGGTGTCGCCCTTTATATTAACCCGAGGATATCCATTTCTGATCAAAACAAGATTCATGAGCAATCTGGCGGTTCTCCCATTTCCATCTATAAAAGGGTGTATGCTTACCAAACGTTCATGGACCTCTGCAGCAAGGATAACAGGATGTACTCTTTCTTCCTGATACCTGTAAAATTCAAAGAAATCCTCCATCAATTTATCAAGCAAATAAGGTTGTGGAGGTTCATGTTTGCTTCCTGAAATCCTGACAGGCACGTTTCGGTAAACTCCTGCATTGACTGTATCTACTTCCTTTAAGACAAGTCGGTGAATTTCAAGCAGAATCCTTTTTGAAATCGGCTCATTTTTGTTCGCAAGATCTTTAATAAATGAAATCGCTTCCTGGTGATTCACCGCTTCAAGGTGTTCTTTTAAAGATTTCCCTCCTATAGTTAACCCTTCAACAGTCACCATCTTCGTCTCCTGAAGAGTAAGCGTATTGCCTTCAATTCTATTACTCTCAAAAGTATAAGCCACATCAAAATACTCTTCCATTTTTCCTTTCTGAGAAATTGAAAGGGGTTGCTTCTTTTTCCACCTGAGAAGTAGATGGTCAATTTCCTCCAACATTCGAAGTGTTTCCTCTGAAAACTCCTGTATTTGATACATGTCTCCTCTGGACAAATATTCTATCCTTGATTCCGCAACTGCCAATATCTCATCTGCGAATGGTGAATACTTAATAATACTAAGCACCTTCTCTGTAAGCCATTCTTTTTTCAACTCGTTCAATTCCAAAGAAAGATTCTCAGCCAGAATAATTAGTTGACCTTCCGTGGGCATTCGGTCTTCCCGCTCGATTCTGCTTATAAGAGTTTGGTCAATTCCCGTGAAATTGCTCAACTCTCTAAGATTAATCTTCTTTTTTTTTCTGGCTTCTCTAATAATTTGACCAAACATGACATATTATTTATTGACAAATAAAGTCAAAAATATATTTATTGAAGCCCTGCCCCAAAAAAAGGATTTGAAGTAATATTGCAACACACACAACTAATACAACTAAATGAGCGATTTGAAGCATAACTGGACCATTGAAGAGATAGAGGAGATCTACAACAAACCTTTGCTTGATCTCGTCTTTGAAGCAGCAACTGAACATCGAAAATTTCATGCGCCAGGAGAGATCCAGGTTAGTAGCCTGATCTCGATAAAAACCGGTGGTTGTCCGGAAGATTGTGCGTATTGTCCTCAGGCCGCCCGATATCACACCGATATTAAAGTTCATAAGCTAATGGAGGTAGAAGAAGTGAAAGCACAGGCTGAATCTGCCAAAGCCAATGGTGCCTCCAGAATGTGTCTGGGAGCTGCCTGGAGGGAAGTGCGAGATAACAAAGACTTTGACAAAGTGCTGGATATGGTAAAAACGGTAAACGGCATGGACATGGAAGTCTGCTGCACGCTGGGAATGGTTTCAGAAATGCAGGCCAAAAAACTGGCAGATGCCGGACTTTATGCTTACAACCACAATATTGATTCCTCTGAAGCTTTCTATGAGGACATCATTACCACCAGAGAATACGATGACCGATTGCGTACCATTGAAAATGTGAGGAAAGCCAACATCACCGTATGTTCAGGCGGCATCATCGGAATGGGAGAATCTGCAACAGACAGAATCGGAATGCTGAAGACGCTTGCCAACATGGATGTCCATCCTGAATCTGTTCCCATCAATGCGCTTGTTCCGGTTGATGGAACTCCATTGGCTGAGCAACCAAGAGTTCCTGCTCATGAGTTGATTCGTATGGTCGCAACGGCACGATTGGTTATGCCAAAATCTGTCGTCCGGCTTTCTGCAGGTCGGGAAGGAATGTCACTCACAGAACAGGCCATGTGCTTCATGGCAGGTGCAAACTCCATTTTTGCCGGAGATAAACTATTGACCACTCCCAACCCTGATTTCAATGACGATAAAGAGATGTTTGATCTTCTTGGACTGGTTCCCCGGGAAGCTTTCAAATACGAGAAAGAGGTTGTCCAATAATAGAAATAACATCCGTTCTAAACCCTCTGAAGAGGGGATCCTACAGATGTAAATAAAATGCTTTGAAGAGTTACCAAAAAGCACTTGAAAAAAGAAAGCAGCAACACCTGTTGCGAACACTTCCCCTCTTTATTGAGGGGATTGATTTTTATAGCAATGACTATTTGGGATTATCTCAATCCGAAGAGCTTCGACAAAGGATTGAGGAAGTATATCAATCAATCGGAAAGCGAAAAAATGGAGCAACAGGCTCGCGATTGCTTAGTGGGAATTCTGAATATGCGGAAGAGGTAGAACAAAAGGTAGCTGCATTTCACAAATCGGAATCAGCCCTGATCTATAGTTCAGGATACGCTGCAAATCTTGGATTGATTTCAAGCCTGGCCACCAAAGACACAACCCTAATCATGGATGAGCTTGTCCATGCCAGCTTGATAGATGGTGCCCGATTAGGTGTTTCGAAGAGAATTCGATTCCGGCATAATGATGTAGAGGACCTGAATAAAAAGCTTCAAAAAATCGAAGGAGAAAAACTGGTGATTGTAGAATCCATCTATTCCATGGATGGCGATGTTTGTCCACTTAAAGAAGTTTCACGGGTTTGCGAAAAATGGGATGCCCAACTGATCGTGGATGAAGCTCACTCTTTCGGCATCATCGGTGAAAAAGGAGAAGGTCTTTGTCAAAAACTTCAATTGGAAAATCAGGTTTTAGCAAGGATAATGACTTTTGGAAAAGGCCCTGGTATTCATGGAGCCGCTGTTGTTGGTCCGCTCTGGCTTAAGGAATATCAGGTAAATTTCTCAAGACCGTTTATTTTTTCAACTGCCCCATCCCCACATCATTTTGCTTCCATATCTGCAATGTATGATGTCGTTAAAGATGCGGTATTGAATCGAACAGCGCTTCAAAATGTCATTGACTATTTTATTGAAAGAAAGAAAGAAAGTGACAACAATTGGCTTTCTTCACCAACTCAAATCCAGTCATTGATTGTTCCTGGAAATTCAGAAGTAATCTCTGTTGCCAATTCATTTCACAAACAGGGAATAATTGCCTTACCCATCCGCAAACCAAGTGTAGCCGTAGGCACAGAACGAATTCGATTTTGCCTTCATGCCTTTAATACGAAAAAAGAAGTTGATTTGATATTTGAGACATTGAGCAGGAAAATTTCCCCTTTGGAGGAGAACGAGTCGGGTCAGGCCGGAAAGAAGGACGCTAATTTTATGAAAAATGACTGAAAGAATTATTGTTGCCGGAATCGGTACTGACACAGGAAAAACCGTCGCCTCTGCAATTCTCTGCGAAGCATTAAAAGCGGACTACTGGAAACCCGTTCAGGCGGGAGATCTGTCAAATTCTGACTCCATAAACGTGAGCAGATTGATTAGGAATTCAGAATCTGTCATTCACCCGGAAGCTTACAAACTCGAAACCCCTATGTCACCACATGCGGCAGCCAAAATTGACGGATTGGAAATTGACCCTGAAAAGCTGAATCCTCCTCACACCGACAATCACCTTATTGTTGAGCTGGCCGGTGGGTTAATGGTGCCATTGACCAGCAACTACTTCAACATCGACGTGGTAGAAGCAATTGGCTACAACGTTGTGCTGGTTGCTGATTACTATCTGGGCAGCATCAATCATACCCTGCTCTCATGGGAATTGCTGGAATCCAGGCACATCCCCATTCTTGGTATCATTTTCAATGGTGAAAAAAATCCTTCTACTTTTGATGTGATCATGCATCGCACGAAATCCAGGTGCTTGCTGCAAATTTCCAAAGAAGAAAAAATCGATGCTGAAACTGTAAAGAAATATGCCGGAAGAATTCAACTTTAGCCAGTCTGAGCTGGATTTTGATCAACACAACATCTGGCACCCGTACACCTCCCTTACAAACCCACTGCCGGTTTACCCGGTCGTTTCTGCAAATGGTGTAAGGCTGAAACTAAAGAGCGGCAAAGAATTGATTGATGGTATGTCAAGCTGGTGGACCGCCATTCATGGCTACAACGTACCTGAGCTTAACGAAGCTGCAACCCGGCAATTGGACAAAATGTCTCATGTGATGTTTGGCGGGATAACGCATGCTCCTGCAGTTGAGCTCGCACAAAAGCTGATCGAAATGTCACCCTCAGGATTGGAAAAAATCTTTTTCTGTGATAGTGGATCTGTTTCTGTTGAGGTTGCCATGAAAATGGCTGTGCAGTACCAACAGGCAAAAGGATTTTCGCAAAAAACCAAGTTCATGACTTTTCGAAACGGCTATCATGGGGATACCAGTGCGGCAATGTCAGTTTGTGATCCGGAAAACGGCATGCATCACCTCTTTTCCAGTTTTCTTCCCAAGCATTTTTTCGCCCCTGCTCCTGCGAAAAGATTTAATGAAATACCAGATATAGATGAATTAAGTCAGCTTGATTCATTTTTTGAGAAGCATGCGGACAATTCTGCAGCTTTCATCCTTGAACCCATCCTCCAGGGAGCAGGTGGTATGCGTATGTACTCTCCGGAATATCTCAACAAAGTCAAATCACTTTGTGAAAAATACGACCTCCTTTTAATCGCTGATGAAATTGCCACCGGATTTGGAAGAACAGGAAAACTCTTTGCCTGTGAGCATGCCAATATCTCCCCGGACATCATGTGCGTGGGGAAAGCACTCACCGGAGGATATCTCTCGCTTGCAGCCACTCTCTGTTCAACTGAGGTGGCAGAAGTAATCTGCAATGGAGAAGCAGGCGTTTTTATGCACGGGCCAACTTTCATGGCCAATCCACTTTCCTGTGCGATTGCCAATGCAAGTCTTGACCTGCTTCTTGCCTCGAACTGGCAGGAGCGAGTTACAAACATTGAAGCGCAGCTAAAGAAAGAACTAGGCCCGGCTGCTGATCTTAAATCCGTGAAAGAGGTACGAATACTTGGGGCTGTCGGAGTGATTGAACTAACAGATCCGGTTGATGTGGTAAAGGCACAAAAATTCTTTGTTGAAACTGGCGTCTGGATACGCCCGTTCAGAAATTTGATCTATATCATGCCTCCGTATGTGATCAGCAAAGCTGACCTGACACAAATCACAAAAGCAATGACTGATTATTGCACACACATTGAAATTGAGTCTTAGCTTTGAGTTAGATTATAAAGAGATGGATTTTAATACACTGCTCGAAAACGTTATTTCTCAGCCTGAATTGCACGCAAAGTGGCTCAATTCCCTTTCCATGATGGAGAATTGTGGCGCACGCAAAATATCGGCCAGCGAGCACTCACAAAATGTGGATCTCATAGTGCTCAAACATGCTGCGGAAGAAGCGCGTCATGCCTATTACCTGAAAAGTCAGATTCGGAAAACGGATTTCGACGGATGTAAAACATACCATCCCTCAGAGCTGTTAGCCCCCATTGAAAGCTACCAATATCTGCATAGGCTCGATACATCAGTCAGCAGGTACCTGAAAGAAACCTGTGGTTTTAAGGGATACCAGCTGAAGTATGCTTCTTACCTTCTGGTTACCTATGCAATTGAAGTAAGAGCCGACGAGTTGTATCCGGTTTACGAAGAGGTTCTAAAAAAGCATGGCGGAAAAATTAGCGTAAGAATGATCATTGTTGAAGAAGAAGGTCATCTGGAAGAAATGATCAATCAAATGAACGAATTCTTCGGCAATTGGAAAGCGCATGGAACCTATGTTCTTCAGCTGGAAAAAGTTCTTTTCGAGGAGTGGAAAAAATCACTGGCAGGTGAAGTAGAAAAATACTATTCTAATTTGCAGGAAAATACGCTTGTATGAAAGCCATACAATTTTCCATTTTTCTTCTAATAGTCGGGTGCACTTCGAATCAGCCTCTTGAGCCAGGAATAGAGCGACTGGAAACACCGACTGAATCGTTGCTTCAGGCAATCAGCCAGGTGGACAAAGAAACAGCATGGATTAGCGGACACAACGCATCATTTATTCGCACAAAGGATGGTGGTCAAAGCTGGAAACTTTTTCAACACCCAACTGCTGATTCACTACAGTTTCGGGACATTCACGGATTCGACGAAAACAAAGCCATTCTAATGAGTGCAGGCCCTGGTTCTCTCTCAAGAATTTTTACTTTTCAAAACGATTCCATCTGGGAAGAGAATTTTGTCATGGAAGACTCGCTGGGATTCCTTGACTGCATTGATTTTTGGGACGATCAGAATGGTATCGCATACGGAGATGCCATTGATACGTACCCTTACATTCTCCTGACTTCAGATGGAGGTAAATCATGGGACAGAGCACCCACTGAAAATATACCTGAAGCCGGTCAGGGTGAAGGAGGTTTTGCAGCAAGCGGGACATGTGTCACCACAGGTGATAATGGGTCAGCATGGATTGCAACAGGAGCAGGGGGCAACTGCAGAATACTATTAACCCAAGACTTTGGAAAAACCTGGCAATCTGTTGATTCTCCTTTAATAAAAGGTGAAGCCGCCGGAAATACATCTGTTTCTTTCATCGGCAACACAGGATTTTTGACTGGGGGTGATTTGCTTAAATCGGACGAGTACACAAACAATTGTGCTTTTTCCAGGGATGGCGGGCAATCATGGACATTGGCGGGTCAACCGAAAACGAATGGGGCATTTTATGGTGGATCAATCACTTCATCCGGCAATCAGTTTTTCGCTTTCGCATGCGGACCAAATGGATTGGATTACACGTCTGATCTTGGAGTTACCTGGACCACCCTTGATACACTTAACTATTGGGCCACTTCATTTTATGAAAATATTGGGTACGCATCCGGCAGAGGTGGCGAAGTTTTGAAGATAACTTTGCAGGAATGAGAAGACCCAGAAGAAATAGAGTAAGTGCTGCTATCAGAGACCTGGTACAAGAGACCTCACTTTCCGCCAATGATTTTGTTTTCCCCCTTTTCTTGCTGGAAGGGCAAAAAAAACATTCAGAAGTGGAATCAATGCCAGGGATATTCCGCCTCACAGAGGACCTGATACTTAAGGAAATTGAGCAATGCCTGAAACTCGGAATCAAAGGCTTTGACATTTTTCCTGTTGTTGATGATGCGCACAAAGACAAACTTGCTACCAAAAGTTATGATCCTGATTTTTTCTACTTAAGATCCCTGAAAAAAATAAAAGAAACTTTCCCGGAAGCACTGATCATCACGGATGTCGCAATGGATCCGTACAGCAGCGACGGTCACGATGGAATTGTTGAGGATGGAAAAATTCTGAATGATGAAACACTGGAGATCCTGGGGAAAATGAGTCTGGCTCAGGCGGAAACAGGAATTGACATGATCGGCCCGTCTGATATGATGGATTTCAGAGTTGGCTACCTCCGGAATGTCCTGGATGAAAACCAGTTTACAGAAACAGGCATCATGTCGTACACAGCCAAGTACGCCAGTTCTTTTTACGGTCCCTTCAGAGACGCACTTGATTCTTCACCAAAATTTGGTGACAAAAAAACCTATCAAATGAATCCGGCCAACAGCGATGAAGCGCTCCTTGAAGCACAACTGGACTTTCAGGAAGGAGCTGACGTGCTCATGGTCAAACCTGCTCTTGCCTATCTGGACATTATCAAAAGCATTAAGGAAAATTTTCATGTTCCTGTTGCTGCCTACAATGTATCAGGTGAATACAGTATGATCAAAGCAGCCGGAGAAAAAAAATGGCTTGATTCTGAGGTGGCCATGATGGAAATTCTTCTATCGATAAAGCGTGCCGGAGCGGACATTATCCTCACTTATTTTGCGAAAGAAGCAGCTCAATATCTTCAGCAGAATCAGTAAGCTTCACCATGTTTCTTGCAATGAATTTTTCGAAAAGACCAAAATAGAATTTTCCATTTTCAGCCCCCAACACTTCCTTCCATGCATCCAGCGCGCTGACTGGAGATAATTCAAGGTTTAGTGCTTTCAACACAAGATCAGAAGCTTTTATTGGATAAGAAGGGGCTTCCTCCAGCTCAATATTATACCTCTTGGATTTGATGGTTTCCCCGGCAAAAGTGCTGGATATTTGAAAAATGAACAGATTTTCTTCCAATCCAAAATCATATGGCTTAAGAATAAATGAATGGTTTCTCGTACCGAAATCCTGGATTTTCTTACCGGTATGATCTGAAACTGTGACCTTATACGATATCACAGGCTCATCTGGAAGGTGCCAGTACATTTCAAAAGGCTCATCTGATTTCCAACTGATCGTACCAGCAGCATCAAACACCGGGTGTAAAACTTTAATGATTTTTGTATCATCAACTCTGGCTGAATCTTCATAAAGTACAGTCAGGTCAGGGCGATTTGCCTGATCTTTCAGCTTTTCCTTCTTGAGATAAAATGTAAAGGTCTTTTCCTTTAGTTCGAAAGTGGTACCCCCTTTATGAACCAGAGCTACAAAGCCGTTCTCACCCACCTCAATATTTGTCACATCATCAACATACGTGAGTGGCTCTACTTTATTTCCGAAAATGGTAGCATTCTCTGCTATTAAGACCTGAAAAGGGAGGTCGCTGGTTTGAGAGAAAACAAGTTGTGGAATAAACAATAATAAAGCTATTGCCTGCCTCAACATGATGTCAGAAGTTTGGTTAATCTGATTAAAGATAAATTTAATTTGATTAAATGGCTACTTAAACTGAATTATTACCACTCTTGTTGAATTAGCTCCGCTAAGCACAGGAAGCTGTTTTCCGGGCTTCAGATAATCGAGAATCGTCACGTGCCCGGACTCAGAAAGTTGAATCAGAATACATGGTACTTCAGAGACAAAGGCTTTATCTGTCAGTTCTCCAATTGAAAAGCGCGCACTTTCATGATGATTAAGTTCAGTTTTGGTAAAAACCTTTTTTGCAAACCGATCTGAAAGTACCTCAACTGCAATTAATTGAAACTTTACATCCCCCACATTTGCAAATCGATGAATCAACGGGGTTTTCGAATGAGTCAGGTCACTGCCGGACCATCCGGTTGGAAGTGTAACATTTCGGGGTTCTCCTCCCAACTCCTGAAGCCACATACTTGACCCCTGAATGGTGAAATAGGCAATGTCATTTTTATGAATATGAAACTGTGTGGTATCCCCTGCCTGAGCTGAAACATCCATAACCCTGACATGAGAATTTTGAAAAACAGGAATGTGATGGGGTTCCTGATGAACCAGTGGTTGAGAAATAGCAATAGATGTTGAGAGGCAAAATATCGCTGAAAGCAGCCTCATTTTAGAATAGATCCTCTTCTCTTTCCAACATAAGAATGGACGCCTGCGGCACTATGAAATATTTTTCCTTGTTATAAACTACCTCAAAGGCACTCTTTTGAAGAAAAATCGCAAGATCACCCTCTTTCGCCTGCAAAGGCACGTACTTAATTTTCTCTTCCTCAGGCTTCCAGTCTTCCGTCTCCTCCATTGGTGATGGAATCGGATAACCCGGTCCGGCCTTTACAATGTACCCGCTCTGGATACGTTCTTTCTCTCGCACGCCTGGAGGCAGGAAAATTCCACTGTCCGTCTTCTCTGTTTCCATTTTGGGTTTGATCAATAAACGATCCCCCACTACAATAAGCTTTTTAAGCTTATTATCAGATGTCAGCTCCATTCAAAAATTATTTAAAGAGTACAAATCTATTCAGATTAGAATAGTTCGGGGGACTCATCAGGGGAATTCCTGGCACCGGCTCTTCCAAGAAGCTTTGCATCCATTGCTTTATCAGTTCGTGCCCCAAGTTCCCTCAGACGTTCAGTTTTTCGAATTAAATTATCCTTCCCTTCTACCAGCTTATTCATGGCCTGCTCGTACTGTCCCTTCGATTTATCGAGTGACTTTCCAACTTCAACCAGATCATCAACAAATGCTTTGAATTTATCATAAAGTGCTCCTCCCTGTCTGGCGATTTCAAGGGCGTTTCTGTTCTGATATTCATGCTTCCAGATACTGGCAACTGTGCGTAACGTCGCGATTAGTGTTGTTGGGCTCACTATAATGATGCTTTTTTCATGTGCCTCATTATATAGTTCCCCACCATGCTGAACCACAAAAGCAAAAGCAGCTTCTATCGGAACAAACATTAGCACATAATCCAGTGATCCGCCATCAAACAATTGATGGTAGTTCTTCTCTGCCAGCCCTTTTACATGTGCTTTAATGGAGAGAATATGCTCTTTCATAAATTGAGCTCTTTCTGCCTCATCTTCGCTATTCACATATTTTTCATAGCCAACTAAAGAGACCTTGGCATCTACGACAAGATTTTTGTTGTCAGGCAGCTTAATAATCACATCCGGGCGCAATCTCCTGCCCTGCTCAGAATGATGAGTCTCCTGAATAAAATATTCTCGTTCTTTCTCGAGCCCGGATTTTTCAAGAATTCGTTCCAAAATAACCTCCCCCCAGTTTCCCTGAGTCTTCACATCGCCCTTAAGTGCCCTGGTAAGGTTTTCAGCTTCTTTAGTCATTCGGTCATTGAGTTCTCTCAAACCGATAATCTGCTCACGTAACGCAGTGCTTCTTTCCAGACTTTCCTTATTGGTTTGCTCCACTTTCCTCTCAAAATCTGTCAGCTTTTGACCCAGCGGATGAAGGAGTTCGTGAAGGTTTGTTTTATTCTGGTCAGTGAATTTCTTACTCTTTTCCTCAAAAATTTCGTTGGCCAGGTTTTTGAATTCAATAGCGAATTTCTCCTGCAGCTGACCAAGTTCCCCTTTTTGCTCAGTGAGCCTTTGTTGAAGGTTTTGGTAGTTGGCCTTTAGCGAAGCATTTTCGCTATTCAGGTGGATAATTTCCTCGCGTTCTCTTCGCAATTCATTATTCAGTTCCTGAAATTCCTGGCTCAATTTTTTTGACCTTTCAATTTCTAATTGGAGTTGAATCTTATATTCATCAGAGTCAGATACACCTTCTGATCTTCTTGCCTTGAAGAAAAGCCATCCTAAAGGCACTCCGATAGCAAGTCCTGCAACCAAAAAAATCAGATTAGAAATCTCCATCATTCAAAAATACAGGATTTTGCTAAAAAAATTAGTGTTATTTTTTAGTGCTATGTTGAAAGCTCTCTCAGATAGAGTTGAATAGTGTTCTCAAGCCCATAGTATATAGCATCACAAAAAAGAGCGTGACCTATCGAAACTTCATCAACATATGGCAATGTTTGAACAAGATATTTCAAATTATTCAAATCCAGATCGTGCCCGGCATTTATGCCCAGACCAATTTCATGAGCATGGTCAGCAGAAGCTTTATATGCTTTTATCGCAGACTCTTTTCCATTATGATACGATGAAGCATACATCTCTGTATATAGTTCTACACGGTCACTGCCACATTTTAATGCTCCATCCATCATTTTCTTTTCCGGCTCAATAAATATGGAAGTACGAACTCCCCAGTCTTTGAGCCGGGCAATAGTCTTCATTAAAAATTCTTCTTTTTCTACCGTATCCCATCCGGCATTGGATGTAAGTACATCCGGAGGGTCAGGCACCAGTGTTGCCTGAGCAGGCCGGATGTCCTCTATGATTTTCATAAACCGCTCATCGGGATAGCCTTCAATATTGAATTCTGTTGTTACAACTTCTCTTAATTCATAAACATCGTTACGGGTAATATGTCGCTCATCTGGTCTCGGATGAACCGTGATCCCCTGTGCTCCAAAACGTTCACAGTCCTGAGCAACAGTGATCAGGTTCGGATTATTCCCCCCTCTTGCGTTTCTTAGAGTTGCGATCTTATTAATGTTTACACTAAGTTTGGTCATAACAGAAAAATGTTTCTCTTCGCAAAATTGTTCATTTCAAATTAGAATATTCCATGAGCTTAAAAACAACCATCGAACAGGATATCAGGCAGGCAATGTTGAACAAGGACAAAGACAGTCTGCGAGCACTCCGCGCAATCAAATCGCTGATCTTACTTGCTGAAACCGAGAAGGGAAGTGGAGGTGAACTATCGGAAGATGCCGAAATGAAATTACTGACTAAAGCCGCCAAGCAGAGAAAGGATTCCATCGCAATCTTCGAGGAGCAGGGGCGAGAAGACTTAGCAGCAACAGAAAGGTCCGAATTGGTAATCATTGAGAAGTTTCTTCCCAAACAACTTACTGAAGCAGAAGTTGAGGAAGAGGTAAAAAATATAATTAATGAAAGCGGTGCCTCTGGTCCACAGGATATGGGTAAGGTGATGGGAATGGCTTCAAAAAAGTTGGCAGGAAAGGCAGATGGAAAACTGATTTCCAGCCTCGCCAGAAAACTCCTTGGTTAGGTTTGGGTACGGTTGATATCATATTGCTCGTTTTGCTCTTATTCGGAGCATTTAAGGGGTATACTCAGGGATTGATTGTTGAAGTGCTTTCTTTTATTGCTTTCTTCCTTGGTCTTTTCCTTGCATTAGAGTTAACCCTGCCTGTTTCAAAAAGTCTGTTTGGCTCAACAGGATTTTTTGAATTGGGCTCAATACTGATTTTCATCGCGTTGTTTGTGTTACTGAGTCTTCTAATAAAAGCGGGCGCCAAAGCCATCAAAAGTGTAGTTGACCTCACACTCCTGGGCACTTTAGACAATCTGCTCGGCGCTATCGCAGGTGTATTTAAATGGGCATTTCTGATTAGTGTTATTTTTTGGGTTGCTGATTCTGTTGGCATTGATTTATCCAATAGATTTTCGGATGATGCTGTTGTTTTACCGTATATAATAGGTATCGGCCCAATGGTTTTTGAATGGATAAGTGTTCTTATCCCGATAATCAGGGACTTAATGGATTCAATGGAAAACCTAAATCCTGGCAGGGATTCTGTTTTAACAATTCTAACTCAAAGCAGTTAAAATACGATCATATCAATATAACTTCATCTGATGATTGCAGAACAGCTCATAAACTATATGGTTCCTCCCCTAAAGCCTGGAGACAGCATTTCCCGAGCAAAGCAATGGATGGATGAATTCAGAGTAAGAGAATTACCAGTCGTGGAAGATGGTCATTTGCTGGGCTATGTTTCAGAAGATTTATTATACGATTCGGAAATTATGCATGCTGAAGTGGGCGAGTATCCTCTTTCAGGAAAAGGTTGTACAGTGACTCCATGGAATCACTATTACGACATTCTAAAGGTCCAGACTGACAATAATATGGACGTTATTGCGGTGGTCGACAAGGATGAATTCAAGGGGCTTGTTCTCAAAGCAGACATCCTCCAGGAATTTTCCAAAACAGCAATTGTCAATTCAGGAGGAGCCATTATTATATTACAAACATCGTTGAGCGATTATTCACTTTCGGAAATTTCCAGGATTGTTGAGATGAATGGTTCGACGGTTCTTGGTGCCAACGTACGTCCAAACAGTGAGGATCCCGCACAAATTGAAATTGTACTCAGAATCAACCATCAGGATGTTAATCAAATTGCAAATGGTCTGAGTAAGAGCGGCTACCAGGTCATTTCTTCTTTTAATACTGAAGACAACTCTATCAATGAAGAAGAAAGATTCGGACTGTTAATGAAATATTTAAATACCTGAAATGAAGAAGGTAATTCTTCACGGACTGGCCATTGGAGAAGACTCTCGCAAGTATGTTGACCAAATAATTGACAGGTTGACAAAAGACGGTTCCGAAATTTTCTTTACCAGGTCTTTCGCACAGCGCAATAGCTATATTTTTGAAAATCCTGATAACTTAATTGATAAGATCGATTCAGGTTTTGACGCAGTTTTCAGTCTTGGTGGTGATGGGACATTTCTCGAATCACTTCTTGCTGTTGGAAAAAGTGAAGTGCCAATTTTGGGTGTCAATATGGGTCGACTTGGATTCCTTGCTTCAATAGCTAAAGAGTACATTAAAGAATCACTATTCCTTCTTTTTAAGGGAAATTATCAGATAGAAAAGCGATCGTTACTTTCACTAGAATCAAACATTCAATTGTTCGATGACAAAACATTTGCTTTGAATGAATGTGCCATTCTAAGGAAAGACACCTCATCTATGATTATGGTTAAATGTTTCATCAATGGAGAGTACTTAAATACTTACTGGGCTGACGGGTTAATGGTGGCCACCCCCACCGGGTCCACCGGGTACTCGCTCAGTTGCGGGGGCCCGCTTATGATGCCTGATGCCAAAGATTTTGTTATCACACCTGTGAGTCCTCATAATTTGAATGTGCGCCCCCTGATTATTTCAGATGAATCCCTCTTGAGCTTCCAAATTGAAACCAGAAATCGAAGCTTCCTGATCTCCCTTGATTCACGATCTGAAACAATAGAAAGTGACGTTGAAATAAAAATCAGTAAGGCTGCATTTAGTGCCAGAATGATTCGAATTGAAGGAAATAGTTTTCCCGATACCATTAGAAATAAATTGGGCTGGGGCTTTGACAAAAGGAATTAAAAGCTCATTTTCGATCAAAATGCCTGCATGAAGGATAAACCTGAGAATTTTTAAATGGGAAAATCACATTTTTTATTAGCCAGGTACAATCAAAACCCTATTTTTGTGTTATTAAGACTGCAATCATGAAAATGAGAACCCTAATTGTACTACTGCTTTCTGTTTTGATGCTCGGCATAGCAGATGATGTGGATGCTCAAAGAAGAAGGCCCAAAGGAAAGTATGCTGCCCGTAAGAAAAACAACAAAAAGATTTCTCATTACAAAGGAGGGGTAAGAGGTTATGGTAGATTCAAGCCTTATTATTTCATTGGCGCTAATATCAATGCAGGCAACTACTTTGGAGACCTGGCTCCTGTCAGCAAAAAGGCAAGCACTGATGTTTCTTTCACCAGACCTGGTTTTGGTTTTCACGGAGGATATAAGTTTCATCATTCACTTGCAATCCGCGGAGGATTAAATTGGGTTAGAGTTAGCGGAGATGACTATTCTGCAGATCCAAATGGAGAAACTTCTCAAGCTCGATATGCAAGGAACTTAAGCTTTAGAAATGACATTAAAGAATTCCAACTTGGATTAGAGATATCTCTCCTTCCCAATCATGGCGGTGTTGATCAAAGACTTCCTTTAAATGCCTATTTATTTATTGGTGGTGCAATTTTTATGCATGACCCTATGGCAAAAGTACCAGACGCAGATTATCAGACAGACATTACTGGAGCAACTTCGGCTCCACAGGCAGGCGAATGGGTCAAGCTGAGACCACTAGGAACGGAAGGACAAAATCTTGGGGTTATTGAGCCGTATAGCAATATCGAATTCTCTGTTCCTGTTGCAATAGGAGCTACAATGAAACTTCCCGGAACCGATTTCAATGTTGGCTTGGAATTTGGCTTCAGGTATTTGTTCACAGATTATATCGATGATGTAAGTTCAAATTATGTAGGGCTTGATCAGTTTACGGACCCACTTGCAAGAATACTCTCTGACAGGTCTGCAGAACCAACCTCTTCCCAAGGTAATGCAAGATCTATTGATGCTTTTGGAATCCATAATTTATCAGCACATGGGCTTTATTCGGCGTCCTTTATTGGTGGAGGTTATGATGGGGGAATCAGAGGCAACCCGGACAACAACGACATGATCTTCGTCACACAGATCAAACTCACTTATCTCCTGTCTAAATCTCCTAAGAGAAGCGCAAAATTCAGATAACCCAATTTGAGGAAATTACTAATTATATCTTTGCTACTAGTTAGTGTTTCCGCAAAATCACAGTTTCTTGAGTTTGGTGGCGGGCCTGGTATAATGAATTACTCGGGTGACCTGGTCAGGGGGTTTGATTTTGGCACAACCTCCCTCGCCGGCACGGTATTTTATCGAATGAATTTCTCTGAGATTGTCACACTAAGATTATCAGCAACGATTGGAAAGGCTAAAGGATCTGAGACCCCAATTGATGCATTCGCCATTGAAAGAGACCATTCTTTTAGCAACTCCATCCTTGAATTATCTTCCGTATTTGAATATCATTTTTTAGACTTCAAAAGTGAGAAGTCACAGAAAAATTGGTCTCCTTATATTTTTGGAGGGTTTGGAGTGGTTAGTGTCGGCAATGTTCCATCAGATAGTGGGACAGGAAAAATTCAACCGGTACTCCCTGTTGGCTTTGGGTTCAAACATCTGGTCGCCAAAAAATATACTATTGGGTTTGAAACCGGAGCCAGAAAAACATTTTTTGATCAGTTGGATGGCATTTCAGATGGCGATCAGACCATCAAAGATTATCAATATGGGAATCCAAAAGATAATGACTGGTACTTTTTCACCGGGATTTCTTTGAGTATAACCCTGTTCAACATTCCATGCCCGTTTCCTTACGTCCCCAATAATTCTATTCTCTCGCGTTAAAGGAAGTTAAATACCTGGTTTTCATTCAGATTAACTAAAAAAAACACCATTTTTGTGTCCTTTTTTGAATAAGTCTCGTGCAACAAAACGACCATATAGATCATCAGAATATACCAAAGCATATAGCTGTGATTATGGATGGAAATGGTCGTTGGGCACAAAAACAGGGAGTGAAAAGGATTTTTGGTCACCAGAATGCAGTAAAAGCCGTGAGAGAGGTGACGGAAGCCTGTGCTGAATTGGGAGTAAAATTTCTCACACTTTATGCTTTTTCTACCGAGAATTGGGATCGTCCAAAATACGAGGTTGACGGGTTAATGACACTTCTTGTGAATACTATAAAAGATGAACTTCCAACGTTAGTGGAGAATGATATTAAGTTGTCTTCTATAGGGAATAGAGGCGAGCTACCCTCAAAGGCACAAAAAAGCCTTGAGGAAGCCATCTCTTTGACATCCGGACATGAGGGAATGGAGTTGATACTTGCACTGAACTATAGTGGAAGATGGGATATTTTGAATGCAGTGAAATCAATAGTCAGCTCAGGTTTGAAAGAGATTGATGATGCAACCATTGATGCAAATCTTTCTACTTCAAATATTCCCGACCCGGAGTTGCTCATACGAACGAGTGGGGAAATGAGAATTAGTAATTTTTTATTGTGGCAACTGGCCTATACGGAACTATACTTCACAAATGTTCTTTGGCCGGATTTTAGAAAAAAAGATTTAATAGAAGCAATCGCATCGTATCAGAAAAGGGAGCGAAGGTTTGGAAAAACAAGTGAACAGTTGAAAGTAAGAGCATGAAAAAAATAGTTTTTGTCGTTGCGGTTTTGTTGATGGGAGTTGAGTCATTCGCGCAAATTGTTTTTGGGAGAAATAATCAAAACACCCAACCTGGTGTTTCAATCAATTACTCCAGTCCAACTGAATATGAAATTGCAAACATTGAGGTAAAAGGGGTCCAGTTCCTCGACAACAATGCGCTGATCTCCCTATCAGGTTTGAGGGTGGGAGATAAGATCAAGGTTCCAGGTGATGAAGTGTCAACCGCAATTAAAAAATTGTGGAAGCAGGGAATTATTGGAAATGTTTCCATCTATGCTTCAAAAGTTGAGGGTAATAAAATCTGGCTGACTATCGAACTAACTGAAAGGCCAAGGCTGACACGATACATAATAGAAGGTGTGGGGAAAACCCAGCAGGGTGAGATTGAAGATAAGATTGACCTGGTTCGGGGAAAAGTGCTTACAGACGTACTCATAAAAAATACGGAGCTGGCCGTCCTCAAATACATGGAAGGTAAGGGATTCTTAAATGCCAGGGTTAATGTAGTTCAGCAACTCGATACAGTGCTTCGCAACAGTGTTTATCTGAAGATCAGGATCAACAAAGGTCAAAAAGTTAAAATAAGAAATATTCGATTTGAAGGAAACGAGAGTTTCACATCAGCAAAGCTGAGAAAGAAGTTCAAAAGTACTGGTATGATTCCCAAGTTCAAACTGCCATCAGAGCTAATAAGGGTGACAACCAAATTGATCTGGCCGCCAAATCTTGTGAAGTTTATAAAGACACCAAAGAAAACATCAAAAGAAGAGTTCAGAGAGTACCTCTCCACTCATGTGAACTTTGATTTCTTTAAGTCTTCGAAATTTGTCAAATCTGACTATCAAGATGATAAGGACCTGCTTATTGGGTTTTATAACTCTAAAGGATTCCGAGATGCTGAAATTGTTGCTGACACTACATACAATACCGATAATAAGTCAATGACGATTGATGTCAGGATTGATGAAGGACAGAAATATTACTTCAGAGATATCCAGTGGACTGGTAATTACATCTACACTGATGATCAATTAGCATCAGTATTAGGTATTGACAATGGAGATGTCTACGACCTGGATCTGGTAAATAAAAAATTAAATTTTAATCCAAGCGGGCCGGATATCAGCTCACTGTATATGGATGATGGCTATCTTTTCTTCAGCATCAATCCGGTTGAAGTGGCGATTTATGAGAATTCCATAGACCTGGAGATGAGAATTCAGGAAGGTCCGCAGGCCACAATCAATAAGGTCATCATCAAAGGCAATGATAAAACAAGTGATCACGTAATTCTAAGACAACTTTGGACACAGCCTGGAGACAAGTTCAGTCGTGCTCAGTTGATCAGGACACAGCGAGAGCTTTCACAGCTCGGATATTTTGATCCTGAGCAGGTTAATCCTGTTCCAATTCCGGATCCTGTTAACGAAACGGTAGACATTGAATGGGAGCTTGTGGAGCGTTCAAATGATCAGATAGAATTATCAGGCGGCTGGGGCGGAGCGTTCGGTTTCGTTGGAACTTTCGGAGTAACTTTCAATAATTTCTCTGCTAAAAATATATTCAAGCCAGATAACTGGAGAGGGCTTCCTGTTGGAGACGGACAAAGTCTCTCCTTAAGATTTCAGGCAAATGGTAGGCAATTTCAAAGCTATTCTTTCTCCTTTGTTGAACCATGGCTCGGAGGTAGAAGACCCAATTCACTCGGTCTGAGTTATAGTAAATCTATTCAGCGTTCAATCAACAGGTTCACAAACGAAACCCTCGGATCATTGAATGTTACTGGTGTTTCCATGACATTGGGAAGACGAGTTAGGTGGCCGGATGATTATTTTACCGTCAGCAACTCAATCTCCTACCAGCGATATGATCTTTTCCAGTTTACAAGTCGCTCGCTGGGCTTCCAGACAGGAGATGCTAACAGTTTTACATTCAATACAACATTTGCAAGAAATTCAGTCGATCAGCCCATGTACCCGAGAAATGGATCATCCATCTCGCTAAGTGCCTCTTTCACTCCACCGTATTCTTTGTTGGGAAGAGACATTGACTATGAAAATGCTGCTCCGGAAGACAGGTACAAATGGCTCGAATATCACAAATGGAATTTTGACAGCAAATACTACCTGTCGTTAACAGGTAAACTGGTCTTCGCCGCACGTGCCCATTTCGGTTATATCGGATCGTACAGCGATGATGTGCCTGTTGGTCCATTCGAACGTTTCCAGCTGGGTGGAGATGGACTTACCGGCCAAAACTTCCTGCTGGGAACGGATGTGGTTGGTCTAAGAGGTTATCCAAACAATTCATTGTCTCCATTTGATTCTGAAAATCGAATTGAAGGCGGGACAATGTTTAATAAATATGTGATGGAAGTGAGATACCCAATTTCACTTGCACCAACTGCAACAATTTACGCACTAACCTTTTTCGAGGGTGGCAACAACTGGGATGATTTTGCTGAATTCAATCCATATAATATAAAAAAATCTGCAGGTGTGGGCCTTAGAATCTTCATGCCAGCGTTTGGATTAATGGGAATTGACTGGGCTTATGGCTTTGACAGGGTACCCGGTTCATTTGACAATGCAGGTCCTCAAATTCATTTCTCTATTGGTCAACAAATTAGATAATATGAAAAAGTCCGCAGCAACACTGTTTCTCTTATTGTGCGTTACTGTTACATTTGCGCAAAAATTCGGATATGTTGATACGCAATATATTCTGAGTAAAATGCCCGAGTATAAAGAAGCGCAGGCTGAAATTGAGAAGTTGGCAAAAGGATGGGAAGATGAAATTCAGAAAATGTATCAGGAAGTAGAGGGAATGGAAGTGGCATTAAAAGCGGAAGAAGTCCTGCTTACCCAGGAAATGAAAAAGGACAGGATTGCTGAAATAGACAGGAAGTGGAAAGAGGTGAAAGAATACCAGCAACAAATTTTTGGATTCGACGGACTTTATTTTCTCAAAAAGAAAGAGTTGGTAAAGCCTGTGCAGGATGAGGTGTTTGAAGCTGTGGAACGAGTGGCAAAAAACAGCAGGCTACAAATCGTTTTTGATAAATCAGGTGATCTGGTAATGATTTATACCGATCCTATCCATGATTATACTGATTTCGTGCTTGAAGATCTTGGATTGATAGAAAATCAGGCCGCCGGGAATAATTGAGCATAATATTTGAATAACAATCACAAACCTTAAATGATGGACCAAAAAGGTCGAAAACTAATTTATTGAATCATGAAATCTAGAATTTTACTAAGTGCAGCGCTAACAATAGCAGGAATGAGCCTGATGGCGCAGCTTAAAATAGGATATACAAATGCTGATTATATTTTGAGCCTCATGCCTGAGGCTAAGCAGATAGAAAGCGATCTCACAACTTACGAAAAACAATTGCAAAATCAACTTCAGTCTAAGTATCAGGAGTTTCAGACAAAGGCTGCTGACTACCAGAAAAATGGCGCAACGATGATCGATGCAGTCAGAGCTGATAAGGAGACGGAACTTCAAAACATGCAACAGGATATTCAGGCATTCGAACAGCAGGCCCAGAACTCACTTGCGAATAAAAGAAATCAGTTGATCAGCCCGGCCTACGAAAAGATTGGAACAGCCATTGAGCAAATTGCCATAGAGAATGGCTACACGCACATCTTCAGTTCAGGAACTCCCGGATTCAATGTTCTTCTTTATGCAAGAGAAGAAGATAATGTGTCCGATCTTATCCTTAAAAAACTGGGGATAGATCCACCGGCAACTGATGGAAATTAATTAGTCTGAAACAAAATTTTAGGGCCTGTCATTGGTAATGACAGGCTTTTTTTTACCCAAAAAGAAAGCCAAAAAGAAGACCTCCAAGGATAATAAAGGGTGTTGGAATCCTTGTGAACTTCTGCATTCCAATAGTTGCAATGATTAATATATAATTAAGCACATTCTGTTCCATCGGCACAAGAATCAGAAAAGTTGCAGCGATTACCATTCCTGAACTTACCGCATTCACTCCTTCCAAGGATGCTTTAACCAATCGATATTTTTTCAATTGTTCCCAAAATCTGATAACAAAGAAGATCAAAAAAGTGCCTGGAAGAAATATTCCAATTGCTGCCAATATTGCTCCGAGAATTTGTCCCCCGATTCCAAATTCACTCATGCTCAAACTCCCTACATAGGCTGAAAATGAGAATACAGGACCCGGGATTGCCTGAACAAACCCATATCCGGAAATGAATTGCTCGGAAGTCAGGTATTCCTTAAACTCAACAAACTCAGTATACAAAAGTGGTACAAGCACCTGGCCTCCACCAAAGATCAGGCTCCCGTTTCTATAAAAATTTTCAAAGATCTTTATTGGCAAATATTGCGTAATCCCGCCTAACCCTGCCGCAACAATGAGTACGGTTACCCACAGGATTAGATTCGACCAGTTAATTTTTATCCTCTCTTTTTCTTCAATAGAATGTTTCTTATAATTGATCGTGGTGATCAAACCACCAAGAATAATCAGAGAAGGGAATGCATAAGGCGATTTCAAAAGAAAGGAAGCTCCTGCAGAAAAAATCATCAACGCAAAGCCCAGTTTAGTTGTCACCACCTTAGAGGCTATTCGGTAAGCCGAAAATGCCACGATCCCGACTACCATTGGCAAAATGAAGCGCATGAACCCCAAATCAATATTGGTATTCACAATGATACCCGCGACAGTCATTATTGTCACAGCTGGCAACATCCAGACCAGTAAAGTCAAATAAGCAAGGTTGGGACCACCAATTTTAAACCCTAATGCAGTGATCGTTTGGGTGGAGGTAGGGCCCGGGAGCACCTGACATAATGCAAACAATTCAATAAGATCCTCTTCAGTCAGATACCCTCTTTTTTTCACCATCAAATCCACAAACATGGCAAAATGTCCCTGTGGTCCGCCAAATGCGGTAACTGACAGAATCAGAACATCTTTGAGAAAAATAATATTTCGTACCCGACGAATAGTCATTAGCCTTTGAGTCCGATCTCCTTAAGCCTTTCATCAAGAAATTCACCGGCGGTTGTGTCTTCAAAATCTTTTGGGTGTTCACTGTCAACACAATTATCAAGACAAGTCAGATCCATTTCTGATACCGGGTGCATAAAGAACGGGATCGAAAAACGCGAAGTGTGCATCTTCTCTCGCGGTGGATTTACAACACGGTGAATGGTCGACTTCAGCTTATGATTTGTCAGTCGTTCAAGCATGTCTCCCACATTGACGACAATCTGGTCAGGCAATGCCGTGATCGGAATCCATTGATTATCTCTTCTCAGGACCTGCAGTCCGTCCGCACTTGCTCCCATAAGAAGTGTGATTAGATTAATATCTCCATGCTCTGCTGCTCTTACCGCATCATCCGGTATCTCGTCAGGGTTCTCAATAGGGAAGTAATGGATGGGTCGTAAAATACTATTTCCCTGACTCACCTTCTCATCAAAATAATTCTCCGGGAGTTCAAGATAAATTGCTATTGCCCTTAACATCTGAATTCCGGCGGCCTGCAGTGTTGAATATGCTTTACTGGTTGTCTCCTTAAAGGCACTTACCTCTTCAGGCCAGATATTGGCAGGATAATCTGATCTTTTGTTATCATCTGACTGACCCACATGATAGAACTCCTTCAGGTCTCCAGTATTTCTTCCTTTAGCCCTTTCCTTACCTTTGCTGACATATCCGCGTTGACCAAAAAGTTCAGCCTTTTCATATTTTAGTTTCACCTCATCCGGCAGTCTGAAGAACTGCTCAATTGATGCATAAAGTTTTTCCACCAGATCATCAGAGAGGCCATGATTCCTGATCGAGACAAACCCAATATTTGTGTAAGCCTCTCCAAGCTTCCTTACAAATTCCCTTTTATCTTCTTCAGATCCGGATGTGAAATCTGCAAGGTCGAGTGATGGTACTTCATCAAATAATATGTCAGCCATGGGTCAGGTATCTTATTTTTTAAATTTAAGCAGAAAAGGAAAAACCTGAAACTAGTTTAGAACACTTCTCAGAACCGCAAGTGATTTGGGTGTTGACATTCCGGTATGATGTCTGAAAAAATTTATAATCATGTCCAGCACTTCATTCCTGATATTTCGATTTGCATCGATGGTCAAACCAAATGGGGAATTCATCAGTGTATCAATCACATGTTCTCCTTCTTCATGAGGTACTAGTTTGTCAATAGAGGTGAAAACCGTTTCAAATTCATCAATTGCAAATCCAAGATGCGAAGCAATTTTGAGCAGGAACTGGAGATGAAAGTTTTCTACTCCCGTTTTTAATCGATCAAATTCCTGAATTGCTTCAGAGGTAAAATAGTACAGTTCGGTGTTGGGCGACTGCTCAGACTGGAGAAGTTTAGATAAAACCTCAGTTAAAAAGAGCGTAATCGAACTCTTGGTAAAATTTTGATGAAGCTCATGTAGCGGGACATGATTCTTAAAGTCTGATATTCGCTGAAGATCCCTGGACTCTTTTACATACACGATCAGCTCAAGAATAGAAAAAGGCTGAAAGTGTCCAATACTCTTTTTTGATCGTTGACTTCTTATTGAGTTAACAATGAACGATCCGTAACCCAATTCTTCTGTGAGAATTCGAACAATGATGCTACTATCTCCATATTTGAAATAGTTAAGTACAACTCCGTTTGTCTTAACTATCATTATCTGATGACAGCTATTTTTCCAACATAAGTTTCCGTTCCATCCGTTGTTGAACTGAATAACAGATAAATGCCCGTGGCAACTTTTGCATTTCTTACATTCTGCAAATCCCAGGAGGCTGAACCACCATTAGCTTCCACTTCTTTGACAAGGTTGCCGTTAATGTCAGTGATTTTGACGGTAACATTTCTTGCCAGACCCTGAATTCCTACAAGCCCTGTAAAATCCGGCGCAACAGGATTAGGAAAAATATTCACATTTGAGTGGGGTCGTGAACCGATTGAAGATGCACTTCGATAAGAAACAAGCCCCTTGTCTGTCAGGATAAACATCTCTCCGCTTTCTCCATCGTATGCTAAATCCAAAACTTTATCAGAGGGTAAGGGACTATTATCAAAATTGAAAAGTGACACCTGCTCTGAAATGGTCTCATCAAAAATCCATAATCCCCGCCCGGTAGCAAACCAGACTCTGTTCCCTCCATCTGTCTCAATTGCATAAACAGGTTCATCCTCAAAGAGTGTTCTGTTATCAAAAGTGGGAAGAATCACTTCCCGGTTCTGAAAAATAAAAGAGGCATCAGAGAAGGTAGCAGGACCATTCGTTGTAGCAATCCATGGGTCATCCTCAAGGCTTAATTCGACATCTAATGCAGCGCCGGGCAGACCTGACAGAGTCAGTGCAGTCCCTTCTGTTTGATCTAAAACAACGATGGATCCATTATTTCGATTCCCCCACAAAATGCCTGTCTCAGAAATAGACAGGTCTATAAAGTCATTGCCAAACAAAATGTCAGATCCAAAAGAACTCCAGCTTTCACTATCAAATTGATGAACAGGTTGCGAATTAGAAAATGAGGTAAGCCAAAGGCTTTGCCCCACTGTCAAAGAAGAAATAACGGTATCTGGCTCTGAATCACTCAGAGGGATATCAGTCAGGATTTCACCAGTTGATTCATTATAGAGTCCGTCTCCAACGGATGAGAAATATCGTATTCCCTTAAATGAGGCAGCATCCGATATGTTTTGAAAACCGCTGATTTCACTGTTCACCCACCTTCCCTCTGAAAACAAAGAATAGCCGTCCTGCTTTTGAGAACCATCATATGTACTTACATCCGGTGCGTGAAATGCATACAACTCATTTTCAATGATGGTAAAACCGGAAAACCGGTCTGTAAGAGGACCATCCGGAGAAAGCGATTCATTCGTCTGTGAAACCAGCCCTGCGTTTTCATCCGCAATCCAAAATTCAGTTCCCGAGTAAATGAGGTCATTTGCATTGGTTACAGTTACTTGTATGTCACTTTCAAATTGTGTTCCTGTAAATTGAAAAATGAATTGATCTGACACACAGCGCAGGTTCCCCTCCGAGGAAAATATTTTTGTCGAATTCAGCGGCAGGTCAACCCCCGTATCGAGCCATGAACTTCCATTAAACTGGTACAAATTCAAATTTTCTAATGCATACAATCCATTATCAGTAAGTGTCAGGTTATCCAAATCAATTGTTGAAACATAATGCGTCCAATTATTAAAATCCAGCAGGTTATCTGTCAAAAATCCACTTTGCAACCCGTTTTCTGTATTAGCAAAAAGACGATCATCCATTATTCTTATTTCAGAAACTTTCACGGCTTCACCACCCGTGCCGATTTGAACAAAATTTTCCCTGATCTCCACATCATCTTTTGTTACAACCACAATCCCAAGGTCAGTAGCCAGATAGACAAATGAGTCTCCAATCGCAACATCATTAATTTGCTTATTCCCGTCCAGACTCGATTCAAATATTTCTGAAAGTTTTTTTATGCCATCAGCAAAAACAAAATCTGCCAGACCAGAACGATATCCGATGACCAGAAGATTCAAATCAGCATCGTACTCCATGGATGATACCCCTGCGTCCGACAAACCATCTGTCTTCGAAAGTTTTCGAATTGAACCATCGTCTGTGTCAATGGAAAAGAGCCCGTTTTCTGCCGCACAGAAAACCTTATCTGCAGTTTTTTCAAGTATTCGGGCATTGTTATAGCTAAAATGCGTCCGCCATGTGCCAACAGGGATATCCTGTGCACCAAGCTGAAGCACCAAAACCAAAAGAGAGCTACTCGCCCAGTGCTTCAAAAAAACAACTTCTGCAAAGCGCCTCATAAATGTCTTTTTCTCCGAGTACAATTGTTTGCTTCGATTTAGTTCGTCTGTGTGAATAAGAAGCCACACTTCCACAGTTCATACACACCGCATGAACTTTTGTAATGTATTCTGCGATTGCCATTAAGGAATCCATGGGTTTAAACGGTCTTCCCTTGAAATCCATATCCAATCCGGCAATAATTACCCGTTTCCCCTGATTTGCCAGTTTATCAGCAACGTTTACTATTTCCTCATCGAAGAACTGTGCTTCATCTATTCCAACGACTTCACAGTCGCCTACCCTCAATAAAATATCATTCGCGAAATTGACCGGTGTTGATTCAATGGCTGACTCCTTATGAGATACAATTTTCTTTTTATCATATCGCTTATCAACAATCGGCTTAAATATTTCTACTTTCTGATTGGCGATCAATGCCCGATTAAGTCGTCGGATTAATTCTTCGGTTTTTCCTGAAAACATAGAACCACATACAACTTCAATCCATCCATTACGATTTTGTGATCTGCTTCCAATATGAGGTTCTACAAACATTATTCTGAATACGTTAAATGAGGAAGCTGATATTGCTTCGGAACACGAATCCTGATGTCTCCATATACTGAAACCTGACAGGTAAGACGCTCATCCGTCCGTAATTTCTGCATTTCCAGGTACTTTTCTTCTACTTCCGTCCTTGATGACAAATACTCTTCCCCTTCCATAACCATTGCTTTACAGGTTGTGCATTTCCCTTTTGCCCCACATGCATGCATCCAGTCTGTTTCCTTCAACAAAACATCCAGCAATTTTTCACTTTTATCCTTGCTAATAATCCTTTTACTTTGGAGGTTGTCTATAGTGATAATAGCCATTACCTTGCTTAATTAGAAATGCAAAAAAAGTTAAACGAAGATTTCATTGACAGCTATTGTGAAAAATTTGCATCGAAAGTAAACGATTCATTTTTTACTGACGATAAAATAACCATCACCGGGCAGGAAATTTTATCTGTCACACCTTCTATCCAGACCAATTACTTCATCATCAAGCTCCTCTTCCGATACTGGCAGGGTGAAACAAAAAAGCTTGAAAGTCCATACTTCAACTATGAACACGCTGAGGTAAAGGAAGCCCTTACTGAATTCATGAATGTCCTTTCTCAGCACATTGAAATTCATAAGAACGGTTTTCAAATGCTGTTGAATCATGCGGTGAAGGATGCGCTCTACCTTGCCGCCTCGCCACAGGCCTATGTGGAAATTGATCTGGAGGATCGAAGAGTGGACAAAATTGATGATGCAGTAATTGAGGAATCATTAAAGTATCTCAAAATCTATAAAAAGGATATTGGAAATTTTCTTTCTGATATGAAAGGCCTAACCATCGATGATGTCATTGATGAATTACCAGAAGAATTCGAGCAGTTCGACAGCTCCAAAGGGCTTCTTGAGGAAACAGAATTATTATCACAGATTTTACCTGTGAAGCCGGGTCAGATTTTAACTGATGAGTTGCCTGATGATTTTGAGGAGGAAGATGAAGTTTTTGATAATGATGATAAGATTAAGGGAAAAACTGAACCTAAAGCTGAGATAGAGGAAAAAGTGGAGTCAGAAGAAGTGGAGATTCCAAAAAACATGAAGTGGGAGGATGAGACGGTTAAAGATTTTGGAGATTCATCGGAGACCAGTGAAGAGGAGGATGACGGTGAAGAAATAGATTATGATAAACTCTCTGATTTTCTTTCGGGACCAGATGACGAAGACGAAGAATCAGAAAGCTCTGATAAGGCAGAGGATTCGGAAGAAGATCTGTTCGACAGTTCGTTTATCATGGAATCAGGTCCGGAAGATGAAGAAGAAGATGTTGCTGAAGAGCCTTCTCAGGAAAAAAAGGAACCTGAAGTCAAAAAGGAGACTATTAATGATCAGTTTGAGGCTCCAGAAAAATCTGTTGCTGATCATCATGCAGAAGCAAAGGCCGGGAGTATGATGGAGTTGATATCTGTCAATCATCAGTTCATGTTTGTGAAAGAATTATTCAAGGATGATCAGGTATCTTTTCAGAATGCACTTTACGAATTAGAAGAATACGATACATTCGATGATGCTGTGGAATTTCTGGTTCAGGGCTATGCCAAGGAGTTTAAGTGGGACATGCAATCCACGGAGGTAAAAGAACTCCTCAAAGTCCTCTTCCGAAAATTCAGGGACTGAGCCGTATAATCAGTCCGGCTTTCAAAAAATCCCTGCCGTCAGGTATTGGATGAATATCTGATAAAGGATCCAACTCCAGGTCTGGTAAAGGATCCGGTTCATTGTTCTGCCATTCCAGTTCAAACAGGTTCATAGTTGACAGATATACTCCGTATTGGGCAAACTCCAACTTAAGGTTAAATGCTCCATCCTGGATTTCTGCCCCTATCAAAGAGATATTCAGAGACGGATCTGTCAATGAAAATAGTGCCGGAAAGGTGTTTTTGTTAATATTCTGTGGATTGACCCAATGTGAAAGAACAGGAGTCCCGGCTGTCTGACACGTAACACCAAGGGCACATAAAATAGCAACAGATACAAGTAATATTCTAAAATTCATCTGGACAAGTAAATACCTGTCAGAAAGTACGGAATACTACATACGATCAGATTTCGGAAAACAAAAAATAATCATATGCCTACTTTAAATGATGATATTTTAATTTAGGGTTTCGATTTTAACTGTGTCTCAAAAAAATTATCAAATTGATCAGGATCAGCTGGTAGCTGAGCTTAAGGCAAAAAAGCCTGAAGCAATGAGCTATCTGTACGATAATTACTCAGGAGCCATCTTCGGTGCGATTCTAAGGATTGTGGGAGAGGAATCCATCGCAGAAGAAGTACTTCAGGATGCCTTCATGAAATTCTGGAACAAGATTGACCAGTACGATTCGTCAAAGGGACGGTTTTTTACCTGGATGATCAATATTAGTCGAAATTTATCGATAGATCGTCTAAGATCTAAGGAATTGAAGAAGGCGGGAAAAACTGATGACATTCGAGATTACGTAACTGGAATAACTGATTCGAATTCGAGTGATCAGCAAACGGATGCGATTGGGGTGAAAGAGCTGATGAAAGACCTGCGTGATGAAGAAAAATTCATTCTCGAAATGGTTTATTTTAAGGGGTATAGTCAATCCGAGATCGCAAAAGAATTCAATATCCCGTTAGGGACAGTAAAGACCAGGCTGAGAATGGCACTGAAGAATATGAGAAAAGTTTTGAAACTGGAGTGAACATAGAAGAATACATATCGTCCGGCATTTTGGAATCTTACGTCCTTAATGAGCTCCCTTTGGCTGAAAGGCTGGAAGTGGAGCAAATGGCTGATGTGCATGCTGAAGTACGGGAAGAAATTGAAAAAATCGAAGCTTCCATTGAGGCGCTCGCCTTCCGCTCTTCAGTTCAACCTCCTGCTTCAATCAAAGAAACCATTCTCCAAAAGATCGAAGGAAAGAATACTCCGGTAATCAACATTGACAGAAAAGAGTCTGCAGTTTCAGCACTCAAATATGCAGCTGCTGCCTCCATTCTACTCGCACTTGCTTCGGGAATAGCCGCATTTAACTATTTTACCAAGTGGAAATCTGCAGAAGGTCGGCTGGCTGATCTGGTCGCTCAAAACCAGCAGTTTGCGGACAACTACAACAAGGTCAATCAGCAGCTTGACAACATTCAGGAGGCCGTTGGCATCATGAATAATGCGGCATATACCCGTGTAGTAATGGAAGGAACGGACAACTCTCCCAACTCACTCGCAACAATCTACTGGAACCAGAACACTCAGGATGTTTTCCTAAGCATTCAGAACCTTAAAGAGCTTTCACAGGATCAACAATATCAGCTGTGGGCAATTATTGACGGAAAGCCTGTAGATGCCGGAGTTTTTGACCCGGATAATTCTACCTTTCTCGTTCAGATGAAAAGCATTAGATCCGGCGCAGCTGCCTTCGCAGTGACCATAGAACCAAGAGGCGGAAGTGAGAACCCTTCACTTGAGACTATGCAGGTGTTGGGAAATACCTGAAATCAGCACTACCCACTTTAGGGTATTTTTCATAAAAATCTAATCGCAGGCTTTAGATAAAATGGTCTTTTATATACCTTGAAGAGGTACTATCATTAGAAAAAGTCGGGATCATCGACTTACATGTCGTTCCTGACACACATTCCTGATACAATTACAACCACCTAAACAAACCATTATGAAACAAACCATATTCAGTTTGATCGCCATATTGGCGCTCACCTCACTATCATTCCGCTCTCCTGATCCGGATGAAGAAAAGAGCAGTGTCGAACAAAACCTCCTAACCCGGCAGACACAAAAATTGGTTGAAGACCTTCAAAAAGAATTGGACAAGGTCCTTGTCAGATATGAAGAGAAACTGGATGAGCAACTGGAAAAAGTTGACGACAAAATGGAAAGTCAGATCAAAAGGCTGGATGTGCGATTTGATGAAATACAAAAGAAACTCGATGCTCAGGTTAGTAAAGCAGAAGGCCGACTGGATGAGACCTTTGACAAGGTGGACAATGAAATGGGGGATGTTAAATCAACTTTACTAAGCACTGTAGGCACAGTTGCCTGGCGGTTTACCATTGTCGACATTGTAACGGCAGTTCTGGCAACTTTCCTTACAGCCTTTTTGACTTCCTGGTTAACTGCCAGAAAAATTCAGGCAGGAAAATTCAGGAAAGAACTTGAGTCACTCATAGACGAGACTAAGCGTGTGGTTAATGCCGCGAAATAATTATGAGTTGGTCAAACTTTTGCCGCCTCATTTTGTGATTTTTCCGCAAAAGCTCCTTTTGACTTTCTGACTTTTGCCGCAACTACTTTGTATTCCGGGCATTTTGCTTCCGAGTCATGAACGTCGCTCGTGATCAGGTTGACCATAATCTCCGGGAAATGAAAGGTAGTACTCATTACCCCCGGCTTAACCTCCTCGGTAATTCGTGCTTTGATATCTACTTTTCCACGGGCCGACGTGACACAAACCATGTCTCCATCTTCAATCTTGTTGTCTTTCGCATCTTTCGGATTCATTAATAGCACATCTTCCTTCAGTATATCTACATTATTGGTTCTCCTGGTCATGGCACCACAGTTGTAATGCTCCAATTCCCGATTGGTTGTGATGATGTACGGATACTCTGCTCCGTGATCTTCAATTTCTGACGACTCCTTCCAGTCGAAGTAGGTGATTTTACCTAATCCCCTCTTGAATTGATCAATGTGAATAATCTCGGTGCTTGAGCCATCTTCAGGAACCGGCCACTGTTTCCCGTTCTTACCTAATCCTTCCCAGGTTATTCCTTTAAAGAACGGGACAATTTGCGATATTTCTTCGAGCATGGTATCAGGAGCATAATCTGCCTGCTTGTATCCCATTCGGTTCATCATGTCAATAATGATTTGTCCGTCTGGTTTTGTTCCTTCCAAAGGTTCTACCACCTGATTCACACGCTGAACCCGACGTTCGCCGTTTGTAAATGTTCCCGATTTTTCCAAAAAAGAAGCCCCCGGCAGCACTACATCAGCCAGCATCGCTGTTTCGGTCATAAAGAGTTCCTGTACAATAAGCATATCCAGATTGGTTAATGCCCGCTTCACCTTATCAGTGTTTGGATCAGTTTGCACAACATCTTCACCAATGATCCAAAGGGCTTTCAAATCTCCGGCAAGCGCTGCATCGAACATTTCGGGAATCTTGTATCCAATATGCTGTGGCACCTCTGTGCCGTAAAAATTTTCATACTGACTGTGGACATTTGCATCAGTGACATCCAGGTAGCCAGCTCCCTGATGTGGCTGGGCTCCCATATCTGCGGCACCCTGCACATTATTTTGACCTCTCAGCGGATTGACACCCACTCCTCTTCGCCCGATATTCCCTGTAAGCATCGCCAGATCTGCAATCTGCATCACGGTAAAGGTGCCCTGCGAATGTTCTGTTACACCAAGACCATGAAAAGACATGGCATTTGGAGCTGATGCATAGCAAATCGCGGCATCACGAACAAGATTTCGGTCAACTCCGGTAACCAACTCCATCTTGTCGATATCAAGCCTTTCAATTTTGGATACAAAGTCTTCGTATCCCTCTGTTCTATTTTCAACAAATGCTTTATCAACCAGTTCTTCCGAAATGATGTAGTACAACATCATGTTGAGCAGGGCCACATTTGTCCCCGGTCTTAGCTGTAAGTGATAGTCTGCGTAACGGGCCAGCTCGATTTCACGAGGATCAATAACAATCAGCTTCGTGCCTTTCATGGCTGCCTGCTTCATGCGTGCACCCGTCACGGGATGAGCAGCCGTAGGGTTCGCCCCAATCACCATCATACAGTCGGTATATTGAATATCCACAACAGAGTTGGTAGCAGCTCCGGTTCCAAATGAGCGTTGCATTCCCAGCGCCGTTGGTGAGTGGCAAACACGTGCACAACAATCAATGTTGTTTGTTCCAATCACCGCACGAATGAATTTTTGCATCAGATAGTTCTCCTCATTGGGCGTCCGTGCCGATGAAATTCCTGCTATGGCATCAGCGCCATTTTCATTTCTTATCTGAGTGAATTTCTCCGTCATGTAATCATATGCCTCATCCCATGTGACAGGCTCCAGCACTCCGTCTCTGCGAAGCATGGGAGATGTCAGCCGATCAGGATGATTGTAGAACTGGAACGCATAACGTCCCTTCAGGCAGGTATGTCCTTCATTTACTTCGGCATCATATGGTGCGGTAATACTGATGATTTCCTTGTCTTTGGTCGCGACTTCCAAATTGCACCCTACCCCACAATAGGTGCAGACTGTTCGTTCTGTCTCCGTCGCATCATTGAATTTAGAGGCGAAAATATCTGTAATTGCCCCGGTCGGACAGGCCTGACTACAGGCGCCGCATGAAACGCAATCCGATTCTTTGAAGCCCTCGTTCATTCCCATTACAACGGTACTGTCAAACCCCCGTCCTTCCATGGTCAGGACCATTTCACCCTGAACCTCGTCACATGCACGAATACAACGATAGCAATTGATACATGAATCCATGGAGGCTCGCATGTAGGCATGTTCTGAATCCGGAGTTCGATCCAGATGATTTTTTCCTGGCAGGTATCGAACATCCGACATTTCAATTCCTACCTGACCAGCTACTTTCTTTAATTCATTCTGCTCAGGATTGGCTGATGCAAATTGCTCTTTTGGATAGTCTGTCAATACCAGTTCTACAATGTTTTTCCTTACTCGTTCCACCTTTTCAGAATGGGTATAGATGTGCGAATTGGCCATAACCGGAGTATGGCAGGAAGCCTGCATCTTTCGTGGACCGTCTGACTGAAGTGCTACCTCTACACTACAAACCCTGCATGATCCGAATGGCTTCAAATTGGGCGCATCACAAAGCGTGGGTACGGGATCAGGCCCCATTTCACGCCTTAGCAACTGTAAAATCGTTTCTCCTTGTTCGAAGGAATGTTCTTCGTTATTAATAAAGACGATATTTTTCGAAGTGCTCATGTTGCTCAGTTAAAATACGTTTTCAATTCATCCTCAAAATATTGCAGCGCGTTCTTCACACCTAATGGCAAACCACCTCCCAGTGCACAAAGCGATCCGTCTTCCATGGTTTCCAACAGGTCATCCAAAAGCTTCCTGTCCATCTTAGCTTCTCCATTCCTTGATTTGGCAATCATTTCTTTGCCTCGCACTGATCCAATACTGCATGGAAAACACTTACCGCATGATTCATCCCCTGTGAATTCAAACAGGTGCTCGAGGTAATGAATCATGGGGAATTTTTCAGGAACGGATACAATACCAGCGTGCCCTAACAAAAAGCCCTCATTCGCAAAACTTTCAAAGTCCAGCGAAAGGGGTTCAATCTTATGAATCGGGACGATCCCGCCAAGTGGACCGCCAACATGAACTGCTTTGACACTTTCCTTAAATCCTCCGCCAAAGTCATAAACCACTTCTTTGAAGGGAGTTCCCATCTCGATTTCATACATGCCCGGGTTTACGAAAAATGAATCCAGACAAACAAGTTTGGTACCCGTAGATTTCTCCGTTCCCAGTTTCGAATACGCATCTCCTCCATTCTCAATGATCCATGCAACAGCCGACTGGGTTTCTACATTGTTAACTACTGTAGGTTTGTTAAACAATCCTTCCTGGGTGGGATACGGTGGTCGCACACGAACTTCAGGTCGCTGACCTTCGAGTGATGAAAGCAGCGCAGTTTCTTCTCCGCAGATGTATGCTCCTGCTCCTTCAATGACTTTAAAGTCGAAATGGAAGTCTGATCCGCCAATGTTTTTGCCATGCATACCAAATTCAGCAAGCTCCTCCACTGCTTTGGAAATAGCACGGACTGATTCCGGGTATTCTCCACGGATGTAAAGTGCGCCTCGGTCTGCTCCAACAATGTAACCTGAGACCATCATTCCGAAGAGCACCAGCATGGGCTGTTCTTCCAGCAGGTATCTATCCGAATATGCTCCCGGGTCTCCTTCATCGGCATTGCAGACAATAAACTTTTGATCTCCTTCTACATTTTTACATGATTCCAGCTTGAATCCCATTGGAAACCCTGCGCCTCCACGACCTCTGATATTTGATTTTTTAATTTCTTCCAAAACCCACTCGGGACCATTTTCCAAAACTTTTTTAAATAATGTAGCGAAACCTGCTGCTGAAAGTGGTGATCCGGTAAGCACCCGATTTTCAACATTCCCATCCACTTTGTAAGTATCTGGTCGCACCTGACCAGAGGATGTTATTTGCTCAAGCTGGTCAATCGAATCGCCCGAATAATTGTTGCCTCCTATGTTAAAAGCCCTATTCTCGTAACATCTGCCCAAACAGCACATGTGGCCAATTTCTTCCGGCTTGTAATGGGCTGATAACTTTGACTTCACCGCATCCTGGGTTCCTGCAACCAGACAGGCACTACCGTTGCATACATGTGCTTTCACCCCTTTGTGTTCTTCCTTTAAGAAATCATAAAAAGAAGCCGTCCCGTATGTAATGGCTTCTCCCATTAGGTACTCATGAGCAAGAGCTCTCAGGTCCTCATTGTCCGGGGTTCCATCAACCTTTGATTTTTCAACCAGTTGTTGGAACAGGTTCCTCTCCAGTCCTTTTCTTCCTGATAATGAGCTCAGATTATCTGACATACGATCATCTAGTTTTGTTCTTTATGGAGACCATGTTATTCTCCGGTTATTAAAGTAACGAGAGTTAAGAATAAGATCGGAAAAATAACACCCCTATAGTCCCCTCAAGGGGACATTTATAGCTAAACTAGATTTCTAATTTGAGAAATTGATTTGAGTCAATTTCTTAAAATCATATTTAATGCGGACTCCTCCCTTGAGGGAGGTTAGGAGGGTGTTTGGAACTCCTATCCACTTCCTTATCCCGAGTTCATGTTAAAGTAAGCATTTCTCCGCAATTTTCGATGGATAACGGGACGATTGGCTGCAGGAAGACGACCGGCGGACAATCGAACACAATCACTTTGCGATACTCAGGTTCGCACCCTTCTGTCAGCGGTATAAATATTGAATTTCTTTTCGCCGAGAAAACCGATGAGTGTCACACCAAAATCTTCTGCCAGACTGACTGCAAGGCTGGAAGGTGCTCCTACTGCTGCAATGACAGGGATGCCGGCTCTTATCGCCTTTTGAACCAGTTCAAAGCTGATTCTTCCGCTTAATAGCAGGATTGAATTTTTCAATGCATGGATGTCTTTGTTCAAGTAGTAGCCAATGATCTTGTCCAGTGCATTGTGTCTGCCTACATCTTCCCGATGGGCCAATAGATTTCCGCTCAAATCGAAGATGGCCGATGCATGCAACCCTCCAGTGTGTTTGAATACCTCCTGAGCAGCTCTCAACTTATTTGGCAACTCAAAAAACACGTTTTCCTCAATAAAGATCTTATCGCTTTCCAGCGGGTTGCATGCGACATGAATCGCTTCAACGGCTGCTTTTCCACATACACCACAACTGGAAGTAGTGTAAAAATTTCGTTGATGATCCGATGGGTCAAATGTGACATCCTGAGACAGTTCCGCTCGCATGATATTCTCATGATTTTCCACCGTCCCCATCTCATCACAATATTTAACGCTTAGTACATCTTCTATACACTGAATGATCCCTTCATTAAACAAAAACCCCAGACACAGCTCTTCATCATTTCCGGGGGTGCGCATTGTAACCGCCAGGTTCATTTGCTGACGGTCCGTTTCCGGCCCATAACCAATCCGTATCTCCAGAGGCTCTTCCGTTACAATCAGGTCAGGTGTCGATTCGTTTGAATCTTTCCCTACCCTGAGTATATCCACTGTCTGCACACTTGTCATATGTTAAAATTATGGGATTGGAGGCAAATATCCGTTTCAGGTGTATTGTGTAGAAATGTATTAAAAAAGCCCCGACCGAAATCAGGGCTTGTCAACCAGCTATAAATAGTCCACCACGGACTACTATTCTTAATTACCTGTACAACCTACGAAACAAACCCCCGACCCGGATTCTAGCTTTTCAAATATTTCTTAAGGTCTTTTGCCACAACCGGTCCTAATTCGAAGGAAGCTTCGAGCGCCTCCTCCAGATATTTATGGCTTTGAGGGATTCCCAATTCATGATACACGACCCCCATATGGTAAATCAGCTCCGGCTCAAAGGATTTTCCTTCTACATATTGTTTGTAGATTTCGAGTGCCTCCTCGCGCGCTCCTTTTTGAAAAAAGGTCCACGCCAGCCAGTCATATGCTGCAGGGGTTGGTCTGGCTTCTATTTCCTGTTTTGCAAGGCGAATTGCTTCTTCAAAATTCTGTTGCGAGGAATGAATCGAGATGAGGTATTTATTATACATGGCTCCATAGTGCTCCTTTTGAGCCTCTTGAAGGAATGAAGAGATATATGCCGAAGCTTCTGATAATCGGCCGCTTCCTTCTGCCATTTCAGCAAGCAACAGGTAGAGATCCGGCATAGCTGTTCGCTCCTTAATTCGCTTCACGATTCTGCTCGCTTCTTCAGCATTCTTATCTGCTGACCAGGCGATCCAGGCAATCCCCTTAAGTGCGTAATCATAGGTCGGGTCCATTTCCAGTACCTTCAGGTATTGATTGTAAGAATCACTGATTCTATTGGCGTGTCCGTACATATCACCCAAATTGGCATTGACCCAAATCGCCCGTTGTGAGTTTTCCCTGCGCACCAGCTGTCTCGCATTTTCCATATAGAAAATGGCAGAATCCAGATCTCCCTCATAATCTTTGTATTTTGACAGACGAACGAGGTAATCAAACGAATCCATCCTTCGGTTTCGTTTTAGAATATTGCCTGCCAGTTCGTAATTGCCCATCTCCATTTCTGCATCAAACTGCATCATCAAAGGCCCAAATTTCTGATCAGTCAAATTCATCGCTTTCATTGCATAATTGCCTGCCTCACGAAATTCATGTTTCTTAATCTTAAGGCTGCTTAGTGTCAGCATTCCCGCTGTTTTCCTTCTCCCGCCTACCATGCCGGAAACCTGTTCAAAAGCAGACTCAGCCTGATGCAAATATTCTACATCACCTGTTTTGTCAAACAAACCTAGTTGGGCAGTCCCCAGTTTCTGCAAATAGGTGAATCCGAGTGGTTGCTGCTCCAGTCTGCTCTCCCAGAATCGACACTCTTCTTTCAGGTTTTCCATCATCGAATCTGTGGAATCTGACAGGTATGTTTCATAGTCCAAAGGACTGGTATAGGTGAGTTCTTTTTCTCCCTGATGATTGCACGCCAAAATCATGGGAATGAATGATAAAAAAAGATATTTTTTCATGTGTTCATTTTTTAGAGAGGGTGAAAAGAAAAGGGACCGGGGCCCCTCCTCTAAAACACAAAAGATTATAATTAATGAGGTGAGGCCAGATATGGAAAAGTGTTTCCAAAAGCCTTGTCATTTGCATCCACATTATCCGAGGAAACTCCGTCCTTTACCTGATTGCTTTCTCCTGCAGTGGACTGATCTGCAAATGCCAGCAACAGTGTCACATCAATCACATCATCAGCCGGAGTGCGTCCATTCAATGAACCGTATGCAGAGGAAGAAGTCTTGTCTGATGTCAGCACATCAACGGCCAGTACGCCTGCCAGTGCCTCATTATCTATTCCCAGAATGTTCTCAAACTGTGCCGGATCAAGGAAGATATAGGTCTGCAATGCATCCAGAATCCCTTTGAAGGCTGTCGCATTTGCAGATCCATCTGATGGAAGGATCAGGTTGAATGCATTCTTAACTTCAGCGGTTCCGAAAAAGTTAAAAACTGTATTAATGGCAGGTCTTCCCATCTGATCAACGGTTGTGTAAACATCCGGGTCAGGTTGTACGGGATCGTCATCATCACCGCACGAAGAAAACGTCACCATTAAACCAAGAACCAATATTGCTGCAACCAGCTTATTCATCGCTTTCAAATATTTCATTTCTCTTTATTTAAATTATTCGACAATCACTTTACTCTCAACCCACGAACTAAATGTGCTTGAAGATCCCAACATGGTTTTAGGCACTTCTATAACAACAGCCAGCACATTGGTTCCGGCAAACGCGTCTGTCCCCTGGTCATCAAATGCAGCAGGGAACGGTTGAATTCCGTCCATTTCCATGTCAGAATCACGATTTGGATCGTATACTCCTGTGTTTGTCTGATCTGAAAGTGACGCACCCACTCCGTTCACAATGCTGACAAATTTGAAGAAGTCAAAAAAGAAGGGATCATCCCTGGGACCGGCAAATAGTTTTATACCTTCACTGTTCCCGATCTGTGGAGCTTCACCATATGCCGTGATACCGGTCTCAACGGTTACTCCGGTCGTCTCAATCACGCTGTTTAGTCCGGTAGCAGTCGGTGCAACAGGACCATAAGAAATAACGCTTCCATCAGCAGTAAAAATAGTCTGAATTACCAGGTCCTCAACGTTATCTCCATCATTATCGATGTTGATCTCATACATCACATTAGTAGCAAAGGAAAGGGCACCTGTAGCCGATGGAGCCGTTAGTGCGGCCACTGTACAGGCAAAAACGTAATTGTCAGAATTAGCAGGACTCTCAAAAGCGAAATAGTCCGTAATGTCTGTTACGGTACTTCCAGTGGTGAGTGAACCTACGGCAGGGGCATCAATATGATCTGCTCCTGTCAGGTAAATCACAGAGGCTGCAGACAAAGCAATACCCAGTGATAACATTATTTTTCTCATGGTATAAATTAAATAGTTGTTTTATGATGCAACTACCTACGAGAAAAAGATTTCACCTGGATTTTTACATGATGTAATTGACTTAAATAATGTTGAGAATTTTCAAGAAATCAGGCTTCAGTCTTCTGTAATACGAATATCTTCTTCCAGAAAAACTTTCCCCAAACCATGGGAAGCGGATACACAAAAGAATCCAACGACTTTTTCGCTTTCATTTCCTGAAAAAATATTGGACTGAATATTTGCCAGTGGAACAGCAAACAATTCTCCAAAACCTCCATCACGTGCTGTTTGTGTTTGTACCTGCTGAAGAAAATAAAATGCCTCCTGTGTAATGGAGTTGATTTCTACATAAATAGAATCACCCAATTCAAAAGGGTTGATCAGAACATCATTATCATCAAATTCAAAGGGATTGATTGTTTCACGAATCGGCTGAATAAAAATCAGGCCGTCTGCATTTCCGTCAACAGAAAAGGCGGCATCATAGGCGATATTAATTTCATCAGGCTTATTCAACAACACCCCATTTTTCCATGATTTGATCCAATAGGTATCCCCGTCTCCCTCCAGATCCCGAGACCAGAAGTTGGCAAAATAAGCTTCTTCGGTAAAGGAAGTCGCCTCAGACAGCCTCCAGGTAATGCTGTCAACTGTTGGTACCGCTCCTAAATGCGAAAGTGACGTATAGGATGTGCCGTCAATATCGATGTTAAGAGTGTATGTATTGCCAATGGTTGCAAACGAATCTGTAGCGTTTGCCGGATTCCATACGTATTTTCCATTGGCCTCTTCAGTAAACGTATAGGAATCAACAGGGTCATTGACATTAACGACTGTTACGGTAGCACCTCCAATTCCGACAGGAACAGAGCTGTCGAAATATGGATTAGTCGTATAAATATCAATTACCTGCTGCTCTGCTTTGTGGTACAACCAGGCATCAAAAGCTATAACCGGTTCTGCCTGAGGCAGACCTGCATTGATATCTGTTTCACATGAAACGAGGACTATAGCGAGGAATAAGTATACTAATTTTTTCATGATCAGAACTTGAAGTTATAGGTGACAGATGGAACAATGGATCCGAGAATGGAGACCTGTGATGCTTTAGTTTCTGCAACCTGGTCTGCAGCAAAGCGCTCATCTCCCTGCCAGAAATAGATGGAAAACGGATTTTTCCTGTTGTAAATATTATAAAAAGTAAATACCAGTGAATCTTTGTTTTTTCTGACCCAGCCGTTACTGCTTTTCTCCTTACCAAGGATGGTTACTGACAAATCCAGCCGGTGGTAATCCGGTATTCTTAAATTATTTCGGGTGTTTTCCACATTTTCAGGAATCGTCAGGTATTCTACCTGATACCTGTGAGTCGGGAAAGTGGTAGGAGTTCCGGTCAGGTACGTGAAATTTCCTGATATGGATACCCGCTTACTTACTTCATAAAAGCCGGTCAACTTCAGATTGTGCTTCTGATCGTAGCGGGCGGGATACCACTGGCCCTTCCTGTTTTCCAGGTCCTGTCTGAAATTGATTCCGTCAATTTTAAGCTCCGAACGTCCCAGCGTGTAGCTCAGCCAGCCGGTGAACCTGCCTTCATTTTTTCTTACTGAAAGCTCAACTCCATACGCTCGTCCAATTCCGCTGAGGAGATCTCCTTCTATCAATTCATTGATGAACAACTCAGCCCCATCAATGTAATCAATCTGGTTTTCTGTTTTCCGATAGTATGTTTCTACCGAAGCTTCGTAGTTATTATTCTTAAAATTTCGAAAATATCCGGCCGCCCATTGTTGTCCTGTTTGAGGTTCAATGTTGTTGGTACTTGGCGTCCATATATCCAGCGGATTGGATGCTGTTGTATTTGAAACAAGATGGATATACTGTGCAGTTCTGTTGTAGCTGGCTTTTAATGAGGATGTTTTCGTCAGCTGATATTTAGCCGATATCCGTGGTTCCAGGTTGTTGTAATTTTGAATGGTCTCCCAGTCATCGGCTTCCTGTGCTGTAATTCCCGTCTTTCTAAATCCGGGAATTGTGTCATTAAATGTGTAGTAGAATCCCTCACCAATGTAGTTGAATCCTGAAAGCCTTACTCCATATTGAAGGGTTAACTTATCATTTACAGTTTGTTCGTTTCCAACATAAAATCCATATTCAAACGCTCTTTTGTGGGGAAGACTAAATTCTGTCAACTCGCCATCACTGACACCTAATGCGTTGGCTGGTTTGAATTTATAAAGCAATGCTTCTCCACCAAATGTGAGTTCATTATTCGTGTTAATGAAGTAGGTGAATTCCGGCTTCATATTGAATGTGGTAATATTTGACGTCCACTCAAACTTGTCCCGGTCATTTTCACCAAATGCCAGTTCGTAATCGTAGTTACTCACATAAAAGGTCAGGTTAGAAAAGATTCGATCGTTGAACAGGTGATTCCACCGGAGGGTGTTCGTCTGGCTACCCCAGTTAATTCCCTGCCGCTCATCAAATTTGAAAACATCCCTGCCATAATAACCTGACAGGAAAATACGATCCTTGTCAGAAATATTCCAGTTAGCTTTGGTAGTCAAATCATAGAAGTAAAGCCCGGCTCCATTGTCAAATGCATCCGTAAAAGGACGAGCCAGAATATCAATGTATGACCTCCTGCCGGCAACAATGAATGAAGCTTTATCCTTTTTGATGGGACCTTCAATCGCCAATCGGCTGAAAATCGTCCCAACTCCACCATTGAACTCATAATTTTTGTTGTTTCCTTCCTTCATTCGAATGTCAAGAACTGAGGCCAGTCTTCCCCCAAATCGCGCCGGAATACCCCCTTTATAGAGCTTCACATCTTTTACCGCATCCGGATTGAAAACCGAGAAGAACCCCAGCATGTGTGATGAGTTGTAAACCGGAGCTTCATCCAGTAAAACCAGGTTTTGGCCAACACTCCCACCTCTGACATTAAACCCCGAGGACCCTTCTCCCACAGAACTTACTCCTGGCAGCAACTGAATACTTTTGATCACATCCACTTCGCCGAGAAAGGCCGGAATCTTACTGATGGTCTTTATATCAAGCTTGACCACACTCATTTCTGCGGAAGAAACGTTTGCATCTTCAGGCTCGGCCGTGACCACTACCTCCTGAAGTAATGTTTGTTCTTCTGCAAGTTCAACATCAATTCGCTGGTTTTCTGTCAATGAAACCTGTTGAGATTGTGTGACGAACCCGATGTAGCGATATTCAACAGTGTATGTGCCGGGAGGAACTGTGATGGAATAATAGCCATATACATTGGTAATATTTCCTCCATTGATCTCTTTGATCAAAACAGTTGCTCCTATCAATGATTCACCATTAGCAGCATCTTTAACATAACCGTTAATTGTGAATTTTTCCTGTGCATTGGCGTAAGCACATACGAGTAGTGTCAGGAGGGTGATAAGTTTCTTCAAAATTGTCCTTTTTTCTGAGTTAGTACATGGGTATTTTAAATAACCCTAACCAAAGACGTGCCAATTGCAGAATGGTTTCAACTAGAGGGATATTTTAATATATGGGTAATGCTCAAAGTGCAGAAAGGGTTGCCTCATAGTCCGGTTCTGTCGTAATTTCCGGCACCATTTCGGTGTGGATAACTTTCCCTTCTTCATCAATCACTACAATTGCTCTGGCATTCAATCCTTTTAGCGGGCCATCGGTCATTTCAACACCGTAGGCTTTGCCAAATGCCCCTCCATCTCGAAAAGATGAAAGTGTATCAAGACTATCTATACCTTCTGCTGTGCAATATCGACTGAATGCAAATGGCAGATCTCTGGACACGCAGACGATTCGCGTGTTTTCAAGTTTTGCTGCTTCCTTGTTAAAGCGTATGGTTGACATGGCGCAAATGCCTGTATCCACACTCGGGTAGATGTTCAGGATGACCTTTTGTCCGTGATAACTTGCCAGTGTTGCTTCTGACAGGTCCGCTTTTACCAGTTTAAAATCCGGTGCTGTACTTCCAACTGCCGGAAGTTCACCAATTGTATTTACCTCGTTTCCTTTAAGTGCGGTCTTAGCCATTGTGTATATAATTATGAATTATGAATTATGAATTATGAATAGTTAAATATAACTACACGCTTAATGCTTTTGTTTATTCCTTAATCAAAAGGTGTGAGGACCGCATCCAGCCTGACATCCCATTCTTCCATCTGGGCAATTTCGTCTAATAGCGGAGAAAGACAAATACCAATTTTAACAGCTTGTGAATCCGCTAACAGCCTGTCATAAAACCCACCTCCATATCCAATGCGCTGGTTGATTTTGTCTGCTGCAGCCAACGGAACAAGAATTAAGTCAATATCATCCGGGTTTGCAGGTTCTGCCCCTTCGGGTTCCGGAATCCCAAGTCGGTTTTTAGCAAGCATGGTGTCTTCTTCCAGGAAGTAATGAGTGAGGGTTCTTTTTTGGAAATCCGTTTTTGAAACCATGATCTTAGAACCCGACATCCTTAGTTCCGAAAATATTGACGAAAGATCTGGCTCCCGGTTTTTTGCTATTGGAAGGAAAGAATGAATGACTTTTATCTTTTCCTCCTGAATCCTTTTCAGCACTTTTTGACACAACACCTGATTTCGCAAGGTATAGCAATCAAGACTCAAAAGCTGCCTGTATTCGAGCATCACTTTTCTCAGAAGTTTCTTTGGTATATGGGAATCAGAATGACTCATTCCCTTCAAAGATATTCATGTCTTCACTTTGTAACATAACATGAGTTCTGGATAAGAAAAATCGATTTTATTCAAAATGATACCATAAGTCTCCTCTTGGGAGGAGGAAGAGGTGGGTTTAAACATAAAAGCTATCATTTTGACACCTTGCTTTAAAATCCACCCTGCCTCGAACCGTCAAACCGCTCCTTTTGAGGGGAATAGAAGCGTTTTCTTTCTGTCATATCCCGAACTCACGTTAACTTAAAATATCCTATTCATACCTGAGACTTTCGACCGGATTTTTTCTGGCAACATCAAGTGTCTGCCAGCTTATAGCAATCATGGCAACCAAAACAGAGATCAGTCCGGTTAACACGAAGAGCCACCAGCCGATATCTGCGCGATAGGCAAAATTTTCCAGCCACTTATTCATGAAATACCAGGAAACCGGGCAGGCGACAACAAATGCTATAATGATTGATTTGAGGAAAGAGAAACTTAGCATCGAGAAAATCTGATATACTCCCGCTCCATTTATTTTTCTTATTCCAATTTCTTTTGTTCGACGTTTCGTCTCATGGAAAGCAAATGTGAAGAGGCCGATTGATGATAACAGAAGCGCTACAACGGTAAATGCAAGGTAGACTTTCCCAACTCGCTTCTCTTTTGTGTATTGCGCTTCCACTTTATCTTCAAGCAAATCGTATTCAAATATCCCTTTTGGATTCACTTCTTTATACAATTGCTCAAGGAAAGAGACGGATTTCATCACTTTTCCGGGTTGGGCTTTCACAAGGAAACCTTCTTCATTATCCTGAAGAAAAAGCAAAATCAAAGGCTTTATTTCATTTGACAAATGCTCATAGTGGTAATCTTTTACCACCCCGATAACTCTCCATGGATCTTCTTCACCACCCCAGTGGGTATTAGCAAGTTTTGCATCCTTCAGATCACTAAACTCCCAGTATTTGTAAGCAGCTTCATTGATCACCACTTTATTTTGTCTTGATCTGTCCAGTGAGTCAGAAAAAAACCTCCCCTGAATTAGTTCGATTCCGAGTATATCATCATATCTGGTATCTACAGTCATATGATTCTGACTGGTATATTCACTATCTGAACCCATGCGTTTCCAGGAGGCAGGGCTTGCAATGGAACTAATTGGGAGCTCCCCCTGAGACACATCCACAATGTCAGGGTTTTGCATCATTTGATTGACGAGATATTGAAAATTTTTCTGCTGATTCTGAACTTCTTCCTCCGAATCATCCCGATTTTCCATATCCAGAAAATCCACACTAATGATTCTTTCATGATCCAGTCCCGTGTCTTTATTGATCATAAAATTGAATTGGGAAAAAACAACAACAGTTCCCACAATCAACACTATCGTAACACTATACTGAATGGTGGTAAGTAAACGCTGAATTTTTGGTACCTGCAGAAAAATGAGCTTGTTGGTCAGTGCTTCCTTTACTTCTACCTTAAAAAGTTGTGCGACTATAAAAATGGCAGAAATACCTGTTACAGATGTAATCACAATCAGGATGCTTTTTAAATCCATCATGTAGTTTCGATCAATTTGAATCTCCATTATTGAGGTATACCAGGGGAAGATCCAGCTGAAAAGCAGATAAGCCATTACAGTTGAAATAAGAAGATAGTGCAGCCTGCTCACCATTACTTCCACAAACAGATTCCACTTTGTAGCCCCAATCACCCGTTTTACCCCCATCTTCCTGGTCGAGGACAAATGAAGTGTTATTTGTAGTCCGGTGAAACACAGGAGTGTTATCAGTAGAATTACCACTGCAATAAATTTCATGGTTGAGATGCTGCTTGAGTCACCCTGCTTTTCGAAAAGGCTCAGATCAAACGGATGCTCGAGATAGAGGCTGGTAAAAGGAATACTAGACAGAATACTTTCCTTATGACGCGAATTGGCTCTTCCCATTTCAGCAATCTGATTGTTGAAATCAATCGGATCAAAGGATGAATCAACCAGAATAAACTCCTGTGGTATTTTCGCCCAAAAATTTCTGGAATGTCTTGGAATCAGAAAATCAAAACTAATTGAACTATTGGAAGGAATCTTTTCCAGCACACCTGCCACCTGATAGGTGCCAGTCTGGTCACATCTTATCTGAACCGTCCGACCAATCGGGTTTGTGTCTCCAAATACTTTTTCCGCATACTCGTGGGACAGGATAATATTTGAAGGATTGGTCAGCAGGTTTTTCGTCTCGCCATTGTTGAGCTTGAAATCAAAGAATTCAAAAAATGTGCTGTCAACCACACACCCTTTACCATTAAAGTCTCTGTTTTCTGTAATCAATTCAATCTGACCCTGATAGTACGTATGTATCATCAATGCACTCCTGATATGAGTAAACTGCGTAAAATCCATACCAAAGAACATTTGAAGGCTAAGCGGCTCGAAATCAGATTGTGGATTAAATTTTGCCTGACTCATATGAATCGCATCCACATTCTTATGAAATCTGTCCATTTCATCTTCATTGTTTATCCATACGTACACCAGATGAAAGCACAGCGCCCCAAAAACAAGACTCAAAAGACTCATTGATGAAATCAACCGATGCTTAAAGAAATTTCTTGATGATGATTTGAAGTAAATTTTTAACATACCGTAATTATTAAGTTTTTTGGTTCCTGACAATTGCTTTGCAAGACTTGGACGTAGGAATTGAAATACATTGAACCAGTAAAGAATGGGTCTTTTCCAGGACGGCTTATCAACCAGATCCTTTTGGTATTCCTGCAAATCGCCCAGTATTTCTTCCAGCAGGTTCCCTTTGCAAAACCAGCTTAGGATTGCCTCTGCTAAACGAGAGGGAGTTTGTTTAGAATGATTCATCGCTGCTATTTAACTGCTAATTCAGGGATTTGTGCCCAAAGAGTGACTTTCACGTCTCTGCTTTTTTGCAGTACCTTTTTCCCGGAGGCTGTAAGCGTAAAGAGCCGCTTTCTTCTTCCCCCCCTTTCTTCTGTCGCACCCCCAAGTGTTGACTCAATAAATCCCTTTTTTTCCAGCCTTGTTACGGTCCCGTGTACTGCTCCGATAGTCACCGTTCGGTTTGCACGTTCTTTCAGTGCTTTACTTATGGCCAGACCATATGCTTCTTCTTTCAGTGTCAATATCAAAAGAAGTATCAGCTCTTCCAGCTCTCCGAGGTATTCCTTTTCCATTTATGTTCTATTTAGTAGAACAAATATACGGACATAAAAATTATTTGTTCTATTTAGTAGAATAAATGACCATTAATAAATTCCAAATGACCCGTACTGCTCACATTAAGAGAAAACAATCATTTGGTCTTCATTTGTGAAACTAATTCATTTTAAGTACGTTTGGTTTTCAAATAAGAAACAAATAGCTATGAAAGGCACAAATCTTGGTGAGTTTCAGGAAATAGTCCTGTTATCCATTCTTATTCTTGATGATCAGGCCTATGGGCTCAGAATTCAAAAGGAAATCAGCCAGCGAATGAACCGCCCATTAAGCAGGGGAGCACTACATGCTGCTCTTAGCAGACTCGGGGAAAAGGGGTATATCGTATCCGAATTTGGAGGGGCCACCGCCGAAAGAGGAGGAAGACGCAAACGGTTTTATTCCCTGACAAACAGTGGTAAAGAAGCGCTGCAGCAAGCCAAAGAGCTACGTGAAGAAATGTGGAGTCTTGTGCCGAAACTAAGTCTCAAATGAAACACGCCACTATTCCAAAATTTGCGCTCCGACTTTTCCGATCCTTCTGTAAACCAGATCACTATGAAGAACTACAGGGAGATCTTGAAGAAGCCTTCGATGAAAATGTAACCCTGTATGGCGCTAAAAAAGCCAGACGCATTTATCGAAAAGAAATTCTAAAAATGATTCGTCCATCTGTTATGAAAAACCTAAAACTGATTCCTTCGAGAATAAGTCAGCTTCCCAAAAATTATCTGAAAACATCTATCCGTGCAATCAGGCTCAATCCATTCTATGTAACTGCCAATATCGTCGGACTGGCTCTTGCGCTTTCCATCTGCACGATCGGATATTTCAATTATCGATTCAACGCCACTTTCAATCAGGCATTTGACCAGTCTGAAAAACTGTATAAAATTCATGGGGTACGGGTTGGTGAATCAGATATTGGCATTAGTCCTGCTGCACTGGCTCCTGCACTGAACTCGGCCTCAATTCCGGCAATCAGCTATATCCGCAAAAGTATTCCGGTCAGACTCGGCAAGAAGCTATTTTCGGAACAAATCGGCTTCACAGATCCTGGTTTCTATACTCATTTCCCCTTAAACAATCTTGAAGGTGAGCGTATCAGTGCCCCGAACAATAGTCAGGTCGTTATCTCTGAAAAGACTGCCTTAAAATTGTTCAATGAGGCCTATCCCGTCGGGGAACTTATCACTCTCGTCTATCCAAACAAGAAGGAAGTGACCTACGCTGTTGCTGACGTTTTTAAAGAGCTTCCTTCCAACACCAGCTTTCTTCATACCATGGTCCTCCCAATCGACAACTATTTTAATGTGTACGAACAATCACGTACAAGCTGGTCTGAATGGGTGGGTGCCACCTTTGTGTATCTGGAAAGTAATGAGCAATCCATACTCGACAGCACATTGAGTGACTTGTTGAAAGTATACAATGAATCCAATCCGGAACTGGAGGTTTCTTCATTCAGAACTGATAGCATAGAAGAATGGCCGGCATTGGAGGATTCTCTCTATGGCAGGAGCTTCAGGCATCACCTTCACTACTCTGCTGTTGCAGGTATTGCAGGCTCTGCTCTGGCGATTTTATTACTTGCCTGCTTCAATTTCATCAATACAAGCATTGCTCTTTCAGGTAAGCGGTTGAAAGAAATTGCGGTCCGGAAGATTCTTGGTGGCAATCGTAAGAGCACGATCACTCAGTTCATGATTGAAAATACTTTTATGATTTCATTAGCCGTGATTCTTTCCTTCCTGATTTCATACCTTCTGGTGCCTTCCTACAACGCGCTTTTTCAGCGGGAGCTTATTCAACTTGAACACGTTCCATTTATTACGTTTTTAAAATTCAGCATCATTTTGATCCTGATTGTCACTATCCTGTCGGCTGCCTATCCCTCTCTTTATGTTTCAAAATTTCCCGCATTGACCATTTTCAGGAATAAAATCGTACTCTCGGGAAAAAACAGACTGATGGTAGTGCTTCTTACTTTTCAGTTTGCCCTATGCTTTTATAACATGTTTGGACTTTTTCTGCTGGTTGATAATGCTTACTACCAGGAAACCCTTGATCATGGGTATGATGTGAACCCGGTTATTAACATCCCATTGAATCGGGCTGAACAATTTGAAGTACTCAAGAATACACTCCTGAAAAATCCCAACGTCGCAACTGTAGCTGGTACTTCTTCTTTGATCGGATTTTCCAGCTATGACAAGTTCTTAAACCATGAGGGTGTTGATCATTCAATATCCATGGTGAGCGTTGGACCTGAATATTCAGAAGCTCTGGGTCTTCGGTTGAGTAAGGGTTCTTTCTTCAATAAAACTGTTTCGGAAACTTCAGGCAATGAGGTTATCATTAATCAGCTGCTGGAAGATCGGTTGGGTATTGACCTGCTCAACCAGTTAATAGAAGTTGGAGGGACTAAATATAAAGTCATTGGGATCGTGGATAATTTTAATCTTCGAAACATCATGATGGACAACAAGATTACTCCGGCAGTCATTAAATTGTCGGACCCTCAACATTATCGTTATGCTGCAGTAAGGTTAAATGGTTCTCCAGAGACACTGGAGCCACAAATTCAAGACGCATGGTATGAGGTTTTCCCTCAGGAACTCTACTCAGGATTTCTACAAAAGGATGTGTTGCAAAGCGTAAGTGAAACTAATTACGTTTTCATCCGAATTAATCTCTTTTTGGGGATAATCAGCATTCTCATCTCGGTGTTGGGACTCTATACTCTCATTTCCCTGACTGTTCAAAAGAGAAGCAAAGAGTTTGGGGTGAGAAAAGTCCTGGGAGCTTCCAGACACGTGATCATTCATTTATTGGGAAGGGATTTGTACTGGATGCTGGGTGTGTCGGCCATCATCGGGTTATCGGCATCAGCTTTTGTCCTTAAAACAGTCCTGGATATTATTTATGCCTATCACATCTCCCCGGATATTATGCATTTTATCCGTGCAATTCTGGTTGTTTTGAGCATTGTTGTATTGGCAATCGGCTACAAAGTTTATCAGACAGGGCGAATGAACCCAGTTCAACAATTGCGGGCTGAATAATGAAAAGGCTATTCATCTTAATTCTTGCAACGGCCGGGTTGATTCCTGGTGTGATGACACAGCATGATCTTCAAATCGTCATCAGCCAGATAGAAAAGCCAGAAGGTGAAGTAGGAATCTGGCTGTATAGAAATGAAGAAAGCTATATGGTCAGAACTAAATCGCAAGACCATCTTTGGGTTCCTGTTAAACAGAAAACGGTTACTGCAACATTTCCAAACCTCCCTCAGGGAGAATATGCAATTGTTATCATTCAGGATCTCAACGGAAACAAAAATCTTGATACCAATTTTATAGGACTTCCTAAGGAACCTTATGGTTTTTCAAATAATCCATCTACTACTTTTGGGCCTCCCTCTTTTCAGGGTGCGAAGTTTTCAATCACTGAGAACATGAAGATAGAAATCAGGTTTAAATAAATCATATTCAGGTTCCGAAAAGAAATCCTATTCGGTTAGATCAGTCTCTTTATCTTTAGATAAGTTTAACCGACCTAATGCCGCCTGTATTAACCAACGTTGACCTATTTGTCAAAGACAATGAAGAGAATCCTGTATTGCAGGCGCTCAAAACTCTATTGTTCTTTATCCCCTTTTTTCTTGTCGCTTTTATCATAAACAGGCTGTTGGATAATGATTATGTGGTTGCATCCATCCTGATCATTGTTTCCATTTCAACCATTCTGTTCAGAAAATTGCTACGAAAGGGAAAAATCAGAACAGTGACTTTAGGGCTTTCGTTATTTTTCACGCTAACCATCACCGTCATATGTACACTCAACAATGGGGTTCATGACGTAGCAATTATGGCCTATCCACTGGTCCTGGGATTCTCCAGTATTATTCTGAGAATAAGAGAAGTTATCATCACCTCAGTTCTTACTGTCCTTTCCATCAGCTGGCTGGTACTGAATGAAAATTATCAGTATGTCCCAACCAGTGTTCCGCCACCCGGAGCTGTTGGTGATCTGATCGTTGGTACCATCCTGATCGTAATGGGAGCACTGCTAACCAACATCATTACGACTAATATCAAACTCTCTCTCCTAAAGGCTGATGAAGAAGCAGAGCGAAGAAAAAAGATTGCCGGAGAACTGGAGGCTGAACTCAATGAAAAGAATCTCCTTATTGATACTATCCATCAAAAGGTATCAAAAAGTCTCTCCTACATTAACATGCTGACAGATCTGAAGGAACCGGAAAACAGCCTGATCGGAGAGAAGTACCGAAGTATAAAAAGGCGCATCATCAGCATCGAATCTGCACATCATATTCTTCACGAAACTTCCAATTTCGAATCAATCAACCTTAACATTTACCTGCCTGAACTACTGACAAAATATCAGGAATTGTACGATTCGGAAAAAAACTGGAAGCTGAATCTTGCTGATGTTTTTTTATCATTGGATGACTGTATTTCATTCGGATTTTGCTTTCTCGAAATGTTCCATCAAACATCTGCCATAAAAAAGAATTTCGCCAATATAGAATTGACTGAATCAAATGGTCTGGTCATCCTTGAAATGAAAAGCGATCCGGAGAATGGGTCGTCATTAGATCCGGACCCATCTGGTATTCTGATTAATCTCATGGTCCGACAGCTCAATGGAGAGCTTATCCTCGATGAAGGGTCTGATCGCATTACACGAACATTCAGTTTCAATCTGAAGAAACAAATCCAATGACCCGGCTGAGCTCCTATTCCACCTACTCGTTTCCGGAAAAAAGTATCCTGAAAGTGCTTAAAACGATTCTGCAAATTATTCCTTTTGCGGCAGTACTAATCGCAGCTTCAAATTTTTCCCTGGGAAGGCAGGTCATTGCCATAATTGTCCTGACAGTTCCTCTTTTTTCATTGGTTTGCCTTGGTCTCCTTAAAAAGGGGAAGCACCAGCTGGTCATCTATTTAATGGTGAGCCTGGTTTCTGTCATTGTCACTATCAGTGGAATCATGGGAAATGGAATCCATGAGAACTCCATCATTGCCTTTCCGGTCATTGTCCTTCTGTCAACGTTTATTATGAATGGGAAAGGTGTCGTCATTTCCTCCATCATCGCCATTACGTGTCTCGCAATCCTTTGCTTTGGGGAAATGTTTGAGCTGTTCCCTAAAAGACCTTATCCGGTCAGCCAGATCGCCGATGTTATTTCTATTTCCTCTATTCTCCTCTTAACCATATTTGTCTTCCACTACCTCGCCAAGGTGACGAAAGAAAGCATGAAGCATGCGGTTGCTGAGATCAACAATCAACAACAAATTCAGGGACGAATCAGAGAGAATCTGGAGGTGAAGTCCCATCTTTTGAAAGAGGTCCATCACCGAATCAAGAACAATTTATCGCTCATCAACAGTCTGATCGATCTGGAAATAATGGACAGTGACATGAAAACCGTTGACCTGAAAACCCTGCAAAGCAGAGTACAGACAATTGCCCGGGTGCATGATCCGCTTTTTCAGTCGTTGGATTATCAAAAAGTCGATGTTAAGAATTACCTTGAAAAGCTCATAATGGGTCGTACCGGTTTCTCGTCACTCCCTGAAAGTGTTCTTAATATTTCGATAGAGCAAAAGGAACTGAGTATCGAAAAAGCGATTCCGCTTGGCATTATCCTTCACGAATTGATGAACCAGTTTAAGCCACACTCCACATCCATTCTTTCCATAACGCTTTCATTTAGTAAAGGGGAAGGCATTTTCTCCTTTGGCAAGTTTGCAAATTCAGCGGCTTACGAAAAAGAGCTAATTCATCTGATGTCTGATGAATTAGCTGCTACCTGTGAATTTGAACGGGACCAGTTTAAGCTGGTCTTTGATACGTGTGACTAATCCTTTCGGATAATGATATCTCCGCTCATATTCTTGAAGGTGTATTCAGGTCCTCCCCCATTGATGTCTCCGAATACCCAGGCATTGATCGAAACTTTGTACTCGCCACGCTCTCTGGATTTCACTTCCGGCCGATTTTTGTTGACGGTCATATCAAAATCCGTATAGATTTCTCCACGATCCGATTTCATTTTTGTTGAGGCCTTCACGGATGCTGGGAACGTAACGTCCACATTGCCGTGAAGGGTCACGAATGACATGGGCTCGCCGGACGTCACGCCCTTGAAGTTGGCTGTCACATCTCCATGGACCGTATTACAGATAATTGATCCGCTTACATCTGTAAAAGTGAGCGACCCATTAACCGCGGACACTTCCATAGCACCCTTCACTCCTTCTACTGAAATCTTTCCATGAACTGTTGAAACCTCCAGATCAAAATCTTTGGGGATCTTAATGTTCAGGTCCAGTCCTTTTTTCCATGAGTTCGTCTCAATCTCTACACGATTGTTGCTTTCACTTGCTGACAGCTCCACTGAACTTGAGGCGATGCGCTTCATCCCGGCTGGTGCCTGACTTTTTTTATTGTCATCATCACAACTTGCACAATCACTGCCTCCTTTTGGGCTTGCTGTTGCCTCAACGACCACATCCGATCCGTCGTAAACTTCAATTTTGATGTCGCCTCTGATTAATCCAACTTCCAGTTTTCCGGCTGAGCCCGGGCTGCTTAAAGGTATGACCAATTTTTCATTAAAATCCTGCCCATATATCCCTGCTGAAAATACGAGCAGCACTATTGCTAATATATTTTTCATCGTACTAATTATTAATCGTTTTACTATCGTGTTCCCTTTTTCAGGTACACGTTTCCATTTATACTTCTAAAAGAAAGCTCCTGTCCTCCTGAGCCAATTTCCACACCGGTCTTTGTTCCGATTTTGAATCGCCCGTTTTTGTCACTTTTCTCCACCTTAGGGATCATTTTCTTATAATCAAATGCTGTATAGAGTTCACCGTTCATTGAATCAAAGAATATTTTGGCATTGAAATTTTCCGGAAGCCGGAACGTGAAGTCTCCGTTCACTGTATTAAAGGCTACAGACTCTTTCAGATTTTCCGTGAGGCTTATATTCACATCTCCATTGACCGTCGATGCTTCCCGAACATCTCGTGCATTTTCAATATCCACAGGCCCATTTACATTACATGCACGAACAATTCCCTGCATATCTTTGATAAGTACGTGCCCTTTTTCCACTGTCTTCGCATAGATGCCAACTTCCTTTGGCACCTTGAGTTTGTATTGATATCGGAAAGAATAGTCCGGCTTCTTTTTCATATCAAACCCTGAGAAATTTCCCCAGTTGCATCGTTTAATAAAAGGTGCTTTCGTAAAGAGTAACAAGGTGTCTCCTTCTGATTCTTCTCCAAGCTCCAGCTCTCGTTTGGCCCGAGCAACCAGTTCATCAGTCCTTCCTGAAATTTCAATTTCCAAAACAAGATGTACCTTATCGTCTGTTGAAGGTTCGACCTCTATGAAGCCATAGATGTTATCTACGAGAACAGTAAAATCTTTTGGGGAATTGATGTCATAGCTTTTCTCAATTCTGATCTTATCCTCGTTCAGATCAGGATAAGCAAGGGTTAGTATGAGTAGTAATAATTTCATTTCTCAATTTTTTAAAAATCTAGCTATTCGTTAATGTCTTAATGCTCTCTTCCAGTTTATCCTTAACCAGTTGATCTTTTACAGATTCTTTCAATTTCTCCATTTCATCAATAGAAGATTTTTCCTGAATCGTCACTAAAGCATCTGCGATGGACACGAGCATGATGGCCGACTCCTGCATTTTCAGGGCATCTATCAGGGCATGCCTAACTTCCGGCTTATCACCATAGTTGAGCAGTGACTCAAGTGATGCCAGCCTTACATTGAGGTTATCGTCATAATTTAATGTGGTGATCAGCGCTTCAATCACCTTCTCATCTGCGGAGGGCATATCCGAGACCATATTGACTGCCCGGATTCGTTCCTGCGCTTTCGGTTGCTCGATCAGTGTCAGCATCATGAGTTTTTTCATATCCTGTATTTCACTGCTCAACTGGCTGATGTCTTCCTTTTGTCCCTGTGTCGGGAGCAGCCACCAGCCAACGAACAGTCCAAGAACGAGTGCGGCAAGTCCCACCTGCCATCCTTTGGTAAACCAGGCAACAAATGAGTCCATGATAGAATTAGAATGCTGTCTTCGACTTGTCTGCCAGGCTGCCATCATTCCTTCGAAACGTGCATCCATCTGCAAAGAAGGTTCCGGTCGTTCTATTTCACTGAAGAGTTCCCAGGTTTGTTCCAGATCTTTCCACTCGGCAGCCACTTCAGGATTGATGTCAAGAAATGACTTCAATTCCCTTTCTTCCTGCTCACTGATTTCTCCGGTGAGTCTGTCCTGCCATAATTCAAGTGCCTTCTCCTTTTTCATTGCTCTAAAATTTTTTGTCTTCTAAACATCCAGTTTCACATACGAGTCTCTCAATTCTTTCAGAATCCGATGAATCCTGACTTTGATTGCGCTTTCTGTCACTCCGAGCATTTCTGCCGCCTTCGCATACTTTACTTTCTGAAATCGAACCAGCTCGATCAGTTCCCGCTTTTCCACCGAAAGGTTATCCAGTGCTTTTTTTAAATAATTCAGCTCGTCTGATTTTTCCATGTCTGCTTCCTTATTCTTTGTGTCCCTCAGTTCCTCTTCCCACGGGTCCATCGCTTCCTGAAATGCATACCGCTTGTTCTTTTTGTAGTGATCGTGATGGACATTTCTTGCCAGCTGAAATGCCCATATCTCAAAATCTCCACTTTCAGAATAGGTATGCTTGTACTTCAGAATCCGCATGAAAACATTCTGAACAAGATCCTCACTGGTCGCTCCGTCTTTTGTCATTCCATAGAAGAATCCAAAAAATCGGCGACTGTAGCGCTGGTACAGCAGGTTCAGTTTTTCAACGTCTCCTCCCTTTACTTTCAACATTAATGAGTGATCTTCTAACAGGTTCATTCGGCGAATTCTAACGGGGTAACCTGGTTAAGTTCGGAAGGTTACATAAGGATTGAAAATTTATTGATCGGTCCCTTTCCTGCTCCCGCCTGAATGGACGGGCAGGTCAATTTCGAACACAGTGAGAAATCTCGTTCATTGTAGAAGAGATTCCACCAATTTGTCTTAACAGTTATCTGCGCCTTCGACAGTATTTTTTTCCTCCAGTGCGGGGCAGGTCCCCCTGAGGCACTCGAAGGGTGAAAAGGAGGAATTTTGAAAATGAAAGACTCCAGCCCAAAAAACACACTTATCCATACAAATAAGAATATCAAGTGCCCATAAATTGATAAATTCCGCTCAATAAGGGTGTTGGGTTTCATGCAAGACGCAGAAATTTCCATAGCACATTTCTGCATATTTGGCTGTTGTCAACTACAGAAACGTTATATACCACTTTCTATTGCTCATTACATTATGAAGATCTACCAGGACAATCTCGAAAAGTATAAAAAGGAAATCATAGAGTTAGAGGGAGCAACTAAAAGACTTTCCTTATGGAGAGGAATATCTTTTGTGATCTCCATCACGATCATCATCTTCCTTGCCAACGAACGACTGCTATTACCCTTAATCATTTTTATTTCACTTTCGGTCGTGGTTTTTGCGCTGATCCTGACTCGATACAGCAAGAGGATGAATGAAATGAAGAACTGTAAGCTGCTAAAAGAAATTAATGAGCATGAGCTTCTAAAGCAGGAGAATAAATTGTCAGCCTTCCCAACCCAACAAGCTTCTCTTAGTGAGGATCACCCTTACGCCGGAGATTTGGATGTCTTTGGATCACATTCACTTTTTCAACTATTAGACAGAACTACTACCGAATCAGGAAGCCTTCGGCTTGCTCAATGGCTTTTGGAGCCTGAACACAAAGAACTAATAATTGAAAGGCAGCAAGCCATCCAGGAGTTGAAACCCAATCTGGAATGGAGACAACAATTCCAGGCAGCCGGTCTATCCTTTAAAAATGAAAAGAGTGAGTACCAAAAGTTGTTAAACTGGTTTGAAACGGGCGAACAACTACTCCCGCTAAAATCAAAATACCTGATTGGAAATATTGTTTTAGCGCTGTTATCTACAGCTTTGACCACTTTGTATGTTGATCAATCCTTTTCCGACGGCTGGAATCTTTATTTTTTTGTCATGCTCCTTGTTTTGTTTGTCAATTATCTGATTTTGAAAAGAGTAGCTCCCGTCGCAGACGAAATTATTGACCATACGCATCGAAATGTAAAAACTTTAGGGGGCTATCAGCTATTAGCCTATACCATTTTGAGCGGATCCTTTCAGTCAAAAAAACTCCTGGAGCTCCAGTCAGATTTGAACAAAAATGAAACCTCAGCTACCGATGAAATCAGAAGGCTAAGGAAGATATTAGAAGTGTTTCAGCTTAGAGGAACTAAGAGAAGTGATAACAATAAATTTTATGCTGTTTTTAACCTATTCTGGCTTTTTGATATTTACTGGATCATCCAGGCCGAAAGATGGAAGCATAGAAACAGGGAGCACATTCAACTCTGGATCAGGGCGGTCAGTGAGTTTGAAGTTCTCAACAGCTTAGCGGGATTTGCCCATTCTAATCCTGACTTTGCATTTCCTGAAATTAAGGATGAGCCTTACCGCATACAATTTGAAACACTGGGACATCCCCTGATCAAATCAGACGGCAGGATCTGTAATGACTTCAGTTTACAAGGACGGGGACAAATTGACATGATTACCGGCTCCAACATGGCCGGAAAAAGCACTTTTCTGAGAGCCGTGGGTGTGAACCTTATTTTGGCACTTATGGGTGGGCCATGTTGCGCCAAATCTGCGCAGGTTTCGCAAATGAAAATGTTTACAAGCATGCGTACAAGAGATAATCTTGAAGAAGGTATTTCTTCCTTCTATGCAGAATTAAAAAGAGTAGAGCAATTACTGAAACTAATAAATAGCGGACAACCAATATTCTTTATGTTGGATGAATTATTCAAGGGCACAAATTCAGCGGATCGTTACAAAGGGGGTGTCTCCTTAATTAAACAATTAAGCGAACTGAATGCTTTTGGCATTGTTTCAACACATGATTTGGAGTTGGCCAGGTTAGCTGGCAACCATATGTTGGTTTTAAATCACAGCTTTAATAGCCAAATACATCAAGGTGAGATGAGTTTCGACTACAAGTTGACTGAAGGCATATGCACAGACTTCAATGCAACCGAACTGATGAAAAGAAGTGGTATAAAGGTTCTTAATGATGCCGAAAATATTCAATGAACGAATAAATGGAAGGCTAACGAAAAGAATGTCGTTTTTGAGAAATCAGACTGAAAGGCACATTCACAAAGAAAAAGGATACCTGCCTCTATCCTGTATGTGTTCCTTAGAGAGAAATTACATAGGCTTTCTTTCTCTGAAAACCCATTCGTCCTCACCTGCCTATATTTGAAAGGAACAACGAACCATGTTTAACAACTACTTCTTAAGAATGAAGCAGCTCTTTCCAATTATTTTCCTCCTAAGCTTCGTTGGATGTTTTGCTCCGCCAACATCTGACAAGGAAATAGATGCGATTCTTGATGAGTTTGAATGGCAAGTACAAAAAGACCTTCGGGATGACAACCTTAATGGCAGCTTTTCCATAGCGTTGATAAAAGGAGAACAGATTATTCGCTCAAAAGCATTCGGTATATCAGATTTGGAGAGTTTAAAAGCCGACACAAGTAATATTTACAGAGTCGGCTCGGTTTCTAAATCGTTCACTGCATTCCTTATGATGCGATTGGTACAAAAAGGCATCATTACTCTGGACGATCCAATTGATAAATATCTACCTGAAGTGCGGGACATTAAGAACTACTCAGACTCAGCCCGATTTACCTTTCGTCAACTTGCAAGTCATACATCCGGGCTGGCTCATCTTCCTAAAATGCGCTATCGTCATGGAGGAGTTGATGAATGGGAATCGCTCCTTTTGGAGGCGATTCCGGCCACAAATTTTGTTTCGACACCTGGAGCGAGATACAATTATTCAAACATTGGATTTGGAATTCTTGGACTCGCTATTTCTCGAGCTGCAAACAAACCATTCATTGAATTGATGGAGACAGAAGTATTTGAACCACTAAATATGAAGAATACATACTATGTCATTCCTGAAAACAAGATGCAGAATTGGGCACATGGAAGATCAGGAGGTCCTATTGGCGGTTATGATGATGAGCGACCAAAAAAGGAACTTGTGGGACGAGGTTGGTCTGTCCCAAATGGCGGTATATGGTCAACGGCTAATGATTTGGCTAAGTTTATGATTTGTAATATGGGATTTGCTGAACTGCTGAGCACTAACAATTTGAAGCTGATGCAAAGTATCCAAACCCCGGAAGGAAGTTGGCAAAATAGCTATGGACTTGGTTTTTCTATCTATCAGGACAGCATAATTCATACCATTGGTCATCAGGGGGGTACACCTGGTTATCGAGCAAATATTCTTTTTGAAAAAGAATCTGAATATGGAGTAATCCTGCTAAGAAACTACAATTGGGGAATTACTGACCTCAATTTGAGATCCACACTGCTCTTACGAAAACTTAAGCAGGCCCAGGAATAAATCCCTGCAACTCATCCAAAACCTGCACCAGTCCCTAATGCTCACTCAGCTATATTTGAAAAGCGAAACGGGTGTATGCCCGTTTATCAACTTGCCAGTTGTAACAAAACCAAACCCACTATGAAGGATGAAAAGCTTGCAGTACTAATTGACGCAGACAATGTTCCGTATGCGCATATCAAAGAAATGCTTGACGAAATTTCCAAATATGGGAATCCCACCATCAAACGTATTTATGCAGATTGGACAAAACCAACTGCTTCAGGGTGGAAAAGTGTTTTGCTTGAAAATGCAATCACCCCTATTCAACAATACAGCTACACAAAGGGTAAGAATTCAAGTGACAGTGCGCTGATCATTGATGCAATGGATTTGCTCTATTCAGAAAAAGTCAATGGATTTTGCATCGTTTCGAGTGACAGTGATTTTACCCGACTTGCCACACGTTTAAGAGAAGCAGGAATGTTTGTAATTGGCATTGGTGAAAAGAAAACTCCTCAACCCTTTATCACTGCGTGCGACAAATTCATCTATATAGAAATTCTGAAAAAGTCGGAAAAAACTGATGTTGCAGAAAAAGTAAGCAAGAAGGGTAAGCCACAACCTGAATCCTCTTCAGTAAGTGAAATCGACAAGGGGTTAATAAAAATTATTAAAGAGAGTGTTGATGAAATTTCTGATGATAGCGGATGGGCTTTCTTAGGATTACTGGGAAGTTATCTGATTAAGAAAAGAAGAGATTTTGATCCAAGGAACTATGGGTTTTCAAAACTCTATCCTTTAATAAAAAGCATCGGTGAATTTGAAATTGAGAAAAGGGAGACAGGCGAAAACAACATTCGTCATATCTATCTGAAAAATAAGTAGCTCCCGGCGACATGAGCATTCTGCCTCTGCCATGTCTTTTAGGAAGCAATGAGCTTACCTCTTCAAAAGCTTTTTTGTGTAGCCCTTTTGTAGCCTGAACGATAAATAGGAGGGCTTAGGTTTATTTCTATATTTCAATCGTGAAAAGACTCTTTTCGGTATTCGCTCTTGGCATTTCAATCCTTTCTCCAGCACAAGAGCTTGATTGGAAGAACACAAGCAATGGCCTGGCCGTATATGGCCTGACCTCTAATCAGACGCATGTTTTCGCAATAACAGATTGTAGCGGAGTGCTCATTTCCTCCGATGAAGGGACAACCTGGTCATTTAGCTTAATTCCCCAAATTGAGGGATGTGAACATCTGAGAGACATTCAGATTACAGAGGTCGGAATCTTATTGGCTGTTGGAGAAAATGGAAAAGTCATTAGAAGTGAAGATGGTGGAGCATCCTGGTCAACACAATATTTTGCTGAGATGGGGCTTCTCAGAGATTTAACAATAAAACCGAATGGAGCTATTACCGCGGTAGGCAGCAAAGGAAGACTGATGACTTCATTCGATGATGGCAGCACATGGGAGGTACAGGGGTTTACTTTCCCGACAGTTTCTGCCGGCGGGCCTGACATACAACCTCAGGGGCATTTTCATTATTGGAAATCGGACGATGAAGTTTACATTCTTGGTCAGGCATTAGTCGGGCATAGTACAGATGGCGGGCAAACATGGATGAACAAAGCAGCAAGCTTTTCTGGTTTTCAATTTTACGAAGAAATATATTTTTTGGATGAAAATGTGGGCTATTTGATTGCTGAGTTATCTGCCCATAAAACAACGGACGGAGGACAAACATGGAGCGAAAACCTTATTGAACAAAGTCAATCAGATCAGCCGCTTTATCGATTCAGAACGCTGAGGCTCACAGATAACCATTGGCTGACGGTCGCTCACAGAGAAGGGGCTGAAGTTTGGGAAACCCTAAATCAGGGAATCTCCTGGAACCCCCTGCACCTCGACTTCACCGGGGAAGGCGTACCCTGCATTATTCAACTTCCATCTGGCAGAATACTGTTTGGAGATACATTCGGATCTATTTACTACACCGATGATCTGGGCATTACGATACATGATGCAATGAATCGAACTTCACCTGATGAAAAGGTTTCTCCTCAAAGAATTGATTTGGGTAATGGATATGAATCCCGACCTCTCTCTGTTCAAAATACAGCACACATCGCTGTTGGAGCTAAGAAAATCGATCATTTGGATCATTTTGCACTTTTCATGCGAGATGGAATGAATTGGGATCAACTATTTGATATGTCTACAATATCCCCTCAGGTTCAATTCGTAAACGAGCAGATTGGATTCATGACATACCAAAGCCCGTTTGAGAACACAGTTGTAATCATGTCAACGAAGGATGGAGGGCAACTCTGGAAGGAAACCGAAAGCAATTTACCCTATGCAGGCAGATTGACCTTTCTTGGAGAAAAGACCTGGCTGCTAAATGCAAGGACTGTTACGGACACAAACGGAATTCAAAGAACCAAAGATGGCGGCATAACATGGACAAGTGTAACGGATGATCCCTATATCAGCATTTCGGTGCGATTTTCTGATTTTTCCCTGCTGGCTCTAAAAAACTTCTACGATCAGGATCTGGAAGAATCTGAAACAGGAGTCGCCTGGTCAGCCGATGGTGGCGCGACATGGCAAAAATCTGAAACCCCATTCCGCATTGAATATGTGTTGCAGGGTGAGGATACATGGGAACTTGTCGGAATCAATCAATATTCTATTCCGGCTCCAGATGGAACGTTTGTTGAAGAAACCCTGCATATTCTGTCCAATACCGAATTCTCTCATCTTAAAATTTATCCCAATCCGACCAAAGGAAAAATTGAAGTTCAAAATCCGGGAACAGATTTCAGCCTTAGGGTTTTTGATTTGAACGGTCGAACAATAATGGATACTAAAAACAAACTTTCGCTAGACTTAAAGGGATTGATGAAAGGGATATATTTTGTTGAGTTTAAATCGGCAGAAGGCTCTGTCAGACTATTTAAGATTTTGAAAAATTAGTGATCCCCCGGATGATGGTTAAACGCCTCTTATTTTATAGTAAAAGTAGCCCCAATATGAGCCACAATCCTTTCGAGATTTACTCCAGGGTTATATGTAGTAAACGGTGAGCTTAGCCCACCTCCAAATAGGTTATTATATAGCGCATAATCACCTGTCTTCTTTCCATTTCGAAGTAACCTTAAAATAATCGGGAATGTTGCTGAAGAAATCAATACGGCCTTACTGGGCTTGTTTGAAACCGCTCTTTCCTACAAAATTCATCATTAAAAACTATAGGTACCACCAATGTTTAAGCCTAGCCTGTTTAGGGTTGCCCCGGATCTGTATGTATAGGTCACTGTTGGCGGAGTAAATGGACTGACTCTCCTCAATGGCAAAAGCGTATATCTTTCAGGTTCATTACCCCCGAAAAATTGCAATCCAATTCCAATCGAAAATTCAGAAATCTTATAGCTATAAACCAGAGAAAGTTTAGAGACACTTTTCTTCACAATTAATGAGTTTTGAACCCCATCAATTACGGCCTCATTATCAAACACCTGCCTGCCATAGGCAAAGTAAGCAGTCACACTGCTTTGCCTGTTAATTTTACTTCTGACTGCAAGTAATGGCCCATAAAAAGCGACACTATTATCTTCATCAATCGTTTCGCCGGATGGTGCACTGAATCCTTTTGCAGAAAAAATGGAATAATCATAATTGAAACCAAGGCCAATTTTTTGGTAAAAAAAGATAAGATCACCCCCAAAATTGAAACCATACCGCAGAGAACTATAATAACTATCCGTCAGATCCGGGGCGTCTTCATAGAGGTAGGAACCACCTGCATAGACTCTTGTTTCAAGACTCATATCATCATTCAGAAATAGAGATTGTCCAATTGCAACTTGTGAAATGCCCAAGATTGAGAAAAAAAGAAAGAGCTTTTTCGAGCTAATCATAAAATTTTGCCATTGTGGCCTAATTTACAGAATCTTCACACAGAAGCTATGAACTTCAATACCCTAAAGGAAAATTTGTCTGGTGCTGTTTTCACCGATGAAGCCATCCGGCGTATCTACGCCACAGATGCGTCCGCTTATCGCGAAGTACCAATTGCTGTCGTCGTTCCGAAAGATGGAGAAGACATTAAAAAACTGGTGGCATTTGCCAGGGAAAACAGCACCTCACTCATTCCAAGAGCTGCCGGAACCTCTCTGGCCGGACAGGTAGTAGGTGGTGGTATTGTGGTGGACATTTCCCAACATTTCAGTCAAATTCTGGAAATCAACATCGAGGAAGGTTATGTCCGGGTTCAGCCCGGAGTGGTAAGAGATGAACTGAACCGGGAGCTGGCACCGCTTGGGTATTTCTTTGCTCCGGAAACCTCTACAGCAAACCGGGCCATGATTGGAGGCATGATCGGGAATAATTCCTGTGGATCCAATTCTGTAGTCTACAAAAGCACACGTGAACATTTACTGGAGGTGAAAGCTATTCTGTCAGACGGGTCTGAAGCACAATTCTCATCTGCGGAAGAACTAAAAGGAACAACCGATTTTGAGTCATCCCTTTATGATTCGATTGCTGAAATATTGTCGAATCCCGTCAACATACAACGAATTAAGGAAGAGTTTCCAAAAGCAGACATCCCACGGAGGAACACCGGGTATGCCCTGGATCTGCTGGCAGAGATGAGGCCATTCAATCCGAAAGGTCAACCATTTAACTTTTGCTCGTTGATTGCCGGATCGGAAGGAACACTGGCTTTCATTACAGAAGCCAAACTCAAACTTTCCAAACTCCCTCCAGAGCACAAGCGGCTGGTGTGTATTCACTGCAACAGCATTGACGAAGCATTGCGCGCCAACCTGGTTGCTCTGCAGTACGGTCCATATGCCTGCGAACTGATGGATCATTATATTTTTGAAGCGACCAAAAGAAACCGGGAACAAAAGGAAAACAGGTTCTTCATTGAAGGAGATCCGAAAGCTATTTTGGTGGTCGAACTGATCCGTGATTCGGAAGATGCCGCCGACATTTTGGTGCTGAATTTGCTGGCAGAGCTTGGACAAAAAGGACTGGGATATGCGTTCCCTGTCATTCAGGGAGAAGACATGTCAAAAGTCTGGTCGCTCAGAAAAGCGGGACTGGGACTCCTCTCGAACATTCCAGGCGATGACAAACCCGCCCCGGTCATTGAGGATACCGCTGTTGACGTTAACCAGCTGCCGGAATACATTGCAGACTTTAACGAAATCCTCAAAAAGCACGGATTGTACAGTGTGCATTATGCGCATGCCGGATCTGGAGAATTACACCTGCGACCAATATTGAACCTAAAAACGGAAGAAGGCGTGAAACTCTTTCGAACCATTGCGGAGGAAATCGCCGAGCTGGTGAAAAAATACAAAGGCTCGCTCTCCGGAGAGCATGGTGACGGCAGACTCAGAGGTGAATTCATTCCAAAAATGATTGGTGAAGAGAATTACACTCTGCTGAAACAAATCAAACAGACGTGGGATCCGTACAACATTTTCAATCCTGGAAAAATTGTGAATACGGCTCCAATGGATACCTCATTGCGATACGAAATCGGAGAAGAAACAAAAGAGTACGATACATTTCTCGACTTTTCCAAAGATCAGGGAATCGTACGGGCTGCTGAGCTTTGTAACGGATCCGGAGATTGTCGGAAGTCAGAATTGACCGGGGGAACGATGTGTCCAAGCTATATGGCTACACGGGAAGAGAAAGACACCACCAGAGCCAGAGCGAATGTTTTAAGGGAGTTTCTAACACGTCCCGAGAAGTCCAACCCATTCGATCATCCTGAAATCAAAGAGGTCATGGATTTGTGTCTTTCCTGCAAAGGGTGCAAAAGCGAGTGTCCGTCCAATGTGGACATGGCCAAGCTGAAAGCGGAATGGCAGTACCAGTCTCATCAATCAGGTGGTACATCGCTGCGCACCAGAATGATCGCCGGTTATTCAAAAAGCATGGCACTTTTTGAAAAGGCCCCTTTTATCTACAATCTGACCCGGAATCTGTCCAAACCTTTCCTTGGGTTTGCAAATAGTCGATCCATTCCTAAAATGGCGCGGCGCCCCCTTCGCTACTGGTTCCGGAAGAAATTTCATTCCCTGCATCGCGAACCAAAAAAAAGTGTCTATTTCTTCTTTGACGAATTCACTAACTACCTGGACGTTGAAGTAGGCAAAAAAGCGATCATGCTCCTGGACCGTTTGGGGTATGAAGTCATCGAAATTCCGCACGCACCAAGTGGTCGCGCCTATATCTCCAAAGGAATGCTGGAGGAAGCGAAAAAACTGGCTGAAGAAAATGTCAACGCTTTCAGTGGTTTACTGAATGAAGATACCTGGCTCATCGGTATTGAGCCTTCAGCGATCCTTACATTTCGCGACGAATACCCCGATTTGCTCAGAGGGGACGAGCAGGGAAAAGCACGTTCCATCTCACAGTTTGTTTTCACCATTGATGAGTTTTTAGCCAAAGAGCTGGACAATGGTACGATTACCTCCTCCGACTTTTCCAGGGACAGGAAGAAAATCATGGTCCACGGACACTGCCACCAAAAAGCTTTGTCATCCATGACCCCAACTAAAAAAGTATTGTCTGCTGCGAAGAATTATGAGGTACAAATGATCCCGAGCGGATGCTGTGGCATGGCAGGATCCTTTGGTTATGAAAAAGAGCATTTCAGCATCTCCATGAAAATCGGTGAGCTGGTTCTCTTTCCGAAAGTCCGCAAAGCTGAAAAAGACACGATCATTGTGGCATCAGGTACTTCCTGCCGACATCAGATTCTGGATGGAACCGGCAGGAAAGCGAAGCATCTGGTTGAGGTATTGTAATTTCTGTTCATCCTGAGGAATCATTAAGCTGAAGGCTGATGAGGACGTGAGGATCTCAAACACATCAAAACCTCCCTAAAGTGAAAGATTGTCCTCCCGCAATGATTCATACATTAAAATGACTGTCCCCTGAAGGGGACCATAGGGGTTCTATCACACAGTTATTTCACCTTCCAGATAAGTCAACGACTGTCCGGAAATCAGTACACGTGCTCCCCGGTCTTCACAATAGAATTCTCCCAGTCTGGACGAGACCTGATGTGCCGTAAATTCCTTCAGACCCAAAACTTCCGACCAGTATGGGACCAAAGAACAATGCGCAGATCCGGTTGCCGGATCTTCAAACACTGCTGCTCCGGGAGTGAAAAACCTGGAAACAAAATCCACTTTCTCTCCTTTAGCAGTACAAATAATTCCTCCGGTTCCCAAATCAAGCCCATCCAGGGCCTGCTGATTGACCAATAAGTCACGTACCTCCTGCTCAGTATCAAACACAAGAAAATAATCACGCGCCTTTAATATACTCTTCGGCTGAATACTCAGCGCATTCAGAATCTGATCAGGAATGGATGAGGGCTCCGGTTTTCTTGAAGGGAAGTCCATTTGCAACAAATCCTCTTGCTTCTTTACCACTAATTCTCCACTGGCTGTTTCGAATCTGATTGCAGAAAGGTCATAATTGAGGTGCTCAAAGATCACATGGGCAGATGCCAGGGTCGCATGCCCGCACAGGTCCATTTCAACTTCCGGCGTAAACCACCTCAGGTGGAATCCCTCTCCCTTTTTAATAAAATACGCGGTTTCCGCCAGATTATTCTCAATGGCAATGTTTCTGAGTACATCATCGTTCGGCCATTCCTCCAACGGACAAACTGCTGCGGGATTTCCGCCAAAAAGTCGGCTGGTAAAGGCATCAACCTGGTAAATCGGGATTTTCATCGCATAACTATTTTGAAACTTAAATTAACCAAAAAAAGGGGCCTGATACCCCTTTTCAACTAACTCAACCTGATGCACTACCTGTCAGCATTGAAAACCATCACCACAGATTTATCTGAATCCTCTTCCTTGTTCACGTAAAGTTTTTTTATCGTTTTGAAGTTTTCCTTTGTGACATTCTCGCCCGTCTTTATGTGATGTTGAACCGCAATGAAATAGTCGTTAATCAGCCTTTTGAATTTCCCCTTTGCCATGGCCCCCATGAAAGCAGGCTTTGTCCTGAATTTCATGTCAAATGAAAATTCGCTGGTGCCATTCCCCAGATCCCTCACCAGATAAACTGCCCGGGTATACTCCGGATCCACAGGAAATTTACCAGCCTGAAACACCGTGTTGGTAAAACTCATACGTTCCGGAGAATAGTCGATCATTTTCTCCTTCAGGAATTGTGTCTGTTTTTCGTTGAAGTAGCATACTCTTTCAGCACCTTCGCCCGCTTTTAGTGTTCCATTGATATAATCCGATTCTATGATCTTTGGATGAGAATAGGCAATTCTGCCATAATCCTCACCTACAACTGCCCAAACCTGCTCTGCCGTAAATGGCAATACTTTACTGACCTGAAAAGTCTGAACTTTCTTCTGCGCACTTGTTGCCAATGCCAGGCTTCCCAACGTCACCAATGTCATAATTCTTACTGTCTGTTTCATACGTCTTTCTATTTTTTATTGACGCTGCTTAGACCCGGAGCGTAAGAATCTGTTACAGGAGTTCAGTTCAAATTGTATAAACTCACGACTCTTTTATCATTAATAACCTCATCAAGAAATGTTTTGCGATCAAAATAGCCTTTGAATGGCAGGCGTTCATGAAGCTCTCTGTATTTGTCTTCCACAATGTTGAGTGCATGATCTGCATTCTTTGAAATGTATTTTTGGAAACTCTGATACTCTTCTCTGTTGAAAAGCAGTTTTTTGCTGTCAATGCGCTTATTATCAATCATGGTAGTTACTTTTTTGTAGCACCTGCATGGGTTCTCCTTTTTTACAAGCCCGCATTTATTGCTCATGAATTGAAGTAAGTCCTTTCTTGCTCTGGAGAGCCGAACCCTGAAATTCTGCTTGCTGATTCCCAAAATTTCTGAACCAATCGTATGATCTGCGTTGAAAAGCTCTCCAAGGATATACACGAGTCGTTGTTCCCTTGTGAAACACAATAACATACCAGACATACATGCAAGGTTCATCTCTCTAATCTCCGCTTCTTTTTCCCTTTGCTCCATTTCCGTCAGTTCAATATCCTCAAAGGCGGCAAGAGTGTTTCCAAATCCTTCAAAATCAGAAACCACTTCTTCTCTGGATTGCTTCTTCATTTTTAGAAAATGATTGGCCACAATTCGATACAGCCAGGTACGAAACTTCGATTTTCCCCGAAATTGTGACAGCTTAGTTGTCACCTTTATAAGCACTTCCTGCGTAATATCCTGCGCATCTACCGGGTTTTGAACCATTTTCCATGCGATATTAAAAACAAAGGGCTGGTGCTTCTTGAGCAAAGACTCAAGCGCTGCTTTATCTCCTTCAACAGCTTTCTTTATTAAAGCTTTGTCATCCTCATCGGTTGTGTAGGTCTCTACAAATGGACTCATATATCTGATTTTTTGTGGTTTGATCCTTATGGTGTCATTGTGTTACAGGATCAGGAGAGTTTTTTTGCAAAAGATTTGTCGCGCTTTTAAACCTTCCCGGGTCTTCCAGGGTCTAATAAACCAACGTGAATTTCCAAAAAATAATTTAGTTGGATTTCAAATGAATTTTGGATTTGAGCGTTGACATTTTAGTATCCACCACCATTTAATAAACGGAATGCCGCAGGAGGGTCTTTTCACTCTCAGCAGTATTATTAAATGGAAACCCCAGCCACCTGCCAGAATTAGGAACTACCTGATGGTCTTATGGAAGCCTTCAGGTTAAAATTGATGTAAAAGAAAGTTAAACATTGGATCAGTTGTCGACCACTCGTATTCAGAATTTACCATGCTAATATTTAATGACAACAACAAATTTTGCTATGGAATCACGTTTTATTACCACACAAATTCTGGTCATTTTGGCCGTTTTGTCATACGGACAAAAAAATTATTTTTATCAAAATGAAGAAGGGGCAATAAAAGGATATGATCCGGTTGCCTATTTCAAAAAAGGTACCCCATTGAAAGGAAAGCAGGAATATGCTTATGAATGGAAGGAAGCCAAGTGGATGTTTACCTCAGAGGAGAATCTCAAAGCATTCAGGAAGAATCCTGAAAAGTACGCACCACAATATGGTGGTTACTGCTCATATGCAGTCGCAAAAGGATATACGGCTAAAATTGATCCAACTTCCTGGAAAATCATTGAAGGCAAATTGTATTTGAGTTATAACAAGAGTATTCAAAAGAACTGGGAAAACTACCTGGACAAATACATCAATGAAGCAAATGAGAACTGGCCCTCAGTACTTGAAGCCAATTAGATTCCAAATCCATTTAATGTTTGGGCTCCGACAGTCTTGTTAAAATGAATAATCTTAGAAGGACAGTGAATGCATGATTGCGTTTATTTGAACCATGAAAGCAAAAACAGTTTTTATTTGTTCGCTCCTCCTTTCCGTATCAGTATTTGGTCAGAAAAGTGAGGTATTCAGTACAAATGCCGGAGCGATCAAAGGTTATGATCCTGTGGCTTACTTCACTCAGGGAGAGGCTATCGAGGGGGATGAAAAATTTTCCTTTGAGTGGAAAGGTGCTGTCTGGCATTTTTCGAGTGAGGAAAACATGAACACTTTTATGGAAAAGCCGGAATCCTATGCACCGCAATTCGGAGGCTACTGTGCATGGGCGGTTTCGCAGGGTTATACCTATCGAACAAGCCCTGAAGCCTGGAAGATTGTGGATGGAAAATTATACCTGAATTATAGTGTAGGTGTTCAGAAGAAGTGGGAAGCAAATCAGACAGAACTGATAAAAAGTGGAGAAGCCAATTGGCCGAAAGTGCTGGAGAAATAGTCTGCGGACTCGAACATTTTACATCTTTGCATGTAAAGACCAACTAATGGACACGAAGGACAGCAACGGCAATATTTTAACAGACGGTGATTCCGTACACCTGACCAAAGATCTCAAAGTCAAAGGAGCAGGCACCACTCTTAAAAGAGGAAATGCCATCAAAAACATCCGACTTACCAATAGTCCGGATGAGGTCGAGGTACGAGTCGGGAAAAGTACGTTTGTATTAAGAACGGAGTTTTTGAAGAAAGCTTAGGATTCTTTTTTTTCCATTGCTTCGGAAGCCTGGAGCTGATGTTCAATCCGCTCCCGCATCTCTTCAAACTTCACATATCCGTGGGCGATCATGTACAGTTTGTCATTATTTAATAGGAGAATGGTGGGATACCCCTGGATCCCCCACTGTCGGTTCAGCTGAAATTCTTCCATTGTCTCTCGTTTTACGTCCTCGCTTTCAAATCGGAACAGGAATTTGTCAAAATCGATCTCAAACTCAGTGCACAGTGATTGATAAAAGTCGTTTTCTTTCGGGTCTTCAGATTCGACATAAAATTTTCTTTGGATTGCTTCAAAGAATTCCATTTCCTTTTCTTTCACGAGGGGTCGTGCTGCCACTACCGCCCGACACGCAGGCCCAGTATCGTAGTTGAATTCTTCCAAATCCATCAGCTTATACCCAAATGGCTGTCCGCTTTTCTGATGTACCTGCTCCCAATGATGACGAAGGAAATTCTTCATCTGATCATTCCAGGGGTCACCACCTCCGGGCCTGAGTCCACCCACCATTACCCGATAGGCTATCTTTTCCGAAATGAAATAATCTCGCAATTTGATCAGGTCGGGAGAAATCCCCCAGCACCAGGAACACATCGGATCCCCTACATATATAATTTCCTGATGATCATGTTGCTTTTTCCCAATGGCACCCAGCTCCTGCAAAGAAGAAGGGGTACATATTCCGGTTTCGGGATCACAGTAATTCGGCATATCAATCAAATTTCAGTCAAAAAACATCCTGAAATCAGAATAGGTTCTGAGAGCACCTCAAAATATTTCAGGAAGGGTTGTCAAGGAGAGGCACAAGGTATTTCCAGACTGTAGAAGCAAGGATCTGATGTCCTTCCGGTGTGGGGTGTATTCCATCTGAAAGGTTCAGTTTCGGGTCTCCGGCTACTCCCTCCAGTATGAATGGAATAAGAGCCGTTTCATTGCTTTCAGAAAGCTCGGGAAAAATCGTGCGAAATGATTTCGTATAGTCCTGGCCCAGGTTTGGAGGTACCTGCATTCCGGCCAGCAGAATCTTCACCTCAGGGTTGACCGCCTTCACCGCGTCAATAATTTCCTGCAGGTTTTTTCGACTCTCCTCCAATGGCAGACCTCTTAACCCGTCATTGGCACCCAATTCAAGGACGAAAACATCCGGAAAAGTCTTCAGCACCCATTCAATTCTGTTTTTCCCGCTTGCAGTTGTTTCACCACTTAGTCCCGCATTAATTACCCGATAGTTATATCCCAGTGTGTCCAGCCAGTTTTGAATAATCGCCGGAAATGCCTCTTCCAGATCAAGCTGATATCCGGCAGTAATGGAGTTTCCAAAAAACAATATGGTTTTACGCTCATCCTTCCTGGTCACTTCTTCAGGGATGACAGATTCTTCAACAGCTGTTGCATTTTTAGACGGAGTTGAACATGAGATCAGCAACGAAAAGCAAAAGATCCAGGCTGGAATTTCAATAGTTGTAGCTGTTTTCATACCTGTGAATTTACAGTTCGTTCCTCAGTACTTCCAATGGTGAATGACGAATCACATTACGACTGTTTAATAAACCAATGATCACGCTTGTGGAAGTGACGACAAAGAAAATTGCTCCAAAGTGGATCATATTGGGGATAAAAGTGAATTCGAAGACAAATTTTCCAAGGAGACTGGTAAAAATGGTCGCCAGAATAAGCCCGGCCAGAGCTCCAAGTCCTCCAAGGAAAAAGTATTCTGCAGCTATGATCTTCCATAATTGCTGTTTCACAGCACCGAGCGTTCTCAGCAAGACATTTTCCTGCATGCGTTGAAATCGACTCAGGATGATCGCACTGATCATAACGATCAGTCCGGTACCTACGCTAAAAAGTCCCATAAATTGAATGACAAAGGCGACCTTCCCAAGCACATCCTCCAATGTTTTCAGTATCAACTCCAGATCAATGATTGACACGTTTGGAAATTGCTGAACCACCGCCTGTTGATACATGGCAGAAAGGTCTGACCGGTCCACTCTGGTAATCAGCACGTGAAACTGAGGAGCATTTTCCAGCACTCCTTCAGGGAAAAGAACCAAAAAATTTGTCTGAACACGTCTCCAGTCTATTTCCCGAAAGCTTCCTACATAGGTTTTGAGAACAGCTCCCTGCACATTGAACAACAACTCGTCTCCGATTTTTACCTTCAGATTCTCGGCATAGTTCTTAGATATTGAAACAAAGATGCTGTCCGAAGGGCTTTCTAATTTTCCTTTCCATTCCCCGGCTACCAGCGTCTCCGAACTGATGAGTGAATCTCGATATGTGACACGATACTCTCTGTTGAATGCCCAACCAGGAACACGGGCTGTGGTATCATTCCATGCTTCGTTTTTGTTTTTCCCATTTACCTCCAGCAATCGCATTGTGACAATGGGTACATCCTGCATAATCGGAAGGCTGTAATCGATTGTCATCTGATGCAGTTCCTCCCGCTGATTGCTCTGAATGTCAAAAAGTACGGTGTTTGGTCGTTCATTCTCCCCCGCCATCGACACGCGTTGCACCAGTAAATCCTGCATAAAATAGAGCATGGCCAACAATGCGGTACTCAGGCCAAGAGTCGTTACAAGGACCACCGTCTGATTATTCGGCCGGTAAAGATTTGACATCCCCTGACGCCAGACAAAAGGGAGTGAGGCTGGCAATAGTTTTTTCATTCCCCAACTGAGTCCCTTACCCATCCCAAAGAGCAACAGAATCGAACCAATCAGTATACCCGTGTAAACCAGGGCAAACAACGGGTTTTTCAGCTGCCACCACAAGGCAATAAAAATGAAAAAGATAACTGTCATCCCAATGATTGCTACAAGCTTGTCCCACCGAATTTTCCTGGATTCAAACCCCGAACGAATGGCCGAGAGCGGTGACACTTTCCGCAAACCAACCAGCGACAGCAAGCCAAACAATACAGAAATAGTGACCCCAAGAATTACTCCGGCATACAATGCCGGCCAGTAGACAGTGGGTGTGATCTCTATCGGAATAAAAGATTTGGTTACCTCAGGCAAATAGAGATGTATAATAACCCCCATGATACACCCGATAACTGATCCTATCAGACCGAAGAATGCCACCTGCAATAAATAGATATTAATCGCCTGATGTGCTTTCATTCCCAGACATCTGAGTACCGCGACCGCCTGTACCTTACTTTTTACATATACATAAATGGAACTCGCCACTCCAAGACAGCCCAGCAATAATGCAGTAAACGCAATCAGCTCAAGGAAAGATGACAGGTCCTTAAAGGCTCTGCCGGTTTCTTCTTTTCGGTCTTCTATTGTGTCGACATCAAATCCCAATGCTTCGGCCTGCAACTTCATCTCCGTCCAGACACCTGCTGTGTCTTTTTCCGAGCTAAACTGGAAAAAAGCGGTACGATTGATTCGACTTCCTTTCATGATCAATCCTGTTTGATCAAGGAATTGAGCGGGGATATATACCACCGGAGCTACCGAAGTGCCAACATCTGTCTGCCCCGGAATCTTCCGGATGCTTCCTTTGATGGCAAAACTCAGGTCACCCACTTTCACAGAGTCTCCGATTCCAACATTGTACTGAATCATCAGTTTTTCATCAACAATGGCATATTGGCCGCCTCTGAAATCCTGAGAAGCTTCGGCTGGTACGGTTTCAATTTCCCCATAGTATGGATAATCTCCTGTCAGTGCACGGACCTGAGTCAGACGAGTTCCCCGACCGGGAAACAAGACCATAGATGAAAAGAATGTCTCCCTCGACTCAGAAGAACTTATTGACTCAAACTTTCTAAACAAACTATCGGGCAATTGCTTGTTTCCGCTTACAGAAAAATCTGCCCCGAGCAGAGTTTTTGCCTGCTCATCAATTTCTTCGAGCAGATTTTCGCGAAAAGAGGTAATGCCCACCAGGGCCGCTATTCCCAATGAAATGGAGGCGATAAACAACAACAGTTTTCCTCTGCTCTTTCGGCTGTCTCTCCATGCCATTTTAAAAGGCCATGAACGACTGTATTTTTCCTGAGATACGGTGATTTTTTTATCCAAAATTTAGCCTGCTATTTTGCCCCCCTTCAAACGAATGATCTGATCCGTCTTGTTGGCCAGATCTACATCATGTGTGACGATAATGAGTGTGGTTCCTTTTTCCTTATTGATCTCGAATAACAGGTTTTCGATCGCCTGCCCGGTTTCTTCATCCAGATTGCCGGTTGGCTCGTCTGCAAACAGTATTTTAGGATCATTTGAAAATGCGCGAGCAATGGCCACTCGTTGCTGCTCTCCTCCTGAAAGCTGAGTAGGATAATGATCCATTCGGTCCTGCAGTCCGACTCGTCCAAGCAGGTCTTCAGATAGTTCCTTTGCTCCGGAAATTCCACGCAGCTCCAGGGGAACCATCACATTTTCGAGTGCTGTAAGTGTGGGGATCAACTGAAAATTCTGAAAGACAAACCCAACGTACTTATTTCTAACAAGTGCCAGTTCATCCTCAGTGAGACGATTGAGCAGAACGTTGTTTAGGGTTATGGAACCCTCACTCACACTGTCCAGTCCGGCGCAGAGGCCAAGCAGGGTTGTTTTGCCACTCCCTGAAGGTCCGATAATCGCCATGGTATTTCCCGCTTTAACTTCGAAGTTGATATCGTCCAAAACCTGAACCGTTCGACTCCCACTCTGGTATGTTTTGGATACCTGATCAATAGATAAGATTGAAGACATTCGTGATTTCCTGTTAAACTCTTTAAAACGAACGAGTAAACATCAAGTTTACCACGATTTTTGTTCATACATCAAAAATTAACGAATCGTTAACTATTGATAGAAGTTGTTCCTCAATTCTCGAGGGAATGAACTAAATAATCTTTATAATTGTATATACAACTGTTGTAATATTATGAATCAGGATTATTTAGGCGCCATCGATCAGATCATCAGAACAGGGCACTGGATCACTGACCAGGTAAGTGCTGAGTTGAAGGAGTTTGACATTTCAGAGCCCCAGTACAATGTCTTGCGGGTGCTTAAAGTTCGGAGCGGTGAGCCGATTACGGTACAAAAAATTCAGGACAAAATGGTTCAACGAACAAGCAACGTGACACGAATCATTGATAAACTGCTGGATAAAGGTCTGGTGAACAGAAAGGAATGCCCTTCCAACAGGAGGAAGATGGATATTACGATCACGGCTATGGGAGAGGAACTTTTGAGCCAGTTAAACGCCAAAGTCATCGACTTTCATCAACCAATGTCGAAAAATCTCTCCACAGAAGAGGCGCAACAACTAAAAAGTCTAATTATCAAACTTAAAGGAACGGATCGCAGTTAGTATTCCATGAAAAAAATCATCGCATTCGGAGCAAGTAACAATAGTACCTCCATCAATCAGCAACTCGCAAAATGGGCCGCATCGCAGGTTGAAGGAGTAGAAATTAACTTATTGGATCTCAATGATTACGAGATGCCGATTTATAGCATGGATCGGGAGAAAGCAGGAGACATTCCTGAAGAGGCTGTGAAATTCCGGAAACTTGTGGATGAGACCGATGGTATCATTATTTCATTCGCAGAATACAACGGAAGTTACTCTTCCGCCTTTAAAAACATTTTTGACTGGATCTCAAGAATTAGTAAACCAATCTGGGCGGATAAACCGATGTTTTTAATGGGGACCTCACCGGGTGGACGGGGTGCCAGAACTGTTTTGGAAACTGCGGTGAATGCTTTCCCACGTCAGGGTGGAAATGTGGTTGCCAGTTTCTCCCTGCCTGCCTTCCGTGATAATTTTAGTGGAGAGGATGGCATTATATCCGAGGAATTTAGAGGACAATTTGAATCAGAACTGGCTAAATTCAGTGAATCAGTCTGACAAAAGAGTCACTCTTTCAACTTCTCAACCACTTTATGAATTTTCTCGTCCCGATACTCAATTTGAAACTCCGTCTCTTCCGAGAAGGTCTGTACATATCTCTTCTTACCCTGCCAGACTCTTAGGATTTGAGGAATCTGCTCATCCGGAATGCCATATTTGTTTTCCAGGAATTTCACCAGTTTTGAGCTCTTATCTGATAAATCCGAATAATCCTCCTGAAGAAAAAACCAGCGCACTTTGTAGAGTTCTTCATTGTAAAAGAATAATGTAATGCGTGATGCCATAATTCCATTAACTAACCCAAACTCGTTACCTGCATAAAGTCCTTCTCGAATTCCGTTAGCAATATTTCTATGTACATTTTCGCGAAGGTTAGGATTGTTCGCATAAATATCTTCTTCCCCGGTAATCAGGAAAAGGTCTGATTCAACCGCTGAAAGGTTTGTATTCAACTCAAGTTCATTGATGGGGAGTTTGTTGATCGACTTTTGAGCTGGTACCGGATTCATGCAAAGAAGGCATCCTAAAAACAGAAATATTTTTCTCATTAGGCTAAGGTACTTCGGTTTCCATTTAATCAAAAAAAGTCCCGTTTCTTCAATTGCAACTTTCAACATATGTACTGATTAAAAATATTTTTCTCCATTTAAGTAACATATCTTTTTAACTTTCGTCTCCATTTAAGTAACATATCAAAAATGAAAGGAACAAACCTCGGAGAATTTCAGGAAATCGTCATGCTCAGCATCCTGATTCTGGATGACAAAGCCTACGGAGTAACCATCCAGGAGGAGATAGATCGACGAATGAAGCGAAGTATTAGCCGCGGAGCGCTGCATACCGCACTGACCAGACTGGAAGAAAAGGGGTTCATTGTATCAGAATACGGCGAGCCAACTGCTGAGCGGGGGGGCCGACGCAAGCGATACTATCAGGTAAGTAACAAAGGAATGGCAACTCTGAAAGAGGCAAAAGAGCTTCGCCAGGATATGTGGAACCTGATACCAAAACTGGCATGAAACATTACATGACCAAAACCAATCCTGCGACCAATCTTAGAAATGAATAAAGAGAAAAATAAGATTGACAATGAAACATCCTGAAATACCTTCATTCGCCTACAGGCTTTTCAAATGGTTTTGCAAAGACGCCCTCTTTGAGGAACTGGAAGGGGACCTGGAAGAGACATTTTTAAGGAACAAGGAGAAATACGGGTTGAAGAAATCCAGAAGAATTTATACCATGGAAATCTTCAAACTCATTCGCCCGTCCGTTCTTAAAAGAAAATCAGATTCCGGATCCGAGTACCAGCTGGCACTTCTGGCAGGATATACTTCCATCGCCGTAAGAAATCTGAAAAAGCACAAGCTTTTTTCTTTCATCAACATCTTCAGCTTGTCAGTAGCTATGTCGGCCGGGTTACTGGTCATCGGGATGATCAATGACCTGCTGAAGTTTGATGAGTTTCATGAAAACAAACATGAGATTTATCGGGTTCTATCAACACCCTACTTCAACGCTCAGGAAAATAAAACACGCGCCACCTCCCCTCTCTCACTTGCTGAAGAACTGAAGCTGGCTATTCCGGGAATTGAGGTAACTCAGCTCGGCAGAAGACTGAATGGCCTGGCAGAAGTAAACGAAAAACACATCGGGGTGAATGGAATCTATGCCGATGAGCATTTTTTCAAAATATTCTCCTTCGACCTTCAGAAAGGAAATGCAGGATCCGTCTTAAAGAACCCGCATTCAATTGTTATAACTGAGGGATTCGCGGAGAAAGTATTCGGTGAAATCAATCCAATCGGTGAACCATTGGCCATTGACGGGTTTGGCACATTCAACATTACCGGAATAGTCGCAAACCCGCCAAAATTTTCACACCTTCAATTTGATGTGATTGGCTCGTTGAGTACTGTTCAACTCCATGTTAACAGTGGTATTTTATCTGCTTCACATAATGGCTGGAACGACCCGGCATTGTACTACAACTATATATTCATTCCCGAAAACAGGGAAAAGCAGCAAGTCAATAACTGGCTGAACACTTCCACACCTTCATTCTTCCCCAAGCCTGAGGAAGTTCGTTATTCATTCGAATTACAGCGACTGGATAAAATTCTGCCTGGCCCAAACATCAGTGATTCGATTGGCCCGAAAATGATCATGTTGCCAATCATTATTCTTTCTGTAATTGCAGCTGCCATTCTTTTTTCTGCCATTTTCAATTATACCAACCTCTCGATGGCCAGAGCGTTGAAGCGTGCACGTGAAGTAGGTATCAGGAAATTGAATGGAGCTACGCGAAAAGCAGTTTTTCTTCAATTCATCGTAGAATCCACCGTCCTGTCCGTTCTCTCACTGGGGTTTGGAATTGTGCTTTTCATGGTGCTAAAGCAGGAGTTTATTACGTTGATTCCGAGAGGAAGCGAGGTACTAAATCTGGAATTATCACCTGAGCTTATCCTATGGTTCGGCCTCTTTTCACTTATTACCGGGCTTGTTGCAGGAATCGCTCCATCGGTTTTCTTTGCAAGGCTCAGCTCATTAAAAGCATTGCGCTCATCCGGGTCTTTAAAGACACTCTCAAGAGTCAACTTCCGGAAAGTCCTGATCGCCACACAATTTGCCTTGAGCATTATCTTCATTCTTGCTATCATCATCACACACAAGCAGTATCGCTTTTCCATGAATTATGATCTGGGGTTTAATAAAGAAAATATTCTCAACATTACCCTGCTGGAAAATGACCCCTCCCTTTTAAAAACGGAATTGATGAAGCTTCCTGAAGTTTCCGAGGTATCCTTTTCCTCCTACATACCCGGGATTGGCGGTTCCTGGAATCTGCGCCTGGTTGATCCGCGAAACCAGGATTCAGTTTGGGTAAATACGATGAACATTGACCATACTTACCTCAATAATCTGACTATTGACCTTGTGGCAGGGCGGAATTTTGAGCCTGGGGAAAATGACAACAACGAGCAATCCATTCTGGTTAACGAGAAGTTTGTCAAAAATTTTGGGCTGGGTACTCCACAGGATGCTCCGGGCACTCTATTTAATGTGGGTGGGAATTCTGTTGAAATCGTGGGGGTCGTGAAGGATTTTCATTACGCAAACCTCGAACAGGAAATCTACAGTTTTGTGTTTCGAAACAATTCACATTACCAATTCGCAAATGTGAAACTTGCTACCAGCGATCTGATTTCTTCACTGGAAAAAATCGAGAAGGCCTGGTATACCGTAGATACCCGCAATGAAATGCAGGCGAGGTTTTTTGATGATCAGATTGAGGAGTACAACTCGTTCCTGGTAAATATCATGAAGCTATTCAGTTTCATTGGCTTCCTGGCTATATCAATCAGCTGTCTGGGTCTTTTTGGCATGGCGATCTATTCAACAGAAATTCGATTGAAAGAAATTGGGGTCAGGAAAACATTCGGGGCTTCTGAGGGTGCTTTGATCTATTTACTTTCCAAAGGGTTTCTCAAGCTGGTCTCATGGGGTGTTGTGATCGGAACCCCGGTCGTTTATCTCATGTTCGATCGTGTAATTCTGAATCAGTTTTTCTACAGGCCAACGATTTCATTTTTTGATCTCTCTTCAGGCATATTTTTGTTGCTTGTCGTTTGCCTGCTCACAATTATCACACAGACATGGTCTGCAGCAAGGTCGAACCCGTCTTCAATTCTGAGGAACGAATAAGTCAAATATTTCAATAGTAAGTGTGAACCTTCCGAAGTTTTCGTCGACTTTTAATTAGTCAGATGAAAACTTCGGAACATATCATTGAAGAATGGCTGGTAATTAATTGCCAGTCTGGTGACCGGAAAGCACTGGAACTTCTGATAAAACGGTGGCAGCCCAAAATGATCCGTCGGGTCTTTCACACAACAGGGGATAAGGCAGCCTCTCAGGACATTGTTCAGGACGCCTGGATTACCATCATTAAAAAAATGAATACGCTGCGTGATCCGGGAGCATTTCAGTGGTGGTCGCTGAAAATAGCCACGTTGAAAGCCATTGACTGGATCCGGGCGAATCAACGGGATCGTAAACGAGAAGAGCTGCGTGAGACTGCCCAGCATGATTTTGATGAAGATGACAAGGAACAAGAAGAAACGCTTTCCCTCCTCAGGCAATCCATACATCAACTTCCCGAAGATCAACGACAACTGATCCAGATGTTCTATCAGGAAAATTTGTCTGTGCTGACCATAAGCCGAATCCTCAATGTGCCTCCGGGAACAGTGAAGTCACGACTCTTTAAAACAAGAAAAAAATTAAAAGAATATTTAGAAACAAAAATCTTAGCATCATGAAAAAGGAAGAAATTGATCAGTTGATTGAAAAGGCACTGACAGATGAGGAAGCGGAGTTCTATCATAAACTTGACGAGCAAAATCTGTTTGAAAAATTTGGAGGACTTCTGCAGGGAAAAATGAAGTGGATTACACTCATGACCTTTATTGTGCAGTTCGTCCAATTCGGTTTTGCCATCTATTTTGGCTACCGGTTCTTTAACACCACTGATATTGGTGAGATGATCCAGTTTGGAGCGGGGGCCTCTCTTTTAATGATGGCAGTAGGCATGCTTAAGCTTTTTCACTGGATGGAAATGAACAAAAACGATACAATCAGAGAAATCAAGCGACTTGAGCTACAGGTTTCTTTGTTGGCGGGTAAGGTTGCGAAAGGAAAAAACGGAGAAGGTTAAAATAGGGTCGGTACGATATTTGGTTTAACTGAGTTTCATGCAAAAGAGGCTCATTATTACCAGGTATATTTTCCGTGAACTGATTTTAACCAATCAACTTTTTACGGTTTTGTCTGCAGCTCTAATCTACAGTTACAATGAGAAAAGCTTTGTATATGTTTTTTGGCTTAAGGTTGTCGGGTTTCTATTCAGCACATGGATGTATCTGCAATACCGCAAAAACCGACTGTTTTTCTTCCACAATCTTGGAGTTTCAAAGACCATGTTTTTTACCCTGGCACTCCTGATCGATACAATCATTTCCATTATTCTTTTCTTAACTGTCCTTCTCCTTTCATGAATGTACTTGAATCAGATAGTATCAACCTTACTTTCAGGGGCAGAACAATTCTTTCGGACATTTATCTACGCTGCTCATCAGGTGAAGTGATTGGACTTATTGGTCGTAATGGGTCTGGAAAGTCCTGTCTGATGCAAATCATTTTCGGTTCGCTGAAGGGCGAAAATCAAAGTGTGAGAGTAAATGGACGCCTTCATAATCAGCCGGCGTGCAAATCCATGGTAATTAATTATTTACCCCAGAATCCTTTTTTGTTGGACTATCTGACATTAAATGAGTTGATTAAAATTTTTGATTTGGATCCTGAGGTTTTAGCTGTTGAAGAATTGAATGGATTACATAAGGAGAAGCTCGGACAGCTTTCATATGGTCAAAAACGGTTAATTGAAATTATGACCATTCTTTACGCTCCGGCACAATTCTCTTTACTGGATGAGCCTTTTTCCTATCTGGCTCCCAAATTGGTCCAAACCATTGTGCTGCATATTCAGAAGCAATCAAGAAGGAAGGGAATTATCTTATCTGATCATCAGTACAAAACAGTAATGAAAACCTGTGATCGCTTCTACCTTCTGACTAATGGTGCACTAAGGTCCATTAAAACACTGTCAGATCTTGAAAATTACAGATACATTAACCCTAAATCGGAGGCAACTGAGGATAGGGAATGATTGCCTCAATCAGCAGAACCACTCCGGGTTTTGTCAAAAGCGTCAACGTAATCAGGATACTGCTTACGATCAGTGCTACACCCACATTATTTTCTCTGATTTCCTCAAATTCATTGATGGGCGTAAGCTTTGAATACAAAAACGTACTAATCAGTCCGATGAATATCGTCGCGCCATAGGCAATCCCAATATAGATCGCTCCGGTACCGATGTATTTGAACGCCAGCATAAAGCTGTCACTTTGTTTGTTTAACAATCGAAACGAAGAAATGAGTGGCTCCAGAATTCCGCTGATCATAATCCCGACAGAGATGATAATGGCAGAAGTAAAAATGCTATATGCCAGATTGTAGCTTTGGATCTGATAATACCGCCGACCGGCCCATTGCACAATTTTGTAGGTCAGCGCAAGAATAAAAATCCCAATGGTGATCGCTGATACGATCTCAATGAGTCCAAGCAATGCAATGTTGTAATCCATAGTTAAAGTTCATTTACAAGGGCCACATCCCAATAGCTGACATTATTTGTGCTGGGGGGTAACATCCCAATTGGCCATCCTTTTGTGGTCGTTTCCCAAAAGTAGTAGTTATTTCCCCTGTATTTCAGATGATCCCCTGTTGCAGGAAGGTTCAATGCCAGCATGGCATGTGCATACTGATTGCTCACCACAATCATGGGATCAAATCCGAATTCCTCCAACAACGTGTAAATCAGCACAGCTCGCGTGTCACAATCTCCGTATAAGGAATGCAGGAATTCATAGGGGGTTAAAATACCAAGCGTGATATTTCCCAGACACGGTTTTCCTTTCGTATCAAAGGTTTCACATGGCTGATTAAGAACGTAACTATAAGGAATGTCCTGTACAAACGTGACAATCATTTCTGCAAGCCCCTTTCGGGATAACTTTTTCTCTCTCCCGACTCTTCTCAATGAATCTGTTAAAAATGCGATGGAAGGCTTAGCATCTTTTACCAGATTTCGATAGACCGTTCCCCATAAGTCTGCATATTCCATTGCCTGGATAGACATTCGGTTTCGCTTCTGACCCAGGGAGAGACTGAGACTTTCAACGGACTCATAAGAAGTACAGAAGGATATGGAAGGGTTGTTCAGGCTCCAGTCCCGTTGATGCAGACGATCCCGCAACTCGTTGATTGTTTGAAAACCATCCGTACATTGAGGGGCTGCTTCTGGAACTAAATTTTTTCCGGATTCCTCATTCTTCAACCCCTGAATCAATAAGTTGATCAGGAAAAAAGTGACAAAAAAGAACAGGAGTATCGCTCTTCCAGATTTCATAAGATTCTAAATATCAGTAATCCCGTCTAAATGATTGCAAAAAAAATTTTTACCTCAACCAACCTTTTGCCCTACTTCTTTAACTTATAAAAAAAAGAACGCGTGGAAGATCGCCAACTGGTACATGAGTTTTTGACAAATCGAAGCGAAAGTGCTTTTCGAAATCTGTACAGAAGCCGAACACCCCACTTGTACAGAATTGCCCTTCGACTGACACAGGATGCCAATGAATCAGAAGAACTGATACAGGAAATGTGGATGGTGGCGATTCGTAAACTGGAGGATTTTGAATGGCGATCTGAACTTAAGACCTGGTTAACCGGAATCCTGATCAATTTATCGAGAGCAAAAAGGAAAAAACAGGAACGCGAGCAATCCATTGATTCTGTGCAAGAGTCAACAGGTGAATCTGCCGAAATAACCTTTGCCAATACCCATGATCTGGAAAAAGCAATCGCAGAACTTCCCCCCGGTTACAGACAGGCCATCATTCTACATGATATCGAAGGGTATAAGCATAAGGAAATCGCTGACCTGCTGGACATTACCGAAGGGACCAGCAAAAGCCAACTCTATCATTCGAGAAAAGCCTTACGAGAATATTTAAGTGACACAAAACAGGAGAGGTCATGAAGGAAGATCAATTGTCAGATACAGAAAAGAATTTATTCGAGCGCCTGGACAGGGAAGCATCTCCGCCAAAGGCTCTTGAAGAGCAGCTGGTAGCTGCACTCAAAAATGAAGGACTACTAACTAAATCAATTACCATGAATACTTACCTGAAATGGGCAGCATCACTGGCTGCTGCCGTACTCATTTTCTTGAGTGGCATTTTCTATCAGCAATCTCAGCAAACCGTGAGTGCCGTCAGTGAAAACATAATTATTGAACCAACGCGCGGATATGCACTCCTTTTACACGAAGATGAGAACTTCACTCCGGGTGATCCAATGGAAATGTTCAATGAATACTCGATGTGGATGGAAAACACATTTGCGCGGGGAGTGAAAATCACAGGCCAGGAACTTAAAAACGAAGCAACCATTGTCCTTACTGATCAGATCAGTTTAGCAGACAACCAGAACCGGCGTACAACCGGATACTTTTTGCTGGAAGCTGATTCCATGGAAGAAGCAATAGAAGTTGCCAAAGAAAATCCGCACGTTAAATACGGTGGAATAGTTGAGGTAAAAGCATATATGGTTCGATAGGAGCAATACTCCAATTAATTGTGACCCGGAAGTCAAACTCAAAACATCAGGGGCAAAAAATTTAAACACTCAAAAGATGAAAATAAAAACACTATTAAGCATTGGAACACTGCTCATTTGCACACTGGTCTTTTCAGGCTCCGACCCAAAGAAGAAAAAATTTGACATTAATGACTATGCCTGGCTGGCTGGCAGCTGGACCGGAGATGGTTTTGGTGGCACCTCAGAAGAAATGTGGTCTCCTCCATCTGCTGATGGCACTATGATGGGCGTGTATCGTCATCACAAAGGAGATGGTTCATTGAATTTCTACGAATTTCTTGTGCTGGATAGTACCGGTCTTCGGCTCAAGCATTTCACCCCGGATCTGATCGGATGGGAAACAAAGGAGAAATTCGTAACATTCGAAATGGTAGAGTTTACCAAAGACAAAATCGTACTGAAAGGGTTGATCTTTGAAAGAAAGTCAGACAATGAAATGGAGATCCGGCTCAAATTGAAATACGGAGAAGAGGTGAAAACCGAAGTGTTTAAAATGAAAAGAAGGTAATCCGAATGAGATTTTTTCCATGTCTGCTCGTCTTTGTTTCTGTACTTTGCTGTGGTCAGGAAAGACCGAAAATCTTTTTTCACGGAATTAAAATTTTCGTGTCGGATCTTGAGGAGACGGAGGAATTCTATACATCATTGATCGGCTTTAATGTGGTGTCAAAAACCGATGATGTCTTAGAGCTGGCAACCAACACCTGGCCCGTCTATCTTGTAAAAACATCCGGTATGGCAAGATCCGGCTATCCTAAAGAAGCACGGACCGGACTCACGTTACAGACGTACAAACTACTTCCAGCCATCGATGCACTACGAGAGAAAAACATTGATTTCTACGACACATTGCTGGCCAGAAACGGGGTGGGGATTGCTATTCCATTCAAAGATCCCTCAGATAATGTACTCAGTCTGATGGAAGTGCAGGTCAGGGAGGTCTCTGAATTTGCGGGGTTAAGAATCTACAATACCGGAGTGACCGTGAACAGTATCGAAAATGCCTTTGCATTCTATGGCAACATTCTGGGTTTTGAGGAGTGGTCTCGCAATTACCTGCCGGATGCATTACCTCTAAAACACAAGGATGGAAGTTTCGCTTTTATGCTTCATCGGAAACCCGCATTGACAAGAGCAACAATTGATCATGGAAGGCATCCGCATATTGCGCTCATTCTTGAAAGTGCAGACCTGGAACAGGTGAAATCGTGGCTGGCTCAACAGAAGGTCTCGTTCAAAGTCGTTGAAAGTCGAATCATCGTCATTGACCCGGAAGGTAATACTGTGGAAATTCAGGAAACCGGAAAATAGAAGGTGTTCACTTTTTCAGTAAGAATATCAGCCCGAATACTGGTCCGATTGTCAACACCAGGAAGACATATTCAAAGGAAATCAATGTAAAAAGCTTGTTGACCAGCTGAATACTTAGTATTGATATTGCAAACCCGATGCTCGTTGAAATGGTAAGTGCGCTCCCCTTTATTTCCGAATCTGCATGTTTAGCTACCAATGCTGACAACAATGGGGAATCGACAATGACTACCCAGCCCCAGAAAATCAAAAAGGCAACAATGATCACCGGTGCAGACTGAAGCAAAACCGGAGAAATCAGGCAACAGCAACCTGACAAGCCCAGGGCCCATGTCGCAATCTTCTTTTCCCCAAACCTCCCGCTAAGAAAACCACCTAATGTACAGGCCAGAGCTCCTGAACCTATCACTAAAAAAGAATAAAACGGGACATTCAGCGCTGTATTGAAGGATAAGTTGTAGCTGGTAAGAATGACCGGAACAAATGCCCAGAAAGCGTACAATTCCCACATGTGACCAAAATATCCAAATGAGGCTGCTTTAAATTTTTTGTTCCTGAAAACCTGAAATAGGATCGAAAATTTCGTTGGTTGTCCTCTTTTTTGGTAAGGACCATCGGGTACAAAAAGCCAAATAATGATCCCGCCAAAGACAGCCAGTAATGAAGTCACGTACAAAACAGATTTCAAGTCAATATCGGAACCCATAGATGAAACCAGGTGCGGAAACGCTGTGCCAACCACCAGGGCTGCAACCAGCAAACTGATTGCTTTTCCCAGCCCTTTTTCATAATAGTCAGAAGCTATTTTCATTCCCACCGGATAAATGCCTGCCAAAAAGAATCCGGTAAGGAACCTGAGTGAGAGTATTCCGGAAAGTTCCAATCCCTCAACGACTATCAATACATTGAATGTCGCTCCCAGAAGTGAGCTGACAAGAAAAACTCGTGAAGGGCTATACCGATCCGCAATGGTAAAAAAGGAATAAAAAAGTGTTCCAACGATAAAACCCAACTGGACAGAAGAAGTAACAAGGCCCAGATCCCCCACTTCCAGCCCATGATTAATTATCAGATCAGGCATTACGGCATTTCCCGCAAACCAAAGAGAGGTACACATGAATTGAGAGAGAATAATCAGGATCAGGGTCCGGCTTTTCATTCAGTTTTTCAAATCCATGCTCAATTTAGCTCCTCTGATTGATCTAATTCACATCCTCATGTGATCCTAATCACTGTTTTGGAAAGTGTTGATTTTTATCTTACAGAAAAACAAAATAGACATGGCACTAAGTAAAATTCATCATGGGCCGTTCTCCCGAATCGGTAATACATACGGCCATTTTATCGACACAGATCATTTCATGGGAAGAGATGCATGCGCTGATACATGGATAGCTCCAACCAATGCATCCAGGAAAAAGGATGCGTACACCGTTGAAGTACTCCTTCCAGGTTTTAGCAAGGATGATGTAGCGATTTCGATTGAAGATGATATACTTGAAATTAAAGCGGAAAGAAAAGACGATCCGGACAGGGATTATCTAACCAGAGAGATTCCTACATCTAATGTAGAGCGAAGGTTTACATTGCCAAAGACCGTTGATTCGGACACCATAAAAGCGTCATTGGAAAATGGCATTTTGACGGTTCGATTTTCAGAAAAACCACTCCTTGGAGCCAAAAAAGTTGAGATTCAGTAGCACCTTTTATATAAATAACCAGAAATCCTCCCGGGGGAGCTTCCCCCGGCTGGTTAATTGTTGACAAATGTCACGTTTATCTTGTGGGGAGGTTACGCAAATCAAAATTTGTGGTCGCTCCAGATCGAATGCACTTTCGAAGTGCTCCATAGTTACCCCATACACATCCTTTCCTGTCTTTCTTTCATTGTCACATACCCAATGGATTCCTGTCTCTCGCTCAAGGATCAATCTCACTAAATCTTTCCCGTTTCGCCCTGCTCCCCATACAACCAGCGGTCTTTCAGCATCCCGATCAAGCTCATAGAAGTATCTGAGCTTCAGATCAAAGTAACGGTTGTCCTTGTACTCCTCCCACGTGCGGGAGATTCGGTTAGAGCGGTCTCTCCAATGATGTAACACTTTGTCAATGCCTATTACTTTCAGTCCTGCTTTGTAGAAGCGAAAACACAGGTCGTAATCCTCCGGGTAAACCTCAGGATCAAATCCTCCTACAGCATCAAAATCTTCTTTATGGATGATCCAGCAATGGGAAGGAATCACACATTCCTGATAAATCTCCTCATAATGTGTACTATTTTTCGCTACATGGTTCAACCATTCTTCATACCTCCTGAAACCTCCACCCACTTCACCTTCATCCACAAAGTGCTCAGTCCCTCCGGCGATAATGGAGCCTTTGCCATATTTCAGCCATTCTCTTACCAGCACCTCGATTTTGTCAGAAGGCATTTTGTCATCAGAGTCCATCCGGTTGATTAAATCCCCTTTCAGATGAACATATCCTTCCTTAAGTGTCGGGATAAGCTTGTGGCGCTCACTGTGAAAAACACGAACTCGCTTGTCCCTCTCCGCGTATTCCATCAATATTTCAGGTGTACGATCTGAAGAATGATCATTCACTGCAATCAGCTCCCAATTGGAATAGGATTGATTGATGATGGAATCAAGACAGTCATGCAGATAGGACGCTGTGTCTTTAACTGCCATAATGATGGAAACAAGTGGCTTATCCATTTGACTTCAAATTCATACCCCAGTATTTCTTTCCGTATTCTTTAACCGGTAAATTCAATCTGAACCGAAACCACATCATAAGGTCAAACCAGGAGACTTTGAGAAATCCGTGCTCTTCGAATCTTCTGGAAGAAGTCCTTATTGAGTGTTTGATGAGTCTGAGTTTTCCTTCCTTTTTCAGTTCTTTGCAGAAATAGGCACTTTCCATCAATTGTTTTGACGGGAACCCTCCTATTCTGACGGCTGCAGATCTCTTACAGAAAATGGCCTGATCACCAAAAAATATATGACCTGCCCTGTATCGTAATCGATTATAAGTTTGAATACACCAAAGTTTCCAGTTTGTCTTATCAAATGAATGTTCAAACGCGCCACCAACGACCCTTTCATCTTTGAGGGTCTCCAGAACCATCGAATCGAAATGTGCCGGCAGCAGGGTATCCGCATCCAGAAAAATGAGTACGTCTCCCTTCGATTGATCAATCCCAAAATTCAGACTCAGGTATTTTTTGAGTTTGAAATCAGGCTTTTCGAAAATCGAAATATCCAAATCGCTGACGGTAGCAAGGGTCTGATCAGAGCTGCCTGCATCCACCACGATGAGTTCAAGGTTGTTGGGATCGGAGGCATTTGACAAAGTATGGGCTATGACAGGTCGAAGAAAAGCCTCTTCATTAAGGGTGGGTATGATTATGGAAATGCCTGAACTCACGCCTGGCTGATTTCAAAAAGATGTCCGTCCGGATCCCTGAAGAAAGCTCTTATTTCAGTACCCCAATCTACCGGAGGTGTCAGGAATGTGGCTCCTCTGGCCTTTAGCGTTTCATAAGAAGCATGGCAATCTTTCACCCGAATTGTAAATGAATGACTCACATTATCCGGATTTTCGGGTGGAATGAATTGTGTTGTCGGCTTGTCTTTTGTTGGTCCGCCGGCTGTGACCAATAGTATCCAGTTTCCTAAAAACTGTAGTACAACAGACGAACCACCATATTCCCGATAGATTTCAGCTCCTAAAACATTCTCATAAAAGTTCTTAGCCCTTGATATATCTGAGACCACCAATATAGTCGTCAGTGCCATATCATCCGTTGGAAAAAGTTGATTCATATTTTTCCTAAATGGGTATTCTTAAAACTATCACCAAATTTCAATCCATATCCAAAGATCCGATCCATACATGCATGTCCAAAAAGAATGATCCCCGCCAACTCAACCACAGAAATTCCAAAATACATGCCACCGGCAAGTACAACCACTGCAAGCCCGCGGTGGTGAAATAAATTATAAGTGAACGCCCCAACTTTCGTGTTGATCAAATAGCCCAGCATCCCAATATCAGGAGTCAGGATAAGCGCAAAAAAGAGCCACCAGCTATGGTCGGTTTGTGAGAAAAGAAAAGCAGAAAAGAGGAACATAAGCAGTTCCTCCAGCTTGATAATATTTGTCATCAGGAAGAAATTTCCTGAAAAGATAGAATAGATCCACTTATCAGAACAGATTGTTTTGGAAACATGCGCATAAATTATTATGTTTCTTTACATAGATATTGATGCAATGAGAACAACTCTTGATATATCCGAAGATCTTATAAAAAAAGCGATGAAGCTGACAGGGGCTAAAACCAAAAGTCAGGTTGTAAAAGAGGCGCTGGAGGAATTACTCAACAGGGAGAAAAGACTCAACCTTTTGAATTTCAAAGGAAAAATTGATCTCAACATTGACCTTGATCAGCTTCGGGATCGGAAATGAAACTTCACAAAAAAGTCTTGGTTGACAGTTCCGTCTGGATAGATTTTTTTAGAGGAAAGTCAACTCCCTTTATGGATCAATTGGTGACAGAAGACCTAATTATTACGAATGAACTGATTTTATCAGAATTAATTCCTGCCCTGCAAAAGAACAAACAACGACTAATTATTGAGTCCCTTCTTGCTGTCCCTGTAGTTCCTCTGGAAACAAACTGGCATCTAATCAGGAAAATGCAGACAGAAAACCTTGACAATGGAATTAACAAAGTTGGAATACCCGATCTAATCATTCTGCAACAGGTTATTGATCAAAAATTGCATCTGCATACCTCTTACAAGCATTTCCTTTTAATGCAAAAGGTCTTTGAATTTTCCCTCGTTTAAGTTCTGGAAATCGCCGCAATCCCTTCCAGTAAAACATTAAGCTCTTCTGGATGGTTGTATAATGCCGGTGTGACACGCACAACATCCTGATCTTCCAGGTGTCGAATGACGGTGAACACGTTGTGTTTTTCATTCAATTGTCTGATTACCTCTTCTGTCTTTATTCCATCGATGGCAAAACTTGCAATCGCACAGCTTCTTTTGGGATCGAGGGGCGTAGTGATGTTCACCCGATCCATGTCCTTTGCTTTACTCGTCCAGTAATCCTTCAGGTACCTCAACCTCTTTTCTTTTAATGGGATGGTAACCATTTCGTTAAACTTCTGAGCCACAGGAATGGTCAGAATAGTCGGTGCTGAAAGGGTTCCAAAATGACCCAGCTTATTGATATCGTCCACTTCCTTTGAGCTGTCGCCAAACATCGGCTTTAAATCTTTGATTCGATCCTTTTTAACATACAATAATCCGGCACCCAATGGATTGCCAAACCACTTATGGAGATTTACCCCAATAAAATCAGCTCCCAGATCCTTCAATCCAAAATCCAGTTGAGTATAACTGTGTGCAGCATCCACAATCACATCAATTCCTAATGGACGAAAGGCATCATCAATCGCCTTTATCGGCATAATCTGGCCGGTCAGGTGAATCATATGAGTCGTCAGGATACACCTCGTTCGATCGGTGACAGCCTCCTCATAGAGCTTTACAATTTCTTTGTCACTTTTGGGGATCAGCGGGATTCGAATCACTTTAATTTTAATCCCTTCTGTTTTCTCCAGCATTTCGAACGTCTCAATCATGCTGGGGTAATCCTGCTTATGAAGAATGACCTCATCCCCCTCTTTCAAATCGAGTCCCTGAATGATCAGATTCATGGCCTCAGTAGCATTACGCGTAATCAAAAGCTCTCCTTCTTCCACTTTTGAGAATTGCTCCAGCCCCGTAACAATGCTCCGAAAGTCTTTGCCATACTCTGTTCTCAGATACTTTGATGAATACTGATTCAGCTTTTCAATGTTCTTCACATAGGCTTTGTGTACGGGAATCGGCTGGACACCAAAATATCCATTCTCCAGATTGATGAAATCTTTCGAAACGTTATAATATTCTTTCCTGAAACGTTTCCAGTAATTCTCATCGGTTACTTTATCGTCAGAAAATGAACCCTGCCAGTCTGTGAGTAGCGGTCCGGCATTTAATTCCATGCTGAGTAGTGGCAGGCCGGCAGCACTCATGCCAAGGGTCCTGATCAGGTTTCGACGATTCATAACATTGGGATTTAGATGAATAACTATTCTTAAAGATAGTTACTTCCCAAACTTCTCTTCCAATGCTGAAATTCGGTATTCAAATATTTGCCTGAGTTGCTTTTTTACGAAAAGGGAATGAGCGATGTGACCAAAAATTCCGAAAGGAATCTTGTAAGAAACCTTGTCTGTCATGAAAACCTTTTCCTCTCTTGTTTCAAAATGGTGTTCATGATGCCACATTTTGTATGGTCCAAATCGTTGCTCATCAACGAAGAGTTTTCCATCCTCAACATGGGTAATTTCAGTTACCCAGTTCGTCTTAATACCCGGAAGTGGAGAAACCTTGTAGCTGATAATTTGACCCTCATACATTTTTTCAGGAACCTCGGAAGTTATCCTAAAACCCATGTGTGAGGGAGTTATCTTTTCAAGGTTCACAGGAGAAGAAAAAAAATCCCATGCCTCAGGCAACCCAATAGGCAAATACTGCATTACACGAAGTGTATAGATGCCGGAATGCTTCGCGAACTCAATCATGTCATGGTAACAACAGTCAACGGAAAATGTTAAAAAATCCTAAGGAAAATTTTATCGTTGAACCATTTAGAGATATTTGATCCGTGAGACATCTGCTGTCCCTTGCTTTTCTTTTTTTGATGCTCTCGGGCTTTGGTCAGAGACAGTTTCTTTTTGGTCTAGTCAGAGACAGTGCCACAAATGAGATATTGACAGGCACACATGTGCGGAATATCTCTTCAGACAAGCTGGCCATCACTGATGCTTATGGAAAATTCAGACTTCCGGCTATGCCAGGTGATACACTGGTGTTTTCCAATGTCGGTTACCAGATGCTTGGATGGGTGACCAGGGAAGAATGGTTCGAAAAGGAGCTGATGGAGTTCCTTTTACCTGTCGATACCATCTATCTTGAAGAAGTTGTCATTGCCGATTTTCCAGAATACCAGAGGTTCAAACAAATCATTGTTGAAACTCAGCCGGTTGACACATCTTTCTGGTACCATGGTGTGGAAAAACCCGAAATGCAGGAGTACACTGTCTTAGAAAAGAAGCAGTACAATCATCCTTTATTCATTGCACAGCACCCTATATCATTTCTACATCATAAAATAAGTAAGAAGGAAAAAGAGAAGCGGAAGATGCAAAGCATCGATAAACGAAGTGTGGTAGTAACAAAAGCTCAACAAAAGTTTGATCGGTACTGGGTAGCAGAAATGACACAGCTGGAAGGAGATGAACTAACAGACTTTATTGGGTTTTGCAAGTTCACTCCTGAGTACTTATCCAAAACACCACTTTATATGATCCATGAAAGAATGATGGCGTTGCTACAGGATTTTAAAAACAAAAAATCAGAGGGTTAGCCTTCCTGTTCCTTCAGGTAGTTTTCTACCCGTCGTTCTATGTTTTCTCTGATGTTCATGTAGAACAGGTTATAATCGACAATGTGAAAGCGATTCCAGTTTAAAAGAAAGTTGCCAAAGAATTTTGGCCTGTTGATCCAAAGCATATTATCAGCGTTCTGTGCGTCCGACAATCCCGCTCGTATTTTTCTAAAGTTCTTCAAAATACCTCCCTTGTTGGCTCCCCATGAAACATACGTGCTGTCCCTTTTCCAGCTAAGCGGGTTAGTGCTGAGTACCCCGTCATACCAGTAATCGTGATTGGGCGGATAGTATCCTTTTCTATAGGTATTCCAGCTCATCCAGCAGCCGATTCCATTCTCATCTTCACATGGAGGAATCTTGTCAAATGAACCCACTCGCAATGGCATCCCTACCAGATAGGCCGCTACAAGTTGCTCCTGCAATGGCTGGTTGTCGAAAAATTCACGAATCAGGCTCACCGCATGCATGGTTCCCTGACTATGAGAAGCTATGATGATCGGCCGACCATTATTATAGTTGTCGAGGTAGTGTTTGAAGGCTCTCCTGACATCTCTGTAAGAGAATTGAAGAGCGTCCACCTTCAACCCAAGGTCTCCATAAAAAACACCAATATGAGACTGGCGATACAGTGGGGCGTAAACTTTTGAAGAGGCATTAAAAACAGACGCCTGGTACTTAATGGTTGATTTAGCTATTTTCTTATTCAGCCTCTTGTCATTCACATCAGCAAACCAGGGATGATCTTTATGTTGTTTTTTGGTGTAAATCGTGGGATAAATAAAGAAAACATCTACATCCGCTGTTTCCTGGTATTCCATCAATTCCCCTTTGCCTGGCACTAGGTCCGCAAAGTCTTCCTGATCAGGATGGGCGATCCAGTATTGCATACTGTCATAGTTCGGTGGAGCAGGGACTTTATCAAGATCATCTGTTCCATACTTTCCCTTATACACCTTATCAGTCTGTGCGGACAAGAAGAATGGAAAAACAGAAAAGAGAAGCAGAAGCTTTTTCATCAATCAAAAATTACGTCGTGAAGATAGTGATGTTTTGAATTTGGGCATGATTCATGTATTCATTCCATCATCTTCATGTTTTACCAAAAAAATACCTGAATTATGGAAACGAAAAAGAATCAAAAATATGATTTAGAACCAAAACGGCCATTTTTCTTTGGAATCGGGATGATTGTGGCGCTTTCGCTCGCCATCACTGCTTTTGAGTGGCGGACAGAAGTCGAGCCGATAATCACTTTCGAGTATGAACCCGAACCATTCCCTATAATCGTAATCCCTGTTACAAAGGACCCGGAACCTCCCAGGCCAAAATTGAAAAAGAAACCCGTTCGGGTAGTTGATAGCAAAAATGAAATCGTCAGGCCTGCTGAAAAAGTGCCAGAGTTAGAACCAATTGATCCAGATAGTCTCGTTATAGAAATTCCTCCAATGATAATTGAGACTCCTGCCGAGCCTCCATTAAATTATGCCGAAGTTATGCCTTCCTACGAGGGAGGTATTGAGGAATTTTACACATTCATTTCAAAAAACATCAAATACCCCAGAACCGCTCAGATAATGGGGACGGAGGGAAAGGTCTTTGTCAAATTCATTGTTGAAAGAGATGGGACTTTGTCAGACATTCATGTAATAAAAGGTATCGGTTCTGGTTGTGACAAAGAAGCGGTCAGGGTGGTTAGCATGGCCAACAGGTTTAAACCTGGCAAACAGGGGGAAGTAAGAGTGCGAGTACAAATGGTTGTTCCCATCAGCTTCAAATTGTACTAACCTCCCGGATATTAGAGGGAAAAGGTCAGGACAAAAAAGTTTTTGACCTTTTTACTTTTACCCTAACTTTAAAAGAAAAACCTGACTATGAAAATTAAATCCATCTACCAGTACTTACCGCTTCTGATGGCTGTTGCCTGTACCACACCGGCAAAAGAGGAACCCGCCGAGGAAGCACTAGAAGTTAAAGTCACAGGTTCTGAGGTCGAGTATTCTACAGACTCCACAACGATGAATGGCTACCTCGCTTATGATGAAAATGATGATTCGAAACGACCTGGGATTATCGTCATCCATGAATGGTGGGGCCACAATGAACACTCAAGAGAACGTGCAGAAATGCTTGCCGAACTGGGTTATGTCGCTCTCGCCGTTGATATGTATGGTGACGGCAAAACGGCAGATCACCCGGAAGGTGCTCAGGAATTCATGATGTCGGTCGTCAGCGATATGGATGAGGCCATGGCGCGTTTTGATGCCGCATTGAAAACATTAAAGAGTCATCCGAATGTGGACACTGAAAAAATTGGTGCAGTCGGATACTGCTTCGGTGGATCTATGGTGCTGTCAATGGCGAACGCCGGATATGACCTGGATGCCGTTGCGGCTTTCCACGCCGGACTCGGACTCCCTATCATGCCTGATTCAGGAGTGGTAAAAGCCAAAATTCTGGTTGCCAATGGTGCAGATGATCCATGGATCTCGGAAGAGCAGGCAGATGATTTCAAAAAAGTAATGGCCGGTGCAGGAGCAGAAATGAAATACATCTCCTATCCGGGAGCCAAACATGCGTTTACCAACAAAGGGGCAGATGCAATGGGTGAGAAATTTGGGCTTCCTCTGGCTTACAATGCAGCGGTAGACAGTGCAAGCTGGGAAGAAATGAAAATATTATTTAGTACGGCATTTTAATCAGAAAGCCCCGAAAGGGGCTTTTTTCAAAATGAACTATCTATACCTCCTTATTCTTGTATTTATCTCCGGCCCATTAACAGGACAAAAAACTTCTGCCGAGTTCGGATTGGGTATCGGGAACGTTCTGGAGGCCGAGCACAAAGGAGGGAAAGGTCTTCTTTCTCTGGGTGGTTATCTGGAACTTAATGAAAACACTTCAATCGGACTTGAAGCGGGGACAGGTGGAAACCTTTTTCCCGTTGATAATGCAACCATCACCGTACAAAACACTGAAATCCTTTCGCCTTACAGTACGAAGTTGCACGTAGTTTCATCCAAAATCAGAAGAACATTCGAGGCTTCTTTTGGGGATCTTTACGTCAGTATTGGTGTAGGGGCGGCAAATTATGCTTTCAATGTGCATGCACGTGAGAGAAAGACCGTTTCCTCATGGAACATGATCGGAACCGCTGAAACGGGTGTGCTATTGAAGAACAATCTGATTGTGTCTTTGAAATATTTATCGCCGGGAAAAACACCCCGATTCGAAGGGCTGAATACCAATGATGTTCTCGTAACTCTGGAAGAGAAATCTGTTTCATTTATTTATTTTAATCTCGGATTTCGATTTTAGCAGAGCTAGTCCCTATACCGCCAGACGTGGATGTTGCCCTTGCTGTCCACCATGATTTTTTTGAACTCTAATGGTACAACTATTTCAAATTTTTCATTGATAACCCCAAGGTTCCAATTTTTCTTACTTTTGATCACTGCATAACCGTTAGCAAACTGGCTTACCCAGTATTTCTTGACTGGTCCGGCATTTCCAATATGAGTGCCTTTAGACTGATAGTGGTCACTTAGTTCATGAAAATTCTTACTCAAATCGTTTAAAGCAGCAGGAACCACTTCCTTTCCATCTGAGCTAAGGAACCCAAATTTACCGTCCTTCTCCACCAGAGCCCAGTTGGAGTTTTCTCTGTCAAAGCGACTAATTCGATCGTACCTTGCTGGTACAATTTCCTTACCTGTTTTGTCAATAAATCCATAAAGTCCGGCTTTTTCAACAAGAGCAAGATGTGAGGGCCCTCTGGATCCAAATGAATGAATGCGCTGGTATTGTGGTGAGACAATTTCATTACCTGACTGATCGATGAAACCATACAATCCATCTTGCTCCACCCTTGCCCAGTATCTCATAATCGATCCAAAAGATGAAACGGAAGCGTATTTGGGTGGGATAATTTCCTCTCCGCTTTTGTCAATAAATCCAATCAATCCATCCCTTTCAACATTGGCCCAGCCGAGTGATCCAAAATTGCTAATTCGACTGTATTGCGGAATAACCACCTCGCTCCCTGACCGATCTATGAATCCATACAATCCGTCCTTTTGAACCATGGCCCAATTGGAGGCATAGGTGCCAAAATTATGAACGATCCTGTCATACTTTGGTGGAACAATAAGCTTCCCGGATCTGTCTATAAACCCATAAAGTCCGTTTTTTTGTACCATTGCCCAATTAATCCCCTCTGATCCAAAACTGGAAATTCTGCTAAACTCCGGCTTCACCACGAATTCCCCGTCTCTGCTAATGAATCCGTACAATCCGTCTTTCATCACCATGGCCCAATTGGTTCCATAATTCCCAAATGAATAGATTTTTTCCAGTGAGGGTGGAATAATTTCCTTCCCCTGTCGATCAATAAACCCGTATTGTTCGTTCTTCTTTACCAGGGCCCATGATGAATGACCATGCTCGCCAAAATCGGCGATATAATCATATTTGGAAGGATCGGGCGCCTGCCCGAACGTGAAATGAATGGCTAATAATAAAATTGCTGCCTGGATAGATCTCATACCTGACTTATATTCTGTTAGACTAAATGACAGGCAAATCAGAGAAACGTTTCCGTTTGTATCAGTAGAATTGATAAATCAGCTCCCGCAACCCACACACTCGATTTCGGAATTCATCGGCCGTGTCCCGCTCAGCTTCATTTTCAGGTTGTGGATTTTGTCCTTCAATTCCATGTCGCTAAACATGTCTCCGGTCAATTTGGACTCTAATGCTGTGATTTCTGATTGGATTTCTGCAGTAGTCATAGGGTGTGTTGTTACGGGTATAAGTATAAACGGTATTTCTTATAAAGAAAGTTTCAATCCTTTCGATTGTCTTTTTACAACCTTATGGAAATCCAGAGAACGGAAGGAGCAGCAAACCTGAAAAGTTTTATTTTCGATTCCTCCTCAATGCCGTTTGACCCATTTGTAGTGGAAGATTCAAATTTTTCCGTTTGTCTCTTATAGTAATAATTGGATTCAGTTCCAATGATGAGGCCATCGGTGATTTTGTAATTCAGGGTGAACCTCGGACCCATTCCCCACCCCGAAGTGGTTGATTCTATTCTGAATATACCTCCTCCAAAAGTGTCTTCTGTTGTTGTTGTATTCTTAAAACTATCAATCAGCAAATCAACTCCCAGGCTGTAATAAAACCGTTTGTTAATTTCTTTTCTTTTCCCATACCCTACTCTGAAAGAAAAATTCTCTATTTCAGTTTCAACATTATTAAACCCATTCAACTGGTTGAATTCATCAGCACTTAGCGCAAACCCGACATTTAACCCATCACCAGTGGAGGAGACATACGTATAGTTGAAAAAATATGGGTTGTCCGGAATACCAGCGTCTCCAAAGTTTAACAATTGTCTTAAGAGCTCATTGCCCTGTAGCCCCAAATAAGAACCCTGAAAGTCTGAATTATCAGAAACCTGAGATTGCACTTTGAATCCGGCCACAAGACAGATCATTGCAATGGAAATAATTTTAGTCATATAGGAAATACTTATTTGGTAATGAATGGGCTGGACAGCCGTTCGTCGGTAATCATTTCAAAATCTGTCAATGTACCCAGAAAGGAAATAATGGCCTGAACCTCATGATCAGGAATTTCAAATCTCACCGGGCTACCATTTTCATCTCTTAATCTGAAATCCAGGTTAGCATTGTCTTCAACATTTTCTCCATAATGCTTAATAACTTCTTCAAGCGAGGAAAACCGTCCGTCATGCATATAAGGACCCGTTAGTGCAACATTCCTCAGGGACGGAATCTTAAACTTCCCGTTATCAGTGGAAATGTTTGTGATTTGTTCCAGTCCGGGATCCGTGTATTCTTTATCCAGTCCGACATTGGCAAAAGTTCCTGCAAAAACATATCCATTGGGATTTTCTACCTGGTGACAGCTGTTGCAGTCATACGTAGAAAAAAACAAAGTTCTTCCAAGCCTTTCCTTTGGACTTAAAACGGAATTCCCCTGAAGGAATTTGTCAAATTTGGTTTGGTTAGACTGGATGTTAAACAAAAACTCATTCAGGGCGATCCCAATATTTGATGGAGTAATTTCATCCGGCCCGAATGCTTTTTCAAACAGCTCGGGGTAATAATTAATAGAAGATAATTTATCGACCAGGTAATTCAGGTCAGGAATTCCCATTTCCACATGGTTAATGATCGGCAACAGTAAAGAAGTGCTGTGATCAGTACCTCTACCGTCCCAAAAAAGACCTGAGAAAGCGAAGAATGTGTGTCCGAAAGAAGAATCAAAACCGGAAAAGACCGGAACAATGTTTTGGATTGGCATTGAGTTTCTTGTAGTCAGCCTGTTGTCAAACCCCCGGCTAAACTGTCTGTTGTCAGAAAAGGCAAGCTCCTGCTTGTGGCAGGATGCACAGGATATTGCATTATTAACAGAGAGCTGAGGATCATAGAAAAGAACTCTTCCCAGAGTCGCACGGTTACTATCGCCAAGATACTGGTAGGGCTCCTCCGGAAGGTTTAAAATGCTTTCCTTCGGTTCAATGTCACTTTCTGAAGAACACGAAATCAGAACAATGAGAATGGGTATGATGAGCAGAATCTGTTTCATGGTGGTAATTCAGTTATAACTCTAATACAATTTAAATACAGTGATCCCCTACATCCAAATGCTTGTGAAAGTTACCTGAAAGGAATCCTCCACATCATATAATAGTCAAAAGAGGTAGCGTTTTCCCTCTTTGTATCTCCAAAGCCAGGAACATCAAAGGTTTTTAGAGTTTCTTCTCCTGTAATCTTTCTTGCGAATTTCCACCTGAGTGTGAATCCCGCATAAAAATTGGAAACGATCTTCCCGCGAAGATTGAAATTGAGTTCCATCCATCTTGCACTAAGATCCGAATTGCTGAGTGAAATGTCCTGCAACCCAAAACCATTGTCGATGGAATAAGAAAGTGCGTCTTCAAAATTTGCACGTGCATATCTCAGACCAAGCGACAATACATTCCCGTTCGATCGGTCTTTTACGAAATTTCGGTCCATTCCAAAACGGAAGTAGCTACCGGAATTTTCATAGATATAGTTTCCCGATCGATTGTTTTTCTCCGTTCCATAATCAAAGACCAGATCAAAGGTGTGCATTCCAAGGGCAGCCTGAAGCTCCTGTGCTTCCACATCGGAACCAAACAAGGTTGATGCTCCCCGAATAATGTTGACACCAACCTTTGCGTCATAAAAGACCCGTTTATTTGTAACCGTCTCCTCACTCTCCGCTTGCGAAAAGCCGAAAAAACAACTGATCAGAAACGATATGTTAAAAATAAACTTCAATGTTCTTCGGTAATAGTCTGTCGGTTACTCTGCCAATAATAGCTGTTGAATCAAACGTGCTGTTCAGGGTATCGAGTCCGGTAAATATGAGAGAGGGATCACACCCCGGATCAAAAAGTGAAAACTCCGGATCGTAACGCACCTTTAATGTATAATCGAGTGTATCTGTGTCAAATAAAAAAGTCAATGATGTATCCATTGGGTCAAGCGGCAATCCAACGGCAAGAGAATCATCACTCAACCCAAACTGGGTTGTACTCCCCGCTTCAAATATTCTGAATCCGGACTTTTTGGATGTCTTTGTCTCCGCATCATGAAAAGTTATCACCATATATGTCAGGCCTGAATCACTTGTGCACTGATCAATGTCACTGCACGTGATCAGAAGAAATGAACTAAACAGAAGTAGAATTGCTTTTTTCACTGGCGGGCAAAATTACACAGACAGACGGTTCTTATTTCTATTAGCTTTGCGCCATTAAATGGCACTAATTTATTTAATGTGTTTCTCCGCAAATTTTTCATCAGAAATGAAAAAGAATTGGCTAAAACAATATGAAGACCAAAACCTTAAAGAAAGATAAAGTCAACATTGTGACACTGGGTTGCTCCAAGAACCTCGTTGATTCTGAGGTCATCCTTACCCAACTGCGAGGTAACAAGATTGATGCCACACACGAAGCAAAAAAAGATGACGCCAATATCATCATTATAAATACTTGTGGGTTTATTGATAATGCGAAGCAGGAGTCCATCGATACCATTCTTCGCTACGTGGATGCCAAGCAGGAAGGCCTTGTGGATAAAGTTTATGTTTCCGGGTGTCTCTCTCAACGCTACCGGGAAGACCTTCAAAATGAGATCCCGGATGTAGATGCATGGTTTGGTACAAGAGAACTCCCGGCATTACTGAAAAAATTTAAAGCTGATTACAAAAAAGAACTGTTAGGTGAGCGAATTACAACCACCAGTCAGCACTATGCCTACCTGAAAATTGCAGAAGGTTGTGACCGCCCGTGCAGTTTCTGTGCAATCCCTCTCATGAGGGGCGGGCACATCTCAAAGCCGATGGAACAGGTGGTGGCTGAAGCACAATCTCTGGTGAAGAATGGAACAAAAGAAATTCTTCTGATTGCTCAGGACTCTACTTACTACGGACTGGATCTTTACAAGAAACGAAACCTGGCTGAGCTCCTAGAAAGGCTGTCGGATTTGGAAGGTCTTGACTGGATCAGGTTACATTATGCATTCCCGTCAGGATTCCCGGAAGATGTCCTGGATATAATGGCAGCAAAATCTAACATCTGCAACTACCTGGATATCCCGTTGCAGCATGCATCTACCAATATGCTCAAGCTCATGCGCAGAGGAACAACGAGAGACAAGACAGAAGCATTGCTTCAAAAGATGAGGGAAAAGGTACCTGATATCGCCATCCGAACCACGCTTATCGCCGGACATCCGCAAGAGACAGAACAGGACTTTGAGGAAATGCTTGATTTTGTTGAAAAGAATCGATTTGAGCGACTGGGGATATTCACCTACTCACATGAAGAAAACACCCATTCATATAGTTTCGAGGATGATGTGCCGGAAGAAACCAAACAAGAACGCGCAAATGCCGTAATGGAATTGCAGGAAGAAATTTCCATGGGTCTCAATGAAGAAAAAGTAGGTAGAACGTTCAAAGTGTTAATTGATCGAATCGAGAGTGGTAGTTTTATCGGAAGAACAGAGTACGATTCTCCTGAAGTTGATAATGAAGTGATTATTTCTGCTGATGAATCTTACCTGAGAATTGGAGATTTTGCCAACATTAAAATTACGGAGGCTACTGCCTTTGATCTTTACGGTGAACCCGTAATCAACTAACTGTTAACAACTCGTACGTGCAAACAGAAACCATTCCTTTAGACGAAACCGACTGTTTCTCCCAACTGTTTATTGACTACATTAATCAAAAACCGGAGCTCACCTCCTTTTATTCCCGATTTCCTTCCGTTGAAAATTTTAAGCCAATTATTGAGGAAAGGAATTTTCTGAATTCACATCGTGATGTGCTGGTTAAATCGCTTCAAAGACAATATGAAGGAACGACAACAACAAAACTGGTCTCGGAAAACATCAAGAGCCTTGCTCATGAAAAGACATTTACATTAACAACCGGTCACCAGCTCAACATATTTACTGGCCCCCTCTATTTCATTTATAAGATTGTAACGGTTATTAACGCCTGCAAAACGTTAAAACAGGAGTATCCCGATTGCCATTTTGTTCCTGTCTATTGGATGGCTTCAGAAGATCATGATTTTGATGAAATCAATCATTTCTTTTTTGAAGGAAAAAAACATCAATGGAACACCGATCAAAGGGGAGCTGTTGGGCGGTTCGAACTAAGTGGACTCCAGGAAATTTTGAATCAACTTCCTTCTGGTATTGATTTTTTCCGGGATGCCTACTCACTGGAAACCCTGGCTGATGCAGGAAGGAGCTATGTCAATCATTTGTTTGGTGATGAAGGGGTTGTGGTGGTCGATGCTGACGATTCGGAGCTTAAGAAGCTTTTTCTTCCGGTCATTGAAGATGATCTCTTTTCTCATTCTGCGCAAAAAGCCTCTGAAAAGGATACAGAAGGAATACAGGCTTTGGGTTATAAGACACAGGTATCAGCACGAGAAATCAACTTCTTCTACCTCGATGAAAACCTGAGGGAACGCATCGAGAAAACAGAAGAAGGTTTTCAGGTGGTTGACACTGACCTTCGATTTACTGATCCTGAAATGAAAGCGTTGATTCAGGATCATCCTGAAAAATTTAGCCCGAATGTCATTCTTCGCCCATTGTATCAGGAAACCATTCTTCCAAATCTGGCTTATGTGGGGGGACCATCTGAAGCAGTCTACTGGCTCCAGCTTAAATCTGTATTTGAGCACTTCAATACCCCATTTCCATTACTGATGCCACGAAATTTCGCATTGGTTATTTCCAATAACGAAGCTTCAAAATGGGCAAAAACCGGGTTGGGAAATGGAGATCTGTTTTTATCAAATGACGCAGCTTTTTCGAAATGGGTGAAGTCGAATTCCTCCAACGAACTTTCTTTTCAGGGAGAGCAGGAACAGTTTGCATCGCTTTATGAAGCATTGAAAGAAAAAGCACAAAAAGTAGATCCAACGCTTTCACAGCATCTCGAAGCACTAAAAACGATAGCCGGAACAAAGATTGAAAAGGCAGAAAAAAAACTGATCCGGGCTGAGAAAAGAAATCATGAGGAAAAAAAGGCTCAGATAGACACTGTAAAAGATTCCCTCTTCCCTGGTGGGAATTTGCAGGAACGCCGTGACAATTTTCTGAACTTCTACCTGAAGGATTCTGAATTTATTCAAAAGCTGATCGGAACGTTTGATGGATTCAACTATCAAATGTATCTGCTTTTTGAGTAACGCCTTTTCCTCCGTCCCAAGGGACTGTAGACTTTTTGTTCACATTAAAAAAACAGATTAAGCCAACTTAGTCACACCTTTGTCTGCCAGACTGTATTACAGAATACATGTCACCACATATGTCAGATCTTTTTTCTACCATACAAAGTTTCGAAAAGGCTTTTGAGGAATATTATCCCGGGCTCGTGGCATTTGCATACAAGCAGATCAATAGCCTTGAGGCAAGTGAGGATATTGTTCAGGAGCTATTTGTGTATCTCTATGAAAACAAAGAGCGCATTGAAATAAAAGAATCATTCAAAGGCTATTTGTTCAGTGCTGTATTCAACCGCTGCAAAAGTTTTCAGCGGAAACAGCTAACCCGCGAGAAGTATGAAGCTGAACTCAAAATTAAAGATCAAAATGAGTATCGGGATTTATTGACTGAAACAGAGTTTGAAGAACGTGTATACAGAGAAATCAATAAGCTCCCGGAAAGATGCAGAGAAATTTTTACTCTTAACCGGTTTGAGGACCTGACTAATGATGAAATTGCCAAAAGACTCAATATTTCAAAAAGAACGGTAGAAACTCAGATAAGTAAAGCACTCAAAATTCTCCGTTCCTCCCTTGACCCTAAAACTTTTTTCGTGTTTTTCATTTAAGCGTACGTGTTTTTCCAGTGCTGTGCGACTTAGTCTATGAAACACACAGCAAAATGGAGCAAGACGATCAAAACAACCGAATTCTGGCAGCAGCCAAAGAAGCGAGGATATATGAATCCATAGATACCAAATCTGCGCTTGACAATACCAAAGAAAAGCTTGGTTTGCTGACTAATGATCATAAAGTCGGAGGAATAGGGTTCAATTCAATGCTTCGAATTGCGGCTTCTATTATAGTGGCGATAGGTATCGGTTTCGCTATCTATATGAATCAGTCCAATCCCGGATGGACAGAAGTTGCAAGCGGAGAATCAATCAAAGAATATAAGCTCCCGGATGGTTCAGTTGTTACCCTGAATCGAAATTCCATCCTGCAGATAAAGCGGAATATGAAAAACCAACGGATAGTAGCACTTGATGGCGAAGCATTCTTTGACGTGTCAAGAGATGAGAAAAGACCATTCATTATTACTTCAGGAAAAGTAAAAGTTGAAGTACTCGGAACTTCATTTAACATCCAATCAGATTTAGAGCGCACAGAAGTCACTGTTGCTACAGGAAAAGTACAGGTCAGCGAGTATGGGGATATCACAAATCAGGAAATTCTTATAGAGAATGAATCGGTGGTTTATGAAAACATGGCAAACGCACTCATAAAAAGCACCATAGATCCAAATTATCTTACCTGGAAGACAGGCATCTTCACTTTCCGGAATACTTCAGCTCAGCAAGCCATTCAACAGCTGGCTGACCACCACAAAGTACAAATTGAATTTCAGAACATTGATGAGCTGAAAAATTGCACGATCACCTCGGTTTTTGACAATCAATCCTGGGTGGACATCATACAGGAAATCAGTTTGATCCACTCGTTCGAATTCAATCTCCAAAATGGCACCACCTTCATTTCTGGAGGCAACTGTAAATAACAAAAACAGACTTATTCAATGAAAAGACTACTTATCAAATCTTTGATCCTGTTGTTTCTGTTAGAGAATCTGTCAGCACAGCAGAATCTCCTTAATCGGGTGGTTGAGTTAAAGAAAGATTCCTATGTGCTTAAAGAGTTATTTATCGAATTACAGGAAGTTCATGTTGTCCCTCTTTCCTATGGAAATATTGCCTCAGATTCACAAATCTCTTTTATTAAGAGAACACTTTCGCTTCGGGAAGTCCTTGACCTTGCGCTAAAAAACCGGTCACTAACATATCAGGAGAGAAAAGGGAAAATCCTCATCATTCCAAAAAAGGGGGGAGACAATAAATCTGGTAAATCAACACTAAGTGGTTATATCAGGGATGGGGAATCAGGGGAAGCACTTATTGGAGCAACAGTTTATGACAAGGTATCACGGAGCGGCACCATCACCAACGGGTATGGGTTTTATAGCCTGACACTCCTGAATGGTGAGGCTGAAATTCAGGTATCCTATCTGGGGTACGACGGGATCGCTTCCCAATTATCCCTTGAAGAGGATCAGTTACTCTCCATTGAACTGACTCCTGTTGCCGGTGTGTTAGATGAGGTAACCATTACCGGTACCACACTTGAGGATCCGGAACTAAGTCCCCAAATGAGTATCATTTCGCTATCCTCTGTTCAAATGCAGAACGTTCCCATGGTATTGGGAGAACATGATATTTTAAAAGCCATTCAGTTGCTGCCTGGGATTCAGGGAGGAAATGAAGGGTCAAGCGGAATTTACGTCAGGGGTGGCGGGCCTGATCAAAATCTGATCCTGCTGGATGGTGTGCCCGTATATAACACTGCTCACCTCTTTGGAATGTTTTCTGTTTTTAACAGCGACGCGATAAACAAAGTTGATGTAATTAAAGGAGGATTCCCGGCCAGATTTGGAGGTCGCTTATCTTCTGTTATCGATATTTCCATGAAGGAAGGCAACAACCAAAAACTCTCAGGAACCGGAACAGTTGGGCTCATCTCCTCAAAATTTCTGGTGGAAGGTCCCATTAAAAATGAAAAGACTTCATTTATTGTTTCCGGCAGAAGAACATATCTCGACTTACTGGCTATCCCGTTTGACATAGATCTGACCAAAGAAAACAATTATTACTTCTACGATTTCAATGCCAAAATCAATCATCGATTTTCTTCAAGAGACCGAATATTTTTCAGCTTTTATGGAGGCCAGGACAATTATGACGGTCGACGTGAAAACACGCTCAATCCCTGGAGCAACCCCACCACTGAAATCGCTGCCTCTGGTTTCGACTGGGGAAATTTGATTTCAATATTTCGTTGGACGCATGTCTTTGATCCCCGGCTTTTTGGAGCGTTTTCATTGACCCACAGTCAGTTCAAATTCAATACAATAGATCAACGACTAACTACCTCTTCAAACAAAACAGAATCTCTTGAATATGCTTCCGGAATAGAAGATATATCCTTTAAGGCTGATTTCGATTATCAGGCCCGGCCTGGGTATAATATAAAATTTGGAGCCTCGGGTATTAAACACCAATTCAACACCGGGGTGATCAATTTCAGTACAGAGGCAGGTCCAAGAGAGTCAGAAAGGGACAAAATAACTGCAAACGAGTACTCTGCATATGTGGAGAATGATCTTGAGGTCAACAATCGTCTGAGATTTAATGTTGGAGTTCACACCTCATTCTTCCGGGTTGATGATGTGACTTACTCTTCCGTACAGCCTCGAATTTCAGGACGATGGCTGCTTGGAAACCGACTTTCAATAAAAGCTTCATACAGCGAAATGGCTCAGTTTATTCATTTGCTGACCAACGGAGGGATTGGCCTTCCAACAGATTTGTGGGTTCCTGCTACAAAAACTATCAAACCCCAACTGTCAAGACAGGGGGCGCTTGGATTTTCAAAAGTCTCAGGGCCTTATGAGATAAGCATCGAGGGCTACTATAAAGAAATGGACAACCTGATTGAATATTCGAATGGTGCCAGCTACCTGAGCACAAACACCAAGTGGGAAAACAAAGTAGAAGTTGGTGAAGGGACCAGCCGGGGGGTTGAGTTGCTTGTGAGAAAAAACTCAGGCAGGTTGACAGGATGGGTTGGCTATACCCTGTCTAAAACAGACAGGCAATTTGATCAGCTAAATTTCGGGAGAACATTTGACTATAAATATGATCGCCGACATGACCTGAGTGCTACCGGGAGCTATCAGTTAAAGAAGAATTTGACCTTTTCATCAACCTGGGTATATGGAACCGGAAATGCGCTTTCAATCCCTGTTTCCAGGTACATAAATCCGGTTCAGTATACGAATGCAAACGATACCAATCTTCAAAATTTTCTACATAATTTTTACATTAATCAGGTTGAAAACTTCGATCAGCGAAACAATTATCGCATGCGAAGCTATCATCGACTCGACCTGAGTATCAGTTGGAAAAAGCAAAAGAAACGCGGCATTCGCACCTGGAAGGCTGGGGTATATAATGCTTACAATAGGCAAAACCCATTCTATATCTATGTCGAGGGGAGTAATGGAAACAATGCACAATATGACCCTCCCACATTGAATCAAACTACGCTATTCCCTGCTATTCCCTTTGTTAACTATTCATTTAAATTCTGATGAAATACATAATCCTGATACTCATCCTTTTCATACTTTCCTGTGAGCAGAATGTTGATCCCGAATTACCGGTTTTTGAACAACGAGCCGTAGTAACCAGTATTATTCATCCTGATTCTGCAATCACCGTATTTCTGACTGAAAATATAAGCGTCTTGTCTACTAAAAGACCAGGTTCTGTCACAGGTAGCAGGATCGACCTGTATGAAAATGACCTGTTTCTTGGCAGCCTGGAAGAAACAACCATAAACCCCTCAGAGTATGAATCTCAGTACATTGACACATTGAGAGGGGTTTATAAAATGGATTATTATCCAAAGGCCGGAAGTACTTACCGAATGGAGGCAGACAATGAAAAGTATCCGGATATAACAGCTATTACCGAAATTCCTGAGCAAACCAGTGATTTTGAAGTAGTCATTTCGGATCCCCAAATAATCCAGATTTTTGATGAATCTGAATCTTATGAATCTGTTATTGCCGAATATGTTGCCAACATAACCATCAAAGATTCTCCAGGGATAAACTACTATGCAGTTTCTCTTCTTTTCAAATCCACAGATATCGATCAATACTTCAACAGTGCCGGCGAGGAAATTTGCGAATTATCGAGCAGGATCTTTGAACAGGACTTCACGTCAAATAGCATAATATTTGAGCTGGGTGAAAGCTCCGGGTTTGAAAATGAGGCCGGAGAAGTATTCAACGACGACCTCTTCGAAAATCAGAATTTTGAATTTCAAATTACATTCAGGGTGTGGGGTTCCAGGTCACTTGCCTGTGGGGAGATGATATACTCCGATACCTTTATGATTCAGTTACGATCACTTTCCGAAGAGTACTATCAGTATATGGCAACCACTACTCTTCAAAAAGCCGTTCTGGAGGATCCTTTCGCCGAGCCGGTTCAGATATATAGCAACATTGAAGGCGGGTTGGGTGTTTTCGGCGGATACAATTTTGAAACGTTTGAGTTTTCCATGCGAGAGCTTTTGGACGATTTAGATTAGGGATTATTCCCTCATACAAATTAGCACCGATTCATTGTATTCAAGCAATGAGTCAAGTGCTGATTTCACTTTTTTGTCCCATTCCAGTTGGGATTGGGATCTTGCACCATAACCCGTTTCCTGATCATATTCTCTATTGAATTGATCCAGCTCAGTCTCAAGTCGGGCGAAGTGCTGATCAAACAATGATCGGGTTAATTCTTCACCCTGTTCGTCGGCAAATTTTCTTAGCCTTCTGGCAATCAGTTCGAATATATCAAAGTGGAGCCGCTCGTGCTGCAACAACGCCTCTCCCTTATGGCGACACCATGATTCTTTGGTGACAAAAATGGTTTGTGCCCGAAAACACCACTTGCCGCCTTTGTATGAGTCTCTCTCGAAAACTACCGCGATTTTTGACATGGCATCAACCGGAGCTCCTTTTACAGGGGCCAGCATATCTTCATCCCCTCTAAAGTGTGTCCATTCGAGCTCTTGCTCTCCCCAGAACAAGATCTCAACATCGTCCTGCTGAGCGTTTAAGCTCATAGAGACAATCGTCCATAATAAAAAGAGAATAATTCGGAACATCATCGGTTGGTTTCTCCTCTTTCAACAAATAACCGGCCAGAATCCCTAATCCCTATTTGATTCAGGAGCCACCTTCAATAATGGAAATAACCCTCCAGATCAGATCCTGCTCAAACCCTTTTCCTGCCAGATAAGCCACCGTTTTTTGTTTACGCTTTATTTGCTCAATTCCGTCAAGGGAATTCCACTTCCTTTTTGCAAGGTCAGATAGCCGGTTTTGGTATTTGTCCTCATTGATAACGTTGAGGGCATTTTCAATAATCTCTGAATCGAGCTGATGTATATCCCTATTTTGTGACAAAGCTTTTTTTCAATAATTGTTTCAGAATATCTGACTGAGTTTCAGAGAGGGTCCCGCTTTTGAAGTCTATCCTTGATTTCCTTTAGAGACCGCTCTATAAAGGCACAAAATTTTCTGCTTTGTGAGTCACAAAAAAACCTGATCTTACATTACTCAACATTAAGTGTCCCCCTTGAATACAGCGGACTTCCTGTCTGTGAAATGCCTTCAACACGTATATCAAATATTCCTTTTTGATCTGATGTATAAAAATGGATTAACGCTTCCCCATTATTGTCAATTAACACATCTGATTCCCAGTGAAGAGTAGATCTAATATCTGGCTTGGAATGCTCATCTTTTGCAACATCATAGATAGGGGTATAAAACTCCTTTGCCTGATAATATCCGGTCTGTGTAATGGTAACAGCATCTGACTGTTGTTCAGGAGCAACAAACTCTTTTTTCCGATAAATAACAATGGCATTAAGTGCTCCATATGCAATAGCCTGAGTACCCAATAGTACATCGATATATTGTATCTGATCAGCAGAAAGTGTGCTGACGAAATCTGAATCTACAATTCGCCCATCATAGATGATCCTTGGTACAACGAACTTATTCCTGTTTCTAATCAATATTTCGTATCCTCCTCCTCGTGCTGATTTGAGTGTTACCCTTGGAATTCTGGTCATGAGGTTGAAGACATTTCCACCAGCAACAACCTGTGAATCCACATTTAGTCGATATGTTGGGGCCGTATACAGTGCATGTTTGAATGGGTCTTTTTTTCTGATAGATGTTATTTCTACTTCATCAAGAAGATATGCATCCTCATCAAAGTCGAATGCTTTGGCAATCGTGGCAATTTTTTTTTGTTCGTCCTTGAAATTGGTGACATTGGTATTCTTAAAAGATGGAGGCAGAAAATCAACTTTTGGCTGAGTTTGCTCTTTTATTCTGATTAATACATCGTTACGATACTTTCCCGTTTTTGTTCTGCGCTTTGCTTCCAAAGCAATTTCCATTTCTCCTTCATAATCCAAATCGTTGAAGGTAAAGCCCCCGTCATCCGTGGTTTCGCCTTCAAAATAACTGAATCTTCCGTTCATTAACACAGCAGTAACAACACCTGTAACTGGTTTCTTGTCATTACTAACACTTAGCATCTCCCCTGAGAGGGACAAACCGGTTTCCGGAAGAAAAGTGCTTTCAAAATCCTCATTCATAACCTGACCCCACATGAATCTTCTCCAACCCTGAGCCAGCAAAAGAATATCAAGCCCCTGGTAAGCATCTTCACTCTTTGAAAAATAGTATTCCGGTTGCTCAACATGACCCTTTAGTTCCGAGCTCATCAGCAGGTAGTTTTTTATGTTCTGGTCATGTTCAGGATACTGAACAATGTCTGTTGGAGTAATAGAGACTGAAACCTTTCCAGATACTGCTCGCCCGGCCGTGTCTTCAAGATTTAATCTTATCTCTGCAAGTTCACGAGTTCCCTGAGTTTCTTCTGGAACAGATATTCTAATTGACTCATTCTCCCTGGGTAATTTCACCATCAAAATGCGCTCTGCATGAGGTCTAAATTGTCTGTCGAAAAGAGTGAAACGAAGAATCCCTTCAGGGAGATCGCTTTTTAGAAAGGTCCCTGAAAAGAAAGACTTCCTGCCAAAATTTTCAATTTTTGATATGACCTTCCCGTCTTTATGCAAAAGGATAAAACTTCCCTGCATGTTTATTTCTCTGGAACTGGCTATGAAAGTAACTATCTCCTTCCTGAATCCATGCATCACTTTTAGCGTGAGTCCTGAAGTTTTTATATCAGGTAGTGGAATTTCTTCCGACTGCTCATTAACTCTTATACGAGCATAATATGAGTTACCTTCTTTTGGTGTTAGCGGAAATATTCCCATTCCGAATTTATTTGAGTCAAACAAGCTCACCGCATTTCCAAGATTATCAATAATTTCTCCATCGATTTTCACCCCAAGACCATTCTCATCCACAGCTTTAAAGGCCACAATGCTATTAAGTCCTTCAACTAGGTTACCTCCCTCAGGAAAAAAACTCAAGGCAATTTTTTGTAGGCTGTTTTGTTTAAATATTTGTTCCTTCCTCTCTGACTCTGGTGAATAAACTTCAAAGGATTTTTGAAAGAAAAATTCTTCCGGAAAATTGCGCATCCAGTTCGTATATGCTCTAACAGTATAATTTCCTGGCATTAAGGTATCGGAGAGAAAGAAATCTCCGTTTGCTCCACCATTTTCCGTTCGAAGATTCCGATGTGCAATTATATTCTTTTGTGGATCGATCAACTCAACTCTCAGCAAGCGACTAAGAGGTTTTGAAGTAGACGTATAGGCATTTACCTGGTATGCCTTAAACCATATTCTATCAGCCAGACCATAATAGGGTTTATCAAAATGCAGGTATGCCTTTTCTTGGGGGAAATTCTGAATGTGCTTATGTAACTTAATGATCACATCATCTGCCTGATAAATTTGGCTGGAAGATGACATAGGGAGAATCAGGAGTAACAGGAGCAGGACATTCTTCATAGGAAAATGGAGTTGCGATGTGTTTACCACAAAAAAGATGCCAAATCCGTCATGCTAATTAAAAGCCCTAGGTAAGCTTTTTAACAGCTGACCAGATGAGATCAGGTTCAAACCCTTTGCTCCCTAAATACGCCACCGTTTTTTGTTTTCGCTTTATTTTTTCAATGCCATCAAGGGAATTCCACTTCCTTTTTGCCAGGTCAGATAGCCGATTTTGGTATTTGTCCTCATCGATAACTTTGAGGGCATTTTCAATAATTTCTGAATCGAGTTGATGCACTCGAATATACATCCTGATTTTAGACCTGCCCCATGAATTAAATTCAAACTTGTCATGGCAAAAAGCGTTGGCAAAACGCTGTGGATTGACAAACCCCTCCTTCAATAATTGATTTAAAATCTCTATTGAATCGGGCTCTGAAAGGCCCCACTTTTGTAGTTTATCACTTACTTCTTTGGGTGACCGCTCTCTGAAGGCACAAAATCTTCCGGCTCTTTGTTTGGCTTCTTTGATCCCGATCTGTCGAGACATTATTTGGTATAGCCCTTTCTCTTCAGCACTGTTTCAATGAAACTGATTTCATTTTTGTTGTTGAAGATTTTATATGGCAAATACACGAGCTGTGCTTTACTGGCAAACAATACGAATGCGTCTTTCGAAACTTTTACCCGCTTGATTTGCTCCCATTTCATGGGCATGCCCTGCTTTGCATTAAGCTTAATCAATATCTGTTGAGAAGAGATTTCATAGGACAGTTTCTCAAACATGAACTTACCCTGCTCAAGCTGGGTAACTCCGGCAAACTGAATCAGCCAGAAAAGGAAATACAGCACGAGAGCAATACTTGGCCCGATGATCCACCAGTTGTTCGGTATCCAAAAGTATCCCGCACAGATCGCCAGATAAATTCCAAACACCCACCATTGCTGTCCGAGAACGGATTTGAAAGCAACTCCTATGTATTTCTTTGTGGGTAATTTATACTTCTTCGTACGTACGATCATTGGTAAACTTCTTTAGCGCAAAAATGCGACGATTCCTTACTATTAAAAAGCTTTTAGGCTCATATCGAGACTTCTGTATGAATGAGTAAGTGCTCCCACAGAAATAAAGTCCACTCCGGTCTCGGCAATTTCTGCAATATTCTTTTCGGTAATACCACCGGAAGCCTCTGTTTCAAATCTCCCGCCAATCATTTTGATCGCCTGTTTTATGTCCGAAGGCAGCATATTATCCAGCATCACCCGGTGAACCTGACCAATAGCAATAACTTCTTCAAGTTCTGCCAGGCTCCGAACCTCAATTTCAATTTGAAGCTCCGGCTTGTTTTTTGTCAGATAAGCTACAGTCTGACTAATGGCATTTTTAACTCCTCCCGCAAAATCAATGTGGTTGTCTTTGAGCATGACCATGTCATATAAACCAAATCGATGATTCACCCCGCCCCCGATAACTACCGCCCACTTTTCGGGAAGCCTGAATAAAGGAGTCGTTTTTCGTGTGTCCAGCAAGCGCGCTTTCGTTCCCTTAATCAGATTTGTCATGTAATGGGTGTAAGTTGCTACAGCGCTCATTCGCTGCAAACAGTTTAACACCAGTCGTTCTGAGGATAAGATAGACCTTGAACTTCCTGAGATTACAAATCCCGTTTCTCCACTCTCAATCATATCCCCGTCACCTTTCTCGAATTTTATTTCAAGCGAGTCATCAACGTAGCTGAAGATTCGTTCAGCCAGATTAAGTCCGGCAATCATCCCATCATCTTTTATGATCAGCTTTGCTTTACTCTTTGCGCTTTCAGGGATCGAGCCAAGTGAGGAGTGGTCTCCATCTCCAATGTCTTCTGCAAGTGCATTCTTAATAAAATTCCTGATATTCTTATCAGTGAGGTAGGGCAAATTCATGATGGCGATTTAAACAGCGAGGATGCGAAATAAGCTACTCTTTGCTGAAATTCAAAGTGTCAATCAGGTAATTGTCTCCAATTTTCTTAATAAACATGACCACTCTGTAAGCACCATTCTCATGCGTATACTTTCCAATATTGTACTTTAGGCCCTCTGATGATCCCTGGTGGATATAAGTAAAGCTCTTCGCAGGGTTTTTTGTGAAAAATGTTTTCAGAACGACTTCCGCCTGCGCCCGGCTATAATTTGAACTTTCTCCGTCAATCTTTATTTCTACCGTTTTATTGCAAAAAGCAATCAACTCTTTGGAACTCCCGGTTTTAAGAGCGGTACCAATGTCCCGAATCGTGGCATCTTCCCCCTGAAAAAAAACCAACATCCACGTAAGAATAAGATACTTCATTGCTTAAATAAGTTAAGTTCCGAAATTGAACTAAAACCATGCCGAATTTACTTATTCAAAGATCGACATCAAAGGTACCACATCTATATTTGCAAAATGAATAAGAAAGTTCTCCTGATGATCCTTGATGGATGGGGTATCGCCACAGACAAATCTGTGTCGGCAATTGATGCGGCTCATACTCCTTTTATGGACAGTCTTTTCCAAACATATCCTCACAACAAACTGGAAGCCTCCGGGCTGGCTGTCGGACTGCCAGACGGGCAAATGGGCAACTCCGAAGTTGGTCACATGAACATCGGTGCAGGAAGGGTAGTATTTCAGGATCTGGTAAAAATCAGTAATGCGGTTAAGGATGGATCAATGGCAGAAAACAGGGCACTGAAAGAAGCCATTAAGTATGCCAGAGCCAATGATAAACCCATACATCTCATTGGCCTGCTTTCAGATGGTGGTGTTCATTCTCACATCAATCACCTGAAGGGATTGCTAAGTATTCTCAAAAAGGAAAATTTTGACAAAGTGTTTATACATGCATTCACAGATGGGAGGGATACCGATCCCAAAGGGGGCATTGAATATGTAGCAGATCTGCAAAAACACATGCAGCAAACAACAGGGCAGTTGGCCACCATCACGGGAAGGTATTATGCGATGGACAGAGACCGGAGGTGGGAAAGAGTGAAAATAGCTTATGATGGACTTGTCAAGGGAATTGGAAAAAACACAACCAATCCTCTTCAGGCGATGAATGAATCATATGAGGAAGGTATAACCGATGAATTCATTCAGCCAATTATTTGCGAAGACAGCAAAATATCGGAGGGAGACGTAGTGCTTTGTTTCAATTTCCGTACTGACCGTGGACGTCAAATCACACAGGTACTTACGCAGGAAGACTTCCCTGATCATGGCATGCAAAAGCTAAATCTTCACTATGTGACATTAACCAATTATGATGAATCCTTTCAGAATGTGAAGGTGATGTATGATAAGGATAATCTGAGTCAGACGCTTGGAGAAGTATTAGAGCGAAATGGAAAAAAACAAATCCGGATTGCCGAGACAGAAAAATATCCTCATGTAACTTTTTTCTTTTCAGGTGGAAGAGAAGAGCCGTTTGATGGAGAAAAAAGAATTCTCTGCCCTTCACCAAAAGTTGCTACGTATGATCTGCAACCCGAAATGAGTGCCGTTGACATACGTGATAAGATCATTCCCGAGCTCGATTCAAAATCTGCTGATTTTATCTGTTTGAACTTTGCCAATCCGGACATGGTAGGTCATACAGGCGTTTTTGAAGCGGCCGTTAAAGCCTGTGAAACGGTTGATCAGTGCACAAAAGCAGTGGTTAATGCAGCTTTGGAGAATGATTACCTGACAATCATCATTGCTGATCACGGAAATTCCGATATGATGATTAACCCTGATGGAACCCCAAATACTGCACACACAACGAACCTTGTTCCCTTTATCGTGGTTGATAACGAATTCAAAGGGGAAGTCAGGAAAGGAAAGCTGGGTGATCTGGCTCCAACCATTCTTACATTCATGGGTATGGAAATCCCTGAGGAAATGACCGGCGACCTGTTGATTTGAAAATGATTCGATTTAAATATTTACCTGTTTCAATTACTCTTGTTCTAATCCTGGCCGGATGTGGGAACTTAAAACCGGATACTGTGCTTGTCTCTTCTTTTCCGGATGTTGATTCCCTTCTCAAAAACGATGCCTCTGTCCCGTTCGGAAAAAGTCTGAACAAAGATGTCCGGCTTGATGGGGAAACTGAGTCAGGATCGCTGGAAATGGATTCGGCCAAATGGAAAAAGGAACTTTCATTCATCCAAGAAATCAATCCAAATCAGCCGGGATATGTTGGCGCTTTTGAGAGGATAAGAAGCGATAATAAGGATGAACTGATATTGAAAGAAGGAGAAAAAGGGTCACTAAAAAAACTGACAGTGGAAAGGTCAGAAAAAGGTATTTCATCCCTCGAAGCAATAATACATGAAGACAAGGACGTGTTCGTCTATCATAAGGAAATCAAGATCCATTTCAACGATGGGTTAATTTCCTCATATGAAATCGATGGTTATCAAAAAATCCTGATGAAGGATACCATCAGGTTTAGAATTGTCGGTGCTGTTAGTGAAGATTAGCTCCTGATTGCAAGCATTCCCAAAGCCGTAGCGGCTGCTTCATCTCCTTTGTTGCCGTGTTTCCCTCCGGCACGATCGAGGGCCTGTTTCAGTGTATTGGTAGTTAGCACGCCAAAAATCACTGGTTTGTTAAATTTCAGGCTTACGTTCGTAATTCCATTGGCAACAGCATCACAAATGAAGTCGAAGTGTTTCGTCTCTCCCTGAATCACACATCCCAGACAGATTACAGCATCTGCTTCTTTTTCCGCCATCCATTGTCCGCCAAGACTCAGCTCAAAACTTCCCGGCACATTCATTCGCTCAATATTTGACCGTTTCACTCCGGCATTCACAAGGGTTTGTACAGCTCCTGAATACAGTGATTCGGTTACCTGCTCGTTCCATTCAGAAACAACAATACCAATTTTCAGGTTTTCAGTATTCGCAATTTTTGTAACATTTATGTCACTCAGGTTTTTTTCTGATGAAGCCATAAAACAAAGGAGGGATAAGTTTAGGTAAATAAAAAATGTCACTTCCGATTGATCTTCAGAAGTGACATTTATCTCAAAAATTTCTTACTTAAAGCTCTGCAGCCAGTGCTTCAATTCTTGCTTTGTGCTTCTTCGCATCATCGATCAGTGTCGCCTGTGGAAACTGATCTATCAACTTCTGATATGCCTGAACTGCTCCGTTAAGATCTCCTCCATTTTCTTTTGCTATTGCAAGCTTTTTGAGGTAAACCGGAGTAAAAAATTCATTCGGCTTATACGCTGCTGCTTTCTGATAGAATTCATATGCCTTCTCGAAATCATCCTGCTCCAGGTATGCATCTCCGATAAGAGAATAGGCACGTGCCTGAATCAGATAATCCGAACTGCTGAAATCCGTAAGATGTCTGATCGCTCCTTCGAAATCTCCCAGTCTAAGATAAGATGTGCCTGCATAGAAATTGGAAATGTTTGCCGCTTTGGTTCCCGGATATTCATTTATGATATCCAAGAAGCCGTAGCTGTTCCCGTCACCATTCAGTGCAAGACCAAGACTATCTGCCTCGAAATAGAACTGAGCCTGAAAAAGCTCCTCCTGAGCAGTGTTGTTCTTATCTGTGATGTAATAATTGTAAGCAGAAATACCTACAATAATCGCAGCAAGAACACCTCCCACTGAAAAGACGATTGCCTTATTTTTTTTACTGTCGAAAAACTCATTGGCCTTCTCTACAATTGCATTTGGATCCTCCAGGATTTCTATGCCTTCGTCTTTCTTTTTGCCTTTTGCCATTTTTTAAATCTCTTTTTTACACTATAACTCCACACTCTTTGAACACCGTTAAATCAGCGATTTTAGATGTCGTGTGAAATTTGAGGACGCAAAGATATATTTATTTATAAAGAGTGTGAATTCTTTCTTAAATCAGGAGTTTACGAACGGATAGTCTGATTCAACATAATTATCCGTATACGCCTCGGAAGCCTCCGGCCATGGAGATTCTTCCGCAAACTTCACCGACCCGGCCACACGCTCTTTAATCTTATTATCAATTTCTTTCAGTTCCTCTTCTTTGGCCCATTTATTCTTCAGGATCGTTTTCTTTACCTGCTCAATCGGATCCTGCTGCTTGTATTCCTCTAATTCTTCTTTCGTTCTGTACTTGGCCGGATCAGACATGGAGTGTCCTTTATATCGGTAAGTTCTGAACTCAAGAAATGTAGGCCCGTCTCCCTTTCTTGCACGGTCTGCTGCTTCTTTCACAGCGTTGTGAACATCCTCTACCTTCATGGCATCCACAGATTTTGAAGGCATGTTATATGCTTTTGCAAGCACGTCCAGATTTGTCACGTTGGAGGTTCTTGAGACAGACGTTCCCATTGCGTACCCGTTGTTTTCCACAACAAAAATGGTTGGCATCTTCATGGTCATGGCCATATTAAATGCTTCATGAAATGCTCCCTGACGCACGGCTCCATCTCCCATGGAACAAATGCACAGATTCTTTGTGCCTTTGTATTGCTCGGCAAAGCCGATTCCGGCTCCCAAAGGGATCTGCGCTCCCACGATTCCGTGCCCTCCCATGAAGTTCACTTCCTTATCAAACATGTGCATAGAGCCGCCTTTACCTTTAGAAACTCCTGTAGATCGACCATAAAGCTCAGCCATGATCTTATCAGGATTTGTACCCAAAGCAATTGGATGTGCGTGATCCCTGTAAGCGGTGATGTGCTTGTCATTTTTGTCAAGCGCAGATACTGCGCCCGCCGCACAGGCTTCCTGTCCAATGTACAAATGACAAAATCCTTTGATTTTCTGCTGCCCGTATAACTGACCCGCCTTTTCTTCAAACCGTCTCATGAGTAACATTGAGCTATACCACTCCATGTATTGTGCCTTTGAGAATGCTGGTTTTTTTGCCGTTGTTTTAGCTGCCATTTATAAATGTTTTAATCAACCGTTAATTAAGTCAGGGCAACCCTGTAAAATTGCTCTGGGGATGCGAAATTAATTCAAAATCAATGATCCTGAAAAGCCTTCAGCTTACTCACTTTAAGAACCATGAAACAACAACGTTTGATTTTGTTGAGGGGATCAATTGTATTCTGGGAAAAAACGGAGCAGGAAAGACCAATTTACTGGACGCCATTTACTATTTATCCTTTACCAAAAGTGCCCTGGGCTCGCAGGATCGCCTCGCCATCACACATGAGCACCCAGCCTTTACACTTTACGGGACTTATGATAAGTGTACACTCGCCATTCAATATGAAAAGGGGAAAACAAAGACACTGAAAATTGATGGCCGGGAGCCTGATAAGCTGAGCGATGTGATAGGAAAGGTTCCCCTGGTCATTGTGCTGCCGGATGATACTTCAATGATTAAGGAGGGCAGTGAAGACCGTCGCAAATTCTTCGATGGTGCCTTATGCCAGTTTGATTCGGATTATCTCACAGCACTTATCAGCTACACCAAATTGCTTCGACAAAGAAACAGTCTGCTCAAACAGGGTGATAAACGGGCCATCGATTACAATCTGGTGGAAACGTATGATGATCAATTGATCCCGCTTGCTATCTACATTTCAAAAGAACGCTCGAAAATCGCTCAGTCCTTCCTTCCGTTTCTGGAAAAGAATTATAGTGACCTTCATGAAGGGCGAGAAAATCCCGGACTGAAGTTTAAAACTCACGTTGATGAATCATTTGAGCGCGTCTTTAGAAGCAATTTTCCAAAGGATCAGCTGATGCAGCGAACATTACTTGGGAGTCACAAAGATGATTTCGAGTTTCTGCTTGATGAGGAGCCTATCAAGAAATTCGGTTCGCAGGGCCAGCAAAAAACATTTATCATTTCTCTCAAACTCGCTCTTTTCGATTTTTTGTCAGAAAGGAAAAAGCTCAAGCCGTTACTGCTGCTGGATGATATTTTCGACAAGCTGGATGATTCAAGAATTGGACTCCTTGTTGAATTACTTCTTGACGAAGATCGCTTTGGTCAGATTTTCATTTCAGACGCCAGAAGTGATCGTAGCAAAGTTCTTTTCAACAAGATCGAGTCTGTTCAATTTATTGAGATTGAAGCTGGTTAATAGACAGATATAGAGTATTTATCAATTAAGTTCGTGTTTCCCATGAAAGAAGATTCCATTAAAAGTTTTCGTTCTGCGTTTAGTCAATTCCTGAAGGAGGAGAACCTCGAGCATACCTTCAGACAGAAGCAGGTCATTGTCAACTGGGAAAAAATTATGGGAAAAACGATTGCTTCCCGAACCACAGGAATCTTTTTCAAAGAGAAAACGATCTTTGTTAAGCTCAGCTCGGCCCCTCTGAAACAGGAGATGCAAAATTCTAAGGCTAAGATTCTTGATTTAATAGCAGCAGAGATTGGTAAGGGTGAAGTGGAGGATGTCAGATGTTTGTAGAGTCTACTTAAGGTTCAGCCGATAGCCAACTGCAAAACAGAGTGTTCCAGAGGTGCTGTTCTTTTTCCCTGTAGTATCAGAAATTGTGTATCCCAACCCTCTTTGATAAGATAGGTCAAGTAGCAGGTTCGAGTTTAGCAAGTAAACATTTCGAGTAATTCCGATCATTACGACTCCCTCACTTTTTGAGTATTGCAGATTTGTCGGGTCAATGTTTGTAATTGTTCCATTCGACTGATCCACTTCGATTCCCTTATGCGTCTGATTAAAGACTACAGGAATACGTAACCCCACACCAGCATTCACCTCGAAATCTGAGTTAAATAATTTCGGTGTGTATGATAACCCCAGGCGGGGAGTAACAGAAATATTTTCAAGCCTCGATGATCGTATGCTTTGGGTGTTAGATTCTGCATTTTCTGTTTTGTACCCGGCCTCATATACTACATAAGTCGTTAGAAGTTCAACACCTGCTTTCATTCGGTCGTTGAGCTCTGGCAGCTGCCTTTGATACCCGAGGACAAACTTTACGTTTTCCGTACTCGAATAATTGGATTCGTTGAGATGATTCGTCAATTCGTCTTTCTCACTAAAACTAAGGCTACTTATACCAGCACCTGCCAATAGATTAAGGCTCGTTGCAGGCACGGGGATATAATATCTGTTCGACTCAGAGCCCAAACAATCATTAAACTTCACAAAGAAGTCTGTCATTGATTTATGATCCAATTTGATCTTTGCAGCCTCTCTAACCATAGACAAACAGTTTTTAACCACTAGCCCTCCCACCTTTTCTACATAGTTCTCTTTTGTCAGCCGGATGATCGCTTCTTCAAAAATCACAAAGTAGTCCTCTGAAAAGAAAAGTTGGACTTCCCCTGAAACCATATACTCAAGAAAATGCCCTGCTCGCTCTTCTATATTTAAACCTTCTCCAGATAAATAAAGTCTGCCGTTTGTAAAACCAAATCCTGAAATTTCCTCGGTACTATATTTTCTTTCTTCCCTGCTATTCATTGATTTAAAAATACAGGACTCAAAATTTTGGTCTTCAAACCTTACCTGCACCTCTCCATTAATAGTATCTCCGTTATTCATCACAATGAAGCCCTGACCGTATTTCCTTTGCCCGGAAACAAAGAATATCAATGTGAGAAACACTAACCCTAATATTGTCTTTTTTGGAGCCATTCAATTATATTCGGCTTAAATCTATGAAAATATCAAGGAATTTAATTCTTCTTGTTCTCCTTTCAATTCTCGCCTGCAACGAGGATAAAGAAGGAGTTTTTGAGAACTATCCTTTTGTCAGCACACTGGAAGTTACCAACATCACTTCGGAAGGTGCAACTTTTATTGGAGAGGTTTCAAACGCTGAGAATTCCCCGATCACAGCGGTCGGCTTTATGTGGTCCACAATTGGTCAGGATGATTCGGATATGCGTGAGTTGAGTCCGGAAAATTTGATAAATGGTCGATTCGAATTTGACGTTACCGCCACGCTGGAAGAGGATGTTGATTACCAGGTTCGCGCCTTTATCAGGACAGAAACCTATAAATCTGTTGGTAACGAAGTGTCTTTCAAAAGCCTTGGAAGTGGTGCTCCCGAAATATCATCCGTTTCTCCACTGTCAGTCAGTTACCTTGATACCATCACTATTGAAGGAAAGAATTTCAGCAATTTGCCTGTCAATAATCAGGTTCGTCTGGCTGGTGCCAATATGCCAATCGTAGCTACATCAGATTCGCTGCTTAAAATTTATGTGACTGATGCCGTTAGGCAAACCACATTCAATATTTCCGTCCTGACAGCCGGAAATATTGTCACTTATAGTGAGCCTCTGGAATTTCTGGCTCCTGAAATAACCTCACTATCAACTTCTGAAGTAGTTATCGGAGATACCATCTCGGTGAACGGGCATTATTTTGGTTTTAGAAAAGATCTTAACGAGATAACCATTAATGACCTCATCATTGAACCACTTGAGACAGATTCCAACTATCTCAAATTGGTCATTCCCATAGTTGAAGAACCGCTGGTTCTAAGCGTTTCAAATATACTCGGGCAACGTACTTCTAACTCGTCATTAAAGCTCCTGGCTCCTCAGATTACTGCGCTTACGCCCGCACAGGCTTTCTATGGTGATCCAATTTCGATCAGCGGTCAGAACTTTAGTCATGTGGAGGAAGTGACAAAAGTATTCTTTAACGATACAGAGGCAACCATCACTGATCATTCTAATGAGCAGATTGAGGTGATTGTTCCTTCCGGGATTAATAACCCAATTGAGGTGAAAGTGGAAGTGAATGGAGTTGAGTCGAACAAAGCTGATTTTCTTTTCGTCGATTTCGAAATTGATTCCTTTCTGCCAACGGAAGGAACATGGCGAGATGTTGTCACTGTCTCCGGAAGTAACTTCTCTGAGATTCTGTCAGATCATACAATTTTGGTTGATGGACACAGCGCAGAATTAATCTCTGGAGATGAAAACGAAATCACATTTTCAATTCCGGATGAAGTAAGATCAAAATCTGCAATAATTCAGGTTTCAAGGAAAGAAAGGAAAAAGTCTATTAATCAGCCCTTTACAATGAACGACCCTGAAATAACAAATCTTAGTTCCTTAAGCATTGATATTGAGGAATCAATAACAGTATCAGGAAACAATTTTCACCCGGAAATAGAAGGGAATTTGATCTCCTTGGATGGAGAAAGCCTAAATGTATTATCAGCATCAAGGAGTTCCTTAACAATTCAGGCTTCCAACAATATTGTTAATGATACAAGAATCTCTCAAACATTATCAGGGCCCCTAAATATTTCTAATGGAATTTCAAATGTTGAATCCGAGATCGTTGAAATAAAATACCATGCTGCCTGGACCAAAATTCTGATCGATACACAACCCAACGGCGGCCAGGTATTGGCCACTGTTTCCAATGGCAAAATACTTCTGTTTTCTAATGACTCGCTTCATATTTATGATCCTATTCTTAATGCATGGCATTTTGAAACAGAAATACCAACTGGAAATTTAAGACGATTTCCAGTTATTTTTGAAACAAATAATAATATCTACGTTGGGCTTGGTATTTCAACAGAAGAAGGTTTTTATGATAATTTAAGTGATTTATGGAGGTATGATTTGGATTCAAAAACCTGGTCGCAATTAAATCAAAATCCTTTCATTGAAGGTGCAGCAAAATCTTTTGAGTATGGTGGAGATACTTACATTTTCAGCCGCTCAGCAATAGCTAAACTCTACATCAACAGTTCAATAATAATTAAATACGATCCCGACCTGGATAGCTGGGAACTAATAAAAGAAATGACATTTGATGAAATTGACTATGATAAAAGATATATCGCAATTGAAAGTGCCTTGGAGAGAGAAGGAAGTTTATACTATTTCGTTACTGACCGCAAGAACCATGTGGGTATAACTCAAGCAAATGGGTACTTTTATAGACATGATTTATCCTCGAATACAACGAGTTTAGAATTCTCACAATCCAGTTTAAAATTATCTCAACCCAGAACTGGTTACTATCTAAATTCAACTATTATGTTACTTTCTTCTTACCGATTCTACTTAGAGTCATGGGGCAGCAACCTTACTGAATTCAGTCACCCGTTTGATGTCCAGGGAGGAAAAAATATAACTTCAACTACCGAAGCAGATGGAATTCTCTATTTGTGTTTCAATAATGGAGAGATATGGTCCTTCGATCCATCACTAGATTAATCAAATATTATCCTCCCCAATCTCCACTTTATCCAGGTTCAAAAACTCGATCTGTCCCTTATCGGAAAGTGTCACTCCAATCACCGAATCTTTGGCAATGGTTCCTGCAAGAATCTCTTTTGATAATTCATTAAGAATTTCCCGCTGTAGCACTCTTTTCAAAGGACGTGCTCCAAACTGCGGATCGAATCCAATTTCTCCGAGATGCTTCAATGCCTTCTCATCTGCCTCGATTCGTATCCCGCTTTCTTCCAGTCTTTTCTGAATCAGTTTGAACTGAATCTCCACAATTTTCTGCAGGTCCTCATGGCTCAGCGGTCGGAACATGATCGTTTCATCCACTCTGTTTAAGAATTCAGGTCTTACCGATTTTTTCAACAGGTCAAATACCCTGGCCTTCGTTTCTTCAATCACGGGCTCTGGATTTTTCTCGTCCATCCGCTCGAAACTCTCCTGAATCAGGTCTGATCCGATGTTTGTGGTCATGATGATAATGGTGTTTTTAAAGTTCGCCACCCGACCTTTGTTATCAGTCAGCCGGCCATCATCCAGCACCTGAAGTAATATATTGAACACATCGGGGTGCGCCTTTTCAATTTCATCCAGTAAAATGACACTGTAAGGCTTTCTTCTTACTGCTTCAGTCAACTGCCCGCCTTCATCGTATCCTACGTATCCCGGAGGCGCTCCAATCAGTCTGCTCACCGCGTGACGCTCCTGATATTCTGACATATCAATCCTGACCATGGCATTTTCGTCATTGAACAGGTATTCCGCGAGTGCTTTTGCCAGCTCTGTTTTCCCTACACCGGTAGTTCCCAGGAAAATGAAGGATCCCACCGGTCGCTTAGGGTCATGCAAACCTGCCCTGCTTCTTCTGACTGCATCTGCTACCGCACGAATTCCTTCACTCTGTCCGGCCACTCTTTTGCCAAGTTCCTCCTCCAGATTGATCAATTTCTCCCGATCGCTTTGCAGCATTTTGGAAACAGGAATTCCGGTCCAGCGTGCAACTACACCTGCAATATCTTCGGAATCAACCTCTTCCTTCAACAGGCTCTTTTCTCCCTGCATCTCAACCAGCTGCTTTTGGTAATCCTCCAAAAGTGCCTCTGCCTCACCTAATTTTCCGTAGCGGATTTCTGCCACCAGACCAAGGTCACCCGCCTTTTCGGCCTGTTCAGCTTCGTGCTTTAATTGTTCAATCTTCTCTTTTGTATCTCTCAATCCCTGAATGATTCCTTTTTCATTTTCCCACTTCGCCTTTAATTCCCCTCGCTCTTCCTCCAGGTTCGCTATCTCTCTGCTCAGCTCAGTTTCCTTCTTTTTGTCTTTCTCACGTCGAATGGCTTCCCGTTCAATTTCCAGCTGCATTACTTTCCTGTTCAATTCGTCAAGCTCTTCAGGCAGTGAGTCGATTTCTATTCGAAGCTTTGCTGCTGCTTCATCCATTAAGTCAATGGCTTTATCAGGAAGGAATCGGTCGGAAATGTATCGGTTGGAAAGTTCAACAGAAGAAATGACTGCATCATCTTTAATTCTCACCCCATGATGCAATTCATATTTGTCTTTGATACCTCTCAATATGGAAATGGCGTCCTGTATCCCCGGCTCTGCAACCATCACCGCCTGGAATCTTCGCTCAAGTGCTTTATCCTTCTCTACATACTTCTGATATTCCTTGAGTGTGGTCGCTCCAATCGCATGAAGTTCCCCTCTTGCGAGAGCCGGTTTCAACAAATTCGCTGCATCCATTGCCCCCTCTCCGCCTCCTCCGGCTCCAATCAGAGTATGTATTTCATCTATAAACAAAATGATCTCTCCTTCACTGTCTGTCACTTCTTTGATCACCGCTTTTAGTCGCTCCTCAAACTCGCCTTTGTATTTTGCCCCGGCAACCAGCAAACCCATATCCAGGGAAATAATCGTCTTTGATTTAAGGTTTTCCGGAACATCCCCGTCTACAATACGTTGCGCCATTCCTTCCACTATTGCTGTTTTACCTACTCCCGGCTCCCCTAATAGAATAGGATTGTTCTTGGTTCTTCTTGCGAGTATCTGAAGCACTCTTCTGATTTCTTCATCCCGACCAATTACCGGGTCGATCTTTCCTTTCTTCGCCAGCTCATTCAGGTTCTTTGAGTATCGATCAAGTGATCGGTATTTCGCCTCTGCATTCTGGTCGGTGACTTTCTCTCCTCCTCTAAGTTCCTTTATGGCTGCAATCAATTGCTTCTTTTCAAAACCGGCATCCTTAAGAAGCTGTGCAACTTTATCATTCCCTTCCACAAGACCAATGATGATGTGTTCAATGGCAACAAATTCATCTTCGAATTCCTTCAGTTGCTTCTCTGCTGTTTGTAGTGCTTTAGCTGCATCGTTTGAAAGGTAAGGTTGCCCTCCTGTGACGACAGGGTACCCATTAACTACTTCTTCCAGTCGGCTGGAAATCTGTCCTTTGGTTACTCCCAGTTTTTTTAGGAGAAAAGAAATCAGGCTTTCGTCGGATTGAAGAATTGCTTTTAACAAATGACCGGTTTCAATCACCTGCTGCTGATTTCCTGTGGCGATCTCTGTTGCTTTCTGGAGCGCCTCCTGTGATTTTATTGTGTAATTATTAAAGTTCATAGCTGTTATTTTTCATTCTTCTGACAGAATACAAAAAATGCTCCATTCCGGATATTCAATCAGTCTCAGACATAATGACAGCAAATACAAAATGCGGGACGCTTTTTGCAGACAATATGACAGGGCTTATTGGTTGGAATTTTCCCTTGTAAAAAGGGTTTTTCGCAAAAAAATAATTAATGCTTCTTTACATATTCAAAATATTCCTTTGCATTGTCGCTAATAAGCCTGTTCTTTGCTGTAGAATAACCTAACTTTTACAATGAAAAAACTACTAGCATTAATTATGATGATTGCATTTCTTGGAGCATGCACATCATCAACCAGTTCTGAAGAGAGTTCAGATGAGTCTGAATCAGTTGAAGCTGCAGAAGGTGAGGAAATGGAAGTTGAAATGGACTCAACGGATGTGTCTCTTGATTCTCTGGCAAACGAAGCTGCTACTGCAGCAGAAGAAATGGAAAAAGACGATGACTCCAATTGATCGTATTGAATTTTAAAAGTAAGGGAACCTTTCGGTTCCCTTTTTTATTTGTCTTCTGCACAACATCCGTATCTTTTGAGCAACTTTAGTTAACCTGACCCGTCATAATCGTTCATGAAATATTTCTTTTTTCTTCCTGCTCTCCTACTGGCATGTAGCCAGCCATCGAAAGTGCTTAATGAACAGACCATCATTGATTATGCCATCGAAGCACATGGTCTGCAATCTCTGACCGGGAAAAAAATTGCGTTTGATTTTCGGGAGAAGCATTACACTATGTTGAGGGAAGATGAAAAGTTCACTTATACTCGCTCCTTTCAGGATTCTCTTGGTTTTGTTGAAGATATTTTGGTGAATAGCTCGGATTTTACCCGACTTATAGATGGAACCATATTTCCCCTTGATGAGGAATGGAGCGATAAATACTCAAACTCTGTTAACTCCGTCCTTTATTTCGTACAACTGCCCCTTACACTCAATGATCCTGCAGCTATGAAAACGTATCAGGGGACTGTTGAAATAAAAGGGAAAACCTATCATCAGATTGAGGTGAGGTTTCAGGAAGCTGATGGTGGAAAGGATTTTGAAGACGTCTTTCTTTACTGGTTTGAAAAGGATTCTTTCACTATGGATTATTTCGCCTACAGTTACATTACTGATGGTGGCGGAGTTCGTTTTCGTGAAGCAATTAACAGAAATTCTGTCAGCGGAATTGTATTCCAGGATTATATCAATTACAAACCGGAGGAAAAGACAACTCCTCTTACCGAACTTCTATCGTTATTTAAGGACGGAAAGCTTATAGAACTTTCGCGGATTCAAAATACGGCAATTAACGTGGAATGAAACTCAGTTAAATTCTGACATTTTCTTTCCGGACCTGAATATCAGAATCATGGTTGCAACTCCGGCAAGTGTAAGCGGGATACTCAAAATTTGTCCCATGTTTAGCGCCAGGTCTTCTTCAAATGCTTCCTGATTCATTTTAAAGAACTCATCCGCGAATCTTAGAGACCAGAAAACTATCATCATAAAAGCAAAGTTGAACCCTCTGGGCAGCACATCCCTTTTCTTTTGCCACAACCAGAACAAAACCAGCATTAAAATAAATGCATAGGTTGCTTCATACATTTGAGCTGCATGGCGGACAGTCCCCAATCCGTATATCTCAACTATTTGCCGACCCCTGCTTTCCTGAATCGTGTAGCTCAGCGCACCTGATCCAAAATCAACATGCTCGACTACCTCAGTATATCCCTTTAGTGAACCTCTTAAATTATTCTCGATGAATTGTTTGTCTGCCAATTCCAGCCTGATTCCTCGCTTGTATTCTATCACTGCGGTTATTGGCACGACTCCTGGCTTGTCACTGACTTTTTGTCCGCCTTTTTTGAAACTCACAGACTCAATCTTGCTCTTGTCATAGTTCAGCACATCATGTGTAGCTCTTGCATAAATTATCCCGGTGTTGGAATTGGTTTCAACTCCCTCCATTTCGGAATTGAAAAGATTTCCTGTTCGAATGAGCGCTGCACAAAGCATTCCTACAATAACTATTCGATCAAGGATCCAGAGAAATTTGTAATTAAGTTTTTTTGCAAAAAGATAAAGTGCAATAAGCATCCCAATCGCTCCACCATGACTTGCCAGGCCACCCTTCCAGACCATCAAGATTTCCAAAGGGTGAGAAAGAAAGTAAACAGGATCGTAAAAAAGACAATGACCCAGTCTGGCCCCTGCAATTACCGCAATTACCATATAAGTAGTCAGCTTATCAACATCTTTTTCCGACCTTCCTTCTTTTTTGAAAATGTGAAACATTACCTGTTGGCTCAGAATAAATCCAAGTGCAAACAATACACCATACCACCTGGGAGCATAGTCGGTTCCTGGTATTGAGAAAATATCGGGGTTGAAATTCCAGATGATATAGCTTAACATGCTCTATTTTGTTTGAGTCGGCCCAAAGATGAGCCAATCTCCTGAGATGGTTTAGAATTTTTTCCAGAAATACGTAGTGAAAAGCATCAGTACTGTGAAAAGTTCGAGTCTACCGAGCAACATGAACAATGAAAGCACCCACTTGACTCCCTGAGGAAGGTGAGCAAAATTGTCAACAGGTCCTACGCTTCCAATTCCTGGTCCAACATTTCCAAGACAGGTAGCAACTGCCCCCATGGACGTGTTGAAGTCTATTCCAAAAGAAGCTACCAATATCGATCCGATACAGAATACCAGAATGTAAATCATTATGAAGGCAAGAATATTAAAAGTGATGTCCCGATTTACTGCATTCCCATTGTATCGTACAGGGATAATAGCAGCAGGGTGCAGCTGACGCTTCAATTCCAGCATGCTGTTTTTTATGAGAATAATATGGCGAACAAGTTTTACTCCTCCGGCTGTTGACCCGGCCGATCCTCCGGCGAACATTAGCAGGAAGAAAAGTACGGTAAGGAAAGATGTCCATGAAGTATAATCATGTGTAACAAATCCTGTGGTCGTCACAATTGAAACCACCTGGAAAAGTGCATCTCTGACAGAGGCTTCAAATGTGTCGTGTCCAATGCTGAATATAATAAACCCTACCAGCAGAGAAACAGCAACGCTGAAAAACAGATAAAATCTGAATTCTTCATTCCTGATAACTTTCTTAAACTGGCCATGCAATCCAAAGTAGGTCATCGTAAAATTTGTTCCGGCCAAGAACATGAATACTATGATGACATAGTGAATAAAAGGACTTGTAAAATGAGCGATACTGGCATTTTTTGTAGAGAATCCTCCGGTCGCCATGGTAGTAAGTGCATGGTTAATGGCATCAAAAAAGGTCATGCCTCCAATCCATAATAGAATCGTTTCAGCTCCCGTTAGCCCAAGATAGATGATCCAGAGTCTTTTTGCTGTTTCTTTAATACGTGGCTGCAGTTTATCAGGTGAAATCCCGGGCGCTTCGGCAACAAACAGCTGCATTCCTCCAATCCCAAGGATTGGAAGAATTGCCACGGCCAAAACAATAATTCCCATCCCGCCAATCCATTGTGTTAGGCTTCTCCAGAACAAAATTCCTTTGTGTACGGATTCAATGTCGGTGAGAATCGAAGCTCCGGTAGTGGAAAATCCTGAGAGCGTTTCAAAAAAAGCATCTGTGAAATTGGGGATAGCTCCACTAAACAGATAGGGTAATGCTCCAAAGACCGACATTGAAAGCCATCCAAATGTTACGATCAGATATCCATCCTTTTTCTTAAGTTCCGAATTAGCAACTCCGTAATCATCTTTCCTTCTGATACTTTTTGTTAAAAGTCGAAGGAAAATTCCTGTAAGTGCTGTGAATGTGCCCGCCAGAAAAATAGCTCCAAGATCACCTTCGCCATAGTAGAGGCTAAATGGAACACAAAGCCACATGAACCCTCCATTGAGAACCAACAACGTTCCAATGATTTTGAGGATTACCTGATAATTAAAGTTCATCGGGATTATTTGAAGAAACCTTCCACCTTTCGGATACAGTCTGGCATAGAAAGGACCACCACTTTGTCTTTGGGTTGAAATTCAAAATTTCCTCTCACAGCAATACCAACCCCGTTTCTTATAACTCCTCCAACAATTGCTGTTTTGGGGAAATCTAATGCTCTCAACTCACCCTGCAAAATCTTCGCATTCTGACCTATTTCAAATTCAAGAATTTCAGCATTAACGCCATGTATACTGGTCAAATCCAGCACCTCTCCTTTACGGACGTATCTGAAAATAAAGTTAGCGGCTATGAGCTTCTTGTTGATGAGGGTGTCCACTCCAATGCTTTGAGACAGGTGAATGTAATCCACATTCTCCACCAGAGATATTGTCTTCTTTACCCCATAATTTTTTGCGAGGAGGGCAGACATGATATTGGTTTCAGAGTTCTCTGTCAACGCAATGAAAGCATCCATTTTATCTATGTTCTCCTGCTTTAGAAGATTGATGTCTCTGCCATCTCCATTGATAATCATGGTATCTGACAGCTTTTCTGCAAGCTCCATGCATTTATCCCGGTCGGCTTCAATCAATTTTATGTTATACTTTTTGCTAAGCAGACTGGCCGTATTCACGCCGACCTTGCTCCCTCCCAGAATCATGACATTTTTTATTTCAACACTTTCCTTACCCGCGAGACTGGTTACCGTACCTATTCCTCCCGGCTCTGATATGAAATAGGCATGATCACCTTTCATGAATTTGTTCTCGCCATGCGGAATAATCGTTTTTTCATCCCGCAAGATTGCTACCGTCGTAAAGTTATGATTGGGATTAAGATAAGCCGTTTCTGTAAGCGTTTTCCCCATCAACTCAGAATTTTCATCAACGGTAATCCCAACAAGAGACAATGTTCCCTTCTCAAATTCAAATGTGTCAGTGAGTGCTGATTGTTTCAGAAGCCGTTTGATCTCTTTTGCCGCCAATGATGCGGGTGAAATGACTTCATCGATTCCCATTTTCTTCAGGTTGAGCTCTTCCTTCTGCTGGATGAACTCAATATTGGAAATACGGGCCACTGTTTTCTTCGCACCAAGATGTTTCCCTAAAATGCAGGTGGTAATGTTAGTGTCCTGAATGGATGTGACGGCTATTAGCAGATCTGCCTTAGCAATATTTGCTTCTCTGAGGGTATTGGGTGAAGTAGAGCTTCCTTTGACAATACTAACGTCGAGGTAGGACGAAACATAATCCAAAACCTCACTATTCGTGTCTATAATAACAATGTCCTGCTCTTCTGCTGCAAGGAGTTTTGCAAGGTGAAACCCCATTTCGCCAGCCCCTGCTATGATTATTCTCATTCTGCTTTAAGCCAAATAAGCTGCAAAGATATGGTAACAAATACCCTGCAATCCAAACTTCTAGATGGACATTCGATCAAAATAGGATTTAGAGGCTTCCATTACTTTCGGAGCAAGGATAATTCCTGAAATCATAGTAGGAATTGACATGAGACCATATCCTACAAAAATCAGGTTAATTACCAGGCTCAGGCTTGAGACCGAGCCTATAACTACCAGGATCAAATAATAAACATTGTAGTATTTGATGTACTTGGGGCCAATCAAAAATCCGAGACATTTTTGTCCGTAGTACGCCATGCCAAAAATAGTAGTGATGGCAAAGATCATCACGCATATCATCAAAACATAAGGTCCAAATCCAGGCAAGCTGTCTTCGAATGCAAGAGTAGTCATCAAAATTCCCTGAGTATCACTGCTGAAGTTTCCTGAAATTTCCGCCTGCCAGGCTCCTGTCATAATGATACACAAGCCGGTCATGGTACACACAACAATTGTGTCAATGGCCGGTCCGAGCATTGCAACAAGTCCTTCCCGAACCGGTTCTTTGGTCTTAGCCGCTCCGTGCATCATCGGAGCAGTACCAATTCCTGCCTCATTTGAAAAAGCCGCTCTTTTGGCCCCTTCGATTATAATTGCTCCAACCGCACCACCCAATGCCGCTTTAGCTGTAAATGCATCTTCCAAAATGAAAAGGAATGATGGAATAATGGCGCTGGCATTCAGCAGCATTATAACAAGGACGCTGAACACAAAAAGCAGGACCATCGCAGGTACAAGTTTTGAAGCAACATTCCCGATTCTTTTCACTCCACCAACAATTACCATAGCAACCAGAACAGTAATGACCAATCCAATGATCAGGTCGGTATAAAATCCGTCAGAAGCTCCTGCCGGAATCAGAATGACTTCTTTCAACACCGCCACCATTTGATTTGCCTGAAAAACAGGGGAGGCACCCAGAAAGGCTGCCACACAAAAGAACCCTGCCAGCAACATCCATTTCTTACCAAGCCCTTCCCTTATGACATACATCGGGCCTCCTTGTAAATTGCCCTCTGCATCTTTCCCTCTATAGAGAACCGCGAGCGTGCAAGTGAAATATTTGGTCGCCATGCCTAAAAATGCACTCATCCACATCCAGAAAATAGCGCCTGGTCCTCCAGCAGCGATGGCGAGTGCCACTCCGCTTACATTTCCCATTCCAATTGTTGCGGCTAATGCTCCGGAAAGTGCTTCAAAATGATTGATTTCCCCAGGATCATCAGGATTATCAAATTTCCCCCTTAGCACATTTACTGCGTGGAGCAGGTAACGAAATGGAAGAAAACGGGAATAAACCAGAAAGTAAAAACCTCCTCCAAGAAGTAAAATCAACAACGGAACGCCCCAAATGAAGTCTACCGCGGATGATAAAAATGACTCTAATGATTTCATAAAGCGCGTGAAGGTAATACGTATCTCTATCTTTGCTGGCTGTCAAATATAATTTCAAGATTAAAAACCTGACTGTCGGTTCATAATTCATCACATAAAAGAAATGAAATTAAATTATCGAATACTTGGGAATGGGCACCCGCTTGTTGTCCTACACGGAGTGTTTGGGTCTTCTGACAACTGGCAAACAGTTGGTAAAGTCTTTGCCGAAGAATACAAAGTGTTTCTCGTTGATCAGAGAAATCATGGCAACTCACCTCATAGCGATGACTTTGATTACGAAGTGATGGCTGATGACATCATTGAATTAATGAATAATGAGGACCTGGCAAAAGCACATGTTTTGGGACACTCGATGGGTGGCAAAGTAGCCATGCATCTGGCAACACGTTTTCCTGAAAGAATTGATAAACTGATTGTTGTGGATATCGCTCCCAAATATTACCCTCCACACCATCAACAAATATTTGAAGGATTTAACTCAATCAACCTGAAAACGCTCAAGTCTAGAAAAGATGCAGATGATCAAATGGCTCTGGTTATAAATAGTTTTGGTATTCGACAATTTATTCTCAAGAATCTGACAAGGGATGAACAGGGTCATTTCAAGTGGAAATTGAATGTTCCCGCCATTGAAAAAGCAGTGGACAAAGTTGGCCAGGGACTGGAAAGCGAAGTGGCTTTCAGTGGAAAAACCCTTTTCATTGCCGGTGGCAAATCAGACTATATTTTACCTGCAGATCACGAACATATACGTTTGTTGTTTCCTGAAGCTCAAGTTGAAACAATAAAAGAAGCCGGACATTGGGTTCATGCAGAACGTCCACAAGAATTAAGTGAAATGGTGCTAAATTTTTTAAAATGACCCCTGGAAATCTTTATCTTATTCCTTCCCGCCTTTCGGATAGTAACGATCGATCGCTGGTGGCTCCAATAGTCATTGACATATTGAAGCACACCGACCATTTTTTAGTCGAAAATATCAGGACTGCCAGAAGGTTCATCAGCAGTTTGAAGGCAGGGGTTGTAATTGAAGATCTTCATTTCGAGGTTTTGGATAAAAAAACAAAATGGGATCAGCTCTACAACTTTTTTTCGCCTGTAAGAAGTGGGAAAAACATGGGCCTTATGTCTGAGGCGGGTACCCCCTGTCTGGCAGACCCTGGTAACCTGGCGGTTGGCTTTGCCCATCAGACCGGAGTTCGGGTCGTCCCCCTCCCCGGAAGTTCCTCCATACAGCTGGCACTTATTGCGTCAGGTTTCAATGGTCAAAAATTTACCTTCAACGGGTACCTTCCAATTGATAAAAGTCCTCGCATTCAAAAAATTAAAGAACTGGAAAGCCTTGCGGCAACAGGACATACGCAACTCTTCATGGAAACTCCCTACCGGAATCAGGCACTTATCCAGGATATTCTTAAAAACTGCCGCCCTGATACATGGTTGAGCATCGCTGCAGATATTACCGGAGAAGGTGAGAAAATTCTTACTCAAAACATCGAAAAATGGAAAAAAACCGACATTCAGATAAATAAGATCCCGGCCATTTTCAGTTTCGGCCAATTCTCTTAGGTGATTCTAACGAATCTTATAAATTTGCGCCCCTAAAGAAATCAAATATACATGTCATACTTATTTACTTCTGAATCAGTTTCAGAAGGACACCCTGATAAAATTGCTGATCAGATCTCCGATGCGCTTGTAGATCACTTCCTTGCATTCGACCCGGAAAGCAAGGTAGCGTGCGAAACAATGGTGACTACCGGACTTGTTGCTCTGGCAGGAGAAGTAAAGACAACTGCATACATCGATGTTCAAAGTATTGCGAGAGAGGTAATTAACAAAATAGGTTACACCAAAGGCGAATACATGTTTGACGGAAATTCATGTGGTGTTATTTCGGCCATTCATGAGCAATCGCCAGATATTAATCAGGGAGTTGAGCGGGATTCTGAAGACGAGCAGGGTGCCGGGGACCAGGGGATGATGTTCGGGTATGCCACCAAAGAAACCGATCACTACATGCCGCTGGCGCTTGATTTGTCTCACAGGATTCTGATGGAACTTGCTGACATAAGAAAAGGCGGGAAAGAAATGACCTACCTGAGACCTGACGCAAAATCTCAGGTTACTATTGAGTACGATGACAATAACGTTCCAATAAGAATTGATGCTATTGTTGTTTCTACCCAGCACGATGACTTTGACAGTGAAAAAAACATGCTCGAAAAAATAAAGAATGATGTAATCAACATTCTGATTCCAAGAGTCAAAAGTAAATTAAAGGACGAAAATCAGGCGTTATTCAATGATCAGATTAAATATCATGTGAATCCAACCGGAAAATTCGTTATAGGCGGACCTCATGGTGATGCCGGATTAACCGGAAGAAAAATTATTGTTGACACCTACGGAGGCAAAGGAGCACACGGGGGTGGAGCATTCTCAGGAAAGGATCCATCCAAAGTAGACCGTTCTGCTGCTTATGCAACAAGGCATATCGCCAAGAATCTGGTTGCCGCAGGAGTGGCTGATGAGATTTTGGTGCAGGTTTCCTATGCAATTGGAGTTGCTGAACCAATGGGGATTTACATCAATTCGTACGGAACTTCCAATGTTGAGCTCACAGATGGTGAAATCGCAGAAAAAGTTGCAGCCATTTTTGATATGCGTCCGGCAGCCATCATTAGACGGTTAAAGCTTAAAGAGCCCATTTATTCAGAATCTGCGGCATATGGACATATGGGAAGAGTTCCCGAGATTAAGCAGGTTACGTTCAACGGAAATGGTGGTGAAGAAGTAAAAAAGGTGGTTGAGACATTCACGTGGGAAAAGCTTGATTACGTAGATCAGGTAAAAGAATCTTTTGGTCTATAAAATGAAAAAGCTGCTTCTGCTTTTTTCTGTAGTTGCTGTTGTCGGTTGTACAACAACCACTCTTGAGAAGAAAGAAATTGTCATAGAAGCCACGGCTCCAGGAGAATCTTTCAATGCCGCTTTTTTGATGATTGAGGGAGTTTATAATTCAGAGCTTATTGCCCCGTTCGATATTTTTCAACATACAATTTTCCATACAGAGGGAGGAATCAAAGTTTTCACAATTGCGGAAACAATGGATACCATTATTACTTTTGAAGGATTGCGTATTCTCCCGGACTATTCATTCAACAGTCCGGATATTCCTGAAATTGATATTCTGATCGTTCCAAGCGCTGAGCACAACATGGATACTGATCTGGAAAACGAAGTGCTTATTAACTGGGTATCACAAACGGGTTCAAAGGCAGATTATGTCATGTCCCTTTGCGATGGCGCTTTTATCCTGGCAAAGGCAGGCCTTGTTAAGGATAAAGAATCCACCACATTCCCTTCTGATATTCCAAAATACAAAGAAACCTTTCCGGAGCTCATCGTGCATGAAAGTGTTTCATTCGTTCATGATGGAAAACTGTTGACTTCTGCCGGTGGAGCAAAATCTTACGACGTATCACTATACCTCGTACATTACCTGTACGGTGAAAAGGTGGCTAAAGGAGTTGGGAAAGGATTAGTGATTGACTGGAAACTAAGCGATTACCAATATGTGATTGCTGATTAGGCCCTGTACGCTTTTTTACAATGCGCCTTTTCTCTTTCAACCTCTTTCCCGATAAGAGGGTCTCATTGTAAATAAACCTTATGAAACAGGCTTTCTTACTTCTCATTTTTTCGATAACGCTCATCACATCCTGTGGTGATTTGTGCAATGCTTCTGCTTCCTGTATCGGCCCTCCTGGGGGAAATTTCCAGGATGGAGAGATTAATCTGGCATTCTATAAAGAAGTTTTAGAAAAGCAGGAAGATGGGTCTTTTGAACAACTCTTTGTCATCGATTCCATTCTTATCACCACGCAATCGGCGACCCGCACCATCCGTAATTTTTATACATGGAATACCATTGGGGTTGATGAAGTCATTTCAACTGCAGTTATTCATTCAGAAGAAATGGAGATAACACTTCTACCGGAGAAATTTATCTTCATCGATGGTGGAACAGATTTCGAACAGGGTGGTTTCCTTCTTATTTTCGAGAAAGAGAATAATGATTTCTTTTTTAAGATTGATAAGGTGGACCAGGGTTTCATCGATGGTGATTGCAACGATGTGCTGACTGATTGTTAACTCACAGCCCAATCTTATCCGGTCCAATTACAGCTTACTCGAAAAAATTGTTATCACATTAGTTTGTAACTCGCCCTAAGCGATTTATTTGCTAAAATTGCTGCCATGCAGATAATTGAAGTTTCAGATGCCAAAACAGCAAAAGAATTTCTTCGACTTCCTGTCACACTATACAAAAACGAGCCGTCATGGATTCGTCCTCTGGACAAAGACATCAACCGTGTTTTTGATCCCGCCCAAAACAAGACATTTAGAAATGGTGAATGTATCCGTTGGATTCTTTTGAACGAGTCTGGCAAGACCATTGGTCGGATTGCAGCATTTGTGAATCAGAAAACTGCCAACAAAGACAATGATCAACCTACTGGTGGTGTTGGGTTCTTTGAATGTATTGACGATCAGACAGCCGCTGATCTGCTATTCGAAACCGGAAGAACCTGGTTAGCTGAAAGGGGAATGGAAGCAATGGACGGACCCATTAATTTCGGCAACAGGGATGCATGGTGGGGGCTTCTGGTTGATGGCTTTGATCGAGAACCCAATTATCAGTGCAATTATCATTTTCCTTACTACCAGAAACTCTTTGAGAGTTATGGATTTAAGATGTACTTCAAACAGTACACTTTTGGTCGGAACACCTTCGATCCACTGGATGCCCGGCTTCATGAAAAGGCAGATAAAGCAAATGAAGATAAAGATTATTCCTTCAGGCACATCGAAAAAAACAAGCTCAAGAAGTATGTCGAAGACTTTAGACAGGTATACAATGCTGCATGGGCCAGTCATCCGGGAGTCCCTCAAATGAACGCTGCTCAGGCCATGACTCTCTTCAAGAAAATGAAGCCTGTTATGGACGAAAAAATCATCTGGTTTGGGTACTACAAGGATGAGCCTGTTGGCTTTTACATTAATATCCCCGAACTAAACCAGGTATTCAAGCATGTAAACGGGAAATTGAATGTGTGGGGAAAATTGATTTTCCTTTATCACAAAATTCTAAAAACAAATAAGAAGATGATGGGTGTGGTTTTTGGTATTTCACCTGCTCATCAGGGTAAAGGAGTAGATGGTGCCCTGATCATGGCCACAAGAGTAATGGTGCAGGAAAAGTACAAACGCTACCCTTTGCTCGAAATGAACTGGATAGGTGATTTTAACCCTAAGATGATTCGTGTGGTTGAGCAGGTTGGAGGAGATGTCGTAAAAACTCACCACACATACCGCTATCTTTTTGACAGAACCAAAGAATTCGTTCGGATGCCTATCAAGGGATAACAACAGCTCCTCCACAGAATTCTACAGTTGGTCCCAAACTATTTTCATAACAAAAGATGAATTCGTCTATTGCAATGAAAGAGCAAAAGACATGGAAAATTTCTTAATCTATTCTCATATTTTTTCAGGAGGAGCCGTGCTTCTTCTTGGGTTAATCAGCATTATTCGAAAAAAAGGGTCAAGGAGTCACAAACTAATCGGTAAGATCTACGTCGGCGCAATGTGGTGGATTTGCATAAGTGCTTTCAGCATTATCATCTTTTATCGATTCAGTGCTTTTCTGATGGTTATTTCAGTTATCACTTTCTATTCCTCCTTCATTGGTGTTCGGGTGTTACATCGTCGCAAACCAGGCTCTGAGAAATGGTATGACTGGCTGGTTTCAACTCTTACATCACTTTTCGGGGCAGGCCTCATTATCTATGCCGTTTTTATTTTTGAAAGAAGTCCGGTTCTCGCAATTCTTAGTACCGTATTTGGATTAATGGCTTTTTCGTGGGGCATTCAGGATATTCGCTTTTTCTTTAAAAAGGAATCCGATGAAAAAAAATGGTGGCTCCATCAACATATCAGTGCGATGGGGGGAAGCTATATTGCTGCTATTACAGCATTCGCGGTTCAGAATGGAGAAATTTTTGGTCTGGTCAATCACAACTGGTTGTTATGGGTGCTGCCAGGAATAATTGGAAGTCCGATCATTTCCATCGTTGTTAGAAAGCAGAAAAAGAAAGAGAAAATCCGACTTGCAACTCTCTGAATTCATCTGATAAATACTAATGGCAGAGTCATTGCGTTAGTTGAGGAACCTGATAAAACCAACTATACAGAAATCCTTTGTGGCATCTTTCAATCCCACTTTTAAATCCTCTTCATTAAGCCTTTCAAAAAGACATTTCTGTCACGTTGCTAAATGTAGGCTTGTGCAACCTTATCATTTGCTCGATCCTCTTTATTTTCTATGATCAAATTACCAAATCAATATGCGTCTCACCATACTATTCTCATCCATTCTTTTAGGATTATACTCATATGGACAATCTTTCAAAAACATTGAAGGAACTGTTTACTACCAGGAAACCAAACAACCGGTCCCTTTTGCTTATGTCAAATTAGAAGGCATTGCCTACGGTACAGTCACTGAATTTGACGGCACATTTTCTTTAAAGATTCCGGAAAGACATTTTGATAAGAACCTTGAGTTTTCATATGTTGGTCTCAAAACCCAAAAACTTGCTATTTCCTCCTACGCATTGCCTGTTAAAATTTACTTGGACACTGAGATAACCGAGTTGTACACCGTTATTGTTAGCGCGAAGCGGGATCTCAATCCGAAAAGTGTGCTAAAGAAAGCACTTAATGCTATTCCGGAAAACTATGTCAATGAAGAGTTTGGCTTGTCCGGGTTTTACAGAGAATATGTCAAAGAAAACAGCACTCCCGTTAAATATGCAGATGCAGCATTTGAGCTTAATCTTAAACCATACACTGGAAAAGAAGAAAAGAATAAAGCTTTCCAGAATCCGGTGGACTTATCCGGTGTAACCACGATTGGCAGCTGGTCTTCACGATCCTCTTCACTTCACCGATGGCACTTTCATCAGAAAGTTTTAAAAGGAGAAATAGCAAAAATTATCCAATCAAAAGCGAGTGATGATCTGAACCAAACCCGACTTTATGCCAATATCCAGGGAGGCCCTTTAAGTGTATTAACCAAAGATCGGGTGAAGTATCCTGGAAATTTTCTCTCAAATTTCGGGAAATACGATTACGAGTTGCTTGAGGTAGAGAAGAACAACGAAGGCTATTTCCTGATCAATTTCGAACCAGAGATGACCCCAGAAAAAATGGAAAAGAAGAAGCGGTATTTCAATTACCCATACAAACTGGGGGGGTCCATCTTAATTCGAAAGGACGACCTGGCAATAACAGAAATCAATTACTCAGTCCCTCCCGAATACAAGAAATTCATTTGCGGCTATAGGGGGTGGTCCGTTCGCCATTTTGATTTTTCTGTACAATCAAAATACACAAAGAAAGACGGGCGTTATGTTCTGGATTATCTAAAGCATGCCGATGAATTTATTGTAGAGGACACAGCTGTGGACAGAAGAGTCCCCTATGCTGCCATCTCAGAATTCTTTACTCATGAGGTAAAGGAGCCAATGGTGAATATTGGTGCTGATGAAAATTTCTCCAACTCCGATTACACTTTTCTTTTCGACCATCCTGAAGGATATGATTCCCTTTTTTGGAACCAATACGAACAGGAGCACCCCTTATCAGTAATACCAGAGGAGATCTATTCGTCAATGAGCATCAAAACTCCGCTGGAAAAGCAATTCGCCAATAAACTCACTCGTGACACAACTCTGGCCCCGCCCGTAGCTAAAAAGGAACCGGTTAAAGTGCAGATGCATGGACAATCATTAACGGATGATTATGCCTGGTTAAAAGACACAAAGAATCCGTTGGGAAATGAGGAAATTATGCAGCATCTCTCAAATGAAAATGCTTACACGAACAACTATTTCAAGCCACTTAAACCATTACAAAGAGAGCTTTTCAAGGAGGTAAGGTCATACGTTCAGGATGATTTTGAATCACTGCCAAGAATAGAGAATGGGTTTCAATACTATTACAAGTATGTGGCCAATAATGAATATCCTATCTATTATCGCAAGTCAATTAAGAAAGATGCTGTGCCTGAGCTTTTGTTTGATGTCAACAAAATGGCAGAAGATCATTCTTACTTCTCATTTGGCGGACTAACCACAAGCCCTAATAACATGATCGCCGCATATTCTGAAAATAAAACGGCGAATGATCGATGGATGCTAAAATTCAAAAATCTGGAGACCGGAAAAATCCTCATGCATACTATTGATTACATCGGAGGAATGATCTGGCTGACAGACTCCACGGTTGCCTACACAAAACTTGAACCCAAAACCTTTCTAAGCTCAAAGGCATTCCATTTTAATATAAACACCGGAGAACATACACTTATCTATAAGGAAGAGGACCCGCGATTTAGTGTCGGGCTTAGTAAATCCAGAAGCAGGCAATTTGCCTTTCTCTCCACTTCTTCAAGCGATCAGAATGAAATTCGCCTGCTTAATCTGAATAACCCGGATGGACCCTGGAGGATAGTTTCACCCAGAAGAGAGGGACATATTTATGGTCTTTCGCATTATGAAGACAAGTTCTACATTTTGACCAACCACAAGGCAATTAACAATCGTATGATGGTTGCTGACACTTCCAGTTTTAAAGAGAAAAACTGGAAAGAAGAAATACCACACAATACAGAAATACACCTTATGTCAGTACTCCCCTTCAAAAAATGGATGGTGTATCACGAGCGACACGGTTTAGAGTATAAGGTTCGGGTGGTCAACAGGGAAGATGGGAATGAGCATTACATTAAACAGGGGAATGATCGGGCAGTCAACCTCGGACTGAACAGCGATTTCGAAACGGATACCCTCCGAATAAGCAAAGCAACTTATCATCGACCACTTCGAGTGTATGATTATAACATGGAAAAGAAGAAGTTCCATTTTTTGAAGCAAATTGGAGAGTATTCTCCGTCAATAGGGGCTACCGTGGAAACAGTGTATGCTGTAGCAAAAGACGGAACCAAAATTCCAATTACACTTATCTACTTCAAAGGAGCAATTAAGAATCTGAAAAAGCAGGGCAATAAACCCTTTTTATATGTAACCGGATATGGGTCTTATGGTTCGAGCTATTCTGCTGGTTATAATCCCAACATGTCTCCTTTATTGCTCAAAGGTTTTGTATATGCCATCGCTCATGTTCGCGGAGGGGGCGACCTGGGGGAAAAATGGTATCAGGAAGGAAAAAAGCTTAACAAGAAGAATTCCTTCACAGACTTTATTGCCTGCACAGAATACCTGATTGCTGAAGGGTACGGAGAAAAGGGAGAAGTTATTGCAGAAGGAGGCAGTGCCGGAGGATTACTAATGGGTGCTGTGGCCAACCTGCGCCCGGACCTTTACAAGTTGTTGATTCTGAATGTCCCCTTCGTTGATGTGGTAAACACCATGTTAGACACCAGTCTTCCCCTGACAACCCTTGAATACGAAGAGTGGGGAGATCCAAATGAAAAGAAGTATTTCAAATACATAAAATCATATTCTCCTTATGAGAATGTGGAAGCAAAAAACTATCCAAATATGCTTTTTCTCACAGCAATCAATGATTCACGCGTCGGCTATTGGGAGCCGGCCAAAATGGTAGCCAAACTCCGGGAGCTAAAGACAGATAACAATGAAGTGCTAATGCGGACAGATTTTTCTGCAGGCCATGGCGGAGCATCAGGAAGGTACGCTGCATTAGCTGAGGTCGCTTTCAAATATGCATTGATATTGGAGCTGGTTAGTCAATAGTTGGTTAATTCCTTACAAAGTCGAGAATGGCGTAAAACTCATAGCCACTCCAGGCTGCTGATCCCGGGAAACCGTGTACCCTGGCTCCATTGTTTTCCAGAAAAGTAACCTCCGCTTCTGTAGGACTTCCCATATCTTCATTTTCAAATCGATAGGTGCAAATCATATTCGTAAGATCCACACCTGTTAATACTTCTGTATATCTCGGACGAATCATACTCCCCAGCAACCTGAAGTCTACCCAGTTTTCGTGATTAATAATGTAATTACCCACAATAACCTCTCTATTTTCATTTAATACCGCCAACCTCAGACCTTCTGCTACCTCAACGATCTCCTGCTCAACATCAAGCCTGCCGTTGAGAAGCGCATAAGTATCTGCCTTCAGACCAAAAAGTTGAATACTTTTCAGGGCAAGAAAGCTCCCGATAAAATCTCCAAATACAATGACGTACTTACCTTCACTTTTGAAGTGCTCGATCGTTCTTTTGAGAATCTCCGCTGAGATAGTATTGATCTGATCCGCTTCAACATTTGTCATATAGTATTGATTTGAAAGCGAAGGGTCCTTTGTTTGGGCCTGATGGACAAGCATGATATTATATGGAAAATATGAGAGCTTAAGAGCCAGCTCTTTTTCGGGATTTATGTCATGCGTCAGTTCATTTGAAAGGACAAGTAATACCGTATCATTTTCCGGAATTTCCTTAAATACTTCGTAATCCAACGTATCCTGAGGACTATAAACAACTGCCAGCTCATCGTTACAACCAGAGAGGGTTCCCAAAATCAGAAGAAAAATGAATACAGATTTCTTCATGTCTAATTCGTAATTCATTCTTGTCGGTGCTTAATTGTAAATCCGGAGAAAAAAACACCAATCACATCTTTCGCCGGCTGATCGCTTTCATCCATAATATTTCCAGAAAGATTCCCTGGAGGAATGCTTAGCATCTGCGTAAAAAAATCAGGGTCATCTGTGTTGTCAAACTGAAGTTGCCATTCACGGAAAAACTCGTCAACTCCTGGTGGTACCTGCATAATGTAAACGTACGGATCGTACGTTTTTGATGGTGAGTACAGATAAACATTAGTGGATAACTCTGCCTCAATTCTCAATTCTTTATCATAATAGAAGTAATACTCTGTGGTAAGAAAAAGATCAATTCCCTGCCCATAATCTCCAATAATGTAGCTGTAGTATTCGTCATCATCAATCACATCAACCTCGTATCGGTCTCTGTTCAAATCATCCTCGTGAACGGGTTCCGAAATGTTCACCTTTGGACGGGATGTCATTCTGGTGGGCTGGCTCTTCCATAAACGCTCCTCCACGTTAACTTCCAGCCAGTATGAATGATCAATTTTTGCGATACTGCTATCCTCAGTCAGGTAAAGCTCTCTTGAGGGATCAAATATCATTGGGTAAGAAATAATTTCTTCCTCTCTGGTCAATTCCATCAGGCTGACAGTCGCATCTCTGACAGGTCTCGATTTCCGTCCCTTTGCGGTAATTGGGACTGACCCAAGAATATTTACTCTTGCCGGCTCATTATGATCTCCCACGTATCCCAGAATCAACAGTTTTTCAGAAAAATCAAACTCATCCAATCCCGCATCTTCTATGCAGGAAATGAGAAAACCAATACTCAACATCGAGCATAACCATCCGATTTGTTTTATTAACTTCATTTCATCTAAAATTTCATGTTGTAGGAAAAAGATGGAATTATCGAGCCAAGGATTGATATTTTTTTCAGGGTATACGGATCTTCGACCCTCTCTCCTTTCTTCGTAATGAAATAAGAAAATGTATTTTTCTTTCCATAGAAATTCAAAACAGAAAAGACCCACTCTCCTCTGACCCTCTTATTTGTGTCTGGTTTGGGAAGTATTGTCATGGACAGGTCCAGTCGATGGTTTGGAGGAAGACGAAACGCATTGCGCTCAGAATAAATAATCAGGTTGTTAATCCTGCCTTCAGGAAGCGTGATAGGTCTACCCGACTGATACATAAATTTAGAATTCAGCTTCACACGTTTTCCCGGAGAAAAGGAAACCAGCACATTCAGATTATGAGGCCGATCATAATTAGAGGGGAATGATTTACCCTCATTAATCAGAATTGATTCCCATTGACCGTGTGTTTTTACAAAAGAACGTGACCAGGTGTAGTTTGCGGACCAGCCCCATTTTTCTTTACTTCGGTCAATGGTTATTTCAACACCATGCGCCTTCAGTCCTGCCGGCACGAACCCAACTTCTTTTTGATCCTTAAACAAGAGTAGGGCATTTTCTCTAAACTCCACAACGTCTGTCATTTCTTTAGCAAATGCTTCAATGGAAACGCTCCATCCTTCGTGCAGTCTTGAGTAGCCAACAGTATATTGATCCGAGATCGTGGGTTTTAGGTGGTAGCCGGAAGGTGACCAGGAGTCAAACGGGACAATCGCATTGGAACTGGATAGTAAATGAACATACTGAACCATCCGATCAAAGGCCACCTTAAAAGTACTCTTATGATTGAGCTGATAGCTGACGGCAAGTCTTGGTTCGGGGTTGTGATAGTGAGCAATCGTCTGATTGGCAGCTATCCGTTCCACCTCTACCACGGTTATTTCCGAAGGTGGCAGGTCAGGGTCATACTTATAAATAAATCCGGGTCCATAGTTCCACAGCCCCGTGTATCTTAATCCTGCTCTGAGCTTCAAAAAAGATACAGGAGTAGCTTCAACATCAAAATAGCTAAAATACTCCAGTCCATATTCTGCAGGCCCCGGTACATGGGCAGAGGCTTCTGAGCGTTGGTGCAATGGAGTGAAAATATTATTTTTAGCTCCAAGTCCCACATCAACGTCCAGTTTTGGACTCACAAAGTAGGAAAAATCAACTTTGCCCTCTAATGTCTTAACACCCGATGTACCTTTAGCAGGCTTGCCCGTTCCATCATCGTAATCCGTGAAATAATCAAACTTGTAGTTTCCTGTTACCAGGGTAATGTTTGAGAATATTTTTTCGGAAAAGATATGATTCCACCTGAGTGTTGCAAGCCGATCGCCCCATCCAAAACCATCCTTAACACCTCGATCGTCAGACACATATTGTTGGTCCAGGTGGTCAGCTCCGGAATATCCGGAAAGAAATATTCGGTTACGGCTGTTTATTCTGTAGTTTAATTTAAGTGTGGCATCATGAAAATTAATCACCTGTCCTTCTTCCGAAGAGTCGTCAGGAATCCCCATGAACAGATCAAGAAAGGATCTCCTCCCGGAGAAATAAACATTCAGTTTGTCACGAACTAACGGGATTTCAAGTCCAATTTTAGAAGATACCGGATTTAAAGAAAGTGCTCCGGCAAATTTCCGGCTGTTGCCTTCCCTTAACCGGATATCGATCACGGAAGAGGTTCTGCCTCCATATCTAGCCGGGATTCCTGCTTTATAAAATTTCATATCCTTCACAGCATCATTGTTGATTACAGATACGAATCCAAAGAGGTGTGCAGTATTATAAAGAGGAGCTTCATCAACCAGGATCAGGTTTTGGTCTGTTTTGCCGCCCCTGACGTTAAAACCTGTGGTCCCTTCACCAACAGAGCTTACACCTGCTGAGGAAAGAATAGCCTGCTGCATGTCCGGTTCGCCCAGAATTGCCGGTATGGCCGCTACCCTTTGACTGGTAAATCTGACCGTCGAGATATCGGTCATTTTTATGTTGCTCTCCTCCGCAATGATCTCTACTGTTTCCAGCTCAAACGAACCCTCCTCGAGATTGATATCCATGGTCTGATTTTCAGATATGATCAGCTCTTTGTAATTGCTTGAATATCCTGCATAGGATGCAACCATGATGTGCTTTCCTCCTGATAGAGTAAGGGAGTAAAAACCATATTCGTTTGTGGATGTACCTTCCAGGCTTTCCTGATCATAAATGTTAACACCAATTAATGCCTCACCCGTTTCGCTATCCGCTACGGTTCCTTTGATCGTATAATTATCGGATCCCGCTTTTTTGTCCAGGTCTTTATCCGGAATGGGGAAAATAGTGACGACACTTCCAACAACCTTAAAATCAAGTTCTTTATCTCTCAAAATAGTTTGAAGGATATTACGAAGCGTTTCATCTTGAAAGTACTCCTCATGAATGGTTTCTGACATGCACTTTGAACTGTTGTTAAAAGCGATGCGTATTCCAGACTTTAATTCGAGATTCGACAGAGCCCTTTTTAGTTCAATAGTCTTAAATGTTATGGAAATTTTCTTGTCCAAAATTGAATGGCGGTCTTGTGCCATTGATGGCCCATGAAGAATAATTAGAAAAACAAGACCCAATATGGAACAGAGTACCGATTTGCAAATGCCTTTAACTGAAAGAGTCTTTTTAACTATTTTCATTTTCAGTTGAATAAGTAGTTGCCATTTTCACTCTTCACGCTCAGTTCACATGTGAGGCTGAGAATCTCAACAATTTCCTCAAGGCTATCCTTACTAAACTCAGCTGAAAGTGAGCAGCCAGAACCCCTCTGTTCAAGAATTAGCCTGCCTCCGTAATATGTATTGAGTGACCTGAATACTTCAGTTAGTGTCGCTTCATTAAAGGAAAATATTCCTGTTTTCCAGGAATCAAAATTTAAATCCGTTGTTTTTCCGTGTATAAGCCCCTTCTCACTACTCATTGCAGTGAATCCTTCCGTGAGTATCACTTCATTCCCTTCCTTATTCACCTGCACTCTGCCTTCCCTCACTGCAATACTTGTTTCTATTGAACTGCTCCTCACATTAAATGATGTCCCCAACACCCGAATTTCAGCATGGGTGGTAACAATGATAAAAGGTCGCGATACGTCTTCGGCCACATCAAAAAATGCTTCCCCTTCCAGCACGACTTTTCTTAGTTTATCACCAAAACCAGACATGTAACTTATGGAGGCACCCCTGTTTAAGTGGATCATTGATCCATCAGGCATCTCTAGTGTTTCCTTTGCCTTTTTTGCCGCAACTTCAATTGTATCTGGCTCCTTTCCCTGATCTAACCCATTCCATGTGATCGCTGATAGGACAACAAGGGCTGCAACGGCAGCAATTCGTCTCCACTTTACGTGAATTGGGATGACCCGGGCTCTTTTTCCTATTCTTATCTGAAACTGTTGCCAGGCTTCTTCCGAATCCCTCTTAACAATTGATATGTCACCACGGTGCTTCCACATCTTTTCAAGAAGAATAAATTCATCCGGATGATCCTTACGAAATTCTTCTGCCTGACTCTTTTGCTGATCATCAGCCTCATTGGAGAAGTAGCTGACGAGTACCTCATGAATGTCCCCCATTCTTTCCTTTTTCTTAATTGTCGAAGATTCCGGAGGGCACCCTTACTGCGGTAAAATTTATTTTAAGAGAATAAGAAAAAGTAAAGGATAATCGCTAAGAAGTTTCCTTAAAATTTTCAATGCGCGGCTCATCTGTGTTTCCACTGTCTTAACCGAGATTCCTTTTATTTCTGCTATCTCCCTGTAGGTCAATCCCTCTTCCCGGCTAAGCAGAAAGATTTCCTGTGTTTTTTCAGGAAGCTTTGCTGCATAAAAATGGAGCAACGGCAAAATATCATCATCACCCATTTCCTGAAAATCAAGGCTCACCTCGTCATTATCAGGTAACGCTGAAAACACCGTCGCATCAACTCGTTTGTCCCTTCTCATCCGATCTATACACTTGAACTTAATGGCTCTGATAAGGTATCGATTCGGGCTGTCTATCTGTAAAAATGATTGTTTCTCCCAAAGGTCTACAAAGAGTTCCTGAACGACATCTTCAGCGTCCTTTTCATTCTTGAGAATAACCAGGGCATAGTTAAAGAGTGGATTATAGTAAGTATGAAAAAAAAGTTCAAATTCCATTCAGAACAACCGTGTAGAAGTTCGCAAAAATAGCTGATAACACTAATCGCGTAATTCTGCCGCTAATTTCAACATTAGGCTGCCCCTATATTTTAGTCCTTTATTCGTCTAAAGACTTTTAAATCGTTCATAGGCTGCCTTTTCCAATGATTCACGATGATCCGGGTGAGCAATTTGTATCAGCGCTTTTGCCCGATTCTTTAAACTCATCCCGTATAAATTAATGATTCCATATTCCGTGGCTACATAATGAACATGCGCTCTGGTAGTGACAACACCAGCACCCTCCTTGAGAGACGGGACAATCTTCGTTTCCCCCCTCCCGGTCACCGATTGCATGGCTATGATTGGTTTACCTCCTTCGGATAAAGACGCTCCCCGTATAAAATCCATTTGCCCGCCAACTCCACTGTACATAGTTGTCCCGATTGAATCTGCACAAACCTGACCGGTAATATCAATTTCGATTGCACTGTTGATACTGGTCATCTTTGGAAGCCTTCTGATTACAGATATATCATTGATGTATCCAATATCGAGCATCCGAACCATTGGATTGTCATCTACAAAATCATACAGTTTTCTTGAGCCCATTAGAAATCCGGAAACAATCACATTGGGGTGTTTGGTTTTAAGTTTATTGTTGATCACTCCGCTTTTGACAAGTGGTAAGATCCCATCAGAAAACATCTCGGTATGTACACCAAGGTTCTTATGGTTTCCCAGACATGAAAGTGTGGCATCCGGAATTGCACCAATTCCCATCTGGAGGGTTGCTCCGTCTTCTATTATTCCCGCGATATGCTCTCCAACAGCTTTTTCATTAGGAGTCAATGGTTTGGGAATGTGTTCAGGAAGTGGCTCTTCAAATTCAATAACCTGATGAAAAGTATCTATGTGCAACAGTCCATCACCATGTGTTCTTGGCATTTGTGGATTGATTTGGGCAATCACTTTTGTTGCCTTATCGACTGCTGCCTTCGTTGTTTCAACCGAAATTCCCAGAGAGCAAAACCCATGCTTGTCCGGTGGTGATACCTGTATTAGTGCCACGTCAACCGGAACAACCCCTGTCCGTATCATCCATGGAATTTCACTAAAGAAACCAGGTATGAAATCTCCACGACCGCTACTAATGGCTTTTCTTGTATTTGGTCCTAAAAACAGCGCAATTACTTTGAAATTATCCCGGTATTTTTCCTCAGCATACAGCGCTTTTCCTTCCGTATGCATTTGATAAATGGTGACGTTCCGCAATTCATCCGCCCGTGCCACCAGCGCTCTGATTAGTGCCTGAGGAGCTGCCCCGGCCGTATGTATAAAAATATTATCTCCTGAAACTATAGAGGAGACTGCATGATGTAGAGAGGTAGACTTGTTCACAAGAGACAGGTTTAATTCAGGCACAAAGGTGCCAGGTTTGATTGTGCCCCTGACATGATGAACATCAGTGGGGCGGATGAATATTGTTCGAAAAGGTAAATTTCATGAAATGGGATCGTTTTTCCCATTGACAACACCACAATTTATCCTCCGCAAGTAGGTGATATTGGCTACCTTTCGGAGGCTAAAAAAAGGAACTAACAATTTGTAGGGAAACAATGAAAAACGGGACACGAAATAGAATCCTTACATCAGTGTTACTTGTCGGCCTGACTTATGCTGTATTCTGTCAGTCTGAGCCCAATTATCACAGGGTCAAAGTCACTTCCAGTTCTATTGTTATTAATGGAAAGACGAATGTTAACCATTTCAGATGCCGCATGGATCAGCCGGCAATCAATGATTCTATTGTTGTAAAAAATATTTGGACTAACCTGAAAATAGAATTTGAAGGACTTTCTCTGAAATACAGTCTTTATGACTTTGAATGCGGTATTCGAGCCATGAGTAATGAATTCCTCGAATTAATGAAGGCAGACGAAGAGCCCTATCTGTTTCTTCAACTTAATGCAATTACCATCTGCCCTTATAATGATTCCTTTGATGAGCTGGTTGTCGATGCAGAGGTTGAGATTTTGCTTGCAGGTGTCAGAAGACAGATAACCATTGTCAACGGGACCGTACGAAACATTTCTTCCGCGAAATTGACAATAGAAGGTGATAAGGAACTTTATATGACTGATTTTGGAATTGAGCCTCCTACCAAATTTCTTGGTATTGTAAAAGTGACAGATGATATCCACATCCAGTTTGAAATTGGCATGGAAGTATCTGCACTATAAAAGAAAAAAGCCACCCGAATTACCCGGGCAGCCTTTCCTATCTATTAATAAATGTTCTATTAGAAAGCGATAACAGCTTCGATTACCAGTCCGTCAAACTCTGCTCCCTGAGCTATATTAGTGTTCCAGCCATCTCCTTCATATTTTTGACTTACATATTCAGTCTTCATTAAAATATTGTCGGTCATGAACCAGCCAAATCCAAAGTTGGTTCTTTTGATATCACGTGTTGCCGCTGCATCTGCTGATTTTCCGGTAACTGCATTGTATCTTCCTCCAATGTAGAGTCTTTCCGTACTACCTAATCGATACAATATTTCAGCTCCTGTTTGAGTAAAATCTCCACCTACAGCGTCATCGCCATTAGTGGTCTTTTCGAAAACTCCAAAAAATTCAAGACCCTGAAATTTCACAAATGGGTTGATTTGAAAAGCACTGTGATACCCAAATCCTGGATTGAACCTGCCCGCAAAATCACTTCCACCATTGTTTACACCTTCAAGCACATTGTAGTATCTGGCACCAGCTCTGTCGCCATTGTAGATATAATCACGTGTTCCATCGCTGGAACTGCTATAATAAGATCCGGTCAGACGGAAACGAAGGTCATCATTCATTTGCTTGTCATAACCCAGCTTAAGATAGAATACTCTTCCGTCATCCCCCTTTACCGGACTTTGATTCAAACGACCGTTGGAAAGTCCAACAACACCTATCAAACCATTGTTTTGTACTGTCACTTCTAAGTGTGGTTCCGTAGTAAATGAATCCATGATATAGTTACCTACAAATGGATTGAAGATCGCTCTGGCGTTATCTGATCTTCTGAAGTGTGTATCTCCATAATTGATCTCATCCATACCAACCTGAATAGTAGCTATGTCCATAAAGTCGCTCAAAAATCCAGGGCTGATGAAATCCAGCTTATCAATTTGCATATATCCTCCTTTTACATACGCCTCAGTATGGTGTCTTGAAGAAAGATAAGTTCTCAGGTGCATTCGCACTCCATCAGCTAGTTGAACATCAAAATTCAGGTTCGCTGTTGGCAGTGAAAAATTATTGGCCAATTCTACCAAATCATCGGAAGCTCCACCCGCAATACCAGCGTTAGTTTGAGAAATCCCCTGGAATTGCATTGCAAAGTCACCCCCTACACGGATTCTGGTTCCTTCATATTTGACTGAATCTTCTTTACTGGTCTCAAAAACATTGACACCCCTTTTATCATTGTACCTGAAGTACTGAATGGACGGAAATTGTGCATATGCGGTCACCGCCCCAAATAGCATAAATGCAGCTATTAGAATTTTAGTTTTAGAATTTTTCATAGATAGATTGTTTTATTTGATAGTTATTTTATTACTTAATTAGAAAAATATTATAGTGAATGACCACCTCATCACCTGTTTTCAGCGTCCCGAACATGGCTGTAGGTGGAGTTATATTGAAGTCGCTCATTTTCAAGGAGACTTCTCCTTTTAGTTGCATTTCGCTTTCGCTGTTGCCCTCGATCTGAGCTGAAAAGTCAATTGTCTTCTTATTCCCCGCTATTTCGAGAATACCAGGGCCGGTTATCTTTTTCCCGGATATTCCCAGTCTTTTGGCCCTGAAAATGATTTGTGGAAAATCCTTTTCATTGACTGCATCATATGCTTTGTTGTCCATAATGGACTTCCCGCTTTTCATTGATTTGGACTCAACTCTGACCTCCAAATCAGTCACTTCACTTGTGGTAATGTCTCCCGAGACACTGAAGTCATCGACAGACATTTCCCAATCATGCAAAGAAGAAGTACCGGTAATAGAGAGGGTGCTTTTCTCTGCATCCAGTTTAATGTCTGACCCGGGCCCGGTTAGTCCCAGAATCACCAGCATAAAGAGTAGATTCTTCATAGTTATTCCATAATAATTTGAGGCTAAGCTAGAGGTGAAGGGAGTGCATTCACATGACATAGGCCATGTGCCAGAATGAATTTTCTTATGGAAAAAATTGATTTAAATCAGGGCTCCATAAGAAATATGCTAGTAATGGGAATTGCACTAAATATTGTGAAACAGGCACCAGGGTGTCTGCCCATGTGAGCTTAAATAGGTGGCAGGGAGGATGGCTTCCCTAATTCTCCTTCAACAATTCTAATTAACAAAAAAAGAGACTGTCTCAAACGTCATTTCGAACGTAGTGATAAATCCGGAACCATAAACAACTGAATATCTATTCAGAAGATTTCGATCCTAATAGATATTGGGCCAGACAGGCTTCTCGCCCACATAAAGTATTTCCTACAAAAAAAGACCTCACTAAAAAAGTAAGGTCTCCTGTTAAAATATTGGGTGGAAGATGGGGCTCCCCGATCCAGATGGATATCGGACGGGACAGGCTTCTCGCCCACATAAAGTATTTCCTACAAAAAAGACCTCACTAAAAAGTAAGGTCTCCTGTTAAAATATTGGGTGGAAGATGGGGCTCGAACCCACGACCCTCGGTACCACAAACCGATGCTCTAACCAACTGAGCTACAACCACCATGTTAACCATTCAACGCTTTATGAACAGTTCAAAAGGTCTGCAAAGTTAACAGCACATCTGAAATCTGCAAACGATTATTTTCGATCAAAAGAAAGTCTTTGCCCCATAGTTGATTCATTGAGCTTACCATCGTCGTACGCCAGGTGTCCTGAAATAAACGTCTGCTTAATGCTTGACCTGAATTTATGTCCCTCAAATGGCGACCAACCACACTTTGCCAGAATATTATCCTTCTGAACGATCCATGGATCGTTCAGGTCTGCCAAAACCAGATCCGCAAAATATCCTTCTCTTATATACCCTCGATTTTCTATTTCGAAACACTCTGCCGGCGCATGAGCCATTTTCTCCACGATTCGTTCAAGTGAAATCTTTCCTTCATGATAAAAATCAAGCATGGCAACAAGTGTATGTTGGATGAGCGGACCTCCGGAAGGTGCTTTCATATACGGGTTTTGTTTCTCTTCAAGTGTATGAGGTGCATGATCCGTCGCTATCACATCGATTCTATTATCAAGCAACGCCTTCCAGATTTGATCTCGATCTCCTTTTGTCTTTACAGCAGGGTTCCACTTTATAAATGCCCCTTTCTCTTCATAATCCTCATCAGAGAACCAAAGATGATGAATGCAGGCTTCTGATGTTATTCTCTTTTCTCTCAGTGGCAGGTCATTCGAAAAAAGGTGTGTTTCCTTTCCTGTTGAAATATGGAGGATGTGAAGACGGGCATCATTCTTTTTAGCCAACTCCACAGCTCTTGAAGACGATAAGTAGCATGCCTCCTCACTCCTGATGACCGGGTGCAGACTGAAGGGAATGTCATCACCATACTTGTCCTGCCAGATCTTCGTGTTTTTTCGAATGGTCGCTTCATCTTCACAATGCGTAGCAATCAGAATCGGTGCATTTCTAAAGATATTTTCAAGGATATCCTGATTATCCACCAGCATATTCCCTGTTGATGAGCCCATAAAAATCTTAATCCCGCAAACTGTTTTTGGATCCGTTTTCAATACCTCTTCCACATTATCATTGGTCGCACCCATATAAAAAGAGTAATTCGCGAGAGAATTTCGAGCACCCAACTCATATTTTGCTTCCAGTAATTCCTGAGTTACCGTTTGCGGGTTAACATTTGGCATTTCCATAAAAGAAGTCACGCCCCCTGCCACGGCTGCTCTTGATTCCGAATGGATATTTCCTTTATGGGTAAGTCCTGGTTCACGGAAATGAACCTGATCATCTATCACACCAGGCATAAGAATAAGTCCCTCCCCATTGATTTCTTTTACATTCGCATCGATTACAAGTTCAGAACCAACTCGCTCTATGCGATCTCCTTTGACGAAAACATCCTGAACAGATATTTTTCCCTCATTCACTACTGAAGCACCTCTGATCACATACATATTAGATTAATTTTAGATACGATATAAATATATTGGAAACTCTTGTGTCTGATTTCTCAAAATGTTCCAATGCTTTCCATGTTTAGCCCCAAATAATAATTTCGTGTTTTGAATATATAGCCCCATAAACATCCACAATAACCCGAATAGGAAAATATAATAGCGAATTTGTCCTAATATTGAAAAGTACGCGAATCATTTTTCCCGGAAACCGAAAAAAACCATATACTTGTATTAGAAAGATGGATGTAATGTCTTTCTTTCCATAGCTGGTTGAAAAGATCTTGTGGGGCGTATGCCCCACAATGATCAATTTCCAGGCCACTTACTTCACCTTCTCAGGATCCGCCTTAATTCTTCCTTCCCTGTTCGCAATTTCCCATCCGGTATGAAAAACCAGCCGGGCAACTTTCTGCATTGCATCAAAATTAATTTTCTCTACAGTATCTGTCGGTTTGTGATAATCAGGGTGTGTCCCATTAAAATAGAAAATGATTGGAACATTGTTTTTAGCAAAGTTGTAATGATCTGACCGGTAGTAAAACCGATTGGGATCATTTTCATCATTGTAGGTGTAATCCAATTCAAGGTTCGTATAGGTTTTGTTTGCAGCTTCAGAAAGATCATGTAACTCCTGAGACAATTTGTCTGATCCAATAACATAAATAAAATCAGGATTGTCTGCGTGCTTTTCATCCACACGTCCGACCATATCAATGTTAAGGTTTGTCACTGTATTCTCAAGTGGGAAGATCGGATCAGTATCCGTGTAATATCTTGAACCAAGCAGTCCCTTTTCCTCACCGGTTACGGTCATGAACAGAATACTTCTTTTAGGGCCTGCATTTTTAGCAGCGGCCGCAGTGAATGCCTCTGCAAGCTCCAAAACAGTTACTGTCCCGGATCCATCATCATTTGCTCCATTGTTAATTTCTCCGTTTGTAATTCCAATGTGATCATAGTGCGAGGTGATCACTATTACCTCATCCGGCTTTTCAGTTCCTTTGAGAAATCCAAGGACATTTTCAGTTCCAACCGGCTTATCCAGGTAATCCGCATTGAAAATTAACTGTGCCTTATCACCAGCCTCAATCTTTTCATAGTCTTTGTCAAACATCCATGCTGCCAGACTCTTATCTACAATGATCATTTTATCACTGTCATTGTTCCTGCTGTCAAGTCCGAGGCTTGGTCTTTTCAAATACGGCCCAAACCTGCTCATAGTAGATTCAAACTCTTTTTCGGTTTCAAGGATCACAAGAAACCCTTTGGCTCCCTCTTCTTTAGCGAGGTTGATCCGATCCTGAAGACCACCCAATGCTTCGACTCTGTAGGCAACATAAGAGTTTTTATATTTTTTTTTCATCGAATCTTCTTCATCCGCTACAATAACATTGACGTACTCTTCTCCTGAAGTTTCGGCTCGTGAATAGTAGACGAAATCTTCAAACCCGACCTTCATTTCATCGCCCTTCTTAAAGTAAACCGACGCTATTGATGATTCGGTGAGATCAAATGACTGATAATATGACCCGTCTACAGGGGCTTCCAGTCCAAGCTTTTTGAAATAATCGGCAATGTATGCAGCCGCCATTTTTTGTCCCTTTTTACCTGTTTCCCGCCCCTCGTATTCATCGGAAGCCAGGATGGACAGATGAGCCTTCAGATCCTCTGCTTTAATGGTTTTAGCATACTTCATGGCTTTTTTGTCCTGAGCCATAACACCGACCGCAACAAATACGCCCAGTACACATAAAATTTTCTTCATGATATTTAAATTAATTCGTGCGATAAAACTAGGATTTTTTATGGTGACCAAAACTATTTATTTACATCAATGGTTCTACCCAAAACCTTTTTCCCCTTTATGTTACTGGTGTAAATTTGCGCCCTGAAATTCAACAACATTTTCCCCGATGAATATAAATCTGAATGAGCGTGTTGCCTTCGAATCCCGCCATAACGGGCCTTCTGCGCAGCAAATAAACGAAATGCTTGAGGTCACTGGAGTTAGTTCTCTTGACCAGCTGATAGATGAGGCAATTCCTTCCAAAATCAGAAAGGAAATTTCACTTAAACTTCCGGGAGCTCTAAACGAGTTCGAATACCTGAAAAGTATTCGCGAGACGGCTTCAATGAACAAAGTATTCAATTCATTTATTGGTCAGGGTTATTACAATTGTGTTGTCCCGACAGTTATCCAGCGAAATATTCTGGAGAATCCGGGATGGTATACAGCATACACTCCCTATCAGGCGGAAATTGCACAGGGAAGACTTGAAGCACTCATCAACTTTCAAACCGTCATTATTGACCTGACCGGTATGGAGATTGCCAACGCATCTCTTCTTGATGAAGCTACTGCCGCCGCTGAGGCAATGGCCATGTTATACGGCTCAAGAAAAGGGGATAAGAAAACCGCAAACACCTTTTTAGTGGATCAGGAAATTTTCCCACAAACGCTCGATGTATTAAAAACCCGCGCCCTTCCCTTTGGGATAGAGTTAAAGGTTGCAGATCTGTCAAAAGCAGACATCACAGCTCCTGATATTTATGGAGTCTTATTCCAATATCCCAACAACTCTGGTGCAATCAGTGATTGGTCCGCATTTGTTGCTGCGGCAAAAGAACACCAGGTATTTACTGCATGTGCTGCCGACCTTCTTGCTTTGACATTGTTAACCCCTCCGGGTGAGTGGGGAACAGACGTGGTGATTGGAACATCACAGCGATTTGGTGTGCCGATGGGATACGGGGGGCCTCATGCTGCCTATTTTGCAACACGAGAAGATTTTAAGCGAGCAATTCCGGGTAGAATAATAGGTGCCTCCAAGGATGCACATGGCAATGATGCCTATCGAATGGCACTACAAACAAGAGAACAACACATTAAGAGAGAACGTGCCACATCAAATATTTGTACGGCACAGGTGCTGCTTGCGGTGATGGCATCCATGTATGCCGTTTACCATGGCTCCAGTGGGTTAAAGCAAATAGCCCTCAGGACACATGGCCTGGCGAAAGAAACATCCAGTGCACTAAGCAACCTTGGCTTTGCCAATCAAAACGATTTATTCTTTGATACACTAAGAATTGAACTGGATGCGGGGCAAATCAGCAGCTTAAGGGCCGCTTGTGAGAAAAAAGAAATTAATTTAAGATACTTCGAAGATGGTGTGGGAATTTCATTTGATGAGTCACATTCTGTCTCAGACGCCAACAAGATCGTTGCACTTTTTTCCGCGCTGGCAGGTAAATCTACTGATCCTGTTTCCGAGAAAACAACTGTAGAATATCCAAAAGGGATAAGCAGACAAAGTGATTTCATGACCCACCCGGTCTTCAACGATTATCATTCGGAACACGAATTGCTCAGGTATATGAAGCGTCTTGAGAATAAAGACCTCTCTCTTGTACACTCCATGATTTCGCTTGGGTCATGTACAATGAAGCTCAATGCAACGACCGAAATGGTGCCGGTCACCTGGCCGGAATTTGGCAATATCCATCCTTTTGCTCCAAAAGATCAGGCTCCTGGTTACGCTAAAATGATTGGTGAACTTCACGACTGGCTCGTTGAGATTACAGGTTTCCATGCTGTTTCATTCCAGCCCAACTCGGGAGCGCAGGGAGAATATGCAGGACTCATGGTGATCAAATCATATCTGGAAGGAATTGGCCAGGAAAATCGTGATGTAGCGCTTATCCCTTCTTCTGCACATGGAACCAATCCGGCGAGTGCCGTGATGTCAGGAATGAAAGTAGTCATTGTTAAATGTGATGATAACGGAAACATTGATCTTTCAGATCTAAAAGAAAAAGCGGAAACTCATAAGGATAATCTGGCTGCTTTGATGGTTACCTACCCGTCAACTCATGGTGTTTTTGAAGAATCTATTATTGAAATATGTGACCTGATTCATGTGAATGGCGGCCAGGTGTATATGGATGGCGCAAATATGAATGCTCAGGTAGGATTGACGTCTCCCGGCATTATCGGGGCTGATGTTTGCCACCTTAATCTTCACAAAACCTTTTGTATTCCTCATGGAGGCGGAGGACCGGGAATGGGTCCCATTGGAGTTGCAAAACACCTGACGCCTTATCTGCCAGGACATGTCGTTGACGAAAATCATAATTCTGCAATTGCGGCAGCACCTTATGCCAGTGCAAGCATATTACCCATCTCTCATGCATACATTGCGATGATGGGAGCTGAAGGATTGACCAACGCAACAAAAACGGCCATCCTCAATGCCAACTACATTGCTGTCCGACTGAAGAAGCACTTTCCGGTGCTTTATGCAAACGAAAATGGAAGAAATGCCCATGAGTTGATTATCGACTGCAGGGAATTCAAGAAATCAGGAATTGAAGTAGAAGATATTGCCAAGCGCCTGATCGATTATGGTTTCCACGCTCCAACGGTATCCTTTCCGGTACCCGGAACCATGATGATTGAGCCTACAGAAAGTGAGGTCAAAGAAGAATTGGATCGGTTTTGTGAGGCTATGATCTCCATACGTGCTGAAGTTCAGGAGGTAATTGATGGCACTTCCGATCCGGCAAATAACCCGTTGAAAAATGCACCTCATTCTTATAAAACACTCCTTGCCAATGATTGGGAATATCCTTATTCCCGTGAAAAAGCTGCATTCCCGGCGGCCTATGTCAGAGAGAATAAGTTTTGGCCATCAGTCAGTCGGGTTGATAATGCATATGGAGACCGAAACCTGGTGTGCAGTTGTCTTCCACTTGATGTTTACGAAGAGGCCGGGGCGGGACAATAAACAATGCAACTAGACCCCTGATAAACCATACGGTTTATTCAATGGTGACTCCATCCCTTGATATCATTAGGGTTGAACTTGTTCTATTGCTGTATTCCCCATGTTCCAGTGTGATTCTGAGTATATTTTTAAGTCGTACTCCTTCCACAATTTCGGGATTGTAGAAGCTGCCGGCCTCAAATAATCCGGAAGATTTTGAATCGCTGTAGTTTAGAACGCCAATGATGTATTTCACAGTGGGAAACCGCTGAGATTGGGAGCTGTCTGTAGTAGAAACCCTAAACAAATTGACCTTAAAACTATTGGTATGATATTGTTTAAAGTTGTCAATTGAGTTGAGAATTTCAATCTGGTTGATGTCCTCTATTTTTTTGACTTTTGGCTCCTGAATTGAAAAGGTATGAACCAGGAACAAAATCGAAATAAAATTCATTTAGTGGTCAATTGGGTGAGTTTAAGAATACGAAATAAAGAATTGCTATTATCAATTACAAATAACAGCTTCGAATGACCCCTCAACTGAATTATCATCGTCAAGGATTGCCTGTATGTATCCGAAGACCCTGGAATTATCGATGTGATAAATCTCCAGGAATCCGCTGGTGGCAATTACGGAGTTTCCACCGGCAATTTCAAATCTTGCAGTCTCCTCAATAATCGGTAATTGAAGGTTGTAACTCGCGATTTCAAGCGGTATTACAATTGAAAGGTGTGCATTTCCGGTTGAAGGAACAGCACATGGATCCTCACCTGGCTCTTTAGTTGAAAGGAAGCGTATGCGGTATTTAAAATCCGAAGAATAGAGATAGGCGTTTGCAAATTTGTATTCCCATGCCTGGCCGGCAATCATGCCCTCCAACTCTTTGTCTGGCAGCTGCACATCGTTTTTAAGGCAGGATGAAATCCAGATCGTACTTCCCAGGAACATGAACCAAAATATCATGTTCTTAAAAATCCTGTTAGCTTTATGTAAACTGAGCTTCGTCATGAAAAGATTTTTTCTTATCTCTGGTGCCTTCTTCCTCATTCTGATCGCATTTGCTTTCTACACTATGCTTTCTACCGGGTTCTTTAGGGAAATTAATAACACTGAAAGCTATCAGATTATTGCTGAAATTCCCCTTAATGGCGCTGAAGATTTCACTATTGATTATGAAAACGAGTTTATGATTATTTCTCAGGATGATCGTGCAGCTCGAATTAATGGGAGAAAAAGATCGGGCGGACTCTATTACCTTTCGCTAAGGGATTCCTCCTTTAGCCCAATTCGTCTTACAACAAATGTTCGTCTTTTACCACATGGAATAAGTTTGATGAAACTGGATTCCGAACGCCATCAGTTGCTGGTCGTTAACCATGCCGGGAAACACACCATCGAAAAATTCGAGTTATTTGGTGACAGCCTTGTCCATATTGAAACATTTGAAGATGAGTTCATCGTGAGTCCAAATGATGTGGTTGCGCTTAACGAAGGTTCCTTTTACTTCACAAATGACCATGGATACACCAGTAAATTCGGCTTACTACTTGAAAACTATCTGGGCCTGTCCGTTTCTGACGTTGTGCTTTTTGACGGGAGTTATCATGAGGTTGCCCGAAACATCGCCTATGCAAATGGCATTAATATTTCTCGTGACAGGAGTCAAATCATTGTGGCTTCTCCACGCAGCTTTAAGCTCCTCTACTATACGATTCAGGATGAAGGTGATCTCGAGTTCTCCCATTACATAAAAACAGGAACCGGAGCAGATAACATCGAACCGGATCAAAACGGTGACCTCTGGATTGGTTGTCACCCCAGCCTTCTGGATTTTACCCGGTACGCAGCAGGTGCTAAACAAATTGCTCCTTCAGAAGTGATAAAAATTACCGCTGATGGACAGGTTGAAAGCCTCTTTGAAAATGATGGAGCGCTGATTTCGGCCAGCAGTGTCGCTGCTTCTTACAAAGACCTTTTGTTTATCGGTACTGTGATGGATGATAAGCTCCTCGTATTAAAGGAAAAATAACTACTTCTTTCTTAGATAAATATCTCCGCTAATTGTCTCGAAAGAGAGCTCTTTTCCTCCATCACTAATTCTGCCATACACCTTTTGCCCCACAATTTGTCTAAGTCCTTCCTTCCCGTAGGGAAATTTTATTTCAATATCACTATAAACTTCTCCAGAGATGGTCTTCGCCCTGAAATCCAGCCCTTCGTTTAACGGCACGGTCATGTCAATCGCCCCGCTGATAGTTTTGAGTCGCATCACGCTTCCAAAATATTCAAATTCGTAATCTCCTGAAATGGTATTAGCCTCCACTTCTATTCCCTCCGGAAGAAAAACCGCATAATTAATTTCCGAACGCCACGTATTATTTCTTCTGCGCCAATCTCTGTCTACCTTGTTCCACATGTCCTTGTCCATTTCAATATATACCGTAGAGGTAGTCTTTGATGAATTCAGACTGAAAATATCATTGTGTTCGCCATCATTTATCTCAACATCGACCTGAACAAGGATTTCATTTTTATCCCAGCTTTTGAATTCGATGAGATCTGCAAATGCAAATTCGAGTTTGAGTCTTGACTGACCGTTTACATCAACCTTTTCTGTTACTCTTTTCGATTGTGCGGATAATCCGATTGTGATTAAACACAGGAGAATTGTAAGCAGCTTCATGCTAATTGGCTTTTCGTACATAGATGTCACCACTCACGGTCTTAAGGGAAACCTCCACGCCTCCTCCATTCAGCTTACCAATCGCTCTGTCACCTATCAGTCTTCGCGTACTCCCTTCTTCGCCCAGATCAAAATCCATGTCTGTATAAACGCCACCGGAAACGGTACTCATTTTAAAAGTCCCTTTAACTTCTGAAGGCAGGGTTACATCTATATCTCCACTGGTTGAAGAGATAGAAGAAGGAGTGCTCTGCTTTAGCGAAGAAAATACAATTTCAAGGTCTGAGCTCAGGGTGTGTGCTACTATCGGGCCTGTTACATTCACAAAAAGGAGGTCTCCGATCTGACTTTTTGCTTCGATCTCGTTTTCCATTCCTCTGATTTCAACATCCCCGGCCTGCCAGCTGTTATAGTCGATTTTCAGCATGACATTTTTGGGTAATGAAATTCTATATTTGGCATCATCCGCTTCTCGATGTGCTGCTGAGATAGAGATGGTATTTCCGTCCTGCGTAACACTAAGTCCTATTCCTGTATTCTCAGGACCTCCTCCTGAAAGTGGTTTCAACCCCTTTGCCTTTTCCGGAAGACCTTCGTAATCAGAAACTTCAATTTTTATATCTGCGCCTGATGTTCCCTCAATTTCAAGGTCGGCAAACAGCAGGTTGATCCATACAATCGATTCTGCGGCATTCCCTTTTACTGCATAAGTAAAATCATTTCTTTGTCCCTGAACTACCAGCGTCAGTGACATCAGTAATCCTGTTATTATATTTTTCATCATTATTCTATTTAATCGGTCGAACTGTTTTGGTCTTATTAAATGAGTACCTGAATAGCTATTTCAGCCTGCTTTTTTACTTCAGGTGTTATTTGCTCGTTTTCAATTATTTCTTTTAAAGGTGCAATTGCACTTTTTTCTTCCACCTCCGTCAAAATGGTAATCAGTGAAATTTGAATAAGGGGATCGCTTTGAGATTCAAGTGACTTCACGAGTTCCGTCCGGACATCCGTGTTATCGATATATCTGGTCAACGCCTGCAAAGCAGCGTATCGCACATTGGGGCTTTCATCTGAATTAAGGGTCCTGATAAGTGTGGCAATAAGACCCGGATTCACCTGGTCGGTTGACTCTTCAATCTTGTTGACAGCCAGAATTCGCTCACTTGCAGAATACTTCTTCAACGAACTGGTAAGTGTAACCTCCTTCAGAGATTGAATTTCTTTTCTTAGCTCACTCAATTCTGATGATGCTCCCGAACTCCCGGAAAATTTACCAAGGCCAAAACCGACCATCAGCACCACAACTGCCGCTGCAATTTGTCTCCATGAAAAATTGCTTTGATGCTTTGACTGCTCGCTCAAAATCGCCTGCTGAACATTCATTTGAATGTGTGCAGGTACTTCAACTCTTTTCGATTTCTCAATCACATTCAGTACTTCACTAAGCTCTTCAAACCGTACCTTCAGTTTTTGATCCACCTCAATCGCTCTTTCCAGCTCAGGGTTATTGGATCCTTCAATTAAGTCTATTAATTGATTGTCAGTGATTTCCTTGTGCATCTTTTTCATTCTTCAGTTTTTTCAAAATAAAGGTCTCTTAACTCCTTTATGGTCCGGTGCACCTGCACCTTTATGTTACTCACTGAGGTCTCCCTCAATGCTGCAATTTGTTCGTACTTCAGTCCTTCAAACTTGCTCATTACCAAGAGCTCTCGCTTATCATCTGGTAGTGCATTCATAGCCCTGTAAAGTGCTTTCTCCTTTTCCCACTCCTCCTCCAGGGATTCATCCACAGATTCCGGCATCACTTCAACCGGATTAAACTGATCTCGATGAACCTTCATTTTTCTGAAATGATCCTTCAACATATTCCTCGCAATCTGAAAAATCCAGAATTGCACCGCCTGACCTTCCTTATAGGATTTCCTGTATTTCATTACCCGAATGAATAATTCCTGCGTCAAATCATCACTGTCACTCTTTTCCAAAGTCGACTTCAAAAAATAGTTGTAAATGCGCTTATTGAAACGCTTAAACAATTCGTTCAGCTGATCCAGCTGCCCGTTCTTAACACGAGCCATTATCAGCTCATCAGAGATTTCCGGATTCAAATCAGAGTTGTCAGGTAAATTCAAATAAGTTACCAGAAAAGTGAGTGAAGGTTACAACTTTTGTCGAACCTATTCACAAACAGTATACAGGCCTCTGTTTTAGCCTCTCAATTGATCTACAACCGTTTCTTTCCAAAAATGTCTCTCTAAACATCGTCTTCAGGTTTTTAAAAAAACGATTATGAATAAGATGAGACTATGGGTTATTCTGCCGAGTATAACTTTTTGCTTCATTCTTTCAGGGTGTGAGGAGTCACATATGAGTGTCTCCCAACAAAGTGGGGGCGGAGTTTACAGATCACAACAAACAGATGATGGTGAAACCGAAGCTTCAAAAAAGGAGGATACTACACATGAAGATATGTCCGCAAAATCAGAGTTTGACTAACGGGTGCAATAATTCAACTTCCATCGGATCGAGAACAATCGATTACCAGAATGACCCTAACAACAGACTGACTGTTGAGTCGTGTCGGCATTTTTTAATGACTCCTTAATCCAATCAGCAACTTTTTTAGAAGAAATCAACAATCGCGTACCATCAGATATGACTCACTCATTCTGACTCTTGTAAAAAAACCCTCATTGTTTCAGTCGAAATCGCCGTTTACACTGTTGGTCAATTTTTTTAAACTAAAAAGGTTAATTATGAAAAATGAAAAATTCTTAAAACTTACAATGCTGGTATTGATCGGTGCATTTGCAATGAGCTGTGAAGAAAGTACCCTCAATGAAATCAATGCAGATGACCCAGTCACTGTCGTTAAATCAAGTGATAATAATGGCAATCCGGATAAAGAGTCTCCGCTTACGCCTGTAATCATTGAATAACCAGCACCGTCCCTCATTTTAATCGTATGATTTTTTTCCAAATCAACCCATCCTGTTACACCTTTCCCCATTCTATTGATAAATCTGCTTTAGTCCTATTGGTCAATGAGGGCTCTGCCAATTCCCGGAATCATTTTAAAGAGAGAAAATCAACGCTCCAATTCCTGCGAAAATGATCATGACTGAAATGGTATACATGATATTCAATAGCAGAAGTTTGAAGAAAATTGTCGTCCATTTTTGATTGTAAACTTTTCTTAGTGCCATCAACAAATAGATTTCCAGCAAAAAAATAACAACAATGAATGACCATTGACTAACAAAGACACTTGTTGGAAAGATATAGTCAATTAACAAAACAAACATGCAGGACAGTGCAAAAATGAATGAATGAAGGTGTACCGAGAATATGAAATGCTGCAGGTAAAACCTCCCTGGTTTTCTAAACACCAGAAAGAGAAATAGAGCAAATAAGGGAAGTAAGAGGAAAAACAGCCTGGGAAACCAGATACTGAAAAATGAATCAAGAAATATTTCCTCATCGCTTCTTTCAATATCAATCGAGCGCTCAACCGGCCCGAGAATCAGGAAAAAGATAATACTGATAAAGATGAACATTCTTAATGGCGGTATATACCGCACTCTTCTTCCTGCAAGGAATTCGTTGGTGAGGAATCCCGGGTTGAAAAGTAATGGGTGAACACTACGAATAATCAGGGAGTCGAAAGTGAAGTAGTCGCCAAGAAAATCCAGAATAAATTGTTTGAAGTGTACCACCTTTTCCTTGTGCTCCTGGCCACAACTCGGACAAAATTTAAACCCCTCCTGAAGTTTAGTTTCACAGTTTTTGCAATTCCTTTCCAAATTCCTCCGCTTTATTGTATCATTGATGAGTTGCCAATTTAATTCGTTGCATTGAACTCCAAAACTATAGTCTTTGGTCTAATCGCAGTTTGCTTTGCATTTACTGCCGCTTCCCAGAAGATTGTTGTTGATTCTTCTTCAACGAATAAGTACATCATAAAGCCTGTTGCTCCGAAAGAGGAAAAACCCAAAAATGAAGAATTGTCATTTAGCGATCGTGCCCTTTCAATCGGTGCAGGAATCCTCAATCGGCTGAAAGCAAGGCTCAATCTTGAAGAGGCTTCCGAGAGTCTCAAAGCAAAGAAAGAAAAGATCCTGGGGAAGAAAGAGTCCGATGAAAAGAAGGAAGAAGAGAAAAAAGAGCCTGAGGTTAAAAGAGAGAATGATGATGGTAGTTGAATCTTCCATCTATTCACAAACCCCAAACGTAACGGCCCTTCATGTATACCAACTGTAGCCTTCGCTCAAGAGACTATCAAGGGCTTTCCTTCGTATTTGTATCAAATCAAATATTTATGTGTTATGAAAAAAGTAAAGATTTTTGTTCCTCAGAGCGTCTATTCTTCTAATCTGTTCTCTTTTGTTATCCTCCTGTGTTTTCTAACAGCCAGCCCCTCTCAACTCGTGGCTCAACAGAATGTCGGGACAGAGCCAACTTTCAAAATTTATACTGATGAAGGAGAGGTTGATTTTAAAGAAGGTATTTCGGCAGACACAAAACAACTATTTATTCAGGCAACAAGTGACGAAAGTGATCTGGCATACAGAGTGGCGAGCTGTGAAGTCACACTCGTTTCGGGAGGTCTTGGCCTGGGGTCAGTGAGATCAACAGCGACAATCGATCTTGAAAAATTTCTGGCTGAATATGAGCTTAAAGATGGTGTGGGTGTTTTAGCGATTAAAATTATCGAGTATCAATCAAAAAATGCAGTAAATGAGGTTGAAACATTTAAACCTAAAAAGAATCGATTCTATAACATTCCGGTAAAGAAAGCCAAGGGAAAGTAAGGTCTAACTTAAAGAAGCAGCTTTTCAAAGCTCCATTATCGGAGCTTTTTTTATTCCTTCTCTATTCGCTCAAAAGCACCGATATCCGGCTTAGCATCCCGGTCGGCACCTGTTATGTCTTTTGTAACTCCTATAACTGTCCCCTTATCTTTAGCGAAGGCCAGCGTATCCAGGGAATAATCAAACGAAAACGCATTATTGAAGCCCGGAAAATCAAATTGCTGAGAAGTAAAATTTCCTGAAATCTCCTCTCCGGACCGAATGATGTTTGTCGTTAGAACAGCACTAAGATTTGCTCCTCCTCCATTATTAATTAGTAATTCCTCTTCACCTGAACCCCATATAATACAATTGGTTAATTCAATAGTCAGGTCGTCTGTTAAAAGCTCGTCCTCACTTATTACGATGTTGTCCGAGAATTGAACTGCGGGCTCGTTATTGACAAAAATTCCAGGCTCATTAGAAAAGGTGCAATGTTGGTATTGATAGTTGCCTCCGGCAAAATTGCCAACGAGCCATGAGCCACAATTGTAGATCAGACAATTGGTTGCCGACAGATCCGAGGTAAAAGCAAGAATTCCTGCGAGACTCATGTTATAGATTGTCGTATGGGAAACTACAAGGTCGGGAATATCATCATCATCCGGAGCTCCCAGTCTCAAACCCACCTGCCCATTGAAAATATCCGCATATGCAACCTCATTTCCACTGCTTCCTTCCAAAAAGTAAATCCCGTTCCACTGACCGGGAACATCATTATAAATCCCGTCAAATCGTGCATTTCTGAAAACGATGTGGTTGGCAGAATCCCCCACTGCATTAAGTGTCCCCTGGACGAACATCACCGCATCATTCTCAAAGAAAATCCTGGTTCCACGCTCTATCGTCAGTTGACAATTTGGAGCAATCAGAACCGTGTCTGAAATAATGTAGGGCCTGCTGTTCGTCCACACCACATCACAAAGTGTCTGGTTCTGAACCCGGTTGCCATCCTGCCCCCACGACACCAGTTTGACGTGTTCCGTATTTCCATTCCAGTTAAAAATAATGGAGTCCTTTACGAGGTAAGGAAGATTCTGGTTTTGAGGGTTTATATTCACCTCCACCAGAACAAGCAGACTGTCTCCGCCGCGAATGGTTTCATTAAAAAGACTCGTACCTGCCTTGCCGTTTACAATAACGGCATAATCTGAACTCTCTCGTTTCCCAAGCAGGATTTCAGAAATCTGAATGGATGATTCATTCCTGTTGTAAACTGTAAGTCTTTGGGTGGTGCTTCTTGTGGCGGATAGCAAGGTATCAAATGAGACTGTGTCATTGCTAAATTGAATTTCCAGACCCGGGTCAAATGAAACGGTATCCTCAAGTGTATCACAAGACATCCAAATGATAAAAAACAAAAAGACCGGGATAATCCTTGACATGCTATACAAACGGATTATTCCGCTCCTTCTTTCATTAATTCTGAGTTTTCAGCAATCCGAAGTTGCTCGATAAATTCCCCAATATCACCATTCATAACATTCGGAAGGTTAAACAACGAAAATCCGATTCGATGATCGGTCACCCTGCCCTGCGGATAATTGTAGGTTCTGATTTTATCCGACCGGTCTCCAGATCCCACCATGCTCTTACGCTGGCTGCTAATGGCATCATTATGTTTCTTCAACTCCATTTCATATAATCGTGAACGCAACACTTTCAATGCTTTGTCGTAATTCGCATGTTGTGATCTTCCATCCTGACATTCCACAACCAGACCAGAGGGAGCGTGTGTTAACCTGACGGCAGACTCTGTTTTATTAATGTGCTGACCCCCCGCTCCGGATGCCCGGAAAGTGTCCTTTCGGATATCGCCCATATTCAACTCAACATCTACCTCTTCTGCTTCCGGAAGTACTGCGACTGTTGCCGCCGAGGTATGTACCCGCCCCTGAGATTCGGTGGCAGGAACCCTCTGTACGCGATGAGCTCCGGATTCAAATTTCAGCTTTCCATATACATCCTCACCCTCAAGTTGCGCTACAATTTCCTTATAGCCTCCTGCTGTTCCTTCATTGAAATTCAGGACTGAAAATGACCAGTTTTGAGATTCTGCAAACGCCTTATACATTCGGAAAAGATCTCCGACAAAAATGGATGCTTCATCTCCTCCGGTTCCTGCACGTATTTCAAGTATTACATTCTTGCTGTCATTCGGATCCTTCGGAATAAGCATAACTTTTAATTCTTCCTCCAGCGCCTGAATTTGCGGTTCCAGTTCATCAATTTCCGCCTTGGCCATTTCTCTAAACTCAGGATCTTTTTCAGCTTCCAGTACCTCTTTGGCATTTTTAAGGTTACTGGTTGCGTTTGAGTATTCGTCGAACTTAACAACAATCTTCTCCAGATCTTTGTATTCCTTATTCAGCTGGCTGTACTTCTTCATATCAGCCATGGCATCTGGCTGTACAATCAACTGACTTACTTCTTCAAACCGATGTTTAATTTCCTCCAGTTTCTCTATCATCCCTCTAATTTTGCAAAGGACAAAAGTAACGCAGGCTTACCTCAATTGTAATGAAAACAAGGAGCACAATTATTTTGATACCAAATCAGGTGTTCAAATATTAACGGACAGCTTTTTCAACCGGGCCAACCGACAAATCAGTTTTTGAATATTTTAAAAGTGTGCTCCTTCTGAACTTCATCTCTCATTCTCATCAGATAAACCCCCTTTTCAAAACCTGTCAAATCCACCGTACCTTCGGGTTGATCAATCTTAAACAGCAGGGCGCCTGATATCGAATAAATTTTCACGGATTCAATAGAGGAATCAATGTTAACTATGCCTGAAGTCGGGTTAGGGTAAGGTGCATCAAATTGCTCCTCCAGGCCTAATGGCACTCCTGTGACTTCCACTGAAATTGTTTGGTAACTGACATCTGTCCCATCTGATACACTAAGCTCTACCTGATACGTTCCGTTTTTGGCATACGTGTGACTTACCATTATCCCGTTTCCTGAACTCTGATCTCCAAAGTTCCATGCATAAGTAATTGGATCCCCATCTGCGTCTCCAGACATTGAAGCATCGAATTCAAAAGTTGTTGGATCCTCCTCTAACTCTGTTGCTGTAAAAAGTGCATCCGGAGCTGCATTTCCTCCCTGATCAAATTTTCCAAGGAAAACCCCACGGCCATGGGTCGCAAGGGCTATCACACTGTCAGACTTTCGAACGTTCAGCATGTCAACCCTGACGTTCGGCAATCCCTCATTGTACTCTATCCATTCCGAATCCTGCGAAAAGATGTTCTCCAGTCCCCAGACACCCACCTCGGTTGCTATGATGATTTTTTTGTCGTCATGAGGATTAAATACTCCGTGTCGAACAGGTACATCTGGTAAATTCCTTTCCAGATTTTCCCAGCTTTCTCCTCCGTCCTTCGTGTACCAGACGGATTCAACTCCATAGTTTGAAAAAGTGACCAGGATGTTATCGTTTGTATCCCCAATATCAACCGAGGATACATAGCCTACCGGCAGCTGATCATTGTCAATTTTCACGGCAACAGGAGAATACGGCAGTCCTGAAATAGTGAAAACATCTCCAAGCTGATTTGCAATAACCATAGTTGCATCAAGTTCGTCATCATGCGGTGAAATTTTCAATGCGGAAAAAGCTACCGTCGAACTCGTACCTAATTCTATATAGCTAAACTGGGGAAGCTCCAGCATGTCCTTTCCCAGAAAACTATTAATGTTCAATACCCCAAGGGTATCCAGAAACCTGCCCTCAATTCCTGTGTTCAGAGCTTCAAACCCACCGTCAACGGCCATGTTGGCATATAGCAAATTCGAGCGATCATCATAGGCTGCCGGGTTTATAAATGTCCCTGATGAAAAACCATAGCCATTACCTGTATCTCCTACCCAAATGTTGTAGTTATTAGACTGAGAAGAGGTAATTCTAAGTTCCGGATCATCTGCATCGAAAAAGCAATAGGCTCCATCTCCTCCACCTATCATGCTGGAATAAGTAATTTCCCCTGTTTCACTTGTATGTGTGCTATTATCCTGCGATCCTGCTAAAACTTCATTGTTCCCTTCTTCCGGGTGGAGCGCAATGGTATAGTACTGTGTGGACGCGAAGGAATTATTAATGTGAGAAAAGGTGGAGTATTCATCTAATTTGTCACCGGTTGGTAGTTCAAAAGATTTGGAAAAATCCGCGGTGAACTGAACACCACCATCCGTTGCAGTCAATAACTCATCAGATGAGCCTGGGACAAATAGCACAGTATGAATATCCGCATGAACAAAGTGATTTTTAATACTATCAACATTTGTTAGTCCATAATATCCAATAAGATAGTCCGAAAAATAGTACATGGAAGCCCAGTTACTAACACCAACCCAACTCAAGCCACCAGCTGAATTGACATTAGATAATGCGTATGCATTCAGACCTCCTGCGGCAATTCGTTTGGAATCGTTTGGATCGACATCAAATGCAAGTGCATGCCATGGAATGGACGCCCAGCTGCTCGAAGGACCGTCAAAGTCATACCAGATATCTGATTCCTTATACATCAGCCTTGTGAAAAATCCAATGTCCCGGATCTGATCAAAACTGTTAACAAACCCGGAAGTTGCCACCGCATAAACAATATCTGACTCTGAAGTGATCCGCACACGCCCTGGAATCAGACCGGCATCTTCACCGGTAATTGTCGTTACATAACGGTCTTCAACATTCCAATTCATCCCGTCCGTGGAATGCAGGATAATTCCGCCTCCTTTAAGTTCAAGGTTTCGCATGGTTCCAACATATAAATCTCCGGATGCAGTCAATTCAATATCTGAAACTGCATAGGGCACGCTTTCTCCGGAAATATTGGGAAGAACCTGTTCCCAGGTCGTGCCCCCATCATCCGACCGATACAACCCGTCGGTTGGTTGCGATCCGAAAACAGATCCCTGATAAAGCCCTGAAGCAACACCAACATAAATCACGCTAATTCCACCTTCATCTTTGATCACTATATCATTTACATAGTCAAAGCCTTCTGTTGAGGGCATCAGACTCCATGTTGCTCCCCCGTCTTCAGATTTGTATATACCAACTCCCGCTGAAGAAGATTCTCTATAGATGTTGACTGAAGTATAGGATTCTCCGGTCCCCACATAAAGCGTTTGTGTATCATTAGGGTCAAACGTAATCGTAGAGATTGAGAGGCTCTCCCAATCGTCAGATACCGGAATCCATGCCGAATTATTTCTGAAGTCAGGACTATACCATAATCCGCCTGTAACCGCTCCGGCCCACAGTTTATTACCGTCATTTGGATCAATCATGATGGAGCGGACTCTTCCCGCTATCTCAGTATTTACCTGTTCCCACTTAAAATCCCTGTCTTCTCCTGGCAAACGAGACTTTACCCGCTGGCGATAGTGGTTTTGAATGTTCTCATGATTGATTTTCCCGGTAACCGGATTCCTTGTCATCAGTCCGTCTCTGAAAGCCGACTTCTCCGGCCCATCCAGCTCAACTCCTCTGAACGATTTCTTTATATGACTTAAGTAGACCTCTTCAGGTGACTTATGAAAGAACACCATTGAAAATATTGAAATAATGACAAGTAACAAAAGTGTCACTTTTACAAGGCTCTTCTTCATTCTAATTTTTGCTTTCTTATAACAATTCCTTAAATCGGAAACAGTCTGTTGTATGATCATTTACAAGCCCAATAGCCTGCATGTGTGCGTATATGGTGGTAGATCCTACAAATTTGAATCCTCGTTTTTTTAAATCTTTTGAAAGTGCATCTGACTCAGGTGTTGTTACCGGAACCTGTTCCATCGTTTTCCAATTTCCAATTATGGGGTCATTGTCCACAAACCCCCATATATAGGTGTCAAACGACCCAAACTCTTTCTGCACTTCCTGAAATCTTGCTGCATTATTTATTGACGCTTCAATCTTCGCTCTGTTTCGGATAATAGAGGCGTCCAGCAAAAATCTTTCCACCTCTTTCGCTCCATACTTTGCCACTTTAACTACATCAAAATCAGAAAAAACCCTTCTGTAGCCTTCTCTTTTCTTCAATATGGTCGCCCAGCTTAGTCCGGCCTGTGCACTTTCCAATACAAGAAATTCAAAGTGTTTTCTGTCATCACGTACCGGAACTCCCCATTCTTCATCATGATACCTCACGTAATCATCAAAGGTGTTTTCGCACCAGGCACAGCGTTTTTGCATCTTTAATAATAAAAAGGTTAATTATCAGTTCAGTTTTTATAAAATTAGCCAATTGCAAGTCAATTCACATGAGAAGTATATCCTTTGTAGCTGTCATTCTTACTTCTTTTTTTGCTTTCCCTCAATCTCCGGTTTACACCTACAAAGATTTGAAAGGAGGGGGGCGGATTCCTGAGAATATCAACAGTGCACGAACTGCTGTTTTTGTAAATGTGCCTTCAGTGAATAATGGCTTACTTGAGGGAGACTGGAAAAAGTTCTGTGATCAGGTGCATGCTTCATTGTATAAAATGCGAATAGATGCAGTGATCTACATCAATGAAAAAGATTTTCTTTCAGGAAATTCTACCCGGGCTTTTTATGAAAGTATTCTTTCACTGAGAGGGGTTAAGAATTTGATTTTTGTCAATCCGGAGAGCTCAGGTATAGAACTTGTTTGCGCTCCTTATTCTGAGAGTTCGGCGCTGATCAAAAATAATCAAGAGGTTTATTCAAGAACATCAAATTCTCTTTCCCGGTTAATGCTGGATTTTGCACGTGACATCAAACGGGCAGAATATCCTATGCAAAACTTCCTCATTCCTGAAAAGCCTGCCTACCTGGACGCTCTTCCCATTGTTGAAAAATCAAACCTGAAAATTTATCCCGGGCAGGTAAGAAGAAGCAAACTGGCAGTAGAAAAATTCAGCTTACTTTCTCTCCCTGAAAATGCCGGTGAGGAGCTGGTACAAAAAATTAACTCCTATAATGCTGAGGTTGCCAGTAAAAATCAAGAACTTCAAAAACTCCTGGAGTCCCAGCCATATGATATTGAATTCATCGATTACATGAGTGATGAAGATCTTCTTAGAAAAAGGTATCAATTTGTTTTGAGAAATCTTTATGCGTCCGGCGAATCAATTCAGGCAATGCTTAAGTATGATAATCAGCCTTCAAAGGCTGGTTTTGTTTCGGTGATACCGGTGATGCCGGACAACACCACCATCAAAACCTTCCCGAGAAAGGCGCTGTTGCACAAGTTTTATATTCGTCAAAATATTGCTAAGAACGTTTACGTTGGCGAATGGGACGCTGATCAAAAATGGCAGGATGCCTTATTGAATTACATGGGAAACATGGAACAGTATTTCAATAAAGGAAATTGAAAAAGCTCAATTATTTCAAAACAGGATCAAAGGCCACTCCCATAGATGTTGAAGCTTATCTTAAACGGCTGGGGGTTTCCCGCGAAGAACCCTCTCTCAATGCTTTAAGAAAAATGCACTCAGCACACGTCCATACTATTCCCTTTGAAAACCTCGATATTCATTACACCAGAAAAATACAGCTTGACTACAAGAAAATTTTCAACAAGCTTGTCACCGAAAAACGAGGTGGATTTTGCTACGAGCTTAACGGCCTTTTTTATCACCTGTTGTCACATTTGGGTTATCAGTGCCATATTGCTTCTGCACAAATGAGAAAAGATTCGGGTGATTTCAGTCCTGACTTTGATCACATGATCATAATCCTGACTCTTGAAGAACGAAACTTCCTCGTGGACGTGGGATTCGGTAATTCCTTTTCCTATCCCAAGGAATTAGCAACAAACGTGGTTCAGATGGACTATACCACCTACTGGAAATTTGAAAAAGATCCGGATGAAAATTTTTTGCTCCGATATTCTGATGACACAACTGTTTTTCATACCAAATACAGATTCAATACCTCAGAGAAGCAAATCATACAATTTATGGAAATGTGTGAATTTCACCAGACATCAGAAGCCTCATCATTCACTCAAAAAAAACTCATCACAATCAAAACGCGGGAAGGAAGAGTTACATTGACTGACAGAAAACTAAAAATTACCCGTCTGGGCGAAACGACAGAAATGACTATACTCAACGAAGACGAGTTTTTGTCCAAGTTAGAACAGTACTTCGGTATATCCTGGCAACAGCTTCGCCAGGTAAAAGACTAAACTGAATCTGGTACTAGTATTGATGCTTTCTAATCTCCCTTTTAAGAGACTCCACATTGGAGGTGATCATTGGATCACTATAAATCCTTGCAGAAAGATCTGAAATTACATTTTTCTTGAAGCCAAGCTTCTCAGCCAATTCTTCACAATACTTAATTTCAGACAGATATACCTGACTGTCAATTTTCATTAGCTGTACAAGATGATACAGGTATTCAAACTTGTCATCATCCGACAAAGTGCTCAATGGAGGAAGTGGTTCAGGGTTGTCAATCATATTATTGACTTCATCCTGGGTGATTCCGTTTGCCTTTGCGATCATGTAGATTAAATCCTTTTCTTCTCCTGCAAAGTCCCCATCGATGTTTGCAAGCTGAACAAGAACACTGAGTTTTGATTTTATACTCATTAGACGTTGATTATGTGATACCTACTTCAAATATTTACCGGCCTCTTTCATGAGCGCCTCTCTGTTTCCTGTAATTGCCGGATCTGAATAAATCCTGGAAGCCATTTTCTTAACAACCTTACGATCGTATCCCAATTTATCTGCGATTCCTTCACAGTATTTTATCTCAGTCAAAAATACTTCTCCATCAATTTTCATCAGCTGGACAATGTCATATAGATAGTCAAATCGTTCTTCCGTCATCAGTCCGTCAAAGTTGACATCTTCATTATCCTTCGATTCCAATACCTCTTTCACTATTGCATCAATTTCTTCCTCCGGGATTTTATTTGCTTTACCAATCGTATAAACATATGATTTCTCGGGCTGACCAAAATCCCGATCGATGATTGAGATTTGAACTAATGCTTTAAGGTGGTTTTTAATGTTACTGCTTTCCATTTAATAGCTGTGGTTTATTAGACTTCCTAAAGATATGAATTTACGACGAAATTAATGGATTAATGCAAATAGCTGCCGGCATTAACATCAAATGTAGCTCCTGTTGCATGGTCCGCCATTCCACTTGCGATAAAAGTAACAAGTGGTGCGATATCCTTGGGCTCAGTGAGACGCTCCAGTGCAAGATCTCCTTTCGCATGGTCTTCTCCGTACTGTTGCATAAACTCCTGAGACATATCTGTTCGCACAAACCCGGGTGCAATGACAAACGCTTTTACCCCCTCCTTTCCGTATGCCCTCGCAATAGATCTTGTCAATGAAACAAGCCCGGCTTTCGATGCTGCATACGCAATGTACTCCGCCTCATCTCCTCTGAAAGCTGCACGAGAAGCAATATTGATAATCCTGCCTGCTGCTTTTCTTTCCAAAAAATGCTGTATCGCCTTTTTACACAGAATGGCAGCAGAATTCAAATTGACCATCATGGTTTCATCCCATGCAGCTGTCCAGTCATCATCTTTTGAACCAATATTTGCTGATTTGGCGACCCCCGCATTATTTATCAGAATCTCAATGCTTCCCATCTCAAGCGTCACTCTTTCAAACAATTTGGCTGCCTCATCCTTTTTTGACAGGTCTGCCTGAAATGCTTTTGATTCATTCCCAAGAATATGAGCAAGGTTCTCTGCGTCCCTGACATTTTTGTTATAATGAACTGCAATGGTAGCACCCGCTTCTGCCAGTTTTGTTGCAAGTGCCTTGCCAATTCCACGACTTGCTCCCGTAACCAAAATATTGAGTCCTGAAAGGTTGATGTACATCCTAAGAAAGTTTTTGAGTCCGAAAATTAGGCAAATAGTGCTTTAATCATTGAATTAATGAAGGATAAACATGAATATTTCGCGCTTAGGGTAAATGTTTGTTATTTTCGTGTGTCACCAGCTAAATTATTTTTAATCACCGCAATCGCTGAACCAAAATAAACACATATGGGTATCCTAATCCCACTATTACTAATCACTGTCGTTTGTATAATTATTTGGAGGGCAGGAGATGGTTTCATGACTGCTTCCGAGTATGTTGGCAGAAACCTCTCGGAGGGGGTAAGAGGAGCAACTATTAACGCAATAGCGAGTTCCATGCCCGAAGTATTCACTTCTTTGTTCTTCCTGTTTGTACTAATGGATGCCAATGGTTTTTCCGGAGGAATCGGAACAACAGCAGGTAGCGCAATATTTAATGGGATGGTTATCCCGGCAGTCTCTGTGCTTGCAGTCATTGGAATGGGAATGACTAAAAAAATTGAAGTCTCAAGGAAAGTGCTTATGCGTGATGGCATTGCATTGATCATTGCGGAGTTTATATTCCTCGTGCTTATTAGCGGTTCTGTACTTGACTGGTACCACGGTGTTATACTAATGCTGGTTTATGCGGCCTACATCATATTCATGTTCGCCACCATGAAAAAGAAAGATTTGGAGCAATTAGAAGGAGGCCAGCTTCATGACGAAGATTTTATTGATGAAGAAAGACCAAAAAGACCCTTATTGAAAGCAGTTCTAACGCTTGATCTGGAACGAGTTTTTTTGGGTACGAAAATGATCAACAATACTAAAGCGTGGACTCTTCTCATATTTTCTACAGTTGGAATTGCTCTGGCGAGCTATTTTTTGGTTTTGGCGTGTGAATGGATCGGATCCGACACTTATTCGATTGCAGGAATGGGAGAATTCAAAGGCCTGGGAATACCGCTAATGTTTGTTGCTTTAATCTTAGCTTCTGCTGCATCCAGTTTCCCGGATACAATTATTTCCATGAAAGATGCGAAAAGAGGTCAGTATGATGATGCGATTTCCAATGCTTTGGGAAGTAACATTTTTGATATTTGCTTCGCTTTAGGATTTCCTTTATTCATTTTCACTGCGCTTAACGGACCTTTGCATATGCCTCCCGAAATTGTAGACCTGAGTAGCGAACTCCGGTTTCTTCTTTGGCTTTTAACCGTTTTGGCGGTTGTTATTTTTACCTGGGGTAAGTACTTTGGAAAAGCGAAAGCAATACTTCTGCTGTCAATTTATTTCCTGTTTGTGCTTTATGTCGTTGGAAGAGGAGCCGGAAACAGTGTGGCACAGGTCATTGCTGATTTCTTAGTTTCTGTTGTTCGACTTTTCAGTCTTTCATAAGTCCAAAAAAACTCCTTCGCTATTGAATTCCACCACTATGAATTTTAGTGTCGGACACCTTCTGCTTTCTTCTTCACCATTATGAAGGTTGAACTTGTATGAATGAAGCGGGCAAACAATTTCGTTCATAAAATTGATCAGCCCGCCACTCAGCCCTTCACCCATATGAGGGCATTCATTCTCAAAAGCCGTTAATCCTTTTCCCTGCCTGACCACACAAATATTTTTGTTTGCAACAACGACAAGACGCGGTTGGTTATTTTGCAACTTTATTTCCATCTCCTGCAGGGTTTCAAATAATTTAAACAGCATAACTAATTATCTATGAAGTGTCAACGCGAAAAATTTCAGCTTCAAAGAAAGTACGCTTACATCAATTGCGCTTATATGTCTCCCCTTTTAAAAAAGGTGGAAAATGCCGGTATCAAAGGAATTAAAAAGAAACGAAAACCCTTCCAGATAAGTCCCGATGATTTTTTCCATGAAACAGAAACTGTGCGTCTGCTTTTTTCACAACTCATTGAAAATGATGTTAATGAAAGAGTTGTAATCATTCCTTCGGTCTCTTACGGCATGGCCAATGTGATCAACAACCTGCCCTTTAATGATGGGGAAGTAATTATTACAGATGAGCAGTTTCCAAGTAATGTCTACCCATGGATGTCGCTCAAAGAAAACGGCTTTGACCTGACAATTATTCCCCCTCCAAATTCCGGATCCAGGGGTGAAGACTGGAACAATGAAATCATCAATTCCATTAATGATAAGACCAGAGTGGTTTCAATCGGGCATGTACACTGGTCCGACGGAACACTTTTTTTACTTGAAAAAATCAGGGCACGCCTGGATGAGGTCGGTGGATTATTGATTATCGACGGAACTCAATCTATTGGAGCTCTCCCCTTTAGTATAAAAAAATTCAGACCGGATGCTGTGATTTGTGCAGGCTATAAATGGCTGATGGGTCCCTATTCGATTGGCCTGGCCTATTATGGGCCTGTTTTTGATGAAGGAAGCCCCGTTGAAGAAAACTGGATCAACCGAATCAGAAGCGAAGATTTTTCACGGCTCATTGATTTCCAAACAGCGTATCGCGAACACGCGCTTCGTTATGAAGTGGGGGAACACAGTAATTTCATCCTCATCCCAATGATCCATGCCGCACTTAAGCAGGTATTGAAATGGGGGCCGGCTAACGTTCAGGAATATTGTAGCAATCTGACAAAAGCACCTCTGGAAGAGTTGAGTGAGTTGGGGTATCAGACTGAACATCCTGACTGGAGAGGCGAGCATCTTTTTGGCATACGCCTGCCTGAAAAAGTAGAAATCGAAGCATTACAAAAGTCGCTTAAAAAGCACCGGGTTAGTGTAAGTGTTCGTGGAGATGCCATCCGAGTTGCCCCGCACGTTTATAATGATGAAATGGATATGAGAAAATTGCTCAAAGCAATGAAAGAGCCTATCTTAGCGCAAAAGAATTAAAAGATGGAATTGACTAACCCAGCAGTAACCGACGGAGTAAACCTTTTTGTGAACATCATTGTGTTTTTACTCTCTTTCGTGGCGGCTCTTTCTTTCGTAAATTCAAGAAAAGAGAAGCAGAAAAATTCGTGATTTACACGTGATCTCCTTCGTGATCACTGACTTTTTTATTGGGTAAAATCATCGGGCATATGATTGCCAGAATAAACAATCCAATAATTATCCAAAGCATCATCATAACTTCTCTGATTTAAATGTTGGTTGCAAATATATGCAGCGCAATCCAATCATTCCTTATCTCCGGTTCTGAATTCCCATTAAGGTAATTTTCATTGCATTTACTACCCATTTTTGGGTATTTTTCTTACAAAAAGCGGCTTTATCCTTTGATAAGCTATTTGTCACTGCTAGCTTGCTTCAATGTAGATTAATTAACAACCAAAAATTACCGCAATGAAAGAGAAAGATGTAAAAAAAATCGGCAAAAGGATGAACAAGAATAAAGCCGATAAGTGGGTGAAAACATACCAGAAAAACCATCCGGACGAAACCCATGGCTGGCTTTACGGATGTGATATTCTTTGCAATTTACTTGATGAAGAGGGTGCAGATGGTATCTGGTTTTTTAAAGGAATGGCCGATGATGGGAGTGAACGACTCGTGCTATACCCTGCAGATAAAGACGGAAATATTTTAAGCAAGAGCCAGAAAATGAAATCACTGGGAGCAAAAGTAGGGAATGGTGAAGATGATGGAGCGGCTGATGAGGGGCAAGCTTGTCCTCCAAATTGTCCTGGACCAACTTAATCTCAAAAATCAATGAGTTTTTTTGAAATTGTAAGAGATTATATCAATACATACTCAGGTGTTCCTGGAATTCTCTTTTTTCTTATCTTTCTAAGAGGGGAAAAAGGAAATTCCAGGATAATCTTTTACATTATTCTAGCAAGTTTTCTAGCTGACATTATCAGTTACTATTTTATCAGATATGTTTATCCAAACAGTTACTTGATAACAACTCCTTGGCATATTATTAACTACTTTCTTCTCAGTTGGCTTTTTTTAACCCTCATTCCAAAGAGAAAAAAGTTGATTTTAGTTCTCCTTTTACTGTTCTCTATTGGTACAATATTCAGCGTCATTTTCTTTTATTCTTTTTTTGAAGCAAACACTTTCATTAAAACTTATTCTTCTACAATAATCACTTTTCTTTCTATCCTGACCTTTCTCGAAATCCTTAGTCAAAGTCCAATTGATCGGCTCACAAAATATCCTGTTTTCTGGATTGTTTCTGCTATATTTTTCTATAGTAGTATAACTCTATTTAATAATCTTTTTCAAAACTATTTGGTCTTTGAATTGCAGGTAAGTGGTGAGACTTACTTATACATTTCATTATTTAATCTCACCTTCAACATAGCCAAAAACCTAATGTTACTTTATGCCTTTATCCTTGTGAAAAAAGGCTTCCCCGATTATATCCATGAACCTAAATCTGTGACGACATGATCGAATCTGTTGTCACATTTGTTGTCGCCGGGTCATCAATAATGACCTTTTTGAGTTTCGGCTTTCTGGTCAGGTTCTATTTGTCATATCAACGGAAAAAATAGCTTTCTTCCCCTCTTCTGACTAAACTTACACTATAACCAATTAACCTTCCTGATTGAATAGTCAACTCATTTTGCTTGTGGTGGCAGGCACCGTTGGATTGATGCTCATGGCATTTTCACTGGTGTTCTTTGTATCATTATACAAGCGGAAAGTGCTCCAAAACAAGCTGGCTGTTCAGGAATTGCGATCGCGTCATCAGCATGAAATGCTAAAAGCGACGCTTACCTCACAGGAAGAAGAAAGAAACCGTCTGGGAACAGAGCTCCACGATGGAGTAGGCGCCCTGCTTTCTACTATTAAAATGAACCTTCAGGTTTCTCAGCGTACCAATTCTCTCGAAACATTGCCGGAGGTTATTGAGCATCTGACTGAAACCATTGGGCAGGTACGAACCATTTCGCATGAAATGATGCCGGTTGTTTTAAAAAAATACGGACTTCAAAGAGCTATTGCAGACATGTTCGAAAAAATCAGCAAGAGCAACGAAATCATCGCCACCATTAAGTCTTGGGACGAGTTTGAAATGGATGAAAACGGAAATCTCATGCTGTATCGAATCATCCAGGAACTAACAAATAATTGTCTGAAGCATTCTGGTGCTGATACAATACAGCTTTCATGCGCTGTTGAAAATCAAACCGTAAAAATTATATTTTATGATAATGGCAAAGGGTTTCCCGATCAGGTGCTTAAAAAGGCCGATGGGATTGGGTTGTGGAACATTTCGAATCGTGCTGAAACGGTTGGAGCGGACGTATCATTCAGCAACAATGCTTCAGGTGGTGCTAATATTGAATTAATGATAAATTTGAACGGGCAAAATTCTCCAACCAGCAATGATGACACCTGAAAAGCTTAACATACTTGTTACAGATGATCATACCCTCTTCAGACGCGGGACCATGATGCTCCTGGAGACATTCGAAGAGATTGATTTTGTCGATGAAGCGAAGAATGGAAAGGAAGCGCTTCAAAAACTGAGTGAAAAGGAATTTGATCTGGTACTTCTGGACCTTGAAATGCCGGTCATGGATGGATGGGAAGCCTCGAGAAAGATTATTTCAAAGTTTCCAAAAGCCAAGATCGTCATGATTTCCATGCACGATTCGCTACAAATCATCTCTGACCTGATCGAAATTGGCGTTCATAGCTATCTTCTAAAAAATGCGGACCCTGAAGAGGTTCATCGCGCCATTCTTTCTGTCATCAATAACGACTTCTACTACAATCAGCTGGTTTCTTCAGCTTTGCACAAGAAGATAAAGAGAGACGGACTTTCAAAAAACCTGATTCAAAACCGGGCTGATGTGAGTCCTCGTGAAATTGAAATCCTCCAGTTAATTTGTCAGGAGCTCACAATGAAGGAGATTGGCGAAAAATTATTCCTGAGTGAACAGACCATTCAGACGCACAGGAAAAACCTGATGAAAAAAACGCAGGCAAAAAACGCCGTAGGTCTCGTGAAATTTGCATTTCAGAACGGAATTGCCGCTTTTTAACCACTACCCACTTTAGGGTATACGGCTACCCTGATTAAGGTAATTTTCCAGAGCTATTAATTACTTAATATACTGATTATCAGTTGATTAACTTCTTTTTCCCTGTTTCCTATGAAAATCACTGAAATCCTGTCTTTGTTAAAACACTAATTTCATATTGTCAATTAAATAATTAATTGATAAGCTCTTAGGTTGATGGTTAATCTATAGAAAATGTAAGGGGACCCGAGGTTTTCGCTTAATCCTTTGGTTTGCCAACTATCTCACTCACATAGCGGGTTCCCGAGCGTTTTCTTTTAAAAAATTTAGTAGTAAAGTTCACCACAAATCCCGCGAAAAGGGGCTCCGAATGGAGCCCCTTATTTTTTGCTTATTGACTGGTTTGACTTATTTGTCGTACAGCTTCATTCCTTCCTCATAATACTTATCGCCTTCTATCCAGAATGGCGCCTCATCCGAATTTGCAATCCCGCGACATGCAAGAACATACGCTTTGAAGAATTTTTCCAGGTAATCATAATCAAGAGTTTCCGGTTCGTCTCCAGGCTGATGATAGTACTTTCCAATTTCTGCATCGAAGGCTGTAAAGCCAAGGCTAAATGTAGGAGCGGGAATTCCTTTGGATGCAAACCGCACATTATCAGATCGATCAAAAAGCCCCTGCTCAGGAGCCGGATCTTCAATGGCATTCAGGCCAAAGGCTTTACAGGCTTCAGAAATCAGGTCTCCGGCAGTGGTTCTCGTAAGTCCAATGATGGTGGCAATTGAGGTGTCATTGTATCCTCCATTATCTGAGTTGAAGCAGTAAACCATTTTAGAAAGGTCAACAGGTGAATTATCCACAAAGTATCTGCTTCCCAGCAGTCCTTTTTCCTCTCCGGTGAATAATACAAAAAGGGCAGATCTCTTTGTTGGGTATTTTGCAATGTTTTGAGCTGCACTTAATACTGTCACTGTCCCGGCCGCATTATCTCGGGCACCGTTATAAATACTGTCTCCTTTCGCATCCGGTCTGCCTACACCCACATGATCATAATGTGCTGAATAAACAACAAATTCATTTTTTAACTCAGGATCTGTTCCTTCGATGTATCCAATTACATTTTTCGTTACAAACTTCTGTGGCTCATCTTTTTTTAAGGTCAATGATGCTGTCTTCTTCTTTTCCTGAATAGCAGAAAGGTCATCAAGTGAGCGATTCATCCAAAGATGGGGCATTTGCTCCTCTTCTTTTTCGCTATCGATCACCGTCCGTGATCCGCCCATGAATCTGACAAGCATATTCCATGGAATTTGGGAGGAATTGTATAATTCAACAAGGGCAACACCGCCCATTTCCTTCACTTTTTTCCTTTTTTCTGTAGATGTCACAAACCAGCCTCGAGGATCCTGACTTTCACCGTCTCCGGCAAGTGCAAAAACAATATTTCCTTCCACTTTCAATTTTTTCAAATCTTCCTCCAGCCCATAATTAGCAAAGACAATTCCTGCATTTTCTATTGCTCCGCTTCCATTTAAAATGATGAAATCATCATTCAGGTTAAAACTGTCTTCATCAATTTGAATGCTTCCTGATTTAGGCGGAGTTTCATTTTTCATTGGTACTCCCTGAAAATAGGAATCCATCCCCTCTGCCATTAATACTCCGTATTCAACAAATCTGCTTTTGATGTATTCGGCAGCTATGTCGAGTTCAGGAGAGGGAGTGTTCCTGCCTCTCAAAGCATCAGATGCGAGAAAGCCAATGTGGCTCTTTATCGTTGGCTGATTCACCGTCGATTCTGTAAGAGTTTTATCGTCCTGAGCGAATGCTGTAAGAAAAATGAAGCATAGAAGTGTGATCAAAATGTTTTTCATGGTGCTAAAATTTTTGTGCAAAGTAGAAACAAAAAAGGTCATCCCCCAGAGAGGGACGACCTTAATCTATGGTTAATTAACGGGTGTCAGTTCAAAAATTCATAAATTCCGGCAACTCCCTGGCCTCCTCCCACGCACGCTGTTACCATGCCGTATTTACTTTTTCTTCTTCGCATTTCATTGAAAAGTGTAATGGAAAGTTTTGCTCCTGTACATCCAAGCGGATGACCCAATGCAATGGCTCCTCCATTCACATTTAATTTTTCTGTATCCAGATCCAGTCCTCTGATTACTCCAAGCGATTGCGCTGCAAAAGCTTCATTAAGTTCAATAAGGTCAAGATCATTTTGTTTAAGTCCTGCCTGCTTCAATGCTTTTGGAACTGCTTCCACCGGCCCGATTCCCATGATTCGCGGATCAACTCCTGCTGCAGTATAGGAAACCATTTGCGCGATTGGTTCAAGTTTGTACTCTTTCACCATTTTTTCACTCATCACCATTACGAAGGCTGCTCCATCTGAAGTAGGCGATGAATTTCCGGCCGTAACCTGTCCTCCCTGCTTGAATGCCGGCTTCAGGCTGGCGAGTCCTTCCATGGTGGTATCGGCTCGTACACATTCATCCGTGTCAACCACAAATTCTTTCTTTTCCCTCTTTCCTTCTGCATTTACAAATATTTCTTCAACAGTAACAGGGACAATCTCATCTTTAAATTTGCCATCGGCAATTGCTTTCGCTGCTTTCTGGTGTGAATTCAGGGCAAACTCATTCGAGTCTTCCGCAGAAATATTGAAATCCTTCGCCACTTCTTCGGCAGTTAACCCCATATTCAAATAGTATTGAGGGTTTTCTGAGGCAATGTTCCAGTTTAATGCCGCTTTATATCCCATCATAGGGACGAGCGACATGGATTCGGTGCCTCCGGCAATGATACATTCAGCTGTTCCTGAATGTATTCTTGCACAAGCCAGGTGAATCGCTTCCAGCCCCGAACCACAATACCTGTTGATGATCATTCCAGGAACTGAAATAGGTAATGACAGTAATGAAATGTATCTCCCCATTTGTAATCCCTGCTCTGCCTCTGGTATTGCATTACCAACTATCAGGTCGTCGACCCGAGTGGCATCAAAATCTTTAATGGAACCAATTAAATGCTTGATAACATCTGCAGCCAGATCATCCGGACGATAGAAACGGAATCCGCCCTTTTTTGCCCTTCCAACTGCCGACCTGTATCCTGCGACTATATATGCGTTCATTTTTTGTGTTTTTTAATTGACAATTAACAATTATTAATTTCTAAGGGGCTTGCCCTTAAAAAGAATGCTTTGGATTCTTTCAAGTGTTTTTGGTTCACCACAAAGACTTAAAAATGCTTCTCTTTCCAGGTCAAGAAGATATTGCTCAGAAACCAATGAAGGGGCTGAAAGATCTCCCCCTGCCATGATCCAGGCAAGCTTGTTTCCAATTTTTGCATCATGTTCTGAAATGTAGCTCCCGTATTGCATTCCGGTTATTCCTGCACCAAACATCGCTAAAGCTGCTTTTCCCTGCACCTTAATGTCCTTTCTTTCAGATGGTTGTGTGTAGCCCGCTTCATATAGTTGAATGGCTTTTTCCTTTGCGTCCGTAAGCAATCGCTTTCTGTTTAGTGTAATTTCATCTCCTCCTCTCAGTATATGCATCCCTCTGGCTTCTTCAGCAGATGTCGCCACTTTGGCTGTTGCAATGTTCATGAAATACTCCTGAAGTGTATTTAGTTCCGGATCTCCCGGGCTAAATTCATCTGCTGCTCTCATTGTCATCTCTTTGGTTCCTCCTCCTCCAGGGATAAGGCCAACTCCAACTTCCACAAGACCAACATAGGATTCTGCATGCGCCTGAATCGCATCACAATGCAGGGATAACTCACATCCTCCTCCAAGCACAAGCCCTGAAGTTGCTGAGACTACCGGGATACTTGAAAACCGCGCCCTGGTCATGGTGCTCTGAAAGGTCCTGACCATCAGGTCAATTTCGTCGAACTCCTGATCAACGGCATACATAAAAAGCATCGCAAGGTTTGCGCCAGCTGAAAAATTCTGCCCTTCATTTCCCACAACCACTCCTCTGAAATCCTTCTCCGCCATGGTAATGGCAGTGTTAATCCCCTCAATTACATCAGCATCGATCGAATTCATTTTGGTATGAAATTCAAGATTTAGTATACCATCTCCGATATCATAAATACTTGCACCCTGCTTCCCCCAAACTTTGTTGTTTTCTTTGAACGCATCCAAAAAGATCAGTCCCTCTGTTCCAGGGATTACTTTGTATGCTTTAGACGGGATATCATAGTATTGTTTCTTCCCGTCTTCGAACTTGTAAAAAGATTTGTGACCTCCATCGAGCATTTCCTGTACCCATCCGGCAGGTTCAAATCCGGATTCCTTCATTTTTGCCACAGTATCTTCCAGGCCAAGTGCATCCCACGATTCAAACGGGCCAATTTCCCAGGCAAAGCCAGCTGAAACTGCCTGATCTACACGATACAATTCATCTGCTATTTCCGGAATTCGATTGGAGCAATACTTAAACAGGTCGTAGAACGTCTGTCTGTAAAATTCTCCGGCCTTGCCCGAGTCTGCCAATAAAATGGGAAGTCGCTCTCTTACATCTTCGATGTTTTTTGTTTTATCCATCGCATCGAATTTGGCTTTGGTTTTTTCTTCATACTCAAGGGACTGAAGATTCAGTTCAAGAATTTCCGTCTTGCCGTCGACTTTCGTTTTTTTATAAAAACCCTGCCCTGTCTTGTCTCCCAGCCAGTTTTTATCCGAAAGTTCCTTTACAATTCGTGGAAGTTTAAATACATCTCTTGATTCATCATGCGCCAGAGCAGCGTGCAAATTATTTGAAACATTGACCATTGTGTCCAGGCCTACCAGATCAGATGTTCTGAAAGTGGCAGATTTTGCATGTCCAATGACCGGGCCTGTCAATTTATCAACTTCGTTCACAGTCAAACCAATTTTGTCAATCACATGCATTCCTGACATCATTGCATAAACGCCGATTCGGTTGGCAATAAATGCAGGAGTGTCCTTACAAAGTACGGTTTCTTTTCCCAGGTAAAGGTCTCCATAGTGCATGAAGAAATCCGTTATCTCAGGATCTGTCTTTTCCGTCGGAATAATTTCAAGAAGCCGGAGATATCTTGGCGGGTTAAAAAAATGCGTCCCGCAGAAATGTTTCTGAAAATCATCACTTCTTCCATCAAGCATCAGGTGAATTGGAATACCTGAAGTATTGGAGGTGATCAGTGTTCCCGGTTTCCTGAATTTCTCAACTTTTTCAAATAGTGATTTCTTGATTTCAAGTTTTTCAACAACCACTTCCATGATCCAATCCACGTCTTTGATTTTTTCCAGATCATCGTCAAAGTTTCCTGTCCTGATCAGGCTGGCTTTTGACTTATCGTAAAGTGGTGAAGGGTTTGATTTTACTGCAGTCATTAAAGATGACTCAACTATTCGGTTTCTTGCCTTTTTGTCCCTCTTCTCCTCTTCAGAAAGGTCGAAAGGAACAATGTCCAATAAAAGCACTTCAACACCTATATTGGCAAAGTGACAGGCTATTCGGGATCCCATAATTCCCGATCCAAGTACAGCTACATTCTTAATCGTTCGTTTCATTTGGCTAATCGGCTGTTGCCGGATTTATACATTATTCAAAACGCCATTGCTGGCAAATTCATTCGATATTTCCTCTGCTACTTTTCTAAATAGATTAGGGTCATCAACAATTTCATTGATTTCCTTAACTACCCTGAAAAAATTATCCAATTGCTCCCCAGGAATCATCATCCGGACTTTTTTATTAAATTCTTTGACAGCTCGCCGGGAAAGCTCCCTTTTTTCCTTTCCAAGATCGGTAAGGAAAATTCGAACGGAGCGACCATCGGTCGGATCCTTTTCACGATATACCCAGCTCTTCTCCTCCATCGCTTTAAGCATTCGTGTAAGGCTTCTGGATTCCATTCCCAGAAGAGGAGCAATTTTAGTAGCCGGAGTTCCCAGGTCAACATCTATATTTAAAAGGACAAATCCTGTTGATGCAGTGACATCATACTCAACTCCATATTGATTGTACATTCTGGAAATTCCATGCCATAACCCCTTAATGTTATAGTCAACCGTTTCTTCTCTTTTCATAATGGTAAAATCAAAGATAAAGAAAATTAATTTGTTATGCATGCATACTATTTTTTGCAGCATAGTACACGATAGTTAGTTTTAAGGCATGGCTGACTATGACATTCCTGAGGAATTTTACTCATTCGAAACACGGGCTCCTTTTGAGCACTGTATTGAGTGTAACAAGTATTTGCTCGAGGGAGATACGGAGTACCTGATTGAAAAGGCAATAAAGAAATATGAGAATTTCGAGGCAAGGGATACCGTTTTCGATTACGCCATTTGTATGGATTGTGCGGAAGGTTTACGGAAAGAGATTTCTCAAGATTCGTGGCAAAAAATTATGGGCTACTTTCAGGAAAACATTAACGTCGAAAAACGAATCGAAATGATGAATGCAGACCCTGAACAAAACCTGAGATCATGTATGATTAAAGGAACAGATGCCGGGAACTGCACAGATTATCAGATTTATGCACATTGCAGGGGAACTAAACTGAATATGGAAAATCCTCCTTATCTAATTTCCGGAGAGGTAATGGAAGAGTTGCTTCCTTTACTTTCTGATAAAACTACCAATGAAATGAACGGCTTCTTCAATAAGCATTTTTCCCCGGATCCTTCCTTTTTCGAGCCGACTCCAAAGTTGATTCTGGTTTAGCACTTTTCAAGGGCCTGTGAAATGTCCCAGATTATATCATCCGGGTTTTCCACTCCTATTGAAAGTCTTACCAGGTTTTCTGAAATTCCATATCTTGTTTTCTCTTCCGGGTCCACTCCGGCATGGGTCATTGTTGCAGGATGCTGCGCAAGAGATTCAGTGCTTCCAAGACTCACTGCAAGCTTGATTAATTTCAGGTTGTTTAAAAACCTGAAAGCTTCTTTTTCTCCCCCATTTAGAATTACTGAAAGCATGGCTCCTCCTGAAGAGTATTGTTTTTTAAATACCTCATATTGTTCATCACCTGGCTTCAATCCTCCGAGATAGTGGATTGTTTGCACTTTCGGGTGTTTGCTAATTACTTCATATACTCTTTTAGCATTTTCTGCCTGTTTCTCCATCCGGATTTTAAGCGTTTCAAGGCTTCTAAGAAGTAACCAGCCTGTCCAGGGTCCGGCCATATTTCCAAAAAATGTTCGCATTTCTTTAACCTGAGAAATAAGTTCTTTTCTTCCCAGACATGCGCCGGCAATTACGTCACTATGTCCACCTATGTATTTCGTTGCAGAGTAAAGTACCAGATCCGCGCCGTGACTAATTGGGTGCTGCCAAAGCGGTCCCATATAAGTATTATCAACTGCGATAAGCACTTTCTCTTTTACGGAATATTTATCCGCAACAGACCTGCACATTTCCAGATCTACGAGGTGGTTTGTCGGGTTAGCCGGAGACTCGACATAGATCATTTTCAGCTTATCCTTTTCTCCTGAATCCTCAATCATTCTTACAATATCTGAATGTGAGTGGTCCGGATCAAAGCCTAACGTTTTGATTCCAAATCTTGTAAGTACATGTTTTACAAAATGATCCGTTCCGCCATAAAGCGGATTGCTATGAACCAGCAAGTCTCCTGGAGAAAGAAATTGGAGAAAAACAGTCGAGATCGCACTCATGCCACTTTCAAAAACAGCTGCTGCCTCCGCCTTGTCCCACAAGGTGAGACGATCTTCTAAAATTTCCAGATCCGGGTTATTTAGCCTACTATAAATAAGGCCTAATTCCTCTCCCTCCTCTTTATCCCTCAATCCATAGGCAAGTTCAAAGAAGGCTTTGCCTTCTTCTGCATTTTCAAATACAAAAGTTGAGGTTTGAAAAATTGGAGATTTAATTGCTCCCTGAGACAATGCAGGTTTAAATCCATACGACATCATCAAACTTTCCGGACTCATTTCCCTTTCCATTCTCTTACTTTTTGTACCAATTTCGTGACTATTCCCGTCAAAAAATAGATTAGTAGAAAATACAACACAGAATACCCTGTAAAACAGAATAAAATTCTATTATTGATGCACTTAACCAGAATACTTAGAAAAAATGGATGTAACTGACCGAAAGCTTCTTTCTCTTCTCCAGCAAAATGCCAAACTGACGATGAAGGAGTTAAGCAATGAACTTGGATTGAGTATCACCCCAATTTATGAGCGTTTGAAACGGCTGGAGAGAAACAAAACCATTCTTGGTTATGAAGCTCGTGTGGATGAGAGTCAGGCCGGGTTTGCATTGGAGGTATACTGCTGTGTAACACTTGAGTCTCACAAATCTGAATTTTTAAGCAACTTCAAATCTGAAATTCAAAAGTTTGATGAAGTGATGGAATGCTATCACCTCACCGGCTCATTCGATTTTCTCTTAAAAGTCCTCGTGAAAGATATGGATGCTTACGCAGCGTTCGTTAACAACAGGCTTTCAAAACTTCAAAATGTCGGGCTCGTTCAAAGCATGATGGTTCTGGATCGGGTAAAGCGTAAATCTATTTTACCTGCCTTCTGATAAAATGTTTCAGTTGACAAAATCGCCTCTTAGCTGCCTGAATCTTTTCCTGGCTTCTGCAGCATACATGCTGCCCGGATAGTCGATTAAAAACTGCTGATACATCGCCTTGGCCTGCTCTGTGTCTTTCAACTGAAAATCATAAATCTCTGCTTTCTTAAATGCTGCATCATCCGCGAGTATATCATAGGAATAGGTGGTCAGAATGTTTTCCAGATATTCCAGCGCACTTCTGGTTTCTCCAAATTCCAATTCCAGTTTCGAAAGCAACCAGTAGATCTCATCTGATATGGAGTGATGTTCGTATGCATTCAGCATTTGAAGGAGTTTATCCCTGGCTTCAAATTTTTTATTCTGAAAAATCAATAATTCAACAGCTGAGAATTCCTGCATGACCTGGTCCGTTGTATCGAGTGCTGTATTATCCGTGATAAGCATACCAAGGGAAATTGCATCATTTGAAATTTCGCGTGTAGTATTCATTTTCAAAATGTCCAAATGGCCTTTGGCCAAAGAAAAGTTTCCGGTAAAATAATGGAGACGTGCGTTCCTCAATTTTGCATCATATCCAAGTGGATGGGTTTTGTGAGCCTTTTCAACCTGAGAATATAGAAGTGTCGCTTCCCACTGTATCCCCTTCAATAAATATATGTCGCCAAGATCCAGCTTTGCCTGAGATACCAGCAATCGACTTGCTCGTGGTTGTGAAACCAGCTGTGTCAAATAAATACTGGCAGAGTCAATCTCATCCAGAAAAAATGCATGGAGCAGTGCTTTGCTCCTCAATGCTTCCAGAGCGGTCTGAGCAGGCTGTAGCTCCTGATAGAGGCTATTGTATTCATTGGCCAGAGACCTGATCTCCTCTTTATCTATTGGATAGGTATTCTTTATTTTTTCTTCTTTTGATTCAATGAGGAATTTCCTGGCAAACGAATAGTTTCTTGAATCGCTAAATTCTGAGGAGATGTATTCGAAAATATCAATGGCGTCATCCCATGCTTTATTGTCAAAGGCAATTCTTCCAATTTCCATACTTCGATCTCCCGCTTTTTCATTTCGTTTGTCAATGGCTCTCGCCTGAACAAATGCGCCATAAAAATTTTTTCGCTGAAGTTCAACCCAAATCAATAGCTCACCATAAAGGTTTGTATCCGGACTTCTTTGCATTTTCCTAATCAGTGTTTCTTCGAGCTCATTGAGGTCGTCTTCTTCTTGTAGAATACTCTGCAGCAAATTCTTGACATAATTCATCCGGTTGGAACTTTGAGCAGCATAATTAAGATACTCATCAATCATATGCTCTTTATCGTTTTGCATTCTGTAAATGGATGCCATTTCCAGTGCATGCACTGAACCATCCCCTCGTACATCTCTGGATCTCTCAAAAAATTTCAGGGAGAGATCATACAGTTGCTCACCAGCAAGGTGCTGAGCCATCATACTTAATTGAAAGGGGTTGCCTTCGAAAGATCTTAAGAGATCAGAATTATATTTCTTAAGTTTTTCTTCATCATTTTGAAGGAAGTAGAGCCCTAAAAGATTTGCATGAAACTGGAGATTGGAGGGAAAGTTCTTTATGGCAGTTTTTAAAAATGACTCTGCAGTCTTAAAATCAGAGGTTGATTTCAGGAGAGAAATATAATTGGAGGAGATGAGCGGGATATTGTATGGATTATCCACCAGCTCTTCATACATGATTTTTGATTTCTCAAGTTCACCTTCCTGGAAATATTCATTGGCCAGCTGAATTTTTTCCTGATCCTGAGCAATTACCAAAATGGGCAGGAAAGTAATTAGAATTAGTATGCTTCTCATTTTTTTATACACATATATACATACACTATATATTAATATAAAGTTTTAATTAAATACTATACTTATTATTAGTCATGTGGATTCGTGGATAAAAACTGAAATTTTATTTTGGTTTTAAGGAATGTTTTTAATTAATAATTGTAAGGTATGAATTAACAGGAACTCCACATCTAAATGACTGACTAACAGGCTTTAACTATTTTGAGTGGATAAGTTGTATTGATGGATTGTTGAGAGAATTTCAGCTATTGCTTTTTAATATGTTGTTGAAAATTGTTAATAGAAAAGAATTAATAATAAGAGAGATAGAAGAGGACTGTAATATTGGATTAGTTTTTCTAATAAAACGTCGGTTATGAAGAGATATAAACAACTTATCAGAACGTAATGGTATAGTCTTCCACAATCCAATTTTCACGAACCGGTATTTTCTCACTAAAAAGAAAAACGGATTCTGGTTCAATATTTTGAATAAGATTGCCAAATGTCCATTTTCCATCGTCGTTATCATCAATAAGAATTCTTACGGAATAGGTATCTGGAATTACGTTGAAAACAGGTGCCAGAGAAGTGTCATGGGAATACGCCACATTTCCACGAGCATCAAGCAATTGTATGGTAAAGGATTTGAGTTCAGTTACAAGCTTTAACTTAAGAGTTCCAAATGGCTGTTTGAAGTACTCTTTGTGTTTGATAGTCATAGTTTCAGAAGAATCATTTTCGATAGAAATGAACGCACCTGGTTGTGAAAAGAATTGAACTTGTGATCGTGATGACTTGCTGTTTTTTTTAGGTTCCTTCGGATTGATCGTCAAAGTGTCTTTAGTAATTGCTTCCTCTCGTATACTATCTTCAAGAAGTACCTTCTGATAATTGTTGTATAAGGAGTCTTTAGTAAGGTATGTCCTGAGTTCTAATGTGGTTTTATTTTGATTCCATTGAAGATTCAGACTGTCAGGATAAAAGCTAAAGGAGGAATCTGCCATATATATGAATTTCGATTCATCGACATTCGAGATGGGTTTGTTAAAATATATGGTATATAATGGATTATTAACCATACTTTTTTCTTTATAAGTAATGGATGCTTTGAAGGCACCGGGTTTTCGTGCAGATTCGAGAAAGACGATCTTTAGTGTGTCATTTACTGTGTTGGACAAGCTGTCATTTGCTGTGAGGTAAATGGTTGTTGAATCACCATAATTGAATTGTCCCTGATTGTAGATTCTGATGATATCTTTATCCTCACCAGTAATAATGTGTTCTAAGCTGTCCGGATTTATTGTGTAGTTTTCAACCCTTTTATTGAATTTTATTTCATGATAAGGACCAATTGGCCGATTGTTGATGAGTTGAAGTGGTTTGACATTTTGAACAAGGGTACGGATACTTAGATCTTTTACAGGAGACTGAAGATTAAGTTTATCGGATATAAATCCATGGTCTTCTGTTTCAGGATCTAATAACAGGTTTCGATTCTCATCCTTATAGGACAATATTTTGTAGATCCCGGCTTTTATATATGACATATTAAACATGCCAGAATCATTTGTGGTGGTAAAGTAAAGCGGAGTTTGTGTCAGAAAATCAAGTGTATCAGTAGAAGGGTAAAGTCCAACAAGAAATTCTTTAGAAGGTTTGCCGGTCATCAAATCGAGGACTCGTCCTGAGACGCTCATGGTATCGATGAAGTTACCCGTGCTAAATGCGAGAACAAGGTTTACTGCAGGATTCTTTTCTGTAATGTCAGTGATACCATCAAAGAAATTAAGACTGTAGGTAGTACTATCCTGAAATGGCTGATCGAATTTAATATTAAGTTGATTTCTTTTGACAACATGTTTGAATCTGACATCTGATTGAGGAGTGATTATTAAGTTTTGAGTCAGCTTATCGGCATTGATATACTCTGAGAATTCAAGGTGAATGGTTGTCTCCTTGAAATTCAACGAACCGTTTATTGGTAACGAATTAAGTAAAATGGGGGGTATTGTATCCTTTGGACCACCGGTCGGACTGATTGGATTTGCGCACCGTGAAATGAGGAGTCCTATTGTCAGCGTGATTAGTATGGATGTAAACAGGTCTTTCAAAGCTTACTTTTTTAATATGTAAATCAGACTGGAATATTCACCTGTACCGGATGCTTTTACATTTGATTTCCAACCATTGATGAACCCTTTAATTAACGAGTGGTGACCGGACTTGTACTTCTCACTTAGCATCGAAACATAAAAGGAATCAAACTTCATTGGTTCGGTCTGGATTATGCTAAACTGTAGAGATTTAGCCAGGTGCGTAAATGAGGATTTTGTGAAATGATATAAATGTCTTGGTACATCGTAGGCGGCCCAGTATTCTTTATAGTAATTAGCATCAGCCGATTTGGCGTTTGGTACTGCAACGATGAGGTATCCTCCTTTTTTCAAATTCTTTCTCAATTTTCTGATTGTGCCTTTAAGATCTGAAATGTGTTCAACTACATGCCATGCAGTAATCACATCGAATTCCTTATCAACTTTAAGTTCGTCAACTGACCTTACAATGGTTCCGCTTGTTTTTTCTATAGCTATTTTTCTGGCCTGATTATCAGGTTCTACTCCCTTCGAAAGCCACCCTTTGGTTTCACACTCTTTTAGAAAGTCTCCTGTCCCGCACCCATAGTCTAAAACCATGCCACTCTGAACATACTTTTCAACAAGCCTTCGCTTCTTTTTTAGTGTAAAAGACCTGACGAGTTTGTAGAGAAAGTTGATGAAGGAGTTGCCTCTGTCTGTATGTGAAATATACGAATCACTTTCATAGTATCTGCCAAGAGCGTTTTCTTCCGGGCGCGGGTTTGTAAAGATTAACTCACACCGGGCACATGTAACCAGAGCAAAGCTTTCACCGGATACAGAGTGATCTTTGCAAATGGAATAATTGTCAAATTTTGGATGACCACAAGATGGGCATTGTTCTAACTTTTCGTACATCAGCGCCCCAGATATACCATTAGCACCGAAACGTCTGATGGGGATACGCCACTAATTCTGGATGCCTGCCCAAGAGTTTCAGGTTGAATTTTCAATAGTTTCTCTTTGGCTTCAGCAGAAAGTGATGGGAGTTCGTTATAGTTGAAGCCAGGTTTTATTCGGAGATTTTCAAGACTGTTCATTTTTTCAGAATTGATTTGCTCTCGCTCAATGTAAGTTTCGTATTTGATTTGTATCTCAGCCTGCTCGATGATTTCATTACTGTATGATGTAATAAGCTGTTCAATCTCACTGGAGAATATACAAAGGTCCGTTACTGATATTTCAGGTCTTTTAAGAATGGTACTTAGTGAAGAGGTATCTTTTATGGGTGCTGAGGAAATGGATGCCAGCAGTTCATTCGCATCATTAGGTTTAATTCGGATCTTATTGAGATGAGTAATCAGATCGATTGTTTGATTCTTTTTACCCAATGTTTGTTTTAGCCTTTCATCACTTGCAAGCCCCAGTTTATGACTTAACTCGGTAAGCCGTAGATCTGCATTATCCTGCCTGAGAAGAAGCCTGAACTCTGCTCTTGAGGTAAACATGCGATATGGTTCTTCCGTGCCTTTGTTGATCAGATCATCAATTAAAACCCCAATGTATGCTTCATTCCTTTTAAGGATGAATGGTTCTTTATTGTGAATTTTCTGATGTGCATTTATACCTGCCATGAGCCCCTGACAGCCAGCTTCTTCATAGCCTGTTGTGCCGTTTATCTGACCTGCGAAATAGAGGTTTTCAATAAGTTTTGTTTCGAGTGTAAGACTTAGTTGAGTGGGCGGGAAAAAATCATATTCTATTGCATATCCGGGCCTGAACATTTTAACGTGCTCAAATCCAGGAATTTTTGTGAGTGCTTTATATTGAACATTTTCGGGAAGAGAAGTGGAAAATCCATTAACGTATATTTCAACAGTATTCCAACCTTCCGGCTCTACAAAGATCTGATGCCTCTCTCTTTCAGCAAATCGGTTGATCTTATCCTCAATGGATGGGCAATATCTGGGTCCAAGCCCCTGAATTCTGCCGGTAAACATTGGTGACTTCTCAAACCCGGTTTGCAGAATATCATGTACATCTGAGTTCGTATAGGTGATATGACAGCTTCTTTGAGTAGACAAAGGTCTTGTGCTGTCCAGGTAGGAGAACTTACCCGGCAGTTCATCACCCTCCTGCTCTTCCATCCGATCGTAGTTTAATGAACGCCCATCAACTCTCGGAGGAGTTCCTGTTTTCATTCTTCCGGACTCGAAACCCAGATCAACCAGTTGTTCAGTAATACCCGTAGCAGCACGTTCACCAGAGCGTCCTCCACCAAACTGTTTTTCTCCAATGTGTATTAATCCATTTAGAAAAGTACCATTTGTGAGGACTACTGCTTTAGCCTTTATTTCAAGTCCTATACTTGTCTTGACCCCAATAAGCTTGCCGTTTTTCACGAGAAGCCCTGATACCATTTCCTGCCAAAAGTCAACATTTGCAGTGCCCTCCAGGGACAGCCTCCATTCTTCTGCAAACCTCATCCTGTCGGATTGTGCTCTGGGACTCCACATGGCTGGCCCTTTGGACCGATTGAGCATTCTGAACTGAATCATTGACTTGTCAGTAACAATTCCGGAATAGCCACCCAGCGCATCTATTTCTCTTATTATTTGGCCTTTTGCGATTCCTCCCATGGCAGGGTTACACGACATATGAGCAATGGTGTTCATGTTCATTGTAACAAGAAGCACCTTTGAACCCATGTTAGCGGCAGCTGCGGCAGCTTCGCATCCGGCATGACCTGCACCAACAACTATGATATCGTATTCGGGGAGCATGATTATTCATGTTTCACGTGGAACGTTTCACAATTCAACAAAAATCTGTCGAGGTGTTTCACGTGGAACCTTATTTTTTTTGCAAAGATATACAGGCCTCTTCTTTTTCTCTCATCACTTTTTTTTCGGAAGCGGTTTTGTCAGAGTAGCCAAGAAGGTGAAGTAGTCCATGAGCCATCACCCGCGACAACTCATTTGAGAATTCAGCATTGCCTGTCAATGCATTCTCACGTACACGATCAATGCTTATGAATATATCAGCATCAATTTGAGTTTCATTTTCTGAATGATCAAAAGTGACAATATCAGTATAGTAATCGTGATCGAGATGTTTTTGGTTGATTTTTAGCAGGTAATCATCTGAGCAAAAAATGTAGTTGATATCGCCGGGTTTTGCATTGTGGTTCTCTATTATGCTTTGCACCCATGAAGAATAAAGTGACGGTTTTTCCAGATTAAATGAAATTTCCTCCGTGAAGAAATGAACCGGCATCAGGATAAATAGAAACTCAGTTCTGCAGTTGAACCCTGATCTTTGAAATGAACTTCATCGCTCAGGTTTTTCATGAGGAAGATCCCGCGACCACCAGGTTTGTCAAGATTTTCAGGAAGCGTCGGATCAATGAGGTTTTCAAAATCAAAACCTATGCCTTCGTCTTTTACTGTGAATTTTATAAGAGAACTTTCAAGGGCAAGCTTCAGATAAACGTTCTTTTTGTTATCAGATCGGTTTCCATGAAGAATGGCATTATTAACTGATTCTGTAACCGCAATCATGATATTTCCATAGATGTCATCATCGAGGCTGTACTTCTCTTTTACATTATCAATGAAGCTCTCCACGATCCTGATGTTTTCAGGAAGTGAAGGTATTTGGATTTGAATATTATCTATCATCCTCTTTGTCAGAACTTATGCGCCTAAAGTAATCGTTTACTTCCTTTTTATAAAATGGATTCAACTCTAAGGGTATAGTTTTTAGCAATTCTATTTCCTTTTGTTTCATTTTCAGGTACTCTTCGAACTCTGGTGGGATTTCCCGAGAAAAAACTGATGGAGATTGAGCTTCTCTCTCTTCCTCCATTTCCTGCTCACGTTGGGCTTTTTCTGCCTCAAGCAATCTTGTTTCAATACTTTTTTGACGATTTATTAATTGTTGTGAAAGTCTTTTATTGACTAAATCAATTTCATTTTGTTCCATTTGATCTATTGCTCGTTGAAGATTGTCTCCCACAGGCCCTCCAGGCTGACCATCTTCTGCCTGTTTGATCATCTCCAACTGCCTTCGGATCATTTCCTGCTCTGCTGCAAGACGAGCGAGTTCTTCCGACAATTCACGTCCCTGTTTGCCTGACCCTTTTAGTTCGTTCATTTGTTGACCCAGTTGCTGTTGCATTTGCTGTAGATCTGGTAATCCTTTTTGCTGTTGCTGTCCTTTGCTTTGGTTGCCCATTGCTTCGGACATGGCCATTTGCATTTGTTGCATTGTATCATCCAGAAGTAATGCAAGATTGTTGATAGATGTCATGGCAAACTGCTGACTCGAAAGTCCTCTCCCCCTGTTTCGATCTTTAAGAAAACTAAGCGCTTCGTCGATGTTTTCATTAATACTTCCCACCTCCCGAGTAATGAAAGAAGAAATTTGTACCACACGCTTCGCCAGAGAAAGAAGGCTGTCTTGTATGACTTTCGCATCATCTTTGAGTTTTAATTGTGCCTGTGACAGCTCAAGGAATCTTGGATCGGACTGATTTACTTCACGCATTTCTGTCATCAGTTCTTCCTGGTTGAATGAAAGTTTTACCAGATTGTCCAGAATGTCTCTCAGCTGGTCCAGATTGGCCTGCATCATTTCCATCTGCATTCCAGACTGCATGTTTCCAAGTTGCTTCGTCAGTTGCTTCATGCGCTCACTCGCTTTTTTTTGCTTTTGTTGAACTTGTTGTCTGCCACTTTGCTGCTTTTGTTGATCGGGACTTTGTGATTGTTGCTCTCTGTTATTCTCCTGTTCCCCTTCTTTGCCCTTTTCTGATTCACGCTCTTCTTTTTGTGAAGGTTCCTGATTTTGTTGTTCAGCTCCCTGATTTTTCGATGATGAATTTTCAGAATCCGCATTCTGCTGGTCCAGTTGTTCTTGTATTTCCCTTAGCTCTTTTGAAATCTGTCTTTCTTCTAATTCAAAGTCCTGAAGAGCTTCAGGCCTTTTGAGTTCCTGATTCAGTTGCTCAACCTCGTCCATTTTTTTGCGAAACTCTTCAAAATTCTCCTGGATTTCCTTTTGTTGTTCCTGGAGTTCTTCATTACCCAGCTCTTCCTCGCCTTTCTTGGATAGTGCTTCCTGCTTTTGCTGAAGTGAATCAAGTTTTTGCATATTCTGCTCCAGCGCACTTTCCATTTTCAGTCTTTTGAAAAGCTCAAGAGCCCTGTCCAGTTCGCGCTCCAGATTTTTTTCATTCTTCTGTATGTCATTGAGTTGCTCTCTGACCTGATCAGAAGACGCATCCTTGTCTTTCAGTAATTCTTTTAACTGCTCATACAGCTCACGGGTTTTTTCATCCAGTAACTCATCCAGTAAGTTTTGGAGTTTTTCATTTTGTTGTTTTGCCTGCTCGCTCCTTTTATTGAATTGATTAGAAGACCTTTGTAAATCCTTGTGTTGTTTTTGCAGCTCTTCAATTTCTTTCTCTAATGATTCCCGATCTTTGATCAGGTCATTGAGTTGCTTCCTCTCCTGCCACTCAAACTTTTGATCTGTTTTTAACTTCTCTTCAATTTTATTTAATCGATCATTGATGCTTTCAGCCTCCTCTTTTGTCTTATCTATTTGATTTTCAACTACTTCTGACTTTTTATCGATAATTTTTTCTATTTCTTCCCCGGTTGGAATTTGCATAACAAATGATCGACTTCTTGCGGACTTGTAGCCATTCACCTGATCATTATCACTAACACTGACATGAAATTCAAGCCGATCCCCGGCTGCAAGTTTGAGGGAATCGATGTTCCAGCTGGCATAGAAGCTTTGCCGGGTAGTATTTGGAGATAATTCGAGAGGGATTGATTGATATGGATTTCCGTCCTTTCGATAGTTAAGTGTCAATAGTGTAAAACCATGATCATCTACTACATTTCCAGCCAGCGTAATAAATCGATATTGCAGGCTGTCAGGAAAGTATTCAGCGGAGATCGTGGGTCTTTCGTCTTTAATGATATTGATGTTGTAGGCCAATTCTGAGGAGTTCTTGCCAAATTGGTTAAACAGCTCAACAGAGTATGTTTCAGAGGAAAAAAGTCTTTGTTCGACACGGAAGGAGTTTTCTTCGGTTCTGGTGTTTTCAACTTTGGTAGTCCCAAGGAAAAAGTTGATACTGTCCGCAGCTAATGTTGAAAAGTCCCATGAAACAGAGCTGCCCTCGAGAACAGTAATATTACCGGTGTTAGAAACAATTCTTCTTTCACCTCCAGTATACTCTGGACTCTTAATTAAAATACTCATGGCCAGCAGGTCAGGACGCTCGTTTACTTCAAGTGTGTAAAGTTGAGAAAAGAAGCCGGCACCCTCCAGTTGAAAATCAACGGTACGCTGAATCTTGGTAAAAAGATGCCTGAAAGAATTATTGCCTGCTTTGTTCAGCCTGATTTTCTGTCCATTTTTTAAGTGAAGGATCACTTTTTCAGGTAATGAGGAACCCCTGATATCTACTCTGATTTCAAAATCTTCTCCTTTGAAAGCTTTTAGCGAACTACTTACAACAAAATTAAAGGGGGCCTCAGGTGTAAACTCCTGATTAAACTTCACTATTCGCTCCGTGCTGTCTCTGAATAGATTAGGGTTTATGAACGAAACAAGGGTCAGACAGACAATGATGAAACCCAACACTGTTGCATACCTTTTGCTAATTGAGAAGTCTACAGCCCTGATGAATGGAATATGTTTAAATGCAGATGCTTTCTTATCTATTGCAGCTTTTAACAATTCATTATTTTTTAGTGACAGGTTATTTAGCTGTAGAGTGTTGAGAAGCTTATCCTGTAATTCCGGAAATGATCGTGATACTTCTAAGGCCGCATGCTCATCGCTCATCCCTTTTCTTAGTCTGAGAATATAGAACAGGGGTAAAACTATGAACCAGGTGAAAAGGGAAATAGTGATCAGAAGAGACATAAAGAAGATAATGGACCTGGCTGTGGTGCCCATCCATAATTTATATTCCAGGCCATTTATTAAAATAAAGAGGATCGTTCCCGAAATGAGAAAGAGGAGTATACCAATGAGAATTTTTCTCAAATAGTACCTCCTTTTAAAATCCTGAAGTTTTGATTTTATTTCTTCAATCCCGCTCATGGTTCAAATGCTAACGACATTAACCGACCAAAGGTGCGGTTTACCAGCCAATTTCTTCTTTGAAATATTGAATAATTTGAATTTTTAACAATTTTTCCTGTTCGAGGATATCAAAGCCGGGAAGTTTTTTCACCAACTTCCAATGCGGCCAACCATCTGTATCAGTACCCTCAAGCTTGTAATACCCTGCCAGTGAAAGTACTTTACAAATCGCGATGTGCATCAAATCTTGTTTTTCTTCTTTTGAGAATGTTTTATTTCCCCTGCCCAATTCCTGCACACCGACAAGAAACAGGACTGCATTCAGATCAGTGGGTCTTTTTCCGGTTAATTCTTTTATTTTATAAAGCAGTTCGACCCATTCTTTTTGTAGGGAAAGATCTTTTTTGAATACCATTGTTTGTAAGTTTATATCGTGTTCGCCGACCTTATTTCTATCATTTATCCTCAAACATGCCTGAATTGCAATGAAACACTAATTTCAGCTGAAAACTTTATTTGTACCAAATGTAAACTCGATCTTCCTGTCACTGATGATCATGAAAATCCTGAGAACAGTCTTTTTCAGAAATTTGCTTTTGAGCGACGAATAAAATCAGCATCATCTTATTTATACTTCAATCAGGGAGGAATCGCACAAAAACTACTTCACGACCTAAAATATAATGGGGTCTCGGCTATCGGGAATTCAATGGGGGAATGGTATGGGGAGGAACTTGCTAAAGCAATGATGCCTGATCTTATCATTCCTGTTCCCCTTCACAAGTCTAAGTACAGAAAGCGAGGATACAATCAAAGTCATCATATTGCATTAGGATTGGCCTCAGCTTTTCCAGAATCTGAAATCAGATCGGATATTATCTTAAGAAAAAAACGTACAACAACTCAAACCAGCAAAGGGAAACTGGAACGATGGCAAAACATGGACAATGTATATTCTGATGTGAGGGAAGATATAACAGACAAAACAATACTTGTTGTCGATGATGTGATTACAACAGGAGCTACAGTCGGGATGTTTTGCGATAAGTTAATTGAGGCAGGTGCCAGATCCATTCATATTGCCTGTATGGCAAGGAGATAAAAAAAGGGCCGTATTAGCGGCCCTTAAACTGTCATTAAATTTTTTTATTAAAAATTAGATCCTGCTCTGATCATAGCACACCTAAACCCAACGGTAGATGTGGCAGAATCTTCAAAAAGATGCCTTCTTGTTCCAGGAGACATCCAGTAAGCAACATCTGCCCATGAACCTCCCTTATAAACTCTGATTCTTCGTTTTGGCGGGTTATCAGCATTATATGCTTTTTGAAGACCAGATGTTTTCACCCATTCTTCTTCTGTGTAATCTCTTTCATTCCCTATCAATGAATAAGCCCCATCATAGTCTTCTTCAGTATCACCAATAGCATCACGTCTCGCCGGGTTAAGGTCATCCATATCCTGAAATGATAGTGGACGGTAAACATCCTGTACCCACTCATTTACATTTCCGGCCATATTGTATAGTCCGAAATCATTTGGAGGGTAATCATAAATATATGTTGTGATCATTGCCCCATCGTTCAACTTTCCTGCAATACCAGCATAGTCACCATTTCCTCTTTTGAAATTGGCAAGGAAGTATCCCTGACTTTTTCCGTAAGGATTTCTTAATGCGTGACCATCCCATGGATAAAGTCTTCTGTGTGTTTGATTTTCATCAAGATATTGGGTTCCAATCAGTGCCTGAGCAGCATACTCCCACTCAGCCTCAGTTGGTAATCGGTATCCTGGAAGCGTAACTCCTGACTCTAGTCCGAGAGATGTTCCAGCAGAAGAACCAAGATCTCCACCTTCTGCACCGGCGAACGCATCATCTCCTCCGGATGCAACAGGATCTAACAAGCCAGCTTCTTCAGCTAATTTAATATTAACAACAGTCGTTCTCCACTTACAATAGTTTACAGCCTGTCTCCAGTTTACTCCCACTACAGGGAAATACCTGAAACCAGGGTATCTGTAGTAACTATTTACATATGGATCGTTGAATGCTAAATCTTTTGCCCAGACAGTAGTGTCTGGCAGGTTATTTTTCCAATAGAACTCATCTGAATCCTGCTTGATATAGAATTCATATTCTAACCAGTGGATATTGGCAACTTCAGTTTCATCCATATAAAAGGAAGCAACTGTAACGGCTCTTTCAAGGTTATCTCTGGTATAAACCACATCTTCCTCAAAGCTTCCCATTACGGTCCTGCCACCTTCAATAAAAACAAGGTTTGGTCCATCTGGCTGGCCGGCAAAATCGTTTACCTGAAAGCCACCTTCAGCATTGAATTCATAGCCTGTTGCTGTACTGGATCCACCAGGATTAGAAGCAGTTGGTATGCCTCCACCTCCACCAACAAGGTTGCATGAGCTGATAAATATTGCAGCAAGGGAAAGGTGTCCCAGTCCTTTAACTGCTCTCACAAATTTTTTCATAACACAGTTTGAATTTGTCTTGAAACGTTTCAACGTACTAATAAACACAAATATTTCAAAAAACCCATCTAACTCAATGGATTTTAGATTAACCACAACTAAATAAAGAGCGAAATGCTGTTTTATTGTATAGTTCCCGGAGTTTTACACGATTTCAGGAGATAAAAGCATTTCATCCATCATTTTGATTGCGAATTTAACATCTTCAATTTCGCTGATTGATATCAGCAATTTGTTTTTGACTTCTTTCATCTGAGATTGTTTGGGAAATGATTTGATAAAGGAAAGAATGTTGCCAAACTTTTCGGATTGAAAGTATTCTTGTGGTTTTTGATCGGATATATAGCATCGCATCTTACCTGACTTTATGGAAACTCTTTCGAAACCCAGAGCAATTGCTTTCCAGCGTAGTTTTACTGTTTCGGTAAGATTCATAACGCCATCAGGAAGTGGCCCGAACCTGTCCTGTAACATTAGAATGTACTCCTTGAGATCTGCAGAATCTTTGAGGTTGTCAAGTTTGGTGTAAAGGCTTAACCTTTCGGAAATATTACTTACATATGATTCGGGAATAAGCGCTTCAAAGTCCGTTTCTATTGTACAGTCCTCTACCATTTTTTCGAGAGCCTCTGCATTTTTAAGAAGATCTGTTTCGAACAACTCTTTGTAATCTCCTTCCTTCAGTTCCTGAATGGCTTCATCAAGTATTTTATGATACATATCAAATCCAATATCATTGATAAAACCACTTTGCTCTGCGCCTAATAAATTCCCTGCACCACGTATATCTAAATCTCTCATTGCCACTTTAAATCCATCCCCCAGGTCGGAAAACTCTTCAAGCGTGAGCAACCTTTTTCTTGCGTCACTGGTCAAAACTGAAGTTGGCGGGGTTAGCATGAAACAATAAGCCTTTGTATTGGATCGTCCTACACGCCCCCTCATTTGATGAAGGTCGGATAATCCGAACATATGCGCGTTATTGATGATAATAGTGTTGGCATTCGGAATGTCAAGACCTGACTCAATAATATTTGTGGAAACGAGTACATCATATTCTCCTTCTATGAACTTTAGCATCACTTTTTCCAGCTTTGTTCCTTCCATTTGACCATGAGCAATTCCAATTTTAGTATCAGGAACCAGCTTGTGGATCAGGTTCCCAACCTGCTCTATATCACTAACTCTGTTATGAACCATAAAAACCTGACCACCTCTTCTTACTTCATGACTTACCGCATCACGAATCACTTCTTCATTAAACTCGTGCAACTCAGTTGTAACGGGTCTTCGATTTGGAGGTGGAGTGGAAATAATTGATAAATCCCGTGCACCCATTAATGAAAAATGCAGTGTCCTTGGAATTGGAGTTGCAGTTAAGGTCAAAGCATCCACATTCACTCGCATGTCCTTTAACCGCTCTTTTACCTTAACTCCGAACTTTTGTTCTTCATCAATAATCATAAGCCCAAGGTCTTTGAAATCAATATCCTTATTGACAATGCGATGGGTGCCGATCAGAATATCAATCTTTCCTTCTTTTACTTTCTTTTTAATTTCTGTGATTTGTTTGCTGGTTTTAAATCGGTTAATGTATTCAACAGAAACAGGCAGATTTTCCAGCCGGGATACAAACGTTCGATGATGTTGCATGGCAAGAATGGTTGTAGGAACAAGAACAGCTACCTGCTTGCCAGAGTTGACAGCTTTGAATGCAGCACGGATTGCAATTTCAGTTTTCCCAAACCCAACATCACCGCAAACAAGTCGATCCATTGGATTGCGACGTTCCATGTCAGCTTTAACATCGGCAGTGGCCAGTGATTGGTCCGGAGTGTCCTGATACATGAACGATGATTCCAGTTCTGCCTGCAGATAATCATCGTCAGGAAAAGAAAAACCATTTGCAGCTTTTCTTTTGGCATAAAGATCAATCAGGTCTTTGGCAATATCTTTGACTTTACGCTTGACCTTTTTCTTTTTGTTTTCCCACTCAGGTGATCCAAGCTTATTTATAGCAGGAGGCTCACCTTCTTTTCCGGAATATTTAGAAATTTTATGAAGAGAATGCAGGCTTATATAAAGGAGATCATCATCTCTGTAAACCAGCCGAAGAGCCTCCTGTTTGTTATTGCCTACATCAACGGTATCAAGTCCTGCAAAACGCCCAACTCCATAATCTATATGCACTACAAAATCACCGGGCTGTAATGCGCGTAGTTCCTTGAGAGTCAATGCCTTGTTCTTCGTGAACTTTTCCTTCCCTTTGTATTGGTGAAATCGGTCAAAGATCTGATGGTCCGTGTAGCATGAAACCCCTTCATTTTCGTCCACAAAACCATGACTTAAAGAAGCAGTAATCCCTTCGAAACGGATTTCCGGATCTATTTCTTCAAAAATTGTTGACAGCCGCTCGATCTGTTTGAAAGATTCTGCTGCAATGTATTTGGTAAAGTTTTTTTCCTGAAGCTGTCTGAGATTGTCCACCAGGATCTCAAATTTCTTATGAAATGATGGCTGAGGTTTTACATTAAAAGAGAACTCCTCCTCATGCCGGATGTAAAACCGCTGACCGAACTCAACCTGCCTAAAACGCTCAATTGAATTAATGAATGCCTCCTGTGTTTCAAACAATTGTTCTGGAGTAGTAATCAGTGAGGACTCACCACTTGCTTCTTTTATTGTTCCGAACGATTCATTTGCTTTTTCAAAAGAGCGCTCTATTATATCAAGAGATTGTTGATAGTCTTTTAGCCAAATGAAGGTTTCAGTTGGAATGAAGTCCAGGAAAGATTGTCTTTCCTCTTTCAACATTTTGGTTTGAACATTTGGAATTAATGAGATCTGACTCAGTTCGTTGGCAGAGAGCTGTGATTCAACATCAAACTCTCGGATTGTTTCCACATCATCTCCGAATAACTCCAGTCGATATGGCTTGTCATTTGAATAGGAGAAGACATCAATGATGCCACCCCTAACAGAAAACTGACCGGGTTCATATACAAAATCATTTTTCTCAAAATCATAGGTATGCAGCAAATCACTCAGAAATTCAGTATCAAGTTGCTCACCGACTTTTATGGAAAAGGTGTTGGACACCAACGATCGTTTGTTAATTACTTTTTCAGAAAGTGCTTCGGGGTAGGTAACAATGATCAGATTTTGCTTCTCCGTAATTTTGTTGAGGACTTCAGCCCGTTGAAGAATGTTTGCATTTTCCACTTCTTCATATTGATAAGGCTTCTTGTATGAAGAAGGGAAGAAAACGTAATTGTCCTCAATGAAATTCGATAAATCATTTTGAAAATATTTAGCCTCTTCTTTATCATGAAGGATTATTAAATGCTGACCACCTTTGATTAAAAGAGTTGCTACTGCAAGCAGGGCATCAAAGCTTCCGGCAATCCCTTTTGCCCGGATACGTTTGTGTTTAGAAAGGCTTTCACAAAACGCCTGTACTGTAGGACTTTGTTTATACTGATCTAGTAAATGACTGACTGACACGATACCTTGATTTGAGGGGCTCAAAAGTAAGCTGAATTAAGTGCTTTGAGTGCAGGCTTGCCGATTTGAATAACTAAGGAGTGAAGATTCGTAGAGAATATTCCGTCCTTCGTCCAATAAATGAACTATTTAAAGAAAATATTGCAACATTCCGATAAGGAAATAAGTTAAACTTTTCGAAACGAATTAATAATAATATGACGCATTAGCGTTTATTAAATGCTTTCTTTTAGGTTAGGTTGGTGAAAAGGCGCAGACTATTTTTGATAGATGCGCCTTTCTTTTTTAACCAATTCATAATTTCATAAAACTGTGTCGGTCAATTTAAATTATCTCCTGAGTATATTTGATTTATGAGAAAGTTATTTGTTTTTGTATACCTCTTTTCTTTTTCGATGGCGGTATTTGGCTGGGGTGCAACTGGTCATAGAATCGTCGGTTTGATTGCAGAACGGCATTTAAGTAAAAAAGTAAAAAAGAGGCTTTCTTTTATTCTTGAAAAGGAAACTCTGGCGGAGGTAAGCAACTTCATGGACTTTATTAAATCGGATGGAACCTACAGGCATATGTCTCCGTGGCATTATGCGACAATTCCGGATGGGCAATCTTATTCAGAAGCAGGTACTCCTGAAGATGGAGATGTCATTAAAACCATTGAAAGACTGATTCAGGAATTAAAATCAGGCAATTTTACTGATGAGGATGAAGCTTTTGCCTTAAAATGCCTGGTTCACCTGGTTGGAGATATTCATCAGCCACTGCATGTTGGAAATGGGGAAGACAAGGGAGGAAATGATGTAAAACTGGAATATTTCTGGTCCGGATCAAACCTGCATAGTGTTTGGGATAGTGGGATGATTGATCAGCAAAAGTACAGCTATTCTGAATACGTTGAATGGCTAGATCACCCTACACAGAAACAGTTGAGCGAATGGAGCTCATTGAATGCACTGGATTGGGCAAATGAATCTAAAATCTTTCGTGAGCAGTGTTACAATACATTACCCGAAAACAAGAAGCTTAGCTACAGATACAACTTTGATAACATTGAGTTGTTAAACCAGCGGTTACTTCAGGCAGGGATTCGACTGGCAAATGTGCTGAATGATATCTATGGTTAAAGAATAGTCAGTCGGAGTTTAGTAGCGGCCATTTCCAGGTCTACCAGAGCCTCAACGGCAAGGACTGTTTCATTGGAAACCTTTAAAATTTTTGCCGCCTGATTTACTGTTTCTCGTTCTTCCTGTGCATAATCGCCATCAGCACTTGACATCCTTATCGCATCATAAATCAAAAGCTTGTTGAAATTCCCAAACGATTTAGTGTTAAAGGAATAGAATAACTCTTCAAGATCTGCAGATTCAAAATCGAATTCCTCCCACTCGGCAATTGTCTCTTCATCAATACCCACAGCTTCGGCGCATTCGATGGTCAGCCATTCAAGTTCAGGGTCAGAAACTTCTCCATCAGACCCGGCAATAGCCAAAAGAGCAAACCCATATTCTTTCCATGAATTTTTTGGCACCATACTAATACCATAAAAGCTTGGTGCGATTTTAATTATGTCATCTGTCATAAGCGAGTGATTAAGAATTCGGGATCAAATTACTTCCTTTTTTTTTGAAAATGAACAACTTAGCAGTTCAAAAAAGTTATTGCCAGCTAATAAAAGGCCCGATGGTATTTAAAAAAGAGGATGAGCGTTTGATTGATCAAAAAGGAATCGTCAGAGAAGAAGCGATGAGACAACTCGATAGGTTTGAGCGAGGTTTTAGCGAAATTCAACTCCTGAGACCCTGCACAAACAGAGATGGTATTGTTATACTTTCTGAAGAAAGGAAGAAGGTACTTGAAGAAAAATTCAACATGTACGGTGGCTCTGTTGCAAAGTTTGTACCGGCTTCTGGTGCTGCAACACGGATGTTCAAAGATCTTTTTGCCTGTTTAGAACATTTAAGGGAAGACCCATCAATGGTTCAGAATATTCAAAACTTTAAAGGGGGTGCGGTTTCGTATTTTTTCAACAACATCCAATCATTTGCCTTTTACAAGACATTGAAAAAAGCTTTTGAAGTCAAGCATAAAATTTCGTTGGAGGAGGCTCTGACTGATCGAATGTATGTGGAAGTGCTGGAAGTTTTGCTGACAAAAGGCGGCTTGAATTACGGAAATTGCCCAAAAGGCCTTTTGGAATTTCACAGCTATGACGAAAACAATCGAACTGCAGCTCAAGAGCAGTTGATTGAGGCTAAAATGCATGCTCCGATAAAAGGTAAACTTCAAATTCATTTTACAGTATCGGAAGGTCATGAAGATGCTTTTATTCAGAACCTAAAAGAAGATCCAGCGATTGACATTTCCTATAGTGTTCAGAACCCTTCTACGGATACTGTTGCAGTTGACCTGGATAATAACCTTTTCCGGGACAAAATGGGCAACCTCGTGTTCAGACCTTCTGGCCATGGTGCATTACTGCAAAACCTGAATGCGGTGGATTCAGACTTGATATTTGTTAAAAACATTGATAATATTCTTCCTGATAGATATAAACCTGAGACCTCTAAATACAAAAGAATTCTTGCAGGACTTTTACTGGAATACCAGGAACGTACTTTTGATCTTTTGAGAAGTCATGATAAAAATGTAAAAATTACCCCTGAAGCAAGGAATCTGCTTGAAGAAATGGGAATTACAGGAATTAGAGATGATAAGCAATGTATTGAGAAACTGAATCGACCATTAAGGGTGTGTGGAATGGTAAAGAATAGTGGAGAGCCGGGAGGAGGACCTTTTTGGGTTAGGGATTTTGATGAAGTTAGTTCTGTACAGATTGTTGAAAAGTCACAGGTTAAAAAAAGGGAAGATCAAAAAAAGATTTTCAAGAACGCAACACATTTTAATCCGGTAGATATAGTATGTGGAGTGAAAAACTATCGAGGGGAAAAATTCGATTTATCCAACTATAAAAACCCGGAAACAGGATTCATTTCAGAAAAGACATACGAAGGAAAAAAGATCAGGGCAATGGAGCTTCCAGGCTTGTGGAATGGAAGTATGTCTGACTGGAACACAATTTTTGTTGAAGTACCACTTTCCACTTTTGGTCCTGTCAAGAAAATAAACGATTTGTTGAGAACGGAACATCAACCGGAAAGGGAAATAGTAGCAGATTAGTCTTCTACGGCAGATTTTATCAACTCGTAATCAAATGGTTTTTTAAAAACCTTATCTACTCTTTTTGTTTTCAGCGCCACTTCAAGATCGGGGTTTAATTCGTATCCTGTTAGAATAAAGCAACTCAAATCTTTGGATTTTTTTTTTGCCGCATCAACGAACTCCAGGCCATCCATTGCAGGCATTCTTAAATCACTTATGACAATTCGGATATCATTTGATCTCCCCAGTTTTTTTAACCCTTCTTCTCCGGAAAGTGCTGTTAATATATTGAAATCGTTTTCAAAGATTTTGCTGAAGAGAAACAGATTCACCTCTTCATCATCTACATAAAGGATCGTTTTTTTTGTATCACCCATCATTTGAATCGCTTATCCAGCTCAAACATAACTGTAAAAATGGTTCCTTTAGAAGGTTGTGACGACACACTTATTTTCGCATGGTGTTCTTCCAGAATCTTATAAGTAATTGACAGTCCAAGTCCTGTTCCAGATCCGGCTGGCTTGGTTGTAAAAAAGGGGTCACTGATTTTATTCAGGTTCTCTTTACCAATTCCAACTCCTGTATCCGAAATAGAGAGTTTCAGATGATCTTTTTTAGCAAGGGTTTCAATTGTTATAGTTCCTTCATTAACGATAGCCTGTTCTGCGTTTGAGATAATATTCAATATTGCCTGATGAAGTTTTCCTTCATTACCGACTACCTTAAGATGATCGGCTTTAGAAAATTTCTTAACCAGATTTACTTTGTACTTAAGCTTGTGTTGAAGCATTACGAGGCAGTTTTCAATGATCTGATGAAGATCACACTCTTCATCCATAGCTGCGGTTTCCCGGCTAAAGTGTCCAAGACTGTTCACGATAGAAGACGCCCGTCTGACCCCCTCCTCAACAGCTTCTATAAATGGCTGATGATCTTTTGACCCTTCAAGCTTTTTGGAAAGCATTTCTATTCCGCCTTTGATAAAATTAAGCGGGTTGTTTATTTCATGTGCCACTCCGGCAGACATTATCCCCAATGAGGCCATTTTTTCAGAATGAATGAGTTTCTCGGTTGTTACTTTGAGTTCTTTCATTGATTCTCCCAGCAGCTTATTTTTATTTGCCAGGGCTCCACGATAAAGAAATGTGTAAATCATTACAATGGCAAAAACGAAGAGGTTTGATAACAAACTGTTGGTAAGTATATGTTCCTTTGGCAGGATGTTCATAGTCAATCCATTTATCGTCAAAACCCACAGCACAATAATGGAGAGCCCGGACAGCACCATGAAAAAATACCGGTCATTCATTGGCCGATAGAAGTAGGCAAGCAATGGGGGAATGATAAACTCAGCAGTTGAGGAAGAATACACTCCTCCGGTATAGAAAGTCTGTACAAAAAAGGCAGTCAGGGCTGTAAAAATAGAGAGTCGGAATAATGTCACGATCCCTCTTGTATAAAAAGACAGCACGCCATATATCACAAAAAGGACAAAAGCGATTGCACATGTGGTTGCAATGGTATAGGCACCCGCCAGATAGTAAAATAATCCAAAGCCGCTTGTGGAGAGGTAGGCGGAGATCATCAAGAACAGGTAAAAACCCTGTTTTCGCTTGTCAATTTGTGGTTTCATGATCAATGGCAATATTAGCCAATGTCCCAATTGTTCCGCTTTTATTTCGACGACCGATCCCGCTTCTTCGGCGAGTTTAGAGAGTGATTTATGGTTCTCAAGTTGAAGCTTCGTAGAATAAATTATTATCGAATTTAATGCACGTTATTAGAGGTAGTTTGTACGCCTGGTTGAAGCAGAAGCTCAAACCATAGAACTATAGTCTTGCTTTTGTTCACCTTTATCCTGACACGGAGTTTTGAGAATCAGTATAAACGGGTTTTACTTGGGTTTCTGTTGCTATGGATTTAATCCAGTTGTAGATCTCTTTTACCTGAATAGATGGATGCTGAAAGTCTGAATGGAATTTGAAAAGGACCAACTTTTTATTTGAATCGAGAATTAAACTGATTGTGATTTGATGATCCTCATCAGAGGGTTCTATCAGACTACCGCCTTTGGACGATGATTTTAGGATAATGTCGGAAATATTATTCAGATGGAGCCAGATTGAGGAACTGTTTTTTTTGTGAAAGAAAGTTTTGTCTTTTAAATCAAACATGAGCAAGTCCCTGTCAGCGATTCTCCTTCCAATCAGAATAAGCACAATTAAAAGAAGGCTTACAGAGACTATCCAGACAGCAACATTGCTGACCACCAGGAGAATGAAAGAAGAAAGAAATAACAATGATCCGACCAGAATAAGCCCGATGCGATCACGGGAAGTATGTAGAAATGAGACAACAAGACCTTTTACCTTAACCGAATACCCATTGTCCTCCAACAACGTAATTGTATTTTTGCTGAATATTCCCTGTTCCTCCATGGTCTCTTGAAGATTAAGAGATCAAATCATCCTGTAATTTTGATTCAGCCTCTTTCTTCTTTGTCCATCTGATTAGCTTTTTTATCAATTTGTATACTTCCAATATTTCCTCAGAAGGCTTAGAATAGTCGGAGTGAAAATGAAAAAGAGTAAGCAGGCTGCCTGACAGTAACTCAACTCGAATGGTGATTTGATGCTCTTCGCTGGTACTCTTGAAAGAACTGGAGTATTCATCTACAAATTTGGAATGCAAAATGATTTTGGAAGCGTACGAAAGGGACTGGTTTTCTAATTCAATCTCATTGTCAAAAAAGTCGAATTTCTGGGTATTAAGATCGACTGTGAATTCCATTTTTTTTGAATAGTACTTTCTGCGAATATAGAGTCCGCCAAAACCAATGCTAAGTGTTAGCAAGCCAAGGAAAGTATTAAACATGAAGAAAGGAGTGGCTATGATTATGATAATAATACTTATGATAATCGCACCGATATAATCAGTGGCTCGTCGAAAAACAATCAAATTTTCCTTTTGACGGAATTTGTAGCCATTGTCTTCCAACAATCGCCGGGCCTTTTTGCTTATTAGGGTATTCACGGGATCAATTTACAACCAATTAGAATGTACGAAAAAAGTTTTGCTGGTTGTTCGATCAGGCTAGTCAGATGTCATTTCCAGATCGATAGTTCTTCGATCAATGTCCGTTTTAGCTACTCTGACTTTAACTGAGTCTCCAAGAGTAATGATTTTTTTGTTCCTGCGACCAATTACACGGTAATTTTTTTCATCAAATTCGTAATGATCGTCTGTTAAGTCAGCCAGGCGCACCATGCCTTCACACTTTGTTTCAATAATTTCAACAAATATGCCCCACTCAGTTACTCCGGAAACAATCCCTTCAAATTCCTGGCCAAGCATACTCTGCATGAATTCAACCTGTTTGTATTTAATAGAAGCTCGCTCGGCATCTGCTGCTCGTTTTTCCCTTTCGCTGCTGTGAAGACAAAGCGCTTCATAATCTTCTGTTTCGACAGACCGACCCTTATCAAGGTAATGTTGCAAAAGTCGATGCACCATCACGTCAGGATATCGCCGAATAGGAGAAGTAAAATGAGAATAATGCTCAAAGGCCAGGCCAAAATGACCTCTCGGATCAGTCGTGTATTTGGCTTTTGCCATGGACCGGATCGCCAGCGATTCCAAAACATTTTGTTCAGGCTTACCCTGGATGGTTTCCATCAGCTTATTGAGCCCGGTTGATATGTTTTTATTCATCTCAACCTTGTGGCCAAACTTTGCCGCAAAGGAAGCGAATGTACTCAGCTTCTCAGGATCCGGATCATCATGAACCCGATACACGAAGGTTTTACTTCCCTCGTCCTTACCTTTCTCTTTCCATTTGTAAATGTGAGTAGCCACTTCACGGTTTGCGAGAAGCATAAATTCCTCGATCATTTTGTGTGCGTCCTTACGTTCTTTCGGAATAACTTTCAGTGGTTTGCCATTTTCATCCAGTTGAAATTTTACTTCGACCGTTTCAAAATTCACTGCGCCATGTTGGAACCGTTGCTTCCTTAATTTTTTGGCAATGTTGTTCAATGTCACTACCTCATTGGTGAAATCACTGTCCAATCCTTCAATACGTTCCTGAGCTTCTTCGTATGTAAATCTTCTGTCTGAATTAATGATGGTTCTTCCAAACCACTTCTTTGATACGGTCCCCGAACCATCAATTTCAAAAACAGCGGCAAAAGTGAGCTTCTCCTCGTTGGGTCTAAGAGAACATAATCCGTTGGACAGCCTCTCGGGAAGCATCGGGATTGTACGATCTACCAGATAGACTGATGTTGCCCTGTCCACTGCTTCCTTATCAAGAATCGTATCCGGTTCAACGTAGTGAGAAACATCGGCGATATGGATTCCAATTTCATATTTATCCTTTTCTATTTCTCGAAAGGAAAGTGCGTCATCGAAATCCTTTGCATCAAATGGATCCACTGTGAAGGTGGTAACATCTCTAAAATCTTTTCTTTTCTTAATCTCATCTTTTGTTATAAGATCGGAAATCTTGTCAGCTTCTTTCTCTACTTTCTGAGTAAACCTGAATGGAAGTCCAAATTCAGCCATGATGGAATGAATCTCGGCTTCATTTTCCCCGGCCTGGCCAAGGACCTCTGTCACTTCACCCATAGGATTTTTGCTTCGCTGATCATGCCACTTGGTGATTTTAACCATCACCTTATCATTTGGTTTTGCCTTTCCGATTTTCTCAGGATAGACAAACACATCAAAATGGATGTGTCTGTTGTCAGGAACAACGAATGAGAATTTGTTGGAGATCTCGATTCTTCCTACAAATTCGTCTCGATTTCTTTTTGCAATACTGACCACTTTACCTTCAGGGCGAAATCCGTTTCCTGAAGCTTTGGTCAAAATTACGTTCACTAAATCTCCGTGAATGGCAAACTTTAAATCTCCGGTTTTTACCCAGATGTCTTCCTCTCCATCCGGAGTGAGGATATAGGCAAAATTCGGGTTCACGTGATCGACCTTACCCTGAATATATTCAGTTTCAGCTGTGCTCACATATCTTCCATCGCTCATGCGACGAATTTTTTCTTTGCTTTCCAAGCCGAAAAGCTGGGTTTTCAGAAATTCTTTTGACTTTCTGTCCTGTAAGACAAGCTTGCGGATAAGATCACGGTAGCTATAAGCTTTGCCGTCATTTACTGAAAAGATCTTATGAAGTTCTGATTTTATTTTATTTATCTGATTGGGTTCACGCCTTTTATGTCCGGGCGCTCCCCGCAATGATTTTTTTCTTTTTTTGTTCATTTTATAATTTTTCTGTCTTCGGGAGAAGACTTTCTAAAAACCGATGATATCGGCTTATTCTAATATTTTAATTTGATCCTGGGCGATCAATGGTAAGTTGTTGAGGCGGAGATAGAGTTGTGCAGTTGCAACTACGTCTCTTTTACAATATTCCTCAATTCGTTTTAATCCTTCTTTTTCTGTGTAATAAGTTTCTGTGACCATGGACCCGTCTAGATCCTTTTTGCTGGAGGGGATGTCAAAGATAGTTGTCAGCAAATCTAATGAAGTAAAACTTTTCCAGTCTCCAAACTTCCATAACTCCATCGTATCAAGGTGATTGACTTCCCACGGTTTCTTTCCGCTCATGTTTAGCGACCAGGGAATTTTGATATCGTTTATTAACATTCTTCGACACAAATAGGGAAAATCAAACTCTTTTCCATTGTGTGCGCACAGCTTCAGGTTGTCCTGATCGAACTTTTCTTCAATGAAATTTTTAAACTCAGTAAGCAGTTCTTCTTCATTGTCGGAAGAAAGGGCTCTTACCCTCAAAGCGGTCTCACCTTTATTTTCATGATAAATGGCCATTCCGATCACAATCACTTTTCCAAACTCCGCATAAATTGCCGCCCTGTCACTATAAAGGTCTTCTGCAGGCTTATCATCAGGGTTACGAATAAACTCGGCTTTTCGTTCCCATTGCTTTCTCAATTCAGGAGAAATATTTTCAATGTTTTCGTTTCCTGAAACCGTTTCAATGTCGATTATTAAAAAGTCCTTAGTCAGATCATGCATATTATTTTCTTGCTTCAACCCAGCCGCCAAGCATTAAAGAAAGGCCGGCAATAAAAGGACCATAAACAATTAGAAACGAATTACCAGAGGGGATTAATCCAAAATATGTTCCCATTGTAATTACCAGACCCAAAATTGTTAAAACAGCTCCAATGCCAATAAGTTCTTTTGATTTGTTTTTTGAAGAACTCTTTAGGACAGATTTTTGAATTTCACTATCCACAAGCTTAACAATGATTTTGATTTCATCATCAGAGATATTTTGGGATTCCAGTTCCTTTCGGATCTGATCAATTTCGAAACCATCTTCTTTGGCCTTTTTCAAATAGAAATCAACTAAACCGGCACGACTCATATTTGTATTCTTAGTCATGCAAGATACCGCGCAATTTCATCTCTTCAATGACAATGAGGTTGTCATCGATGATTGAATCAGGCAAAAAGATATACTTTTTGTCAAACACCTGATCATTGATGAAATAGCTGACCCAATATTCATTGTTCAGATGAAAAACAGATTCATCAATGGGTTCAATCAATGCGAATTCGCCAGGGCCGAGATGAGGGATCAAATGCCTGAGAACAGAAGTCTCCTGTTTTTCGGTTTTGGTTTCACCATATCCCCTTGACGTCACCATAATGTTTTCCAAAAGAGAAGGACTCCTGTTGAGGAGATGTGCTTTCCATCCGTCTTCCGCTTTAATGATTGCTACATGAACATTTTTGACCGGTTGAAAGGAGATGTCTTTTTTCATTTATAAAACCGACTTGTAGACTGCAGGTATACTTCAATATTAAGTGATAGGTCCAGTTTCTTACAATTTTTGGTGCAAAGAATAAATAAAATGGAGTCACCAGAAAAATACAGTGCTTATAAAGTAAAAGGGACAGCAATTATTAACAGCAAAAAGTTCATAGACGAACAGATACGACCCGGGTTTTTTGACGAAAGAATGAAAGAGCTCGACCCACAATACACAAAATTATTACTTCCATCAACATGGTATAGTGCCTTTAATTCCAAATTGATGGCGGATATAGCCGCCAAAGAGCTGGGTTGGGAGCTGAAGAAATATTGTTTTACTCTAAATGTGGTTAGTGTTAATCATAGCATGACAACCATATATGCTTTTTTTCTTAAGATTGGCGGACCTGTTATGGTCCTCGGGAAAACACCTCAAATGGTGAAGACTTTTACGAACTCGGTTGAGTATGAAGTAATAAAAAATGAGAAAGGGGATCACGAAGCGATAATTAGTAGTCCGGCATTTTTTGCAGAGTGGAATGAATACATGATTTTCGGAGGGATGTATGGGATTTTGAAAGCACTTAACCGAACGGTTAAATCTCATAAGGTTTTGGCGAAAGAGAAATACGATGGTTCAGACGGTCCCTGGGAGAAACGAACAATTTCAATCACTTATGATTGATTTGAAAGTGATTCATCAAATGAAATGATAAAATGGATTCAAGAGAAAAATACAAGAAGTATAAAATAAAAGGCACGGGAGTCATTAATGCCAGAAGGTTTACCGATGAAAGAATCAGGCCTGGATTTTTTGATGAAAAGATGAAAGAGTTTAATCCGGCTTATTCGGGGCTTGTCCTGCAATCCACCTGGTATGACGCTTATGACTGTAAAATGATATCGGATCTGGTGGTAAAGGAGCTTGGCTGGGATTTAAAAAAATATTGTATTGAGTTCAACGAATTCAATTTGAATATCAGTCTGACAACATTGTATACCTTTTTTCTAAAGCTTGGCGGTCCTGTAATGGTCCTTAGCAAGTCTGCTCAAATGGCAAAAACGTTCACCAATTCTGTTGAGTACGTGATAACAAAAAATGAGAGGGGAGTATTTGAGGCAACAATATCAAGCCCAAAATTTTTTGCCGAATGGAATGAATATATGTGTGTAGGAGCAATGTTTGGAATACTTAAGGCCCTTGATAGAAAGGTAAAGGATTATCATCTGCTTGGAAAAGAGAAGTATGAAGCATCAGACGGGCCATGGGAGAGAAGAACTATTTCTGTCACTTATGACTAGTACTTAAAAATGGAAGATCAATTTGTATTAAAACAATATCAGGGAGTTAATATTTATACCGGTATAAATAATTTGAATGGAAGGGGTTGTTTCAAAATTCGGACTCTCCATTTCAGAACAACCATGTTGATTATTCTGATTCTAAATTGTTTGACCGGGATCAGTCAATGCTTTCCAACCGATGGAGCCGGGTATTATTCACAGGAGCTACCACCCGAATTAGGAGAGGTTTATGATATATCCATTTCCTCAAATGGCACGAGTGCGATCATTGGTGAGAATGGAATAGCCTTTCTTACAAGTAAAGGTATAGAGCCGGGAGAAAGCTACTTTACTCCATTTAGTTCGCTGGGGGTGGATCCAAACCTGATAATAGATCCATTGTTGAATTATCGTTTCTCCCAGAGTTCACCATCAGAGTTTGCAAGAAGTGTAGCCAGCCCCCAGGTTAAAATAAATAATGGAGAGGCCGTCCTGGTTTCTTTTAATGAAGCATCCGGGGCTCATTACCTTATTTTTTACAAAAGCAACACAGGCTGGTCTTTGGGGTATCAGGACTTCATAGCGGATAATTATGCAACAGCGATAGCCTTGGGAGCTTCCAACATAGTAAACAGTTGTTCTTTTATGGCCGTAAACTTATTTCATTCAAGTGGTGACGGTTTGAGTCATTTGAAGGTGTTCAAATATTGTTTGGATGATGAAGATGGACCTCAAATTCACATAGAGGATGATGATATTCCTGTAGGAGGTCTCGTGCAATACCTGGCCATGGAACAACACCCTACTGTGGGTTTCCTCAATGTGGTTGTGGCTGCAACTTTGAATTACCAAAGTAATCAGGACTTTTTTTACAACGGAAACTATAAAATCATCAGCAACCACGGAGGGCTATGGAATGTGAAAGCCACATCCACAGAAAATATAGATGTACTTTTTCCATTGCATTTTGCTATCGGACAAGGGGTAGCAACAGTTAATGGGCTGTGGTCTCCAGGCTTTGGTTTTTTGATGGAAAATCACATGTATTCTTTCGAATTTTCTGAAATTTCATTGGAAGAAATATCCACTTTCCATATACCCACATCGGTAGGTTGCGAGGAAATGGTTGATTTTCGTAAGCGTTCCCGATCTAATAGTACCTATTTCTTTGAGCATAAACCTGATCACATTACTATTGGGCAAAATCCAAATCTTACAAAGGTTGTTGTTGCCCTTGACAAAACCGGGGATAATCACTTTGAACCGGAAGGGTTCAGAGAAATTTATCTTCCGAACTTTGTCAACGAAGGATTGGATTTCCTTACAAGTGGTGGTCGTTGCGTAGCAGCAGTTGAAAGAAATTACCTGATGCACTGGGACTTGGATCACCTGGGAATGCCAATTCCTGCTGGTGCTGAAGGAAGGGTTAGCTCTGAAGCAGAAGAAACGGAACAAGCGACATTAGTGAATGAGGGAAATTCGTTGAAGTTTTATTACAAATCGGTATTTTATCAAGGTGAAGCAACGTTAGTTCAATATACGCTGGACGGCAAAGAGCAACGACTCACAACCATTTATCTTGAAAAAGGCTTGAATGAGTTTGTTCTTCCACCTGCTTCCATAAAACAACTAACTATATTTTCACTTACTGACAAATCAGGTAAGAAACTCTGGAGTACTAAAGCATTTATCAAAAACCACTGATCAGAGCTTAATTCAATACCATTCAAAGAAAAGTTTGAGCACTAATTAGATGATAGAAGAAAGGCGTTATTCATTTGAGACCGAATTAGAATGAATTAACTCCATTTCAAACACAGTCTCAAGGTTTTTCTTGAGTTTTTCTTCTACCTCTTTGATATCCACTTCCCTCCCTAATTCTGCCTGAAGAGAAGTCACTTTTTTGTCAGGGATTCCACAGGGAACGATGTAATTGAAATACTCCAGGTTGGTGTTAACGTTGAAGGCAAACCCATGATCGCTGCTTATTCTGATTGTCATTTTTCCAAAAAGAAGAATGAAATACTTCAAACCTCCCTTTTTTTAACGGTCCTGTAACCACTTTTCATTTCAAAGAATGAGATGTCTTTTGTCTGTGCTAGATTCTTAGTTCAAAGGAAAAGGACAACACTTATCCGAAGTATTGTAGAACTCGCTAAAATTGGAATGTGATGAATAATGTCTATGAAAGATACGTTGCAAAAGGAACAGCTGTTCGTAATCTGCGGACGTTTGTGGATAAGAATATAGGAGTTGGCGTTTTTGATGAAAAAATGGAAGAGCTGGAACCGAATTATAACAAATTAATCCTATCCTCTGGCTGGTATAACGCCTATTATGTTAAAGTGCTGATGGAGCAAGTCTCTGGTGAACTTGGATGGACATTGCGAAAACTCTGTCTTGAATTCAACGAGTTTTCACTTAAACAAGACTTGAACAGCCTATATAAGTTTTTTCTAAAAGTGGGGGGGCCAGTTCGGGTTTTGGCTTCAGCCCCACAGCTGGTAAAAACCTACACCAATTCCCTTACTTATGAGGTTTCTATGAACGACAAGGGGCTTCATCAAGGATTAGTTCGAGCACCGGAAGTGTTTGCGGAATGGAATCTGAATATGTTTGAAGGCTCCATCAATGGTATATTGAAGACACTTGAAAAAAGGATTGACTCCTTTGAGGTTTTGGACAAAAACTCTTATCAGGAGGATGATGGCACATGGATAAGATATTCAGTCCGTATCATTTACACATGACCCTGCTGAATCTGAATTTAAAATTGGAAATATTCAAATAAAGACAATGGACCTGAAAAAGAGCACATCGAATGGAGTTTATAGAAAATATGTAGCAAAGGGGACAGGTGTTCGTAACATGAGAATGTTCGTGGATCAGCAAACACAGATTGGAGTTTTTGATGAAAAAATGAAGGCGATCGAGCCCAATTACAGTAAGGCAATCTTGCATTCTGTTTGGTACAATGCCTATGATATTAAAGTCCTGACGGAACAAGTTTCGGATGAACTTGGATGGACTTTACGAAAGTTTTGCCTTGAATTCAACGAGTTCTCACTTAAACAAGACTTGAGCGGTCTCTATAAGTTTTTTTTAAAAGTGGGGGAACCAGCTCGAGTTTTGAGCTCAGCCCCAAGACTGGTGAAAACCTATACCAATTCCCTTACTTATGAAATTTCTGCTAATGAAAAAGGGGTTCATAAAGGAATAGTTCGAGCACCTGAGGTGTTTGCAGAGTGGAATCTGAATATGTTTGAAGGCTTCATTAATGGGGTATTGAAGACACTTGAAAAAAGGATTGATTCTTTTGAGGTTTTCGATAGAAATTATTATCAGGAGGAAGATGGCACCTGGATAAAATATTCCGTATGTATCATTTACAGTGATCTCGGGAGTTCTATGATACCAGGGACATTTCAAAAACGGTCTCCAGATTCTTCTTTAACTTTTCTTCTACCTCTTTGATATCCACTTCCCTCCCTAATTCTGCCTGAAGAGAAGTCACTTTTTTGTCAGGGATTCCACAGGGAACGATGTAATTGAAATACTCCAGGTTGGTGTTAACGTTGAAGGCAAACCCGTGCATCGTTACCCATCGGCTTGACTTTACACCGAGTGCACAAATCTTTCTGGCTTTTTTAGAATCAGTCCAATCCAGCCATACGCCGGTGAGTCCATCGATTCTTCCTCCCTCAATCCCATATTCTTCAAGAGTCAGAATCACTGCCTCTTCAAGAAGCCTTAAATATTTGTGAATGTCTGTAAAAAAATGGTCAAGGTCCAGAATCGGGTATCCAACAATCTGACCAGGACCATGATATGTAATATCTCCCCCACGATTGATTTTGTAGAACGTTGCGTTAATCTGCTTTAGAAATGCATCATTTGCAAGCAGGTGATTTTCATCACCACTTTTCCCCAGTGTGAATACATGTGGGTGGTAACAAAAGATCAGGTGATTTTCGGTTTCCATTTGTTGATCATCCGGGAGTTTTCTATTTGAAATTTTCCGATCAACAACGGCCTTGAAGATTTTTTCCTGGATGTCCCACGCCTCCTGATAATCTCTCAGGCCAAGGTGAATGAATTTGGTTTTCTTGTTCACAGTTCGATATAGGTCTCCAACAACTCCATGGTGCCTTCGGGTTCAATTGTATAACTTTTGAATTGTGCCGGCACAAGCAAAACCTCTCCGAAACAGAGTCTTTCTCCGGCGACCACCCCATTACCTTTAACACAAATGTAGATTTTGAAACAATCCAAAGAAGATCGATCCATTTCAAATGTCTCAGTTAAAACAAGTTTGTTGGTTGTAAAAAATGGAGTAGAAATTATACCATTCGCAGCATTTACCTCTTCTTCATATTTGGTTTTATACTCCCTATAATGATTGAAATCTATTGCATCAAGCGCCTCATCCACATGGAGTTCTCTTCTATTTCCATCCTTATCGATCCGGTCGAAATCATAAATTCGATAAGTAATATCTGAGGTTTGCTGGATTTCAGCCAGTAAGAGTCCTTTCCCGATCGTATGCACTCGACCGGCGGGGAGATAGAAAACATCTCCTGACTTTGCTTTTTCTTCATTGAGAATTTCTGTCAGTTGCCCGGAATTGAAGTGTTGGAGGTATTCTTCTTTGTTCATTTCCCGGTTAAATCCGGAAATTAGCGTTGCTCCCTCATCCGCCTGAAGGATGTACCACATCTCAGTTTTCCCAAATCCATTATGTCGGGCTTTAGCCATCTTGTCATCTGGGTGCACTTGTATGGAAAGGTCCTCATTTGCATCGATGAACTTGATCAATAATGGGAATTCGCCATTGAAATGATTAAAGATTGAACCTCCGGTCAAATCACCTTTGAACTGATCTGTCAACTCTGTGAGAAGCTTTCCGGAAAAATCCCCATTTGAAACAGTGGAAATGTTTCCCTCAACTCCTGAGAGTTCCCATGTTTCTCCACAATTAGCGAGATCACCATAATCTTTTCCAAGAATGGTGTTGATTTTCTTTCCTCCCCAGATTTTTTCCTTAAATATGGGGGAGAATTTTAATGGATATAATTCTGACATAATACTAATGGATCGCAAAACTAAAGGGAATCAGGGGGAAGAGCTTATAAAAAGGCAGTATGAATCAGAGGGCGGTGAAATTTTGGAAACAAACTATCGATACAAAAGAGCTGAGATTGACCTGATCGTTCTCGAAAGGGAAGAGCTTTTGATATTTGTTGAGGTGAAAACAAGAAGTCGGAAAGACTTTGGCGAGCCGGAGACCTTTGTAAGCACAGCGCAACAGAGCAGAATCAAAGAAGCGGCTGAAGATTATATTTTTGCCATAAACTGGAAAAAGGATATTCGTTTTGACATTGCCTGTGTAGACATGGGTGGAAAAAGCGAAATTTTCAAAGATGCATTTTGATAAATTTTTTTGACCCTTTTTATCAAATAGCTTGTTAGCCTTGCATAGTGGAAACTAAAAAAATCAGTCTGGCGATTTTTGCTTCAGGAAGCGGGACAAATGCGGAAAACATTGTTAATTATTTTGCCGGCCATGATTCTGTTGTCATTTCCAAAATTTTAACAAATAATTCTGATGCATATGTCCTGGAACGGGCCAGGAGTTTAAATGTGCCGACATCAATATTTTCAGGAAGGGACTTACGGGACCCTTCTTTTCTGAAGGAATTGGAGAACATTGATTTTATCATTTTGGCGGGATTTTTACTACTTCTTCCCGAATACCTGATCAGAGAGTTTCCCGAAAAGATTATTAACATTCATCCGGCGCTTTTGCCAAAGTTTGGGGGAAAGGGAATGTACGGGCATCATGTGCATCAGGCTGTTATCGATTCAGGAGAAAAAGAGTCAGGAATTACCATTCATTTGGTAAATGAAGAATACGATAAAGGCAAACATCTTTTTAAAGCAAAATGTGAGGTTGAGGCATCCGATTCGGCGGATACTTTGGCAGCAAAAATTCACAAGCTGGAGCAGCTGCATTTTCCCAGAGTTATTGAAGAATATATTTTGCAGTAGAGCAAGTACATTTGCGGCTTCAATTAACCGTAACCATGTCCACTCGAAAAATTCAGTCCGCCTTAATCTCTGTTTACCACAAAGATAACCTTGAACCTATCGTTCATAAGCTAAATGAACTGGGCATTAAAATTTATTCAACCGGCGGAACAGAAACGTTTATCAAAGATTTGGGAGTGGAGGTTACTGCGGTTGAATCTTTGACCGCTTATCCATCTATTTTTGGTGGTCGGGTCAAGACACTGCATCCTAAAGTTTTTGGCGGAATTCTTCACCGCAGGGATAATGAATCGGACATGGTTGAAGCAAAGCAGTATGAAATACCACCTATCGATCTGGTAATTGTTGATTTGTATCCGTTTGAAGACACGGTTGCTTCCGGCGCGTCAGATGAGGCGATCATTGAGAAAATTGATATTGGAGGAATCGCTCTGATTAGAGGAGCAGCCAAAAACTTCAATGATGTGGTGATCGTAAGCTCGCGTGACTATTATGGAGATTTGCAGGTCATTCTAAATGAAGGAGGAGAAACAACGCTTCAGCAGCGAAAGCTTTTTGCAGCCAGAGCTTTTGAAACGTCAAGTCATTATGATTCAGCTATATTCAATCACATCAATAAAGATCAGGGAGTAGATGCTTTCAAGCTCAGCTCCTCTCCGGCGCGTACCCTTCGATATGGGGAGAACCCACACCAAAATGGATATTTCTACGGAGATCTCTCTGTTTATTTTGATCAGATCAACGGAAAGGAAATTTCGTACAACAACCTGGTGGACATAGAAGCAGCGGTTCAGCTGATTGCAGAATTTGACAGGACTGCCTTTGCCATTTTGAAACACAACAACGCATGTGGAGTGGCACTTGGAGAATCTGTAGGTGAAGCTTACCACAGGGCATTTGCTGCAGACTCTGTATCAGCATTCGGAGGAGTACTGGTAACCAACGTTGAAGTGGATGCAGAGGCTGCTGAAGAAATGCATGATCTGTTTTTCGAAATTTTGATTGCTCCTTCATTTTCTCCGGAGAGTTTAGAAATTTTGAAGCAAAAGAAGAATCGAATTTTGCTTGTTCAGAAAAAGATGTGGAAAGAGAACACGCAGTACAAAAGTTTACTGGGAGGCACCATTGTTCAGGATTATGATCTGAAATCAGAGTCTTCCGTAAATCTGCAAACCAGAACAAGGAAGGCACCCACTAAAGAAGAAATCGAAGACTTACTTTTTGCCGCAAAAATTTGCAAGCAGTCAAAGTCTAACACCATCGTGCTGGTCAGAGATGGTCAGCTTTTGGCAAGTGGAGTTGGTCAGACATCACGTGTTGACGCTTTGGAACAGGCAATACTGAAGGCAGGAAAATTTGGGCTGGACCTGAAAGGGGCTGTCATGGCATCCGATGCATTCTTCCCGTTTCCAGATTGTGTTGAAATTGCAAAAAATGCAGGGATCCATGCAATCATTCAGCCAGGTGGATCTATAAAAGATCAGCTATCCATTGATTATTGTAATGAGAATGACCTGGCAATGGTGTTTACCGGAGTAAGGCATTTTAAACACTAATCGGTCAGCTTCATTAATAGCTCAACCAGCTTTTCTTTTTTCATTCCGTCAAAGTGTTTTTTCCGCTCTGAATTGCTCATTGACTGGATTTCTTTTGCAAACTCTTTCCCCAAAACATCTGACGAATGATTTTCAGGAGCTCCAAATATTTCTATTTCCTCAACAGCGGTATTCAGGATTTCTTTGCCCTTCAACTTAGCCGTCTCCACTGGTTTATAGTTTGCATTGGAATCACGCAATGCCCAGCTGCTGTAGTCAATTTTCAGGTTCTCAATCTGTTCAACACGCTGGTCTTCTTTGCCAAACACCCGTGACAACACGGCGATTGCACTGCTTTTCCAGGCCTCCAGATCGAATTGTTCAGCGTCAAGCTTTGTGATTTGTTTCTTGAGAAGTTTGATGTATTGAGCTTTCATTTTGAAAAGTTGCTGGTTACAAAGTAGTAAGTTATCAGTTTTCTTCAGTGATGTGAAGGGAACGATATTGTTTTTGATGACAATATGATTAGTTAACAACTAACTTATCCTTCCCCAGTTAACAGCATTCTTGCTGAAGGAATCAATATGTCTTTTGATCATGACATGTTTTGATTGCTCAAGATTGGGGTCCTCCTTTAACAAATCCTGGGCAGCTATTCTGGCAGTTTTCAGAATCTCCCCGTCTTCAACCAGATCAGAGACCAGGAGGTCAAGTGCTCCACTTTGGCGAGTTCCCATCAAATCACCGGGTCCTCGAAGTTTTAGGTCGGCCTCCGCAATGATGAACCCGTCCGTTGTATCGACCATTGTTTTAATTCGAGATCTTGCTTCATTGCTGAGTTTGACTCCTGTCATGAGAATGCAAAATGACTGATCAGCTCCTCTTCCAACCCGACCTCTTAGCTGATGCAATTGAGAAAGCCCGAATCGCTCGGCATTTTCAATCACCATGATGGAAGCATTGGGCACATTCACTCCTACTTCAATAACTGTTGTTGCAACCATGATTTTTGTTTCACCTTTCACGAATCGTTGCATTTCCCACTCCTTATCTTCTGATTTCATTCGTCCATGTACAATCGAAATCTGATAATCAGGGAACCGACGACTGATGGATTCATACCCGTCCATTAAATCGTTGTAGTCCAGAGTTGCAGATTCTTCGATCAACGGATACACAATGTAAGCCTGTCTTCCTTTCTCAATTTCCTTTTCGATGAAGCCGAACATTTCCAATCGCTTGCTGTCCCTGAAGTGTCTGGTCTTGATTGGCTTTCTTCCTGGTGGCAATTCATCAATTACCGAAATATCAAGGTCACCGTACAGCGTCATTGCAAGCGTTCTTGGAATTGGAGTTGCAGTCATCACCAGGACATGTGGATAGACTTCTTTTGTTTTTGTCCATAACCGGGCGCGCTGTGCCACTCCAAAGCGGTGTTGCTCGTCAATGACCGCAAGTCCAAGGTTTTGAAATTTTACTTTATCCTCAAGCAGAGCATGAGTACCAACCAGAATGGTGATCACACCGGACATGAGTCCTTCATGAATTAGTTTTCTTTCTGAAGTCGGAGTAGAGCCGGTAAGTTTAGCAATATGGAGGCCCATTTGTTTCGCCTGTTCTTGTAGTCCTTTGAAATGTTGTTCAGCCAGAATCTCGGTTGGAGCCATGAAAGCGCATTGATATCCACTTCCGATTGCAATCAGCATCGAAAGGAGGGCAACCATGGTTTTGCCACTTCCTACATCTCCCTGGACCAGCCGATTCATTTGTTGACCAGAACGGATGTCAGCATAAATCTCCTTTATCACTTTTTTCTGTGCACCTGTCAGCTCAAAAGGAAGGTGTTCTTCGTAATACCGGTTCAATAATTCACTTTTGTTAAGCAGGCACCCTCGGTATTTCTCTGTCCTTGCGATTTTGAGTTTTATTAACCGCAGCTGAACATAGAAGAGTTCTTCGAATTTAAGTCGATTTTGCGCCTGCATTAGTTGTTGGGAATTCCTTGGGAAGTGATTGGCAATCACAGCCGTTTTTTTGTCAATCAGACTGAATTGGTTAAGCAAATGGTCAGGCAATGTCTCCTGAATTTGATGAACAGCCTCCACCAAAAGCACTTTCATCACTTTTGAAAAGAATTTGCTGTCCTGGCCTTTCTTTTTAAGCTTTTCGGTGGTGTGATAGACAGGCTGAAGGTAACCTCCTTTTATATTCTTCTCTGTTTGAACTTCAATTTCCGGATGAGCGATGTTCAACTTTCCGCCGAAAGCTGCGGCTTTCCCGAACACGACATATCGAACGCCAATGGACAAGCTTTTTTTTATCCAGGCAGCTCCTTTAAACCAGACGATTTCGATGGTACCGGTATCATCGGAAAACCGACCCACAAGACGTGACTTTCTTCCAGCACCTATGGTTTGAAAAGACTTAAATTCTCCAATGATCTGAACGTAGGGAAGGTTCGGATGCAATTCGGAAATTTTGTAAAATTTGCTTCGATCTTCGTGGCGAAAAGGATAATGCTGGAGGAGGTCACTGAATGTGAAAATGTGCAATTCCTTATTGAGTACCTCAGCCCGTTGAGGACCAACTCCTTTTAGGAATTCAATGGGTTTGTCAAAGAATGGATGCACATGGCTAATTTACCTGAAACATAAAAAAGAGGAGCACTAACTCCTCTTTCTAACACCCAATTAAGGTTAAAAATGTGTTTACTTAATATAAGTAGTCAAGTGCTGTTTTGTCGTTATTGTTAAAATCATCAGCAGGGCCGCAAGCCTGCATTAGTGATGTAGCATCTGATCCGGTTGGTGTTCCTGGAATATAGATGGCACCAACTCCGGCACTTCCTTCATTTGTGTTGGATCCACAGCTTTCACGAGTTGAGTAATCAGTATGTCTGAACCCAATCGTATGTCCTACCTCGTGAGCCATTACACCGGTAAGCTCTGCCACAGAGGGACTATAGTTGTTAATCCAGTAAGTGTTAAGCCCAAAACCTTCAGCAGGATCTCCGCCGGCTGTTGGAAAACCAGCAGCTCTTCCGAGGGTGATAAACCCTCTTCTTGGTCTTTCACTAAAAGCAGAGATGTAAATATCAGCATCTGTAGTTACGGTTTTTTTCTTCCCATTTCCTGAAGAAGTTACCGTTGCTTCCTGAAAAGACAACATAAGGTTCTCAGCATTGTACATGTCTAACATGTTTTGGAATGCCGTTTTTGCACTGGAATTGAAAGAGGGATCAATTCCTACTTTGATTACTCGTGGAAGCCCGGATACCAGATTGGTAGTTCTGTAATGTTCCGTGTTTGGAACATTTACTCCTGAAACCAATTGATCTATTTCTTCTACAGTAAAGAACAAATCATACTCCACAACATACCCCTTCTTGTCATTCCATGTTGTTGCAAAAACATCATCAGGGTTGAATCCGGCATTAGCCAGTTTATCGAGAACTGCCTCCGGCACTTCTTCGTCCAGTAAAACCTGATCTTCTGATTGATCTGAGCAGGCGATAAATAAGAAAGCAGCAACTAAAGCAGTTGCAGCATGGTTAAAAAATCTCTTCATAGTTACGTAGTTTGGTTAATTAGGTGTTTCTATAATCCTAGAAAATAAACAAAGAATTTCTAACAAAATATTCTATGGATTATTCTGAGAAACAACCCTTTTTAGTTACCCTAAAACAATAAAAATTGCACTAAAGAAATGCGTAACACCAATTTGATAAAATTGTTAAGAGATTCTAAATTGTCAGGGTGAGACTTATTCTTTCCACTCCAGTGTCATGAGGAGCTGAATGATGTCTTTTTTTAAGAAAGTAATTACAGGAGCGAGCGAATCGTTTTTTGTTGCAGTTTTGAAATAAAGAGCACCGCGGAGAAAATGATCAACACTGTCAGAAACATGAAATTGTGCCTGGCTTGGGACTTCTCCTTCTAACTCTGTCAATGATGCATATAGTCCGTTAGGAAGTTCAAGAATACTTTCCTCAATGGAGTAGGCTTTTGCATTGTGCTGTGATGTCAGGCGATATGAATCGCTTAGGTATTCACGGAGAATGGAATCGGTTACCGGCTTGTAAGTAATCTGAATGTTGGCTTCCATTTCAGGGTAGTATAAGTGAATCCAGTACCGCTCGGAAATCCAGCTTGTATCCTTTAGAATTTTTGCATGTTTAGAATATTGAAACTGATAAGGAAAACTGTCAGGCAGGTTCAGGTATTCAGGCTCCGGCAGATTGATGCGATTGAACCCCTTAGGTTTTGGTAAATAGTCTTTGCTACAGGCAACAAGGCAAAAAGAGAGCAGGATCAGGTATCGCATTAGTCTTCTATTTCAGAAACGTTTTGTTTTTCTGATTTAATAACAACTTTCACTCGCTTTATTCTACGCAGATCTACCGCTACTATTGTGAAGAGAAACCCGCCAAAACTGATTGTTTCACCAGCGAGGGGAAGTGTTGAGTTTATTTCAAGAAGAAGTCCTCCCAACGATTCGCTTTCTCCTTTTACTGCATCAAAGATGGAGCCGTCAGCATTGATGATCTTGCAAAAATCATTAAGTGATGTTTTGCCTTCAAAAATGTAGGTCTGGCTGTCTATCCTTTGATACTCTATCTCACCCTCATCATCAAACTCATCATTGATTTCACCCACGATTTCTTCAATTACATCTTCCATCGTAACCAGCCCTTCCGTGCCTCCATACTCGTCCACGACAATCGCCATATGAACCTGCTTATCCTGGAAATCTTTGAACAGGTCATCAATTTTTTTACTTTCCGGCACGAAATAACCTTCTCTCAATAATTCCTGCCACTTGAAGCTTTCCTCTTTATCAATGTGAGGAAGCAGGTCTTTGATGTAGAGAATCCCATCAATTTTATCAATGGTTTCAGCAAAAACAGGAATTCGTGAATACCCTGTTTTGTTGATCTGATTCATTAATTCGTGGAAGTCCATTTCCCGATCTATGGCTGTGATGTCCATTCTTGATCGCATGACCTGCTTTACGGATAGTGTACCAAAATTTACTATACCTTTTAGAATGCCTTTTTCCTCATCGGTAACAGCTTCTTTTTCTACGGAAATTTCAAGTGCCTGATTGAGCTCTTCGACGGAGAGGTTGTACCCTTTTTTTTCCATCCGTTTTTCTATCAGTCCTGTAACGGCCATTAGAAACCATGAAATTGGACGCAACAATTTATCTGATAAAATCAGAAGCCCTGAGGTTTTCCTGGCGAAACCAATTCCATTATGATTGGCGTAAACTTTCGGGATAATCTCCCCGAAAAAGATGATCAATACAGTAATGGCAAAAGTGAGGATTGCTATGGTTATCCCCTCCCTGCCGTCAGGCCCGACAATTCGCCAGGTTGCAAACGTTGAAATGGTAACAATGAAAATATTGACCAGATTATTAACGATCAAAATGGTTGCCAACAGGCGCTTTGGCTTTAGCAGCAGTCTGCTAATTCTCTTTTCACCCGGGTCATCCGAAACGTTGCAACGAGCGATCTGGTCATGTGATAATGAAAAGAAGGCTACCTCAGAGCCTGAAATTAATCCGGAAAGTAAAAGCAGGATGAGAAGAACCAGCCCGTTTACCAGAAAAAAGGAGAAGGGTAAGTCAGTTATTAAACCAGCTAAAAGAGTGGGGAGAGGATCGTCTACTATTTCCAATTAAAGCTATTTGGTTCAAAAAGGGAGATCATCCGTTGCATCATCTACCGGAGCGGGAGCACTTGACGGAGCCTGATCCTGCTGAGGTTGTTGGTAGGAACTTTCCTGTGGCGCTCCGCCCCCTGAATTGTTTCCACCACCAAGCATGGTCATGTTATCGCCGACAACTTCTGTTGTATATCGCGTAACACCATCTTTTTCCCATGACCTGGTTTTGAGTTTTCCTTCTACATAAATCATATCGCCTTTCTTCACATACTTTTCAGCAACTTCTGCCAGTCCTCTCCAAAGAACAACGTTATGCCATTCAGTTTGTTCTCTTCGCTCTCCGGTTGTTCTGTCCTTGTAGGTTTCAGATGTAGCCATTGAAAAATTTGCTACTGTAGCCCCATTTTCAAGGTGTCTTACTTCGGGATCTTTCCCTAATCGACCAACTAAGATTACTTTGTTAACTCCTGACATAACTTTATGATTTTATTCCGATTTTCTGAAAGTAATTGACAATCAGTTTAGGTTTTGGCAAATTTACTATTTCCTCAACGGAATACAGAGTTGAACCGGTACTACCTTCCAATTTTTTTATCTGATTCGTTGAACCTTTGATTTGGTAAAACACAGCGGTTATTTTTTGATGACTCAGCAGGTGCTGAAATGGCATACTTATTTCTTTGATTGTGAATGGCTCCTTCATTAATTCACTGACTTTCTTAAGAACGAATTCCTGATCATGTTCACCTTCTATTAAAGGGAAATCAAAAAGATGTGCCCACACATCATTGTCTGAACGCTTTTTTAATAAAAAAGAAGACCCGTCTGTTAGTACGAGATAATGGAGAAATCGATTTCTTACTTTTAGCTTCTTCGATTTGACAGGCAGGCTTTTATGAATTCCTTTTTGCTTTGATATACAATCGTCCTGAAAATCACACTGATCACATAAAGGAGAAGGGGAGCAGATGGTGGCACCATATTCCATCATGGCCTGATTGAAGGCACCCGGGGTTTTTATTGAGATATGCTTTTCCAGAATCTTTTCGAAAATGTTACGTGTTTTGAGCTTTGCAATATCATTTTCGATTCCAAAATATCTGGCCGCAAAACGAAAGACATTTCCATCTACAACCGGCTTTGGCTCGTCGAAACAAATAGAAGCAATGGCAGCTGCGGTGTATGGACCAACACCTTTTAGTTTCAGAATCTCATCGTAATTGTCGGGAAATTTTCCACCAAACGACTTGGAAATATGTTTCGCTGTGTGATGGAGATTTCTTGCGCGAGAATAGTAGCCAAGTCCCTGCCAGAGCCGCAGCACGTCTTTTTCGTCAGATTCGGCCAAATCCCGAATTGTTGGAAATGCTTCTGTGAACTTCAAATAATAAGGAAGGCCCTGATCCACACGGGTTTGTTGCAGGATAATCTCTGACAGCCAGACTTTATATGGGTCACGACTTTTACGCCACGGTAAATCACGTTTACTTTCTGTGTACCAGCGAATTAGCTTTTCGGAAAATGTTGAAGTTTTGATAATTTAAAAGAGTGTTTTCTTTTTTTATGTGGAGGGGCAAAATTAATTTTGGCGACCTAATTTAAAACTACCCACCTAAAAATCAGAGAGTTGTGACCAAAGCCGATGTAATAAATGAAATTGCGGACAAAACAGGAATTGATAAAGCAGATGTTCAGGCATCGGTTGAAGCGTTCTTTTCAGTTGTAAAAAATAATATGGCAAATGGAGAGAATGTTTATGTGAGAGGGTTTGGAAGTTTTGTAAATAAAAAGAGAGCAAAGAAGATAGCCAGAAATATCTCAAAGAATACTGCAATAGTAATTGATGAGCACTATATCCCATCCTTTAAGCCTTCTAAACTCTTTGTTGAGAAGATTAAGAAAAGCAGTAAAATCAAGTAATTGAACAGGTCACAGATAATTTTGTCAGCGGGAGCTTTGGCCCTTGTCATTCTGCTTTTTCAGCTGCCGAGAGTTGTGGTTGAAAATGACCAGCTCCAGGAGGTAACAGAAACAGCCGAATCACACGCATTTGAAATACCATCAGATGTACGTGCGAGAATGACAGAGCTAAGATCTTTGATGCAGAAGGAAGAAAATCTGGATAAAAAAACTAACTTTGCGCACTCTTTGGCCAGCTACTATCTGGACTATGGCGTTTTAGATAGTGCTGTTTACCTTTCTGAGGGCATTGAGAGTTGGTCCACAAGACCATCTGAGGAGGCAATGGGAATTTATTTCAAAGCCTTTGAAAGATCTCAGAATCAGGAAGAAGCTAAAGAATACGCCGAAAGGGCGAGAGCCATTTTGGAACAATTGCTGGATAAAGATCCGGTGAACCTTGTGTTTAAGAACAAACTTGCCATGACGTTTGTTGTCAGCGAAAACCCGATGGCGGGGATATCGATGTTGAGAGAAATTCTCAATGAAGATGAAGACAACAGACAGGCGATTTTAAGTTTGGGACTACTTGCAATTCAGAGCGGGCAGTTCGACAGAGCACGAGAACGATTTGAGAAACTTGTATCATTGAATGCTGCTGATCATGAAGCAAAATTGTATCTGGCAGTAGCAATGATGGAGATAAACGAACAATCGCAGGCACGACTGCTATTGGAAGAAATATTGAGCACGGGAGACTCCATTCCTGCCATAAAGATGATGGCAAAGGATTATCTCAATGCGCTTTAAAAAATTTTAGAAATTTTTAAAAATTACGAATTATGCCGTGTGGTAAGAAAAGGAAGAGACATAAGATCTCGACTCATAAGAGAAAGAAGAGACTAAGAAAGAACAGACACAAAAAGAAGTAAGACATTCTAACTAATTCGCTATGAGTAATGAACTGATCATTGACTCAACTCGCGGAGAATGTCGTATTGCTTTATTAAAGAACAGAAGGCTTGTAGAATTTCACCAGGACGGTGGTGGACATTCGTTTAATGTTGGAGACATCTATCTGGGGACAGTAAAGAAGGTAGTTCAGGGATTGAACGCTGCTTTTGTTGACTTGGGATACGAAAAAGATGCATTTCTTCATTATCTCGATCTTGGCCCTCAGGTTCAATCACTTAATAAGTTTACAAAGCTCACTCTATCAAAGAAGCTTACCGGCGGAAAGCTGGCAGGTTTTAAGAAAGAGCAGGATATAAACAAACTTGGCAAAATGAGTCAGGTCCTTACAAAGGGCCAAAAGATTCTGGTCCAGGTAGTGAAGGAACCCATTTCTACAAAAGGCCCGCGACTTTCATGTGAGTTGTCATTAGCAGGAAGGTACCTGATCATGGTCCCTTTCTCAAACGCTATTAGTATATCGAAGAAAATAACCGATTCTAATGAGCGAAAAAGATTGAGCCGCCTCATCAGCTCAATTAAGCCTGAGGGTTTTGGTGTTATCATCCGAACAGTTGCTCAGGGCAAAGAAGTAAAAGACCTTGATACCGATCTCAGAAATCTTGTTGAAAAATGGGATAACGGGATGAAATCTCTTCAAACCGCAAAGCCCAGAGAAAAGGTGATCGGAGAGATGAACAGAGCCAATTCAATCCTCAGAGATGTACTCAACGAAAGTTTTGACAGCATACTCGTGGATGACAAAGATCTGCATCAGGAAATCAAGAGCTTCATAAAGGGAATTGCTCCCGAGAAGGAAAAGATCGTAAAGCACTATACTGCAAAGTCTAAAATCTTTGAGGCCTTAGGCGTTGAAAAACAACTGAAAACCTCATTTGGACAATCTGTGAGTATGCCCAACGGTGGATATCTGATTATTGAACATACGGAAGCACTCCACGTGGTTGACGTGAATAGTGGGAATAAATCCAATAAAGAAGATAATCAGGAGGATACAGCACTGAAAGTAAACCTGGAGGCGGCAGCAGAAATAGCGCGTCAACTCAGGTTAAGGGACATGGGTGGAATTATTGTCATTGATTTCATCGACATGCGAAGGATAGAGAACAAAAAGAAGCTCTATGCTACCATGAAAGATGAAATGAAAGATGATCGTTCCAAGCATACTATTCTCCCGCTTTCTAAATTTGGACTGATGGAAATTACTCGCCAGCGAGTACGACCTGAGGTATCAATAACAACCAAGGAAACATGTCCTGCTTGTGGTGGTACAGGAAAAATATCTGCCTCCATTCAAATTGCGGATCAGATTGAGAACACGTTGAAATATATTATTGAATCTCAGAACGAGAAGAAAATAACGATTTCAATGCACCCATACCTGTATTCGTTCTTTACGGCCGGAATTTTTTCAAAACGAGTTAAATGGTTTTTGAAATATTTTCGTTGGATTAATCTGGTGGCGGATAGTTCCATGGCACTTTCAGAATATGAAGTGTTGAACGCTCAGGGAGAGACCATACAGATTTAGTGCTTATTTGATTGAGTTTATCGCCTAAAATGTAAACCTTTGGGTGATATCATACATGAAAAAGCTTTTTGTCATATCGGTGGCGGTATTATCGCTGAGTTTAGTTGAGTCGAATGCTCAACTTCTTGAGGATAACCAAAGCCGGTTAAAGACAAAAAAAGTAAGCCGCGGTTTTTTCCTGTTTCGAAATAAGAATAAGACAAAGTCTGCTACAGGAGACAACAAAAAAGTAATTAGCAATGTTAGCCCCCGTAGCTCACAAAGGAATGTGAGCTATCGAACAAAAGGGAAAACAGTTTCTCCACGGTATTCGTCAGGATCACCGTTTGGAGGGAGAGCGTATAAAGTCTCACCAAGATATTCATTGGGAAGTCCATTCAGAGGAGCAAAATACAAAGTTGCTCCTCGTTATTCTTTTGGCAATCCCTTCAGAGGAGCGCGCTACAAAGTGTCGCCACGATATTCTGGAGGAAAACCATTCAGAGCTTCTGACTACAGGGTAACTCCACGCTACTCATTGGGTAATCCATTTCGAGGAGCGCGCTACAAAGTATCGCCACGTTATTCTTCCGGGTCACCTTTCAGAGCCCGGGATTACAAAGTGAACCCGCGCTATTCTGTTGGTAATCCATTTCGGGGAGCGCGATATAAGGTTTCTCCCCGTTACTCTCAGGGTCATCCATTTACTGCCAGGGATTATAAGGTCAACCCGCGCTATTCTGTTGGCAACCCCTTCAGAGGGATTAACTGGAAAGTCACCCCTCGCTACTCAAATTCTAAAAATCGGTTTGTTGTGAATAACTACCTGAGAAAGCAGTTGAGATATTATAACGAAACGTCTAACTATAAAGGAAACTGGAAGATGTCAAAAAGAGGTAAAGGGGATCAGCATCCCAGTAGCAATTACCACTTTGCCATGCGTTTTTCAAACCCAAAGATTAGAAAGATGTTTAGAAAGTGGAATATTTATTGGGTGAGAATTAATGGGAACAAGGAACAGTCAAATGGTGTTAGAGCGAATGTGAGGAGTCCAAAATTTGATAAGAAAGAAAAGGATCTGTGGAATAATTAGATATGAACTGGAACGAGCTAAATGACATATCACAACTTGAAGAGATGAAAGAGCTTTCTAAAAAAAAGCCCGTTCTTATCTTTAAACACAGCACTCGCTGTGGCATAAGTTCGATGGCTTTGAGCAGGCTGGAAAGAAAATGGAGTGGTGATGAAATTGAACCGTATTTTCTTGATCTGTTGAGATACAGAGAAATTTCTTCAGTGATAGCAAGTGATTTTGGCATTCTTCACCAGTCACCGCAGGCTATTTTGCTGAAAGAGGGTAAACCCGTTTATAATTCATCTCATAACGGAATAGATTTTGATGAGATCAGATCAATTGTGAAAGAGATGGAATCTGTATAGGGAGAATGGAATTAATTTTGTTAATTAATTGATGAAAAAAGTATTCGCAACCATAATTGTTTTTATACCCCTGATCTTGTCTGCTCAGCTGTTTGATGGTGAAGAGTACGAATACAACACAGAAATTATTTGGGGGATCAATAAAAACACCAACGGAGGGCTGATCGGAGGTCTTATGTTTCGATACAGCCGATCGAAGGGCGATGATTTTTTCGAAACATTCGGCCTGGAGTTATCGAATGTGAAGCACCCCAGTGAAAGTAAGTATGTTGGCATTCAGGGCCAATCTTTCATTTATGGCAAATCCAATTACCTCTATGCCATTCGTCTCCAATACGGCCGGGAGAAGTTGTTGTTTAAAAAAGCCACACAGCAGGGCGTGCAAATAAGTGCAGGAGCATCTGTCGGTCCGACCCTTGGATTTGTAAATCCATATTATGTTCTGGAGACCGGAGGAGATTATGAAAGATTTGATCCGTTAAGACATCCTTCGCCTGAAACTATAGCCGGTCCCGGGAAGTTATTTCAGGGGCTGGGGCAATCCGACATTGTTCCGGGGATTAACCTGAAAGGGGCGGCTTCTTTCGAGTTTGGAACCTACCGTAGCAATGTTGCCGGAGTAGAAGTGGGCATGATGGTCGAAACCTATACCAAGGAAATAGTCCTTGTTCCCACTCAATCTAACCGGTCCACCTTTACTTCCGTATTTTTCACCCTTTTCTGGGGAACGAGAAAGTAAATCATACTGTTCTCCTCATTAAATTTGCGCACCTAACGTTGAAGGTATGATCGATTTGCCCGTAGTAAACAATCCTGAAAAAAAAAGGAAGCCGGACTGGTTACGTGTAAAGCTTCCTGTTGGGGAGAATTATGCACGTGTGAGAAAACTGGTTGATCAACATAAACTTCATACAATATGTGAAAGCGGAAATTGTCCCAATATGGGAGAATGTTGGGGAGAAGGTACTGCCACCTTCATGATACTCGGTAACGTCTGTACAAGAAGTTGTACGTTTTGTGCGGTAGCTACCGGACGTCCGCCTGAATATGATGAAGAGGAGCCGGGACGTGTAGCAGAAGCTATAAGGTTAATGGGTGTCAAACATGCCGTGCTTACTTCCGTGAACAGAGATGAACTGAAGGACCGGGGAGCTGAGATCTGGTATCAGACTGTTATCCAGACAAAAGCACAATCGCCGGAAACAACAATTGAAACACTCATCCCGGATGTGAAGGGAAATTGGGATGCGCTTTTTCGTATGATAGAAGGAGGGCAGGAAGTGGTCTCACACAACATGGAAACAGTGGAAAGCCTTTATCGAAGGGTAAGACCGCAGGCTAAATATGCAAGAAGCCTTGAACAGACAAAAATCACAAAGGAAGCAGGAATGCGTACCAAGTCAGGAATTATGCTTGGATTAGGTGAAACGGATGAAGAAGTTTATAAAGCTATGGAGGATCTGGTTGAACACGGACTTGACATTCTTACTTTAGGTCAATACCTCCAACCAACAAAACGACATATTGAAGTCGCGGAGTTTGTTCACCCGGATAAATTCGATCACTTCAAGGAAGAAGGACTCAGGCGTGGACTCAAATATGTGGAATCCGGCCCGCTGGTAAGGTCTTCTTACCATGCGGAGAGGCATGTAAATGTTCCGATTTAATCCCGACTCCCAATTATTTTTCTTAGCCAGTCGAAATAAAGAGCAACAAACATAAACAGGGTCATCATCCAGATAACGAGTACGTTAAAGTATTTTGTTTCAATGTAAGTACCCAGGAAATATTTTTCCGGGTAATAGAAATTCACTCGAAAATCAAACAGGTTTTCAGGGTTATCATTTCTCGCATATATGGGATAAATTTTTTGAACCAGCTCTCCTTTTGATTCTACAATTCTCCTTTTAGTTCCAATGTTTCTCAGCATATAACTGACCCGTTCATTTTCATATTTGCTCCTGTGCAGATAAAATTCGGCAGCTTTTTCAGGTGTTGATGTCAATCGGGCAATAACTGTGTCAAGTTCGGTTTTAGCTTCTTTTCTTCTGTTATTATAGACGCGTTGAGCTGCGTTAAGAAAATCTTTAGCTTCCTCATACACAGTTGATGAGAACTGATCCTTATTGACCTTATTAACATTCGGAAATTTATCTTTTCCAAATACTGTCAACTCCTTTTCAATTTCGTTTTTAATCAATTCTAATTTTGAATCGGCCTGAGAATGATTCGGGTTTTTCAGGCAAAAATCAAGGTTATCCTGAAGGTATTTTAGGTAATAGATTGACTTGTAGGTGTTTTGTGCAACCGTCCTGTCAAGCTGATAGAACTGACTATGATGCGGGTTGTCTTTAAATTGAGTAACGGCTATTGCTTCATATGCCCAGCGTGACGCCATCATTTCTCCAATAAATGGTACCTTCTTTTCATTAGAGAAGACATTATTGAGTTTATCAAAATCAACGACAATCCCACTCAAAATAAGTTGCGGAATAATCAAAAGCGGGATCAGAATATAGATCGTAATGACAGAGTTGAACCCGGAGGAAATGTTTAGACCAAGAATATTTGCAAAACAGGAAACCGCAAAAAGGATGAACCAATAGGAAAGTGTCATTCCTTCTATTTCCAGAATTACGGATCCGACCAGAATGAAGAGAAGGGTCTGAATGGCAGAAAGGGTGAACAGGATCAGCGTTTTCGATGAGAGGTAACTGAATCGACTCAGGTGCAAGAATGTTTCCCTTTTGAGGATTTTCCGGTCCTTTATAATTTCTTCAGCGCTCACTGTCAGACCCATAAACAGTGCTACAATAATGCTCATGAAAAAGAATACCGGAATATTTTCATTCGCATAAAAAGTGTAAGAAGATCCGGATGGTGAGTACTTGGTGATCACCGCCAGCAACAGAGCTAAGATTGGAGCTTCAAGCAGGTTAATAATCACATATTGCCTGTTGCTGATTTTTGACAAAACATCTCTGCGAAGAAAAATTTGCGCTTGTTTAAATCTGTTGGGAATAGAAAGATTTTGTTCCGGCTTTTCGCTTTCTTCCTGTCGTTCGGGGATGCTTCCTTCTTTCTGGAAATGTTCATGCCACTGCTCGGCGGTGAATTTTCTTTGATTGGTAATGTTTCCGTATTCATCAAGCACTTTTGTTTCGATGATATTGAAAATCTGCTCAGGATTTACATTTCCACATTCAATACAAGCTCCCTGCTCCTTATCAATCATGTCAACGAACCGCTTGAAATAGCTGACGGATTCAACCGGGTTGCCGTAGTATATCTGGAAGCCGCCACTATCGAGAATCACCAGCTTGTCAAACATTTTGAAAATATCTGAGGAAGGCTGATGGATTACCACAAAGACCATTTTTCCCCGGAGAGAAAGTTCCTTAAGCAGATCCATGATATTCTCCGAATCTCTGGAAGACAAACCACTCGTCGGCTCATCAACGAAAAGAACAGAGGGTTCACGAAGCAATTCAAGTCCAATATTCAACCTTTTTCGCTGACCGCCGCTAATGGTTTTTTGAAGCGGATTGCCCACTTTTAAATGACTGGCGTTGTTGAGCCCAAGAGAATCAATGGTTTTATTGACCAATTCTGTCAGCTCTTCTTTGGTGGCTTTTGAAAAGCAAAGCTTCGAAGCGTAATAGAGGTTTTGAAAGACAGTAAGATCTTCAATGAGCAAATCATCCTGAGGTACGAACCCTATCACACCCTCAATGGCTTTTGGATTTTCGTAAATATCTACGCCATTGATTCTAACGTGTCCGCTGGTTGGTTTTGAAGTGCCATTAAGCACATTGAAGAGTGTCGATTTGCCTGCACCGCTCCCACCCATAATTCCGAAGAGCTTTCCGGAAGACTCAGAGATATTGATGTTTTCAAGTCCGGTCTTTCCATTCCTAAACTTATAATGGATGTTTTTTGCAACAAATGAAATTTTGGTTTCAGTGACCTCTTCTCTGTAGGATGTTAATACATCACTGAAGTACAACCGATCGGTTCTTTTGCCTTTTAAAGAGCTTCCATTAGGAAATGTTTTGATTCTTTTTGGCGAAACAAGAAGGCCATTGAGTGTTAGCAGGTCTGAGCCTGAATGCTTGAATGAGTACAGCTCAATCCCGGGGATTCTGAAAAAGACGATGTAGCCTCTAAACCCTTTGAGAGTAATTCTTTTCAGCTCGGAGTTTTTACCAGAGTCCTCTCCTTCTACCAGAATGCAGTACTCCGGCGAAAATTCTTCGATCTCTGTGGTGATAACAAATTTCTTAATTTCATCCACAATTTCTTTTTGGAAGAAAAAACATTCACCAATAAAATAGAGTAGTTCCTTTTCCCTTTCAGTGATTTTTTCATCGGCCATAATCAACTCCATGGAGCGGAGCATAATGACCAGTTTTTGTGGCTGGGTTAGTTCACGATTGATATCATTGGAAAGTTCACGAATCTGACTTTTATCATCACTCCCTGTAGAAACCTCGTTGATATAGGTGTCGAGAATTTTCAGGTAGCTGGTGTAATCTTCTCGGCTGACATTTTCCAAGAGGAATTCGCGAACACTCTGTTTCTCTGTTTCATCAACAACGCCCTCTTCCTTGGCTACAATAACGAGGAGCTTGATGATTGCCTTTAGCAGCTTTTCACTCATTTACAAGTGTGGTTGGTTAGGTTCAAAAAATAAAGTTAAACATTAAGATCTTACATGTTCGGCCTGTTGAGTATTCAAAACAAAAAAGTCGCCGGTGTTATTACCGGCGACTTTTTTCCAAACGTATTAACGAAGCTTATTGTACGATTGAAGTACGTATTCTTTTTACTTCGGCAGCCATATTGTCTAACACGCTTGTAGACAGTGAAAAACTTCCGGTATTTTCAGAAATATTCTTTTCGACCTCAGACAACTCTCCGTCATAAATGGCTTTTACCTTTTCAAGATCCGTCAGGGTTGCCTTTACTCCATCTGTAGCAGGAACGTCTTTCATCACCGCAATCAAATCATTCAAAGATTGTTTTTGTTTAAGAACGACCTGAACAAGTGGTTCCAGAATCAGATTTGCATCTTCTTCTGAAAGCCCATCCGCCGGATAAGTGTTCACGATAGTTGTTGAAATATAAATTCCTTCAATCCAGCTTCCTGCAAGCATCAATGCAGCACTGTTTAACTGATCAAGCTGAGATAACCTGTCTCCCGATTTCTCCATCACCTCATTGATGATTGCAGTGAGGGAATCTTTATTTTCCATATTACTCTCAAACCTTGCTACCATTCCATAGTCTAGCGCATCTGCGATTCCCACAGGAGCGGCCAGCTTTTGGCACTCACCCATATAATCAAGTGCTTCTTCAGACTTCTCGTAAGAAGAGAGATACGCAATGTCTGCAGCATAGACACCAAGGTTTAAGGCAGCCTTTTCAGTATCACTTTGATAAGACTCTATTTTATCGGTAGAATTTACCAGAGAAGCGTCATAGTCTGCACCAGCAGCAATCAGAAGGTAGGGAACTTCAGATGGAGGAGGCAGATCCTGAATGACCTTTTTTACATCAGCGGCAACCTGGGCTTTTGCAGAATCGAATTCCGCTCCGGCATCAGATTCTTCTGTTTTTTCTCCACCGCCACCACATGCAGTTAGTAAAACGGCAACCAATGCCAATGTACTGGTTTTAAGAAGGTTAAGTTTCATAATTATTAAGTGTTTAATATTTTTTCTAAGGTTTCAGACAACCAAGATAGCTATTGATTGAAAATTTCGATGATATTCTTTTTGATCTTAACACAAATCTCATCAAGCGGCAGATCATTGATGTCCTTTCCAAAAGGGTCTTCAATTTCTTCTGAAATCAATTCAACGCTCATTAAAAAGTAGAAGGCCATAACAACCAACAGAATGGACCAGTATCCAAATTCACCGATAAATGTCATTGGAAGAGTAATCGAATAGATGAAGAGGAACTTCTTAATGAACATACTGTATGAGTATGGAATGGGCGTTGTTTTAATTCGCTCACATGCTCCTATGATATCTGTAAATCCTTTTAGCTCCTTGTCAAGTATAATAAGTTGATCGCCTGAGATCGTACCATTCTTATAAAGATTCGTCACACGAGTGACCAGGATTTTGCTGATCACATTTGGGCGGTGCTTGCTGTCAATAATTTTCTGCTTACAGGCTTCATCAGATAAATCCAGTTCACCAACCATCCGACTATCCCGCAAGTGCTCCTTCATTGCGAACGTAATATTTGGTATCATCTTTCTGAAAAATGTACGGTCTTCTTTTGCATCATCGGGGAGGAACGTCGACAGTTTAATTGACAATTGTCGACAATCATTTACGAGCTGGCCCCATAACTTTCTTCCTTCCCACCACCTGTCGTATGCAGTATTGGTTCGAAGAACCAGGAACAGACCAAGGATTACCCCGAGGATTGAGTGAAAAGCCTTCGTGTCGGTGATAACGATATCAAGAACCTCAATGAAGATGAAGCATAGAAATGCAGTCAATACTCCCGCAAATAGTATGAGCGGGAATAATAGTCTTATGACGTACCGACTGTAGACATCAAAGATTAAGGAAAACCACGATTTCGGGTTGTATTGGATCATGGACTGGTGAATTTAGTAAAATCACTGCCTTATAAGCAAGTGCTTGTTAATATGCTTTTAGTTTATTCTTTAATGATTTGGAGTATTCAGCATCTGTTAATCCGAATTCATCCTTCAACTTCATTATGCGATTATAGGAGGCATAGATTCGTTCTCTTGTGATAACGCCTTCTGCCAGCAAATCCCTGATGATACCATGGACAGTGGAGGCTGTGATCATATCAAAATCTTTCACATTGTTTGCAAACATCAAAATGTCTACTCCTGCATCAATGGACATCCTTATTGCCTCTTTTGTTCCATATTCATTTTTGATTGCACCCATTTGCATGTCATCTGAAATAATCACACCATCGTAATTCAGGAATTCTCTTAGCAACCCTGTGATCACTTTCCCGGAAAGAGTAGCTGGAATTTTTGTTCTGTCCAACGACTTATGGACAATGTGAGCGGTCATGATTGCTTTTACCACCCCACTATCTATTAGCGCAGCATAAGGATACATTTCTTCAAATTGCCAGGTGTCTGAAATATCGGTTAACCCTAAATGAGTATCACTTCGGCTGCTGCCATGTCCTGGAAAATGTTTCAAAACGGGAACGACCTGTTTGCCATTATGACGACTTATTACTTCATGAGAATGACGGATCACCTGGTGGTACTCCGATGAGAAACTTCTTTCAAGTTTACCGATTACCGGGTTTTCGGGATTCAGATTGACATCTACTACCGGTGCATAATTCATGTTAATTCCAAAACTGCTCAACAGGGAGGCAGTTTGCGAGGCGTAATATCCTGTTGAATCCAGGTTATTAATCTTGCCAAGATACCCGGCAGATACATTTTTAGGAAACCCGTAGCGCGTTTTCAGGCGAGTGACCCGCCCACCTTCTTCGTCAATGCTGACAAACAAGGGGATTTTGGCATTTTTTTGTAGACCTCCGATAAGGCGGGCCAGTTCTTTCTTTGGCCTATCGGGATTGATATTCTTCTCATACAGAACAATACCACCCACTTTGTCTTGTTCAATTTCCTGAAAAATGGACTGTTCCTTATCAAAATTGTTAAAGTCACCGATCCCGATCATGATCATTTGTCCGATCATCGCATCTATGGAATCCTTAGGAGGATCTGTCTGAGCAATCGACCGGATCGAAATCAGGAGTGTGATCAGGAAAAGAATTCTTTTCATTCTTTTATTATTTTTTCGATTTTTTGACCCTTAGTTGTGTAATAATGGCCCTGCAAATCTGCTGCCAGACACGAATGTACCGGAATCACACCGATTAGATCACCTGTTTTTATACGGGTGATCCTGGCGTCATTTATCCGGATTAAACCATGCTCCTGAGAAAGCTTTGTTACGGTTCCGATTATTTCATCTCCCCATCCGTTTTCTGTCAGTGAAACAGCCTTTCCAAAGCATTTTTCTCCCGATTCCAGCATTTGTTCTTTGGACAGATGTACACCTCCACCATACACGACCACCTCATTTCTTTCTTCATGAATGGCCACCACGGGGCAGGCCAGACAAACTGAAATGTCCTGTACCTGGCAGGAACCAATGATTTTTTGCATCCAGTCATAAAACACAAAGTTTCCTGCCCGGATTTCGTCAAATGCGGAAAGGTCATTCATCATGCTACAGGAAGGAGTATCTCCGTAACTTATTATTCCACCAAATTGAGACTTCAAACGGCCCAGGATTATGCCGGATTCCTTAAAGATTTTCTCAATCTCATTTTGTGAAGAGTAATAGGTATGTCCGGCATGCGCCAGAAACCCTCTGAAATTAACCTTTTTCGATGAGGCATTGACCAGTGTTTCAATCAAAGGGATATTGGCAGGACCAATTCCGGTTCGGTGAGTCCCGATATCTATTTTAAGAAAGTATCCAACCGGATGCTGTATTTTTTCATTTGCCAGCCGAAGACTTTCCGCGGATTCAATCAAAATATTGAGTGTTGTTGTTTTTGCAATCCGGGAGATTTCTTCTGCTTCCAGCGGATTGAATGGAAAGGCAATGGTTATATCATTCCATCCATTTTTTGCAAAGTACTCCGCCATAGAAACGGAGCTGGCGGTGCAGGCACTTACTTCAAAGTCACGAAACCAGTTTCCAATTTCTGCAGAATGATGTGTTTTAAAGTGCGGACGAAGAATGCTTCCCGATGATTTGGCCTTCTGTGCCATTTTCTTAATATTTTTTCGGCACCGGGCTTCATCGATAAGTAGTGTGGGTTTGGTAAGATGCATTAATTGGATTCCTTTGGTTTCTGGCATCCAAATGTAAATAATGCCGTTTGTTCTTACAGAAATTCTTGTGAGCCATTATAGTGAAGGGAGAAACTGAATTCATAAGGTTGGTAGTGAATTTTACATCATCGACATAAGTAATCACTGATTCAACAGGAATTTCTATTTTTGTGGATTCAATAATCAATCATGCTTCAGGCTTCAGCTAAGGAACTACTTTACCAATTAAAAGAAATCATACTTTCCTGCAGGGAAGAGGACTTTTCTAACCCTCTGCCCGAGTTGAGCAATTCTACATTTGGTCAACATGTAAGGCACACGCTTGAATTCTTTTTGTGTTTGTTTGATGCCAAAAATGAAGGAATTATAAATTATGATACTCGAAAGCATGATAAGTTCATTGAAACGGACCCTTCGCTCGCTATGAGTGTCATTGATTCTATCCACGAGTTCCTTCAAAACCAGAAAGAAGACTTCCCGATTTCTTTTGAAGCTAATTATACTCTCGAAGAAGGTGTTGTTGATAAGATGCCCAGCAGTTTCTATCGTGAACTTGCATATAACATAGAGCATGCAATTCACCACATGGCACTTTTGAAAGTGGCTGTCAATCAATCATTGAACTATATCAAATTGCCTGAAAATTTTGGTGTAGCAACTTCTACCATAAGGTATCAGGCTGGATCTAATGCCTAAAGTTTCCGGATTTACTGCGTTTATTACCAAATTGAAAAACTGGGAATATTGGCCATTTTCCGTTCTCTATTTCCCGGTATTCTTCTATTTTGCGTGGCTGGCAGTAAAATCAAGATCTGTTCTTTTCTTCACAGCATCCAACCCCACCATTGAATTTGGAGGAATGTTTGGAGAAAGGAAGTCCGACATTTTTTCCATCTTGCCAGACAAGTACATTCCAACCACAAGACTTATTCATAAAGGAGACCAGGAATCAGCCCTGGCTGAAGGCAGAAGGATCGGTTATCCTCTAATAGCAAAGCCCGATATTGGTGAAAGGGGTGTATGGGTCAAAAAAATAGAAGGAGAGAATGAGATGCTGCGCTATACCGAATCCTGCCCGGTTGATTTTCTGCTCCAGGAACTGATAACCTATCCTGTTGAGCTGGGTATTTTCTTAGTGAAGTATCCGGGAGAAAAAGGAAAAGTCACATCTATTGTCAGAAAGGAATTTCTTGAGGTGAAAGGAGATGGACAGGCGACCATAATGGAGCTACTTAAGGAAAATCCACGTGCGATTCTGACCGCAGACCTTTCCAGTGATTTCCTTAAACAACAAGGGAGCAGAATTCCTGAGAAAAATGAGTGCGTCTTAATCGAACCTGTTGGCAACCATTGCAAGGGAACAAAGTTTTTAAATGATGAGCATGAGATTGACGAATCTCTTAACGTGGCAATGAATAAAATTGCCGATGAAATTCCAGACTTCTTTTTCGGACGGTTTGACCTGAAGTGTCGGTCCATTGCGGACCTTAAAGAGTTGAAAAATTTCAGTATTCTGGAATTGAATGGTGCCGGAGCTGAGCCAGGCCATATTTATCAGCCGGGATATTCTCTATTTAGAGCATACAAAGACATCCTTTGGCATTTAAAGGTTTTGGCAGATATTAGCGTAATAAACCATCAAAGAGGGATTCCTTTCTGGAGCCTGAGCCAGGGCTACAAGAAATGGAAGGAACATAGGAATCACAATCGACTTCTCTACCAGAAATGAATTTGCAAACGCTTATTGTTGCATTTGTAGTCAGTTACATAGGGTCGATTCCTCCCGGCACCATTAATGTAACTGTTATGCAGCTGGCCATTCAGAAACGGAGAAGAGCTGCCGTCTTTTTTGCTTTTGCTGCCTCCGCGGTAGAATTCGTTTATGCCGGATTTACCGTTCAATTCCACATTTTGTTGAACAACAATGAGGTGCTTGCTGATTATTTCAGGATTATCACCTCAATCGCCCTGATTGGCCTTGGACTCTGGAATATATTTTCTACCTCAACATCGGAATCCGTGATCGTAAATAGCGAGAAGGGAAGACACGGATTTATTAGGGGGATGATGCTTGGGATTCTAAACCCCATGACGATTCCATTTTGGCTCGCGATAACTACTTATCTGGAAAACGATGATTTAATCTCTGTCGATGGGTTTAGTTTTTGGATGTATCTGATTGGCCTGTCCGTCGGGACATTTTGTTTACTTATTACTGTAAATGCTTTAGGTAGTCAGTTTACCAGAATTGCAGATAATAAATTTCTTGTTCACAAGTTGCCAGGGATTATTCTATTTACCCTTGGTATTTACTTTCTGCTGAAGCTTGTCCTCTAGCAACAATTTGGTACAGATCATATAGGCTCCTTGCCGTCCGTACCTAATGTCCTTAGGATATGAGCGGAATTGGTTAGTATTATCCTGCAATTAAACCCGTAACCATGAAACAATTCATCTCACTAATTCTACTGATTCCGCTATTAGCTACTTCTCAGTCAAAAAAAACACTTGATCATTCAGCGTATAATATTTGGAAAAACACGTCGAAGGAGCTTATTAGTAATGATGGTAAATATGTTGCGTATTCCCTGGAACCAAATGGTTTTGGGAATGAAGAGGTAATGCTTCATTCGGCTGACGGGAATCTTATTGTCTCACATAAACGATCTTCCTCTCCTTACTTTTCAAATAATTCGGAATTTCTGATTTTCAAAGTATCTCCTGATTATGCTGAATTGAGGGACTTGAAACGAAAGAAAACAAAGGAGAAAGATTTGCCGAAGGATTCCCTTGCTATTTATCAGATTGAAGGAGGAGGATTAAGCAAGATTGCCGGCCTTAAGTCTTTTAAGGTTCCTGAGAAATGGGATGATTACCTTATTTATCTCTATGAACCCCCGGTAGATACTTCTGCAAAGAAACAAAAGAAGAGAGATAAGAAAAATGGATATGACCTGGTCGTAAAGAATCTTGATGACGGATCAGAATATGTGTTTTCATATGTACTGGACTATGAAATTGCTGAAGAAGGAGCTGGAATAGCGTTATCGACAAGTGGAAATGACAGCACCATTTTACCGGGTATTTATACCTTCGATTTTGACAACAAATCCTTCGATCCGGTTTTTCGGGCGAAAGGAGAATACTATCAATTGAGCTGGGACAAAAAGGGGAACCAATTATCATTTGTATCTGACACAGACACGACCAAAGCTCTTTTGCGTGACTATAATCTCCATTACTGGAAGAGTGAGTGGGACAGTTCCAAAACAATTGCCAGAAATAAGGATTTTGAAAGCCTGAATATTAATCATCAGTTCAATAATTACTTTTCAGAATCCGGCGGAAGATTAATGTTCCAGACAAAGGAATTCCCTGTGATGCAGGATACTACATTACTCGAAGATGAAATTGTCAAAGTAGAAGTATGGAATTATAATGATCAGAGACTTTATACACAGCAGGAGGCTCAAAAAAAGGATGATGAAAAGTTTGGATATGTAAGCTACTATGACACGGGAAGTGATCGATTGGTCCAATTGGGCGGGCGCGGACTGTCACGGGTGATGGTTAGCAACGAAGGAGACGGAAATACAGCTTTGGGACTTGATGATTATAACTATCGAAAACAGATTACATGGGAAGGGTACTCCTTAAATGATATCTATCGAGTAGATCTGGCAACAGCGCAGCGAGAAAAGATTGCGTCAGCAATAAGAGGAAATATTTCCTTTTCACCTCAGGGAAAATATGCTTATTGGTACAACAACAATGATTCAGCGTGGTTTGCTTATTCTTTTGCGAGCCGTGCCATCCGGCAACTAACGACCAATGATCAGGTGCCCTTTTATAATGAGGTTCATGATTCCCCATCAAATCCAGGCTCATATGGGGTGATGAGCTGGACAGAAGATGATGAACGTGTGTTGATATACGACCGTTATGACATCTGGGAGATTGATCCTGAGATGAACGTTTCGGCCAAAAGAATTACTCCTGACGGGAGAAGAGAGCAGCTTACCTATCGTTACATCAGACTGGACAGGGATGAAAGATTTATAAAAAGGAATCAAAATCTACTATTGACCGGGTTTTATGAAAAAGATAAAAGGGAAGCCGTTTTCTCTTTTACATATGGAAAGAACACACCAAAAAAATTGATCTCCGGAGATTATCAATACGGATCCTTCAGGAAGGCACGGGATGGAAAAAATCTGATATTCACACAAGAGAATTTTGCTACTTTCCCTGACCTGCTGTCAACGGATTTATCATTTAAATCTCCGAAGAGAATAACGGATATTAACCCACAACAAAAAGAGTACAATTGGGGCACCGCTGAGCTTGTCTACTGGAATTCTCTTGATGGCACAAGAATGGAAGGAATGCTGATCAAGCCGGAAAACTTTGATCCAAATAAGAAATATCCGCTTATTGTGAACTTCTATGAAAAGAGTTCAAATGGATTGAACAATCACCGGGATCCTTCTCCAGGCAGATCAACCATGAACTACAGTTTTTATGCTTCCAGGGGTTATGTTATCTTTAATCCGAATGTGAATTATCGGGACGGGTATCCGGGTGAGAGTGCATATAACTGCGTTATTCCGGGCGTTACTTCACTCATTGAAAAGGGATTTATTGACAAAGACAACATCGGTGTTCAGGGTCACAGCTGGGGAGGTTATCAAATTGCGTATCTGATTGCGAAAACGGACATATTTAAATGCGCAGAAGCCGGAGCTCCTGTTGTAAATATGACAAGTGCATACGGAGGTATCCGATGGGGATCAGGGATGAGCAGAATGTTTCAATATGAGCGTGCACAAAGCAGAATTGGAGGGACACTTTGGGATTATCCGCTCCGATATCTGGAGAACTCGCCCTTATTTGTCACAGACAAAGTGAATACTCCTGTGCTCATTTTGCACAACGATGAAGACACTGCGGTCCCATGGTATCAGGGTATCGAATATTTTGTTGCGCTGCGTCGACTTAACAAGCCGACCTGGCTTCTCAACTACCAGGGAGAACCACACTGGCCGGTGAAAGTTCAAAACCGAATTGACTTCAATATTCGACTTGCACAGTATTTTGATTACTACTTAAAGGGGGCGCCAATGCCTAAGTGGATGCGTGATGGTGTTCCCGCAATCGAAATGGGGATCAATCAGGGCTATGAACTTGTAGATGATAAAGAATAGCAGTTTAGGGCTGGTTTATTTAAACCAGCCGAAAAGCAATGAGATGGAGAAAGTCGGCCCGTCAAAGTCTGATTTATCAAAATAGAACTCATCTACACCGATGGTTTTTTGAAGACCAACACCTGCGTTCATCTTAAACCAGTAGGCAAGGTTCACTTCTCCTATTAACTGAGGCGAAAACACAAATACTTTATCATTGACCGGATCAAGTCCGGCAGATTTGTATTTGATTTCTCCCCATCCCAGCTTGGTCTCAACACCCAGATGAAGCATCTCAACTGGTTTCATGATGTATCCAAGCCAAAAACCGCCATGACCAAAATTCGCGGTATAATCAGTTCCTTCTACATTGATTTTACGATCTCCACTCATCCCAAGGCCGTACCCGCCGATAAAGAATGTGTTATCGAAAATCACAGCTCCCCCACCACCGGTCAGTGTTGACAGTTCTCCATCAATTGGCATAAAGGAAAATAAGGAAGCCCCAAAGCCGGAGATCTCTTCAGGGTCTGTGTCGATGAGTGTTTTTGGGGTTTTACGTTGCGCAAAAACTCCAAGAGAGGTTGCAATTAGTATGAGTGTTAATGTCCTTTTCATGATGATATGAATTTCAAATTAGTTTCTTATTTATAGCAAGGACACCAAATCTGTTAATACGTTTCTTTTTCGCAAGAAACTGATGAAAAATGATCATTTGCGGCCAAAGTGACAGAAATTGATAAACTAATCGGTCATATTGACGCGTTTAATGGATGGAATAAGAATTGATAGTGAGAAGGATGAAAGGAGAAGACATGATTATAGATGAGAAAATAGCCAGAAACCTCGCACATTCTGCGGATGTGATGAATAGTATTAATGGAGGAACGATTTTTCCTGCTTTCAGTACAAGTAAAAAAGAAGACCATTATCGAATGGAGGTAGTCATTCCTTCGATAGATGCGGACAATATTAAAATTGAGGTGAATGGAGGGCATTTGTTGGTTTATCACAATATTTCGCACGGTGAAAAGGAAATTCCAAACATTTTGGGAGCTCATAAGATATCAGCCGAAGTTGAACTGGATCATATTACGGCAGGATATGAAGAAGATCTTCTGGTAGTTATCATGCCATTCAATGAGCTGACTGGTGGATTTAGGAGAGAAATTGATATTTTGAGGCATTAAAATATCTCATTGAATACAATACGAGAAATCAACAATTTTTTTGGAGACATGGATCTGTTCTTAATGGATTACATCCTTAAGGGAAAGATTCCTGAAACGGCTAAAGTTCTGGATGCCGGTTGCGGCGAAGGAAGAAACGCGATTTTTTTTGTTCAAAAAGGATATGATTTTCTGGGAATAGATTCAGACGAATCGAAAATCAGGCTTGCTCAGTACATGAGTAACAACATCTCGACATCAAAGGCGGTTTTCAGGACAGGCGATATACACCATCTGAAGGAAAATGCATTTGATCTGATTATTTGCAGCAGAGTTTTACACTTTGCACAATCTGAGGAGGATTTTTTTGCAATGTGGAGAGTACTAAGCAGGCACCTTAGTAAAGGAGGACTGATTTATCTTTCAATGGATTCGGTGATTGAGAATACCATGGGGGTGTTAAAAGAAAACGGAAAGTATGAGTTTCAGGATGGAGCTATTCATTTTTCTCTGACGGAAGAAATTTACAATGAAATAAAAAAAGGGTTCGAAGAAATCGAACCCCTTAAAACTCTTGTTCAAAATAAGGTAAGAGCGCAAAGTTTTGTTCTGCTTAGAAAGGTTTAAACACAACCCTGAGCCAGCATTGCCTCAGCTATTTTCACAAACCCTGCAATGTTTGCACCTTTCACGTAATCGACGTAACCATCATTAACGGTACCGTGATTCACACAATTTTCATGGATATTTTTCATGATTTGTTTAAGTCTGTCATCCACTTCTTCACTGGTCCATGAGAGTCTTTGGGAATTCTGAGACATTTCCAGTCCTGATGTTGCAACGCCACCGGCGTTCGACGCTTTTCCCGGGCTGAATAAAATGGACTTTTCTCTAAAAAACTCTACTGCCTCTGCAGTACATGGCATATTGGCGCCTTCGAAGATTCCGATACATCCATTATTGATCAACTCTTTTGCATCATTAAGTTCCAGCTCATTTTGAGTGGCACATGGATAGGCAAGGTCAGCCTTAATGTTCCAGGGTCGCTTATCAGCATGGAAGGAGGCACTTTTGAATTTATCTGCATATTCACTTATACGACCCCTCTTCACGTTTTTCAATTCTTTAATGAATTCCAGTTTTTCCTGGTCTATTCCATCCGGATCATGAATGGTACCACCCGAATCCGACATACTGATAACTCTGCCCCCACTTTGAGTAAGTTTTTCAACTGCAAATTGAGCGACATTTCCTGAACCTGACACCAGACAGGTTTTTCCGGAAAGCTCATTACCGACATGAATCAACATTTCCTGACTGAAATAGACACAACCATACCCTGTTGCTTCAGGTCGAATAAGGCTTCCTCCATACTGAAGTCCTTTGCCTGTTAGTACTCCTGTGAATTCATCTCGAATTCTTTTATACTGCCCGAATAAATAACCTATTTCTCTGCCACCAACTCCTATGTCTCCTGCCGGTACATCAGTATTTGACCCAATGTGTTTGCTGAGTTCTGTCATAAAACTCTGGCAAAAGCGCATGACCTCCAGGTCACTCTTTCCTTTTGGATCAAAGTTAGCTCCGCCTTTTCCGCCGCCCAATGGAAGTGTGGTCAGGCTGTTTTTAAAGACCTGCTCAAAGGCAAGAAACTTCAAAATGCTCAGATTGACCGATGGATGAAAGCGCAAACCACCTTTATATGGACCGATGGCCGAATTCATCTGAATTCTGTATCCCCTGTTTATTTGTGTTTCTCCTTTGTCATTGACCCAGGGTACACGAAACATGAAAGCCCTCTCTGGTTCGCACATTGATTCCAGGAGATTCCCCTGCTTGTATTTTGGATTTTCCTCAATGAATGGAATGATGTTTTCCGCAACTTCAAGGACTGCCTGCAAAAATTCAGGCTCATTCGGATTTCGATCGCTAATTTTTTTTACGAAATCATCAATTTTTTTTGAATGATCAGACATTTTAAGGGGTGTTTTTGAGGTTAATTTAGGTCTTTTAATCAATTTAAAACGGTTGCAATTTATCCTATATTAAGGATATTTAATCCTCTTTATCCCTTACTTAATCTAAATAAAACATTCAGGCAAAAACTATCTAAACTTAGTACCGTAGATTACTACAGAGATATAAACCACTTTTTCTATGAACAATTTAAGTTTGGAAGTAGAAATTCTATCTTCTGTACATGCACTAAATGGGAATCAGAAAAATGATCTTCTTGATTATATCAGGAATATCAGGCCAATTCCTCATAGTAAGAGATTGTACAGAAGACGTGCAATGAAGCAGATAAGAGAAGCGCTGCAAAACAGCTAATCCTCTGAAAGCACTATCACCATGTCATTTGGTGTAAGTGTGAATACTTCAGATTTCTTTGGGTTCAATACTACCCCGTATTGGTCATCAGCATTTCTTGCTTTGCTGATTACACGATATCCAATAGCAACTTCATTCTTTCTGGCTGCTGATTCCAGTATGGTATAGAAGTTCATTGGCTCTCCTACCTGCACATATTCGCGGGCTGGTTTAATGTAAATCTCTGATCCATCTGCATCAAAAAGGTCTTCAAACACGCGCATGAGATACTTATTTTCACTAACCTGACTCATTAACAAGCTCACGAGTTTGTCACTTACAATAAAATCGTCAGCGCTTGTAATATCAGCCAGTTGTCGGTTTCTGATATCGAGCATTTCACTTACAATTTTGTAAGTATAGCCGTATTGTTCTGTAAAATTTCTCAGGTGTAAAAGTGTAATTAACGTTTGTGCATCTGCTTCCTGTATTGGAAAATAATTTTGATAGCAAAGAAGGATGATGAAGTCATAGCTTTCAAGGCGCATCTCCTTCAAAGTCTCTCTGTCTGTCGTATCCTGTACTTCAAACTCAATACTGATATTGTGAACCTTCTCATTCAATCTGAGAATGGTTTTTTCCGCATCCTGAAATTTTGAAACGACAGTAACAGCAGACCCCAGCGGCACATAGTTGTCAAGTTCCTGTAAAATATATCTGGCCCTGTTGTTCCATCCCACGATTAAAATCTTCTCTGGGGTTCCTGGTTCGGGCTCGGTATAAATGATATTACTTTCGTGTAGTTCAAGATTTTGATTTTCAGTAGGAACAAGTGTATCATCATCTTCAGTGATGCCAATAACACGATCTCCTTCACCAAATATGGTATCCATTGGCGGGTTTATCTCAACAGTTTTGTCGGCATATTGAATTCCCATGATCGAAGAATCTTCATAGGCAAACAGAATTTCTCTAAAAGATTTTCCATACAATGTAGGAGCCTCTTCAAAGTAAATTTCATCACCATCAAAATCCATCAAATCCTGATAGACAACACTTAACCCGGATTGCCGGCTTGTCTGAACCATAATTCTTGAAATAATTTCATCAGAAAGAATAAGCTCAACTTCTTTTCCGCCAACCATTTTTGCCACGTCAAAGTTTTTCTTGTCCTCCATCTCAGCTGTAATGTGATATGGAGCTTCTCTGCGGTTCGGATTCGTTACGATTGCGACGATTGTCTTAATGATCTGACTATCTGAATTCTCATTGTCCTTGTCAAGGATGATAATTGACTTTGACTCATACGGGTTGGCAATCTGCAAATCATGAACATCAATTGGGTTTCCTGTTCTGCAAATGACAACTGTGTTTCCTGTTTTTCCTACTTTGTCTTTTATCTCATCTTCCATCAACACCTTATCCATGTCGGCCAGAATAACCACCACACCTCTTTTCTGATTCTCATTGGCTTCAACTATTTCAGGGATAATAGTGAAGATTTTAGAAGACCAACCCAGAATAAGGACATGATCTTTTTCGATAACGAATGAACGACCTTTTCTAAGGATTTCAAGCTTGGTAAGAATACCGTTAGAAACCAGACCTATGAGTGTACTGATAATAACAAGTCCTAGAATAGTTACGAACATCATGAATAGCTGGAACGGCCAGTTATCTTCATGTTCACCAACAGTACCGGGATCCAGCATGTGAGTCAGGTTTACCCAGAGGGATTCGAAAATCCCAAAGTCACTGTTAAGGATCTGATGGTCAGGGTGAAGTCCAAGGGCGAGAAGCGTGGTGGCAAACAGTCCGACAAATATAAGAGTGACCAGCCCCAGGCCCTTGATCATATTCATGGTGCCCTGAGAAACAAAACTGTCAAAACGGTACTTTAATCGGTCCTTAAAGGATACTTTTTTCATTAAAAATTGGTCGTTAGATTGTCAGCGGTGTCTATGTTCGTTCTAAAATACTGCAATTTAATGGAAAACGGCTTTTGTGTACATTTATTAGCATGTGTCTACACTCTGACATAGATATTTTGTCGGTATTTTTATTGTTTACGTAAATAGCAGACATGAAAAGAAAGCTCTTTCAGATTATCATCATTTTGTTGGTGTTATCCTCGTGTAACCCGACAACAATTACTTTCTCATTCATTTATAATCCTGATGGACCAAACCAGGATGTTGCGGAAAACCTCAAACGAATACTGGAAGAAGAGTTCAACGTTGAGATTGAAATTATTCAGGGAGTTCATACGGATGCGAATATTGACAGCCTGCGACTGGCAACTGTTGATTTTGCATTAATTGAAAATTATATCCCGTATCAGGAAGGTGTAAACTCAGCCTTTTCAATTTATTCGGAAGTGCTTCATGTCTTTTATAAAGATCAATACAACCCCGGGTCATTCGAGGAGCTGATTTATGATAAGCCTGTTTTTGTTGGCAGAAGAGGCTCACCTTCGTACCACCTGATGATGGACCTGTTTGACTTTTATAACCTTGATCAAAGCAGAATAGACATTCGTTTTAACATTGTGCAGTGTGATGTTATTGTTGTCCTTTCTACACTCCTGTCCGAGGATGAATTGAGAGGATTCAGGGATTTTGAGTTGTATTCCTTTGATAATGTGGGTGATTACGGAATGGGAGGCTCATCAGTTGAGGGAATATCACTTAAATACCCACGGGTTGACCCATTCGTCATTCCCCGAAAGACTTATGGCCGTTTAACCAATGAAGCTGTAGTAACCTTATCGATTGATGTGGTAATGATGGTAAGATCAGGGATGGGAACGGTTGCTGTAACAGATCTGACCAAAACAATGTTGAGAAACAGACAAACTTTTGCGCCCATCGATCCGCTTCTTTACCGGGGAATGCAGGAGGACTTTGATCGATCGAAGCTTAACTTCCCGCTTCATGAGGGAGCTCGTATCTTCCTTGATCGGGATGAACCTTCTTTTTTGGAACGCTATGCGGAGTTAGGAGGGGTGGTTTTTTCCATAATTATTGCGGTAATTGGCGGGATCATTTCTCTTACAAAATGGCAGACACAGAAAAAGAAAGATAAGGTCGATGAGTTTTATGAAGAATTGCTGAAAGTAAAGAATACGATTCCAAAAATTAGAACAGTAAAAGAGGGACTCGAAGAAATCAGGGCGATTCAACGTTCTCAGAATAAGGCATTCGAAATGCTGATAAGTGAAGAGCTGGTGGCAAATGACAGTTTCCGTATTTATATGGAGCTCTCCAAAGAAACCATAAGTGAACTCAGAGGCAGGTTACGAACCATCAAAGCACTTGAAACCAAAAAGTAGAGGGAGATATTTAATATTAGGAATACTTATTCCGAATATCGACCATTAAGCAAATTCACACTAAATTCGTGGCAAATTCTGAGCGAAATTCATGGGTCTTTTCGATTTCTTCCAAAGCGATATTGCAATTGATTTAGGTACGGCTAACACACTGATTATCAGTAAAGACAAGGTACTTGTCGATGAGCCATCCATAATCGCCATTGATAAAAGCACAAATAAGGTTCTGGCCATTGGCACAGAGGCGATGCGTATGCATGAAAAGACGCACGAAAACATCAAGACAATTCGTCCCCTCAAGGATGGCGTAATTGCAGATTTCCATGCAGCAGAACACATGATCCGTGGAATGATTAAAATGATGGATGGGGGAAAGAAAAGTATTTTCCCGGCTTCTCACAGAATGTTAATTTGTATTCCTTCCGGGATTACGGAAGTGGAAAAGAGAGCAGTAAGAGATTCTGCCGAGCATGCGGGAGCAAAGGAAGTGTACATGATTCATGAACCAATTGCAGCAGCCATCGGGATTGGAATTGATATTGATCAGCCGGTAGGAAGCATGGTTGTTGATATAGGAGGAGGGACAACTGAGATTGCAGTGATTGCTCTAAGTGGAATCGTTTGTGATCAGTCTATTCGGGTCGCCGGAGATTCATTCAACAAGGACATTCTTGATTACATGAGAAGACAACATAACCTGTTGATCGGTGAACGAACCGCTGAAAAAGTAAAGATTGAGGTCGGATCAGCTCTCACAGAGCTGGAAGATGGTCCTGAAGATTACGAGATAAGAGGAAGAGACCTTATGACGGGAATTCCAAAAGTGATAAAAATTTCTTATTCTGAAATCGCATTTGCCATTGACAAATCAGTTTCAAAAATTGAAGAGGCAGTGCTTAAAGCACTTGAAATTTCTCCACCTGAACTCTCAGCGGATATTTATGATAACGGAATCTACCTGACCGGCGGAGGGGCCATGCTCAGAGGTCTTGATCGAAGGCTTGCCATGAAAACCAAACTTCCCATTCACATCGCTGAGGACCCGCTTAGAGCTGTGGTAAGGGGAACAGGTGCGGCTCTGAAAAATCTGGCTCACTACAAGCCAGTATTAATGACCTGATTCGTGTATGAGAAAGCTTTTTGACTTTCTATACCGAAGAAGAACAATTGCCATTTTTATTTGCCTTGAGGCAGTTTGTTTTTGGCTGGTAGTCAATTTTAACCAAAGGCAGAATGCGGATTTTCTGAATTCCAGCAACGCTCTTTCTGCTGAAATTTCTATGACTTCACAAAACATCTCTGATTACTTTGAGCTTGATGAAATAAATGATCAGTTAATGCAGGAGAATGCCCTGCTCCAGTCCAGACTGAATATTGGAACTCTTTCACCGGACAGTATATGGACCTATGCTCAAAAGTATCAGGTGATAGATGCAAGAGTTATTAACAATACCTTTAGAAGGTCTACAAATTTTCTTACGATTACAGGGGGTAAAAAAGCCGGAATAATTCCGGGAATGGGAGTTATTTCTCCAGCCGGTGTTGTTGGTCAGGTTAAGTCTGTTTCAGATAATTATGCGACGATCTATTCGGTCTTGCATCCTAAAATGCTTGTTTCCTCAGTCCTTTCAAGAACAAAAACAAAATGTACGGTTCAATGGGAACAGGAGGCGTATGATATTGCCAGCCTGAAATATATCCCCAGACATATCAACTTAAATGTTGGCGATACGATCGTGACCTCTGGTTTTAATTCAGTTTTTCCTCCCAATATCATAGTAGGTGTGGTGTCTGAGTTTAACCTGGAGGAACACATGACTTTTTACGATGCGAAGGTCCGACTGAGTGTTGATTTTACCTCATTGCCGAATGTGTTTGTTATTATAAGTGAGGAGAAAGCAGAAAAGGACAGCCTGGAACTACTATGAGCAGAATTAGTATACGAGAACAGGTATTGAACTTCATCGCGCTTCTGCTCGTCCAGCTTCCATTGCTATACAGAATCACATTATTTGATCGTGCATTTGGTTTTTTTTATGTTGGCTTTTTACTCTTGCTTCCCTTTCGGTTGAGCAGATCATGGTTGCTTTTAGCAGGATTTTTTACCGGACTTATTGTTGACATTTTCTCCAATACTCCAGGGATACATGCCGGAGCATGTGTTTTTATCATGTTTATTAGAAACGGATGGCTGAGAATTGTTAACGATGACACAGAAGAACTGGTCAATATTAATCACATTTCCATGAGAAAAACAGGGCTTCTGATCTACCTTCTGCCTCTTGTTTTTGTTCATCACCTACTCATCTTTTTCATTGAAAATGGAGGATTTTATTTGTTTGGAATGCTTCTCTCAAAAACTATTTTTAGTTCTTTTTTTAGTTTTACCATCATCTTTGTATTGAACTATTTAATTGTTCCGAAGAGCGGTAGAACATGAGCAGCAGAGTATTCATCATCCGGGCATTCATAGTGCTGGTGGTCTTGTCATTTTCGATCAGACTATTCAGCATTCAAATTCTGGATGAAGATTATAAAATAGCTGCCGAGAATAATGTGGTGCAAAAGATTACCCAGTATCCACACCGGGGAATGATCTACGATGCGAGAGACAGCCTGATCGTTTTCAACTCTCCGGTCTTTGACCTGATGGTTGTCCCCAAAGAAGTAGCGGTTTCTGACACGCTGAAATTTTGTGCTTTATTGGGGATTGAAAGAGAGGAATTCGATAAAAAAATGAATGCGGCCCGGAAGTATTCAAGAATTCTTGCATCACAGTTTATTGAGCAGATTTCCGACAGCCTTTTTGCTCACCTTCAGGACCAGTTGATACAATACCCCGGGTTTTATGTGCTGCCCAGAACCATACGATCTTATGAGACAAAAGGAATGGCGAATGTTCTGGGTTATGTTGGTGAAGTAAGTGGCAGATTTCTTGAGCAGGACACAACAAACTATTATAAATCCGGAGATTATGTCGGAATTGGGGGAATAGAGAAGTCTTACGAGGAGGTGCTCCGTGGAAAACGAGGTTCTACTTACAAGGTGGTGAATGTACAGGGAGTGGTAAAAGATGATTTTAGAGAAGGGAAGTTTGATACTTTGCCGAACCCCGGAATGAACATGCAACTTACGATTGATTCGGAGATACAGAGGTATGCTGAGAAATTGATGAAAGGAAAGGTGGGGAGCGTTGTAGCCATTGAACCCTCTACAGGGAAAATTCTGGCATTCGTATCAGCTCCATCCTATGATCCCCAGTTGCTTAGCGGAAAAGTTTTAAGTAAAAATTTTCCCATTCTGATTCAGGATGAAAACAAGCCGCTTTTCAACAGACCTCTTCAGGCAATGTATCCTCCGGGATCAATGTTCAAGACCATTCAGGGAATAATTGCCATGCATGAGGGCGTGATTACAGCCGACGAAGTAATTACAACGGATGGCTCCAACATTGGAGATTTGGCTCCACCGGGGAAATATCATTTAGAGAAAGCAATTCAATACTCTTCGAACAATTATTTCTATCTCATCATGAAACGAATGGTGCAACAAGGTGTGGAGGAGAGCGCATTTCTTGACAGCAGAATAGGCCTTAAAAAATGGGGGCAGTATGTGAAATTATTTGGATTGGGAAGAAGTTTAGGGGTGGATATTCCCAATGAACGCACCGGAAAAGTCCCTTCTATTGCAGACTATGACAGAGTGTATGGAGAAAACAGGTGGAAATATTCAAACCTTGGCTCTTTGAGTATCGGTCAGGGAGAGCTACTGGTCACTCCTGTTCAAATGGCTAACCTTGGCGCTATTCTGGCAAACAGGGGACATTTTTTCACCCCTCATGTTGTTGATAAGGTGAATGGTTGGCCCAACCCAAATATTGAAAAGGAGATTTTGCCATTTGAAGCGTCCTTGTACGAAACAGTAATTAATGGAATGGAAAAAGTGATTAAACAGGGTTCAGGGAGAAGAGGCTACATGGACAGTCTGTTTTTGTGTGGAAAGACGAGTACAGTTCAGAATCCGCATGGAGAAGACCATTCCGGGTTTATGGGCTTTGCCCCAAAAACAAATTCAAAAATTGCAATAGCGGCTTATGTTGAAAACGCCGGACAGGGAGGAAGAGCCGCAGTTTCAGTGGCCAGCTTAATTGTAGAAAAATACATTTTTGGAAAAGTCTCCCGGCCATGGCTGGAAGAATACGTGTTAAATGAAGGATATTTAAATCATGCGCCAAGACCCGTTATCGCAGAGAATTGACTGGGTAACACTGTTACTCTGTGGAGCACTGGCCTTGCTGGGGTGGCTGAATATCTATGCGGCAGAGTATGATCCTGAAATTCAACAAAACATTTTTGATTTTAGTACCAGCGCCGGAAAGCAACTGGTCTGGATTGGCACCTCAATCCTTATTGCGTGGGGAATTTTCTTTCTCGATTTCAGATTCTTTGATTCGTTTGCTCTAATCATCTATGCTGTCCTGATAGCTCTGTTGTTATTCGTGCTGTTTACAGGGAAAGAGGTAGCCGGGTCTCGTTCATGGTTCGGTTTTGCCGGGTTTGGACTTCAGCCCTCTGAATTTGCCAAATTTGCCACGGCGCTTGCTCTGGCGAAATACCTGGATCATTCTACGAAGAAACTTTCAGACTTAAAAACTCTGAGTATAAGCTTTGTTATTATTCTTGTTCCACTTTCTCTGACAATCCTTCAGGGAGATACCGGCACTGCAATGGTATTTTGTGCACTCATCATCCCAATGTTCAGAGAGGGGTTGCCTCCGTTGTTACCTATTGTTGGGGCTGGTGTGGTTCTGATTTTCTTACTCACATTAATGATGAATCAAACCATTTTGCTGGTTCTCATTTCTGTGCTCATTCTTTTGGGACTTGGACTAAATGCTAAACAACCCAGGAAACTGGCATGGGTGCTGATCATTGGATTAATGGTAATCGGCGCTGTTAGAAGTGTGGATTTTGTACTCACGGATGTGCTTAAGCCACATCAACAAAAAAGAGTGCTGTCTTTGGTAAACCCCAATATCGACCCATTGGGAGCCGGATGGAATGTTACTCAGTCGAAAATAGCTATTGGCTCAGGAGGCTTTTGGGGAAAGGGGTTTCTTCAGGGAACACAGACAAAATTCGATTTCGTACCAGCGCAGACAACCGACTTCATTTTTTGCACCATAGGAGAGGAACACGGATGGCTGGGCAGTACGTTTCTTCTTGTACTTTTTACAGCGTTCCTGCTTCGGTTGGTGATGCTGGCAGAACGCCAAAAGTCAGTATTTTCAAGAATTTATGGATATGGAGTAGTAGCCATTATCTTTTTTCATTTCTCCGTCAACATTGCCATGACCATCGGCCTTTTTCCGGTCATTGGCATTCCTCTTCCATTTTTTAGCTATGGCGGATCTTCCCTTTGGGCATTCACCATTCTGCTTTTTGTATTTCTAAAGCTTGATGCTCATCGTATGCAGGTATTGCAGCGATGGTGAAGAGATGATGGTCTGGATGCAAGGGTTAGTTTCCTCCTCCTTTTTTCTTGAAGAGATCTTTCACTTTGTTTTTAGCATCTTCCGCAGCTTTTTTCTTTTCCTCCTCAATTTTCTTTTTAGCAGCCTCTTCTGCAGCCTTCTTTTTAGCAGCCGCTACAACTTTTAGAGAATCAGCAGCCGCTTTAGCCTTTGCCTCAGCCTCAGCTTTTTTTGCTGCTAATTCGGCTTCTGCTTTCGCTTTTTCCTCATCTACTTTGGAATTAAGCTGATCTTTGAAGGCTGCTTTAACTCCCGTTGATTGTCCGGATGAAGAAGGACTTGAACCGAGAAGTTTAATTTTGGGGTCTTCATAAGTTCCTCCAATTCCAAGATTCAGATCAATTTTGTCAGAGACCAGCTTTGTTCCGCCGGTCAATGAACTCAAAGCACTGTTTACTGCACTGCCAATCGCTCCTGTAGGAATTTCCTTCATTAACATGGCATAATCAAGATCACCATCCAGACTATTACTTCCTCCTACAGTTGCCTTCTGACCATTGACTTCCAGATCAAAAGGCTCAACAAATAACCTTCCGTTCTTTATGGAAGTGGCTATTAAAACGTCTTTTAAAGAAAGGCTTTTTTGTTCACCGCCTGATCCGCCTCCATTAAGGCTGGTAACGGCAGAGACTTTGTCTAAAAACCCGCCTCCCTGAAGTGCAGCCTGTGCAATATTCACCAATCCTGAAAGGTTCATCTCGTCCATTATTGGCATCATATCTTCACCAAGTGTGCCGTCAACAGTAAAGTCTGTTGAGAATTTTCCGGTCACCTGCTCAGCAATTGGAATAAAAGTCCGAATCGTTTCAAAGGAGTTGAATGCACTCGCAATAGAGAGGTCCTTCACGGAAAATTTGAAATCATACTTTGGCTTATTCAGGTCTTTTGTCTGGTAAGAGCCTGCAAGTTCAAATGTTCCATCCAGCATGTTAAAGCTATTTTCATCCAGAATGACAGCACCATCTTTGACAAGTATTTTACCTTTGAAATCATTCATTTCCAAATCAGTAAACGCAATCTTGTTAATAGTGGATTGTAGCGTGAAATCAATGTTTTCCGGAATTTTCACAACCTCAAGCGCTGTAGTGTCAACAGGCTCTTCCGTTTCCTCAATCTCTTCATCAGTCATCCATTCATTCAAGTCCAGGAGCTGAGAACTGAAATCAAGATTACCGGTTAAATTCTCATCATTTAGTGCAAAGGCCATGTAATTAGTGACTTTCCCCTTGAGGCTCATATCCGATTTTCCCGCATTTGCATTGAATTCGGAAAGATTTATCTCAGAAGGATTGAAACTAAGATTGGCTGATTGAATACCAAACCCCTGTGGCAGATCAGCACTGGTAAAGGAAAACCCGTTGATTTTCATACTTCCTGTAGTAGGAAGTTCGCTGTATCGTTCTGCTTCAACATCTGACATTTTCCCGGCTGTATTCAACTTCGCATTAATTTTCCCTTTTAACTCCATTCCGTTCATGGGTACGATTTTGGTAATTTTTTCAAGGTCAGCATTTCCTTCAAAGCCAAAATCCCAGTTGAAGTCATCAAGATTTTTGAATTTCAAATATGCTGACAATTCTTCACCGTCCAGGAGCATATGAAATTTGTCAACGTTAAAGCTGGTCTGACTTAGGTCGGCTGACGGGTAGTTAAAACTGGTTTTAATGTCTATGTCTTCTATGGGTACAGGATACTCCGCATAGGAGATAGATCCATTGTCAACAGAAAGATTTGCGGCAATTTGCGGCATTTGTGTTTCATTGAAGGTTCCTTTTACAACCCCTCCAAAGTTGATTTCTCCTGCAGCGGTAACGCCATCCAGGTATTCCTGATAAGTTCCAGGAATTAAGGACAGAATACTTTTAAGGCTTATGTCTGTTCCGCTGAAGGTAATATCCATATTAATATCCTCACCAGGCATGCTTACAAACCCATCTGCACCCATTGCAAAATCATTTAGCGCAATCAGGTTTTCCATAAAAGTGAATTTCATCTGACCCAGATCCATATTGAGATTAACATTGGCCATGAATCTCTTATTGGTCATGAATTCTTCTCCCTCAAAACTGAAGGAAACACTTTCAATCTCAGTTTTTGTAGAAAGGTCAAAAACATCCAGTGTGAAATCGCCAGACCCTTCATGGTTGAGTCCGATAAGTGTTGTACTGACATTCATAGACTGATCTATGTAAATAAGCTGACCATTAGTGATGGCCCATTTTTCTATGCCGATGCTAACATCACCACCACCACCTTCTGTGGCTTCTTCCTCTGCCGGATCTGTCTCCTCTGAGCTTTCTTCTCCTGCTTTTGCAATGTCGTAATTGGCTTTCCCATTTTCCATAACCAGCACTGTAATTACCGGTTCGTCAAGTAAGATTTCTCCAATTTTTATCTGGTCACCAGAGATGGCAGACATAAGATCAACTGTTATTTGAAAGTTCCCCACTGAAACAAGGGTATCCTTAGCAAACTCATCAATTCCAACGATACCGAAATCACCGATGCTAACTGTGAAGTCGGGAAAGTTTTTGATGAGCGATAAACTGAACTGATCGACATCATAATAGACTTTTGCATTTAGATTCTCGTCCATGGCATCATCAATGGCCAGCCGAATATCATCTTTAAAAATTACGGGGATAATGACAACTGCCGCTATCAGCAAGATGAAAATTGATGCGATGATGATGAGGAACTTTTTCATAATCAGAGAATTTTACTACCAAATTAGCGAGAATGCCTGCGAACTAATAGCAGGATTTAAAATTTAATAAGAAAACAGTGGTGCTATTTTGACAAGGTGACGAACATATCGTCCAATAACTGAAGCTGAATTTGGTTCGCTGATTTTGACTTAACAACATAAGTCATCCCCTGCACTTCAGGATCACTCAGAAGAAAAAGGGTATCGTTCTGAACATACCAAATTTGAGTATGGGCCAGCGTATCAGCGCCAAAAATAGATCCTTCGAAACCATTTGCTGTTACAGTCAGACTGTCGGAAGTAAAGAGAAAACTCCCATTCATAAAGAATTCGACATTTTCTATTCCGGGATATGATTCCGCGGGTGTTTCCCATCTGGCAGTCCATTTCCCATGCCAGTCATTTGGCCTTGGTCTGGTGACAGTTTCGGAGTTTTCACCTGTATTCGTGCATGAGACAAGAACAGGAAGTATTAGAAGGAAGAATTTTTTCATTTATATAATCTATTGGGTCTCAAAAATACTTCACCATCAGGTCAATCATAAAAGATTTGAACTTCCCGAAGGGAGGGTATACAGTTTTAGCCATAGTCAACCCGATTCTTTGACGAAGGATAGCTTTCTGGTTGCTAAATTCAAGAAAGCCATGATACCCGTGAGATTTTCCAATACCACTGTTGTTCACCCCGCCCATTGGAAGATTCGGATGTCCGAATTGAATGACAGCATCGTTTATCGTCATCATACCTGAGGTGGTTTCTTTTTTTATTCGGTTGATGTTTTTCATTTTTTTAGAGAAAACGTAAAGTGCCAGAGGCTTTTCGATTGAATTTACGGTTGCTATTGCCTCCTCTAAATTTCTGTATGTAAGCAGGGGCAAAATCGGCCCAAAGATTTCTTCTTTCATTACAAGTGCATCCATCGAAACATTTGTGATTAGCGTTGGAGTAAACCTTAACCCGGCCCGATCAGATTTTCCTCCAAATTCGAGATCAGCCCCTTTTTCAATGGCATCAGCCATCAGATCATTGATACGATTGTGGTGTTTCCTGCTAATGATCCCGGCATAATTTCTTTTGTCTCCGTAGAGTTTTTCGGTTTGTACAACCAGCTCTTCTATCAACTTTTCCTTTACATCTTCGTGAACGAGCAAATAATCGGGAGCAATGCAAACCTGCCCGGCATTAAGCCACTTACCCCACGCAATTTTGTTGGCAGCATCCTTAATGTTGGCAGTTTCGTCAACGATTGTTGGAGATTTCCCTCCTAATTCGAGTGTGACAGAGGCTAAATGCTTTGATGCTGCTTCCATTACAATTTTTCCAACCTGTGGACTTCCTGTGAAAAAAATATGATCAAAAGGAAGCGACAATAGTTCTTTGGATTCTTCCACGGCTCCTGTCACTACTGCGACTTCTTCTTCAGGAAAAAGCTCATTGCACATTTTTAGAATTAGCTCAGAAGTGTGTTCAGAAAACTCGGAGGGTTTAATAATGACCGTATTCCCTGCTGCAATTGCTGAAACGAGTGGAGCGATAGCCAGTTGGAATGGATAATTCCATGGGGATATAATCAGGCAGACTCCTTTTGGTTCAGGATAACTCTCTGCACGGGTTCCGATAAAAACAAGGCTGTTCCCGGCTGCCTTTGGCATCATCCAGCTCCTTAATTCTTTTCTTGCTTTTCTAATTTCCGAGAGTATCACAAACACTTCGGTCAGGTCGGTTTCCTGTGGTGGTTTTTGCAGGTCTTCATATACCGCCTGATGGATTTCGGCCCGGTGATTCAAAATCCATTTTTCAAGTCGGGATAATTTTTCCCTACGCTCTTTTACAGTAGAAGTTCTTAGTGAGACGGCCTTGATTTTGCAACCATCGAACAGGTCTCTAATCCGGGTCTGAGCAAGTGTATCCATTGTATAAAATTAAAAAAGTCAGCCCTAACGAGCTGACTTTTTACGTCTTGTATTTATTATGTTTTATTGAATCTTGAACTCAACCCTTCTGTTTTTTGCTCGATTGTCAGCAGTGTCATTGGAAACAACAGGTCTTGTTTCACCAAAAGCATCCATGGTTAATCGGTCTTTTGAAACTCCCTTGGAAATGAAGTAATCTACAACGGCTTGGGCTCTTCTTTTCGATAATTCAAGGTTATAGGGTTCCGGACCTCTGTCATCGGTGTGACCTGAAACTTCAATCGCATCAATTTTGTCATTTTCCAGATATTCCAGAACTCTTTGCAATACCGGATAAGAAGCAGTCTTAATTTCAGCCTTGTCGAAATCGAAGAATACATTGTTAAGAACAATAACCTCATCTTTTTCAATTGGTACAATTTTTACGTCTCGACTGATTGTGTCAGACATGGCCAGGGAGGTAAAATCAAAGTTCTCATCCTGAGAGATATATCCATCGGCTTCTGCTGAGATACCATATGCTGAGTCGCCATCCACATTAAAGCTGAAGGTTCCATTCGTTGCCTCAACAGATGCTATTTTTTGACCATCAGGAAGTCTTTCCAGCGAAACTTTGGCATTATTAACAGGAGTATTGGTTTTTGAATCAAGCACGCGACCTGAGATCATTACAACGACAGGTTCCGGGGCAGCAGGTGTAGCTTCCGGTTGATTTATCAAATGCTGGACGGAGGCAACTAAAGGAGATTCTTCGTCAACAAATAGTTCATCCACTTTGAAACTAAAAATATCTGTGTCTTCACCTTCTTCACCACGGGTGAAGTAAAGATACTGACCACCTGCAGGTATACTGAAGTATTCATCATCACCTGCTTTGTTTACACTGGCACCCATGTTTTGAGGCTCTGACCAGCTGGTCCAGGTATCATCTTGTTTAATTGTGGCATAAATGTCAGCTCCTCCATATCCATTGTAGCCGTCAGAAGAAAAATAAAGTGTCTTGCCATCTTCTGCGAGAAATGGAGATTCTTCCTCTCCGGTTGTATTCACATCATTTCCAATGTTCTTTGGAACGGACCATTTTCCATTTTTTTGTTTGAAACTTACGTAGAGATCACGTTTTCCAAAAGTATCATCACGTTCTGCTGATAGAATCATAGCTTCTCCACCAGGGACAAGAAAATAATCTGCATTAGGAGAGTAGTTGTATTCATCTTCAATGTCAACGTCAACCGGAGCAGTGAAACTATCTCCTTCTCGTTTTGCCATGGAAACACCCGTGTACATTCGGCCATTCTTTCCATATCTGTTACCAAGAATGATAATCTCTTCACCACCAACAACGCTTATAGAACTGATAAAATTCGGACCGTCGGTGTTCAGAGGCGGGCCGAGATTTTTCGCAACTTCCCACTCTCCGGTTTCTTCGTTTAGTTCCGACACCCAGATATCCTCAGAGTCGTTGGCTCCACCAACATTGTCAGGGTGGTATTGACGAGAGAAATACATTCGTTTTCCATCAGGAGATATAATCGGGCTGTGTTCAACATATGGACTGTTGACATTTTCGCTGAGCTTATCTGCATTCAGTTCACGATTGAGTCCTGGAGCCAGATTGATAAGTACGTTTATGGGAATATTCGATGCTGAAATCCCAATGGCATCAATTGCATTGTATCCCGGACTTGCACCACCATCTAATACGACTTTAATGGCCTGTATTTCATAAGAAGTTTCTTCGAAGAAAAGGTTCAGGAGCCGCGAATCAATTGGTAGATTTCGGGGAGTCAGATCGAAAAGCTTATACTCGTTATAATCTGCATCATAGGCATACACTTCTTTCACCGAGCCCGGATTCTCAGATTCAGCAATAGCTACCTGCTTTGCCCTGACAGGAGTTGAGAACGATACAACAATGAATTCCTCTTTGTCTGTCTGCTTAGGTCTCCACGCGTTCGGGTTTTCTCCCCCGGCGGGAAGAACATTCGGACGATGCAGGGCCTGAATGGCTGAGAATTCGTATGGTGAGAACTCAGACGACACATCAATGACTTCTGATCCCCAGATTACAGTTTCCTGAGCGAATGAGGTGGCTACCAGCGCGATGCTCAGGTATATTAATGCAAATTTTTTCATTTAGGTATTGTGGTTTATTGGCGGATGACTCTTACTTCTACCCTTCTGTTTAGTGCTTTGGCTTCTTCCGTATCTTCACGCGATATCGGCTGATCTCCACCAAAAGCTTTGGTAAGAATTCTGCTCTTTTTTACTTTCTTTTTGACCAGATATTCTTTAACAGACTCTACCCTGGCCAGGGAGAGATTCATATTCGCCGTTGGATTTCCACGGAAGTCAGTATGTCCTTCCAGCTGAACGGTAACCTGAGGGTTTTCATTCATCCACACAGCGAGCTCATCGAGTTCTGAATAGGAAGAGGATGAAATGACGGGGCTTGAGCTTGGAAAGATGAGGTTCTCCAGCTTAATCAATTCAATTTCATCTACTTCGATATAGAAGACTTCAGTTTGAGCATTCGATCCATTTCCGGTAATCTGAACTTCCTTAACAAAATCTTTGAATCCACCCAGCGAGATGGAAAAATTGTAGGAATTACCGTTTACCAAAGGAATTGTAAAGCCATCTTCTGCTCTGCTCAGGGCCATTCCCATATCATCATAATAGGGAAGCTTCTCGTAAAGAATATTTGCTGTTACAACAGAGGAGTCTTTGGCGCTGTATATTTTTCCGGAAACGTTGATCAGGACATCAGCTTCCTGAGCGTTTGACTGAAAAACAAACACAACCAAAAGGAGTTTTAGAGCGGTTTTCAACATGCGATTATTAGGGTTTGCTCAAAAATAACTGAAATAAAGAAAGAAATGACATGTAATTGATGTCGTTTTCTTATTACAAAGTGCTAATCAACAGTGGGTAAGGGGTATTCGATGTTGGCCAAAAGAGGTTCAGGCTCAGGAAATGTGATACTGTCAAGGATGTTTTTAACAGAGTCAGCATAGTTTTTATAGGCTTCCAGCTGTGAAAGTTCTATTCCTTTTGAAGAGGGTAAATCGACCTTTAAAGCATCAACCTGTCTCCCATTCTTCCAAAACCTGAAGCAAAGGTGAGGGCCATTTGCCAGGCCTGTGCTTCCAACATAGCCTATTGTTTGACTCTGGCTGACCTTTACACCGGGTCGTATTCCTTTTGCGATTTTGGACATATGGAGGTATTGGGTGGTATAGTTGCTATTGTGCTTTATTTTCACGTAGTTACCATTTCCTCGATGATATTTGGCTTCAAGGACTACTCCGTCACCAACGGTTCGAATAGGCGTTCCGGTAGGGGCAGCATAATCAGTACCGAGATGAGCTTTGTATCTTCTTTGTACAGGATGGAATCGTCTGAGTGAAAATCGGGAACTTATTCTGCTGAAATTAAGTGGCGCTCGAAGGAAGGTTTTGCGCAAACTATTACCCTCTTCATCGAAATAATCTGTTTTTCCTTCATTGATGTGCGGAATTGCGTAATACTGCTTTCCGATGTGCTCAAACCAGGCAGCTTTAATTTCTCCAATTCCAACCACTTCTCCATCTACTACTTCTTCTTCGAAGACTACCTTTAACCTGTCTCCTTTTGCAATTCGGAAAAAATCAACCTGCCACGCAAAAACATCAACCAGTCGATTGACCAGCAATGGAGAGGCGTTCTGTTCCAAAAGCGCTTCATACATTGAAGAATTGATTTCAGTTGCAAGTGTTCTTTCGACTCTTTCTATTTTTTTCTGTTGTAGATCTGCATAGATTGAATCAGCGAAATTGTAAACGACATATTCAGTTGGAGAGGGCTCGAAAATAAACTGCCTTGCTGTTTTCAGCGAATCCCTTTCGTGAATGATTGAGAATTGTGCTCGTGCTTTTAGTTTTCTTACATCGTAGACTTTTCTGGAAGCTTTGGACAGGGTATGCAGATCCTGATAAGAGATATTAAATTCAGAAAGAATTTCCGAGAGGTTTTGGTTCCATTTCACTTTTCCGGTGGAAATGTCAAATGAATCAATTGGGAACCCGTAATAAAGTGTTGGTTCAGGGAGCTGCTCGACAATTTCAATTGGCGGCATATCAACCTTTTCCTCTTTTGGGAAATAGAAGTAAGCAAGAGATACCAGCAGTATTGTTGCTCCGGTGAGAATTGGCCAGACTTTGTTTTTCAATGCAAATTTTTGCTAATCCAACTGCAAAACTGCGTTTTTTCGATGATTTTCCAATGCTTCATCCAAAAATTCAACAAATCGGCCAATGTTGAGGTCGTATGCTTTTGGCTCAACCAGGAGTTTGCCCTCTTCGTTGAGAATGACGTAAAAAGGTTGCGCATTGTTGTTAAACCGGGTTATCTGGAAATCAGCATTTTGTTTTCCGATGGTTTTCTTCACCTTATTATCATAGGAAGAAGTGTACCAGTCATTTTTGGTTAACTCGGTCTTATCGTCTACATATAGTGCAACGATGACGAATTTTTCATTGAGCCGGGAGAGCACTTTGGGATCAGACCAGACTCTTTGCTCCATTTCACGACAGTTTACGCACCCGTGTCCGGTGAAGTCGATGAAGAGTGGTTTTCCCTGTTCTTTGGCACAACTTATTGCCTGATTGTAATCAAAGTAGCCCTTTAGTCCGTGTGGCAGGTGAAGAAAATCCGTATAAAGCGGATCTTCACAGATTTCATTATCCTTAACGATTGTTGCTCCCTCTCTTACGATTCTTGTGAGGTCAAAATCAAGTGTTGTTTGAGGAGGAAGATATCCTGCAAGCCTGCTTAAGGGAGCTCCAAACATTCCGGGGATCATGTAAGTCACAAAACTGAAAGTCAGAATGGCGAGCATTAATTTTGGAACAGATGTCCGTGAAGAGTCATCATCCCCGGGGAGTTTCAACTTGCCTAAAAGGTAAAATCCCATAAGAGAAAAAATCACAATCCATATTGCTAGATACACCTCTCTGTCAAGAATGTTCCAATGATACGCCTGATCGGCAATGCTTAGAAACTTAAACGCAAACGCCAACTCCAAAAATCCCAACACAACTTTTACCGAATTAAGCCACCCGCCAGATTTGGGAAGCGTGGACAGCCACCCTGGAAAGAGGGCAAATAAGGTAAATGGAATTGCAAAAGCAGCAGAGAAGGCAAGCATTCCTAAAATGGGCTTCACAACCATTCCGCCTGCAGATTCTACCAGAATGCTGCCAACAAGAGGACCTGTACAGGAGAAAGAGACAAGGACCAATGTAAGTGCCATGAAAAACACACCAATAAGTCCGCCCTTGTCTCCCATTGCGTCGACTCTATTCACAAAACTGTTGGGCAGATTGATTTCGAAGAGTCCAAGAAATGAAAGAGCGAATACAACAAAAACAGTGAAAAAAATCACATTCGGAATCCAACCGGTTGCCAGATCGTTGGCGGTTTCCGGTCCCATAAATGGAGCAACTATGCTTCCAATGAAAACATATATAACAATAATCGATGCACCGTAAATCAGGCTGTTTCTGACCCGGCCTTTTTTCTTGTTGTCCTTACCGGCGAAGTAAGTGACCGTCATTGGGATCATTGGAAACACACAGGGAGTTAGCAACGCAGCAAGACCAAATAGAAATGCTGCAATCATGAAGGAAAGCAGAGAATAAGGGTCAGAAGGATCTCTTTTTTCTAAGAGCCCGGCTGAATCAGCTTCAGAAGCACCGGTTGTCTTTTCCTCCTTATCTTTTTTTTTACCTAAACTAAAATCATCATCAAAAGGGATGCATTTCCCATCAAGATCCGAGCATACCTGATAGGTATAATTTCCGGATATACTGAAATCTTTATTCAGGATTTTCACTTTTTGTGTGAATAGCCCCTTTCCACTGAAATAAGTGTATTCACCCATCCAGACCGCAGAGTCATATTTCTTCTTAGGATTGATCGCAGTTACTTCACCAACCAATTCGTAGGTTTCATTTTCATTAAAGAAGAACTCTGTGAGCATTGGTCCAAGGTCCGGATCGAAATCGTTGGAATAGAGGTACCAATTATCATCTATGGCAGACTTGAATTGTATTTCCGCAACATCTCCTGCATTCGGATTTTTTGGAGACAATTCTACCTGCCAGGAGATGGGTTTTAAAATCTGTGCAGAAGCAGACAGATTCAGCAGGAAAGCAAAAAGAACAAGAACCTTTCTCATATTTTATTTAGACATATCAGTGAAAAACTGATAGAAATGAGAAATCGTTTCAATACCACGGTAATAGTTGAAGAGTCCGTAACTTTCGTTTGGAGAGTGGATGGCATCTTCATTTAAGCCAAATCCCATTAGAATGGAGTCCAGTCCAAGCTCTTTTTGGAAGAGCGCCACAATTGGAATACTGCCGCCCTCCCGGGTTGGAATAGGCGTTTTCCCCCATGTCTTTTCCATCGCTTTTTCAGCTGCTTTGTATCCAATTGAATCGGTTGGAATAACGGAAGGTTCCCCACCATGATGGGGTTTGACATTGACTTTAACAGATTTAGGAGCGATGCTTTTGAAGTGGGTTGTGAATAGTTCGGTAATTTCCTGACTTACCTGATGCGGGACGAGTCGCATGGAAATTTTTGCATAAGCTTTTGATGGAAGTACTGTTTTCGCACCTTCACCTGTATAACCACCCCAGATACCGTTTACATCGAGTGTCGGACGTATTCCGGTTCTTTCAATGGTGGTAAATCCATTTTCTCCGTGAACTTCAGCGATATCGAGATGTTTTTTGTAATTGTCAAGATTAAAAGGAGCCTCTCCCATTTTATCCCGGTATTCCCTGGACAACTCTTCTACTTTATCATAAAACCCTGGAATTGTTATTTCACCTTTGTCATTTTGAAGTGAAGCGATCATCTGGCATAAGATGTTGATCGGGTTGCCAACTGCACCACCGTAGGTACCAGAGTGTAAATCCCTGTTTGGTCCGGTCACTTCTACTTCGAGGTAGCTCAATCCTCTCAATCCAACGGTGATTGAGGGGGTGTCATTGCTTATAATGCTCGTGTCTGAGATTAAGATGACATCAGCTTTTAATTTTTCCTTATTTGATTTAACAAAGGATTCCAGGTTGTTTGATCCCACTTCTTCTTCTCCTTCAATCATGAATTTAACATTGCAGGGAAGTGAATCTGTTTTAATCAGTGCTTCATAGGCTTTAACATGCATATACATTTGGCCTTTGTCATCGCATGATCCTCGCGCATAAATTCTTTCGTTTTTGATGACAGGCTCGAATGGAGGAGAATCCCAAAGTTCATAAGGGTCTGCCGGCTGCACGTCATAGTGACCGTAGATTAGAACAGTCGGAAGCGACGGATCTATTATTCGCTCTGCATAGACAATCGGATATCCGGCAGTCTCGCAAACCTCAACGTGAGTATCAAGTTCATCAAACTTTGATTTAAGGTATTCGGCCGCTTTCCTTACTTCGGCCGCAAATTTTGAGTCTGCACTCACTGAAGGAATTTTTAATAATTCCAGCAGTTCATTTAGGAATCGGTCTTTGTTTTCTTCGATGAAAGCGGTTGCACTCATTGGGATGTATTTTTTTGACAAACTTAAGCCTAAAAAATATCACCAGGAATAGCTGAGTGACTTTGGCAAACAAGTAAGGAGTATGGACAATGATTACTTAAACCCAAAGCCGTCTTTGTCCTTGTCTTTCTTGATGGTATCGAATTTTTCATCCTCCAGATTCACATCGTCGGGCGACACCAGATTATATGGTTCAGTTACGCCAAAGTAATTGAGGCGAAAGCCATTGATGTAGGTCAGGGTTTCGTTTTGATCTCCCAGAACAAAAATGGTTTCACCGGGTTTTGCTTTTTCCACATTGGATTTTGAGGTGACTTCCTCATTGAATTTTTGATTGGAAGAAAACATCACCAGCTGTTCTTTTGAATAACCGATGTAATACCAGATTCCTGGAGCAGCCTGCAGAAAAAGATTCAATACATCTGAACCGGTTTCATCTTTTTTTATCTCTAAAAAACCATCCAGCTTTGCATTCAGGTCATCCCTCAAAATATTGGACAGGCCAAGTTTGGTTGTGTTGTGCCATGCGTGATGTTCTTTTGACCACTTCATTTTTACACCTGAGATGACAATGGGCTTTTCAAGTTCACGTGAGCTTGAAACAAGCGAAGTGTAGTTTTTAAGACTATTTTCTTCATAATAGCGAGCCGTTGCATCGTCCGTCATATTTGCCAGTTTGTACAACAACTCGATTGATATGTCATTCGCAGGAGCAGGGCCAATTCTTTCAATAATATCGGTCAGATCGAGTGCCATAATATCCAGAATGGAATTGGCCACTTCAAAGTCAAGTGCGAGCATCATGTCGCCCTGATATTCTCCGGACTCAATGTTCCCGACACCCAGAGTGGCCGCTTTGATGGTCATATCTGTGGTTGAAGGGCCGAAAAATTTTATCGGCCCTTCAAAAAGCACTGTTTTCGAACTGTCTACATACATCATCGTACTTCCTGCATAGGAGGAGCCCGTGGTTTTAGAAGGGGTCTCTATTTTGTAGGTCTCCAGTGTATCGGAATAGGTGAGTACTCCGCTAGCATTGAAGAAATCAAGGTCTGAATCAGTCTGTCTTTTTTCAACAAATGTGGTATAAAGCTCATCTCTGATATTTCTGTGGAGCCCGGCATAAACTTTCCCGCCGTTTTCAAACTGGGCATTATCAAACGCGAGTCTGACAGCAGGGTCTTCATCTGTTCTTGCATAAGAAACCCATTGATCATGTCCTTCGATCTGAAGTTTCACCAATCCATCCAGCTCCAGGGCCTCCTTATAGGCGAACATTGAAACACTGCCTTTATATAAGAATCCAGGAGAAATGACCAGGTTGATATTCTCAGGAACCTCTCCTCCTGAAACAGTCATCAACTTTGTTGGGACAATGCCTTTCCTGTCAGGCCCACCAATCGGCACCTCTACCAGCTCGAAACTGTCGAATCGGATATCAAAAGTGTCAGTGCCGATTATTTGCTTGTACCAGGCATTTCCCTCGAATTTGTTTCTTGAAATAACCCGGATGGAGGCCCGATCCAGGTAGTGATAGCCGTTCAGGGTATCGATGATAATTTCTGCATCCTCAAATTTTTGCAGGACGGAATTTGCCAGGATGGTTGTCTCATTGTTTTTAGGAATAATTCGAGAGTCTGCTACAGTTATGTATGGAATTCCCTGCACGTTTAGTTCCTGCGAATTGATATCATATACCGCTCGTTCTGCATTGAATGAAAGTGAGTCCAGGTCTTCGCGTGTTGTGAAGAAATAGGAGTTTTCAATCGGGACTTCCTCTGGCTTGGTCATAATTACCACAGAGTCTTCCAGGTCCCAAACCGCTTCTGTAATGGAAGTTTTCATTTGGGCGTATGGGAATGATATTGCGGCGATACCGACCTTTTCAGGCCGTACTCTTGCCGTATTGGTTGTAAGGTCGAAATCGAGGCGGATGTCTGCTCCTTCCATGGCCGGTTTCTCAGGATCATCTGTGAGTACTTCAAAATCAGCATGACGTGCTCCATATCTGAATTCTTCAAAATTCAATTCTTTTGAGATGGATCTTGAACCACGAGTCAGCATGGTCCCCCCTCCATAGACCCCCTTAGTGGTAATGTTGGCTTCTCCGATTAGTTCTGCTGTAGAATTGTAGAATTTGAAGGGTTCATCCACCGTTCTCAAATACATGCTGTCCTTCCTTGGGAGCCAGTACATATCGTATTTTCCAAGAATAGCCTCCGGATAGCTGGCGCCTCCAAGAGTGCCCGGGCTGATTACCCCGCTTGTTCCATCTGTGGTTACTGAATCAGGATAATAAATGAAGTCATCTGAATATATCGTGGTAGTGAGGAAGTCAATTTGTCCATATCCTCTCATTCCCTGATTTGACAGTCGAATTTCTTCGTATGTCTTTGCATCTGTTCCATACAGGTTGTAGCCTTCGGCAGGGACTTGATGTTTAAATCCGAGCGACTTGTCCTCCTGTACATGCAACGTTTCATCGAAGGTTGGGAAGATTCCACCTGAATTGAAGGTTCCCTCGAAGCTGATGCTTTGACCATCCTCGCGTTCTATGCTATCCATTTCAAATGGTGGGATAAGGAAACGAACGGATTTGTCGTAGGCACCATTGAGAACTTCAGGTCCATCAAAATAAACAACCGCTTCACTCTCAGAGATAAAGAAAGGATAGGCGCTGTTTTTAGTTACCCCTGATTTATTGGTTTTTTTATCAATATGTAATGTTCCGGAGGTACCTGTAATTTGATTTTGTAGTGTTGTTTTTTGAAATCCTGCTTCCAGGTTTGTCGTATCAATCAATGGAACTGTGATTCTCATGGAATCAATCTTGGGCATATTGAACAAGAATTCTTCATAATCGAATTCATGTCCAACTCCCTGATATTCAAAATCTCCTGCATGGATCACTCCGTCAAACTCAAGGTTACGTCCTCTAAGGAGTGTTACCGTGCTGTCATATGGAGCGGCGTACACTTTGAAATCTGTTGTGAGATAAAATCTGCTAACACCGCGAACATTCAATTTGCCACTATCAAGTTCCAGATAAGCATTTGGTCCGGAGGAAATTTTAGAAGGTACTCTCAGGTTATCATAATCTACTTTATTAGCAGAGGCATCATAATAATGAAATGCTTTTTCATTCAATTTCAGAAGACCTGTTTCGGCGTTATATTCGGCAAACCCGTATTGAACAAGAATCTTAGCTGCTGTCTGTGCCGACTTCTCGTTGATTTTATATTCTTCTGTCATTTCGCCTGCATAGAATTCTGTGATGCCATACTTTCTTGCATAATAGACGGTACTGTTGATTGGATGAAAGTCAAGAAACCTCGAAAGCTTTCGATATCGAACCTCGTCGAAAAAATCATAGGACTCAAAAGAGGCCGGAATGAGGTCCTTGCCATTCATTATTTCCATTCCGATGGAATCTTTTTCAAGATTCCATTTAATCAGATCTACATCAATGGCCATATCGAAATAAGAAGACTCAAATGAGGTGATGTTGGAGTTTCTTAAAACAGAGAGCGTTCGAGTTGATAAATCATATTTTGCTTCTACATTTCTGTGATAGATGGAATCGCTTCCATGAAGAATTTTAATTGTACCAGCAGACATTGACACAAGCGAATCTCCAAGGTCGAACAGTCGGGACTGAAGAACAACCTGATTCCCTTTTCCATCCAATATTTTCATCGTTCCGGGGTTTTTGGAAACGGAACGACCATACAATTTATTTCCCTGGAATTCGATTCCTCCGGTGTAAGTGAGTTTTTCATCAGGAAACTTAACATTTACGTTGTTTTCATTCGAGGTAAAAACCGGAAATCTGCTCAATGCTCTTTTTGGTCTGTTTTTGCTTTGGAATTTAAAGACCCCCTCTACCTGCCCGTCAAAAAGCTTGTCGAATGTGATTTTTGCATTAGGGGTCCAAAAATCTGATCGGTCTTTTCTCATGAAAAAATCGTCGAGCTGGACGGTTGCTCCTCTGAATTTTCGATTTTGACCAGGCCAGTTGATAGTGCCGGCCGTTCCGGAAAGTGTTCGATCCTGCAGCAGGAACGTACCATCCACCTGATTGATTTCAAGGGAGTCAGATGGTGTTACAATCAAAAGTTGACTATCCCTGATTTCAATAACCGGACCCTTCAGAAGAGGTGGGACATATTTACTCTTCACGCTTGCTAAATGATCATAAATTGCCACTGCGTAGGAAGGTCTTACAGGAGCAGCGTTTTCTTCAACCGGTTGCGGCTCTTCACTCCATGGATCACTCCAACTGTCATTGTTTCCCCAATCATCATTACTTCCCCAGTCGTCATTCGAAGAACCCCAATCATCATTCGAACCCCAATCATCATTTGTTGAACCCCAGTCGTCATTGTTTCCCCAATCATCGTTAGCAGACGTATTGTCTGTAGCATTTTGATCTCCCCATGGATCATTGTTTGCGTTTGAATCATTGTTTTGATTCAGGGCAGCTATTTCAGCATCCGAAATGAAATCCGATGTGTCCTCTTCGTAGATTTCTTCGGGCTCAATTTCAAGGTATTCGTCAAGCAGTTTGAATGAATAGGATCCACCCTGTGCCTGAACAATGAGTGTTTTTTCCAGACTTAAGTATCGTCTTGCAAAGTAAATATTCAGGCCAAAGACGAAATCCGCATATTCCTGACGTGTCAATGTTTCCAGCACCTGTTCATTGATGTCGAGCAGGTTGGATAATTCAACTCTTTGCAGGTTTTCCTGTGCCACAGAATAAGCGAGGTAGCTGAAATAATGATAGAAATACGGATAAAATTGATAGCCTTTCCGTTGCATTCGCAAGGCGATCTTATGTGCTTTATCCTGCTGATCAGACGTGAATTTTCCATCCCAGGCATTCTGAAAATCAAAAGCTATTTTGTTGGCAGCTTCAGTTCCCACAGCCTTAAGTCTCGCAATCGCCTGTGAGCGAAATTCTGTTTTATTATCAGAAAAACGCTGTGCGAATGCGGTCGAAAAAGACAGCATTAACAGGAAAACGGAAAGTTTTAGCGCTCTCATCAGCGTTTAAAGATATTTAATAGTATAGAGTCTGCCCTGTTTACACGTTAGTTTTAGATGAACTGTTTGGTAAGCGCGAGCAGTGCCCAGTTGTCTCTTGTTGTTTGTTCTTCTTTCACCAGACCAAATATTCTGGCTTTATTCAATAAATCATCAACATCATCGGCATAAAAACCACTTAATAGCAAGGTTCCTCCATTTTTTAATCGGGAGGCATACGCTTCCATCTGGTCGAGCAGAACGTTCTTATTTATGTTGGCAATGACAATATCGAAATCCCTTTCATTAATCACATCAATCTGTCCTTTGAACAGGTTGATACTTTCAATTTGATTTAACGAAAAATTCTCTTTACTATTTTCAATGCACCAGTCATCAATATCGGATGCGGTAATTGAGGTTGCCCCCCTTTTTGCTGCCATTATCGCCAGAATACCTGTTCCGGATCCTACGTCAAGCACTTTTTTATTCAAATGATCGAGACGCATCTGGAAGGCAAGCATTTGATAAGTTGTGGCATGATGCCCTGTCCCAAAGGACATTTTTGGATTGACTACTATTTCGTACTCATAATCTTTTTCAGGAATGTGAAAAGTTGCTCGTACCAGACATTTGTCATCAACTGTGATGGGGTCATAGTTCTTTTCCCACTCTTCATTCCAGTTAATCTTCTCCTGTTCCATAATGGACCAGTTTGCTTTGGGGTAATTTTTCAGAATGGATTTCAGTGCTTCTTGGGAGAATTGGGTTTGATCGCAACTTCCTTCAAAACCATTTTCAAACTCCTGAAATGAATCAAAGCCTATTTCGAAAAGTTCAGCGATCAGTATGTCGCTGAATTCAGTGGAACACTCGACTTTGATGGTGATGAATTCCATGGATTAGTCGAAGGCTTTAATAATATCAGTAAAGTCGCGTGATTTCAGACTGGCACCACCGATCAACCCGCCATCAACATCGGGCTGGGAGAACAATTCTTTCGCATTATCAGGTTTTACACTTCCTCCATAAAGAATGGATATGTTATCTGCTACTTCAGACGAATACTTCTCTGTCAGAATTGCCCTTATAAAAGCATGCATTTCCTGAGCCTGTTCGGCACTTGCAGTTTTACCGGTTCCAATTGCCCAGACAGGCTCGTAAGCGATTACAACTTTAGCAATTTCTTCTTTTGACAAATGAAACAGTGCTCCCTGCACCTGCTCCTCTACAACTGTTTCCTGCGTTCCTGCTTCTCTTGATTCGAGCCGTTCTCCACAACAGAAAATTGGAGTCATTTCATTTTTTAAAACCTGATTGATTTTCTCTGCAAGCAGTGCGTCAAACTCTTTGAAGTATTCCCTTCTTTCACTGTGACCAATTATGACATGTGTAATGTCAGCGGCTTTCAGCATAGCTGCTGAAACTTCACCAGTGTACGCCCCGCTCTCATTTTGATGACAATTCTGTGCCCCAAGAAAGATGTTAGCGGACCCAATAAGACTATGAATTCCTGTCAGGTGAATAAACGGGGGAATAAGTATTACTTCAGCATTGTTTCTTACCTCAGTTTCCACCATATTAATTACCTCAGAGGCCAGTTTTTTCCCCTCGTTCAGGTTGGTGTTCATCTTCCAGTTTCCGGCGACTATTTGTTTTCTCATCAGGTTATGTAATTTTTTGGAATGCAATGATACTAAGCATAGTGCACTCCTTATAATTGTGCTTCCATGAATCTGTTTTATTTAAAACATCATTATTTATCGATCGTCAGGAGCAGGTCTTTTGGAGGAGAGGTCATTGCATTTATCATCCTTATTGTGTTGGCTAAACAATCTATTCCTGCCATTCATTCTTCAGTTGATAGCTTTGTGGAGAGGGTAAGTTCTTTTTTCGGATCAGGAGAGGCGAACTTCAAACTTTTTCTGCTGGTATATTTTTCTTCAGACCTTGCAATAAAGCTGTTTTTTAAGCGTCCATCACCGAAGATGAAGTACTATCTGCTTTGGACAAATAATGTTTCTTCGATCTCCGGGCAATATATGATCACGAGTCTGTTTGGAATTGTTCCATTCTTTATGGTGGCCTGCTTTCTGCCAATTTACTCCAAAACGTTTGAGTGGCTGGGCAGTGAATATCTTTTGATAATAGTGGGATTATGGGTTTCAAATTTTTATACCGGATTGCTTTTTCAGTATTCTACCCGAAAAATCCAATTGGCCGGCATATTGCTATTGGCAGCAATTGCTTCAATAGTGCTGTTTAACATCATACCTGTAGTGCATTTTGTTGATTTGCTCTTCACGCCAACAGTTGTTCTGATACTATTGGCACTATCGGTAGCAGGATCATTTTACTCAGTAAGAAACTATCTCAAAAAACGGATCGTTGGACAAAAAAAGAAGTTCCAATTTTCAATCGGGCGTTCATGGATTAATTTCAGGAATCCCCTTTTCCAGTTGGAATGGGCACTTATTGCCCGGAATAAGCGGACGAGGAGTAATTTATTAATGGGAATGCTGAGCATCCTAATTCTGCCATTTCTACTGGAGAAGGAATCCCCCGAAATTCTCATGTTGTTGATAATGATGTTTTGCACAAGTTTTTTCATCATTCAGCATGGTGTTTATTCATTAGGATGGGAGGGTACTTATTTTGATTTCCTTGTTACAAATGTGTCCATCAGGGAATTTCTTAAAAGCAGATACATATTTTATGTAGGGACCAGTATTGTAGGGTTTGTTTTATTCCTTATTCCCACAATTGTTAATAAACTTGATATTGGCATGCTCGTAAGTATGTTGCTATATAATGTTGGGATTACTATTCCGCTTGTGCTGTATCGCTCAGCATTTAACTCTACAAAAATCGAACTTTCTGAAAACTCCTTCATGAACTACAATGGGATGCTCACCGGGCCGATTATGGTAACCAGCCTGCTTGTTACACTTCTTCCCTTCATTTTTTATGGACTCAGTCAGCCTTTTCTTGCTGATCATGCTGTTTATGGGCTTGGGGCTATAGGTCTGATTGGCCTTGTTTTGAATTCATTCTTCATCAGGAGAATTTCTTCTTTTTTATCTCGAAAAAAATATCACCTTTCTCAATCCTTTAAATCATGATACGAATCAAAAACCTGCAAAAATCATTTGGTGGTAAATCTGCTTTGAATCTTGAGTCACTTGAGATTGAGCAGGGAGAATGTGTAGGCATTGTAGGAAACAATGGTGCCGGGAAAACGACCCTCTTCAAGTCTATTCTTGATTTGATAAAACCGGATGGAGGCTATGTATCTGTTGAAGGTGATCTGGTGTCTGAATCTGACAATTGGCAGAATTGCCTGAATGCGTTCATAGATGAGTCATTTTTAATTGAATTTCTCAGACCAAAAGAATATTTAAAGTTTATTCTGGAAGCAAAAAAATCATCATTTGGGGTAAAGGAATTGCTCTCCAACTACGCGGAATTTTCAAATAGCGATATTGATGAGAGCACAAAGTATATTCGAGACCTGTCCACCGGGACTAAGGTTAGAATAGGGGTCCTGAGTTTATTGGCCGGAGATCCAAAATACATGATCATGGACGAACCGTTTGCACACATTGATCCCACTTCTCAGGTACGTTTGAGAAAATTAATTCGAAAGCAAAAGGAGCAGGGGCGGAGTGTGATTGTTTCGAGTCATAACCTTCAAAACATTGCAGAATCCTGTGATCGGGTGGTTCTGATAGAGGAGGGGAAAGTCAAATACGATGTAGCAGTAAACCCGGAATCCATGAAGGAGTTGGATGACTATTTCAAAGAGGAGTAGTGATAAACTGCCTGGTATTATGATGTTCGACGACCTAAATTGCCAGTTGATCCAATAGCTTACAGGAGAATGGATATTATTTAGCGATCTTATGGGTGTAACGCAGCTAACCTATGAAAGACATTGTAAAATTTAGAGTTCTTGTCGGTATCGCACAGGCCGATGGCGAGTTTGATAATTCAGAAAAAGATTTTATTCGACAATTGGCAGACCTTCAGGGCCTGTCTGTGGACGAATTAAGAGTATTGCTAAAGAGTGGGGGTAAAACCGGGGATCTGGTTAAGGATTTGAACTTTGACGATAAAATTGACATCCTTATTTACACAGTCAAGCTTATGAAGGTTGATGGCAAGGTTCTTCTCAGTGAGATTAAATTTTGTGAGAAAATAGCTAAGGCCCTGGGTTTCGAAGAAAAGGCCATTGGGTTTTTGTCAGGAATTATCGAAGGCAACCTCTATTCAACGCCAAATATGGGCAGTGTCGCCCACAGAATGAGAAAGTATTACATTGAAGCTTAGTAATGCTAGAGTTTGATACAGAAAAAATAGTGCCTCCAGGAAATTTTAGACCAGTTTTTCCTTCAGATATTTTGCTGTGTGATTCTCCTTCAATTTGATCAGATCTTCTGGTAATCCGGCAAAGCAAACTTCACCTCCCTCATCACCCCCTTCAGGACCCAGATCAATGATCCAGTCAGCGTTTTTAATGATTTCTGTGTTATGCTCAATGATGACAACCGAATTCCCGGAATCTACCAACGCGTTGATTGCATCCAACAGTTTTCGGATGTCGTGAAAATGAAGCCCGGTAGTGGGTTCATCAAAGATGAAGAGAATGTGATCCGTGTTTGCTTTGGTTCCTTTGCCAAGGAAGGAAGCGAGCTTTACCCGTTGAGCCTCTCCTCCACTCAATGAGTTGGAACTCTGACCGAGCTTTACATACCCAAGCCCCACATCAAAAAGTGGTTGGATTTTATTGGTAATGGCAGTCTTTCCTTCGAAGAATTCCAGTGCTTCTCCAACTGAGAGATCAAGAATCTCTGAAATATCTTTGTCCTTGTATTTTACCTCAAGGATTTCTTTTTTGAAACGTTTTCCTCCACAATTCTCACATGTGAGATGGAGATCTGCCATGAACTGCATCTCAATCTTAACTGACCCTTCCCCTTCGCAGACTTCACACCGACCACCATCCACGTTGAATGAAAAATGTGCCGGCTTAAAGCTATTTGATTTTGAGATGGGCTGCTCAGAGAACAGCTGTCGAATGGCATCATACGCTTTAACATAAGTGACCGGATTGGACCGTGAACTTTTCCCAATCGGGTTCTGGTCCACGAATTCAATTTGTGTGATCTTCTTGTAGCTACCAGTCAGGTTATCAAACTTTCCTGTTGTATCCCCGATGATTCCCAGAAGTTTTCCGATTGCCGGATTTAATATTTTTCTGATCAAAGTTGACTTTCCGGATCCACTGACACCCGTTACAACAGTCATAACCCCAAGCGGCACTTCTACCGTGATGTTTTTAAGATTATTCTCCCTTGCACCTTCAATCTGAATGGATTGCCTCCATGGTCTTCTTCTTTTTGGAACAGGGATTACTTCCTCTCCTTTCAGGTATTTGGACGTATAGGAATTTGTCTTCCCGTTCATCTGACTGACCTTACCCTGAAAAACAAGTTCGCCTCCGTAAATACCGGCATCAGGACCAATGTCAATGATCTGATCGGCCGCTTCCATCACTTTTTCTTCATGTTCAACCACAATCACAGTGTTACCAACATCCCGGAGACTCTTTAGAACTTCAATAAGTCGATCGGTATCTCTTGGGTGGAGACCAATGCTTGGTTCATCAAGAATATACATGGATCCGACAAGCGCACTTCCCAATGAGGTGGCAAGTTTAATTCGCTGAAACTCTCCACCAGACAATGAACTGGTAAGACGGTTGAGAGTCAGATAGCTTAATCCAACTTTATCTAAATAAGAAAGTCGGTTTCTGATTTCGTCCAGGATTCTTTTGGCGATTTTTTCATCATTGGCAGAAACTTTGATCGAATCAAAAAAGGGAACCAGCTTTTTGACCGGCATTAGCACAAGATCGGTAATGGAATGGTGGTCAATTTTGACGTACGATGCATCTTTTCTCAATTTGGTTCCCCGACAATCCGGACAGGTCGTCTTCCCTCTGTATCGGGAAAGCATCACCCGGTATTGTATTTTGTGAAGCTTCGATTCAAGGTGAGAGAAGAAAACGTTTAAACCATCAAAGTATTCGTTGCCTGTCCAGAGCAATTCATATTCAGCGCTGGTCAATTCAGCGATTGGACGGTGTATGGGGAAATCAAATTTTATACCATCTCGAAGCAGCGGCTCTGCCCATTTTTTCATGGTCTCACCTTTCCATGGAGCTATGGCGCCTTCATATACCGAAAGGTTTCGATCAGGTATAACAAGGTCCGGATCGATTCCCAAAATTCGTCCAAAACCCTCGCATCGCCTGCAAGCTCCATAGGGGTTGTTGAAGCTAAAGAAGTTGGCCACAGGCTCTTCAAAAAGGATCCCGTCAAGCTCGAATCGATCAGAAAATTTCTTTTTTTTGTCACCTTCAACTGCAACCAGGCAATCCCCCTCCCCTTCGAAAAAAGCGGTCTGGACAGAGTCTGCCAGCCTGAACTGCGTGGCTTCATCGTTTTGAGCGACCGCTCTGTCGATAAGAATTTCATAGTTTCCTTTTTCAAGTCTGCCTTCCTTCAAAAGGTCTTCAATGAATTCAACGGAATCATCCACAACCATTCGTGTGTATCCTTTGCTCATCAGGATTTGAAGTTCTTTTTTGAGCGTTCGGTTCTCCTTTAGCTTCAGCGGGGTTGTTATGGTGAGCCTTGTTCCTTCCTTGTGCCTGAGAATGAAATCCACCACATCGGTGACTGTATCCTTTTTTACTTCCTTTCCTGAAACAGGCGAAATGGTTTTTCCAATCCTGGCATACAGGAGTTTGAGGTAGTCATAGATTTCAGTGGATGTTCCGATTGTGGATCTTGGATTTCGTGAGCTCACTTTTTGCTCAATGGCAATTGCCGGAGCCACTCCTTTGATATAGTCAACTTCCGGTTTTTCCATACGTCCAAGGAACTGCCGCGCATAGGAGCTGAGGCTCTCAACATATTTTCTCTGACCTTCTGCAAACAAGGTATCAAATGCGAGGGAAGACTTACCAGAACCAGAAAGTCCGGTGATTACAATCAACTGATCTCGCGGGATGGCAACATCCAGGTTTTTAAGGTTATTCACCTTTGCACCTTTTATGATGATGTATTCTTTAGGATCAAGATCGTCGATTTTTCCAACCATTTTGGGGGTATTGCTGTCTAATGAAAACTAAAACAAGAGATTTCGTTCAGCTCGCGCAAAAATAGGTATCCTGTTTTTTTGAATTGACGAAATTTTATATTCTTGCGAACTAAATTTTTACAAACTCTAAAGTGCACAATATGATATAGACCTCTACGTTAACAAACAGGTGATTTACATGAATAAGACAAGTTTGAACGACAGTGAGTTGCTGTCCCTCTATATTGGAGGAAACGAAGAGGCTTTTGAGGAAATACTCAATCGGCACAAAGACAGGGTTTTTACTACCATTTATTTAATCGTTAAAGACAGGTACACTGCAGAGGATCTCATGCAGGAGGTTTTTATTAAAGCCATTCGTACCATCAAATCCGGAAGGTATAACGAGGAAGGAAAATTCCTGCCATGGATTCTTCGTATCGCACACAACCTGTCCATTGATCATTTCAGAAGAGAAAAGCGCTACCCGACTATTGTTATGGAGGACGGTAGCAGTGTATTTAATACACTGGAGTTTTCCGAAACGTCAATTGAAGATGAACATATAAAACAGGATACTTACAACCTGCTCAAAGGGTATATCAAGGAACTCCCGGACACACAACGTGAAGTGCTCATGATGAGACACTACATGAAGATGAGTTTTCAGGAGATTGCGGATGCGACGGATGTCAGCATCAATACCGCTTTGGGTAGAATGAGGTATGCTTTGATAAACTTAAGAAAGAAGTTTGAGCAGAATCAAAATGCCTATGATAAAAACCTTTACAGAAAATGACCTTGTAAGATTTCTTTATGACGAAGTAAGTGAAGATGAGCGTGTGGAGATTAAGGAATCGCTACTAACAGACAATCAACTCCAAAATAAAATTAGTGAGCTTAGAGAAGTAATGACCTCTCTGGACGCTTTTGTAATGAAAGCTCCGGAAGAAGTCGTTTCAAGAATTCTTTATGCTTCGAAAAATCTTCAGTCTGCCTAATTTTAGGCGATGACTAAGAAGGAGCGCTTTGATGCGTTTGTAGCATACTTTTCAGAATCTTATCCCCAGCCGGAAACAGAGCTGCAGTACTCTAATCCGTTTGAGCTACTTGTTGCAGTTGTGCTGAGTGCACAATGCACTGATGCGAGGATCAATAAAGTTACACCCGCATTGTTCCGGGACTTTCCAACCCCGGAACATATGATGGTTTCTCACTTTGATGAGTTGTTTCCATACATCAGGAGTGTGTCTTATCCGAACAACAAGACCAAACATCTGCTTGCATTGAGCAAAAAGCTGGTCGAGGACTACAACTCTGAAATACCGAATCATATTTCTGAGCTGGTAAAATTGCAGGGTGTGGGTCGGAAGACCGCCAATGTGATCGTATCGGTTCTCTACAATCAACCGGCCATGGCGGTAGACACGCATGTATTCAGAGTGTCTAAGCGGCTGGGACTTGTAACACAAACAGCGAAGACTCCTTTAGAAGTGGAAAAGCAGTTGGTCCGGCATATCCCGGAGGAATTTGTTTCAAGAGCCCATCACTGGTTGATTCTTCATGGCAGGTATACCTGTCTGGCGCGCAGACCAAAGTGTGAAGTATGTGAGATCACTAATTTTTGCAGGTACTATGAGAAATTGGGGAAATAGCAAAAGACTTACCTGGTTGACTCCCTGATAAGATCCATATAGAGCTCGGCTGAATTTCTCACAATGGTTTCATCTGCAAATTTGTTACCGAAACAAATACAGCTTTCCTCGAAAAAAATTGTTCGTTGCTAATTTAGCGTTCATCTTTAAGCCTGTGAAGATCCTTTACGTCCACCAATACTTTAAAACTCCTGAGGAAGGAGGATCCATCCGCTCGTATTATCTGGCAAAGGGACTGGTGGATTCCGGGCATGAAGTGGTGATGCTAACGGCCCACAATGGCAAAAAGGAAGTAAAAGAAATTGATGGAATAGAGGTTCATTATCTTCCTGTATCCTATGATAATAAGTACGGTTTCCTAAGAAGAATCTGGTCATTCTGGAGATTTGTAAGACTTGCAAAAAAGGAAGCGGTTACAATTCCCAAGATTGAGTTGGCTTATGTGATGACTACCCCTTTATCAACCGGGTTTATTGGCACATTCCTGAAGAGGACATTCAATATTCCTTACTATTTTGAAGTGGGAGATTTGTGGCCGGAGGCCCCTGTTCAGATGGGGATCATAAAAAACAGTCTTCTTAAGAAGTGGTTCTATTCTCTTGAAAAGAGATTCTATTTTGAAGCTGATAAGGTGATTGCTTTGTCACCTGCCATTAGGAACTACATTGAAAAAGTATCACCTAACACAAAGGTCTATGTCATTCCAAACATGGCAGATTGCAATTTTTTTGATGCTGATCTGAGGGTAGGCGACTACAGTAATCGAAATAATTTTTCCATTACATACTGCGGTGCAATTGGCAGGGCAAATCATTTGGAGTTCCTTCTGGCAGCAGCGTTAGAATTGAAAAAGCAAAAACTGCCGGTTCACGTCAACATCATTGGTTATGGTTCAGAAATGGAGCGACTGAAGCATCAGTATCGAAAGCTTTGGAATGTTTCATTTTATGAGCATACAAACAAGGAGGGTGTTAAACAAATTCTAAATGAAAGTGATGCTGTTTATGTATCATTCAAGGATATAAAAATTCTAAATACGGGTAGCCCGAACAAGTTTTTCGACTCCCTGGCGGCAGGAAAGCTGACCATTATCAATTTTGAAGGATGGCTCAAAAATGTGGTTGAAAAAAACAAGTGTGGCTTCTACCACGACCCGCACCGTCCCGTCAATTTCGTAAGAAAACTCAAAGTCTTTCTTGAAAACCCGGATCTGCTTCAGAGGTACCAGCGGAATGGTCGAAAACTTGCCGAGCTGTATTACGACAAGGATATTCAGGTTACCAAGCTGCTTAAGATTCTTAATAACGAATATAAGTTTGAGCTTAACGAGTCGGAGGTGTATATCCTGACAGCTTAACCTGGTTTATACCCGGATTGCGTAAAAATTTTGTTGTGATTCGTTTCCTTCATTAGCTCCTGAACGGAAATGCCAGACCTGTCCATGTAGGAATTAACAATTTGCCAGCCGAGCCATGCGCCAATTCGGCCGGGACACTTATCCCCGATTTCATAAACGTTAGGACGTTCGGCCAGAAATTTTTGCTTGATGGTATGATTTGTTTCATACAGAATTTCATTCTGAACAAAATTCGCCCAGATGATCTGATCGTTTTCAAAGGAATCATCCCACTCTTCCTGTGTGTAGCCAATCAGGATGCGTTCCGATGTGCACGGCATGATTTTGCTAAGCAGGTAATAAGATTTACCCATATCAATCATTTCTGAAAGCATGGTGTCTTCAGACCCGGGCACTACGTATTGACTGGAAATGTATTGCATGACAATGGCAGGCAGGTGTTCTGTGTTATATCTTCTTAAAATATAATTAGGGATATCTGTTGGTTTGTACGAAGCATTTTCACCAATGAAAAAATCAAGCCCGATCATGATATGATCGTTGGAGATAAACAGGTCTTTGTATAATCCGGAGACGATTGTCTGTACTTTGGGAGTCCTTGTTTCAGGATAGTAGTACTTCAGTCGTCCGAGGGCTGACTCCAGCACATTGACGACCTCATCGATATTTTGAAAAGCCTGAACAGACTCCTGATAAAGCGTGTCAATAGCAGGGTTTTCTATCAGAGTGAAAATCCTTTTAGCGAGGATAGAATCATGGGGATACTGGTCGGAGTTAAGGAAGAAAGTGGAGAAGTCTTTGTTCTGACCCAGGAAAGATTCTACTTCAGATGCAGAAGTGGATTCAAACAGCGTTTCCTCCAGGCGCTCCACTTCCAGCGTTACTGATAGTGGTTCAACAGCATCCTTACAGTTGTCATCTGTACATGATAAAAAGAAAACCGCACCTATCATTAGGAGTACTCCTCGCATAATATCTATTTTTGATTCAAATTTAGACAGTCAGGTCAAGACTTAATCCTAAACGACTCATGAAGAAATTTCTTTTCTGCTTTCTCATTCTTTTTTCAACCGGAACTTTTGCTCAGCTTAGACTGGGGCTTAAACTGGCGCCTGTTATCGTGTCTAACCGGGCGGCAAACGAGGCACAAACTGCTGCGAACGACGGGTCTAAATTTAAAATGTCTGTCGGTCTGATAGCTGATAAATCTTTTGCGGATACCTATATGCTCAGTACCGGATTGATTTACCTTCCAAAGCGAACAGCATTTCAGGATGGTGATCTGGGTGTGGCAGAGGAGTACAATATTCAGTATCTGCAGATACCCGTTTCACTTAAGCTTTTCACAAATGAGATTGCCCCGGACACCAAGGTGTACTTTCAGGTGGGGGGAGCACTCGAAATAAAAGTTTTTGATGAGCCACTCGATCCCTCCTATACCCTGATAGAAAGCTTCAATCCAATAGATATTCCGGTAATTCTTGGTGCAGGGGTTGAATTTCGTGCAGGACTTAGTACTACCCTGTTTGGTGGCATTTCCTATCAAAGAGGTCTGACCAATGTGATTAAGAAGGTAACTGCAACTACAGTTGAAGACCTGGCCATGCGAAACACGGCGGTTTCGATCGATCTGGGAGTTAAGTTTTAGTATCCTGCAAGCTTTTCCAGTGTATCTGCTAATCTTGAATTAGGCAGGAAATCTTTTTCTAAATCTGCGGCAAAAGGGACGGGTGTATCGAGGCTTGCTTCCCGCATTACAGGAGCGTCGAGGTATTCAAAGCAGTTTTCAGAAATCCATGCAGCGATTTCACCACCAATTCCCCCGGTCATGCAATCTTCATGAAGGATAAGTACCCTTCCGGTTTTCTTCACGGATTGCTCCACGGTTTCCTTATCCCACGGAAGCAATGTTCGCAGGTCGATAATTTCAATGGAACGTTCTGATTCTTTTGCTACATCATTTGCCCAGTGAACCCCCATACCATACGTAATGATTGTAAGGTCTGAACCTTCCCTGTTTACTACCGCTTTACCAACCTCTGTGGTGTAGTAAGCGTCGGGAACATTGCCTGAAAGTGATCGATACAAGGCTTTGTGCTCAAAATATAAATAGGGATTAGGGTCCTCAATCGCGGAGTTCAATAGCCCTTTGGCATCATGCGGGTTAGAAGGATACACAATTTTCAACCCGGGAGTATGAAAAAACCATGCCTCATTGGATTGGGAATGGAATGGTCCTGCACCCACGCCTGCGCCTGTAGGCATTCTTACAACGACATCAGCATTTTGCCCCCATCGGTAATGAATTTTGGCCAGGTTGTTGATGATCTGGTTGAAACCGCAGGTCACGAAATCGGCAAATTGCATTTCTACAATCGCCTTCATTCCTGCTATACTGAGCCCCAATCCTGCTCCGATAATTGCGGATTCACAAAGTGGGGTATTTCTAATCCTTTCCTTTCCGAATTTCTCTACAAACCCCTCAGTTATTTTGAACACACCACCATAATCGGCAACATCCTGACCCATGAGAACCAGTTCAGGATATTTTTCAAGGCTTTGTTTTAATCCATCTGAAATGGCATCAATGAAACGTTTTTCGCTTTCTTTACCTTTTGGAGCAACGACTTTTTGTTCAAATGGGAAATGAACATCTGCCAGTTCATTTTCAGTAACGGAGGCAATTTTCTCTTCAGCAAAGGCTTCTTTTACTGCTTTGCTTATCTCTGCCTTTATTTCTTTGTGAATTTCTTCTATGTCTTTTGCATGGCAGACTTTTTCCTCAATCAGAAATTTTTCGTAGTTGAAGATTGGATCCTTTTTTGCCCACTGGTCCATGAGTTTGCTCGGAACGTATTTAGTCCCCGATGCTTCCTCGTGACCCCTCATACGAAAGGTTTTGGCCTCAAAGATGATTGGGCGAGGATTTTTCCGAACATCCTTTGCAATGGCTTCCAGGGCATTGAGTACTTCCAATATAGAGTTTCCTTCGACGCTGTGAGCTTCCATTCCGTAAGCAGGACCCTTCACTACAAAGGAATCAAAGTTGAATTGCTCTCTGCTTGGAGTGGAAAGTCCATACCCATTATTTTCAATGACAAAAATGACCGGCAGATTCCATACCGATGCGACGTTTAACGCTTCATGGAAATCCCCTTCACTGGACCCGCCATCTCCGGTAAAGACAAGACTGAGCTTCTTTTCTTTTTTGAGCAGGTGTGATAAGGCTATTCCGTCGGCAATCCCAAGCTGAGGCCCCAGATGGGAAATCATACCAACAATATTGTAATCCCGGGTTCCAAAATGAAAACTACGGTCCCGGCCTTTTGTGAATCCGCCGGCTTTTCCCTGAAATTGAGAAAAAAGATTTCTGAACGGTACTCCTCTTGAGGTAAACACTCCAAGATTCCGATGCATCGGCAGAATGTATTCGTCTTTTTCGAGCACAAGCGCAGCACCCACAGAGATGGCTTCCTGCCCGATTCCGGAGAACCATTTGCTGATTTTACCCTGTCGCAGCAAGATCAGCATCTTATCCTCAATAAGCCGAGGAGTCACCAGTTCCCGGTAGATGTCCATCAGCTGTTTGTCTGTACGGGAGTTTCGCTCGAATTTCATGTTGAATGATTAAAATGCGAAATAAGTGCATCGACAGCAAAACCGCATCTGTTTGGAGCAAAATTTCAGGATTGTCGAAGAAAGTGTATCATGATACCAGGAAGGCGGCACCAAATACTCCGGCACTGTCACCGAGCTTTGGTTTAAGAAAAGATGTATTGAGTGACGGGTTGAATACATGCTTTTTCACCTCTTCTGCACCGGCAGTATACAGCAGGTCAATGTTGCCAACCCCACCCCCCAGAACAATAACATCCGGATCCAGTATATTAATGACGACCGACATGGCTTTCCCAAAAAAGTGAATCATGCGATCAATGGTTGTGATGGAATTGGAATTGCTTTTGTCCAGGAATTCTTGATAAATGGTCACCAGTTTTTTCTCCTCACCAAAAGTCTCCAAATGGTATCGCTCCAGGTTTTTTCCAGACAGGATTCGTTCCACACATCCGGTTTTTCCACAATAGCAGGGACCGCCGGATTCATCCAGAAAATTGTGCCCCCACTCTCCGCCAATTCCATGACGACCATTGATGATCTTCCCGTTAACGACCACTCCACCTCCGACTCCACTCCCAAGGATCACACCAAATACGACTTCTGCGTTCGGAGCCTGATCAGGGACGGCACCCATTCTTGTTTCTGCCAATGCAAAACAATTGGCATCATTGGCAATCCTGACCGAAACCTCCAGTTTCTTCTCCAGATCAACATCAAGCGGTTTTCCATTCAGTGAGGTGGTGTTACAGTTTTTCATCGCGCCGGAAGTCGGGTCCAGCGTTCCAGGCGTGCCGAATCCAATCCTTTCAGGATTAAGACCTGTTCGTTGAGATACCCGGTCAATGAGGGTGGAGATTTGTTGAAGGATGTGTTCGTACTCCTGCTCAGCTTCGGTGTTGATTCGTTCCCGGGCAATAACTTCCGGATCCACCGCACTTTTCAGCACGACACATTCTATTTTGGTTCCTCCCAGATCAATTCCCCAGATAGGCATAGTTGATTTTAAGACGCAAAAAAATATATAAAGTGAATTCCACCGGGTAAAAATTTAGAGTTAAATGATGTTTTATAGCATTAAACCGTTAAATATTAACCATATAGAGAAAACAATTTCCAGTAACGCTATTGGAATATTTAAAATCATATACGTTGTGGTTTTTACTTTCAAACGATTTGTCGCGACAAGTGTGCTGGCAAAGATTGCGATTATTGCACCCGCGATTCCCCATATTGAAATCCATGATGGGACTAATTCTGATTGAAGCAAAATAAGATACAATGCGACACTGCTCAAGCAGATAGTGATAATCATTCCCACATGATTAATCAAGTCACGATAATGTTTGAGTCGATTTCCCAATGAAAGGTAACCGGATGTGTCTGAATTAGGAATCATGATGAATTTCTGACTTACTCTTAAAAGTGAAAAGAGGACGATTGTACCTAAAAGAGTAAAAATGATGGCTAGTATCCTGAAACTCAGAAATCCGATGGCTAATTCTTTACTATGGCTTTTTAGAGTGGCATACAATACGACCATTATAGCGATATGAAATATTGCCATTAAGAATTGAAAACCAGCTGCCCTTTTTATTTGACGAGAATTGGTAGCTGACTTAGCAAGGAAATCAGAATCGTCTATAACCTTAGAGACGCTGAAAATTCCGACGATAAATACTAAAATGTATAGTATCCCGATAATTATGGATTCTTCTCTATATAAGTCAACAAAGTTTGTCATTTCACTTGCACCTCTCATGCCCACACCGACAATCCCTCACTACAATTCTTGCAGATTTCTATCTCAGAACGTGAGGAAAAAAGGGCGTTTCGAAAGTTTTGATATTGACGGGAAAACCAGATGTCTTTGAAGGATTCCTGACTGACATTGCCGAAACTGTGCGAAGCGTCTTTATCGAAGCAGCATGGGATGACCTGGCCGTCCCAGGTAATCACGCACGAATTCCACATCTTCCAGCATTTGTCTTCCAGCTTGTTTTTGATGGTAAAGGTTCCATCTGGTCCTTCTTTATAGCGAGAGTATTTGTTGATGGTTGGGATCAATTCGCTCCCGTTTTTATAGTCGTAAATCTGAGCGGTTTTAAATGCTACTTTATCCACTCCATACTCCTTTGCCAGCTTTTCGATTTCCGGTATTTGATTCTCGTTGGGTTTCACTACCAGAAACTGCCAGACAACTTTAGGGGAGGTGGCACGAAGTTCTTTTCTCCATTTCAGGATATTACGTGTTCCCTCCAGCACTTTTTCCAAATCTCCTTCCTTTCGATAGGACTCATAGGTTTCCTGAGTTGATCCGTCAATCGAAATGATGAGTCTGTTCAGTCCGGACTCAATGGTTCGTTTGGCATTTTCATCATCGAGGAAATGTGCATTGGTAGAAGTGGTGGTGTAGATGCCATGTTGTCCTGCAATCTTGACCATGTCCAGAAATTGCGGATTGAGGTACGGTTCACCCTGAAAGTAGAATGTGAGATACATCAAATGACCGCTCACCTCGTTCATGATTTTTTCAAACAACGTGACATCCAATTTTCCTGTCGGTCGTGTAAATGACCTCAGTCCGCTTGGGCATTCCGGGCATCTGAGGTTGCAGGCTGTTGTGGGTTCAATAGCCATGCTGACCGGGAATCCATTCATCTTTGCCTTTCCGGAGTTCTTTGAACGCTGGTATCCCCACCAGATTCTGGATGCATTTGCTATCCTTTTTGGCGTTAGTTTTGATGCAATGGAAAGGCTATCGTGTAGATTGACGAGCATTAGTTACCAAAGATCGGTTAAGCCAAATCAAATTTGAAAAGATGAGAGAAGTAATATCAAGGCGCACCAGTAGAGTACTGTTTCTGCTTTTTTTTCTTTTGGGATCTGCGACCACAGCGCAAACCCGGCTTTCAGACGAAGCTGAAATTGCGATGATCACTATTGGCCCGTACCAGGGAGAAGTGTGGTCTGCTTTTGGGCATTCCGGAATACGTGTATACGACCCTCAAAACAACATCGACTGGTTTTATAACTACGGATTGTACGACTTTGATCAGGAGAATTTCTTCCTGAATTTTGCAAAAGGGCTTTTGAAATACCGGGTTGGGGTTGGTCGTTACGAAAACGTCGTTAAATTTTATTCCGGGCAAAATCGGTCGATCAGAGAGCAATACCTCAATCTTAATCGGGTTGAGAAGCAACAATTTTTCAATTTTCTACAAAATAATATCCGCCCTGAAAATGCTGAGTACATCTACAACTATGTGTATGATAACTGCGCAACCAAACTTAGAGATATCACCGAAGAACTTTACCCTGGCAGGGTTAGCTTCGATATGTCCTATGTCGAAGAAGGCAAGACAGTAAGGGATCTGATGGATGATTATCTGGACTATCAGCCATGGGGTGAATTTGGGATAAACCTTGGGTTGGGAACACAGATTGATGTTGAAGCTCCGGGTTACGATTACATGTTTCTTCCGGATTACATCTTCAAAGCTTTTGCGGGGGCAAAACTTAAGAATGACAGTTCGGAAGTTTTGCTGGTTTCCAGAACTGAAATTATTTATACACCGACAGAAGAATTGCATTCTAAATCCCTCTTAACACCCCAAGCCTTTTTTGTCCTGCTTTTTTTCATCATTGGATTCATCACCAACAGAAACTTCAAGACGGGCAAACGGACCAGGTGGATCGACACCTTTCTTTTTTCTCTTGCGGGATTTGTCGGAATGTGGGTGGCATTTCTTTGGCTTGGAACAGAGCATTTATCAAAATGGAACCTGAACATATTGTGGGCCATTCCTTTTCACCTTCCCATTGCTTTTATGATATCACGAGAACGGTTCCGGAAGTTCATGAGAAACTATTTCAAAATTGTTGCCATCTGGTACTGCGTTTTGCTGGTGATATGGGTATTGCTGCCACAGCCATTGGGAATGCCTCTTGTTCCATTGGTATTGGCAATGGTACTCAGAGGGTTTTATATCAGTTATGATTTGAGAGGAACTAAAGGGAAGATGCAAGCCGGTTAAACAGCCTGTTTGTTTGACGCTATTAGACCAGACGATTTTACTTCTTCCCGGTTAAGGGCAGAGTGCAATTTGTCAACGATAGATTGAATCATTTGTCTTTAAATTTATTGTCAGATTCTTTAAATCTTCAATGAAAATCAGATATACAAGTTTACTTCTTTTATTGTTTGGCTATTTGTTTTCAAACGGTCAAATTCATGAGCCAGTCAAGGAGAAATGGATGACCAAAGAGGATTATGTCGTGATGCTTATTGATAGTCTGGCATTTGCTGAACTTGAAAAAGATTCTCTTGATGTTATAAGGTATGCCTCCGTCCTGACCACCGCAATGCATGGTTCGAAAATTCGAAGCAGATCTAAATATTATTTGGAAATCGCATTAAGGTATTCATCCTCATTTAGTGATTCAAAATGGTATTCTGAAGTTTGTAACAGGGTCGGGATGTTCTACTTCGCCAATAGAAACCTCTCTCCATTAGATTCTTCCAAGTATTTGGCAATGAATGATTCTTCCATTTATTGGCATAACCAGGCCGTCAAATTTGGAAAGAAATTCTCAAATCCAATCACTCAGGGCTGGGGTTACAGGGGATTGATGACGGTTTATATTGATTTACACATCAAGGGGTTCAATGATTACTCAAAGGAGATAACGTATTACTTTATGGAGATCAGAAGAATTTCAAAGGAAAACGAAGATGATGAGCTGTTTGTTCATTCTTCACAGAGGTATTGTACTTTCTTGGCCCACGAACACAGGGATGAAGAGATATCCTCAATTGTGAGCGAATTGCAACCATTTTTGGAAACAATGAACATAGGACAATCTCTATCATACCTAAATACAGTGCATGACTATATAGCGGTGAAAAATAATTTAGACACTTTGATCACACTTAAGTCTCTTTTGATGAGGAAGTACGGTGAAAACGTTGCAGCAACCCATCAGGAAAAACTACATGAAGCCGACCAAAAGTATGAGGTAAGTAAAACGAAATCTTTCCTCGAAAAAACGGAGAGGGACTTAGCGGACTCAAAAGCAGCGCTAATTACCTCGATTATCGTCATTCTTTTCATCGGACTCATATCCTTTTACTTATATAGACTCTATCGGAAAAACAAGCTTTTGTCATCACGCAACGAACTCCTGCTTAAAGAGCAAAACCATCGGGTAAAAAACAACCTGCAAATGATCAATAGTTTGCTGAGTCTGCAATCCCAAAAGCTACTTTCTACTGACGCAAAAGAAGCATTGAATGAAAGCCAGCTCAGGATTAATTCAGTAGCCCTGTTGCATCGAATTTTATATGAAGGAGAACAAGCGGGGACGGTGAATATGGAGGATTACCTGAAAACTTTGTCAGAGGAGATCTCTTATGCCGTGCCCAGACGTATAGTCACACATCTTCAAATCCCCAACGATCTGGATCTTGAAATTGAAAGAGCCACCAGTTTGGGATTGATTTTAAATGAATTGATGACCAACAGTATCAAGCATGTGTCAGAAGAGATTGAACTGGAAATTGGCATTTCAATCGAAAAAGACACATCCGGAGAGATTATCCTTAAATATTCAGATAACGGAGAGGGCATTGATTTACATGCCTGGAACACTTCGAAATCATTTGGTAATCAATTGATTCGCCTGCAATCGGAGCAGCTGAGGGGAAAGTACAGGATTACTGATAAAAAAGGATTTCAATATGAATTAAGGATGAGTGCTTAACAAGAAATCTCACGGGATTCACAAAGAGAAAGGACAGGTGCACAAATCGAGTTACTATTCTAACCGCTTTCTACTATCTTCATAAAGTAACTGCCGGCTAAAGTGAATTATAAAATCGCAACCATTGAAGACGACCTCCTGATCGCGGAGGATATACGAAGTAAACTTGAGGGACTGGGGCATGTTGTTCTGGGAAATGCCAGAAACTATGACGAAGGGATTTCACTGGCAGAAACAACCAGGCCGGAATTGATCATTGCAGACATATTGCTTGAAGGTTCGAAAGATGGTATTGAGACAATTGCAAAAATTTATGAATTCCATAAATGTCCGGTGATCTATTTGTCCGCCAACTCAGAGAGCACAATGGTGAAGCGTGCGATGCAAACGCACCCTGCAGCATTTCTTATCAAACCATTCAAGCTCAGTGAGTTTGCCATCAACATTGATCTGGCAATTCAGAATTTTACCAGGGAGGTTGATTTTGATCAGGCGAATCCAAGAATTACTGATTCCGTCTTCCTGCCGGACCAAAACACGTTTGTCAGGGTTAAGAAAAAAGACATACTGTATGTAAAGGCAGATGGGTCCTATGTTGAAGTTGTCACGGAAAAGAAATCCTATCACCTCGCTTCTAACCTGAAGAACTTCCATCGTCAGTTTCAGGAACCAAACTTCATACGAGTTTCCAGAACCTACCTGATCAACAGTGATTATGTAAGCAGGATCAATGGAAACATGATCTATCTCGAAATAGCAGGTAAGGAAATCCCACTTATTTTTAGTAAAGACAAACGCCAGGAAATTCTGGATCGGTTTCAGGTTCTCAAGACGAAGTAGAGGTTTAACAAGAAGAGGATACTTGTCCGGAATAAAATTTTTCTTCCTACTGCAGAGAGTCCTAGTATTCCGGTAAAAAATGAAAATTTATTCTGGAAAATTGGAACTCGTAGGAGATGGAACTGTTCAGCACAATAAAATGGGACCATCCAGAACAACAAGGGCGGTGATCGAGATCGGAGAACACACTCTAAGAAATGTCAAAACGGATAATTACATAGAGTCTTATCTAAGGGTTGGGGAGGAAATGAAAATCCTTGTTGCGAGATTCCTGTGGATAAAAGCTATTTTGGGAGTTCACATCAACGGAAAATCATACAAAGCCAGTAAAGGCAACATCTATTTTGATATTTTCCCGGCCTCCGTATTTATTGTTTTAGTTTATGCCGGTCTGGCATCAAGCGTTGGATTCATTGGTCACATCATCGGTCTTGGACTGATTGTTTATTATATCCGATTTAAAGCAAGAGCAATAAAACAGTTTAATAGGTTCTAAAATCAAAACCAGACTTTAGAAGAATGCGAACAGGGGTATTGATATGAATCCTGTATCTCTTTCAGACTCTAAAGACGAAGCAGGTGCTTTACAAGAACGCATCAAGGACTGCCAAATATTACAAAATTTGACGTAAGCTGATAAGTACCTTCATTGGCTTAAAGTCTTAGGTCATGAAAATCTACTACAATTGGATATTTTTTTTATCCGCTGCAGTCGCAATTGTTTCAACAAGCAATCCGCTTTATGCTCAAACTGTAGAACTAACCATCAACAGCGAAACCAGCGACCTCTCTGTGCCCGAAGGATATACGAGCTATCAATGGTATCGGAATGAATCTGCTATTGATGGACAAACCACCAATAACCTTTTCGTTGATGATCATGGAGAATATTTTGCGATCCTTGATGATGGGCTGGATTCCGAGATATTTTCTGACACACTAAGTATTCCCGAAATCATTATTGAAGAAGTACAGACTCTGGGAACAAGTTGCAACGGTGGACATGGAGCCATTCGAGTTTTACCGTTGGAGTTTTTTCAGGAATTTCAATATGCTCTTGATGAGCAGGCTTTTCAGTCAGACAATCACTTTTACGGCATTTCGGATGGAAATTATGAGGTTAAAGTGAGAAGCAAACTCCTGTACGCATATGGTATCGAGAGTCAGGCTACCATTGATACAAGACCCGCTGTTGAACTCTATGATGAGACTTTTGATGATCAGCCTTTGCTAAGGTTGGGAAATCCGGATCAGAATGTTGGCTGGAGACTGACTTCTACGGGCTATGATGCCGATGGTGGACTCTTCTTAAATTTCTTCAACTATAGTAGTATAGGACAGCAGGACTATTATATCCTTTCGAACACCTTTTCCAGTAATGATCAACTGAATCTGTCTTTTGCCTACGCATACGCAAAATATGAAGGGGATCTGACTTTGAATGACTCGCTTGCCGTAGTACAATCTTTTGATTGTGGTGCGACCTGGCAGACACTGGTTCAGCGAGGAGGAGATGAACTCACTACTGCGGAGCCCGATGTAAGCTTTTTTGAACCTGAAAGCCAGGAAGACTGGGCAATGAGATCGGTTCTGATAGAGCCATCTGAAGATGAATTTTTGCTTGCGTTTAAATCGATCAACGGATACGGTAATACTTTATACCTGGATAGCATATCTCTTTCGATACATGAAAATCAGCCTCCAGTGTTTGATCCTCTTAATCTTGAGATAGAAGAAAACAGTTTTGGCGAGTTTACCCTTCAGGCCTTTGATTTTGAAGGTGAGGAGTTGACCTTTTCCATTCTTACAGATTCCATTCGAGAAAGTAACGATATTTTTTTCGGGACAAGTGGGAATTTTTTGTATAACGAAGGTTTCCTGAATTATGAGGCAGATTCATTGGTGCAATTCGTAGCTCATGTCGAAGATGAATCACAAAACGTTGATACGGCATTGGTTACTATCAAGGTGATCGATGTGAATGATCAACCGGTATCAGAAGATTATCCTGAATATTTTGTCAATGAATTAAGTGTTGGCGGCACAGAAGCAGGACTTGTAGAAGTGTTTGATGAAGAAGATGATCCTATCACTTTTAAGATGGAATATTCTACCTCAGAAGATAGCTTGTTTGTGATTGACTCAATTACAGGAATGATCTCTGTACATCCTGATTCAACCCTTGAAAGTGCTGAGAATAGAGAATACTATGATCTTACTGTGATATTTTCGGATGTTTCTGATGAGGAATTTTACACGTATCCCAGAGTTTACCTTGTTGAGCTGTCACCTTTAGTGGTAGCAGACACTCTCTCTGTTTTTGAAAATGAATCGATTGGTACTTTGGTAGGGAATTTAGATATAACCAATCTTTCTGCCGCTGAAGTAACCTTAAGCATTGCGTATGGAAATAATGGTAATGCTTTTGAGATTGATAATTCAGGACTTATTACAGTAAATAACTCACTGGCAATAGACTTTGAATCAATACCCTATTTCGTATTGGGAATAAATGCATCCAGTGAATTTGGCAGTAACACCACATTAGTAGTAATTGATGTTGAGGACATTGATGATGATGTTTCGAGCGGTGGATGTCGCCTGACAAAATACTCGGAACAGTATGCAGATGGTAATACGAAAAACATCAACACAGAATTTTACTATCTGGGTGAGAACCTAGTGACAGTTATAGATACCGTGGAACACACTTACGCCAGTTTTGAGTACAATGACAACAACCAAATCATAAGCGGTTTTATTTCTTCCTTTAGAGAGGGGCCATTTAGCATCATCTATGAGGGAGACTTATTAAGTGAGTTTGTTTGGGATGTTTCCGGGAATTCAGGAGAATATGATGTGATGAAAATAAAGTACTTCTACGAAAACGATACAGTAGTACGGATTGATCGTAGAAGCTACATTTCACCCACTCAATATTACTTAGACTTTAAATGGACTTTCGAATGGCGAGATGGACAGATTTTGCAAGGAACTTTCAAAGAGATTGGCGATGAACAGGAGTTTATTGTATATCAGTTTGATGAGAGAGATAATCCGTTTTTTGGACTAGATCCATATTTTTTCATTACCCATTTTGATCCTGTACATACATTGAGCAAGAATAATCTACTTGCTTATTCTGGAGATGAAACATATGTTTATGAATACGAATATGATTCCAATTTGCCAGTAGGAGGAGGATATGTTGAGAACAATGCGGTTGCAACAAATTTCACTTTTGAGTACGAAGGCTGTGGATTAGGTAACACTATCCCGACAATTAGTAATCATAACTTCTCTATCAATGAAAACACTATAGCAGCCACTGTAGTCGGAACTATTCTGGCAACCGATCCTGACGGAGACGAACTGTCGTTCTCCATTCTTTCAGGAAACACGAACAATGCTTTTGCCTTATCTGCGACCGGCGAGCTCACTGTTGAGACTTCATCAGAATTAGATTTTGAAACAACACATGCTTTCACCCTGGAAGTAGAAGTGAATGACGGAAATGGTGGAACAGATTCAGGAACCGTAACTGTAAACCTTATTGACCTGAATGAAAACCCTGTGGTTGAAAACCAAACTTTCTCAATAGATGAAAACAGCCCTGATGATACAATTGTTGGCATAATTGAAGCAACTGATCAGGATTCTGATGCACTTTCATTTGTGGTTGAATCATCAACAAATAGTGCATTCGATGTTCATGTTACAACCGGAGAGGTTACGGTTTTAAATGCTGAGTTGTTGAATTTCGAGGTGCTAAGTCATATCGAAATAAATGTAAGTGTGAGCGATGGGAATGGAGGGGTAGCCACTGCTCTTATAACGGTAGGGGTAAATGATATTAATGATCTTCCCGGCATTACGAATCAGACTTTTTCAATTACTGAAGGTCAGCTCGCAGGGACCATTGGGAATGTGCTTGCTTCAGATGAAGATGGAGATGCTCTTTCCTTCTCAATCATTTCAGGCAATGATGAAGAAGCCTTTTCAATTTCTGAAACAGGAGCACTTTCTCTGGTCTCAGAAGCGTCACTGACTTTTGGCGCTGATTCTCAGGCTGACCTGGAGGTTGAAGTCAATGATGGTAATGGAGGTGCTGCGAATGCAACAATAACAATCGAGCTGAACGAAAAACCACTTTCCAATGATGTGGAAGAAGGAATTCACATTTTCCCTAATCCTGCATCTAATCTTTTAAGAGTTGAGTTGGCAGCTGACTATATTGATTCAATATTGGAGATAAGAGATGCTTCGGGCAAAAGAATGATTAGAAGGAGGGTCAAAGAGCATTCGTCTGCAATCAACATTTCATCCCTAAAATCCGGAATGTACTTCCTGATATTGAGCAATAGGACGATCAAATTCACTAAGGCAGACTAGCACCCAGGGGTGCAACAAGTCAGGAGGGCTGTCCGGAATGGATGGCTTTCTGTTTTTTGTGTTAACAACATTTAACTCCTAAGGCTTTTATTCTGCCGACACAGTGATTTATTTGCCGGATATCCTATGTCTTTCACAATTAGATGTGTTTCATTTTTTGTTCTGTCGCTCATTCTTACACCATGCATGAGCCAGGAACTAACAGGCAGTGTGATTGATAAACAAACGAGAGAGCCGGTTTCCTTTGCGAACATATTCTTTGCCAATACGCTTACAGGCACAACCTCTGACCTGGATGGAAACTTCAGACTGACTGGTTTCGAAGCAGGTAAATATGATTTAGTCGTATCGTTTGTCGGGTATGAGGATGCGGTGATTCCCCTTGATTTCGAAGCGGGTCAAAAACGAGAGTTACTGGTTGAATTAAAAACAGACCTGATTGAACTTCCTGAATTCTATCTGAATGCGGATACTGCGGGCAGGAGATATAACATGCTTTCATTTGTTGAATTGTTTCTTGGAACAACACCAAACAGTCAGCAGGTGAAAATCCTGAATCCGGATGTGATTTTTCTTTACTACGATATCGAGGAAGAAGTCTTGTATGCTCATTCAAAGGAACCTTTAGAAATTGACAATCAGGCTCTGGGGTATACTATTACCTATCTGATGAAAGATTTCAGAATGAACTATAAAACCGGCGAGTTCTTTTCATTCGGAATTCCGGCATTTAAGGAAAAGCAGCCAAAGAGTAAGAAAGAAATGAAAATCTGGATTCGGAACAGAGAGGAAGCGTACAACGGATCAAAAACACACTTTTTTAAATCTCTCTCCTCCGACTCCCTAAGCGAAAATTTATTTGCAACCCGACAGCTTTATCGCAATCCAAATCCGAATCGTCCGCCGGATGAAGTGATCAACTCAGAATGGAGGAGGTTGCAAAGGCTTTTTAGAGAGGAATTAAAGAAGAATACCAATGGTGACATACAAGTGAGCATTGGGGGTGACATAAGTCTTAATTCAAGCGGGTCTGTATTTCGGGACAGCCTTGATTACTGGAAGAGGATGAGGCAACTGCCCTACTATGTTGACAGCCTGGGGATGGGTATTCAGAAAAAAGAAGATCTGGTGAAGGATAACCAAACGATCTATACGGGCCTTTTACAAGTTCAATACACCGGGGAAAAGGAAGAATTGACCTACGCCAAAAGAAAGGGCCGTGAGCAGAGAGACTCGAAGCAAACCTCTGTTATTCACTTTCTCGACCTGCTGACTATTTATCCCAATGGGTACTATGAAGATATAAGGAATGTATTTATTGAAGGCTATTGGAGCTGGTCATCATCCATGTCCGAACTCCTCCCACTTGACTATGAGCCCGCTGAGTAACGGGACTATTCTACTTTGACCCCTTTCCAGAATGCGACATAACCTTCAATGTTTTTTGCGAGTTCACTGGCCTGCGGATAATACCATGCGGCATCAGTATTCTCCTGCCCATTTACTGCAAGGGTGTAATAGCTTGCCTGTCCTTTCCATGGACAAACGGAGTGTGTCGGACTGCTTTTGAAGAACTCTTTATTTATTGAATCTGCCGGGAAATAATGATTTCCTTCAACGACTACTGTGTCATCACTCTCTGCGATAACCTGATCATTCCAAATTGCTTTCATGTCTTTTTATGTTTAATCAAATAAAGGAAATTTTCCAGGAAATAGTTTTAGGGAAATCAACGGTGTCAGTGGTTTGACATTACATAGAAGTAAGATTTTTCAAATAAAGCTTAAAACTTGTACCCACACCCGGAACAGACGTGACCTCAATTTTACTTTCAATACTTGTAAGGGCATCTTTTACCAGATAGAGGCCAAGGCCTGAGCCTTTTGAATCAGTATTGGCCCGATAAAACATATCAAAAATTTTAGGAAGGTGTTTCTCATCGATTCCTTTACCATTATCGGCGATTTTCATCATTACACCATCGGAAGTCCTTTGCATATCGACCCGAATGGATGGCTCAGGCTGACTCATGTCATGATACTTAATGGCATTGGAAATGAGATTACTGATGATGGTTTGCAGCCTGTCCGGATCGGAGCTTATAATGTACTGATCAGAATCCACATGAAGCACCACCTTTTTGTTAACCGGAGAAGTCACCATATTAAAGTAATCTGTAACCAGTTTGTTCAGGTTGACCCGTTTGATATTGAGACCCACTTTCTGTCCCTTCCGCAGAGTGATAATGTCTCTGATTACCTGATCGGCCTGATCGGTCTTAATTTGTATAAGGTCAATGAAATTTGCTACTTCCTTTTTCTCGTTGATCTGGCGAGCTGCGGAGGTCAATCCTTTTATGGCTGTAAGCGGAGCTCTTAAGTCATGTGATGCCCGATACAGAAAAGTGTCGAGCTCGACATTCGTCTTCTTCAGATTTAGTCGTTCCACTTCCAGCACATTGATAATCATCCCGATACCCATAATGGTTTGGAGAAGAAAATCGAAAATGCCAAGGTAGTAGGGAGTTTCCAGAGGGTAATCAAACTCCAGGACGGGGGCAAGAAATGAGAAAAAGTAGTTGAATTGTTGCAACCCATAGAGGAGAAAGGCAACAATGATGAATTTAATTCCTATTCCTGATTTTCTCAGCTTGTATATAAGGGAGGCTGAGAAGACAAACGAAATACCAAGGATGAATGATTTGACACCCACTCTCAGAAAAATTCTGTTTACGGCAGCTTCGGGGTTATTGATAAAGGCGAAGACCAGCCCCAGGGCCAATGGAATAATTAATAAGGAGGCAATTTGTACGGGTTTCCTTGCAAATTTCTTTTCATGCGAAAGTTCATAGGATCCGATAAACAACCATAGTGCCTGAAATAAGCCCGCCCCGACTGTGATGGCAGATGAGATTGTTCGCAGAGGGTGTGTAGTGCTAAGATAGAAAACACTGGCGAGCGCAACGGAAGATCCTATGAGGTAGACCATTAATCCGAGCCAGCTCCAGGACCAGTATTGAAAGTATTTGTTTTGATAGTTCTTGTAAAAACGGTTCAGCAGGAACATTACAAGAAATGCGAGCATTGCCTGTGCTGCATATTGAAAAAGTACAACAATGGTAGATTCGTTGAGCATGAGCTAACCCAAAATAGAAAGGTTTTACAGATAATCCTCAGATAACTCTAAGCTTTTCGACGGACTAGATCATCTTCAGTCCCAGCAGCTCAGATTCACTGATCGATGATTTACTGAACCGGCACTTCGAAGGAATCAAATGTTCCATCCGGCACTTCTTCCAGAACATTAATGTTTGAAAGTTCATATTCTCCCCGTTTACCGGAAAGCATGATCTCTCCATATTGCTTATAATCAGTCCAGGGAGTAATGAATTGAGGTTTTTCGTCAGTAATTTTTGGATAATAGGCCCATTGTGTGACGAGTTTGGAATCAAAATCTACCCACACATCGTAAACGTTATCCGGAGTAACTCCTACATCTTCAAAAGTGAGTCGTACAACATCAGAGTTTACTCCTTCCTCTGTTGCGACTTCTCCAACATACGTAAGTGTCACGCCAGAGTCCTTGAGCTTGTATGGCATCACCAGCCAGTACGAATCATTTATCCAGTACCGATTTCCCAAATCGAGGTATTTCGAAAGTGAGTCAGGTTGAATTATTTCTTCTCCGTTCAATTGGACTCGTCCTTCCCTGCTGTTGATATTAATCAATATGATGAGATTCTTCGAGGGCTCTTCGATTCTGACATTTCCCTCATGCTTGTCCCACGTATGTGTTCTTCTCCCAAAAAAATTCCAGGTGATGTAACGTGTGTCATCCCATGCTTTTCTTCCACCCATGGCAACCATCACTTTATCCGCGAGTATAGTGGCAATGAGGTCAGAACCTTCCTGATTGAACCCATCGGCAGGCGGGTTATTGAATTCAACATATTCGCTTTCAACTTCAGATTCTGCAGCAGTTTCTGACCCTGAGGGTTTTGAGCAGGAGAAAAGCAGTATGGTGCCAAAAAGGAGGTATATCGTCTTTTTCATAGGATTGGATTTTACTTAAAGGTAGTAGAGAAATAATAAAAAAAGGGAGACAAAAATGCCTCCCTCTATTGGTTACAGGTTGGTATTATTGGCCGCCTTTGAATTTCTCAAACCTGTCTGCTTCTTCTGTTCTTGGGAAGACATTGTCTTCTGTAAAAGCGTCAGCAGTCATTTTGTTTGGATCAATCACAATTTTAGCGACCTGTTTTTCTTTCATGAAGACCTTTGTGACCTCTTTCTCATTCATCTTCCAGATTTCAGCAGGAACTTTTTGAAGTTCGGTCGTTCCATCTGTAAATGTCCATTCAATGATGACAGGAGTTACAAGCCCGCCTTTATTTTTTAGCGTTAGCTCATAAAAATTCTTACCGTCAGCCGTCTTCTTTATTTTTTCATTGTTTCGGGATTGTCTGTATTCACCTGTTTGTGTGCTTTCTCTGAAAACAAAAGTTTCCGGCGCATCACCAAATTTCTTTTCAATCATCCCATTCCCAGAGCCGTCGATTGCTTCGCTGGCAACTTTTACATTTCGTGTTTCCAGTCCGTTCTCTTCACTCTGCATCTGGAACCATCTTACATTGTCCAGAGAGATATCAACGTAATCTGTACCATAGAACCATCCTCTCCAGAACCAGTCGAGATCCACCGCCGAAGCATCTTCGAGGGTTCTAAAAAGATCAGCAGGTGTCGGGTGCTTAAATGCCCATCGCTCTGAGTATGTTTTGAAGGCTTTATCAAAAAGCTCAGGTCCCATTACCGTTGTTCGAAGCACATTGAGTGCAGTTGCCGGTTTTGCGTAGGCATTGTTTCCGAACTGCCTGATTTGCTCCGAGTTGGTCATGATTGGTCGCACCAGACCTCTTGCTCCGCTCATATAAGGAACGATGTTTTCAGCAGGCCCTCTTCGGGAAGGGTAATTTGGATCCAGTTCTTTTTCAGTCAGGTACTGAACGAATGTGTTCAGTCCTTCATCCATCCATGTCCACTGTCGTTCATCTGAGTTGATGATCATTGGGAAGAAATTATGTCCCACCTCATGAATGATGACGGAAATCATTCCGTACTTCAACCTGTCAGAATACGTCCCGTCAGGATTTGGTCTTCCGTAGTTGAAGCAAATCATCGGGTATTCCATTCCGATAGATGCTGTATGGACTGAAATCGCTTTTGGATACGGATACTCCGTGGTGAATTTAGAGTAGGTCACCAGCGTTTGAGCCACGGCAACAGTTGACCATTCTTCCCAAAGAGGATTGCCTTCTTTCGGGTAATAGGACATGGCCAGGGGCTCATTTCCGTCACTCAGCTTAACAGCCATTGCATCCCATATAAATTTTCGGGAAGCACAGAATGCGTAATCACGTACATTTTCGGCTTTAAACTTCCAGGTTTTGGTCCCTTTGTCTTTAGTCTTTTCGTTGGCTTCTGCTTCTGCCTGTGTTACGATGATCACCGGCTTGTCATACGTTTTCTTCGCTTTTTCAAATCGTTTGATTTGTTCTGATGTCAACACATCTTTTGGATTCTGAAGGGTTCCTGTTGCTCCCACCACAAAATCTGAAGGAACCGTAAGGTCAACCTCATAATCTCCGAACGTTAATGCAAACTCGCCGCTTCCAAGAAACTGCTTGTTTTGCCACCCTTCATTATCAATGTAAACCGCCATTCTCGGGAAGAACTGTGCGATGGTATACAGGTAGTTGTCTTCTTCCTCAAAGTACTCAAGACCGGATCTGCCGCCATCAGTCATTCGGTTGTTAATGTTGTATTTCCAGTCAATACTGAAAACCATATTGGTTCCTGATTTGAGCGGTTGCTCCAGGTCAATTCGCATCATCGTCTTATTGACGATGTAGCTCATATCTTTTCCATTGCTTTTCACAGATCCAATTTTGAACCCGCCATTATAGTCAGGATCACCGGTAATTCTTGCCACAGAGAAAACGCTTAACGTATCTCTCATGGAACTTCCACTGATTAGCGGAGTATCTGAATCCTTAGCCCGAACATTCTGGTCCAGTTGTATCCATAAATATTCAAGGTCATCAGGAGAATTGTTGTAATAGGTGATGGTTTCACTTCCTGTAATAGACTGATTGCTGTCATCCAGCGTAATTTTCATTTTGTAGTCAGCCTTTTGCTGCCAGTATTCCTTTCCGGGTGCCCCTGATGCAGTTCTGTACGTATTTGGAGTTGGGAGTTCAGTTCCCAGCTGCTCAAACTTTCGTTCCCATTCAGTGTCCTTTTGCTTTTGATCCTGAGCTGCCACACTTGTTGCAACAGCAAAAGCAACGATCAATAAGAATTTATTTTTCATCGGTTAAACTTTAGTTTGTAGTTAAATCTATTTTATCCGGTCTTGCCGGGGTTTAATTCAGGTACGGAGTATCAATCAGTATCATGAGTGCCACACCTCCAACAGCAGAAGAGATGATCATTTTCCAGTCTCTTCTCGTTATTCCGCCAATTGAAACGAAAATGAAACTCACAATCATAAATATTCCAACAATTATTATTTGACCGACCTCTAAGCCTACATTAAAGGCAAATAGCTGAGTCAGGATTGAAGTATCTCCACCAAGTAAGGCTCTCAGGTAGTTGGAAAATCCCATCCCGTGGATCAGTCCAAAGAAGCCGGCATAGAAGTAGTTCCTTCTTAGCTTTCCATCGGTGACATTGTGCTCGCTTGTGAAAAGGTTGGAAATAGCTGTGAGCAAGATCGTTACCGGGATAAGAAACTCAACAAGGTCAGGGTTAATGCTGATGTACTCCAGGGTGGCAAGTGCCAGTGTAATGGAATGACCCAGGGTAAATGAGGTGACAAGAATCAACACTTTTTTCCAGTCTGTTGACTGGTAAAGGGCACAAAGCACCACTACAAAAAGGATGTGGTCGTAACCGTTTACATCCAAAATATGGTCCAATCCAAGACCATAATACAGGCTGAACTCACTCATGGAACAGCGAATATAGGATATGACCGGGGATGGCAATGTTTTGACTTCAAAAATTGACACATCATTTGATGAGCGGTATTGATTACAGGTATGACATTTGCTTAGTTTTGATGCATGATTTACACCGCATTTTTGGCCCTTCAATTGCTGATTCATCCCTTTCATGTCAGTGTGACAGAAATCAAATACAAGGAGGATAAAAAAGCCATTCAAATAAGTACACGGATTTTTTTGGATGACCTGGAAGAGGCGCTAAAAGTCTACACAGCAAATGATACCCTTGATATTACAGCTAAAGAAAATTGGGACATTGTCAATGAAGCACTCAGTAAGTATATACCTGAAAACCTCAAACTGTATACAGAAAAAGAGCAATTGAAAGCGGTGTACATCGGTGCGGAAATAGAAGACGATGTGATGTGGACGTATGTAGAAATAGAAAAGGTAAAAAAGCTCAAAACGATTAAAGTCTGGAACAGTCTTCTAACCGAGAAATTTAGCGATCAGGAAAACATCATTCACTTCCGTGCCTTTGGTGAAGTACAAAGTGCACGTCTGTATAAAAATGAAGAGGCAGAGACTTTCGTGTGGGAGCAGTAAATCTCTTATTCAATGAACGGATTCCGAATCATTAATCCTTGCAGGCTCATCTTTCATTCGTTTCCCGCCTTGCGAAAGGTACTCCGGTTTTGGTTTTGAATGAGTTAAAAAAGGTATCAGGAAGTTCATTGGAAGCGAACTGATCAAGTGTGTAGGTTTCAAGCCATTCGCGGAATCGGTTATTCAGCGTAGTATTCTCTGATCGGGCTTTTTCATGTGCTCTGTTTATCAATTTCTCGTCAGCAGATAGCATTATATTTTTCATCGCACTATAGTAGTAAAAAAGTATAAATCTGTTTGTGAAATCAAAAAAGAGACCCCTGTATTTGCTCAGGTTTCTTAGCAAAACCACCGACAGTCCTCCCCCCATGTTTCCATGAGTCTATTCGCTCCTTTTGAATGAGCGCATCCAGATTCCCGTTTGGAACAAAATCCGCTTCGAGCTTTTCTGCAGCCAGTGACAGGGATTTAAGCGCTTTCAATTTATCCGAGCTGCCAATTTTTGCTTTCCCTACAGCCGTTCGTAAAACCCGGATGCTTTCATCATACACCTTAGTCGGGACCGGGAACGGATGCCCGTCTTTTCCCCCATGTGCAAAAGAAAACCGCGCCGGATCTGCAAACCTTGAAGGAGTGCCATAAATAACCTCACTGACCAGGGTCAGGGATTGTAACATTCGTGGACCAAGTCCTTTTACCAGCAGCAGGTCTTCAAATTGATTGGTAGGCAATTCATTGGAAAGTGCAAGGACTGCCCCCAGTCGCTTAAGGTCCACGTCTTTTTGCCGAACATCATGGTGTGAAGGAAGCTTCATCTTGCGGATCTCCTGAATCATTTTTTCCGGATGTTCTTTTCCGATAGAGACAATTCGATCCCGCGTTTTTCCGGCAAACTTGTGCGTCAGGTTGAGAATGTATCCCTGATTTTTTCCATAAATAAAGGTGTGTGGTTCGTCCACAAAGCTTTTTAACCCGTCAGAGCACCAGTGGTACCTGCGTGCATATCCGGTATCCCCATTCATTCCCTGCTGCACCACCGACCAGTCACCTTCATCCGAAAGAATGAAGGAGTGCAGATAAATCTGGAAGCCATCCTGAATGGCGGTGTTATCCACTTTGGCAGCCAGGCGACTGCTTCTTACCAGCTCGTTTCCGTCCAGCCCGGTTTTGTATGCCACATCCAGTAATTCTTCAGGGGTTCTCAGACTGTGTTTGCCACGGCCGCCACAGATGTAGACTCCGATTTCACGCGCTTTGGGATTGATGGCCGCTTTCAGGGCACCCATCACAGAGGTCGTGATTCCGGAAGAATGCCAGTCCATTCCCATGACACAGCCAAGGGACTGAAACCATGCCGGGTCACTCATTCGCTGAATAAATGCTTTTTTTCCAAATTCTATAATTACAGCTTCTGTAATTGCACCGCCCAAAAGCGACATCCGTTCGGCCAGCCAGCGGGGAACCTGACCATGGTGTAGAGGTAAGTCTGCGTATCCTGATTTTTGCATAACAGGATAAAAATACTAAATATATTAGTAAGCTAAAAATATTAGTGTTTCTATGTAGAGTTTCGTTCTCGTGTGTAGTTACTTCAATTTACTTGGCAGGACGCTTACCCCAACTGGTCTTAGCGTCTTGCTAAGACCCTGTAACTACTATTGATCTACACATTTTGGTCAGACAGGAATGCTGCTACATTTGGCATATGGGCAGAAAATATGCGATCAGAGATCAGGAAAAATTCTACTTTGTAACGTTCACCGTTATCCATTGGATGGACGTTTTCATTCGCGATGAATACCGTGAAATACTCATTGACAGCTTGAAATTTTGTCAACAAAAGAAAGGGTTAATTATTGGCGCATGGTGCCTGATGACAAATCATGCTCATTTGATAATCGGAACAACCGGTGAAATGAAACTTGAAGACATTATAAGAGACCTGAAGTCTTTCACATCAAGACACATTAGAAAAGTGCTTGAAAACAATCCTGCTGAAAGCCGAAAAGAATGGATGTTAAATGCCATGAAAAAAGCTGGAGTCAAAAAATCTAACAATAAGGACTTTCAATTTTGGCAACAACACAATCATCCTGTTGAAATGAATTCAAATGAAATAGTGGATTCCAGAATAAGTTACATTCATCAAAATCCCGTTAAGGCGGGTTTCGTTGATGAGGCAAGAGACTGGAAATATAGTAGTGCACGAGATTATGAAGGAGAAAAGGGTCTGATTGATTTGTATTTTTTGTACTAACGAGGGTCTTAGCGAGACGCTAAGACCAGATTGATTCTGATGGATAAGACTCGTGCTGACAGAGCGTCTACCCTGAGAAAAAACCAGGCTCAACCCCCCATCGCTCCCCGTCATGCTTCAATAACGAAACCCTTTCGGCCTGAAACCTGCAGCTCAAAGCTTGTTCCTCAAAGTGTTTCCTTGCCTCATAAAACATACGCTTCTTCAAATCCCTGAACCCAATCGTCACATGCGGATGAAACAGTTGATCCCTGTAGTTGGCATTGTCAAGCTTCAATTCTTTTCGGCAGAGTTCGACCACTTCCTTTTGGAGATGGATGAGGGATTGATTCTCCACCACATTCACAAACACAACACGGGGTTCGAAGAAGCCAAAATCTTTAAGATCAATTTCAAAAGGCACCATTGAATCATTGATTCTTTCAATAACGTCAATTAGTTGATCTTTCTTTCTATCCTTCCATTTGAAAGGCATATGGAGGGTAATGTGCGGTGGGGATCTGAGGGCGTGATTGCTGCCAAACTTGTCAGCGACCAGCTGTTTTAGTCCTGTTATTTCATCCTGAATTTCCTGCGGGGGAACGATGGCAATGAAATACAGCCCCTCACTCATTGCTCAGCACCTTCGTCATTTCGCTCCAATAATCGTCGTATCCGGCCAGGTCATTATGACCCCCTCCTTCAATGACGAAAAGCGTGGATTTGTCCGGATCTAAGGTCCGATAAAGGTCCTGCCCGGATTCCAAAGGGACTATGGCATCAGAAGTTCCATGGAAAATATAGATCGGGCAGGTTGCACTTTCAAGTGCTTCATAGTTCTTGAAATTAAACCGAAGCAGATAGCTCGGGGGATAAATGGGCGCTACCCGGTTGGCAATGTCACCAAGACTGTAGAAAGGAGTTTCCAGAATCAGTTTGGACGGATTGAATTTGCCGCCAAGATGTGAAGCAAAAGAGGATCCGATCGATCGTCCAAAAACAATCAGATTGTGTTCGTCAACGTGCTTCAGTGCAAAATTATAGACTTCATCTGCATCGCTAAGTAACGACTTGTAAGTCCTTTTCCCGGAGCTTTTCCCATATCCGCGATAATCCATGATCATCACGTCAAATCCCATTTCTACGAACGGCTCCACAACGTTTCCCCAACGTTCGAGACTTCCGGCATTTCCATGAAAATACAGAATGAGCCCGTGAGCCGAGTCGCTCTTGAAATGAAGCAAATTAATTTCAGCTCCATCATTCATCTCGATGAAGTGTTCTTCAAAAGGAGTTGAAAACTGATAGTCAAAATTCCGGGGTAATTGTTCGGGAAGGAAAATGAGCTTCTCCTGAAAAAAATAAACTCCGGCTCCTACTAAGAAATAGAGAACAATGAGTCCGATAATCGTGAATTTGAGGAAGGTCAATCTGGTGCTGTTTTTTGTCGGGAGGTTTTTCTGGAAAAGGTCAAACTTGTTTCGTCAGGATTAATGGGTTTCAGTGCCTCTGAATTCAGAATCTCTTCCAGCATTCGATGGTATTCTTCAAAGGTATGGAGGTTGTTATGACCACCGCCAATCACGGAATAGATCCGTGTTACATCCGGATTTATTTTGGAGAGTGACAAACTCGATTTGTAGGGGATGAGTTTGTCATTGGTTCCGTGTATGATCTTGATCGGGCATTTTACATATTTTATCCACTTGAAGGTGCGAAGCGGGAATTTCAAAATAAGAGAAGCAGGCATAAAGGGGATGTAGCGTTTCGCCATTTTAGTCATGCTGTAATAAGGTGATTCCAGCACAAGCATTCGCGGGTTATTCTGACTGGCCAGTTTCGTTGCAAAGCCAGACCCCATCGATCGGCCGTAAATGACAATGTACTTTTCATCCACCCGATCTTTCAACAACTCGTATACCTTTTGAAGGTCATCTTTAATGTCTTTTTCCGATCTCTTCCCAATGCTTTTTCCAAAGCCCCGGTAATCCACCATGACCACATCAAATCCCAATCGTGTGAAATCCACAGCGAATTTCCCCCAGCCTTTGATGGATCTGGAATTTCCTTTCAAATACAGCACGACTCCTTTTGGTTTTGGAATACCAAAGTGAATCCCGTTGATTCGTATGTCATCGCCAATGTAGAGGTTATGCTCTGTGCTGGTCTGGTTCGGATATTTGAACTTAAAATCGGACGGAAGCTTTTCCGCTTTGAACAAAAACTTTTCCTGTAAGAAATACGCCGCTACATTGGTGATTACATAGGTTGATACAATTACTATGATGATTGTCGATACCAATGTTTTAAATTATGCCTTGTTTTCAATTGATTCTTTAAATATAACCAAACCAAAAGGGCCGGAGAAAACAAACGGAGTGGAGAGTCCCGCCCCAAAGATTAAATCAAAAATGTCATGAAAAATTCTAAACTATCTGCTCTTGTGCTGACCTTCCTGATTCTGATCGGTTGTCAGCCTTCTACCACACCAACTGCCTCGAATGATGCCCCGACATCTTCTGACGGTATCGCCGATTTCACTTCCGGAATGAATAAGCAGGAAGGGTATTTCAACTTCTATTATGATGAAGAAGTAGGGAGAATGTTTTTGGAAGTTGATAAGGTGGACGTAGAATTCCTCTATGTCAATTCATTGGCTGCCGGGATTGGTTCTAACGACATTGGACTGGATCGTGGGCAATTGGGCGGAGAGCGAGTGGTGAAATTTCAAAAACACGGTAACAAGTTGTTGCTCATTCAACCCAACCTTGATTACAGGGCAGTCAGCAACAATCAGGATGAAGTGAAGTCCGTTGCGGAAGCATTTGCCTCATCTGTCATCGGTGGTTTTGAAATTAAAATGAAAAACTCGTCAGCTTATCTGATTGACATTACTGATTTTTTGCTGAGAGATTCTCACAATGTGAGCGGACGACTTAGAGGTTCGAATCAGGGGAACTATTCCATCGATAAATCCCGCTCGGCGATCTACATGGATGGGACATTCAATTTTCCAAAAAACACGGAATTCGAATCGTTGCTGACTTTCAGTGGAGATCCGAAGGGCTGGTACATCCGGTCGGTCACACCCAGTTCAGATGCTGTGACGGTCAGAACCCATCACTCATTTATTGAGCTGCCGGATAATGAGTACACCCCAAGAATATTTGATCCGCGATCCGGGTTCTTCAACATTTCCTATCAGGATTATGCTACCCCAATCGAGGAGCCTTTGGTGAAGCGATTCATTGTTCGTCACCGATTAAAAAAGAAAGACCCTAATGCTGCGATAAGTGAAGCCGTTGAGCCGATCATCTATTATGTGGATCGTGGAGCTCCGGAACCTGTACGATCCGCACTGATTGAGGGAGCAAGCTGGTGGAACCAGGCGTTTGAAGCAGCAGGATACAAAGATGCCTTTCAGGTGAAAGTGATGCCCGAAGGAGCACACCCGCTTGATATAAGATACAATGTGATCCAGTGGGTACATCGATCAACGCGTGGGTGGAGTTATGGAAGTGGAGTGACTGACCCGCGTACCGGAGAAATGATCAAGGGACACGTTAGTCTGGGGTCGTTACGGGTACGCCAGGATTTTCTGATCGCGACAGGCTTGTTACAGCCGTACGAAAATGGTTCAGAGTCTCCAACGGAAATGACGGAAATGGCCCTGGCAAGATTGCGTCAGCTTTCGGCGCATGAGGTAGGTCATACCATCGGGCTTGCACACAATTTTGCTGCCAGTGCTTCATCTGCAGGTCGACTTGGAAATGAAGGGGCAAGAGCATCCGTTATGGATTATCCTCATCCTTTAATTAAGCTTGACAGTAATGGAGAAATTGACTTAAGTGATGCATACGATGATAAAATTGGTGATTGGGACAAAGCGACGATCACCTATGGCTACTCAGATTTTCCCGAGGGGGAGAACAATGACAAACTAAAAGAACTTCTTGGACGTGTTTTTCAAGGTGGTGAAATCGACTTCATCACTGATCAGGATGCACGGTCAGTAAGCGGAATGCATCCTAAGGCTCATTTATGGGACAATGGAAGGAGCCCGGGTGAAGAATTGAACCGAATGATGAAAATTCGCCGGAAAGTTCTTGATGATTTTTCTATGAAGGTCATCCCTAATGAAACACCTCTAAGTTTAATGGAAGAAATACTCGCACCCATGTATTTGTTACACCGATACCAGTTGGAAGCAACGGCCAAGGTAATTGGTGGTAAATTTTATTCTTATGCTTTAAGAGGATCACTAATCACCAGGAATGCAATTGTATCTGATATAAATAAGGCGGATCAAATGGAATCGCTGGATGCCCTGTTGAACACGGTTTCTGTGAAAAATTTGAAAATAGGTGAATTTTCTGATCCATTTATACCTCCACGGGCTTTTGGATACCCCCGATCAAGGGAAACCTTCCAATCGAAAATGGGGCCTGCTTTTGACAGGTTTGCAGTAACAGAAACTGCTGCATCTCTTACTTTCAGATTATTATTCAATGCAGATCGATTTAACCGTCTGTTGGAGCAACACTCCAGAAGACCTGAACTGCAGCCGGGAGTGAATGAAATTCTTGACAAGACTATTCGCTATGTCTGGAAAACTCCCTCTTCCGACAGAAATAACAGAACCATCCAACGAATAGTCGAAATGGAAATGCTCGGTCAGCTAATGGGACTGGCGGTAAATGATCGGGCCTATGATGAAGTACGTGCGAAATGCTATGCCGGAATCAGGGATGTGAGAAGCTATGCTGCCGGAAGAACCGGAAGAACATCCAATGAGGATGGAGCATACTATCAATATGTGGTTGAACACATTGACCGATTTTTGGAAGATCCGTCGGAATTCAAAATGGAGAATGTCATCAAAGCTCCGGACGGGTCTCCGATTGGAAGCTGTGACTTTTAAATACCTGGCAGATCAATGAGTTCGAAGTGCCTGATATTTCTTGTACTGCCGGTGATGGTCATTTCCTGTTCGACACAAAAGGAAGAGCCATTTCAGGAGCTGGATTGTGAAATTAAGAAATCCTATGTCAATAAAAACAAGCGACATATTTTCAAACCCTGCAGGGAATACACCTACAGCGCAAAATATTGGGATAAGGATTACAACCTGATCTCAGAAGAGAAAATCTGGATGATGGCCACAGGTAAGGAATGGGGGTATGAGCCGGAAACCCAGGATGAGATTGCGATCCAGTATCGATTTGATGAATCGAAGCGGGATTTCATTCAGCAGCACTCAATAAATCCGGAATTTGAACAGGACTGGCGTGTGGGGATTGTGAGCGGAGTGGTGGAAAATGAGACTGAAACCTGGATGCACCCTTTCAGATCCAACCAGTACAACTTCACGGAGGTGGCTTCATTCCCCATGGTCAGGCTGCCGCTTGAGACCGGAATCCAATGGACATCCAACCTGAATATTTATGAAGGGTGGGGACGATGGACCAATACATCCATTGAAAACACCTACCGGGTGATCGGTTTTGAATCGGTACATACGGAGTATGCGCAGCTGCCTGCCTGGCATGTAAAAGCCATTGCAAAAGCTGATTTCGGGACTTCTGTACACGATTTTTGGTATCATGAGGATTATGGATTTGTGAAGATGATCATCAGGAATTATGCCGGTCAATTGTTAACCTTTGAACTTATGGGAGTAAAGCAGAATTGAAGTTTTTTTAAATTTTTATTTGTTTTAATAATTTCTCGTACTTCCTTTGGCTCAGTTATGAACAGAACAACATCATTTTTCTTTAGCTACTACTTTTACTTTCCAGGAGGAAAGGGGTGGCTATAGTATATCTGATGAAAAAGAATAAACACAAAGCCTCCCCAAGCGGGGAGGCTTTTTTTATGCCTGAAAATGAAAAATAATTTTACAATAGCGATACAGGGGATGCGAGGAAGCTTTCATCATGAGGCAGCCACCTACATTTTTGGACTCGGACTTAAACTGGAAGAATGCCATTCGTTCAGTGATGTTATCAACAGCACCAAGAATGGGCATTCAGATTATGGAGTGATGGCCATCGAGAATTCAATTGCCGGATGCATCATTCCAAACTATAACCTCCTTCGTCATTCCGGACTGGAAGTTTGCGGAGAAACGGGCATTCGGGTACGACTGAATCTCATGGCGCTTAATGGGGAGGAGATTGGAAAACTTACGGAAGTTCATTCCCATCAAATGGCATTGCGGCAATGTGGCTCCTTTCTGGGAAAATTGAATGGTTCGAGAATTGTTGAGGCGTTTGATACGGCCGGAAGTGCCAAAAACATTCAGGAAAATAAGCTTTCAGGAGTGGCAGCAATAGCAGGAAATCAGGCAGCTCGGGAATACGGGCTTAGCATACTTGCAGAAGGAATTGAGGATCACAAGTTGAACTACACCCGTTTTCTTATTCTTAAAAGGAAAGACCAGGAACAGATCTCTACATGCAGGAATAAGATGTCTGTATACTTCGAAACAGCGCATTCCCCAGGGTCTCTGGCAAAACTGCTCACCAGCATTAGTCAGCTGAATATCAACCTCTCAAAGTTGCAGTCTCACCCGGTTCCCAGTAAAAATTCCCATTATGGGTTTTTCGCAACACTTGATATTTCAGAAGAGAATCAGATAGAAGATTTACAGCAAATACTTAACACCATGACCATCAGTCATCAGATACTTGGTGTTTATGAGAAAGGAGAAACGCATGGTTGAACAGATGAAAGCAAAACGACTGTCAGGAATTGGTGAGTACTATTTTTCTCAAAAATTGCGAGAAATTGATCTGCTGAATAAAGAGGGTCATGATGTGCTGAACCTTGGCATAGGGAGTCCTGATTTAGCTCCGCCCGTTTCAGTCACCAAAGCACTGGTCGATGGGTTGAACGATCCACAATTTCATAAATATCAGAGCTACAAAGGCATTCCGGAGCTTCGCAAGGCGTTCAGTGACTGGTACAGACAATTCTATCAGGTGACCCTGGACCCTGATTCTGAGATCTTACCCCTCATTGGTTCAAAGGAGGGCATTATGCATGTTTCCATGGCGTTCCTCAATGAAGGCGATGAAGTGCTCGTTCCTGATCCAGGTTATCCAATGTACTCATCCGCCACAAAACTTGCAGGCGGAATTCCCAGAGGATATGCGCTCAAAGAAGAGAATAATTACGAACCGGATCTGGATGAACTGAGCGCAATGGATCTTTCCGGAGTGAAAATCATGTGGATTAATTATCCGCATATGCCTACCGGAACAGAAGCGTCACAGGAGTTGCTTAACGAATTGATTGACTTTGCGGAGGAACATCAACTGATACTGATCAATGACAACCCCTACAGCTTTACACTTACGGAAACACCGAGGAGCGTTTTAAAAGACCGAAAAGAAAAGAGTCAGGTACTTGAGCTAAACAGTCTGAGTAAATCTCACAACATGGCGGGCTGGAGAGTCGGTGTGCTGTGTGGAAATAAGTCGCTCATTGATGAAGTCCTTACTTTTAAAAGCAATATGGATTCCGGAATGTTCAGGCCGGTAATGCTTGCCGCAGTGGAGGCATTGAGACAGGAAGAGAAATGGTACACAGAGTTGAACAGGCATTATTCAGAACGAAAGAAACTGGCCTGCCAAATTTTGAATGCAATAAATTGTACCTATTCTACCAGTCAGGCAGGGATGTTTGTCTGGGCCAGAATACCGGCAGAGGCGGGAAACGGAAAGAATTTTTCAGACGTGCTGCTTGACAAATACAGGCTCTTCATCCCGCCCGGAATGATTTTCGGAAGTGAAGGAGAGCAGTACATACGAATTTCTCTTTGTAGCAAACCAGAACAATTAAAAACAGCACTAAATCGAATCAGACAATGAAGATTGAACCCATAAAATTATTCGAAGAGAAACGGCCGGTCATTGTTTCCGGACCATGCAGTGCGGAGAGTGAAGAACAACTGCTTTCGACCTGTGAAGCATTGGCAAAGACGGGGAAAGTGGACATTCTTCGCGCAGGGATCTGGAAACCAAGAACCCGACCAAACAGCTTTGAAGGAGTAGGTCCTGTTGGGCTTCAATGGCTAAAGAAAGCCAAAGAAAAAACCGGATTGCCCGTTTCAGTGGAGGTTGCCAACTTCAATCATGTATTCGAGGCGTTGAAGCATGACATTGATATCCTCTGGATTGGAGCCAGAACAACCGTGAACCCTTTTTCTGTTCAGGAAATTGCGGATGCGTTAAAGGGAACCGATTCTACTGTATTTGTAAAAAACCCGATCAATGCAGACACCGAATTATGGACCGGAGCACTGGAACGACTCAACAAAGCCGGTATTACAAAACTGGGAATGATTCACCGGGGATTTGCCCAGCATGGCAACAGTGTGTATCGGAATGAACCCAAGTGGCAACTGGCGGTTGAGATGAAACGACGATTTCCTGAAATTCCCATGTTGTGCGACCCAAGCCATATTTGTGGAAACCGGGAGCTTCTTCAGTCCGTCTCTCAACAGGCAATGGATATGAATTTCGAAGGGCTCATGCTGGAATCACACATCAACCCGGAGGCCGCATTGAGTGACAAAGCCCAGCAGCTAACACCCGAAAAGCTTGATGAATTGCTGGAAAATCTCATTGTCAGAACCCAGAATATTTCTGATGAACAATTAAATGAAAGACTGGCATTACTCCGGCAGCAAATTGACCTGATCGATGATGACCTGTTGCAGTTGTTGAGTGATCGAATGAAGGTTGCGGAAGAGATTGGGATGGTGAAGAAGGAAAAGGGAGTGACAATACTTCAAACAAGCAGATGGGAGGAAATCATTTCAAAAGCCTCGGCACAGGGAGAAAAGAAGGGACTTTCTTCAAAATTCATGAGCAGATACCTTAAAGCCATTCACCAGGAGTCCATTGATCATCAGAATGAGATCATGAACAATGAGGAACTAAGCCTCAGGAACATGTGATCGCCGATACCTATTTGAATTGACTCTTAATCTTTTAGCTCGTAATTTTCCGTTATGAAAGGACACTCTCACTCTCACTCACATGCTCATGCGGAAGACAAAATCCACGGAGAAAAGAATTTTTTGAAAAAATTTCAGGACTACCTGGGCGAGTTTGTATACGGCGGTATCGATGGCAGTGTGACCACTTTTGCGGTAGTTGCCGGGTCTGCCGGAGCTGGTCTTGAGAGTTCGATCATTATCATTCTTGGATTTGCCAACCTGATTGCTGACGGATTTGCCATGTCTGTGGGAAGCTTTCTTTCAACCAAATCAGAAAAGCAGAACTACGAGAAACATAAAGCAATTGAATACTGGGAGGTGGATCATCTTCCGGAGAAAGAACGTGAAGAAATTCGAGAGATCTATGAAGCGAAGGGCTTTTCAGGAAAACTTCTGGAAGATGTTGTCGATACCATTACTGCAGATAAGGACCGTTGGGTTGACGTGATGATGAAAGAAGAGCTGGAGATGGCTGAAGAGACAAAATCTCCTTTTGCAATGGGGAGTGTCACATTTATGTCCTTTGCTCTATTTGGTTTGGTGCCATTGATCATCTATGTGGTTGATTACCTGAATCCGATTAGTCAAAACCTGTTTTTCATCTCATCAATTTTGACAGCACTTTGCTTTATTTCGATTGGATTCATGAAGAGTACGGTGACCAGCACATCAAAGATTCGAAGCGTGTTGGAAACGTTGGTTCTTGGGGGAGCGGCAGCTACTTTGTCTTATTTCATCGGAAATTTTCTTGAAAACATGCTGGCTTGAAATAAGCGTTTTTGCTAAACATTTTTTCGTTTTTTCTCTTAATAGAAAGAACAATCTATCTGAGATAACTTACGCTGAATGAATAATTTATCCTCACTGCTGGAAGAGCGTCTTCAAAAATTATCACTGGGTGATCAGCCTGCCAACCTGTATGATCCAATCCATTACATTTTGTCCCTGGGAGGCAAAAGATTGCGTCCCATGCTTGTATTACTTGGTTATGGCCTGAAAAATGAGGATGTTGAAAGGATACTTGCCCCCGCTCTTGCAGTGGAAGTTTTTCACAACTTCACCCTGATGCATGACGACATTATGGATATGGCACCAATCCGCAGAGGAAAACCGACCGTCCATGAAAAGTGGAACAATACGGTAGCGATATTAAGTGGCGATACGATGATGGTAAAAGCGTATGATTTACTGCTGGAAACTCCTCAGGACAGACTTGCCACAGCCATAAGAAAATTCAACAAATGTGCAGTAGAGGTGTGTGAAGGTCAGCAGTTCGACATGAATTTTGAGGAGATCGATGAAGTAACCGAAAATCAATACCTTGAAATGATCCGACTCAAGACGGCTGTTTTACTTGGATTCAGTCTCGAATACGGTGGATTATTGGCAGGGATGAACGAGAAGGAATTAGCTGATTTGAACCAAATCGGAGAGCTGGCCGGGATCGGATTCCAATTAATGGACGACCTGCTGGATGTCTATGGTGACAAAGCCAAATTCGGAAAACAGGTTGGGGGTGACATTGTATCGAACAAAAAAACCTATTTATTGATCAGAGCGTTGGAGCTGGCGAATGAAGAACAACGGGTTACCCTGGATAAATGGCTGTCTGCAGCTGAATTTGATGCTGGGGAGAAAGTTGAAGAGGTAAAGAGAGTCTACCAGCAACTGGGAATCTATGAGCTAACCCATCAGAAAATGAATAATTACTACGATCAGGCGTTTGAACTGCTGCAGAATTTCAATGGTCGCAAAGAAGGCAAAACAGCACTGATTGATTTTTTTGAGAATCTGATGAAGCGTGAAAAGTAGGTTTCTATTCCGCTCCAAAAGCGGTTCGACGTTTCGAGGCTGGGGTGGGTTTTAAGGAAATAGTTTTTCTTTCTGATTCCTTTTTATCAAAAGGATTGATTTTATATTGATCCATCTTTCCCTTATATCGCACTCACGATACTGTCCGCTTTCCTTCATCCAGGTGTCCGTTTTCGGATTTTTAGAAAGATCCGATTTTAATAAAATCGCTGTTTATTTTAACCTAAAGCAATTTTTTTCAACAGGCACAATAGTTGATAATATTCTGTCAAACGCATTGAACTATGAAAACCCTTCTTTCCATTACGATAATTTTTTGTGCCATTGCAACGCAGGCTCAATCCATTGTTCTTGACGGACTTTACCCGGAAGAACTGGCCGGGTCAGGATTTAGACTTACCTCGAATTCTACCATTAAAGTTGAAGGTTCAGGTGCCGTATTTTATGAAGATTGGAAAGCAATTATTTATTACGGCTGGATAATAGATTCAAAGACCAGAGAAGTGGTGTGGCATCAATTTGATGCGATGAAGGATCGCAATTCAGAGGATCTCAACGGGCAGATAGACTTTAAAGTGAACGTAAACCTGGATGCAGGGAACTATGAGGCCTACTTCGCAGCAGCTTATAGTAATGGAAATGACTGGAACCGATCCGGGAACACATGGGCAGTGAGAAATTTTGATGATGTGGTGAAAAGACTGCTGAATGCTCACGAGAGAAGAAGATTCAGAGGGAGCTATTCAGATGACTTTTTTATGAAGGTATCGGGAGACAATCTGAGTAAGATAGATCTTGAAGCACTGCTTGACGAAAAAATAAGTGGCTCGGTGATCTCATTCAACAAAGTGCGGGATGATAAAACCATGAAAAAAGGATTCGGTCTTAGCGGTGAAACAAAACTGAAAATTTATGCAGTCGGAGAAGGTGACAGAGATGAAACATTCGATTACCTGCGGATTTACAATATGGATACGCGCGAGTCCGTGTTCGAAATGGATTATGATAACACGGATTTTGCCGGAGGTGCCAAAAAGAACCTGAAGTTCGATGGTACTGTCACACTTGCCAAAGGAAATTACATGGCAAGTTACGTTACGGACGACTCACATTCTTATGAAAAGTGGAATGCCCTACCTCCTGATGATCCATATTTCTGGGGGACAACAATCTGGCCGGCCTCTGAAAGAGACCGAAGAAATATCGTTGAGTATGAAGAGCCGAAAACCGCAACGCCAATCGTTGATTTGACCAGAGTCCGGGATGATCAGGTGGTTTCGCAGGGGATTTCTCTTTCCTCTGCTATGGATGTTCGAATCCTGTGTATCGGTGAAGGAGATGATTCTTTGGTAGATTATGGATGGATCATTAATGCGAACACACGCGAAAAAGTGTGGAAAATGCGAGAGAGCCGAAGTGAGCACGCAGGTGGCGCGCGTAAAAACAGACAGGTTTCTGATGTCATATCACTTCCGGCAGGAGATTACATTGTCTACTATAGCACAGATGGCTCACACTCGTATGGTGACTGGAATGACACACGGCCACATGAAGCCGATATGTGGGGAATTACGCTTTGGGCGACCAATGAATCCGATATGAGGAAGGTATCTTCTTTTGATCCGTCAGACTTTAGAAATAAAAACGCATTGGTAGAAATATTGATGGTTCGGGACGATGAATATATTCGAGAAACTTTCACGCTTGATGAGGGGACAGATGTTCGAATTCAGGCTGTTGGTGAGGGAAGCGATGGAGAAATGCATGATTATGCATACATCAGGGATGAATCCGGAAGAGTAGTATGGGAAATGGAGTACCGTGATTCGGACTGGGCAGGAGGCGCGAACAAAAACAGAGAGTTCAATGATAAAATCTATCTGAAGAAAGGAACCTATCGGGTGGTTTACAAAACAGACGGTTCACATTCGTATGAAAGATGGAATGCCTCTGCTCCAGACGATCCCGAAATGTGGGGAATCGTGATCCTCAAAGAATAATCAGGGAAGAATATTTTTTACCCGACCAACAATGCCGGACTCCAGCATTACTTTGATTCCATGCGGATGATTGGCAGATTTTGTCAGAATTCGTTGGACAATGCCTTCCGTTAGTTCTCCCGTTCGTTGATGATGCTTTTGAACCACTTCAACCTGCTGTCCAATTTTGATGTTGCTTCTGTTTTTTCCGTCCATATTGATAAGCGAATATCGTAGTTGTGTATGAGTAAACTTAGCTGATTCAAATTAAGAACACTCTCCTGAACAAATGTCCCTTTGAGGGGACGACAGGGGTGTTTAATTAAGCTTAATATTTAGTCCACATTTAAATATGATAAACCCATTCTTTGCACTGGGCATCTTTCGGATTGAAATCTTCAGAGACAGAAAAGGATTCATCAAGAATTTCCACCTCCTTTATTCGGGATAATTTCAAATTTCGATACCCGGCTGATCCACCTGCTTTTGTAAACCCTGCCGATTGTTGACAAACCAGCATGATCTTATTTTGGCTTGTTGTACACACACCATAGGGGTCGATCACTCTGGGAAGCGGCTCCCCTTCAAGACTGATGCGACACTTCAGTTTATCTTCTGAAGCTCGCCAGAGTGTTTTTATGATCTCCTCCTGCATTGGATAAAGTTAGGAATAGATAAAGGGAATACCCCCCTTTTGCTCAGGTGGACTATGGTTACAAAATATATTCTTGAGAGGATATTCTATTGGTAAGGAAGGAATCTTTTGTTAGAAGAATTCCTCCCTTGAGGGAGGTCAGGAGGGTGTAATTCTGCTAAACTCTTGCTCGAATCTGGAAGAACCAATTTAGTCTCATTGTTAACATCCTTATCTTAAACTTTGCAGCCAGCCAAATAATTCCATCAGCCAGGCTACTCCAAGGTGGATAAATATACCACCCCAGATATTGCGACTGTTATAGGAAATAATTCCAAGAATGTATCCGCCAAAAATGGAGCTGACGGATTCCCCCACCGGTTTCCCAAAATGCAAAAAAGCATACGAGGCAATCATGGGGAGGACCGCCCAGCTGCCCAGCGTTCTGGAAAAAGCAAAAATCAAAAAGCCTCTGAAGATCAGCTCAACCGAAATGAAGTTACTCCCATAGCTCAGCTCAAAAATAGTAGCCAGCCACCAGCGCGGGACATCATGATGACGCAAGAACGTATTTGCTCCTGAGCGATTAAAAATGGGATAGTAATTCTGAATTTCGGCAGTAAACGAACCGATTGCTAAAAATGCAGCAGCAATGCCCAGCAAGATTAAATAAGGTGTCGGACTAAATTTTTTCCAGGCAAGGCCATACCAGTTCTTAACTTCGTCCTTTTCCAGAAACTGATAAAGAAGCAAAAGAGGAATGACCACAAGGATCAGACTTGAAGCCCAGCCAATGCACCGCATGATAAACGGGTACTCTAATCGGTGCAATGAATGAATAAGAAAGTTGAAACCGTAAAAGGAACGATCCAGTGCAAGAAGCCCAAACCCCACAAAAAACTTTAGCCAGAAATTTTTGCTGGTCAACCAGCTTCTGGATTTACCAAAAGCATAAAGGATGAGACAAACAACCAGGAATGGTCCGCCCTGAAAAAGGAACATCCAGACCCATTTTATCGGTTCACCCTGGTAGGAGTCGATGATGCTGTCTTCAAAATCGAGCGCATAATTTACTTTGATGCAAACTGCCAGAAACAGAAGGATCGTACCATACAATTTCCAGTCAAAATGTTTTTTCTGGTAGTCAATGAGGTAGGCGAGCAATTGTTTCATTCGCCTTCAATGCTTTCTTTGTAGAATTCGAGCAAAACTGTTCGGTTCAAACTTCTGGATTCTTCTGTGTGATTAGGATAGGTTGGATTGGTTTCTCCAGCTGATTTAGTACCTGTTCTCTGTGGATTCACACCCATAAATATAAGGTACTCTTTCACAGCGTTTGCCCTTTTCAAACCAAGTTCACGATTATATTCATCGGTTCCCAATGAATCTGTTCCTCCGGTAATCAACAGGTGATAGTCCGTCCCACTCACAAATTCCACCAGTGAATCCAGAGTCATCATCACTTTCGGCAATAACAAATCTTCATCAAAATCAAAGTAGACATTGAGAGGAGTGATTTCTTCAGCAAATTCAAACACCGGAACAGGCTCCTTATAGTCTTTATTAGTTCCCAGGTAAAAATTATCCAGGTAGACATAAGAGGCATTATTCAGCATAGGCTCTTTTCGGTATCTGTAGAGATTTTCTTCACATACTCTGACCATATTTGACAGAGAGCCCACATAGAAATAGTTTTCGTTCCCGTCCGCGACAAACGCAAATTCAATTGCTTTCCAGTTGAAATCCATAAACTCTTCACTCTCGGGGATAGAAAAGGTTTGCTCTCGGAATTCAAAGTCTCCCTTCAGGTCAATAGACAATGGATTTTGTCGCAATGCAATGGAAATTTCGCAGGGAGCATACTGACTGTTGGCTGCAATAGCCACAAAAAACCTCCCATAATAAGTACTGTCTTTAAGAAGCGGCTGTTTCAGTTTTACTCCTATGTTTTCCTGATAAAGCCTTCCTTTTTTCAGATAGATTCCAATATGTCCATCACCTGCATTCGGATTGATTACCCCTGACCAGTTATACGGGATTCCGGCTTCATTATCTGCACACCTGTTATAGTAGTCAGGTGTTCCGTTATCCGGGAGCACCCATGAATCAATGGAAAACTGCTCCGGTTTCCTTGTAAATCCGTATGGGCAATCCCCGTCCTCAAAGGAAGAATTGGGAATCAGGTTTTGAGCATTCCCCATTTTGCAAATAGAAAAGAGCAGAAGGGTAAGAATGAAAGTTTTTGTAAGGTTCGGTTTATCTTTCGAAATCATTTGCTAAGTCAGGTTGATGAAATCTATCGGAGTGGCTTAGTGAATTTTATTGGTGATCAGACAGTTTAGAATAGATAACGAGCAACTTTAAATTTAATGTGTCTCATCGTTTTTGCTTACAACTCACATCCTGACTACAAACTTATCCTGGCAGCAAATCGGGATGAATTTTATGAGCGCCCCACAGCTGTCGCCAACTGGTGGGAAGATCATCCGGAAATTCTGGGGGGACGGGATTTGAAGGCCAAAGGGACATGGATGGGCCTGGATAAAAGAGGACGTTTTGCAGCTGTGACCAACTATCGCGACCTTTCCAACATTCGTGATGATGCAAAATCTCGAGGAGACCTTCCAACAGCTTTTTTAAATGGTCAAAAATCCTCTGTTCAACACGCTGAAGACATTCTTCCAACGGCGGATCAATTCAACGGATTCAATCTTTTGATCCTTGATGATGAAATGGTTCACCTTAGTAACTATGAGAAGAAGGTCAATGTGTTGGATAGTGGAATATATGGCTTGAGTAATGCGCTTCTCAATACGCCCTGGCCCAAGGTTCAGCTGGCCAGACAACATTTCAAATCCGGGATTTCAGGTAATTTTTCCTTGTCGGATCTTATTCAGATCATGCAAAATGAAAATACGGCCAAAGATCAGGAACTGCCCCAAACGGGTTTGCCGATTGAAATGGAACGAGCCGTTTCTGCAATGTGTATCAGGACTCCCGATTATGGAACCTGTTGTTCTACGGCAATTACCATTGATTACAATGGAAATGTGAATTTCATGGAAAGAAGTTATCCGGTTGGGAATCGGAAAGACACTGAAGTTTCATTCTCTTTTAAAATTGATTGAGTATATGACAAGGGAGGAACATTACAGAAAACTGGAGCGAATGTACCTTCAGGCAAACATGAATACACACATTTATAATACCACCACGATAGAAATAGACAGAGAGAAAGCTGAAATTGGACTCACCATTTCAGAAAAATACTTTCATGCACTGGGTGCAATTCATGGCTCTGTTTACTTCAAGTTATTGGATGATGCAGCTTTTTTCGCTGTAAATTCCGTGGTTGAAGATGTTTTTGTGCTGACCACTTCATTCCATATCAACCTCATTCGCCCGGCAAATCAGGGAATATTGAGAGCTGTTGGTCAGCTTCGCTTTCAGTCAAGAAACTCGTTTGTCGCAGAGTCGAAACTTTTCAACGAGCAGGGAAAGGAAATCGCATTTGGGACCGGGAATTTTGCAAAAAGTAAAATCATATTGTCCGAAGAAATAGGATATAAATAATGAGTTTTTTTAAGAAATACTTTGGACCAAGTACACTGGTCACAGCCGCATTCATTGGTCCCGGAACATTGACTGTATGCACTGTCGCAGGCGCCGACTTTGGATATTCCCTGCTTTGGGTGCTGCTTTTTGCTGTTTTTGCCACGATCATTCTTCAGGAAATGGCAGCAAGACTGGGGTTGATCACCCAGAGGGGATTAGGTGAAGCGATCGGTTCAGAAATTGCAAATCCGGTGCTAAGATCCCTGAGTATTATACTGGTATTTACTGCGATTATCGTTGGGAATGCAGCTTATGAAGCGGGTAATATTTCGGGTGCTGTTCTTGGTATAAGCGGCGTGTTTGGAGAAGAAATTCCCTGGGAAGTGGTCATAGGAATTCTTTCGTTTGGGATCCTCTTCATCGGGAAATTCAAAGTCATTGAAAGAATACTCATCGGTCTTGTTTTAGTAATGAGTGTTGTTTTTATTCTCACAGCCATTGTGGTTAAACCAGATGTTTCGTCCATCTTTTCCGGATTGCTTATTCCTTCATTCAATTCAGGAAACCAGTTGGCCGTTCTTGCTTTGATAGGAACAACGGTTGTTCCTTACAACCTGTTTCTTCATGCGTCATCCGTCAGCCAAAAATGGAAATCCCCCGAGCAGTTAAAGGATCTCAGAATAGAAAACGGAGTAGCAATTGGAGTCGGCGGACTGATTTCAATGGCCATTGTGATCACGAGTGCTGCGACGCTTTTTGGCTCGGGAGGAGTGTCAAATATGAGCGAAATGGCGGTCCAACTGGAGCCTTTACTTGGCAGCCGGGCCAGGTACTTCCTGGCCACCGGGTTATTTGCGGCCGGAATTTCCTCATCAATCACTGCCCCATTGGCAGCAGCTTATACAGCAAGGGGAATTTTCGGATGGGATGGAGATGCAAAATCAACGAAGTTTAGAGCCGTATGGATTTTCATTCTTTTGGTGGGAGTTGTTTTTTCAATGATTGGGTACAAACCCATTGAAGTTATCAGACTGGCGCAAATCGCTAATGGCATCCTGCTCCCGGTAGTAGTGTTCTTCCTCATATTTATTAGTAATAAAAAATCATTGCTTGGAAAACACACGAACAAAACCCGGCAAAATATTTTGGCGATTTTGGTCATCATCGTGAGCCTTGTTATTAGTTTCAGGAGTTTCAACAGTGTCTTTAATTTTATTTGATGATTACGATTGACCTTAATTCTGATCTGGGAGAGCAGGAAGATGCTTCATTGGACGAACGGATCATGCCTTTTATTTCTTCATGCAATATTGCGTGTGGAGGTCATGCCGGCGATGAAGCATCTGTTAAGAGAACCATCGACCTTGCCATCAAAAACAACGTGGCAATTGGTGCCCACCCGGGATTCCCTGACAGGGAAAATTTCGGACGTGAGGTGATGAAGATAGCGCCCGAAAAACTAATCAAATCGCTAAAAGAACAAATACTGTTAGTAAAATCAATGGCTGAAAAAGCAGGCAAAAAATTGCATCATGTGAAGCCACATGGAGCGTTGTACAACCTTGCCGCAACAGACAGAGCTACATCGGCTTTGATTGGTCAGGTTCTTCTTTCTATCAACCCGGTTCCAAAATGGTATGGACTGTCACACTCTGTTACTGAAGAAGTGGCACTGGAGCTCAATATTCCATTTGTTGGTGAGGGATTTGCGGACAGGAGATATGAGGAAAACAGAACCCTGAGAAGCAGGAAATTTGAGGATGCTGTACTTCATGAAGAGCAAGAGGTACTTGATCAGGTAGAAAAACTTGCCATCGAAAAAAAAGTAAATACGGTTTCGGAACCACAGGTAATCATTGCTCAGACCATTTGTTTACACAGCGATACAAAAGGTGCCGTAAATTTGGCTAAATCAATCCACGACCACCTTGTCAATAAAGGAGTTTCCATCTGTTCAGTTTAATAATCTCTCATGGAAGTATTTCCATCTGGGAGAACGCACATTGCTTTTACAGGCTCCGGGAAAAATAGCTATAGAAGAAATTCATCAAAGTGCATCCCTGTCAAAACAGGTATTGGGAAATGCACTGATCGACATAGTACCTTCCTATGATGCCATTGCGCTGTTTTATCAGGGGGACTATAAGGACATTCTCAAAAAACTTGAATCGGCAGAAGATCTTCTGGAATCAAAGAAAGCAGAGCCGAAAGTTTTGGAGATCCCTGTATGCTATGAGATGGGAATGGATCTTGAAGAAGTTGCCAGCTACACAAAAATGCGTATTGAAGAATTGGTGGAGCATCACGAGAATGGAAACTACAGGGTGATGATGATTGGTTTTACGCCGGGCTTTATCTACATGGACGGGTTAGCCACGGAGCTGGAATGCCCCCGCAAAAGCAATCCTCGTAAACACGTTGAGGCAGGGTCTGTGGGTATTGGAGGGTCACAAACTGGAATTTACTCGCTAAACAGCCCTGGAGGATGGAATATCATTGGACGAACTCCGCTCACTTTATTTGATTCCGGGAGTTCTAAGCCTCCGGGAATTGAGCCGGGAACGAAAATCAGGTTCTCAAGAATCACAAAAGAAGAATTCGAGCGATGGGAAAATTGAAGGTGATCAAAAGCGGTTTGATGTTAACCATTCAGGACGAGGGACGGCTTGGGTACCGTCAGTTTGGAATTCCACAATCAGGGGCAATGGACAAAGACGCCATGCACCTGGCGAATGAGCTTGTGGGAAACAGAGCTGACCTTCCGGTTGTTGAATTTGCAGTACAGGGAATCAAACTTGAAGCGGTTGAAACAACAACGATTGCGATAACCGGCGCAAGAACAGATATTCGAATCAATGACAATCGGGCCACTTTGAACACTTCCTATAAAGTAGTCAGTGGGGACACTTTGTCCATTTCGGCCCCACTTGAGGGTGTGTATAGCTACATTGGCATAGGCGGAAAAATACAAGCTAAAAAAGATTTCGGAAGTTGTTCCACCTATCTGATGGCTGAATTTGGCGGCTTGAATGGAAAGTCCCTCAAAGCAGGGGATCTGATTGTATCAAAAGAGGATAGCCCCTTTAAAAGGAGAGCAAAAGAAGTAATAACTGACTGTTCAGATATTGAGGTAGTAAGAATGCTTCCCGGCCCGGAGTGGAGTATGCTCAAAGAAGCCCCTGACCGAAAAGTATTTCAGATTGATGCTTCAAGTAATCGAATGGGCATTCGACTGGCAGGGGAAACCATAAGTATTGAAGGATCGGAAATACCATCTTCGGCAGTCATTCCAGGGACGGTTCAACTGCCTGCCGGAGGAAGTCCGATTGTTTTGTTGAACGATTGCCAGACAACCGGAGGATATCCGCGTATAGGAAAAGTGATAGATGCGGATCTTGGCAGACTTGCACAAATGCCAGCCGGGACAAGGCTAAAATTTGAAATGATCACCTTTGAAGAGGCACAAAATTTAATGAACCCATGAAATACCTGTTATTATTTACAATGCTGTTTATCGGGTGTGCCGATAATTCGGAAAAAGTGATCACGATTGAACGCAAAGACCTGATACCAGAAGGAATTGCTATTGGCCCTGAGGGTGAAATTTATCTGTCGTGCCTGCACACAAAAAATATCATTCGAACGAATGCCGATGGAAGCGACCCGCAGGTGATAGAAACTGAATATACCGGCAGGTTCAGTGGGGTTGGGATTACTGTTGTTGATAACAAGATTTTTGCTTTGGGAAACAATGAGGAAGGTGGCTACAATTCAGTACTCCAGATCATTGACAAGGAAAGTGGAGAATTGATTGCAGGGTATGAGCTATCGGATACGATTCGTTCGTTTTATAACGACCTTGCCGTTTCGGATGTTGGAGAAGTCTTTGTGACAAATAGTGACAAGCATGCTATTCATACATTGAGTCACTTTACTTTATCTAATTTTCTTGTATCTGAAGAAATAGAATATCCGAATGGAATCGCCATATCAGATGATAACTCCAAGTTGTATATCGCGTCATTTAGAAAAGGTATCCGCATCCTTGATCTGGAAACAAAGGAATTTCTGAACGAGGCGGATAGCACCGGATTAACCTGGGGTATTGACGGAATGAAGTTTTATGAAAACAGCCTGATTGGGATTCAAAATGCTTCCCGAAACAGGGAAAAGCATTCCATTGTAAGGTTTTATCTGAATGAGCGCGGAACGGAAATTATAAAGGCAGATACACTTATTGCCAATCATTCAACTTTCAATATTCCAACCACGCTTGATATTAAGGACGCGTGGGTGTATTGTCTGGCGAATTCGCAGTTGGAAAACCTGAATCAGGAAACCATGGAGCTGATCCGACCGGAAGAATTAACCAATACATATATCCTGAAATTCAGACTGAAGTGAGAGATTAACTAAATAGTTTTGAAACAGCTCTGCCTAAAGCGTCCACTGATTTCTGATTTTTTCTGAACCACATCTCAGGTTCGATCAGTTCCAGCTCTGTAACAGCAGGATTGCCATGGTTGTCATTGATAATATCAACTCGGGCATAGAGCGGTACCGAGTCATAAGAATTGACAGTCTTCAGGGCCAGATCTATCTCTTCTTTTGAAGGTTCATAATCGTCAACGGTACCTCCAAAATCATCCTGAACCCGGAAATCTCCTTCTTTGGCTTTTTTGATCACCGCATGAGTGTATGCTCCGTCTATCAGCATCAAAGAAATTTCACCACGATCAATCACACTGGTTTGAAACGGTTGGAGCATCATGGATTCATTGGCAATCAGTTCTGAAAAAATACCTTCATGAGCATCAATTGTTTCTGGTGATAGTCTGAATGTATCCTTTGCAGACGCAGAAACACAGGGTTTTAAAACGGTATCGGTCCAGCCGGTTTCTTTATGAATCTCTTTGAGTGTTCGGGGATCTTTTGGTTCAATGAAACAGGTTTCAACAATATTCAACCCCGCATTCTTAAGGTCATCCATGTAGTGTTTGTCCAGATTCCATGAAATGAGATCGTAAGAATTGATAAAACGTGTCTTCATGGATGAAGCCATAAGCCAGTCCGCAAATTCGTTGAAATTTTCAGCATAATCCCAGGTTGTTCTAAACAACGCATATCGGGAGGAGGTCCAGTCAAAATGAGGGTCAGACCATGCGACTTTTTTTACTGATAACCCTCGGCGGGTCAATTCCTTTGTGACCAGCTGGTCTTCCAACAAGGCATTCCTTACATATGTTGATTCTTCCTGAGGATCAATGAATGAATCACATGTAAGGATTATCACATCAGTCATTCCCGAGCTGACTTTTTATGAGGGCAAGACCTTCCCGAAAACTGACAGGTTCATAACCAAGTTCCTCTCTTGCCTTTGTCAAAATAAATCCGGTTCTTGAAGGACGTTTCGCCTGTTGCCTGAATACCGATCCGTTCACTTTTTCAATAAGGGAACTATTAAGGTGAAAAAACAAAGCCGTTTCCATGGCCATTTCAAAAGGAGTCAACATATCCTTTCCTGAAATATGAAAGATTCCTGTTGCTCGTTTTTCTGCAATCAGGGCACAGCCTTTTGCAAGATCTTCAGCCAGGGTTGGTGTTCGCCATTGATCATCAACAACCGGAATGGATTTACCTTCTTCAAGATTCTTCTTCACCCAGAGAATGATATTTGACCTGCTCATATCGCGAACAATGCCATATACCAGCATCGTCCGTGCGATGGCCCATTTTATCGTACTTTTTTCAAGCAACTGCTCTGCTGCCAGCTTGCTTTCCGCATAATAGCTCTGTGGGTTTGGGACATCATCTTCTTCATATGGTCCATTTTCACCATCAAATATGAAATCTGTAGAAAGATGCAGCAGGAAAGAGTTATTCTCTGCACACGCCCTGATCAGGTTTTCGACTGCTGTAACATTCAATGACCAACACAACTCTCTTTCAAGCTCACATTGATCTACATTGGTCATGGCGGCTGTGTTAATGACAACATCAGGGATTACCATGGCCATGATGGATGAAACCTCGCTTGCAGATGTGACGTCCATGGATACATAGCTATAGTTACCAGGGCGGTTCCTGTTTGCACCCTTACCTGTAGCCACAACCTCAACAGAGGGGTTGGACTCATAGCGTTCAACCAGCTTTTGACCTAAAAGCCCGTTTGCTCCGGTTATCAGGACTTTCATTTTTTTGATGGATATTCGTACCCGTACAGCTTTGTGATCTCCTTCTTTTTCACCTCTTCAACTTCCATGGTAAGATAGATTGGTTCGATCGGTCGGCTTTGGTTTGGGCCTCCCTTTTTAACAGCGGCAATCTTATCAATTACATCCAGTCCATCTACTACTTTACCAAAGACGGTGTAATCATTGTCCAGATAATGATAACCACCAAGTTCTTTGTAGGCTTCATTATTTCCTGTTTTCGGGTCAATCGTTAAATCGATTCCAAACTTTTCCTCAACGAGTGCTTTGTTTTCCAATGCCAGGTTATTCATTCCATTGCTGTCACGGTTTTTGGCAAGCTCCTGAAATTTAGCCAACAACTCACTGTACTCCGGATCTTCAAGAAGCTCTGTGAGTTTTTGATTAAGCAATCGCTGGTCGGTTGACATTACCTCCCATGAGTTGCCATCGATGATGTAGAACTGGCAGGAGGATGAAAGTTTTTCCGGATTCACATTGTCCGGCTGCCTTGCTGCTGCCAGCGCTCCCCTTGTATGATAAAACCCTTCAATGATTTCGGCCGGAATTCTTGCATTTTCCGGCTCTCTGGTTCCTTCTTTTTCATAGATGTTTCCTCCCTGAATCATGAAATTTTCGATGACACGGTGAAAAATAGTGCTATCGTATCGGCCGGATTTGGCCAGTTCGATAAAATTCTCTTTGTGCAGTGGGGTTTCTTCATAAAGGAGCACTTTCATGTCTCCGTATGAAGTTTTTATTGTAACGAGATAATCCTTTTTGCTTTTGTCGCCACAGGCTGTGAGGATCATCAAATTGGCAAGTACAAAAAGTATTTTTTTCATTTTTAGTTGGTTTTGAAAGACGAAAATAGCTTAAATACAGACTTTTGGAGTACTTAACGCATCTATTTTATGTCGTCAAGTATTTTTTTACCGCCACTTGCGAGAATTTCATCGGCAAGAGAAACCCCAAGTTCTTCGCCGGTTCCAAACATTGTTCGCTTAATAAGTTGCCTCCCATCCAGACTTGCAACGCCTCCGGTCAATTCAATTTGGCCGTCCTGTTCCATTTGTGCCAGACCAAAAACCGGAATGCTGCATCCACCTTCCATCCGCCTGAGAAATGCTCGTTCTGTAACGATTAATTTTTCTGTAAGCGTATGGTTGGTCAAGGATTTTAACTTTTCAGCTAAGTCGGTATCCAGCCGTTCATGAACCTCAATTGCTACTGCCCCCTGACCAACCGGCGGGGTGAACCGTTCGATATCAAACCAATAGCGCACCATATGATCCAGTTCCATCCTCTTCACGCCTGCATAAGCCAAAACAAGCCCATGCATGAGCCCTGTTTTCAATTTATCTATTCTGGTCTGGAGATTGCCTCGCGCATCAATCGTCTTTATGTGAGGGTAAAAGTGACCGAGCATGGCTATCCGCCGGGTCGAAGAAGTTCCTAAGACCAGGGTAGGATCATTCAAATCAATTTCCCTGTCAGAGACAATCACATCATCCGGTGATTCTCTTTCGCAGAAAGCAAGTATGCTGAAGCCGTCGGGCAGAGAGGAAGGCAGGTCTTTGGCGCTATGAACAGCAATATCAATGGTTCCTCTCATCAGTGACATCTCCAGCTCTTCTGTGAATACTCCTTTGCTTCCAATTTTGGAAAGTGTTACATGCTGAATTTTATCCCCTTTGGTAATAATTGGAACCAATTCAGGCTGAAATCCTCCTGCGTCCAGTAAATCTGCAACATGATTTGCCTGCCATAATGCAAGCTTACTGTTTCTCGTTCCAATTCTGATTCTCCTTCTTTCCAACTTCTTTTAGCTGTTTATTTTCCTCAGGATGTCCAATGATAAATTTAAGTGAGTGACTCTTGGATTCGCATTTCGATCTAAATGCAGGAGCGCAGTATTCAAAAGTTCATACATGTTTTGTAGTTTATCTGCTCCCAGTTTTTGGGCATATTTCGTTACAAAGGTGTCTTCTTCTGCATTGATGACCGGGGCCTGAGTACCGGCAAGCTTCAGGATCGAATTTCGAATCAATGATAATGAAAACGTCAGGAAACCGCGTTGACCAGCCTTTCCGGATTTGGAAAACTCTTCACTGGCTTTTACAAGGAACGTAAGGTCCCGGTTCCAGCAGCCAAGCATCCAGTCTCTGAATTGCTCATACGCCATTTCTTCATCACTTTGCATCAGTCGCAAACCAAGGCCAATCCTGCCCTGTGCAATTTTTGATAATTGCTGCGCCTGATTTTGCTCAGCACTGGCATGCTCAATCAGATAATTTTCAATTTCTTCCGGCTTATTTGGCGTGACGCTCACAAGCTGAGTTCTTGATGTTATGGTTTTAAGGATGGAGTCATAGTTAAAAGAAATTAACATGAAAATGGTCATTTCAGGGGGTTCCTCCAATACCTTAAGCATTGCATTGGCAGCAGTAGAGTGCATATATTCAGCTCCCCATACCAGTATGATCTTGTACCCGCCTTCCACAGAGCGCATGCTTACATTCTTAAGAATTTGCCGACTGTCCTCTCTGCTTAGTTGAAGATTCTTGTTTTCCTGGCCATATTTTAGTGTCCAGTCTTCGAATGTGCCAAATGGCGAATCACTGATAAAAGTTCTCCACAGTGGCAGAGCTTCACCGAGCACTTTTTCATATTTTCCTCCATCAGAGGCTGATATTTTTGGGAAATACCAGTGAACGTCAGGATGGATTGATTTCTTCATTCGGGTGCAATTGGTACATGTTCCGCATGAATCACTATCCGATTTATTTTCACACATTAAATAGGTTGCATATGCATAGGCTATCGGAAAAGCAGCCGTACCCGGATTTCCGGTAAATAGCTGTGCGTGAGCAACCTTTCCCTTTTTGAAGGAATTAGTGAGTTGGCTTTTCAGCTCTTCGAGTCCGGGTATTGCTGAAAACTGCATCTACTTCTTTTTCTCCCAGACTCTAAATTCAGCAGATAAATCGAAGATGGCCGTAAGAATAGATTCATCTTCAGGACTTAATTCAATTCCTCTTCTTTGCATCACAATTCTTGCAGTTTCAAAAACTTTTCTGGTTGGGTAGGTAGAAAAGCCCTGTGCACCACCCCATGAGAATGATGGTATAAAGTTTCTTGGAAATCCGTCTCCAAAAATATTGGATGAAATACCGATGGTGGTACCGGTATTGAACATGGTATTGATCCCGCATTTCGAATGATCCCCCATTATAAGTCCGCAGAACTGAAGCCCTGTGTCTTTAAATTTGCTATCGTTAAAATCCCACATTTTTACACCGGCATAATTGTTTTTCAGGTTGGAGGTATTGGTGTCAGCACCAAGGTTACACCATTCGCCGATTACTGAGTTCCCTAAAAAACCATCATGACCTTTGTTTGAATAGCCCTGCAAAACCGAATTGGAAATCTCACCCCCCACTTTCGAATAAGGCCCCACTGTTGAATCCCCTTTGATTTTTGCTCCCATGTTTACAACAGAGTGTTCACATAATGCGAACGGTCCGCGAATCAATGCTCCTTCCTGAACTTCTGCATCTTTTCCGATGTAGATTGGCCCGTTCTCCGCATTGAGTATCGCGGCTTTGACCTTTGCACCTTCTTCAATGAAAATCTGATCACCATACGTCACGGTATGTGGGTCTGTAATGGGAAGAGACTTTCTGTTTTTGGTCAGCAACTCGTAATCCAAACGAATTTGCTCTCCATTGACGCGAAAAATATCCCAGGGGTAGATGACAGAATCGACATTTTCAATTAGGATCACTTCTTTTTCTCCGGTTGTAAATTCTTCTTCGGGATCAAAAAATCCGGCAATTAACTCCTCGCCTGAAACCAGTACCTGATGATCCTCCAGCTTCTGGGCTTTTGCAACAAGGTCAGGAGTCGGTAAAATATTTGCATTGATGGTAAGTGTTCTGTCTGAGGGTGCCTCAAATTTAGATTTAAGGTAATCCTTGGTACGGAAAGCAATGGAATCCGCACCAAGACAGGCACTCCATTTTTCATGAATTCTCAAAATTCCTACACGTAAATCAGCAACCGGACGGGTATAGGTGAGGGGAAGCATACGGCTCCAGGTTTCTTTCGTATCAGTAAAAGTCAGTCGCATAAATCAAACTTAAATGTTTATTCCTTATCAGAAAAAAGAGGTGGTGCTCCTGCTTCAATTTTGTAGAGAACATGTCTGCTCGGGAGACTATTTATTGGGACTTTTTGAGTGGTTAAAACTCTCCTGCCTTTAACACACTGATTTTTTGCATTACAAACATCCTTTCACTTCCAGAGACCAGAACGATTAGATCTGAATAGATAAGTTTTTGAATCCATTTGTCCCAAACAAAAAAAGTCTTCGGGTGGAACCCAAAGACTTCTTATAATCTTTTTAGCGAAGCTTACTTCTTGTACTTCTTGTTGAATTTCTCCACTCGTCCTGCCGTATCCACAAAGAGTTTCTTACCTGTGTAGAATGGATGCGAAGCGGAGCTTACTTCCACTTTTATAAGTGGGTACTCATTACCATCTTCCCATTTGATGGTTTCTTTGGAAGTCATTGTTGATTTAGTAAGGAATTTAAATTCACTTGATGTATCAAGGAAAACAACTTCTTTGTACTCCGGATGTATTTCTTTTTTCATTTTCTCAGTGCTCTTTTTCAAAAAGGATGGCAAAGATAGCTATTATTTTGTCTCTGTCAAACCCTGTCATTCAACTAAAATCGAATATGTTTGATTTATGAGAATACCTTTTTCTTGTCTTTTCTCTTTCATCTGCATTGCAATAAGTGCCCAGTCTGTTGATTTTGTAATTGGACATCCGGTTTATCAACAGTTAGAGCAGGAAGACATTCGATCATCTGAAGGCTTCAATTTGACATTAAAGCCGATCGACAGAAAGTCAGTAAACCATTTCATGAAGGGTCAAATGAATGGATATCTGTTACGTGAAACCAAATTCTATTCCGGTGACTCCACCGTTTCCAAAAAGCCTTTCTTAGGGAAGTTGTATAAATACCCTGCAGATCTTTTTGGTTATCAGGACGAATCTCTCGATTTGCATGTCAATCCGGTCCTGCAATTTTCAGTTGGGAAATCAAATGAAACGGGTTCCGGAACCGTTTTCGTCAATACTAGAGGAATTGAAATCAGAGGCACTATTGATAAAAAAATTGCCTTTTATACTTATCTGGCGGAAAATCAGGCCAGGTACCCTCAATATGTTAATGCAGTTCGTGACAGCACCATAGCCATTCCTTATGAGGGATTCTGGAAACAGTTCAGTGGAAACGGAGTAGATTTTCTAAGAGCACAGGGATACATTGATTTTGGTTTAAGCAAGAGCATCTCGGCTCAATTGGGATATGGGAAACACTTTGTGGGGAATGGCGTCAGGTCATTGATTCTGTCTGACTATTCAAATAATTATCCGTACCTGAGGGTAAATACGCAAACGAAGCTTTTTGATTACACAAATGTGTTTGCTGAATTGATAGCTGACGTTCAGGGAGGCAGTTTTGGAGTACTTGGGATTGGAGGTTTTTCGAAGAAGTACATGGCCATGCACCACCTTTCGATGAAGCTCAGGCCAAACCTGATCATCGGGCTCTTTGAGTCTGTTATGTATGGGGATTCAACAAGCGGGCTAAAGATTGAATATTTGAACCCGATCATTTTCTATCGCGCGATTGAACAGCAGGATGGAAGTGAAGACAATGCTTTTATTGGTCTGGACTTTAAATGGAACATCAAAAATCGAATTTCTCTTTACGGTCAACTTGCAATTGATGAACTGGTTATTGGTGAAGCATTTTCAGGTGATGAATGGTGGGGAAATAAGCAGGGATTTCAGTTTGGCACCAAGTACGTCGACGCTATGGGTGTAAAAAATCTGATGTTGCAGGGAGAGATAAACAAGGTTCGTCCATATATGTATGCACACGAAGATGGTTTTACCAATTACAGTCATTACAACCTTTCACTGGCTCATCCGCTTGGGGCAAATTTCACGGAATACCTGGCCAGGGTTGTCTGGCAGTCAGGTGAGAAATGGAGTTTCGAGAGTATGCTGATGAAAGCAAATTATGGAAATGATATAGGGGATACAAACTTCGGCCGGGACATCCTTAAAAACTATACCGTAAGAAGACAGACCACAGGAGGGACAAACATTGACTTTGGCAACAGCCACCTGCAGGGCAATAAAACAGACCTGCTACTGATCTTTACCAGGGCAACCTACATGTGGAAGCACAATCTGTTTCTTGATGTGGAGGCAACCTTCAGGAAAGAATCAGATGCTATGGGACTGATTGATTCTTCATCAATAATTTCAGGGTTTTCTATTCGATGGAACGTGCCGGCCAGACGATACTTGTTTTGACCAGTAAAACAAGCTTTAGGCAGGCTGTTATTAATTATTGCTATGATCAAATTTGGATTCAACAAGGCAGTTTGTATAAAAAACTTGGGGAGAACCTCTCATTTCAGGTGCTATACCAATTGAATTTCCTAACTTTCCCGCCCGGTCAAAACCAGTAATGAAAAGATTTAAGCTAATATTTCACATCTGCTTTGTAGTAATCGCCCTGGGGGTGCTGTACTTTTCAATAGATGTACTGATGAATACAGAGGCGTATTTATCCAAAATAAAACTCTCCTCCTACATCAAGTTCCCACGTTACGTCATGACTGTCTTCCTCATTATCGCACTGATGATGATAACTGAATTTATTTTAGAGCGATTCAATGTTTATCAGGTAAAAGATGGAATGAAAGAACTTGAAGAAGAGATCATTCGACTGAAAGCTAAGCTGTTCGATAAATCTGAAGAAGATGGTGAAGAAGCAGAAGATATGACCGAAGAGCCTGATGAGGAAGAAGAAGATGAGGCTTAATTGTTTCGGATGTCAGATTCAATCACAAGAGAATTACTTGAAGCCCGGGAAGTCCTGTCAAAATTTCTTGATGATGCTTCCAATTTAGAACGTATTAAGAAAGCCGCTGAATTATTGGCGGGAGCAATCCGGACAGAAGGAAAAATACTCTCTTGCGGCAATGGAGGCTCGCATTGTGATGCCATGCACTTTGCAGAAGAACTTACCGGCAGATATCGTGAAAACAGAAGGCCTCTTCCGGCCATCGCCATTTCTGACCCGTCTCATATATCATGTGTTTCCAATGATTTTGGATACGACCATGTCTTTTCCAGATATCTGGAAGCTCTGGGTAAAAAAGGAGATGTATTATTAGGTCTCAGTACCAGCGGAAATTCTAAAAACGTTATCAATGCATTTGTAGTCGCAAAAGAACTTGGAATGAAAACCATTGCACTGACAGGAAACGACGGAGGTCTTCTGGGTCCCCTTGCCGATATAGAAATACGAGTGCCACACCACGGGTATGCGGACCGCATACAGGAAGTACATATTAAAGTCATCCACATATTAATATTATTAATTGAGGAAATGATGATTAAATAATGCTTGCAAAAACATACGGGAGCGCAGTGTATGGCGTGGATGCATACAAAATCACGATTGAGGTTAATGTTGGTCAGGGGACTAAATTTTATATGGTTGGATTGCCTGATTCTGCCGTTAAAGAGAGCGAACAACGTGTAGAAGCAGCGATCAAACATCATGGATTTCGAATGCCCCGGCAAAAAGTGGTTGTCAATCTTGCACCGGCGGACATTAAAAAGGAAGGGTCTGCATACGACCTCCCAATTGCACTCGGAATACTAAATGCATCTGAGCAGATTACAGCACCTGAACTGGAACAATACATTATCATGGGAGAACTCGCACTGGATGGTGAGCTCAGACCAATCAGGGGCTCGCTTCCAATAGCCATCGAGGCTCGGAAAAACGGATTTAAGGGATTCATCCTCCCAAAGGAAAACGCAACAGAGGCGGCAATTGTTGACGGGCTCGAAGTGATCGGAGTAGAAAATATCCGGGAGGCGATCGACCATCTCGAAGGAATAAATGTGATTAAGCCGCTACATTATGATACACGAGATGTTTTCTTTCATGATCTGGATAATTACGCTTCCGACTTTGCAGATGTACAGGGTCAGGAGAACATCAAACGAGCCATGGAGATTGCAGCAGCCGGAGGACACAATGTCATCATGATTGGACCTCCCGGAGCAGGAAAAACCATGCTTGCTAAGAGGCTGCCATCCATTCTGCCACCATTGACTTTGCATGAGGCACTGGAAACGACCAAAATTCACTCTGTGGCCGGCAAACTGGGTTCAGAAGGTAAATTAATTGCTCAACGACCATTTCGACAGCCACACCATACCATCTCGGATGCGGCCCTCGTTGGTGGAGGAGGCATCCCACAGCCAGGGGAGATTTCACTGGCCAACAATGGGGTGTTGTTTCTGGATGAACTTCCGGAATTTCAGCGGTCGGTTCTGGAGGTGATGCGACAGCCGTTGGAAGAACGGAAAGTCACCATTTCCAGAGCAAGAGTCTCACTGGATTATCCCTCCAACTTCATGTTGATCGCCAGTATGAACCCATGCCCGTGTGGATATTACAATCATCCTGAGAAAGAATGTGTGTGTGCTCCCGGAGTAGTGCAGCGTTACCTGAACAGAATCAGTGGGCCATTGCTGGATCGTATTGATCTGCATGTAGAGGTAACACCTGTTTCCTTTGATCAGATGACGGCTAATCGTAAATCAGAATCCAGTCAGGAGATAAGAGAACGGGTTATCAAAGCCAGAGAAGTACAGGCAGATCGTTTCAGTGAACAGCCTGAAGTTTTCAACAATGCCATGATGAGTTCCAATATGGTAAAGGAAGTATGCCAGATCAATGCTGCCGGAAAGGTGCTTTTGAAGACGGCAATGGAACGGCTGGGTCTTTCGGCCAGAGCGTATGATCGTATCCTGCGAGTATCCAGAACCATAGCTGATCTTGCAGGGTCAGAATCGATTGCGATCGAGCATCTGGCGGAGGCGATTCAGTATCGGAGCCTGGATCGTGAGGGCTGGGCCGGGTGAAAAGATTTAGTTTCCTTAAATTTCACTCCAATGGATTCCATCGATACCGTCTCGCTTAATTTCAGTGCCGAAAATTTATTCCTGCTCAACATCAGCCTCGGCTTCATCATGTTCGGCGTGGCAATTAACCTCAGACCAGAGGATTTTCTTCGTGTAATCAGAGCACCAAAATCAGCATTGGCCGGAATGCTCTCACAGTTTATTCTGCTTCCGGCACTGACGTTTGTGTTGATTTGGATCGTTCAACCCATGGCGAGCCTTGCGCTCGGAATGATGCTGGTAGCCGCATGCCCTGGAGGTAACATATCTAATTTTATGTCATCCATGGCAAAAGGAAATGCTGCCTTGTCAGTAAGTCTGACAGCTGTTTCAAGCCTGCTTGCTGTTGTCATGACACCCATAAACCTCACTTTTTGGGGCTCGTTATATGGACCAACCAATGAAATATTAACTGTTGTTGAATTGGATTTTTGGGATTTGCTCAAAACAATTACCACCCTGTTGATCGTTCCCATTATTGCCGGGATGTTTTTAAGAAAGTACCGACCGGACTTTGCAGACAAGCTGCATCCGTTGATGCATTACGGATCCATTTTGATATTTGCGGCAATTGTGTTGATGGCTTTCAGTGCAAATTTTGACTTGTTTTTAGCCTATATACACTATGTTATTTTTTTGGTGTTCATCCACAATGGACTTGCACTTACTACCGGATACCAGGTTGGCAGGCTGTTTCGGCTGCCGGAAGATGATCGCAGATCATTGGCTATTGAAACAGGTATTCAAAATTCAGGACTGGGCCTACTCCTTATTTTTGCCTTTTTTGATGGACTTGGCGGAATGGCCATAGTTGCTGCATGGTGGGGAATCTGGCACATCATTTCAGGTCTGGGACTTGCGTGGTTCTGGAATAGGAATTCATCAATTATCAGTACAGGCGGGAGTTAATTCTTATACAAAAGGAAAGACCTGAGTTCCTGATGGCCAATTACTTAAATATTTCTTTATTTTTGCCGACCTCAAAACAGAGCATAAAGAAATGGCACTAATTGGTATACTTAGAAACAAGATGGGAAAGATCGTGGTGGGAGCGATCATGGTTACCATGCTTTCATTCATTTTGACTGACCTTATTGGTAATTCTACCCTATTGGGTGGCGGCCAGAATCCGGATATCGCAGAAATAGCAGGAGAGTCGATTACTAACGCAAAATTTCAGACGAAAGTGGACGAGTTGTCCTACAATTTCGCATTGAATACCGGAAGAAATCCTGCACAGCAGGAGATCGATGGAATCAGAAACCAGGCCTGGAACGCACTAATTATGGAATCTGCTTATCAGAGTCAATTTGACGAGCTGGGACTGGTTCTTACCACTGCAGAGCAGGTTGATATGGTTCAGGGAAATAATATCAGCCCGGAGATTCAGCAATTTTTCAGAGACCCGCAAACAGGCGAGTTTTCCAGAGATAATGTTACAAACTTTCTGGCTTCTGTTTCTCAGGCTCCGCCTCAGCAACAGGCTTCATGGATTTCTTTCGAGAATTCGCTGACACCAAGCCGACTGGTGAGTAAGTATCAAAACCTGATGGTGAAGAGCAACTACGTGACAAAATATGAGGCAAAGGAAGAGTACACAGCACAAAATGCTACAGCAACTATCGAGTATGTGTATGTACCCTACCTCACGGTAAATGATTCATCCGTGACTGTTTCAGATAGTGAATTGCAGGCATACCTTAGCGATCACTCAGAAGAATTTGAAAGAGAGGAGTCCAGAAATATAGAATACGTCATTTTCGATTTGAAACCTTCACAAGAGGATTCAGCCATCGTTTCACGAGAGGTTGCAGGTCTGCAGGAAGAGCTGGTTAATTCTTCGAATGACTCCAGTTTCGTGGTTGTTAATTCTGATGATCCGTATTCATTCCTCACGTATCAGATTGATAATCTTCCCCTTCAATTAAAGGATGGAGAAAATGCCCGACCTGAGGGATACGTTTCTGATCCGGAAATCATCAATGGCAATTATGAATTCTTTAAACTCTCAAGAGTGGATAGAATTTCCACAGACAGCATATTATATAGGGTGGCGAAAATTCGGAAAGAGTTTTTCACTTCTGACGAAACGGTTAATGCCATTTATCGGGAGGCAGATTTATTTGCTGCGTCTTCGGGAAATACAGAAGAATTCAGAAAAAACGCAGAAGAGAGCGGATACCGAATCCTAAAGGCGGCCAATGTCAACAAGAACGCAGAACGAGTGGGCGTGATCACCGAAGGAAGAAGTATTGCCCTCTGGTTGTACAACGATGCTGAAAAAGGAGCGGTCTCTGATGTAAAAGAGATTAACGATCAGTACGTAGTAGCGACAATGACTGATATTCAGAGGAAGGGAACGGCAAATCTGGAATCCGTAAGGAACCAGATTACTTCTTTGGTAAGAAATGACAAGAAAGGAGATCAGCTTGTTGAGCAACTTAACAATATGGGAAGCAATGACCTGAATGAAATTTCAGCTACTTATGGAGAGGGAGCAAGAACAGGAAGTGCTGATGTTCAGCTATTCTCAAGCAATATTTCTACAGTTGGATATGCTCCTGAAGTCATTGGACTCACCTTCGCCCTGAATGAAGAAGAAACAACCAGAGCATTCAAGGTAAGAGATGGTGTGGTGATGGTGAAACTAATCTCCAAGGCACTTCCGGAAGAGCTTGAAGACTATACAGCGTTTGGGCTTCAACTTGCCCAAAAAAGACTGGGATATACAGCAGTAGTGGCGGATTTTCCTTATACTTATTTTAGAGTGCTTATCAGCAGAAATATTGATTCAGCGATCAAAGAATTCGCTGATATTGAGGATATGAGATATAAATTTTTCTAGCAAACCATTCAAAGAAATTTGAAAGCCGATTCATTAGTGGATCGGCTTTTTTATTAAATTCATAGCTATGACCTGGGATGAAAGGGCCTTTAAAGAAAAGCTGGACGGTACGCATAACTTTCCGGACATCTATATTTTTAAGTTCATCGTGAAGCACGAAAGGAAGGCAGAGGTGGAGTTGTTGGTGAAAGAAGCGGAGGTTTCACTAAAACCAAGTTCCGGGAACAAGTATGTGAGTGTGACAATCAAAGCACACATGCAAACAAGCGATGAAGTAGTAGAAGTTTATAAAGAGGCAAAAAAGATTGAGGGGTTAATCGCCCTTTAATTCTGAATTAGCAGTACTGACACTGAGTAACTAAAAACTAACAACCGGAACATGTGGAAAGAAGAAGATAATAAGCTTAAAAAGACGTTTGAATTCAAAGACTTCATTGAAGCCTTTTCGTTTATGACTCGTGTGGCAATTGTAGCAGAGAAAATGGATCATCATCCTAATTGGAGCAATGTCTATAATCGAGTTTCCATTGAACTCTGCACCCATGATGCCGGCAATGTAGTAACCGATAACGACAGAAAACTTGCAAAAGCAATCGACCTGTTGTTCTAATTTGAAAGGGTTGTGTGACTTCATGTAGAATCATGGCAGAACGGACCGGGTTATCAGAGAATATTGTCGGTCAATCTATGACTTGTGCCAGAAATTTCAGTCAGTTCTATCGAGACTATTAGGAGCCATACAGCGAGCAGATTAAATTGCGAATATGTCAGATCAGGGTACGCTGTTTCTTGTTCCAACTCCTATAGGGAATTTAGGAGATATCACGTATCGGGCGGTTGAAGTACTCAATAATGTCGATCTCATTCTTGCTGAAGATACGAGGACTTCCGGATTTTTGCTTAAGCATTACAAGGTCAAAACCCCTTGTCAGAGTTTTCATGCGCACAATGAGCATAAAAAAGTAGATGAGGCTGTCAAGAAACTGCAATCAGGAATGTCCATTGCGCAGATATCAGATGCAGGAACACCAGGAATTTCGGATCCTGGATTCTTACTGGTCAGAGAGGCATTGGCGAACAACATCAAAGTGGACGCTCTTCCGGGAGCTACGGCATTTGTGCCGGCACTTATCAAGTCCGGGTTTCCATGTGAGCGTTTTGTTTTTGAGGGATTTCTCCCACACAAGAAAGGAAGACAGACAAGGATCAATGCACTGAAAGATGAACCAAGGACAGCCATATTTTATGAATCTCCACATCGTCTTTTGAAAACATTGAAACAATTCAAAGAGCTGTCTGGGGAGCGAAACATTTCCGTTTCAAGGGAGTTGACCAAGAAATTTGAAGAAACAGTGACCGGAACAATTGACGAGGTTTTGGAATACTTTCAGAGTAAATCTATAAAGGGCGAGTTTGTCATCATATTAGAAGGAGAAAAATGAATCTGGAACAAATCACAAATCAGGTGGCTGAATTAGCGATGGAAGCCGGAGCTTTTATAAGAGAGGAACGAAAAAACTTCAATAGAGACCTTGTTGAATTGAAAGGAAAAAGTGATCTGGTTTCCTATGTAGATAAGGAAACGGAGAAAATGCTGGTAACACGACTTTCTGAAATTCTTCCAGATTCAGGCTTCATCACGGAGGAGAAAACAACTATTCAGGAAACGAAGGATTATACCTGGATCATTGATCCACTGGACGGGACCACCAATTTTGTTCATGATATTCCTAACTACTGTGTAAGTATCGCCCTGATGAACAATGGCGAAATTGTGAGCGGAGTAGTATATGAAATAGCGAATAATGAATGTTTCTCCGCATGGTCAGGAGGAGGAACACGGCTGAATAGCGAGCTAATTAAGGTGAATCAGGACGCCAGAATAAGAGATTGTGTATTTGCGACCGGGTTTCCAATTTACAATTTCGAGAAAATTGACGATTACCTGAAAATACTCAATGAACTGATGAAAAATACGCACGGCCTCAGACGAATGGGAAGCGCAGCAGCTGATATGGCCTACGTTGCGTGCGGTCGATACGGGGGATATTTCGAATACAATATCAATGCCTGGGACATTGCAGCAGGAGTCATTCTGGTGCAAGAAGCCGGAGGCACAGTTACAGACTTTAGTGGAGGAAATAATTTCCTTTTTGGAAGGGAAATGATAAGTGCAGGTGCCGTACATCCCAGGCTATTGGAAGTGGTGAAAACGCATTGGTGATATTTTTTATTTTATAATGTTAGGAATCCTAACTATATTTACATTCTTGTTTAATTAAAACTTCAAAAAATGACAAAATCAACGTTCTATCATGCAGGTTGTCCGGTATGTGTTAATGCCGAGCAGGAAATTATTGACTTAGTAGGAGCTTCCAATGTGGAGGTCATTCATCTGGGTGAAGAAAAAGATCAAATTGGAAAAGCCGAAGATCTGGGGGTTAAATCAGTCCCCGCACTGGTTACACCTTCAGGCAGTGTGCTGCATATCAATTTTGGAGCTTCAATGGAAGAAGTTAAAGTTTGATTTGACATAAATAGTTAGGAATCCTAATTAAAACAACATGAAAAAGATTATTATAACAGCAGCCATTTTTGTTGGAATTGTTTTTGTATCTGCAGGCCAGGAGGGAAATGAAGACCCGACTTTTGCCAAATCAAAGGACCTGATCATTAGGAGTACTTCGGTTAATTACGAAGAAGATCTCGGCTTATTGATTTTTAAAATAAAGGTGGAGGGGAAAGCCGGAATGTCAGTACCTGAAGCTATAGGAAAACTGGATGGAGCTCCTGTTCTTGGATACGTTTTCCCTACAACATTGAAGTCCGCTGATGTAGGCTTTGGTGAAGTGGAGGGAATCGTGGCTCTCGCATTGACTTCTCATCCGGATTTTGACGATACTCCGCTTTGGGATGAAAATTGATCGCAATTATGGAAATGATGGAGTAGTCTGGCATTCACACTGGGTCATACTAACTGCAAATGATGCTGTTGCCGGTGGCCTGGCTGTAAAGCAGTTCGATCCTGAGAAGGATAAGGTGGTGTTGCCTCCAACGAACCCGGGAATGCCAATGTACATGGATTCACCAGGGTTTCAGGTAGTTGCAAAATCAGATGAAATCAAAGTGCTTGTTCCGGACAACCGGGTGAGTGGAAACCTCAGCTTTAATTTCGATGCAGTTGTAGCCTATATGCAGGTTAATACCTCAAAAGAAGACCTTCCATTATTAGGTGTTTATAATGTTTACAGTGTGGCATCAGGAGATTTATCTCTACCCTACTCTGTTAAGTAAATGATTGAGGTTGTCATGAATGGCAACCTCTTTTCTAATTCCCATCATTTAGTTAGGATGACTAACTTTGGAGCATGGCGAAACATCCCTTTGATGTTGAAAATCAAAAGCTGAACTTGAACAGCCGAATTGTAGTCGGTTTTGAGCGGATGGCTGAAGTATTCCGGGTGATGTTATGGAATCACGCCAGGGAAACCGGTCTTAGCCCGATTCAGATCCAATTGTTGATTTTTCTTGACTCACATGAGGAAAGTTTGCGGACTGTCACTCATCTCGCTAAAGAGTTCAACATGACAAAGCCGACCATCAGCGATGCGATCAAAACACTTTCCCATAAAGAACTTATCAGTAAGACCCCTGGAGCCGAGGACGCTAGAAGTTATTCTGTCGGTCTTACAAACAAAGGCCGTGCAATCGTAACGGAAGTAGAAGGCCTGACTTTGCCATTAGAGCGAGCGGTTGATCAGTTCAGTGAAACTGAAAGAAAACATTTGTACAAACTCCTGACCAAACTGGTATTTCAGCTACATCAGTCGGAAGTAATAGCTGTACAGCGGACGTGCTTTGCGTGCAAATTTCATGAAGAAAAATCCGGCGGGCATTATTGCCATTTCATCAACAGGGATCTTAAGGATCATGATATCAGACTGGATTGTGAAGATTTCATTAGTGCTGAATTAAACGAATAATTATATGAAGCCAAACATCAGAACAGGATACGGATACGATGTGCACGCCCTTGCAGAAGGTGTGGATTTCTGGCTGGGCGGAATAAAAATTCCACATACACACGGCGCGTTTGGACATTCAGATGCAGACGTATTGATCCATGTTATTTGTGATGCACTACTTGGTGCAGCCAACATGCGGGATATTGGGTTTCATTTTTCTGACCAGGACCCAAAGTTTAAGGGGATAGACAGCAAAATCCTGTTAAAAGAAGTTATTGAACTCATTGGGTCAAAAGGATATAAAATTGGAAACATAGACAGCACCGTCTGTTTGCAACAGCCAAAGATTAATCCGCACATTCCAGAGATGAAAAAGTGTCTCGCTAAAGTGATGAAGATTTCAGAGGAGGATCTTTCAATTAAGGCCACAACTACAGAGAGACTTGGGTTTGTAGGAAAAGAAGAAGGCGTTGCTGCCCATGCAGTGGTTTTGATCTATGGCGATTAAAATCATTACAACCGAAGATGGTTCTCACAGTCTGTTTGATGAAGAGATGAATGAGACATACCACTCTACACGCGGAGCAAGAGGGGAATCGTTGCATGTCTTTATCAGGGAAGGACTGGAATATTTTCATCAATCAAATGCATCAAAAGAAATCAACATTCTTGAAGTTGGGCTTGGTACAGGACTGAACGCACTTTTATCTGCCTTATATGCTGAAGAGAACAAGATAGAAATTGCATTTACATCGCTTGAGCCATTCCCAATACATTCAGCTATTTATGAAAAACTCAATTATCATCGGACGGACCAGGAGAAAGCACTATTTATGAGAATTCACGAATCAGAGTGGGAAAATCAGATAGAAATCTCATCGGGTTTGAGCCTTTTTAAAACAACTTCCAGACTTGAAGTCTTTCAGACATCAAAACATTTTAGCCTCATTTATTTTGATGCATTTGCACCGGGTAAACAGGCAGAAGTCTGGGAATTGGATAACCTCAGGAAATGCTACAACCTGCTTGAACCAGGTGGAATCCTGACTACCTATTGTTCACAGGGGCAATTCAAAAGGAACCTTGCTGAGACTGGTTTTAAAGTGGAAACACTTCAGGGAGCCATGGGCAAAAAGGAAATGGTGAGGGCCGTCAAAAGTTGATTTTGCAACCTGCCTGACAATTTTCTTATTCCGAAATCTGTTTCTTTGAAAATCACCAGATCATTGGTTATGCAGGTTGGCAGGATTCACAGATGTACAGAACCGACAATCGTTTTCTTTAAGAAAAGTTCGATCGTAGAGTTGGACTTTGTAGTGCATTCCTATGAAAAACCCACGGCTCTTTTCCTTAGAAAAGGACAATACTTCAAATTACTTAATGGTTATCCTGAATTATTCGCACTCAGCTCATCCATTGATCTCATCCATTATCGCTATCTGTTCTCACATCTGACCGGGATAGGTCACGTGCTTTTCAACAGTGCTGTCAATTTTGAACCAGATCTGGAGAAATCACTGAGAAAATGGAGATCTATGAATCCCTTCAATGCAACAGAAGGAGAATTGCGCCTGCTTTTTGATACCAATGATTTCATTGAAAATAACCTTGACCCAAAATTGCCTGTCACTGAGGCGCCCTCTTATCGCTTCCTCACTAAGTTATCGTCTCATCACATTGATCATTCACTTCATCAATGGAAGACACACAAGTTGATTGTTCAGGCCAAGTACCTGCTCTTTTTCGCTGGTAAATCCATTCAGGAAGTCGCTTATGAACTCCGTTTTAAAGACCCTGCATACTTTGGAAGATTCTTCAAAAGAATGACCAGTCAAACCCCGGGAGAATTTGTTAGTTCAAACAACGAACGCCCGGCAAAATATGTGTTACTTGATCATTTAAATGAATTGATAGAGGAACACTTTCGATCTAAACACATGATTCAGTTTTATGCTGAGAGATTGAATATGACCCCCGGAAACCTTTCGGAAAAAACCCAAAAGATGTATGGATTATCCGTAAAGAAGCTGATTTCTAACAGGTTGATAAGGGAAGCAGAAATTTTGATGAATCAGGGTGCCAGCGTTTCTGAAACAGCCTTCAAACTTGGTTTCAAAGAAGTCAGTCATTTTTCCGGATTTTACAAAAAAAATAGAAATCCGATTATGGCAGAAAGTACCATACTCGACTAAATTTTTGTAAACAGACGTTGCTTAGGACCTGTCAATTTTGAGCCATAAACAAATATGATTTATGGACTATTTAGATGAAATGGATGGTATGGTCCTCAAGGGGGAGATACCACAGGCTGTCGACAAATTCTTTGCCGACGATGCTATGACTCAGGATGTGGATGGGTCAAAGACCACCACGAAGGAACAGGCAGTTGAAAAGCTGACCGGGTTTGTTGGAAGTATCGCGAATGTTAAGGAGATCACATTGTTGAATTCAACCGCTACTGACAATGTAACCATGTCAGAATTCTTGTTCAACTTCGACATGAAGGATGGCACTGAAATCAAATGGCATGAGGTGATTCGCCGTGTCTGGAATGGAAACAAAGTAATTAATGAACAATATTTCCAAAACTAAAAACATGAAAAAACTAATAGTATACACACTAATTCTTTCCGTGGCATTTATTACAAATGCTCAGGAGCACAATACTGATGCAACCAAAATAGCATTGGATGGGTACAGTCCGGTTTCATATGTTGATCTCAATCTGGCTCAACGGGGATTGAAGGCTTACAAATCTGAGTACAGAGGAATGAATTATTATTTCACCTCTTCAGATCAAAAAAACACCTTTGACAAAAACCCGGACAAATACCTTCCACAATATGGTGGCTGGTGCGCAACCGGGATCGCTGTAGGCGCCAAATTTAGAACGGATCCAAACAAGTTTCTGGTCGAAAATGGCAAGCTCTATTTATTTCTTAACGATTTAGAAGTGGATGCCAAGCAGCTATGGATAGCCGATTCAAAAGGAATGAAAAAGAAGGCAGAGATTAACTGGCCGGGTTTAAAAAGCAAGTGATTTTTTGGTAGTGTTTTAATTATGAAGACAGCTCATAAACGGGCTGTCTTTTTTGTTTCAGGATAAGACATACAAGATATTCTTACTGCAATCTAAAAATTGATGGTGGACAAAATATCCAATCATTAAATTTACCGAATGCCAGAAAAAACCCTCTTCCTTCTTGACGCTTACGCACTCATTTATCGAGCACACTTCGCCCTAAGCCAAAATCCACGACTCACCACAAATGGGATCAACACCGGGGCAGTTTTAGGATTCACTAATTCCCTGCTGGAAATCATTACAAAGGAGAAACCCTCACATATCGCTGTGGCATTTGATACCGAAGCACCAACGTTCAGACACGAAGATTTTAAGGAGTACAAGGCAACCCGACAATCCATGCCTGAGGAAATCAAAATTGCTATCCCATACTGTAAGAAAATTGTGGAAGGCTTCAACATTCCCATTCTCATTAAAGACGGATTTGAGGCAGATGACCTGATCGGAACCATCGCCAAGAAAGCCGGAGCTAAGGGGTTTAAGGTTTTTATGATGACTCCTGACAAGGATTTTGCGCAACTGGTGGATGAAAATATTTCACTCTTTAAACCAAGAAGAATGGGAAACGGGGTTGACATCATGGGCGTTCCCGAAGTGCTGGAAAGATTTGATATCGATCATGTTGATCAGGTACGGGATGTACTGGGGTTAAAGGGCGATTCGGTTGACAACATTCCGGGAATAGCAGGAATCGGTGACAAGACTGCTTCCAAATTGTTGAAAGAATTTGGTTCCGTTGAAAATATTGTGAAAAATGTGGATCAGCTCAAAGGAGCATTGCAAAAGAGGGTCCAGGAAAATGGAGAATTAGGAATTAAGTCAAAAGAACTGGCAACTATCAAAATTGATTCCCCGGTCGAATTTGATGAGGAGGCACTTTTATATGGAGAGCCGGACCCGAAGATACTCAAACCCATATTTGATAAACTGGAATTCAAGACCATATCAAGGCGCGTATTTCAGGAAGAAAATGAAATCAAAAAGGGCAATACTGCTCAACTTGGATTGTTTGATTCCGGCGGAACTGCTGACCCAACAACAGAAACCAAGGAATCCATTCAGACAAGGAAGCATGCCTATCATCTGGTGAAGGGATCAGATCAGATTACCGGGCTTGTTAATAAACTGAAAGAGCAAACCTCCTACTGCTTTGATACAGAAACTACAAGTCTTGAGACAAGAGATGCAAAACTTGTCGGGATCGCATTTGCGATTGAAGAAGGCGAAGCGTGGTATGTGCCATGTTTCGAGAATGCTTCGGAAGTCGCACGACAGTTTAAAGAGGTACTTGAAAATCCCGAAATCACCAAGATTGGACAGAATTTGAAGTACGATATTCAGGTTCTGAGAAATTATGATGTAATGGTGCAGGGACCAATATTCGATACCATGCTCGCTCATTTTTTACTGGATCCCGATTCTGCAAACAGCATGGACTGGCTGGCAGAAAAATACCTGAATTACAAGACCATTTCGTTTGAAAGCCTGGTTGGGCCCAAAGGAAGAAGCCAGAAAACGATTGATCAGATTGATCCTGAGAAAGTGGCTGATTACGCTTGTGAAGATGCAGAAGTGACCCTCCGTTTGAAAAAAACACTTGAGAAGGAAATTGCCGGACGTCACCTGGAAAAATTGCTTCACGAAGTGGAAGAACCTTTGTCATTCGTACTGGCCGATATGGAATACGAGGGAGTGAAAATTGATACGGATTCACTCGAAATCATGTCAAAGGAACTGGATGTAGAAAGCCGGAAAGCACAGGACGAAATATTTAAAATTGCAGGAGTGGAATTCAATATTGGCTCACCGAAACAATTGGGGGAGATTCTCTTCGAAAAACTGAAACTTGTTGAGAAGCCAAAGAAGACCAAGACCGGTCAGTATGCAACGGGAGAGGAAATCCTTTCAAAACTGGCAGACGAGCACAAAATAGCAGCAAAGATTCTGGAGTTCAGGGAATACCAGAAGTTGAAATCCACCTATGTTGATGCATTACCAAAGCTGATCAGCCCGACGGATCATCGCATCCATACGGATTATCGTCAGACCGTGGCATCAACCGGGAGGCTGAGTTCCAACAATCCAAACCTTCAAAACATCCCGATTCGGACAGCAAAAGGCAGAGAAATCAGAAAGGCATTCGTAGCTAAAGATCAGGATCACCTGATCCTTGCAGCAGACTATTCCCAAATTGAGCTTCGAATTATGGCATCCTTTTCCAAAGACGAGCACATGATGAATGCTTTTAGAGAGGGACGAGACATCCACGCCACAACTGCAGCAAAAGTCTTCGGTGTTGACGTTGACAATGTTGAACCCAACATGAGAAGAAAAGCGAAAGAAGTCAACTTTGGGATTATCTATGGCATTTCCGCGTTCGGACTGTCCCAGAACCTGAACATCCCCAGAGGAGAGGCGCAGGAAATCATCGATTCCTATTTCAGGGAATTCCCCAATGTGAAAAAATACATGGATGAAACCATTGAAAAAGCAAGAAAAGACGAATACGTTGAGACCATTCTTGGCAGAAGGAGATACCTGCGTAATATCAATTCGAGAAACTTTACGATGCGTGGATTTGATGAGCGAAATGCTGTCAATGCGCCCATTCAGGGCAGTGCCGCGGATATTATCAAAGTCGCGATGATCAATATCCACAAATGGATGAAAGAGGAGAATGTAAAATCTAAAATGCTGATGCAGGTACATGATGAACTGGTGTTCGATTTGCACAAATCGGAAGAAGAGTTAATTAAGAAAAATGTCGAATCTTTTATGAAAGATGCACTTCCACTGGAAGTCCCGATGGAAATTGGAATGGGAGTTGGTGAAAACTGGCTGGAAGCACATTAATTTTATAACATGCTTACAACCGCACCATCATTTTCTGATATAAAGCGCGCCCACCAGCGCATCTCTGATTATATCACACAAACGCCGGTCCTGACCTCAAAAAATATTGATGAAATAGCCGGATGTCACATCTTTTTCAAATGCGAAAATTTTCAAAAGGTAGGTGCCTTTAAAATGAGGGGTGCTTCCAATGCGATATTTAGTTTCCTTCCGGAAGAACGAGGAAACGGATTCGCATGTCATTCTTCCGGAAATCATGGGCAGGCGGTTGCTTTAGCTGCAAAATTGGCAGGAGCAAAAGCATATGTCATTATGCCCAAAAATTCATCAAGAGTAAAAATTGACGCAGTAAAAAGTTATGATGCAGAAGTCATACTTTGTGAACCAGGAGACGAGGCAAGAACAAAAGCATGCAACGATATTATTGAAAGAACCGGAGCAACTCTTATTCACCCATTCAATGATTACAATGTCATTGCCGGTCAGGCCACTGCGGCCAAAGAACTGATTGAGCAGGAGGATCTTGATTGCATCCTGGCACCAGTAGGTGGAGGCGGACTTGCTGCCGGAACCTGTTTGATTTCACACTATCTCAATCCTAAAATGGAAATCTATCTGGGAGAGCCAGAGGAGGTCGATGATACGTATCAGTCATTTAAAGCCGGGAAAATCATTCCCAACAAAACGGCCAATACAATTGCAGACGGGCTAAAGACAACAGTAGGAGAAAAAAACTTCGAGATCATCAAAGAACATATCAAAGATGTCTTAACAGTAAGCGAGAAAGAAATCATTGATGCCATGCGATTGATTTGGGAACGAATGAAAATTGTTATTGAGCCTTCCTGTGCTGTTCCTTTTGCAGCGGTACTTAAAAACAGAGAGGTGTTTGAAGGAAAGAATGTCGGGATCATTCTTACCGGGGGAAATGTTGATTTGAACAACCTCCCGTTTTGAGTCAACGAAAACTATTCATTGTACACAATCCTTTTGCAGGAGGAAAAAGAAAGGAAAAACTGGTCCGGAATTTTGCTGAATATGCAGAAGCAAGGGAAACTGATTTTGTGGTTTACGATACACAAAAATCCGGCAATGCTACCCGACTTATCTCAGAGGAGCTGGATAGCAGCTATACAGACCTGATCATAATTGGTGGAGATGGAACCATAAATGAGGCGATCAATGGATTGAAGCAGGATATTCCGGTATCGGTTATTCCTGCAGGGACTGGCAATGATTTCATCAAGAACATTTCCATAGGAAAAAATCAACAGCAGCATTTTGAAACTGCAATTGAGGGAAATGTTATCAATATAGATGTAGGGAAATGTAACGATCGGATTTTTCTGAATGGAATCGGAATTGGCTTTGATGGTCAGATTGTAGAAGACATGGGATCCAAAAGAGTCCCGCTGCTAAGCGGACATGCGGCCTACTACTACCATGTTTTAAGAATTCTGGGGAGCTATCGGGAGCGCCCTTTTCACTATCGGCTGGATGAAGAAAAATTTGAAAAAGACCTGATCCTGCTGACCATAGGAAATGGGACAACATTTGGAGGAGGCTTTAAGCTGATGCCCGAAGCAAAAGTTGATGATGGATTGCTTGAAATATGTGAAATAGGGACGCTTTCCCCATTAAAAAGATTTCTTAATATTCACCGCCTTTCCGGGGGCACCCACGGATCATTAAATGAGGTCAATTTTCATAGAGCCACACGGATTCATGTTGAAGAGAACCCATTACTATTCGCCCACATTGATGGAGAACGATTGGGCTCACCACCGTATGAGATAGAGGTTATGCCGGGTAAATTGAAAATAAGAGTTAGGAATTCTTAGACTTAAACACCCCCTTTTTCTTCATCCGCAGATAGATCAATGCAGTAACCGAGATGACGATGATTGAAATGAACTGAGAGTGGGAAAGCACACCATCAATAATGAAACCGCGTTCCTCGTCTCCTCTGAATATTTCAATGACGGACCTGCCTGCTGCATAGAGCATTACATAGACAAAAATCAGCTGACCCTGGAATCGTTCGTGTCTTTTAAACATCAGCAGAAGCACCAGGATTGATAGCACCATTGCTGATGAGTATAACTGAGTTGGATGAAGCCCGGTATGAAGAGGCGCCTGAGAAAGCGGATCCGTAAAAGTGACCGCCCAGGGAACATCCGTTTCAATGCCATGACAGCACCCGGCGAAAAAACACCCAAGTCTTCCGGTCCCGTGAATGATGCATGCGGTAATTGCAAGTCGATCCAGCATCGGCCAAAGCGGCCATTTTTGCTTTCTGAAATACCATACCGTAATGGGGATGGCAAAAAGCAGTGAGCCGTAGAATACAAAACCGGTTCTGAAATTTCTGCTAAGGTTGCCGTATGAACTGAAGTAATACCCCGGATTTTCCATGTAAAAAAAGAGCTTGCCTCCAATAAAGGCAGAAATGATAACCAAAATGGCCAGGTGCTGGATTTTGTCCTTTTCGATCCCCAGGTCTTTGTTAGCCGAACGGGCCATATAAAAATACCCCAGAGAAGCCCCGAGCATGATCATAAACCCGTATGTGTGAATAGTGAAATTTCCTATATTGAATAATTCCGGATGCATAACTATGATTCAGACCTGGTGAAAATAAGGGAAAATACTGAGACCATTTTATCAAATTAGACCGACCTTTGCGTCGGATAAGCGACCAGCATGAGATTATTTGATTTGATTCACAATCAGTTACAGGATTGTCCTGTGCCTGATGCGTTTGCACATAAGATTCAGGGGAAGTGGAAAAAGTACAGCACATCGGATACTGTAAGGATCGTCAATCAACTGAGTATTGGGCTGATTGAAAGCGGGATTAGTGCAGGAGATAAAATTGCGATCATTTCAGAAGGACGACCAGAGTGGGTTTTTGTTGATCTTGCTTGTCAGCAAATAGGTGCAGTTTTGGTTCCACTTTATCCTACTTTAGGGAAAAAGGATTATGAAACAATCCTTAAAGAATCAGAAGTAAGCGTCATTTTTGTGTCGAATTCCACTACCCTGAAGACCGTTCAGGAAGCGGCAACAGATCTCGGAATCAAAAAGATTTATACCTTCAACAAAATCCCGAATATTAAGAGCTGGCTGGAAGTTTTGCGCTCAGGAAAAGGTCAGAAAAAGGAGAAGTTGAAGGAGCGGATGGATGCCGTTAAATCAGATGATCTTTGTACAATTATTTACACATCCGGTACATCCGGGGCACCTAAAGGGGTCATGCTCTCACACAACAACATTGTGAGTAATGTGAAGGAAGCATCTAAGGTCAGTACCCTTGATAAGGGAAAAGACAGAGCCTTAAGTTTTCTTCCACTCAACCATATTTATGAGAAGACAGGTATTTACACCTTCATCTTTAATTCGATCGCCATTTATTTTGCCGAAAGCATGGAAACAATCGGTGACGACCTCAGAGAGGTTCGACCTCATACCTTCAATGCTGTACCACGCCTGCTGGAAAAGGTCTATGAAAAAATTGTCACAAAGGGAGAGGATCTCTCTTCTGTTAAAAAAGGAATATTTAAGTGGGCAATCGCGCTTGGCCTGAAATACGATCCATCTGTCAGCCCCGGTTCCATGTATAACCGCCAACTGGCTGTTGCGAACAAACTGGTTTTCAATAAATGGAGAGAAGCACTGGGTGGGAATATAAAACAAATCCAATGCGGTGCATCTGCCCTCCAGCCACGCCTTGCACGGATTTTTTGGGCTGCAGGTATTAAAGTTCTCGAAGGGTATGGCCTGACCGAAACCTCTCCGGTAATTGCTGCGAATAATACAAAAGAATTCAGGGCGGGATCCGTAGGCAAAATTTTGAAGAACCTGGAAGTTCGGTTAAGTGAAGAAAATGAAATCATGGTCAAAGGACCGAGTGTCATGATCGGTTATTTTAAAAATGAAAAATTGACCCGTGAAGTTCTGGATGAAGATGGCTGGTTCAAAACAGGAGATATTGGCCGGATCGAGGACGATTTTCTTTTTATTACAGACCGGAAAAAAGAACTCTTCAAAACCTCCGGAGGGATGTATGTTGCCCCTCAGCAAATTGAAAACAGGCTGAAGGAATCTGTTTATATAGAGCAGGCTATGGTTATCGGTGAAGGGGAAAAATTCCCGGCGGTTTTGATCGTCCCGAATTTTGATGTACTGCTCAAAGAAGCCGGTCAGCGCTTTTTGATGATTGACACATCAGATCTTCTCAGGAGAGAATTTTTCAGGAAAATTTTTCAGGAAGAGCTAAACAAACTGAATGAAGAACTTGGCAGCTGGACAAGAATCAAGGGATTCAGGATCATCGATGAGGAGTGGACTCCAGAATCGGGAGAACTAACTCCGACGCTTAAGCTAAAGCGGAGCGTTATTCTTGAGAAATACCAGTCGAAGGTGGACGAAATCTATGGACGTACTGAAAGTGATGTTTTTGATGAGTATGATAGCATAGACCTCAATGAAGTGAATCTTGGAGAGCTTGAGGAAATGGAGTCGCTGTAGCTTAACCACAAAGTTTCTCTAAGCAAAGCTCAAAGAGCACAAAGGATCTTGCCTCGAACAAATTCCTGTTAAGATTAGAATCAATTAAGTCTGCCATTTATCACTTTTCTAATTCCATGTTTGAGAGGGTAACATTGAAATTGATTAATAACCCCAGCTTGCAATCAGAGAGTTTTAGATAGGTAAGGATTTGTGCCAGATGAACGTCATTTAGAGATTCTACAGCCTTCAACTCCACGATAAATTTGTTTTCGATCATTAAATCAACACGGTAGCCTGCTTCCATCTCGACATTCTCATAGATTAGTGGAAGGGGTTTCGGTTTTTGAACTTGAATTACAGATTTAGATAGTTCATAAAAAGACACTCTTCATACGCACTTTCAAGTGGCCCTGGGCCAAGACCTTTGTGCACTTTGATGGCATTATTCTTCGTGGTTATCGTTGGTGCTCTCAGCTTTTAAAAGGATTCTCTCCATCGCCCATACTTCCATCAAAAACCCGAATTGCAATAACATCAGCTTCTGCTGTTTTCACTCCTTCATCTGAAAGCAAATCACATTTGAGAACAGTTTTCTTACCTTTCACTTCCGTCACACGAGCTCGTAACTGTACAGTCGTGTTAGGAGTTGGTTTGAGGTATTTCACTGAAAGCGTACCGGTGGCATACCGATATTCCGGTTCAGAATTCAAGCCCCTTCCTTCACGCTTATAGGCATCAGCCATTGCCGTACCCATGCAATGGCAATCAATGAGTGTCGCCATGATCCCTCCATTCATCAGGTTGCTCCATCCATGATATTTTTCTTCAGAAGTCCACTCACAGATGGATTCCTCACCATCCCAAAAACTTTTGATTTGAAGACCTTCATGGTTGTGTCCGCACCCGAAACATACGTTTTCGGGCATATGATCCTGGAAGTACTTTGAATCACTCATTTTATTTAACTTAGATGTAGAAATCTGCTGCGCAATAATAGAACTTCCTCATTGTTTTACCAGCCGATTAGCGACCTAAACTGACACCTGTGTACAAAGTCATTGATCTTCATTTTCAGGGTTTCGAAAGCGCAATTGCTGCGTTTCTTATCGAGTCAACCGATGGCCCTGTTTTAATTGAAACGGGACCTTACAGTACGTTTTCTTCCCTTGAGGGCGGACTGGCCCTCCATGGATACAAAGTGTCGGACGTAAAACATGTCCTGCTTTCACATATTCATTTTGATCATGCCGGAGCTGCCTGGGCATTTGCAAAAGAAGGGGCAGCCATCTACCTGCACCCATTTGGAGTGGATCACATGCATGACCCGACTAAACTGGTTGCTTCGGCCACCATGATCTATGGCGACAAAATGGATGAGCTATGGGGAAGAATGGAAGGGATTGAAATGGAGAATTTGAAGGCAATGAAGCCTGATCAAAAAGTGAAAATTGGCGGAGAACAATTTATAGCCCTTCATACACCCGGGCATGCGAAGCATCACATTGCCTGGCAATGGGGAGAGACCATTTTTGCCGGAGATCTCGCAGGAGTGAAAATTAATGGCGGACCTGTTGTCCCTCCTTGTCCGCCCCCGGATATCAACCTGGAAGACTGGAACAACTCCATTGATTATGTTCTTTCCAAAAAACCGTCATCACTGGTACTTACTCATTTTGGTGCAGAAAAGGATCCGTCGGGACATATGAGAGAAATGAAGGAAGTGCTCAACAACTGGGCATTCTGGATGAAAGTGAAATGGGAATCCGGGTTTACCAATGAAGAGATCACACCCCAATTCATGGAATATACCGCTAACCAGTTAAGGGAAAGAGGAGTTTCTGAAATTGGTATTCAGCAGTACGAAGCAGCTAACCCCTCCTGGATGAGTGTGGCCGGATTGGTGAGATACTGGAAGAAGAAAGGACAAAACTAAAAATAGGTAAATCAGTCAGATCAAAGATTAAGAGGACTCACCGGCTGGTTGAGTAGAGGTCACTCCATTGAAATACAGAAATCAGGTTTAACCCGTAACAAGTGTCAAATTGTTAACAAAAACACCCGATTAGGAATACACTTTAACAAATCATTAGGAAATTTTGATGCAGTCTGAACCATATCATGTCTATTTTTGTCATTGACAAACCAGAAAAAATCAGATTATGAGTTTAATAAAGAAAAGCTTTTTAGGATTGGCAGTAATCTTTTTACTCGCCAGTTGTGGCAACAAAGAATTAGAATCAAGAATTACAAAACTTGAAGGAAAAATTGCTGCCCTTGAAGGAAAAGGTGGAGTCGCTACTGCATCTCCATCAATTACTCCGGCCGTCAATACTCCGGCTGCTGTTGCAGAGGAAAAACCAGACGGACCACTTCCGGCTTTTGCGTTTCCGGAAAGTTCGCATGACTTTGGAACCATTAAAGATGGTGACGTAGTTGAGCACATTTTCACTTTCACCAACAATGGTGAAGCCCCGCTAATCATTTCAGATGCGAAAGGCTCTTGTGGATGTACTGTTCCCGATTGGCCAAGAGAACCAATTCCGGTTGGAGGCACAGGAGAATTAAAGGTGAAGTTCAACAGTAAGAACAAGCCAGGAGTACAAAACAAAACAGTAACGATCACTGCGAATACCTGGCCTAAAACTCAAAGGCTTACTATTAAAGCAAATGTGATCAAGGAAGCTGAATAAGCTTTTAGATAGAAGATCAATTCATTAACATTGCCCTGACATCCCGATTATATCGGGAAAGTCAGGGCTTTTTTGTAGCACTCAATATTCTAAGTACATAAAATTTCAATGGAAACAACATTATTACAGGCAGGAGGAGGTAGTGATTTTACCTCATTTCTTCCAATCATTGGCATGATTGCCATCTTCTACTTTTTCTTCATCCGACCTCAGCAGAAAAAGCAAAAAGAAACAAAGAAATACCTTACGGAAATAAAGAAAGGAGATCAGGTAGTTACAGTTGGAGGAATCCATGGAAAGATTACAGAACTATCTGATACGACAGTATTAATTGACGTTGACAAAGGGACTAAGCTGTTAGTTGAGAAAGCATCTATTTCGCTGGAAGCAAGTAAGAAGCTTAACGAAAAGAACGAAAAGAAATAAATTAATTAACGCATGAGAAATGGATTTTGAAAGAATTTTCATGCCATTTAGTAACTGGAAGGTGGTTCTTCTTTCCTTTTTAGGAGCTACCACCTTCTGGTTTTTCAGTGCGTTAGGGAAGGAGTACAATACCCGGATAAATTATCCAATTGAGGTGATTTTTGATCAGGACAGCCTCATTTCGATGCAACCCATTGCCGCCTCTGTTGAGATTGATGTTACAGGAGGAGGATGGAACCTTTTTAGACAAAGTTTTTGGTTTGGATCAGATCCTATCAAAATTGAACCTGATAATCCGGCATCAATAAAATTTCTGACACGTCCCACCATTCTCCCCATCGTACAGAATCATCTGAACCAGTTTCAGATCCAGATCAACTTTCTTTATACAGACACACTGTTTATAGATATTGACAGGAAAATATCAAAACTGGTGAATCTTGAAGTCGATTCCACATCAATCAGTCTGGATAAAAATTACCGAATTGTTTCACCGATCCGGATCGAACCTGATACGGCAAGAATATATGGTCCTGTCAGATACATTGATACACTGGAATCTACCTGCTTTATTCCTGTTGAATCCCAGGAAATAGACCGAAATTTTGATCGATTTGTGACACTTGGTTTGCAGGAAGGTTATAGTATTTCTTCAGACCCTGGTACGGTTAATGTGAAATTTGAGGTTGAACGATTTGACAATCTTCAGATGCCGGTTAAGCTTGAATTGATGAATTTTCCCGAAGATTCTTCAATTTGGCCAACACGCGAGGAGGTCATAGTCAATTTCATTATGCAGCGATCACTTCGGGAGGATCTGTTTGATGGAGACTTCAAAGTGATGCTTGATTTTGATATGATAAACAGAGCAGATTCTACAGCCCCTGCAATTATCATGATCTATCCTGAGAATGCACTTGAGGTAGAGGTCGTCCCCGATACTGTGAAAATTCGGTATCGTGAGTAGGCCAACTCTGGTTGGAATCACAGGAGGGATCGGTTCAGGTAAAACGACCGTGTGTAGGATCTTCGAATCACTGGGAGTCAGCGTCTATTACGCAGATGATCAGGCAAAGCAATTGATGGAATCCAGAGAGGATCTTGTTGAAAGGATAAAAGCAATTTTCGGAGATGATGCCTATCAATCAGGAAAGCTGAATCGAAAACACATAGCGGAAAAAGCCTTCAGTGATAAGACACTTCTTGAGCAACTTAATCAGGCAGTGCATCCAATAGTAAAGAGCGATTTTGAGAACTGGGTAAATGCACATCGTAATGAGAAATTCCTTCTGAAAGAGGCAGCTCTGCTTGTTGAAACAGGTTCATTTAAGGACCTTGACAAATTGATCGTAGTTGTTTCAAATGACGAACTTCGGGTCGCACGTATCCTGAAAAGAGATTCTCACCGTAAGGAGGAGGATGTACGTAAGATCATTCGAGAGCAACTGACAGATGAAGTAAAGATTGAAAAAGCTGACCACATCATAAGAAATGATGGAGCGAGCTCTTTGATCAAACAGGTCTTGAGTATTTACAATACACTTTAATCATCACAAAGAATTTTCTCAAACTCTGCTTTCGTATAGGCCTTCGATAAAATGAGATTCCCCCTGCTATTAACATAACTTACCACATGGAACCCCGCCTTGTCCAGATGCTGATCGGCGAAGAAGACCGGGTTGGTTTCTGAGCCCACATTGAAAATGTCTGTGAACTCCGGCTCAAGCAGAACACCGTTTTGATTGGATAGTAATCCAAACTTCCCCTCTCTTACATATTTCCAGAGACTTTCTGTTTCATTTGAGACCAGCTCGGTCAGAAACTCCACCGGTTCACCTAAAGCCTCAGCATTCGTATTAAGAAAATTCCATTCTGCATCATTTCTTACAAGGAAGGAAGAATCATTCCAAAACCTTATTTCGTCATATTTGAAGTCGAGAAGAGTCGCTTCAGTTGAATCAACAAGTCCGTACTTTCCCTCCTTTTTTATCAGGTAGTTTTCACCAATTCTTTCAATTCTTGATTCTGAGATAGTCGGAATTTGTATTCCGTTAAGCAGATCTACACATCCGATTTTCCCGTCTTTTAGACAAAGGACCAGACTGTTATTTTCATCAAGTACATCATATTCAATATCAATGAATGTTTCTCCGGTTAAAGTCAAAAGCCCGTGTTTTCCGTCCTGGCCAACTTTAATCAACGAATCATTGAAAAAGGTCACTTCGTCATAAACCTCGCTTATCAGTGAACTTCCCTCCTTGTCAAGGACGATCTTGAAATCATCCGCTTCCAATAACAGGTATTCAGCCCTGTTGAAGAAGGTTTTCACCGTTTGCGTTGAATCAATTTCAATGGTTTGACCATTGGAAAAAAGCAATGACTGCTGGTTTTCCTTTTCAGTGAAGGTGCAATAATCACTAAGGAGCCTTAACGAATCGTATCCGCGAGACGGTTCAATTGCTGAATCGTTGGAAAGCAATATCCAGTCAATATCCGTTTTCAGTGCGAGCCATCCATTGTTTCTTTCCAGATAAGGATGTGTTTTGTTCATAATGTCCTGTTCATAATGATTGTACAATCGATACCCATCTGCTGTTCTTAGATACCACCCGGACTCGTCCGGATTGATCTCGTATGATCCCCAGGGAATAAGAAATTCCAGTTTACTGTTTAGCATGCATTCTCTGTCTTCTCTGAATCCGATAATTATATCATCTGAAACAAGCTCCAAATCATCGAACTTGAATTCAGGCTCAAGTCCCCTGACTATCCTGTTTTCGATTAGCTGCTCATTGTATACAGCCAGAAGACCATCTTTTTCGAAAACCCAGAAGGAACCCAGTGTCTCAATATTTGAAAAGCGATTATCTGAAATTTGAAATCCTGAAACAGACCAAAGTGACCACTTCCCATCAATTTTTACCTTGAGCCATCTGGCATTCATTACTGCTGCCTCTTCAATGGGTTCGTTAATTATTCTGAAGCCGCTTTTATGATATAAAAACCACCCGCTATTGGTCTTTACCAGTGCGATACCATATCTCAAATCATTATATTCTTCCACGTTATCAATCAATACCAAACCTTTTTTGGTGATGATTTTTTTGGATCCACCAGAAGAAACAAGCAACCATTCGTCTTTAATCAGGGAGCATTTATAACGTGTGTCAATATCATCGAACTGATATGAAACCTGCAAATCTCCGGTCGTTGAATGAAATCCAAATTTATCAGACTGCATGGCTGGCAAAAGTTCAAGTGCTTTAAGTTTACTCATCTCGGCGAGCGAATCTTTTTTCGGGTGAAAAAACGCATCCGGTTCACGATCCGACAAATAATAGAGGATATCTCCGGCCTTTTTTCTGAGCCCGTTATTTCTGGCAAAAGCAATAAAATCCTTGTAGCTTTTTGATGTGTGTTCTGCTGTTGAGACCCGGAAAACATAGCTCTCAATTTCGTTTCTGAACCGGGTGTCCGGGTGGTCTTTCAGAAACTGATAGTAATCAGGAAGTGTCCCTGAATGAGTCAATACCTGAAACCTTAATTCATCAATTCTGTTCACGGCCTGTTCCCGAAATTCAGTTGTTGAATATTTTTTGAGAAAGTCTTCATATAGCCCCTGAGAATCGTTCTTTTTAACCTGGTCGAAAACAATACTGTCGCGTTTGAAGACGAGCACTTCCTGATATGGAGATTTCGGATAGTGGCTCATGAATTGTTCTGCTTTCTCAATGGAAAGTTCGAGAAGCAAATCTGAGTAGACCCGATCCCTGATTTCTTCACTCAATGCCTCTACAACAGACCGGGAAATTCTATCTTCCTCAAGATCAAGCTGCATCTTCTCATCAATGTTTTCAAACTTTTTAATGGCTCGATTTACGATGATCCTCGCTGAATCAAGATCAAAATTTGACCAGGCCTCTGTACTGTACAAGACTGCTGCGAAATAGTCTATCCCGGGGTTGCTATTGTCTTTCTCCCCGGCCTTTATGAGCAGTTCATTGGCTTTATCAAATTCCATTTTTTCAAGCGTACGCCGGATTCTGTCCAGATTTCCAACTGGCAGAGAAGTGAAAAATGACAGAAAAAATATAAGCAGCAGCTGCATTACCTGTAAATTAACAAAGAAGGCGGGTCAAAAAGATGATTTAGAAAAGTTGATTTTTTAGAACAAAACTCTGCCGATTATAGTTATATTTACTATCTACATTTACAGGCGAGTAAATTAGGCGGTGATTAGATTCGGTGAACAACCGGATCATGCTCGGTCCAACCAGCGAAGGATCGGCTATGGGAGTACGAAGGTGCTCCCTTTTTTTTGAAAACTTTTGCCGCATTTATATGTTAATTTTCCAGCCGCGAGTCGCGGTGGCTCCAAAATAAACAGGCTGATCTGAAATAAATGGTCAGAGATGAGTACTAACAACTAATCGCTCTTGTCAGATACATTCTTCAAAACATTTGTACAGGACAACATGGGTGTGATAAGACACATTTGTGGGGTATATGCCCGGAATGAAGAAGAACTAAAGGACTTTATTCAGGAAGTGACTATACAGTTGTGGAGATCGCATGTCAAATTCGAAATGAAGTCAAAAGTGTCAACATGGGTTTACCGTGTGACACTTAATGTGTGTCTGTCAATGTCACGAAAAAACAAAAAGGCATTTGAGTCCGTTTCGCTGGATAATGTGCAACTGGCCCAGGATAATGACACGGAGGAAAAAGAGCAGATTGAATTGTTATACAAGGCCGTTCGAATGCTGAAAGATGCAGACCGGGCGATCATATTGCTATACCTCGAGAATAAAAGCTATAAAGAGATAGCTGAAATCCTGGGGATGACAGTAACCAATGTGGGAGTAAAAGTAAATCGGTTAAAAAACCAGCTTAAAAAAATGATAGATGGCAGAGGTTGATATCATAGATTTATGGAATAAGGGAAAAAAAGATCCCTCTCCGGACAATAACCCGGATATTGAGGCAATCATCTCGAAGAAATCCCGTACGCCTCTTTATTGGATAAAAGTTGTTCTATGGATAGAGTTTTGGATCAATGTGATTTCATTACCGTTCGTTTTTCTTTTCAGGCACATAGACTTTGTACTGTATGCTGTTATTATGCCGATTGTCATTGTAGTTTACCTGGTGTATTATCAGTTTTTGATTCGTAAAATCAATGCCTTTGACTACACGGTGGATGTGAAGTCAGGGTTAAGAAGACTTTATAATTACCTGAACTTTTTCTTTCTGCATTATAAAGTGATCATATGGAGTTCGTTGATCTTTGGCTATGCCTACGGATTGTATCAGGCGAAGCAGGAGAATGAGTTCGATCAGTCTCTGAAATTCTGGGCACTAACGATAGGTTTAGGGATGGTTTTGATTGGATTGATTGGCCTGTTGTTCAACTTCCTGATAAATCTTATTTATGGCAGGAAAATAAAGAGGCTCAGAGGAATCGTCAGGGAGCTGGAAGAAGAGTGAAAATTACTTCACAACAAAGGATATTTGTTTACTCATGTCTGACTTAACCATGCCCTCTCCTTCCAGATCGAAAACATGGTAGATGGTATTGCCACAAATGTCTTCAAGCTTTGAATCAATTGTTATAGTATAGGATCCTGTTTCCCAATTCTTGTCCGGCATAAAAATTAGTTGTCTTGATCTGGCCTCAAATTGAAGATTACCAGGAACAGCTTTCTCCTTCGAATCAGTGATATAGATCAGTCGTTCAGCAAGTGCCTGATCAAGAAGATGATTTGTCCGGATAATCAACGGATCCTTACTTTCGGCAGAAACAGCCTGAATACTCCAGGTTTTGGGAGTAATTGTTTTTCTGATCTCTCCTGTGATGTAAAATCGTTTCACGAATCTCTCTTCAAGCTGAATTCCCGAAGAAGTTTTCCATTTCTTAGAAATGTTAAGCTGATAGGTATTTCCTTCTTCAAAGATTTCTCCCAGTGTCATGTTAGGTCCAACACCTCGCTTTATCCTTCCTGGATGGAAAAGAAGTGTGAGACGCGTGCGTTCCGGATCCCAGAGTCCTTCTTCAATTTCAACGAAGGGGTCATTTAGCACATTGCCTGAAGCATCAGCAATTGAAATATACTGGTATGGATTTTCAAAACTCATTGGAACCGGGAACTGCAGGTACATCCTCAACACATTGGAGGGGAGTGTGTCAATCTCCGGGAAATGAGCAATGTTTCCTTCTAACTCATTCTGATATGAATCGAATTGAAGAAGGGCATCAATTTCTGTTTTTTCCGAAAAATCGGTCAGGTATTTTTTTAGATCCGGTGCAGAAAAGAGAACGCGATAGGTAACTTCAGGATCAGGCAAAAATCTGGGAGTAAATACAAGTTGGGAACCCATAATATCATAATTTCCCAACATAGACCTGTGTGAGCCATATACACGTAATGAAAAGAATGAAGTCCATTCCACATAGGAAAGTTCAGTCAGAGCGTCAAGTCCATCAGTGTTGATTGCTCCGATACTCACCTGGCCGTAATTTTCACTTTCCGGGTTCTTATCAGCCGACCAGTGGATTTGCCCGAAAGTGATATGAACGGATAAGAAAAAGGAAAGGAGGTACAGAGCACCTCCTTTGAGTTTTTTTATTGAAAGCTTTTTTATGGAGCAAGCCATTCTTTGGGAAGTGAGACCAGTGACAGTTTACCACTTGGCATCCGTTGGGTTGCCACAATATACTTTTCATTGAAGTCTTCCAGGTATTGCACTCCTGAACCTGACCTTGGTGTATACTTTACACCTGCAAGATAGCCTTCTACTTCCGTGGTGATTTCTCCCTGGAAGGATTCTACATCAGCAGGATCGAAAATCAGGAGTGGTAATTGACTATTTGACATAAGAACATAATCTTTCCCTTTGTTTTGGTAAAGGACCATATCCAACGGGTAATTTCCTGATCCAAATTCAGCAACCGTTCTTCCTTTAATGTGGCTCTCATTGCCAAGTTTATCAGCTTCGAAAGTCACAAGGGGCGTACACAGATAAGCAGCCATAATGTGATTCTTGTTATTCAATATGTATGGTAAAAATGTTCGAATTGGAGCCTGAGTTTCATATGCGCCATGCGCACCATGAAATATTTCCAGTGTAGAAACTTTTACATCTTTTTTAAACGGAAATGGTGCCACCCACATAGAAGCTGCAAACTCTTCATTCGAGAGCCCGGCAACATAAATATTACCGTTGTGGTACGTGAGATCGGTGATGGCATCCACTCTCATTTTCACTCCTTTTTTCCACTGGTGCTCTTTTTCGGCATCTATGGGATTCGGAAGGGTTACACTGGAGAATTCTACGTTCGCGAGCTTCACTTCTGAGAATTCTCCTTCAGGGGATATTTTGATTAGCACATCGGCACTTGCCAGATCATTAGGCAGATGCCATCTGGAGGTCCATTTAGCCCTCCCTCTGGATACACTGAGATAAATGTTTCTTGAAACCGGGTTAACTGCCATATCATGAATCAATACATTCTCAGCTGAAGTGCCCAGCATTCCGGCTATTTCTCCTTCAATATCTGGAACACCCACACCTTCAGCAAATTCACTTTTTTGTGAATCTTTTAGATCAATGGCATAGATCGCACCTCCTTCTGAGTCTCCAAGGAATAAAATCCCATCATCATTGAATTTTAGCTTACTCATGGATTTAATATCCGGAGTACCTTTTTTCATTCCCTCGCCTGCCCCTGCCGTTAATGACAGAATGCTTAAGCTGAGGAAAAGAGTGAATACTTTTTTTAGCATAAGATTGGGTTTTGGTTTACATCAAAGTAACGGAGCTGGAAAAAAAGTGTTGGAAAAAACAAAGACCCTTATGAAAAGGGCCTCTGAATTTTGTATTGAAAGTGAAGTTAATTCAGTTAATATCTTCTCCCTTTTTCAGTTTTTCAATGTTCTGGTCGATGATCGGACCATTCTGTGCATCATTGGCAGGAACATTCGCTTTTGCAAGCTGAAGATATTTTAAGGCCTGTTTGTAATCACCGACAGCTGAATATCCTCTTGCAAGTCCATAATTAGTTGGCCATGCACCCTTATTGGTTTTCTGATTGTATTTAAAAACTTCAAGTGCTTTTTCTTTTTCACCTGCTGCGATCAACTGTCTTCCATATCCGTGAATAGCCAGTGCGTTGGCTCCCGGAAGTTTGATCGCCTCATCCATTACAGCAAAAGCCTCATCGTTCTTTCCGGCTGCTCTGAGTACTCCTGCTTTTGTTTGCATCGTCCCGAAATTCTTTTGACCGAAGAATGGGGCTGAAATTGCTGCATCAGCCCAGGCGATTGCTTTGTCATGAGCGCCTACACCAGATGCATAGTTGGCAGCAGCCTGATAATTTGCGAAAGTAAAACCAGCTGAATTGTTCAACTCAGCTTCAATTGTTGCCAAATGAACCTTGTCACTGTCTTTGACTTCCACATTAAAGGGTACTTTCTTGTTTTCCCAGATCAATGCGACAGTTGCTGATGTTGCTTTTCTGTTGAAAAATTCAAATGTCAGATCTTCATGAAAGCCAACATCTTCGGTGGTTACATCCACTCTTAATGCATCATTTTCCGGCTTGTAGAAGAAGCTTCCCCAATGGTTGTTATCTGTTGAAAAGATAAGTGTCCACGACCCGCTTTCTGCAGGCGCGATAAAGAAACCATATTTACCTGCTTTCAATTCCTTCCCCTCGATGAGCACATCATGTGAAAACTCAATAGTAGTGTTTTCATTAGCTCCGGCTCTCCATGGTGACGGATTTTCTGCAGTGCTCAGTCCAAACCCCAATGCATTGAAGCCATAAGGAACAAGCCCTCCCCAGATTTGCCCTTTCCTGCTTTGACCGTTCGGGCCTGTTACATCAGGACTGTTGTAAACGATTTCCACGTATGGAACCTTCCCGATAAACTGTTTTGTAATTGTTTGTTGATTCCCTCCCCCTGGTGGAGTACTGATTTGCGCCATTGAGATTGATGTAATCAGGCACATGGCCAGCATCAATAGATTCTTGCTTTTTCCCATTTCAATAAGTTTTGTTGTAAAGCACAAAACGTTGATGTCTGCCGGTGCCTCTCAATTTTATGTCAGGGGAAGATGAGATAGATGAGTGGCTGATTTTAGCGTGTTTGAATAATCGACTGTTCTATGAGGAGGAAGTAAGAATACCCGCTTTTGGGTATTGATTTTGGTGGAACACTTGTCGACCTTTACCTGAACCACTACAACAATTGCTATGAAAAAGAGATTTGCTGATCTTCATTGTCATCCTCATTCAAGGTCTTTTCACTGGCTGAGAGGGACCAGGCACGAAAAAAAATACGGGAAAAGATTTCACGCATGGAATGTGGTTGTCAGCAACTTCAAGCGGCAGGAGAAAGGCAAAAGGGCATTCAGTTATTCACAATGTGATCCGGTCAAATTATGGAACGGAGAAACAAAGCTCGTTTTTGCCTCACTTTATCCATTTGAAAAGGGATTTTATATGGGAGGTACAGTTGAACGAAGCAAAGTAGTTCGTCTGCTGGATGTAATAAGTACAACTGGTTTGGGATTTGTCAACCCCATGAAATGGGGGCAGGCGCTATTTGCCTTATTCACCGGGGCACCAACTCTTTTCAAGTCTTCACGAGCTTTCCTGCAATCGCTGTTAATGAGGATGCCAATTCGCAGAGTAAAATATTTCACCTCTTCAAAGTATGACTACTACGATGAGCTTCTTGTAGAGAGAGATTTTCTATTTAAGAAAAGCGGAATCCAAACAACCAATCAGATTTTTATTCCAGGGATCAAACGACTTTTCAAGAGTAAGCGAAGACTGAGGAGAAATTATCCGGACTCGCTAAATGCCGATGGAAAATTCGTGATCTGCAAAAATTTTGATGAAGTGGAGAAGACCATCAATGATGACGATATCGCCATGATTCTGACGATTGAAGGATTGCATGCACTCGGTACAGACACTGCTCCACAAAAAGCAGAAGAAAGAATTTTGGAAATGAAAAAATGGCCACAACCTGTATTCTTTATTACGATAGCGCATCATTTCAACAATTACCTGCTTGGCCATGCGCACAGTATTCCTAATTCACTTAGAATACTCTCCGATCAGGAGGAAGGAATGAATGAATCCTTCAGCCCGCCTGGAGAGCGAGTGATTAAACTAATGTTGGGGCTTGATGATAATCTGGAGCGAGACCAGGCACTTGGGCACAGAATATTGCCTGATCTCAAACATACAGCGGTGCAGTCCAGAAAGTGGTACTACGATAATATTATTGATCCGTGCGCCGCTAAGGGAGATGTGATTCCGATTATAATGAGCCATGTTGGCTATAGTGGATGGAAAACACTGCAGGAATCAATTGACTATTCTGCACATGAAAACGACGATGATCTTAAGGATGGATTTTATCCATGGAACATAAACGCCTGTGGTGAAGATGTTGTTAAAGTTGCCAAAAGCGGGGGACTAATCGGACTCTGTTTTGACCAGCGAATTCTGGGAGATAAGAAAGATAAGCGAAACAGTATTGATCTTATTTTCAATAACCTGATGGCAATGATTGATGCAATTGTAGAGAGCGACGAATTGAGTGCGCAGCAAAAGGAGAAATGCTGGACGTATTTTACGATTGGGACTGATTTTGAAGGATACATTGACCCTACACAGGATTATTCTAATTCTCTGGAACTGGATGATTTTGGAAAAGACCTGATGTCAAAAATATCGCTTCTTTCCCCTCAGAAGAAAGCGGGGTATTACCTGAATAATGACGAAGATGTTAAAAAGGCCGTGGAGGGAATCTGCTTTGACAACCCGTATGAGTTTTTAAGGAAAAATTTCCAATTCCAGGAATAATTCTATCTGATAGCTCTATTATTCTATTTCCGTTTAAAAATTACCCAAAAGTGGGTATTGACATTATGTAGTAGCTATGGTGAACTTTATCTCTGAATCTAAACCGCCACAAACATGAAAAGAATCACCGTACTTCTCTTCGTTATACTCGCTCTGTTGTTAATGATTGACGGACTTGGAGTTTAACACATTATTACTGGCAACAATGAAAAAAATCGCGAAACTATTACTCATGCTGACTGCCCTGATTCTCGCCTATATCGGATTAGGGAAACTTAAAACAAGGTAAATGGCACTGAAAAAAATATTATCCATCGATGGAGGTGGAATTCGGGGAATCATACCTGGTCAGTTGATGGTTGAAATCGAAAAAGCTTTCAATATCAATGTATGGGATCATTTTGATATGATTGCCGGAACGAGTACAGGAGGAATTTTGACCTGTGCCTATTTGTGTCCGGATGATAAAAACCCGAAAAAGCCAAAGTTTACTTCCGAGGAAGTTGTAGGACTTTACTTTGAAAGAGGAGACGAAATTTTTGATATCCCTATTTTCCATAAGATCAAAACACTGGGTGGAATCATTGATGAAAAATATCCTGAAGACGGGATTGAAGATGCGCTGCATGATTATTTTGGAGACATCTGGCTGAAGGATTTGCTTAAGCCATGTCTGGTTACGGCTTATGATATTCACAGGCGGAAGGGCCATTTCTTTGGTCAGCATAAAGCGAAAAAGGACAAGGAGTATAATTTCAGGGTAAAGGACGTGGCAAGATGTACATCTGCAGCGCCTACGTATTTTGAATGTGCCCAGGCAATTTCTGAGGGCGGATCAAAATATCCGTTGATTGATGGTGGAGTCTTCGTTAATAATCCCGCATTGTCTGCTTATGCAGAGGGTCGAACATTTTTCAAAAGAGAAGACGGAGATGAGGCTACTGCCAAAGACATGAAAATTCTGTCTATTGGTACGGGCTACACTCGCAAACGGTACAATTACAGCAAAGCTAAAAACTACGGCATGGCTGAATGGGTGCAACCCATCATTGATATCATGATGTCCGGAGGTGCTGAGGTGGCCCATTATCAATTGAATCAGATTTATGGGACTGTTGACAATCCGGATCAATACCTTAGAATTGATGGCGACCTGAAACCTACCTCAGTGGATCCTGAAATGGACAATGCTTCTCAATCGAACATGCAACGATTGAAGGAATTTGGTCAAAAGCTTTTCGAAGAGCATAAAGACAAAATTGAGAAATGGCTGGAAATTTCTTAGTCAGAAGTTGAATTGGTTGAAAAGTGTAGAAGTCTGCGGATTAACCAATTAACTATTTAACCAACACTCTTAGCTTTTTCCCAATACTTGTCCATTTCTTCAAGCGTCATTTCTCCAAATTGTTTTCCATCTTTCTTACAGGCCTCTTCCAGGTATTGAAACCGGCTAATGAATTTTTTATTGGTTCTTTCCAATGCTTCTTCCGGATTGATATCCAAAAACCGTGCATAGTTGATTAGGGAAAAAATGACGTCCCCAAATTCAGCAGTCTGCTTATCAGAATCAGTTTCTGCCTCAAATTCTGTCAACTCTTCATTTACCTTATCCCAGACCTGATCCTTGTTATCCCAATCGAAACCTACACCTCTTGCCTTCTCCTGTATCCGCATGGCCTTCACCATGGCAGGCAGAGATTTAGGTACACCACCAAGCACTGAAGTATTCCCCTTTTCTTTCAGTTTGATCTTCTCCCAGTTTTCCTTAACCTCCTTTTCGTCTTCTACCTTCAGATCGCCATAAATATGCGGATGCCTGCGAATCAGTTTTTCGCATACTCCATTCAGTACATCTGCAACGTCAAATTTCTTTTTTTCGGAACCGATCCTTGCATAGAAAACCAAATGCAGCATAAGGTCACCAAGTTCCTTTTTCACTTCTTCCAGATCATTTTCTATAATGGCATCTGAAAGTTCATAGGTTTCTTCGATTGTCAGGTGCCTGAGTGTTTCCATGGTCTGTTTCTTGTCCCATGGACAATTTTCACGCAACTCATCCATGATTGTAAGCAGACGATCGAAGGCTTCAAGTTTGACTTTTCTGTCCGGGTCAGGTTTAGATAAAGGCTCACTCATGGAATTATAATCAATAGTAAAATGTTAAGAATCAGAGCTGCAAATTGGCTAATTTTGAATCAAAATCGACGTGATGCAAACAGTATTATTAGGTGTTGGATTTTTTGCCCTTTTTTTCATTTTGCTTTCAGTAAGAATTTTATTGAAAAAGGATGGTGAATTTAAAGGAACCTGTGCCTCTCAAAACCCTTATTTAAACAAGGATGGGCAGGCCTGTGGTTTTTGTGGAAAGACAGTGGCCCCTGGAGAAGATTGTGGAAATCCTGATTCAGAAGTAAACAAGGTTCTCGCCAAATATTAATTGTAACATTCCTGTCTGATACTTCTTACTTTCAACCAGCTTTCTATCTTTGCGCACCGCATTAAAAAATTGATCGCTTGACACTTATAAAATCCATTTCTGGTCTTCGTGGAACTGTTGGAGGCAAAGCCGGAGAAAACCTTTCACCCATTGACGTTGTAAAATTTGCAGCCGGTTACGGTGCATGGCTTAAGGAAGCTGCGAAAAAACCTAAAGTGATTATCGGGAGGGATGCTCGTCCGTCCGGTGCTTCCTTTAGTCAGCTGGTTTCTAATACGCTGATCAACCTTGGTATTGATGTCGTAGATCTGGGCTTGAGCACAACTCCTACAGTGGAGATGGCCGTAATCGCTGATGAGGCTCAGGGAGGAATCATTCTCACGGCAAGTCACAATCCGGCAGGATGGAATGCACTTAAGCTACTCAATAACAAGGGTGAATTTATTTCAGCTGCCGAAGGGCAAAAGGTGCTTGAGCTTGCAGAGTCCGGAGACATCAATTTTGCAACCCCACAGAAATTTGGAAAATACTCAACCAATGATACTTATATCAATTTTCACATTGATCAGGTCCTGAATCATGAGCTCGTAGATGTTGAAGCAATTAGGAAAGCAGGATTTAGAGTAATTGTCGATGCAGTAAATAGTACCGGTGGAATTTCCATCCCGCCATTGTTGAAGAAACTTGGGGTTGAAGTCAAAGAACTATTCTGTGAGCCTACCGGGAATTTCCCCCACAATCCCGAGCCCCTTCCGGAAAACCTGCAACAGATTAGCAGTGAGCTGGAAGCAGGAAACTATCATTTGGGTGTTGTTGTAGACCCGGATGTCGACAGACTGGCACTCATTTGCGAAAACGGAGAACCTTTTGGCGAGGAATACACCCTTGTATCTGTAGCAGATTATGTCCTTTCAAGGAAAAAGGGAAATACAGTTTCTAATCTTTCTTCAACCCGCGCACTTAGGGATATTACAGAAAAACATGGGTGCGAATACCATCCTTCAGCCGTTGGAGAAGTGCATGTAGTAGCGAAAATGAAAGAAACGAATGCAGTGATAGGTGGAGAAGGTAATGGTGGGATCATTGTGCCGGAATTACATTACGGCAGGGATGCCCTGGCAGGGCTGGCATTGTTTCTTACCCATCTGGCACATTTTGGGAAGAGTGCATCCATGCTTCGAGCCAAATATCCCAACTATCACATTTCTAAAAATAAAATCGAGCTCACTTCCAATATTAATGTAGACGGAGTGTTAGAAGCGATTAGACAAAAATATTCATCCAACCCTGTCAATACGACAGACGGAATCAAGATTGAATTTGATAAGGAGTGGGTGCAGTTACGAAAATCAAATACTGAGCCGATTATTCGTATTTTTGCAGAATCTGAAAGTCAAAGCACAGCCGAACATCTGGCCATGAAGCTGATTTCAGATATCAGGGAAGTGATTTCCGGATAAACACAAGATGCCATGAAAGTATACTTCGACAATGCCGCGACCACCCCATTGGATCCTGCAGTTTTTGAGGCGATGAAGCCCTATTTGCTGGAGCATTTTGGTAACCCCTCTTCCATTCATTCTCATGGAAGACTTGTTCGAACTGCGATAGAAAGAGCGAGAAAAAAAATTGCCGATTTGCTGAATACTTCCCCGGGAGAAATATTCTTCACCTCAGGAGGGACAGAGGCAGACAATACAGCCATACGGTGCAGCATTAGAGACAGAGGAGTTAAGCACCTCATTTCAAGTAAGATTGAACATCACGCAGTGACGCATACACTGGAGGCGAAGGAAAAAGACGGAATCAAGGTAAGTTATGTTGAGCTTGACGGAAAAGGTCTGGTCAACTATGATCACCTGGAAGAATTGCTGAAAGACAACAGTGATTCAATGGTTAGCCTGATGCACGCTAATAACGAAATAGGAAACCTGCTGGATTTAGAGCGTGTAGGAGATTTATGTGAAGAATATAACGCTGTTTTCCATTCGGATACTGTTCAGAGTATGGCACATTACGTGCATGATCTGGAACAACTCAAGCTTGACTTTGCAGTCGGGTCTGCTCATAAATTTCATGGACCAAAAGGAATTGGCTTTTTGTATGTCAATCATCGAACGAAGATTAATCCATTCATTCATGGAGGGGCCCAGGAGCGAAATATGAGAGGTGGTACTGAAAATGTGTGCGGAATCGTGGGTCTGGCTGAAGCTATGGGAATTGCCTATAGCGAAATGGAATCTCACAGAAAGCACATTGAAGGCCTCAAACTCAGGACCATAGAAAAATTAAGGAACTCCATTGATGGTGTTGCTTTCAACGGAGTTTCTGATGATCTGGAAAAAAGCTTGTATACAGTACTCAACATTTGCCTCCCGCCATCAGAAGATAACGACATGCTGTTGTTCAATCTGGATATTAACGGAGTGTCTGTATCCGGAGGAAGTGCCTGTACCAGTGGTTCTAACATAGGCTCTCATGTACTTGCTGAGCTGGATCGGGATCAGGCACGCGGTGCTATTCGCTTTTCCTTTAGCAAATACAATACAGAAGAGGAGGTGGATTACGCCGTAGAGAAGCTGGTGAGTCAGTATCAGACAATAGAGGCCTGATTCAACAGGCCACTAATTCCAAATATCATTTAATACAATTACGAAGAAGCTCCAAAAGCAATCTGAGCTTTATACTCATCATACTTCGCTTTCTTATCTCCTTCAACAGCAGCTTTTACAGCATTGTAGTTGTCTACGCTTCCAAGCATTTTGGTAGCCAGGTTACTGTTTACTGACTTAATGGCTTTAAGCCTTCGATCCTTTATTTTCTTGATGCTTGCCATGAACTTAGTTTCAAATTCATTTGCTGCTGTGGCCCCTCCGGCAAGTTCATTGTATCGCTGACCGGTCATTCCTTCCTGCTTTTGGATGGTCTCGTTCACCACCCTGCTCAAATCAGCCTTCATCTGATCAACTACTTCTGTCATTAGTGCGTACTTCCAAACGAGCTCATCGGTTACTTCCTGTGCTTTTGCAAAACTTGTGATTAATACGAGTGCAATGCTTGCCAAAATCAGTCTTTTCATCTCTTTAAAATCTTTTTTATGGTTACTAAAACCTTAAATATATAGCCGTGATCTTTTTTGACAAAAGGGGAAGAAAACATCGAAATAAATGGGCAGGAGTATAGGATTTAGTAATAATAAATTTGGCCGAATCAGGAAATCACCATCTTCTTTAAGCATTCAACCCACTTGTCTTCAGCATTAAGACTTGGGACCAGGTCCCATCGTTCTCCACCAGCTTCTTTAAAATCTTCCTGATAGGTTTCACCAACTTCAACCGTTGTTTCCAGACAATCAGAAATGAACGCGGGAGAAAATGCGAGCACTTTTTTAATTCCTTTTTTGGGAAGCTCTTCGAGCACTTCATCAGTGTAGGGCTTAATCCATGGAGTCTTTCCGAGACGCGACTGAAAGGTCACGGTATATTGACCTTCAGAAAGCCCAAGTCGGTCCACCAGCAGTCTGGTGGTTTCGAAACATTGTGCCCGGTAGCAATATCGATTTTTTTCCGTCAGTGAATCGCAGCACGATCCAAACTCACAATAATTTTCAACAGACCCTTTCGTAATTTGTCTTTCCGGTATGCCGTGGTAGCTGAACAGGTAATGATCGTATTCATTCTCGGTCATGAGTTTTTTCGCATTGTCAACGATGGTTTCCAGAAATAATTCTTCCTCAAAGAATTGAGAAGTAAATCTGATGTCAGGAATGATTTGCCATTTTCTGACAAGCTCCATCACTTTATCCTGGACGGAACCGGTACTGGCGGAAGCATATTGTGGGAATAAGGGAATCACATGAATAGAACCGCAGTGTTTCAAAGCTTCTAATCCTTCTGAAATGGAGGGACTTTGGTATCGCATGGAAAGGGCTACCTGGTAATCATCATTAAGAAGTTCTCTCAGTTTATCCCGGACTTCAAAGCCATAATATTTTAACGGGGAGCCTTTCTCATCGAAAAGCCGTTCGTACTCTCTGGCAGATTTTGGAGCCCTGAGAGGAGCTATGATCAGATTGACCAGCATCCACCGATTGAGAAACGGAATGTCAATTACTCTTCCATCCATCAAAAATTCCCGCAGGTACTTTCGAACATCCGGAACGGCAGTTGAATCCGGTGTACCAAGGTTCACCAATAAGACACCTTTTTTACTCATGTTTAGTTAAAAATGTTTGCTTCCCAGATGATAATGGAATAGACCAGAAATCGTGCGAATCTAAAAAGTGAAAAGTAGAGATACTTTTTGAACGAATATTTTACAGAGCCCACCAGCATGGCAATGCCTGAAAAAGGAATAGGGGTTAGAGAGGCAACAATAACCAGGAACCCGCCATAGTTGTTGAGATGGTCTTCAAACTTTCCAAAAACCCTTTTTTTCATCTCTTTGTAGAATCTTGTGTTGTTCAAATATTGACCAATCAAAAAGCCGATGACTCCAGAGGCATACGAAATAAGTGATAGGGAAATGATGTTGTTAACGTAATTCAAAAGCACTTCGCTTCTGAGTGACCAGATCATGAAAAATTCAGGGGGGATAATTCCAAAAATTACTTCTGAAGCCAGAAAAATCAGATAAACCACAGTTGGCTTTTCATATACAGGACCCAGAACTGCTTCTAATGTGAAGTCCAGATTATTCCGGGCATAGAAGTAGCCCCCCACAATGACCACAAGCCATATGAATCCCCTGAGCAGATTTTTTAACAGAAACCTTCTCCTGTCCGGCAATGAATTGGTTGACTGATCTGACATTTAATATTTAGCAATAACCCTATTCTGGTATACTTTGTTCTGTTGGATCCTCTTTTACGGGTTCTTTTCTGGGGGTCTTTTTGTCGAATGAGACAAACCAGTAAGGATCCTCAAGTTCAGTATATCTTCCATGGAATTGAGTTAACATAATTTTCACAGCGTAGTTTAAGCGATTGACAGCATCAACATAATAATCGTGCCTGTTTTTGGGATGATAAATGAAAAATTTAACCACCGGAAAAGCTCCGGTTCGGAAGTCTCCAAGAATTTTTTTCACTGAAGGCTTTTTCTTTTCAAGTTGTTCAACAGCCCTGCCACAACAATTCCCCAACCCTTTAATTAAGGGGATATAGATTTTATTGACTTCTTTTTCTGCAAGTCCCATCTCTTCAGTTGATTCATCACAAAATGCTTTGAGAATTCGAAGAGATGGCAGGCTCATTGCTGCCTCGGTGAAGACATCCGGCTGCCACAGTATTTCCCGAAAAGTAAAGAGTGAGGGAAGCAACTCTGTATCGTAAGCTTCATCTTCTTTCAATGCCTTTAGTGTGGTGTTGGTGATTCCGCCGATTTCGATTTCGCCGGCATGGAATGCATATGACCACCCCTTCTCATTGTCCTGAATGAGGTTGTGGAAGTTCCATATTTCGTTTAGTGCCAGCTTCATATAAAAAATAGACAGCCAAAATAACACATTAGAACGCATAACTTTTATAATAGTGAATGAAGAACTTACTTTTAAGGCTGGAGTATGGATAAAAAGTGGATTTACAAAGAAGAACCGGACGAGCGAATAGTTGAAGAGTTGAGCAAATCCATCAATATCAATTCTTACCTGGCAAAAATTCTTGTTCAGAGAGGAATTGATTCCTTTGATCAGGCCAAATCCTTTTTCAGACCAAGCCTGAATACCCTGCATGATCCTTTCCTCATGAAGGATATGGATGTTGCTGTCAACAGGTTGTGTGATGCTGTTTTCAAAGAAGAAAAGATTCTTCTTTATGGAGACTATGATGTTGACGGTACCACTTCCGTCAGCCTCATGTACCAGTTTTTAAAACAATTCACTGAAGCAATTGAGTTTTACATCCCGGACAGATATACAGAAGGGTATGGTATTTCTGAAAAGGGCATTGATTATGCCAATGAAAACGGGTTCAAATTAATTATTGCGCTTGACTGTGGTGTTCGGGCAAATGAGCGGGCACTTCAGGCGAAGAAGTATGGGATTGACCTGATCATCTGTGATCATCACCTCCCTGGAGATGAACTCCCTGATGTTGTTTCGCTACTTGATCCAAAACGGCCCGATTGCAGCTACCCCTTCAAAGAATTATCCGGATGTGGCGTAGGGTTCAAACTGCTGGAGGGGTTTTGCCAGCAAAATACGATTGACAAAGCCAGACTATTTGATCTTCTTGACCTGTTGGCAGTAAGTATAGCCTCCGATCTTGTTCCGATTGTGGGTGAAAACAGGACCCTTGCCTATTACGGATTAAAGAAACTCAACCAGCAACCATCAGCAGGATTAAAATCACTGATAAAAGTAAGCGGGAGAAAAAACTCCATGACCATAACAGACGTGGTGTTCACCCTGGGTCCCAGAATCAATGCCGCAGGAAGGTTGTCACATGCGAAAGAGTCAGTGAATTTATTGATTGGAGAAAGTACAGAAACGGAGAAATTTGCTGATAACCTGAATATTAAGAACAACGAGCGTAAAGAGCATGACAAGAATATTACGGATGAGGCACTTGAAATGATTGAAGCGCTCCCGGAAGGCAGGAAATCCACCGTCTTATTCAAAAACACCTGGCACAAAGGAGTAATCGGAATTGTTGCTTCAAGGTGCATTGAACATTACTATCGGCCAACCATTATTCTGACCGAATCGAATGGAAAAGCTACCGGTTCAGCAAGATCTGTAGACGGATTCAATGTACATGATGCGATTGCTGAGTGCGAAGAATTGCTTGAACAATTTGGGGGTCATAAGTATGCAGCCGGATTGACACTTTCACTGGAGAATGTCACTGCATTTCAGGAAAAATTTGAAAGTGTGGTAACCCAACGGATCACTGACGAACAACTTGTTCCAAAAGTAGTTATAGATACAATCCTTCCATTGGATCAGGTGAACTTCAAAACAATTAGCATTTTGGCACAAATGGAACCCTTTGGGCCTCAAAATCTGTCTCCCGTTTTTGGCACAGATAATGTAGTAGTGCGGTCCGAACCTCAAATCATAAAGGATGAACATGTGAAAGGATTTGTAAGTGAAGTTGATGGGGAAAAGAAATATGAGTTTATCGCTTTTGGAATGGCAGAAAAAGCAAAGAGAATAGCTATAGATAAGCCGTTTAGAATTGCCTATCATCTTGAAGAAAACAATTTCATGCAGCAGAAGTCGGTTATTCTGAACATCAGGGATATCAGATTTGATTAATATCTTGCACCACTTTTTAAAATTGAATGGAACTACGAGCAGAACATCTGGTAAAAAAATATAAAAAGAGAAAAGTAGTCAACGACATCTCTGTAACCGTGAAGCAGGGAGAGATTGTTGGTTTGCTTGGCCCCAATGGAGCTGGAAAGACCACTTCTTTTTATATGATCGTGGGATTGATCAAGCCAAATGAAGGAAATATTTTCCTTGATGAAGAGGACATTACAGATCTTCCTATGTTTCGAAGGGCCCAAAAAGGGATCGGGTACCTTGCTCAGGAAGCCTCTGTTTTCAGAAAGCTGTCAGTTGAAGATAATATTCTGGCGGTTCTGGAAATGACCGGAAAATCGAAGCAGGAGCAAAAAGATAAAATGGAGGAATTGCTAGAGGAGTTCAGCCTCACTCATGTGAGGAAAAATATGGGCCAGGTCCTGTCAGGAGGAGAGAGAAGAAGAACAGAAATAGCTCGTGCACTGGCAGTTGATCCAAAATTTGTTTTGCTGGATGAGCCCTTTGCCGGTGTTGACCCGATTGCCGTGGAAGAAATTCAGACCATCGTGGCACAGCTAAAAAACAAGAATATCGGGATTCTCATCACCGATCACAATGTGAATGAAACTTTATCTATTACCGACAGGGCCTACCTGATGTTTGAAGGTAAATTACTAAAGGCAGGAACAGCCGAAGAACTGGCAAATGATGAGCAGGTGAGAAAAGTATATCTCGGCAAGCACTTCGAATTGAAGAGAAAAATTTAATTTTCTCTTTGAATGGCACTTTTTAACTCTTTCATGTCGTGGGTCATGAAAAAGCGGATCCACCAGATTGATCTTTTCATGAAATATCCTCATGAAGTTCAACAGGAACTTCTTGACGGACTGGTCAAAAAAGCAGCCAATACAGTATACGGAAAATCACATCAATTTTCTTCCATTTCAACCTATACTGAGTTCAAAGAGCAGGTCCCTCTGGTTTCTTACGAAGATCTGTATCCATACATTGAGCGGGTAATGAAAGGAGAGCAGAATGTACTCTGGCCAACAGAAATAAAGTGGTTTGCCAAATCCTCAGGAACAACCAATGCCAGAAGCAAATTCATCCCGGTCTCTCAGGAAGCGTTGGATGATTGTCATTACAAAGGAGGTAAGGATTTATTGTCCATTTATTTTAATAATTACCCGGATGCAAAGATGTTTTCCGGCAAAGGTCTGGTTATAGGGGGGAGCCATCAGCTCAATCAGTTTGATGAGAATTCTAAATCCTATTACGGAGATGTATCCGCCGTTTTGTTGAAAAACCTTCCATGGTGGGCTCAGATGGTTCGAACACCAAGCCTTGATATTGCATTAATGGATGAGTGGGAAGAGAAAATTGACCGAATGGTCGAGATTACTTCCGAAGAAAATGTGACCAATATTTCCGGAGTACCGACCTGGATGATCATTCTTTTGGAAAAAATGCTGATCCGGAAAAAAGCGGATAACATACTTGATGTATGGCCTAACCTGGAAGTATTTTTTCATGGGGCTGTTTCATTCACACCTTATGAGGAGCTGTTTAAAAAACTGATACCGAGCCCAAAAATGTGTTATATGGAAACCTATAATGCGTCAGAAGGCTTCTTCGGAATCCAGGATAAGACCGATAAAAAGGAGCTTCTGCTCATGTTGGACTATGGAATATTTTATGAATTCATTCCTTTTGAAGACATTGATAAAGAGAATCCACGCATGCTGACACTGGATGAGGTGAAGGTTGAAGAGAATTATGCAATGGTGATTTCTACCAATGCAGGTCTGTGGAGATATAAAATTGGAGATACGATTAAATTCACCAGTATAGATCCGTTTCGAATCAAAATTTCTGGAAGAACACGACATTTCATTAATGCATTTGGCGAAGAGCTTATTATTGAAAATGCAGAAATTGCCATTGCAGAAGCATGCAAGAAAACCGATGCAGCGATAGATAATTTCACTGCCGGCCCAAAATACCTTGGAGGCGGAAACAAAGGCGGACACGAGTGGGTGATTGAATTCAACAAAGAACCCAACGATATGGAACGATTCATCCAGCTTCTGGATGAAAAATTGCGTGAAGTCAACTCTGATTACGATGCAAAGAGATACAAAGACATTGCATTGGTGTTGCCAATTGTACATTCCGTAGAATCCGGTACTTTTTATGACTGGATGAAGAAGAAAGGAAAAATAGGAGGCCAGCACAAGGTCCCCCGTCTTTCAAATACTCGTGAATTTTTGGATGAACTTTTATCAGATAAAATCCATTCATAATATTCTTCACTCTACTGTATCTTCTTTTTAGTATTTTTCTCCTTTTAAACAAAACCTAACTTTCTACTTAATGGGCAATCTGAATCATCTATCGCAGGAAGGTCTTCAATGGACCGGCTAACCTTTTGGCGGCATAAGACAGGATATTGAAAGACGACTTCCACACTATATAAGTGATTTCAGGGATGGTCTTAGCACAAAAGTCTTTGGCACAACCTTCTTTATGTTTTTTGCCGCTCTGGCGAACGCCATTGCGTTTGGAGCACTCACCGGTCAAATGACTGGCAACCAAATTGGGATTACCGAAATGGTAGTGGTCACAGCAATTGGGGGAATTGCCTTTGCGCTTTTTGCAGGTCAGCCACTAACCATATTGGGCGGAACCGGGCCGATTGTTATTTTCACAGGCTTGTTGTATGTCGCATGTGAACAACTCAACATCGCATTTCTTCCAACCTATGCATGGGTTGGAATCTGGTCAGGAGTCTTCATGTTGATTTTAGCCTTCACTGATGCCAGCGCACTGATGCGCTATTTTACACGTTTTACCGACGAGATTTTTGCTGCGCTTATTTCTGTAATATTTATTGTGGAGGCGGTAAAAGATGTTCGTTCAACTTTTGTTGTAGACGATGTGAATTATTCGCACTCTACAAGCTTTTTGACGCTGCTTTTGGCAATCGGTACATTCATGATTTCCCGATGGCTTAAAGGGATGACTAAATCCAAATTCTTAAGAAGAACATTGAGGGAATTCATTTCAGATTTTGGACCTTCTATTGCAATTATTGTGATGACAGCTATGGCTATGTCCTTTCCGGATGTGGCACTAAGTAAACCTGCAGTACCAGATACAATTGGAACAACCTCGGGAAGACCATGGCTGGTTGATGTATTTGGGATACCTGTTTGGGCGATCTTCGCTTCTGCAGGTCCCGCATTGCTTGCAACCATTCTCCTGTTCCTTGATCAGAATATTACCACCAGACTGGTGAATTCTGCACAAAATAAGTTGAAAAAAGGACCAGGCTATCACCTGGATCTCGCAGTAGTTGGATTGATTATTCTTGTTGGTTCCATTTTTGCACTTCCATGGATTGTAGCGGCCACTGTGCATTCTCTCAATCATGTGAAGAGTCTTGCCGACATGAAGGTTTCTGATTCAGAGAAAGGGAAAGTGGAAGAAATAGCCAGTGTAAGAGAAAATAGGGTTTCAGGATTACTGGTCCACGCATTGATTTTAACTTCATTATTTTTCCTTGGTTATGTAGCACTCATACCAATGCCGGTACTTTTCGGACTCTTCCTTTATATGGGAGTGGCATCATTGGGCGGTAATCAATTTTTTGAACGGATGACTCTGTGGTTTAAGGACCCTAAACTTTACCCTGAGGCGCACTATTTAAATGTGGTTCCTAATAAAGTGGTGCATCAATTTACGATTATTCAGTTTCTGTGTTTTGTGGTACTTTGGGTGCTCAAAACCTCTCCGGCAGGAATACTATTTCCGCTTTTCATCGCGGCTCTTGTCCCAATTCGAATAACCATGGGGAAATTCTTTGCAGCCGAACATTTGTGGGCACTTGTTAAGGAAGATGAGGAAGAAGAGGAGGAACTTGGAATTGTTATTTAAAAGGGCTCATTGCTCTACAAGAATAGCAGCCTGGTAGTCTTCAGGAGTAATTATAAATTCTTCATTAAGGCTGTCACTGTAAATCGGATTTAGGGGATTTCGTTCTTGTCTGCAATTTTCAACAATTCCTGTGCATGAAAAGAACGAATTTTTCTCACCGTTAAAAACAATTCTGAGAGAGTCTCCTCCAAAAAAGGACAGGAAACTATAGCCGCTATATGGGGCTCTGTCAGTATAGTTTCTGATAAGCTCCCCTGAGTCATTCAATGAAATGGAAGTTTGAGAAACCTCTGGAGAGGAGGCTTGGAATACTTCTATAAGAACAGGCACACCACTTTCATTTCTCAGGATATATTGATATTCAACCGGAGTTCCCTGATCTGTGCCTACACAACTCGTTCCCGATATAATAGTCAGTATCATTAGAGCAAACAAAAGTGGATACGCCTTCATTATTTAAAGTTTAATATATGATCTGGTCAATACCAGTTTGCGAACAATTCATTCAGTTGATTTTCAGTCCCATTAGAAAATCTGTTTCTCATGTTATCACGCCATTGGTTCCATGATGTGGCGCCTCTAAGGCCATCTTCAACTTCCCTGATGGAATATCCGGAAACTCTGTCCATAGGATAACGATTTACTGTGCCTGTATTTGCATATCTGCTACATGAAAGATCTCTCTGGTTACAGTTGTCTATCAAATCGACAACTACAGAAGTATAAATGAGATCATTCTCATCCGCATTAAAGGGAGCGATCCTTTGGCCCTGGATATTTCCATTCAGAAATTCAGATTCATATTCATATCCTGTAATGCCGAAATGTGTTCTATACCTATGATCCGCAAATCGCCATTCTACGCCGGTTGCCCAGCTTTCTATAACAGCTGCATATTTTTCCCTGTCTTGTAGCAAGAGCCACGGAAATAAAGGAGCCCATGCATTAGCAGCTAAGCTTCTAAACGCACTTCTGTCCATATCCCAGTGCGACATGTGGGCAAGTTCGTGAGCGGTGACCGCATAGACTCTGTCTGATGAATTACCCCAGGTACGAATATAAACTGAGGGGAAGATTCCTCCCGTTCGTGCGTATGGTGCAGCATGGCTATTTTTGTTGTGTTGTCTCTCTGTCTGACTGGCAGATATTTTTACCTGAGGTTTCCAGAATCCATTTTCAGGGGGCCTTCTTAAGCCAAACCTGTTTCCATAATAATAGTCTCTTGCAGCCTGAAAAATGAAGGCATAATACTGCTGTTTATCTGTTATTCCAGAACTTCCTCTACTGCCAAGATTTACATTCCAGTCACCTTTCTTTTTAGGCCCGTTTAGCCATGCCTGTCCAAAGGTGCCTGATCGCACACTGAAATGATACTTGTGCCATTTTATACTGTAATTGGCATCTCTTCTGAATCGACCGTCTACTGAGTAGTACCCCTGGGAATTTGTATGTCCTTTATGGGTTGTGAACCATCGGCGGGCCCTCACCTCAACATCAACTACTGGCACATAGCTTCCCGCAACGTAATCAGTAACGTAGGTGTATACCGCACGCTTGCATTCTTTTACAGGGACTATGGTAGTCGGACCAGATCCGCCCAATTCACCACCTTCTACAGGCGCAATTTGTTGCTCTCTCTCATCAATTCCACCGCAATCATACCATTCATAATGACTGAAGACTCTTCTACTTATTGCAGTTGTTCCCACTTTTTCATCCCATACCATAATTCGACCGGCAGGTCGCCATTTGGATGCACGCTGGGATTTTGCATCTCCGGCAATCTCTTTAAGGTTGCCCGTAATGCGCAATGCTTCCGTTTCAAGATCATCAGCAAAGTTTGCCGAAACTTTGGAAAGTAATTCATCATCCGGCATGTATAGCTCATCCAGGACCCTGGTATCACTAATTTCGGGAAGCTGAACGGTTGCTTCCACTGCAGTATATTGATAGGTAGGCTGACCATCAGGCACAGACGGATCTCTATAATAATCACCCATTTCCACTATTTCAACGTCCAAAGGATAATCGTAAAGGATAAGTGTCGAATCACTTACCAGTTGATCAAGCTCTTCCTCATCTTTTGGTTCGAATTTGACATATAAGTGGGTGGTTTCAATGATAGGCATTGGTGCTTTTTGATATCGCCCGGAGGCTTTAAGATTTTCAAGTGCCAGTTTCATGTTTTCTACTGAATAGGGGTTTTTGAGTTTTTTGCCCAATTTCATCATGGTAGGCTCCTGAATAGTTTCTGATTGTTCTTCAGGTAAAGGTGAAATATCATCATCAACCTCACAGCTTGTGACCAGGGCAACAGCAAAAAGACTGTAGAGGACTTTGAGGTTTAGGTGTTTTAGAATTCTCTTCATAATGTTTTATTTAATTTTAATGTGTGATTATATTGTGGATAGATAAAAACGTTACCCTCCAGGGGTTCAAATTTATTAATTATTTGAACTAATCAGTTACATGTGAATAAAACTTAATGTTTTGGTTATAATGTAAATTGCATCCAGGGGAGAAAAGTCATCAGCATATTAGAAATAGTTGAAACAAAAAATTGACATTATCTGTTATAGTTAATTCGCATGGCTACCTCTTTATAGTTTAATTCACATGGCTACCCAAATTATCCGTTTGCTTACTACGCTACTGGCCATAAACTTCAGCATGCAGTTGGTAATGAGTGCGTCGAATGCTGATCTGACTCAGATTGAAATCGATATAGACGGTGATTCCGAGGAGAAAGAAATGAAGGATAAACGAGAGACTGATAAGCTGAATCAAAGCAAATTTCATTCGAGAGCCGGATTCCCTGTAGAATTTTCAGGAAGAGCAATTCATTATACGAAATGGTGGAGCTCACCTGTTATTGAAAGGAACGACCCTCCTCCCGAAGCAGGCTGATCAGCCACAGCCTTTTTCAAAACAGATTATCAAAACTTTTCAACTTATCATTTCATCTAATGGGTTCTCATAAAACAGGTATATTCAATAATATAAAATCAGATCTTTCTTCGAGTCTGGTTGTCTTTTTGGTGGCAGTTCCTTTATGTCTTGGGATTGCGTTGGCCTCTGGAGCTCCATTGTTTGCCGGAATCATATCCGGAATCATAGGAGGTATAATTGTGGGAGCACTTTCCGGATCCGCTGTTGGTGTCAGCGGGCCTGCTGCAGGTCTTGCGGTCATTGTTCTGGCTGCCATACAAGACCTTGAATCCTTCCCCGTATTTCTTGCTGCTGTTGTGGTGAGTGGACTGATTCAAATTGTTCTTGGCATTGCCAAAGCCGGTATAATTGGCTACTATTTCCCCTCTTCAGTTATTAAAGGGATGCTTTCCGCAATTGGAATCATTATTTTTTTGAAGCAAATCCCCCACGCCTTTGGATACGATGCTGATCCGGAAGGAGACCTGGAGTTCTTTCAGCCAGATGGGGAAAATACGTTTTCTGAACTTTTCACCATGATGGATCACATCAGTGCCGGAGCAGCAATTATTTTCTTTACCTCGATGCTTATCCTGATTCTTTGGGAGCAAAAGTTCATGAAGAGACATAAATTTTTTCAGATCATTCAGGGACCACTTGTCGTGGTGATTTGCGGAATTACGATCAACCAGTTTTTTGTCGGTTCTGAATTATACCTTGATCCAACACATATGGTAAGCCTGCCGGTTGCAGGCACTGCTTCAGAATTTTTAAGTCAATTTACTTTATTTGACCCGGGAAGCCTGCTTGACAAAAAAGTATTGATAATTGGGGCAACCATTGCAGTGGTTGGATCACTGGAAACGTTGCTGAGTGTTGAAGCTACTGACAAACTGGATGAGCAAAAGCGAATCACTCCTACAAACAGAGAGTTGATTGCTCAGGGTGTGGGAAATACTCTTTCAGGAATGATCGGAGGTCTCCCGGTGACTCAGGTAATAGTTCGTTCATCTGCTAATGTACAGTCTGGAGCGAAATCGAAACTTTCAGCAATTTTACACGGAATTCTTCTGTTGATTTCTGTCATTTTTATCCCTAACATTCTGAACCTTATTCCGCTCTCCAGTCTTGCCGCGATTCTGATCCTGGTTGGATTTAAACTTGCGAAACCGACTATTTTCCGGCAAATGTTTGCAGCAGGGAGATCGGAGTATCTTCCTTTCATGGTAACTATTGTCGGGATCATATTTACAGACCTGTTGATCGGAATTGTAATGGGGCTGGTAGTAGGCATTTTCGAGATACTTATGGCTAATTCAAGAAAGCCATATGCTTTGACGACAATTGAAGAGCAGGGATCCACGAAGATGTATATCGAACTGGCTGAGAATCTTACATTTCTGAGCAAAGCGAGTATGATGGAAACAGTTTCTCATATTCCGGATGAATCCAGTGTTGTAATCGATGCATCAAGATCTTATTTCATTCATCCGGATATTCGGGAAATTTTGGAGGACTTTAGAAAGAATGCCGAATACCGCGACATCAGTCTTGAAATTATAGGATTAGATACGGCACATGAGAATCCTGTTAGAAAACTGAAAAAAGTGGCATGGGAAAGTAAGAATCAGTCAGAGTGATCTAAATAATTTTCCCACTTTTCAATAACACCAAGGAAGTCTTCCGGAAGCTCAGACTCAGCGAAGACTTTCTTTTTTGTTACGGGATGTATAAACCCGAGCGTTTTTGCATGTAAAGCCTGACGTGGCATAAGCTTAAAGCAGTTATTAACAAACTGCTTGTATTTCGTAAAAATGGTTCCTTTTAGAATCTGGTCACCACCATAGGTTGCATCATTAAACAGCGGGTGACCAAGATATTTCATATGTGCACGAATTTGATGCGTTCTACCGGTTTCCAGGTTGCATTGAAGTAAGGATACATATCTTAGATCCTTCAATAATTTGTAATGCGTTACGGCATGCCTGCCAAAATCTCCATCCGGGAATGAAGCAGTTATTCGACGATCCTTAAGACTCCTGCCGACATTCACATCAATTGTTCCACTTTCTTCTTCCGGACAGCCCCAAACAAGCGCCACATATGTTCGTTCAATTGAATGGTCAAAGAATTGCTTTGCCAGTCCTGTCATTGCCTTTTCGGTTTTGGCAATCACAAGCAGACCTGAAGTATCCTTATCAATTCGGTGGACAAGACCTGGCCTGCCATCATTACCTTTCATCTCAGGAAGGTTTTGAAAATGATAAGTCAGCGCATTAACCAGTGTGCCGGACCAGTTTTGATAGGCAGGGTGCACTACCATTCCTGCAGGTTTGTTCACGATAAGCAGGTGTTCATCTTCCAGCACAATATCGAGCGGGATGTTTTCCGGTACAACATCTTCGTCACGAGGTGGTTCAGGAAAAAGGATAACTATTTGATCACCCGGATGAACCTTGTAATTTGATTTTACCTGTTGCTCGTTCACTTTTACAAAACCGTCTTTAATGCCGTTTTGCACTTTACTGCGGGTCACATTTGGCAGCCTGTCCATTAGAAATTTATCTATTCTCAGAAGTTCCTGACCGGCATCAACTGTAATATGATGATGCTCATAGAGTACCTCCGAATCCTGTTGTTCATCTGACATGGGTGTAAATTTAAGCGATGACGAATCTACCGAGTCCAATTGAGGAATTACATCACCCCCTTCTTCTGGAAAAAGAGCTTAAACTTTTTGTCAAAAGGGATGACTTAATTCATCCGGAGATTATGGGAAATAAATGGAGAAAGCTCAAATACAATATCGAAGAGGCCAAAAGATTGAAAAAGAAGACGCTTCTGACCTTTGGAGGAGCGTTCAGTAACCATATTTATGCCGTGGCTGCTGCAGGCAGTGAGTTTGGCTTTGAGACGATTGGGATAATAAGAGGAGATGAACTAAATGCCAACAGCAATCCCACATTACAGTTTGCTGATTCCAAAGGAATGGAACTACGCTTTGTAAGCAGGGAGCAGTTCAGAGCCTGCCGTGAGAATTACACCAATTTGGCCCAAGAATATCCGGACTGCTATGTACTTCCTGAGGGTGGAACGAATCAGCTTGCTGTAAAAGGATGTGGAGAACTTGTAGAAGAAATACAAATGCCTTTTGATTTAATTGCCCTTCCGGTCGGGACGGGGGGCACCTTTTGCGGGGTTTTGAATGGGGTTAAAAGCAGTCAACATGTATTAGGAGTCAGTAGCCTGAAGGGAGAATTCATGGGTAAGGAAATCAATGAACTAAGAAAAAAATTCAAAATCCACCGGAAAAATTATACGATTAGCAATGCGTACCATTTTGGTGGTTATGGAAAAACAGATTCTAATCTTATCGATTTTGTCAATTGGTTCAAAAAAAATTTCGGAATTTCTCTTGATCCCATTTATACAGGAAAAAGCTTTTTTGGCGTTTGGGATATGATTAAAACTGATAAATTTGAAAAAAATCTTAGAATAATCCTATTGCATACAGGCGGTTTACAGGGTATTTCAGGCTTTAATCGAAAAAAACAGATTATTATTTAATAAGGCCTTAATTTTAGCTCAGACTTGTAATGGTGAAAAAATTTGTGTTCATAGCCTTTTCGGTGATTTTGTTTGCTGGTTGCAATACAAATGAGCTGGATTTTGACAATATCAAAGTACCTCCGGTCACTGGTATATTCAGCGTTCCAATTGGAGAGGTGAGTTATACCATGCGCGACTTACTTCTAAAGAGTGACTCCACACTTGACTTTCAGGTAGATGAGGATTCGCTGGTTACGCTCATGTACTTTGATACCATCTCGTATCAGTCAGATACCGATTTCCTGCAAATTGACGACATAACAAATTCTGCTACTGTTGATTTGGCGGCAATTCCCGGGGGACCATTTACAGGAATAGGTGTGACAGTACCCATTAATAGTACATTCACACTAAGCTATGAAGCGAATGATGCAAATGATGTGATTGATGAGGTTTTTTACGAAGCAGGGGATGTAACCATAAGTGTGACGACCGATATTCAGGGCACGCTCGATTATACGGTAACCCTGAATAGTTTTGTAACAGCGGTTAATGAAATACCCCTTACAGTAAGTGAAACCATTAATGGGAACGGTACATTAACAACGACCAACTCTGCCGGATCGCTGGTCAATCACAAATCCCTTATTAATAACAAAACATTTGTAACGGACTTTGCCGGAACCCTTACCCTTGGTGCGGGAGACACCTTCACAGGTTCGGAAACACTCACTGTGGACATCACATTTGCCAATCAGACATTTTCCATTGTATACGGGCGATTTGGACAGGATACCGTGCAGGTAGGAAATGAGACACTTGATATCGAATTTTTCAGACAAACAGGAGATGATGGATTGTTCTTTGGGAACCCAACAATTAGATTCAATTTTGAAAACACCTTGGGGATTCCATTGGGAATTGATTTTTCAGGCTTGTATGGAGACGATGGACAGGGTGGTGCTCAAACCTTTCTCGAAGGAGATATTACAGAAACAATTCCTGTAATTGAAATGAGTGACATTAACGATCCGGGATCGGTGGTATCCTCTACCATAGAAATTACAAAAGGGAATTCCTCAATTGTTGATTTACTGGCCACATCACCGGCCAGACTGGGTTTCGATGTAATGGCGATCTCCAACCCTTATGATGTGAACACAACAAATTTCATTACACAGGATAACAGGCTGGAAGGCACAATAGAAATCGAAATCCCAATGGAAGTTCGCCTCGAAAATCTTCAGCAGACAGTGAATTTGAGCCTGGGAGACGGATTCGATTTATCTGATGTAGACTCAGCAGCCATTCGAATTGTAACGATAAATGAATTGCCGTTTTCAGCAATATTAGCATTGGAAATTCAGGATGCAGACAGCAATGCACTTTATACTGTAACTGATAATCTCTTCCTGAATGCCCCTTTTATAAATATCAATGGTCTTGTGACGGACCCTAACGGAGCATCAGCTGATATTCCACTAACAAAAGCTGGTGTAGAGGCATTAGGATCTCCGGAAGGTCGAATGGTACTAACGGTAACACTAAATACACCAGGGAGCCTTAACTCCAGGGACATATTTGTTAAAATATTGACTAATTATTCACTTGAAGTAAAAGTCGGAGTGGTTGGAAAAGTTAACATTGACCTATAGATGAGAAAGCTTGCTGCCACTATACTTTCTTTCCTTATTGTAACTGTTGCTGTTAGTCAGACGAGTCTTTCATTTTATCATCTTGGAAGAACAACCTACCAGAATTCTTCATTGAACCCGGCCTGGATACCAGACGGGAAATTGTTTATTGGGCTGCCGGGTTTATCCGGAGTGCATGTTCATGTCAACAACAAGTTGAGCTATAATCAGCTCTTCACCAAAGAATCCGACAGTGTTCTTCTGGACATAAATAAAGCATTGAAAGGTTTACAGGGTCAGAATATGGCCAGTGCTCAGGTAAATGTCAACTTATTTCATGTTGGTTATCGATTTCCTCAGGGTGCGGTAATTAGCCTTTTCGCTAATGAACGGGTTGAAGTTGATGCACTTTACCCTGAACAATTGATTGATTATGTCTGGAACGGAAACGATAATTTCCTGGATGACAAGATAAGAATTGGGCGAGTCGGGGCTCAGGTAAGTCATTTCAGAGAGATTGGAATCGGATATGCTTATTCAGTAAATGGCCAGCTGGATTTTGGTATGCGTGCCAAGTATTTGATGGGCTTTTTTGACGCAAGTACTCCGGGAAACTTTAAAGCCAACCTGACTTCCAGCGGAGAGTTTTTCCAATTGGAGGGAGAGTTGAAAAATGCAAGGCTAAGAACTGCAGGAGTGGACATTTATAGTGAGGATCCGGTAAATGGTGAAGTAATTGACCTTGCCTCTCATTTGTTGGGCAGTGGAAACTCCGGTCTCGCTCTGGACCTGGGTGTTGAATACAAACTATCAAGATATTACTCTGTTTCTGCCTCCATCCTCGATCTGGGTTATATTAACTGGAAGACAAACGTTGTTAACCACACGCTGAATGATACAACCTTTACCTATAGGGGAGTGAATCTTGATGGGATTGGGGATGTTCGTGAAGCACTGGAAGATTCATTATTCAACAAATTTGAAACAAATGAGACGAATGAGACCTACAAAAACTGGCTTCCCGTAAAAGCGTATGGAAGCTGGATTTACCACTACGATTCTCAATTGGATTTTTATGGCACTGTTGGTATGCGACTCATTCAGGGGCAATTGAAAATGCTGTATGGTGGAGGAATGACTCGCAGATTTGGTCGAGTATTTACAGGTTCACTTTCTGCTACCAAGCTTCCACAACAGTTCTTTAATATAGGCGCCGCATTTGCTGTAAATGGAGGGCCTGTACAGTTTTATATGGCAGCAGATCAGGTAATTAATTTTTCTGCTCCGGATGCAAAGGCATTCGATTTCCGCTTTGGAATCAATTTCCGTTTCATGGGGCGAGATGAAAACCTGGCCTCCAATTCAAGTACGACTTCCTTTGCCAATGGCAAACCGGGATCCAATGGGACACTTAAGGGGCCTAAAGGAGTAGACGCAAGCATTTTCCACGGGAGACAGGTGAAAACGAAGAAAAGAGATGGCATCTATTCGATAATAAAGAAGCAGAAGAAAAGAGATATAAAGAATAAGCGGACGGAGAAAAGGGCAGTTCAGAGAAGAAGTCTCAATGGGCGTGCCGGGGTTAAAAATAAAAATGAGGAGGAATAGAACTACTGATCTTTCTCAGCCTTAAGAAACCCAAGAGACCATTCAACACAATACCCATTTTTAGTCCTCAATACTCCAAGGGATTCTATCTCCCTCATCAACAAATCGTCTGAAGGATTTAAATCAAGGTAAAACAACTTCCGAAAGAACTCAAGGGACTCTGCTTCATTCGCGAAAGACCAATGGAAGCTTTTCAATTCGAAACTGGTGCTGAAACCACATTGGTTAAGTAAGGAAATATCCGTGTCAGCATTTATAAAACTCCCATTGTGGCCCATGCTATTCCATTTGTCGAGGAACCCATTTAAGAACGAGGCAATCCTGCTTTCTTCCACAACATCTCCAATGACGAACTGACCGCCGGGTTTCAAAACCCTGAACATCTCCTTAAAGAACCCCACCTTGTCCACGACATGATGAAGTGCGGCAAGGCTGATGATTTCGTCAACCGATTCTGAATGCAAGTCAATTTTTGCCTCCCGGCATTTTGCTACTCCTGTATGGTTGTCATCAAACTCACCCGAAAAGTCATAGGCCAAATATTGAATATCGCGATCGATATATTTTTTCAAATAGCCACCACCGGCAGGAATATCTAATAATATGGAGGTGGGCTTATTATTTAAATAGCCAGTGGCTGTCTCAAATTCTTCATCCCGTGCACGTGGAAACTGAGCCATGGCAGCATGATAGGATTTCCCTCGTTTAGAAAAAATTTCTTCATACCCCTGCATCGACAAATTCTTTTACGTCTTTACAAGTCTGACACTTGCCACAGGGTTTGGGAGAGGCACCTTCAATATAAACAGGTCTTCGACACCACCAGGTATTATTTTTCACTTCTTCCGGCAGGAAGTCCCAGATTTCCCTTTTGGTAAATTCCATGACTGGAAAAATGTACTGCGGGTGCTCTTTTTTATCCAGTGAAAGCACAGTCTTGAAAACACCCTGTGCCCGCTTCATTCTAAGCATGAAATTGTTTCCTCCGGAATCAATATCGGTTTTGGTTCTGCCCATTGCAACCTGTTCAATTTCTTTACGGGCGGCACAAATATTTCCTGCCATAAATGCACACACGTCCATATCAAAAGGAAATCGATTGGATTTAAGTGGGGCAAAGCCGGTGGTGTTGAACGTACTCTCAGTGTAGAGAAATTCCTTCACACTATTTATTTTATAATAATTCAAAATAGCCTTTACGGCAAAGGCTTCAGCTTTAGCTCTGTTCTCGCGATTGAATATATGAATATGATGAACGATTAAAGGATTCTCGATAAAATCAGAATGTGTCATCAATTGATGCAGGACTCCGGTGGAGTCGATACCTCCGGAAAACATACAAAGAATGGGTGATTTTTTGTGTGGCACAGGTTTTTAAAAAAGGTATTGAAATATATCACTCAATTTGGAAAAAGCCTTTACTACAATCCCGAATTGATCCATGTCTTTCGCTTTCAGGTTGTGCCTGGAAATATAGATTTCTTTAAACCCGAGCTTTTCTGCTTCATTAATTCTGTTCTCGATCCTGCCAACCGGACGAATCTCTCCTCCCAGACCTACTTCACCTGCAAAACAGACCTTTTCACTGACTGGCACATCCTCAAATGATGAAAAAATCGCCGAACAAATGGCAAGATCCAGCGCTGTGTCCTGTACTTTAAGTCCTCCGGCAATGTTTAGAAAAACATCCTGACTGCTTAAACGGACACCCAGCCTTTTCTCAATAACTGCCAGCAGCATGGTCAATCTCTTATAATCGTAACCGGTTGTACTTCTTTGTGGATTTCCATAGCTGGTCGGACTGACGAGTGCCTGTGTCTCCAGAATAAGAGGTCTGTTCCCTTCCAGTGTTGCTCCAAGCGCAATGCCGCTCAGCCCTGCCTCCCTTGGAGAAATAAGAACCTCAGACGGATTGGTAACCTCTCTGAGTCCATTGCTGTTCATTTCAAACATTCCAAGCTCAGAGGTAGATCCGAACCGGTTTTTGGCAGTTCTCAAAATACGATACGAAAGATGCCGATCGCCCTCAAATTGTAATACGGTATCAACCATATGTTCCAGTACTTTGGGGCCGGCAATTGCTCCGTCCTTATTTACATGACCGATCAGGAAAACCGGAATATCCTTTTGTTTGGCAAATTTCATCAGCTGACCGGTACATTCTTTGACCTGAGAAATGGACCCGATGGATGCTTCAATTCGTTCTGAGTGTAATGTCTGAATTGAATCGATGATCAAAATATCAGGATTTAGCTCATCTGATTGTCGAAGTACTTCAGAAAGACTCGTTTCTGCGTACAGGAAACAATTCTCAGAAGCATTTCCTATCCGGTCTGCACGCATTTTGATTTGCTCTACACTCTCTTCACCAGAGATATATAAGACCTTTTCCTTTTGCCCGATTGCCATTTGCAAAAGCAAAGTGGATTTTCCTATACCAGGCTCACCTCCCACCAGAATCAATGAACCTCTTACTATTCCGCCTCCCAGCACTCTGTCAAGCTCTCCAATGTTAGAAGATTTGCGAAGATCTCCGGTTGAATTTCCGGCATCCAGAATATTGACTGGTTTTGATTTTTCGAATTTGAAATCAGCCGGGATATTGACAGACTTAGAAACCACTTCTTCAACATACGTATTCCATTCTGCGCAGGAAGGACATTTCCCAACCCATTTCGAGGACTCGGCCCCACAGTTTTGACAGAAAAAAACAGTTTTTGTTTTGGCCATATTTAAAATGTGAGCGGTAGCGAAGATATAAACTGTCTCGCTTAATTTTGGCGCATGCAAAGAGACACCAGAGTATTTGATCTGATTGAAGCAGAAAAGCAACGTCAGATCAATGGAATCGAACTTATTGCTTCCGAAAATATCGTTTCACCACAAGTGTTAGAAGCTGCTGGAAGTGTGCTGACAAACAAGTATGCTGAGGGATTACCATCGAAAAGATACTATGGAGGATGTGAAGTGGTTGACCAGGTTGAAGATATCGCACGGGACCGTGCAAAAGAATTGTTTGGAGCCACATGGGTGAATGTCCAGCCACATTCCGGAGCACAGGCAAATGCGGCGGTTATGCTGGCTCTTTTGAACGCAGGAGATGAAATCTTGGGATTCGACCTGTCTCATGGCGGTCACCTGACACATGGTTCTTCAGTAAATTTTTCAGGTAAATTATACAAACCGAATTTTTACGGTGTGGATAAAGAAACGGGTTTGATTGATTATGACCAGTTGGAAAAAACGGCGAAAGAGAAATTGCCAAAAATGATCATTTGCGGGGCATCTGCTTACAGTCGTGACTGGGACTATGAGCGGTTCAGAGCTATAGCAGATGAAGTGGGGGCCATGCTTTTGGCAGACATTTCTCATCCATCCGGACTTATTGCAAGAGGATTGCTTAATGATCCGCTTGAATACTGTCACGTGGTTACGACCACAACTCATAAAACACTGAGAGGTCCAAGGGGCGGGATGATTATGGTTAGAGACGACATTGATAACCCATGGGGATTAACCACTCCAAAAGGAGTGGTAAGAAAATTGAGTTCATTACTGGACTCTGGTGTTTTCCCGGGTACTCAGGGGGGACCTCTGGAACATATTATTGCGGCAAAAGCAATTGCCTATGGCGAGGCGCTATCTGATGAGTATATGACTTACATTATGCAGGTTAAGAAGAATGCAAAGGTTATGGCAGATGCGTTTGTTGCCAGAGGGTATGATGTAATTTCAAAGGGGACAGATAACCACATGATGCTGATTGATTTGAGGTCAAAAGATTTGACCGGAAAAGATGCTGAGAATGCCCTGATTAAAGCAGATATAACCGTCAATAAAAACATGGTTCCCTTTGATGACAAAAGTCCGTTTGTGACTTCAGGAATTCGAATAGGAACTCCGGCCGTAACTACCCGTGGTTTGACAGAGGAGGACATGAAGCGGATTGTCGGTATTGTGGACGCTGTTCTTATGAACAAAGAGGATGAGGTGAAAATTTCATCACTAAAATCAGAAATAAATGAGTGGATGGAGCAGTTCCCACTTTTTAAATAACTATGCCCTTAGATCAAATTGAAGAAGAAAAAGAGATGTCCTTTCTGGATCATCTTGAGCAACTGAGGTGGCATATAATTCGGTCTCTTATTGCGATAGTTGTCCTTAGTATTGCCGCGTTCGCTTCAAAGGATCTGATTTTCCATACCATTCTACTTGGCCCTTCCCGTCTTGACTTTTGGACCTATCAGAAGTTGTGTGAGCTTTCCGGCCTGCTGGATTCATCTGCACTTTGCATTGACAAACTTCCGTTCATCATACAAAGTCGTCAAATGACAGGCCAGTTCATGATGCATGTGACTTCCTCATTTGTAGCCGGAATTATACTAACGTTTCCCTATGCCTTCTGGGAAATCTGGAGGTTTATAAAACCAGGCTTATACTCTAAGGAACGTAAGGCATCAAGAGGAGCAACTTTTTCAGTGAGCTTCCTTTTCCTGCTTGGGATCTTTTTTGGCTATTTCATTCTCACTCCTATCTCTATTAATTTCCTCGCAAATTATCAGATAGATGAGTCCATTCTGAATGAATTTGATATTGTCTCATATGTATCTACAGTCACCACATTGGTTTTAGCATGCGGGTTGTTGTTTCAAATGCCGGTTATTGTATTCTTCCTCACGCGAGCAGGATTGATTTCATCCGGGCTAATGAAGAAATATCGGAAACATGCCATTGTCGTGATATTGATTCTTGGTGCTATGCTGACACCCCCGGACCCCTTTAGTCAGGTACTTGTTGCTCTCCCTCTGTTGGGATTATATCAGGTGAGTATATTTATTTGTAAGCGCGTAGAAAAAAGAAATAAGAATTCTGAAGATTAAATCATGAAAATAGCGATAGGTGGCGATCATGCCGGATTTCAGTATAAAACACGACTTATTCAGCATCTTTCGGATCAGGGACATGAAATGCAGGATTTTGGTCCAGGATCAGAGGATTCAGTAGATTACCCGGACCATGTTCATCCTCTTGCCAATTCTGTTTCGGCTGCTAAAAGTGAACTTGGAATACTAATCTGTGGAAGCGGAAATGGTGTGGCAATGACTGCAAACAAACATGTGGGGATCAGAGCAGCGTTATGCTGGAACTCAGAGATTTCAGCACTTGCCAGACAACACAATGACGCAAACATCATTTGCATACCGGCCAGATTTCTGGCCTACGAATATGCAGAAAGTATCATTGATATATTTATCAATACTTTATTTGAAGGTGGGAGGCATCAAAAAAGAGTTGATAAAATCAATTGCTGATTTTGCCGTAATAACCTTCATCGGTCTTCTCATATTTTTTTTCAATCAAAGGAAATCTGTCAAACAGCTCTGGCACCACTCCAATTTTATCTATTATCAGATCCGGATTGGCTTTTATCAGCCACTTATAAATGTTTGTGGCAGTTTCATAATAGCCCAACCCCTGGAAGGCACTCTGACAAAGAGGTTTTGAAAAGCAGGGTGATCCTGACTCTTTGTTCAGATAGTAAGCAAAGTCTTCATCCAGAACCAGGATATTGGCAGAGGGTGCATTAACCTCTTGCACAAGTACAGAATTCAATAAAGAATTATAAGCAAACAGGTTATAGCCAAGTAACCCAAAAACTACCAACCCAGGCATGACAGACTTGAATATTCGCCGTTTCAATAGCATAAAGTAATGCGTAATGAAGTAGGCCAGCAGGGGGGTTAAAAAAACCAGTTCAAGCCCGGAGCTGAGGTTAGTAAGAAAAAAGCAGCTCACCCCTCCAAGAAACATAAACCAGATAACCTGTTGAACTCTTTGCTGAAAATTTGTGAGGCGGGAAGCAGAAATCGATTTGAAGATCGAAAGCAAAAAAACGAAACCCAGGGGAGCGCAGATTAATAATAATTCCCATGATCCCAGTAAAACTACTTTGTCAAGCATGAAACCTTCCAGAAAGAAGAACTCTATGAAGTAGGAAAGATCTCCACGCCAGAAAAAGTAGACAATGCACAATGTGATTATGAGCACAAAACCGAACAAGTATAACAAGAGCCTTCGGGGGATAGCGGATGAAAAAACAATAAGAGAGAAAAGAAAAACAAAGAAAAATATTGCTGCTGGCGGATAAATCATTGTGGCAACACCAACAAAGAGCCCTGAATTTAGGAAGAGTTCATCTGTTGCCTGATTATCGATTCTTCTCAATACACTTCCCAAAGTAAGAAGGACAAATGTCATACTCATAAGCTGAGGCGAAAAAGACATGAAGTCAGGTACGATGAGCATCAGAATAACATAGAAGAAAGCTGGTAGATAACTATTCTCATCAAATGCTTTATTCTTCAACAGAATGCGGTTGAAAATTCCTGCCTGAACAATGATGAGTAAAGAGCTTAATATGTGATGAACAAGGGGACTTCTTCCAAAGAGCAGATCTGTATGCTTATAAATCAGAACAGCAAGCGGACCTGTATAATCATATGCTTCACGATACATATGAAAACCTTTACCCAACCACTCTCCAAGTAACAACCATTTCAGTTCAGGCAAAAACTGACCCTGGATGAAATAGCTCTGAATGATTCTAATTCCGATTAAAATCAGGAAAATGAATAGTAGTCTGTAGGGGTCGTTAATTCTAAAAAAACGAAGCAAATTTTTCTTCTTTAGTACCAGTTTCGGATTAAAATCGAAATTACGCTAAATGAAGTAAATCTGATTTATCAATATCTTGGGATATTTGCAAAATGGAAAGTAAAAGACAGGTTAAATACGGAAGACAATTGCAGAAGGATCTCGCGGAAATTTTCCAAAAAGATCCGAAACACTTCTTTGGGAATGCACTGGTTACGATAACTGAAATCTCGGTTTCCCCGGACCTTGGCCTGGCCCGGGTTTATTTAAGCGTATTTCCAGTTGCTGAAACAGAGAAGGTGTTTGATCACCTGAACGGTATTAAGGGAGAAGTCAGGCTTAAACTTGGGAGGAAAATTGGAAACCGGGTTCGAATCATACCTGAACTTGCATTCTTTCATGATGATACAGAAGAGAAAGCATCTAAGATTGATGCCTTAATTGATGGCCTTGAAATCCCACCTGAAAAGGAAGAAGAATGAACCTGCCTTTTTTCATCGCACGTAAGTACTTTCTTTCCGGTAAAAAGAAAAATTTCATAAATATTATTTCAATCATTTCCATGGTGGTCGTCGCTTTCGGGACCATGGCCCTGATTGTGGCGCTATCAGTATTTAACGGACTGGAGGGCCTTCTCAGATCATTATATGGAAATTTTGATCCTGAAATTGTTGTCATGGTAAAAGAGGGGAAATCATTCGAATGGACTGATTCCCTGAAGAAGGAAATCGAAGGAACGACCGGAGTGCTGGCAGTTACCGAAGTAATTGAAGACAATGTGCTGGTAAAATATAGGGATGCCCAGCGGGTAGTCAGAATGAAAGGAGTGAGCTCAGCTTTCGAGGAGCACAGCGGAATAAAAAATGTAGTAGTATCTGGTGAATTTGCACTGGTCAAAGACAGTATTAGTTATGCATTGATCGGACGGGGCATCCAATATGACCTCTCGCTGAACCTGCGGAATGACTTTTATACCCTGCAGATTTATTACCCGCGTAACATTGCTCCGGGAGTAATAAATCCTGAAAAACTGTACACACTGAAGAACATAATTCCAGGAGGAATTTTCGCAATAGAAAAGTATTATGATGAAAATTATGTTTTTGTTCCCATTGGTTTTGCCAGAGATCTCCTGAATTATGGAGATAAGCTCACTTCAATTGAAGTTGAAACCGATGAAGGTGTTTCGGCAGAAGATGTTAAGGCTTCACTTCAGAATAAGATCGGGGATGGTTTTACTGTCAGATTAGGTGAAGAGCTTCACAGCGATCTTTTTAAAACACTAAATATTGAAAAGCTGTTTCTGCTGCTGACTTTCGCCTCGATAATTGCCATTGCGTCGGTTAACATATTCTTTGCACTTTCAATGCTGGTTATAGAAAAGAAGAAAGACATTTCAATTCTGGTTGCCAATGGGGCCTCTGCCTCCCTGATTAGAAAAATATTTCTTTTTGAAGGTGGGATCATTGCATTAAGCGGAGCATTTCTGGGTCTGTCACTTGGATTGATCATCACATGGATCCAACAAAAATTTGGTCTGATAGGAATGGGGATGGAAACAGCAGTGATGCTTAGTTATCCGGTTAGTATTGAATGGCCGGACGTGCTGGTTACTGCTTTGTTGACCATTTTCATCACACTTCTGGCATCCATTCAACCCGCTAAAAAAGCCGGTGAGGCATTTTCAACAGAAGCATTATAGGAACGGTACAAAATCGTAAAAAATTCTTAATAAGGATCTGTTGATTTTTGTTAGTTTCGAAGCTTGTCTTTGTAATAAAATTGTGAAAGTCTCACCTGAAGAACCATTTAAAATTGTCTACTCACTTTATGAGCATGAGTACCTCGGCTATCTGTTCGAGTCATTTGTTGTTCAGTTGAATGAAAAAGGAGGACTGACATATTCCCACCAGAATATTTCCTCGAAAAACGCCGTTGAGTTCGATTCCGGGCTGGATAAGAATGATTACCAGCTTATCAATATGATGGACGAGATTCAGCAGGAAAAGGTGTCCAATTATTTTCAAAAGAAGAAAATCATCAAACCAGATCTGTTTTTTCTAAAAACATATCATGAAGTCAATGGTGATAAAGTGCTTCAGAAAGAGATTGACAACTACATTGAAAGGAGGAGGGCAAAAATATTGGCACTTATTGCAGGGAAAAACCTTTATGAAATGGGTAAGGACGGAGAACCAGCCTGGAAAAAAATTGAGATATCAGAAAGTAAAGCCACCGTTCTCTTTCATTTCCGAAAAAACGATGACAACACCCATTACTTCCCGACAATTAAACTCGATGATGAAAAGATTGATTTTAGGCAAAACGGAAGCTATCTCTTATGTAAGGAACCAGCCTGGATGGTTTCAGGAGATCGACTTTTTACTTTTGAGAAAAATGTCAGCGGAGGAAAACTGAAGCCGTTTCTAAACAAGAAGTTCATACTCATTCAAAAGGAAATGGAGGATACGTACTACAGGAAATTTGTAGCTCCTCTAATTGCTGAATTTGATGTCTACGCAAAGGGATTTGAGATACGAACAGAAAGAACCGAGCCTGAACCAAGACTCGTCCTGAGTGATATTCAAGCAGCAAAGGTGTCAACTCTTTTTGATGAGGAAAACGAGCCAAAAACAGAATCAGACAAAGTGCTGATCGAGCTTTCATTCAATTATGGTGATTACAATTTTCAGGCAGACAAACTGAATAAAGTGAGTGTTTCACTTGAAGAAGAAAATGGAGAATACATTTTCCACAGAATCAGCAGAAACACCACCAAAGAAAAGGAAATCATAAGCCAGCTGGTGAAAAGTGGCCTGACTCTCAGAAATTCTCGCATTACACTTCCTAAGGCAAAAGCCTTCGACTGGCTGAACAATCAAAAATCATTTCTGGAGTCCTTCGAGCTCAATCAAATCCAGAATGGAAAGAAATATTTTTTGGGGGAATCATCCATTGACCTTGAGGTTAATGAAGGACTTGACTGGTTTGATCTTAGCGCGAAAATAAAATTTGGGGAGTTTGAAATCCCGTTTTCAGTTGTCAGACAACACATTCTTAAAGAGGAGACAGAGATCAGATTACCTAACGGTGAGATCGGAGTAATTCCGGAATCATGGATTTTGCGCTACAAAGATCTTTTTGCTTTTTCCAGCAGTGAAGGTGAAAATGTGACACTCAATAAAATTCACATGTCCCTCGTCCGTGAGTTAAGAGAAGGAGAACATGCGAAGGTGACTGTTTCGAGGAAACTTGAGCGCCTGTTAAATTTTGAGGAAATTGAAGAATACGCTGCTCCATCATCATTCAAGGGAGAATTAAGGCCCTACCAGTTAGCAGGATACAACTGGTTACGCTTTCTGGAGGAATATAATTTTGGCGGATGCCTTGCAGATGATATGGGACTTGGAAAGACCATTCAGGCCCTTTCGCTACTCCAGCATGAGAAAAATGAGGATCCCGGATCAACAAGCCTGCTGGTCATGCCAACATCACTCCTCTACAACTGGGAGCTGGAAGCTAAAAAGTTCACCCCCAAACTGAAGATTCTCAATTATACAGGTGTAAACAGAGAGAAATGTAGCAAGACGTTTGCGGAGTATGATTTGGTTCTGACCAGCTACGGTACCACTCGAATTGATGCCGATATTCTCGGAGAATTCTATTTTAATTACATCATTCTGGATGAGTCTCAGGCCATTAAGAATCCCGATTCTCTGATTTCAAAAAAGGTGAGACAATTGAATTCACGAAGACGACTGATCCTGACCGGAACTCCGATTGAAAATAGTACACTTGACATCTGGTCTCAAATGAGTTTTTTGAACCCGGGGCTTCTGGGAAACGAATCTTATTTCAGAAAACAATACCTGATTCCTATTGAAAAGAAAAGAGACGAGGCTAAGATCATAAAACTGAATGCGCTCATCAAACCATTTATCCTTCGGAGGGATAAATCTCAGGTTGCAGACGATCTGCCTGAAAAAATGATCAATGTACGGTATTGCACCATGTCTGATGATCAGCGGGAGGTTTATGAAGAGGAGAAAAATGCTTTCAGAAGCAGAATTCTTGATGTAATTGAAACTGACGGGATTGCCAAATCTCATATTTTGCTGCTTCAGGGACTTACTCATCTAAGGCAAATTGCTAACCATCCGAAGATGATAAATCCTGATTATAAGGGGGCTTCAGGTAAACTGGAAGAAGTGACATACATGATTGAAAGTTCCCTTCCGAAAGGGCACAAGGTTCTTATTTTTAGCCAGTTTGTTAAGCATTTGAAGATAGTGTCAGATTATCTTGACGAACAGAATTTGAAGTATGCATACCTAGATGGATCAACAAAGGACCGAAAGGGGCAGGTTGAACTCTTCCAGAACAATGATGAATACGCAATTTTTCTTATATCGCTCAAGGCCGGCGGAGTTGGTCTGAATCTTACGAAGGCTGATTATGTATTTCTGCTTGACCCGTGGTGGAACCCCGCCGTAGAAGCACAGGCGATTGACAGAGCTCACCGAATCGGACAAAAGCAAAGCGTTTTTGCTTACAAATACATAACTAAGGATACGATCGAGGAGAAAATTCTGAAACTACAGCAACACAAACAAAAGCTGGCTTCAGACCTCATTACCATAGAAGAAAGCTTTGTGAAAAGCCTTTCGAAAGTAGATATTCAGAATCTATTTGATTAAATTTTATCAGTTTACAGTAAGGGTTGGTTTTGAACGCTGTTGTTGAATGAATGCAATAAGAAAGTTTTACATGAGAAATACCAGCCCAATTTTACTTGCGTTCGTTTTGTTCCTTAGCGTTTGTCTGTGCTCATCAGCATCAGGTCAGCGAGAGTTTGGATTTTCAATGCCATATGGCGTGAAGAAAGTCGAGATCAAATTTGAGCAATTCAATAACCTGATTGTAATTCCGGTTACAATCAACAAATTTCTGACTCTGAAGTTTATTCTTGATACTGGCGTTGAGAATGCCATTCTCACGGAAAAGCTGTTCGCAGATCTTCTGGATGCCAACTATGTTCGTGAATTGGTAGTAGCAGGTCCAGGTCTGGCCGATTCCGTTGAAGTACTCGTAACAAATAATATGACTTTTAGTTTGCCGGGAGGGCTTATTGGGAAGAATATGAACATGCTGGTACTGAAGGAGGATTATCTGGAGTTGTCGGAGAATATGGGGGATGAGATTTATGGAATAATTGGATACGATGTGTTTAGCAGATTTATTGTTGAAATAAACTACGATACCAATAAATTGATACTACACGATCCCGCTAAATATAAGCCAAAGAAGAGATTGACCGCTATTCCAATAGAAATAAGACATAGTAAACCTTATCTTAAGACTTCTATCTCACAAAGTAATCAGACGAACTCTCTGGATATTATGGTAGATACAGGAGCAAGCCATGCTGCTTTGATTGACTTTGGGTTTTACGAAGAAAATGAAATGCCGGAAAACAGGATCATTACCCGACTTGGTCAGGGACTGGCCGGTGAAATTCCAGGCTATTTGAGCAGACTGGACACACTTTCAATTGCTGACTTTACATTCGAACAGGTTTTATTTTCATCTCCATTCGAAGGTGTCTATAATAAATCCATAAAGAGGGGCTCAAAGTACGGAACAATTGGAGGAGAACTGCTGCACAGATTTAATGTCACCATTGACTATCATAACGAAATGATGTATTTCGAAAAATCGAACAGGTTTAGAGAGAGTTTCGAATATGACATGAGTGGATTGACCCTCAATGCGAAAGGCAAAGGCCTTGAAAAACTGGAGGTGGTAAGCGTTAAGGAGGATAGCCCTGCCAGCGAGTCAGATATAAGGGAGGGTGATGTGATACTTTCGATCAACTCAAGACATCTTCGTAATTCGAAGCTTTCAGATATTAATGCACTGCTCAGAAAGCGGGCAGGACTGAAAGTAAAATGCAGAATTCTCAGGGATGGTGAAAAAATAAAGAAGACTTTTTATCTGAAACGAATGATTTAGAATTAAAGGAAGGTCATAGGTTTAACGTTTCTTCTTTTTCCTGTTTTGCTTTTCCCATTCGTCCATGTCAAGAATCAGTATTCCCCGACCAACCCCTGCAGCATCACTGGCATGTGCATGCTGGAAAGCAATATACCTTCCGTCATCACTCACTACAGGATTGGAGGCTTTGTAATTTGGATTATCGTTGAAATAGGTAATTCGTTCAACATCTCCGGAACCATCCAATTGTAACTGGTAAATATCAAGCGTAAGAAATTCTTTCATTCCTTTATAGTTTGTTCGGTGCCTGTTGCTTTCAATAAGTATGCTCAAACCATCAGGAAAAGGTCCCTCAGCCTCATCATATGATTTGGGGCTTACAGAATAATTTCTGAACGTTTTGTCCTTCATGTTATAGCTCATTACTTCCGCCTGAAATCCGAAGTTGCCTCCAAAAGCGTAGAATATGAGTTCGTCCTCATCGTTTGGACGAAAATTCTGAGTTTCTATGTCCCAGCCCTTAACCGGAGCGGGCATTTCTGAGGATTGAAATAGAGGACGCCAGCTTTTTAGCTTTGGGTTACCTTTTTCGTATTCAATGTCACCAACGTAAATACTTGATCCAAGTGACCAACCGATTCTTAATTTTTTCCTGGAAACAGCAGGACCTTCCTTACAATGAACACCAAGCTTCACGGGAGGGCCTGAAAGGTCACTTTTCAATACCCACAATTCTGTATTTCTTGCATCACGACTTTTCCAGGGATCGTTGGAGTTAAAAGTTGGCGATCCAGACAGAAGAATGTCGCCGTTTGCCAAATAAAGAGCTCTTACAAATCCCTCGTGAAAAAAATGATGAGTCATCGGCCTGATAATGCCGGTTTCTACATCCACCTCAAATACGTCTCCGAAAGTTTTCTCAAGGAACAGGATTCGTTTGCCATCAAGTGACCAGTCAGCCCGTTCTCCAAAATGAGTAATTTGACGAATATAGGGAGGCAGATTGTTGAGTAGTGAGTCAGAATCACTTTGCCCGAGCAGACTCGAAGTAGCGACTATAAAAAGAATCAGCGACGAATATAACTTTCTCATAAATTAGGGGTATCAAACTTCAAAGATATGATGAAATATATCTCGATACATTTTATTGTCGTGTTATTAACCTGCCTTACTTCATGCGGAAATGAGGGTACGAATTCACTGGAAGAAGCAATTCATCAATTTAACAGTGCATTTCAACAAGCGGATGTTGAAAAACTAAGCAGTCTGATTACTGATAACTATTTACATACAAATGGCAGCTGGGAGTCCTTTGGAAGGGAGAAATGGCTTGGCTATTTAAGAGAAAGAAAAATGAGAATCGAAAGTGGAGAGCTCAGAATTGATCGGTATGAATTGACTGATATAAAGATTATAAAGAGTTTGGAATCAGCTTTTGTTACAGGGAAAATTATCATGGAAGGTATAGAAAACGGAAAGTTCTTTGTAAAAGAAATCAGGGTCTCAAACTACTGGATTCTCCTTGAAGGAGACTGGAAGAGGGCCGGATTTCATGATACAGTGATTAGCGAGTAGTACATTAACAAAAAAGGAGTATCAATCGACACTCCTTTTTTGCAGGTTTATAATTAATTAGTGGGAATATAACTTCTCTTTGTGTTTTTTCAACTGTCTTCTTAAAGCCTCAACTGCTGCATCAGTGCCGACTTCAAAAGACCGGGCATTCTCTTTGGCAAAGAATTGATTTCCTGGTGAGTTCAACTTTATTTCTACGATTTTATTCTCTCGGGTATCATCATTTTCTACTCGAAGGAAGACTTCCCCATCAATGACTCTGTCATAATAGGTTTCCAGTTTATCTACTTTTTTTTGAATAAAATCAAGCAGTTTGTGATCTGCGTCGAAGTGTATTGAATGCATTTGTAACTTCATTTTGTCACGGTTTATAGGTTGAACATTATGCCTTCGGGTGAGCCTGATCAAAGGCTGCCTTAAGCTTTTCTATTGAATTATGAGTGTAAACCTGTGTCGCAGCTAAACTGGTATGCCCCAGTAAATCTTTTACTGCGTTGAGGTCTGCTCCTTTGTTTAATAAATGTGTTGCGAATGTATGTCGTAAAACATGCGGGCTTTTTTTACTTAGTGTTGTTACAGCCCCAAGATAATTTTTGACCTTCCTCTGAATGAACATCGGATATGCCTGCTTCCCTGCATCTGTTAAAATCAAAAACTCATTCATCATACCTGCTTCCTCTTTGATTTTAAGGTAACTCTCAATCAATAATATTAACGTATTTGAAACAGGTATGATTCGTTCTTTGTTTCTTTTTCCAAGTACTTTGAGTGATTTGTCGTAAACACTAATATCACGGTCCTTAAGGGTCGTCAATTCAGACAGCCTCATTCCTGTTGAGTAAAATAATTCTAACAGAAGCTGGTCTCTTTTGCCTGAAAAATCATCTGTAAATTCAACCCGGTCCAATAGCGCCGCTATTTCTTCTTCTTTAATAAAAGAAGGAAGATCTTTATCTGTTTTTAGTGGTTTGAGTTTTACTGCCGGATTGATGTCAATATAGTCTCTTGCCAGTAGAAATTTATAGATGGATTTGAGGGTGGCAATTTTTCGATTAACTGACCTTGGAGAGAGGTTTTTTTCCATCAATGACACTACCCATGCCCTTAGATGAACATGCTTTGCACTGATTAGGTCCTCAATTTCAAACTCGGAAAACAGAAATCCGGAAAATTGTTGAAGATCCTTCTTGTACGCCTCTACAGTGTGGGAACTGTATCTTTTTTCAAAAGAGAGGTATTTAAGGAAGGAATCTGTCATAAGTAGCAACATCCCGAAAATGGAACAATACTAACTTATTAAAATCTCATGTCAAGAAGAAGGAAGAACGCTTATTTATTTTCAGCGTCACGAAGGCCCTGGATATATCGGGCTTTGATGATCTCATGTCTCCTTTTCACGGAAGGTTTCGTGAAATGAGTTCTTGATCTAAGTTCTCTTAAAACGCCTGTTTTTTCGAATTTCTTCTTAAATCGCTTAAGCGCCCGGTCTACAGATTCGTTTTCTTTAACGTTGATAATTAACATCTCAAATTTTTTAAGGACCGCAAATATAGAAGCTTATGTAATGCAATCCAATCATTTATGCGAGTATACTTCGGGAAATTACAATTTTCTGAATTTCAGAAGTTCCTTCACCAATCGTGCAAAGCTTTGCATCCCGGTAATATTTTTCAGCGGGGTAGTCTTTGGTGTACCCATAGCCTCCAAAAATCTGAACACCTTCATTCGCAACCTGAACAGAAATTTCTGATGCATAAAGCTTAGCCATGGCAGATTCTTTGGTTACATTCTTTCCTCTGTTTTTCATGTCTCCAGCCTGAAAAGTCAGAAGTTTGGCAGCATCCACTTTCATTGCCATGTCTGCCAGCTTGAAAGCTATTCCCTGGAATTGAGAAATCTGCTTCCCAAATTGCTCACGCTCTTTAGAGTATGCTGTGGCGGCATTAAGTGCCCCCTCAGCAATTCCACAACTTAGTGCGGCAATAGAAATTCTGCCACCATCTAATACTTTTAATGACTGAACAAACCCTTCTCCCACTTCCCCGATAAGATTTTCTTCCGGAATTCTGCAATCCTCAAAGATCATTTCTGAAGTTTCAGAAGCTCGCATGCCAAGCTTGTTCTCCTTCCTTCCCTGATTAAAACCGGGTGTCCCACGTTCCACGATAAAAGCACTGGCGTTCCTCGATTTTCCGGGCTCGCCTGTGCGAGCAATTACGACAGCAACATGGCCGGAATTGCCATGGGTAATAAAGTTTTTCGCTCCATTAAGTATCCATTCATTTCCGTCTTTTTCAGCAATGGTTTTCATATTGCCTGCATCCGATCCGGTATTGGGCTCTGTTAGTCCCCAAGCTCCTATCCATTCTCCAGAGGCAAGTTTTGGGAGATATTTTTGTTTTTGTGATTCGCTGGCATGTTGTAAAATGTGACCGGTGCATAACGAGTTGTGGGCTGCCAGAGAAAGCCCAAGTGCTCCATCAACTTTGGCCAACTCAATAATGGCTGTGATGTATTCGAGATACCCAAAACCTGACCCCCCATATTCTTCAGGTACCAATACTCCCAATAGTCCCAGCTCTCCCATTTTATGAAAAAGGTCTATGGGGAAATGCTGATTCTCATCCCACTCCATTTTGTAGGGTTCAATTTCCTTTTCACTGAAATCCTGAATCATTTTAGCTATCATTTCCTGATTTTCAGAGGCGGCATGAGTTGAGGTTAATGTTTCAGACATTTTATGGATTGTTTAGTCAGGCAAAAGTATAAAGGGCATTGGCAAAAAACAGGTTCGTATCAGTTAAACTTAAATCCAGTTAATTAGTTTTGCGCTGCTTAAAATTAGATAAATGAAAATAGCAGTTGTTGGAACAGGATATGTGGGGCTCGTTACCGGAACATGTTTTGCAGAAACGGGTAATCATGTTACATGTGTTGATATAGATGAAAAAAAAGTTGAGAAGCTAAACAACAAACAGATAACCATTTATGAGCCCGGGCTTGAAGTTTTGTTCGAAAGAAACGTTCGACAAGGAAGGCTCAGTTTTACGACAAATCTTGCAGAAGGAATAAAAGGGGCACAGATTATTTTTCTGGCACTTCCTACCCCTCCAGGGGAGGATGGTTCTGCTGACCTCCAATATGTTTTGAGAGTCGCAGAAGACTTAGGACCATTATTGGAGCAGTATACGGTTATAGTTGACAAAAGTACTGTCCCGGTCGGTACCGCTGAAAAAGTAACTGAAAAAGTGGCTCTGGGAGCTAAAGTTGATTTTGAAGTGGTGTCAAATCCGGAATTTCTTCGTGAAGGAGTTGCGGTTGATGATTTCATGAAACCTGACAGAGTTGTGATTGGAGCAGTGTCCGAGAAGTCAAAAAAATTAATGGAGCAGCTTTATGCTCCGTTTGTCAGACAGGGGAATCCGATCATATTTATGGATGTGCGGTCTGCTGAATTAACCAAGTATGCTGCGAATTCTTTTCTTGCCACAAAAATCACTTTTATGAACGAAGTGGCAAATCTCTGTGAACTACTTGGAGCAGATGTCGATAAGGTAAGAAAAGGAATTGGAACCGATAGCAGGATTGGAAACCGTTTTCTTTTTGCCGGAATTGGTTACGGAGGCAGTTGTTTTCCCAAAGATGTCCAGGCGTTGGCAAGATCCTCGAAAGAAGTGAACTATGATTTCAAAATACTTAATTCTGTAATGTCTGTAAATGACATCCAAAAGCAGAAAATGATTGATCCGGTAAAAACATATTTCAATGGAGATCTGACTGGTAAAACCATTGCCGTCTGGGGATTGGCATTCAAACCCTACACAGATGATATCCGAGAAGCACCTGCTCTTGAAAACATAAATGCCTTACTTGCATCAGGAGCCTCTGTCAGAACCTATGACCCGGAAGCAATGGAAAATGTAAAAGACCTGTTTGGCGATAAGGTGTACTTTGCAAACGATGAGTATGATGCGATAGAAAATGCAGATGCACTGATGATAATGACTGAATGGCCAATATTCCGAACACCGGAATTTGAGAGAGTCAGTAATTCACTAAATAATAAAGTAATTTTTGACGGAAGAAACTTATACGATCTCGAGCAAATGGAGGAACTTGGATTTGAATATTACAGTATAGGTCGAAAAATTATCAGACCTTGATCTTGAAAATTGAAAGTAAAAAGACACTGATAAAATCAGCTTCTTTTTGATTATAGTTATTTCTGCTCGTTCAGCGCCCAGTCATAGTCTTTAAACTCAAATTTGGCCCGGCCTTCCAGCTTCACTTCTGAATATTGATTGATGTATTCTTCCAGGCTGGTTTTTTTTGTGAAATCACCCCTATACCAACTGAATAGTTTTGAGAGACTGGCTTTTGATGAGCTTTTTACCTCATTTTTTGATGGGGTATTCAAAAAGTCCTTTGCAGCTTTTGTTAATTGTGCATCAAGTTTTTCAGGCAGATAAGCTGTATTCTGGAGTTTAGGACAGGAGACAGCCGCGCACACCAATGCAAAATGAATTCTTGGTTCCTCAAATTCTTTTCGAATAATTCCATGCTCAATATTGTTCAAATCTTTTGGTTCATCACCAATGTTGATAAATTTTACATCCCAGGGAGTATTGACGAAGGGTATTTTTATCGCTGCTCCAATATCTTTGATGCTTTTTACCGGATAGTGCTCAAGGATTAACTCAAGTGTATAAGCATTATAAGCATTAATCCAGTAGGCAAGCTTTTCATTTTCAGTCCAGGAATCCTTTGGCTCATTGCTCTCAAGTGTTTTCAGGTATGACTTTAACTTAGATCTTTCAGTCGCAAGTCCTTTGTAATTTACCATACCTTCATTGTCCACATATTTTTGAAGCAGTTCGTTTAAGGACTGATGGGAAACTCCACTTTGGGCTGACAAATCAGTCAGCAAAAACAAGGCAAGAAAAAAAACAATGATTCGGTTCATATCTTTAATATATAATTGTCTAGTTTAAACTAACCTACCTACGTACCTGTGACATACTTTAGTTTCATTCTGAAAAGTTGTTGCACAAATACTCAACAAAAGGTAGGCCAAGAGACAATAATTTGGAAATATCAGCTATCAATAAAGAACTAATCATACTCATTGCGGGCTTTTTTGTGGTGGCTGTTTCTGCTAATCAAATAGCCAAAACATTCCAGCGAATAAGATTACCACTTATAACAGGATTGATTTTCACGGGAATCATAACAGGACCCTACATTGTTGGTCTGATTCCATTGTCGGCGAAAACGAGCCTTAATTTCATTAATGAAACAGCTCTCGCTTTTATTGCTTTTGCCGCAGGAGCGGAGCTTTACCTTAGGGAACTGAGAAGCAGGATCAGCTCAATAAAGTGGAACACATTTGGCCAGTTGGTTGTGACATTTGTTCTTGGGACAATTGCTGTGACTCTGCTGGCAGAATACATTCCGTATATGGCAGGATTGCCAATGGTCGCCAAAATCTGCATTGCCATGATTACCGCTGCAATATTTGTTGCGAGATCACCGGCTTCAGCCATCGCTGTAATAAATGAGTTGAGGGCAAAAGGGCCATTTGTTCAGACTGTTATGGGTGTTACCGTGGTAAAAGATTTTCTTGTAATCATCCTTTTTTCTATTTGTATCTCCCTTTCACAGGTACTTATATCAGGTCAGAAATTCAATATTCTGGAGATATTGATTCTACTCCTTGAGCTTGGGTTATCGTTTGTTCTGGGATTCTATATTTATGGTTTCATCCTTAAGCATATATTGAACTTCAGGATAAGAAGACTGGTCAAGACTGTGTTGGTATTGTTGGTTGGCTATTCTGCATACTTTCTCTCTTCGCAGGTCGGAATCATTACAGAAGCACGATTTGATCATAAAATCTTCCTTGAGCCATTATTGATGTGTATCCTCGCCAGTTTTTATGTGACAAATTTTTCAAAATCCAGACCGGAGTTCCTCAAAATCCTGGAGGATGTCAGTATTCCGGTTTATGTGTCATTCTTTACTCTGACAGGAGCCACACTTTCTGTTAATGTAATTGGAGAGGTGATTGGAGTTGCACTTATTCTGTTCGCTATTCGCATTGTGACCATGATTATAGGGGCTTATACGGGTGGCTTTCTTGCAAAAGACCCGATGAAATTTAATCATCTCGGGTGGATGCCTTATATCACTCAGGCCGGGGTAGCATTAGGGTTAGCCACCGTTGTTTCTAATGAGTTTCCCGGATGGGGGGAACAACTTGCAACTGTTGTAATCGCACTTATTGTCATTAATCAGTTTATTGGCCCGCCCCTTTTCAAATGGGCCATTTACAAAGTGGGGGAAGACCGAACAAAGGCAGCTACTCCCGAATTTGACGGGATTCGTGATGCCACCATTATTGGGTTTGAAAGTCAATCCGTTGCTCTTGCTCTTCAATTGCAGGAAAACGGGTGGGATGTGCAGTTGGCAACAAAAAAGGACATTGGCAGTTTTCAGGAGCCACAGGGAGTGAAAATTGTCTACATAAAGAATCTTTCCGAGGATGAGTTGAGAAAAGTTGGAGCAGATAAATCTGAAGCAATTGTCAGTATGCTCACAGATGAAGAGAACCTTCAAATCAGCGAAACAGCCTATCATAAATTTGGAACACGAGATATTATTGTCAGGTTGAACCAGCGATACAATTCTCAAAAATTTCTGACCCTTGGCGCAAAGATTGTTGACCCTTCAACAGCCATAGTAAGTCTTTTAGATCATTTCGTAAGATCACCACAGGCTGCATCTCTTCTGTTGGGAATGGAAAAAGGTCAGGATACGCGAGATATTGAGCTTCACAACCCGGACCTGCATGGCATCACACTTCGAGATTTGAGATTACCTGCTGATGTGATCGTTCTTTCTGTTGTTCGAGGTGGCCAGACCATTATTACACATGGATATACAAGGCTTAGGATTAGGGATACGATCACTGCAGTTGGCTCGATCAAAAGCCTGAATCAGGTGCAACTTAAGTTTGACAGATAGAGGCTTAATAAAAAAGTGAAAAGCGAAAAGTAAAAGCCATAACCTCAATATATCTTTGCGGCCATGAGCAATTCACCTGATGGAGGAACACTAAAGAACATTGTTTCTCACTGCAAAGAATACGGATTCATTTATCCTTCCAGCGATATTTATGATGGCTTGGGGGCCACTTACGATTACGGACCTAACGGATCTGAGCTAAAGAAAAATATTAAGGAATACTGGTGGCAGGCCATGGTTCGCATGCATGAGAACATTGTAGGGATCGATGCGGCTATTTTTATGCATCCGACCACATGGAAAGCATCAGGGCATGTGGATGCATTCAATGATCCACTCATTGATAACAAGGACTCAAAAAAGAGGTATCGTGCTGATGTGCTCATCGAGGAATACATTGCCAAAATAGAGGGGAAAATCAATAAGGAGGTAACCAAAGCTGCGAATCGTTTCGGAGATTCATTCGATGAAGAACAGTTTGTATCTACCAATCCCAGAGTTGTTGGATACAAAGAAAAAATACAAAGCATCGAAGAGCGAATGGGGAGCGCTCTGGGGTCAGGTGATCTGGCTGATGTGAAAGCGCTAATAGAAGAGCTTGAAATTGCAGATCCGGTTTCAGGATCTAAAAACTGGACAGATGTGCGCCAGTTCAATTTAATGTTTTCCACAGAAATGGGCTCCCTTGCTGATGGCGCAGATAAAATATATCTCCGTCCGGAAACTGCTCAGGGAATTTTTGTGAATTACCTGAATGTGCAAAAAACTTCCCGGATGAAACCACCATTTGGGATAGCTCAAATTGGGAAAGCCTTTAGAAATGAAATCATCGCCCGTCAGTTTATTTTCCGAATGCGGGAATTTGAACAAATGGAAATGCAGTTTTTTGTGCAGCCGGGAACGGAGATGGAATGGTATGAGCACTGGAAAGAAAAAAGGATTAGCTGGCATAAAGCACTTGGATTGGGTGATGAGAATTATCGATTCCATGATCACCTGAATCTGGCACATTACGCCAATGCTGCTTCAGATATAGAATTCAATTTCCCAATGGGTTTCAAGGAACTTGAAGGGATTCACTCCAGAACAGATTTTGATCTGAAAGCGCATGAAGAATATTCAGGTAAGAAACTTCAATTCTTCGATCAGAATACGAATGAAAGCTACACTCCATTTGTTGTTGAAACTTCCATCGGACTGGATCGCATGTTCCTTGCTATTATGTCGGCTGCCTATGAGGAAGAGAAGCTGGAGGATGGAAGTGAACGCACCGTGCTCAAAATTCCTCCTGCGCTCGCACCGAACAAAGTAGCAGTGCTTCCACTTTTGAATAAAGATGGTTTACCAGAGAAGGCGCAGGAGATTCTTAATGAAATCAGATTTGATTTTGCCTTTCAGTATGATGTGAAAGACGCCATCGGGAGAAGATACAGAAGACAGGATGCTATCGGCACCCCCTATTGTGTCACGATTGATCATCAGAGTTTGGAGGACAATACGGTAACAATCAGAGAGCGGGACACGATGGCTCAGGAGCGGGTTTCTGTATCGGAATTGCTAAACAAGTTGCATGAAAAAGTAGATTTGAAACATCTGCTAAAAAGTATCTAGTGTGACTTACGTCGCTGTTTTTTCTGTTTTCATTCTTATTCAGGTTATTGTCAGATACCGCAAAACCGGATCGTTGTATCCGGCTGTTTATTTGAGTGAAAAGCATAAAGCTTACCTTGAGAGATACTTTGTGTTTTATCAAAAACTACCGCCAGTTTCCCAGGGAGTTTTTCGAAAAAGAGTAGCCACATTTATTTCTTCAAAGAAATTTATTCCACGCAACATGGAATATGTTACTTCTGAAATGAAAGTCCTGATTTCAGCATCAGCAATACAATTGACGTTTGGTTTCCCTAAAGTGAACCTCAGCTATTTCAATAATATTCTGGTATATCCTGATTCGTACTATAGTGTGATCAACAGAACTCATCATAAAGGGGAAGTCAACCCGAGGTTCAGAGCCATTGTGCTTTCATGGAAATATTTTGTGGAAGGATACCTGAAACCTGATGGAAGAAATCTCGGGTTACATGAGATGGCTCATGCGCTTCGACTTGAAAACAGGATTCTAAATCAGGAGTATAACTTTCTTGATGAGAACATTTTGAAAGAGTGGGAACTTCGAGCGGAGTATACCATGCAGGAGATCAGGGATGGACAAGAAGATTTTTTCAGAGAATATGGAGCTGTGGATAATGAGGAGTTTTTTTCTGTTGCAGTCGAAAATTTCTTTGAGCGCCCCAAAACCTTTTTTGAAAAGCATCCAAAGACCTACACCACCCTTTGTCGATTGCTGAGGCAGGATCCAATTTTACTTAGTTAATTTCGAGGTGAAAATGATGGACTGGTTCAAGTTACTTTCCCCCAAACGATTCGGAGATTCAAACCTTCAGAATACCGAAGCAACAAGAAGCAGGTTTGAGCAGGATTATGATCGCATCATTTTCTCCCATCCCTTCAGAAAGCTTCAGGACAAAACACAGGTATTTCCACTGCCGGAAGATGATTTCGTTCATACGCGATTAACTCACAGCCTTGAAGTATCAAGTGTTGGCAGATCACTGGGGAAAAATGCGGGAACGTTTTTGCTGAAGAAGTATCCTGAACTCAAAAAAGCAGGTTTTACCATCAATGATTTTGGGGGTATAACCGGAGCGGCTTGTCTGGCGCATGATCTCGGAAATCCACCTTTTGGGCATAGCGGTGAAGACAGTATTTCCTCGTTTTTTCTCACCAATCCGATTGGACTTGAGTTTAAGAAGAAAGTTTCTCCGGAAGAATGGAACGACCTGATAAATTTTGAGGGAAACGCACAGGGTTTTAGAATCCTTAATTCTTCTGCTAATGGGGGGTTGAAACTCACGTTCGCAACATTAGGTGCATTTACCAAGTATCCAATTTCCTCTTCGGGGGAGAAGGAAAAGGGAAGGAAGAGCCAGAAAAAGTACGGCTACTGTCAAAGCAATGCGCAGCTTTTTGAAGAAATGGCAGGTGATATGGAATTGGTAGAACTTGGAAGAAAAAAGTGGTGTCGGCACCCGCTGGCATTTCTTGTTGAGGCAGCTGACGATATTTGTTACCACATCATTGATCTGGAAGACGGATGTCGGCTCGGACTGATCCCGTTCGACCAGGTGAAAAATTTGTTGGCTTCAATAATTGGATCAGCATTTTCCGAAGAGAAGCTTTCGAAGATTCCATCACTCAATCAGAAGCTGGGGACACTCCGTGCAATGGCAATAAATGTATTGATTCGTGAGTGTTCTGAAGCATTTGAGCAACATGAAGCGGGGATGCTTGACGGGTCCTTTGATCAGGCACTTACAAACCTGATTCCGTCTGCCCGGGCATTGAAAGAAATCATAGAATTATCCATTCGAGAAATCTACCAATCAAAGCAGGTGCTGGAGAAAGAAGCTGGTGGTTATGAAGTAATTGATAATCTTATCGAGTCATTTTCTGTTGCGGCTTATTCATCCGGGTTTGAATCACCACAACCAAAACACGCGTCCATATTGAAATTATTACCAGAAGAATTTGAAGTTCAACTGGCAGAAGAGTTGTCAGTTTATAACACACTACAAATTATCATAGATTTCGTAAGCGGGCTTACTGATTCTCATGCAGTACGACTCTACCAGACAATAAAAGGCTACAGACTTCCTGTTTAGCAATTTCTACTCAGTTTTACCGGGTGGTGGAGGAGCAATCTGCGCACCTTCCGGCATTTCAAAAAGATCTTCTGAAGGTGCCTCAGTTGAAAGTGCAATATTTTCGAAAACAACTTCATTACTCATTTCTCCTTCAATACCATCTTTATATTCATGCCACTGAATGGTTGTCGGGAGAAGTAGTCCTTCAAATTCCGCCCATTGATCGTATTTAATTAACCGGTAATTTTCATTGGCTTCTCCACTTCTGAACGTAACCGTATACATCAGCCATTTCATTTTATAAGTTTCAGGATCATACCAGATGATGTAAAAATCTTCAGGTGAATCACCAACAGATTCTCCGTATGAGACCTTGATTCCATTAAGGGGTTCTCCTTTGATCTTTCTCGGATCTACATCTTTATAGAATGCACCTGGATCTCCCACGACAAATGGCATGGCGTAGAAATAGAAGTACAAATTGTGGTAGAACCGTGCTCTGCCTGCATCCACAGAGTCAGGCGTAATCCAGACATTTTCTCCATCAAATCCAATGGTCTGTTTTTCAGAGACCAGTCTGATTTTCCTGTTGGAAAGATTGGTAATAGTGCTTTCACCTCCTTTTGTGTACGACAGTTGTTTCATGGAAGCCCATTTTTGAAATCCGCCATGTGCTTCAAAGATTTTCGCAAGATTTTCTGAGTGATGTTCGGTTGGAGCAGGAGTAACTTCTTCAGCTCCGGCATTTTCTGCAGGTTGATTAGGCTGGCAGCCAGTGGCCAGAGAGATAATGATAATACTCGTTATTAAATATTTCATGATGAGTTAGTTTCCTGCGAAAGTATTTAACAACGCTATCTCCAGCCTGATTTTTGTGCGTAATAATTGCTAAAAGGTATTCTGCAAAACAATTTCAAATGGGCGAAAATATTCGCAACAAATAACGAATATATACGTATATTTGAATGAGATGAATGACTTAGACAACATCATGTACGATCCTGCCGCAAGGTACTACAGAGCAAATAAGGGTCTTTCGAAACTGGACTTCCTTTCCATTGTTGCAATGACAGGATTGAACCTAACCGAATTTTCTGCGCTTTTACCTGTGAGTAAAAGAACAATCGAAAAATCAAAGGATGAAGACTTATTAAGCCCTGTTGTGAGTGATCGGGTTCTTCAAATTGCTTCATTGTATCAGCATGGAGCTGATACACTTGGTGATGTGACTGCTTTCAAAGACTGGTTGAATACTCCATTGATCTCACTCGCCGGTAAGAAGCCCATCGAATACATGAATAATGATACAGGGATTTCAATGGTCAATGATCTTTTAGGAAGAATCTCACACGGTGTATACTCTTAAGGATACCAGTCAATTCAAATGATTCTTCATCGAATTACCTCCAGGGAGCATATCAGCGATTTATCCGGAACGGGTGCAATGTTGTACGGTGGTCGGTGGAATGGCAAAGGAGTCAGGATGCTTTACACTTCAGAGAATCTCTCTCTGGCCGCACTTGAGACTGTTGTTAACCTGTCAGGAACAAGGCTTGGACAAAATCTTTATTGTGTAGAACTGGATTTTCCCGACAATTTGCAATTAGCTGAGCCCGAGAAGCTCCCCAAAAACTGGAACCATTATCCTTTCACGTCGGAAGCGGTTTTAATCGGGAATGAGTTTATAAAGAAGAATGGTCTTTGCCTTAAAGTGCCAAGCGCGATTATTCCGTCGGAGTATAACTACCTCCTAAACCCTTCACATGAGGATTTTTTAAAAATCAGGACAGTGGATGCAAGGCCTTTAATTCTTGACAAGCGACTGATAAAACCAATCGAATAAGTTTAAAAACTCCACTTCACACGGAGAAATAAAAGCTTTGCCCGAGCAGCATAACGCTCCTGTTTTTCAAAGTAAAGTTGCGAAAGAAAATTAACATCCAGATTCGATTTGAGAGATATGGATACCGATGGATTGATGAATAAGGCATCTTTTTCACCGGGGTAGTAAATGGTAGAAAGTCCGCCGTTGATCAGCGGATGAAAACTGTAGCTGGTCTGTAGAAAAGTTGCATATCGAAATGGCGAAATGGTTTTGGCGGTAAGTCGCTCCGGGCTGAACAGATTAACATTTTCTGTTCCATCAGATGCTCCACTGTTAAAAAGCACTGAACCATTGAAGTACAATGAGCTTTCAAAAGAGTAGTCGACAGCAACGCTTGCCAGGAGACTTTTGGTCTCGTCATTGTAAGAATTGAAATGGGTGATCTCGCCCTTGAATCCGGCGTTTTTGAGATTTCCGGCCCAGCCAAATCCGAGTGCAATGTCTTCCTGTGCTTTCCCGGCAAGAAACTGAAAATCATAATTCCATTTATTCCACTTCCACATACCTGCAATCACCTGCTGATCAAAGTCTTCAGCCACGTTAGACGCAATTTCCAGGCTTGAAGCTACTCCCGTATAGTGTTTGATTCGAATGGCATCACTTCCGGGACGTTCTTCAAAATCAAAATCGAAAAAGGAGTAAGCGTTGAACAAATCATTGGGATTCCAGACAAGATTGATTCCCCAGTTGATTCTCTGACGTCCGAGCCTCACCTCCCAGTCATCTTTGTACCACTCGAAAAAAGCCCGATCAATCATGGCATGAAGGAGCACACTTTTTTCACCAGTCTGTACTGAAAGATCCAGGTAGTCATTGTTTACATCAATGAATGCTCCGTAATTGGGAATTGCCTTTACCGTCTCCCCCCAGAAAAAACGATTTCTGATTTCAATGTGAATATTCAGCTCATCATTGGGAAACCACTTGTAGTTGATCCGGTTGTGAATGAGGTTATCATAAATGCTGGAATCACCAGAAAAATTGACAGAAAGCAGATCTTTTACATATCCGTTAATGGACCAATTTTTTTCTTCCTCCGATTGTGAAAATCCTTCCATGGCCAAAATGGAAAGGCAAATGAAAAAGATATGGGCCCACATTCTGTGCATTTGATCAGGCGGTAAGTACCTCCTGGACCTGATCAGATTCAATCGCACCATCCACCAGTGTAATAACTCTTCTGGCCCGTTCAATTACCCGCTGATCGTGCGTTGAGAAAATGAAGGTGACCCCTTCTTCTTCATTCAGTTTAGCCATCATGTCCAGCAGGTTTGTGGCTGTTTTGGAATCGAGATTAGCAGTTGGTTCATCTGCCAGTACAAATTGAGGTTTGGAGGCCAGTGCCCGAGCCACCGCTATTCTTTGTTGCTGTCCTCCCGAAAGTTTGCCAGGTTTTTTGTTTGCCTGCTCCATCAATCCTACCTGGTTCAATAGCTGGTCCACCCTGCTTTTTCGTAGCTCGTGGGGTGTTTTTTGGAGTAACATGACAAACTCCACATTTTCTCTGGCAGTCAGCACCGGGATAAGATTGTATGCCTGAAAAACAAAGCCAATATTCCTCAGTCTAAAATCAATGATTTCATTTTTCGATAGCATAGTAATGTCCTGCCCATTAACCAAAACTCTTCCGGATGTCGGTGTATCAAGTCCTCCAATCAAATTCAGAAGCGTTGTTTTCCCGGAACCTGATGGTCCTACAAGCGCTGTAAACTCTCCTTTTTCTATTGTCAGATTGACTTTATTTACAGCTTTTACCGGAACAATTCCTTCGTATGTTTTTACGAGTTCCTCGGTTTGAATGACGTGTTGAGATGAATTCATTTTCTTTAAATTTTTCTGATGGCTGTTACAGGATCCAGTCTAAGTGCCGTAAGTGCCGGATAAATGGAAGACAGGATTGCGGTAATAAGCACCATGATCATAATTTTAAAATAATAAGCGGCTTCAAGGGATGGATAAATGATGGACTTGAAACCATATTGCGCATAGCCTTCAGCATAAATTCCGGAAAGGTCGAGCCCGTTTGCTCCAAGATACTCTATGGTTCCAAACGCCAGCAATAGCCCAAACGGAGCGGCGATCATCACCATGAAGATGGTTTCGAACGCAATCATCCCGAATAGCCGTGGTTTGGTCATTCCGATTGCCATCAACATTCCTATTTCACGGACCCTTTCAAGAACAGCCATTAACATCGTATTGATAATTCCGAAGGAGAGAGCAATTAGTATGATGATGAGAAAAATGATCATGGACTGGTCAAGCGTTTCTATCATCATTCCCAACTCGGGAGAAAGTTGCCTCCAGGTTTCAACAGCAAGTGAAGGGTAGGCACCACTTAGTTGCTCGCTGAATGGAGTTGCCTCTCCAGAATTAGTAAGCAACAGGGCGATCTCATGATAGTCTTGACCGTCACCCAGAAGGGAGCTGAGAGCTCTGTCATTCAGGTAGATATTGAGATCCTCAATGGAAGAATTGTAACTCTTATAGATTCCTTTTATCCTAAATGCTCCTGCCACAATGTTCTGTCCTGCATCCTGAAATGTCAAGACCACTTTGGAGCGGACCTTGACCTTGAGTTTTTTGGCCAGTGCCATTCCAATCAGGATTTTGTTTTGGTCAGTATCAGTCAGGAATTCTCCTTCTTTTACAAATTGGGACAATCCCGTCAGGGCATTCTCATCATCCGGATTGATACCAATTAGTTTTCCTCCTGCAGAACCTGATGGAGAATTGATCATGCCATAAACCAGAACTCTTCCTGAAACTGCTCTGACTTTTTCATTGGAGGCAATTTCCTGTAAGACCTGCTGACTGTTTTGGATAATAAATTCCGGATCATAATCTTCAGAATATTCCGGATGATGCAATTGAATGTGACTGATTTCATTTTCAATGGCATCTTTTAGTCGCTGATCAATCATCCCAAATACGTACGACAAGATGAATGCTCCTGCCCACAAACCCAGCATGACGGATGTGATCACGACCAGGCTTCTGACTTTATTTCTCCAAATGTTTTTCCAGGCTATTGATGCCAACATAGTTTTATCGGTTTTAATCTCTCATTGCAGTGACCGGGTTCAGGCGTTGAATTTTAAACATGGGATATATGGACAGGGCCAGTGCAATGAAAAGCACAACAATTGTTTGAGAATAAAAAATGAACGGCTCGATGGAGAAATAGAAGATCGGTTCAAAACCGTAGTTCTCGTAAGCTTCTTTCAATTCCCCTGTTACTTTAATTGGGTAAAGGTGAAAATAGCCGATCAGAGGTATGCTGAGAATGGTTCCGCCAATGGCGCCCAAAAGCGATACCAGAATGTTCTCAAGAACCACAATAGTGGACAATTTCAAGCGCTTCATTCCAATTGCCACAAGTACTCCAAACTCGTATTTTCTCTCCATTGTCATCATGAGAATGGTGCCAAATATGCCAAAGGCGATGAGCAGGTATAGAACCAGGAGGAAGATCACATTTTCCGCTCGTTCACCCTCAATGATCTGATTCAGTTCAGGAAGCAGTACCTTCCAGTCCATGATTTCGTATTCTTCAGCCAGCCAGGCCAGTTGTTGAGTAACGTCCTCTGCATCTCCAATTTCATGAAGATGAATCACCAGAGCGGTGAGTTGGCCTTCTGCACCAAAAAGTCTTTGAGCTTCAATTAGCGGGAGATACACCAGACTCTTATTGAGTTGAGGAGAGGCAAAATCAAGGATTCCTTTGACAGGATATTTCCCGGCCGCACTCACTCCGTGATAGCCCTGACCAATAAGAACAATGGTATCCCCAATGCCGACTTTGAGGTATTCTGCCAGACCAAGAGTAATAATGGCTGCCTTATCGGATTTTTCTAAAAAAGACCCTTCCGTCAGTTTCTGATCAATCCGGGTAATAAGTCCTTCCTTTTCAGGGTCAATTCCGACCACCAGACTGCCCCTGGAATTTTCACTGGACGCAGAAAGCGCAAAAGATTCCAGGCGTGGGACAATCTCGGCAACTCCTTCATTTGCTTTTAATTGTTGGATGAACGCTTCATCCTTTGGAAAACTGTTGTTGATATTCTGATCATCCCAGTAACCATTTTTGTGGATCTGCACTGCTCCGGTATAGAAGCTGACCATGTTTTCCATCATCTTCACCAGGATACCTTCTTTCAGAGAATTGAGAAAAATAGCCAGCAAAACAGCAAAAACAACCGAAGAAGCAGTAATAAACGTCCGTTTTCTATTACGCCACAAGTTGCGCCATGCCAGTGTGAAAATCATCATTTAACTCGTTTCATGTTTTGTAGCGAATAGAAACCGGAACTGATAGATGCTTTGTAATCTACCTCGTGGTACCGAATGACAGTTTTGTGACCTTCTTTTTCAGCAGGTATGAATTCAAGCACAGAAGGAAGCATCCGCCCGCCAAGTGATTTGATTTCCCGAAAGAGTACCTCATTGATCAGGAAACCTTCTTCGTCATACATTTCAGATCGTAATTCAAAGTACTCTTTTTGATCAATCCACGTTAGAATTTTCCCCCATACTACCGCAGCATCCGGTTTTGGAATGAGCTGTATTTTCCAGCATTTCCTCCCTTCGATGATTGAATCTCCAAGAATGCTGTGCTCATAGTCATTGACAATGGAAGACTCTTTTATCAAATCGTCGTTGGTAAAATCCGAGCCCATCCAGGATTGCATCATCATTGATGGGGGAAGTTTTACATTTCTTTCAATGGAAGGAAGCCAGTTCCAGATCTCTTTCTCCCTTTTCAGGAAAACCGTTCCCTTATCTCGTGCAGGTGATGTGATGAGTATTAAAGAGTACTCTGTTCCATTTGCCCAGGATTTAATATCCATATCCCGACTCCAGGTGGGCCGAATGATGCTGATGGTCATTTCAGCGAAGGTCGATTCCCCTCGCCTTTTTTCATCTGTCTTTCTCATGATTTCTTTTGCATCCTGAGCTATTGAAAAACAACCGAACCGAAGCAGAAGAAAAAAAATGGAGAATCTTTTTTTACTCATGATTTCATGGCAAAATGGTCTCTGAATAAGGCTCTCACCTGATTGTCTGTCATACTATCTGCAATCTGTGTCTCAAGCAATACATCTTTAAATCTGTGAGCCTTGCCCAGGTGGACACGTAACTCGTGTTTAACTCCTGATGGCCCTGCTATTAGTACAGTCCTGGGGTCTTTCAAGGCTTTTTCAACCTGTGCATAGTAGTGTCGCAATTCATGCTTTTTCTTTTCCAGCAATTTGCTTTCCGAAACAGCATCCTGAGGACCATAAGGCGTGGAGGATCTCGATCCTCCCCTGATGTTGCCCATTGAGATTTCTGATTCAATTTTCGTAACAATATCTGCCTGTTGCTTCTTCACTAAAACTATGATTGCTACTCTTAAGTCGATCCATACTCCATACTGGTTCATAATTTTTTCACTTTTTTTCCAAATCTGAAAAGGTAAATTAATGGACACAGATGGGCTTTTTTGTGACGTTCATCACTCAATAATTTGATCCTGATCAGAAAAAAACATATTTATTGAAACATAAAAACTACAATTAAGGTATAAGATATTGATTATTACTACATTTAAGGTAAAAATATAAATCATGGGAAAGCATCAATTGGGAGAATTTGAAGAAGTGGTCATGCTGACAGTAGCCATTTTGACCAATGAAGCCTACGGTTTCGCCATCATCGAAGAAATGGAATCGCGTCTCAAACGTAAGGTGAGTATCGGAGCTTTGCAGACAGTGCTCAGGAGATTGGAAAAGAAGGGGTACCTGACTTCAGAAATGGGTGAGTCAACTAAAGTTCGTGGCGGGAAAAGGAAGCGATTTTTCACATTGACATCAGCGGGGAAGAAGGTTTTGCAGGAAACTAAAGATCAGCGGCTTGGGCTTTGGAATGCAGTGCCTGAATTCGTCATCAAATTTAGCTATTAGTGAATTCGAAATGAACGAAACTAAAAACATGTTCTACGGTGCAAGTCCTGCCATTTTTGAAAAGGCGAAGCAACTGAGAAAAAATCTAACCCTTCAAGAACGTCTTTTATGGGAGGAGTTGAAAGGGAGTAAACTACCTGGACTAAGGTTTAAGGCACAACATCCTGTGAGCTTTTACATTGCAGATTTTTATTGTCACAAAATAAGGCTGGTCATTGAAATTGACGGTGAAACACATGTTCAGAAGGATCAAAAAGAGTATGACAAAGGCCGAGCATTTGCAATGTCAGAGTTTGGGATTGAAACCATAAGATTTCATAATGAAGAGGTTGAAAAGAATATTGATTCAGTTCTTGAGAAAATCAAATTGACCTGCTTAAGAAGTATGGAAAATTTGAATTCCCTGTTGACCCCTACCCTAAAGAGAGAAGCAAATTCAGTATTGAAACATCAAGCCCCCTTTAGGAGGTTGTGGGCAAATTTGGAATGAAACCCGAAGGCTCAAATATTAATCCGCCAAAATGGTCGCTCAAGTTCTTCCGCTGGTTCTGCAATCCGGACTATGTGGAGGACATTGAAGGGGATTTGCTGGAGCGATTCGAAAAAAGGACTAATGACAATAGAGCAGCCCGATGGTTGTTCGTACTGGATGTGATTAGGCTCTTTAGGCCAAGAATTATCCGAGAGTTAGAAGGAAAAAAAAAATTCAACAGCTACGACATGTTTAAAAACAATCTAAAAATCTCTATAAGAAATCTTATCAAGCAAAAAGGATATACCGCGATCAACCTCTTTGGGCTCACAGTAGGAATGGCCGTGAGTATGCTCATCATCCTCTTTATACTTGATCAGGACAAGCAGGATGAGCACAATGCTGCCGCTGATAGAATTCACAGGATCATTACAGAAATAAAAGATGAGTCGATGGATAAAACACGTCCCTACTGCACTTCTCCCTATGAACTGGGGCAACTCATCCGATTCAATATTGAAGAAGTGGAGGAATCCGCCCTTGTGATTAAAGCTGCGGGGAGTGTTCATTATAATGATGATTCTTTCAATTTCAACGGACTGTATGTCTCTCCTAATTTTCTATCCTTTTTCCACTTTTCGTTGAGTGAAGGAGACACGCAATATGCGCTCGAAAATCAAAATAGTATTGTTGTTTCAAGGGAATTTGCAGATAAAACTTTTGGGGTGGGAAACAGCCTTGGACAACTTGTTACGATAGACAGTATTGGGACTTTTACGGTTGCCGGAGTAATTGATAATAGCCATATCAAATCGCATTTAGCTTTTGACATCCTGCTCCAGGAAGGAGCATTTACCAGTAAGCCTGCCAATGTTGCCCTTATGGAAGACTGGGAAGCCGGGGCTACTTTGTTTTACAATTACATCAAATTGGAGGAGACCGCTTCTCCTATGGTTCTAAAGTCGTATCTCGGTTACGTAATCCCAAATATTGAAGCAGAAAGGCAGCATCTATACTCTTTTGATCTTCAGCGCCTGGATCAAATCAATTTAGGCAGGTTGGTAAAGAACGAAATTGGCATCACTACCCCATCTTTTGTTGCATATTTCTTTGGAGTTCTTTGTTTAGTACTGATTCTTTCTGCGAGCTTCAATTACATGAACCTGGCAATCGCCAGGGGGTTGAAGCGAGCAAAGGAAGTGGGAATCAGAAAAACTATTGGTGCTAACAAACGGCAGATAATCGGACAGTTTCTTGTTGAAGCTCAGTTGGTGGTATTTGCCTCACTTATAGTCGCTTTCTTATTGCTACAGATTCTGGTACCTGTCTTCAATGACCTGAAAATTCTTAGAGATATAGATGGTGCCATTACCATGAATTTTAACGCTAACCTTAAGGTCTATTTAATTTTCTTTTTGTTCGCTATATCAGTTGGTCTGATATCTGGTTTATATCCGGCTCTCTATCTATCCTCTTTCAAATCTTTGGCTGTATTGAAAGGAATAGGCGGTAACAAAAAGTCACCTTCTTTTCTATTCAGAAAGATCTTAATATTCAGTCAGTACTCTTTCTCAATAGTATTTATAATCACCACTATCATTCTATATCAGCAGGCTAGAATGTTCACTGATGCGGATTATGGATTCTCACACAAGCATGTAATTAATGTACCCATCAGGAAATCAGTTCCATACGAGACCTTCAGAACAGAATTGTTGAAAAATAAGGAAATACAGGGTGTCTCAGCCATCTCAAACTTACTTGTCATGTCTGATCTTGAAGTAATAAATATTTTCAATCGGGCAAGCCAGGTGGCCGATATCAAAACCTCATTTCTCTCCATTGATCCGTATGCTCTGGACAATCTTGAGCTTCGGCTGGTTGCCGGACGAAACTTTTCCAGAAGCCTTATAACGGACAGAATAAGTTCAGTGATTGTAAATGAGAAAACGATTGCCGCTTTGGGATTCGAAACGGCAAATGAATCCTTGAATGAGACTATAGAAATTGTTCAGGGGGGCAAGGAGTCGGGAGAGACTGCTAAAGTAAAGATTATAGGTGTGGTGGAAGATTTCAGCTATCAATTTGTCTTCAGAGAAAGCGGACCACTGGTCATGAATTTTGATCCCTCAAAACTCAACGTCATCAACATCAAAACCACAGACATATATGCTAAGGAGGGTGCCGAAATAGTAGAATCGGTCTGGAGAAAATTTAATAGTGTGCATCCCTTCAAGTACTCATACTATGAGTACCAAATGGAAGACGTCAATGATGAATTTGCTGAATTGGTAAATATGATTGGGCTGGTAGCGTTTATTTCTATCGTTATAGCATGCCTTGGTCAGTTCAGCATGGTTATCCATCATGTACAGTTAAAAGTTAAGGAAATTGGGATTCGTAAAGTATTGGGATCAAACCTTAATGGCCTGATGCTGCGAATGTCAAAGGACTTTCTTATTGTCATTCTTGCAGCAGTCTTGGTAGCCTCACCTGTTGCATGGTTCATTAATTATACCTGGACATCTAAAGTCTATCAGTCTCCCGATGTGTCAATTATTGACATCTCGCTGGGAATAGTGATTATCTTAATCATGGCTTTTCTAACCATATTTTTTCAAGTGAAGAATGCTGTAAATGCCAACCCTGTTGACTCTTTGAGAAGTGAATAAAGTTCCACCAGAATACCCCCTTCGTTTCTTCCGCTGGTTCTGCAATCCGGACTATGTGGAGGACATTGAAGGGGATTTGCTGGAGCGATTCGAGAAGAGGAAGGAGGAAGGAAAATCGGCGAGGTGGCTATTCATCAGTGATGTATTCAGGTTATTCCGACCGGGCATTATTAAAAATTTTGAAGGCGCTCAACAACTAAATTATTACGGCATGTTTAAGCACAATTTACTGGTCACATTTAGAGGATTCATGAGGCATAGAAGTACATTTCTCATCAATCTAATGGGTCTTTCCACTGGTTTGGCAACAGTTCTGTTAATCTATTTATGGGTCAATGATGAGATGTCAGTTGATCGGTTTAATGCGAAGGATGACCAGTTATATCGGGCAATGACCCATTTCAAACTGCCGGAAAGCATCAATACCTGGGATTATACAACCGGACGGCTTGCAGAATCCATGCTTGCAGATTTTCCTGAAGTCAAAGAAGCTGTCAGAGTAGGAAACAGCTTTTTTAGGCCAGACGGAGTTATCTCGTTTAAAGACAGTCACCTGGAAATAGATGGCCTTTTCGCCGGAAAAAATCTGTTCGAAGTGATGACTTACCCACTGATAGTTGGAGATCAAAGGAAAGTTCTGGAAAAAAAGGAATCCGTAGTGGTGTCAAAAAAACTGGCTGAAAAGCTGTTTGGCACTACAGAAGCGGCTATAGGGAAAACGGTTTCCTGGAATAACAGGCTTTTCAGTAAGGACCTGATTGTCAGCGGGGTGTTTGCTGGCGTTCCTGAAAATGCAACCATACAGTTTGAAGCCGTAATAAATTATGACATATTAATTGACAGAGATCCCTGGGCGGATGACTGGAAAGGCGGGTATGCTGAGACCTATCTGGTCTTAGAGAAAGGTACTGATATTGAAGAATTCAACAAGAAGATTGCAGGCTACATTAAAGAGAAGGCACAACAGGATCCAATGACCCTTTTTGTGCAGAAGTATTCAGATCGATATTTGTTCGGCGAATATGATCAGGGAATCCTGACTGGAGGCCGCATTGATAATGTTCGTCTTTTTTTGGTTATTGCGGCTTTCATTCTGCTCATCGCATGTATCAATTTCATGAATCTCGCGACCGCACAATCTTCCATCAAAATGAAAGAGATCGGAGTGAAGAAAGCCATTGGGGTAGACAGGCGGGATTTGGTCATTCAATTTCTTGGGGAGTCTGTCATTCTTTCTCTGATTTCACTTGTTGTCGGGTTAATACTGGTCATTTCGATACTTCCTGTCTTTAATGAAATCACCGGTAAGGTTCTTACACTTGACCTGAATCAGCATTTGCCTGTTTTGGTCGGGATTTCTCTTCTTACCGGAATACTGTCTGGCAGTTATCCTGCATTTTACCTTTCTACCCTGAAGTCTGTCACAATGCTCAGGGGGAAATCGAAGGTAAGAAAGAGTGAAGGCTGGATAAGAAAAGGACTGGTGATTGTGCAGTTTACATTGTCCATCGTATTCTTCGTCGGTATCATAATTGTTAACCGGCAGATCAGCTATACCCTGAATAGAAATCTGGGTTACGACCGTTCGGATGTTATCTCATTTGTAAGAAAAGGAACAGACCTTTCTGAATCAGAATCATTTGTCAACGAGCTGAATGAAATCTCGGGAGTGAAATCAGCGTCCAACATGGCGGGTTCATTCTTATGGGGCGATGACAATGGAAGCGGCTATTCCTGGAATGGAGAAGAGTCCAATGAAAAGCACTTATTCAAAAGTCCTAAGATTGGTTTTGATGTAATCGAAACCCTGGGACTGGAGATTGACCTGGGAAGATCTTTTTCCAGAGCGTTCAATGATGACAATAATAAAATCATCCTGAATGAATCGGCGGTGAAGATGATGGGGCTTGAAAACCCGGTAGGAACCCGGATTAAAAACGGTCCTGAATTCTATGAAATAGTAGGTGTCGTTAAAGATTTTCAATACGGTTCCCTGCATCAGGAAATCGAACCACTCATTTTCAGATTCCGAGAATGGGGGCGTAATTATCTGGTAAAAATTAACAGAGGAAGTGAACTTCAGGCGCTGGAGCAAATCGAAGAAGTATATAAGAAATTTCATCCTTTGTTCGATTTTGAAGCCTCATTTCTGGATGATGATTATCAGGCACTCTATCAGTCTGAACAGGACGTGGCAAACCTCTCTAATTATATGACTGCCATTGCTCTCATCATCTCATGTCTGGGACTTTTTGGTCTGGCTACTTTTACCATCGAGCGGAAGGTTAAAGAAATAGGGATTAGAAAAGTCTTGGGATGTCGAGCGCGAAAAATTGTCTTTTTGTTGTCTTGGGATTTCACCAAGATGGTCATTGTTGCCATTCTGATTGCCGTCCCGCTCAGCTACTATGCCGGTGCAAGCTGGCTGGAAAATTTTGCGTATCACATTGATATCGCGTGGTGGTACTTTTTAGTTGCAGGAGTTTCGGCTTTACTCATTTCATGGATAACCGTCGGAACACAAACCATTAGAGCAGCTTTAGCAAACCCGGTAGAATCACTTAAAGATGAGTGAGAAAAATTCACCACCGATTCTGCCACTCCGATTCTTCCGGTGGTTCTGCAACCCTGACTATGTTGAAGACATAGAAGGAGATTTGCTGGAACGTTTTGAAAAGAGAGTAGAACAGGGGAAAAGAGCAAGATTACTATTTGCAAAAGACACACTCCTGCTTTGCAGACCAGGGATTATTAAAAATTTTGAAGGAACTAAAAGACTCAATTATTTCGGTATGATCAGTCACAATTTTAAAATAGGTTATCGAACATTACTTCGAAAAAAGATTCATTCTTTTATCAATATTGGAGGCCTGGCATTGGGTCTGGCAATTGCTATTCTTATTTCATTGTGGGTCCATGATGAACTTATTTTCAACACTTATCATAAGAATTATGAAGATATCGCGCAAGTTTTGCAAAAGCAGACCATCAATGGGTCTGTGAAAGTGCAGTCCTCAATACCCTATCCATTGGGCGATGAGTTGAGGAACAAGTACGGGAGTGACTTCAAGCACATAGTAATGAGTTCCTGGTTCGGAGATTATGTTCTCTCTCATGGCCAAAACGTTCTTTCTCAAAGAGGGGGCTTCATGGATTCTGAAACACCACGCATGCTTTCCCTGAAAATGGTAAAAGGGACCAGGGAAGGGTTAACGGACCAATCTTCGATTTTTCTCTCTCAGACACTTGCCAAAGCACTTTTTGGAAGTAAGGACCCGATGGGTGAAATAGTTCTTATTTACAATGAAGAGGAAGTTATTGTTACCGGCGTATATGAAGATTTACCGCATAACAGCCGTTTCAGGAATGTGCATTTTATTGCTCCGTGGGACTTGTATGTGGCCTCCCAGGACTGGGTTCAGCGAGCTCGTGACAAAAAATTGTGGGACAACAATTCATTTCAGCTATTTGTGCAAATCACAGAGCATTCAACAATGCAGGAAACAAGTAGCAAAATCAAATTGGCCAAGTACAACAATGTGAATGAAGCAGAGAAGGTTCACAACGCAGAAATATTTCTTAATCCCATGAAAAACTGGCATCTGAAGTCCAATTGGAAGAATGGAGAACAGAAGGGAGGACCTGTTACTTATGTTTGGCTATTTGGAGCAATCGGGGTTTTCGTACTCCTGCTAGCGTGTATCAACTTTATGAATTTAAGCACTGCACACTCAGTCGGTAGAGCAAAGGAGGTTGGTGTACGAAAGTCAATAGGTTCGGTAAGAGGACAACTGATCGCCCAGTTTCTAACGGAATCAATTCTTGTTGCTTTCATTGCCTTTTTGGTTGCATCAATAATTGTTACAGTAGCATTGCCACAGTTCAATCAACTATCTGATAAGCAATTGACTCTTCCATTAGAGGAGATCAATTTTTGGGTATTGGGGATATTGTTTGTTTTCGTTACCGGCCTGCTGGCAGGAAGCTACCCTGCCCTTTATCTATCGTCCTTCCGACCTGTTCAGGTGTTGAAAGGGACCTTTAAGACCAGTCTGTCTGCTTCAGTAATGAGGAAAGGACTGGTAATTTTTCAATTTACAATATCTGTGATACTGATCATCAGCACATTGGTTGTGAGAGAGCAAATCAATTTCACCACCGACAGGCCAATCGGGTACGATGACGATGGGACCATCATGGTTGAAATGAGTACCCAAAGACACTATGATGCTTATAACGTTATAAAAAACGAACTTAATGATGGATCGGCTGTGCTTGAATCGGCACTTTCATCCAGCCCGTTGACCGAAGTATGGAATGTTCGAGATGGCTTCAAATGGGAAGGGATGAATCCTGAGTTTACCCCGTTTTTTCCTGTTATGTGGGTTTCACATAATTATGGTAAAACAATCAATTGGGAAATCGTGCAAGGCCGTGATTTTTCAACTGATTTCTCTACCGACTCAACTACCCTGATCATCAATGAATCTGCCATACCCTATATAGGACTTAAAGAGCCAATCGGAAAAACTATACACTGGCTCAATAAAGATTTCAAAATCATAGGTGTGGTAAGAGATGTACTCATTGAATCCCCATTCCGGCCGATCAGGCCAACAATCTATACGATAGATCCTGAGAGCATGTCTAATTGGATCCTGCTAAAATTGAATCCTGATCAGAGTATTGCCAAGTCTGTATCTTCCGTAGAAGAAGTATTCGCCAGGAATATCCCGGACGCCCCATTCGAATTCGATTTTGCAAAAGATGAACACGCTCGAAAATTTGAGGGAATAAAGCGAATTGGAAATTTGTCAACCATCTTCGCCGTACTTGCAATACTTATCAGCTGTCTGGGGCTATTGGGGTTAGCTTCCTTTATGGCAGAGCAACGCACCAAGGAAATTGGTATCAGGAAAGTGCTGGGAGCGTCCATCCGGAGTTTGTGGAAATTACTCTCCAAAGAGTTTGTTTTATTAGTCGGTATTTCATGCCTGTTTGCCCTTCCCATTGCCTTTTTTGCTTTGAAAAATTGGTTGCAGAACTATGAATATCGAACGGATTTACATTGGTGGATCTTTGGTTCCGCGTGTTTAGGAGCGTTGATTGTGACTTTGCTTACCGTTAGCTTTCAATCGATCAGGGCCGCTACAGCGAATCCGGTGAGCAGTTTGCGGAGTGAATAGTTTTTAAAGCTGCTCGATCTCATACTGATAATCTGCCTGAATGTCCTCATGTAAGCTTGATAGTGCCTTCTGAATTCGTTGAATCTCTCTATTGAAGAGATTCGTGAGTGTGGTGTTTTTTTCAATAGGAATACCAGATTGCTTAATAGCCTGACAGAAATAGAGTCTGGCCTCTACCTCCGTGTTCTTGCTTCCCGAGTACCGGATATTTTTATTAAGGACTCTTTGAATCTTCCTCAGTCCTTTCTTCGCATAATAAAGATGACTGGTATTAACCTCCTCCAACATATCATCGATCTCATTCTTTATGGACTGAATAAAACCCCTCTCATCTTCCGCCTCAAACAATAAATAGGTCAGGAGTTCCTTGTTGTCCACTTTGAATCGTCCCAATCGCAGGCAAATTTGAAGTACCTCTTCAGGGTCCCGGTCTTTGAGTTCTCTTTTTATATGTGCCAGGGTTGCAGCTTTCATGAGGCATCAAATTTAGCCAATTAAAAACCTGAACATGGAACGGTAATTCTTCTGTCATTTCGTGGAGGTACGACAAAGCAATCTCGGGCGGTACAAGAGGAACGAGATTCCTTCACTGCGTTCGGAATGACGTAAAATTGGTATAATTCTCCCGCATCAGGAATGATAATTATATTTACATTTATGGAGCATGGTGGATGTATTTACATCTTAACCAACAAAAACCACTCTACACTCTACACTTTACATTGGTGTCACCTCAGATTTGTACTCAAGAATAGTTGAGCACAGAGAGAAGAAGTATCCCAAAAGTTTTACCTACAGATATAATGTGACCAGATTGGTATACTATGAGTCCTTTCATTCAATTGAAGAAGCAATTTCCAGAGAAAAGCAGCTAAAAGGTGGTTCTTGAAAGAATAAATTGGAATTGATAAATTCAGTCAACCCTGATTGGATTGATCTATTTGAAGAAATAAAGGAATGGTAATAGCTCCGTCATTGCGAGGAAGGCACGACCGAAGCAATCTTGTGATTTGTTAAGAGAATAGGATTCCTTCTCCTTCCTATCGTCAGGATCGGAATGACGTAAGCCTGTTCGATTCCCATTTAAAAACTGAAAACAACAAATTTAATATTACTACAATTAGGAATTTATAACTAAAAATTCCCTTTCTTCGTAAACACTACAATTAGGAATTAATTATTGACTAAAATGAAGAAGTTTCAATTAGGCGAATTTGAAGAAGTGGTTATGCTTACAGTAGCCATTCTTTACGAGAACGCATATGGCGTTTCCATCAAAAAGGAAATTGAAGATCGATTGGGAAGAAATGTCAGTGTCGGAGCGCTTCAGTCCGCTCTCAAAAGACTGGAAGACAAGGACTACCTCGCTTCGCATGACAAAGATGCGACTCAGGAAAGAGCTGGTCGACCAAAGCGGTATTACAAGATTACTTCGCTGGGTAAGCAGGCAATGCAATACACGAAAGAAACCCGGAATTCTCTATGGGATGCTATTCCATCTGTTTCACTGGATGTGAAGTTTGCAGTAGTATACAATGCTTAACCCGCCCAAATTATTCCTACGGTTCTTTCGGTGGTTCTGTCATCCACGGTTGATGAAACCCATCGAGGGGGATTTGATGGAGCTCTATGATGAGCGTGTGAAGGAGAAAGGAAAAAGAAGAGCAAATCGCAGGTTCATGCTTGACGTGCTCCAACTTTTCCGACCTGAAATTATTAAGCCGGTCGACGGCACTTATCGATTAACAAATTACGGCATGTTACAAAATTATTTCAAAGTGAGTGTGAGAAACATACTCCGCAATAAGACTTTCTCTTTTTTGAATGTAATGGGACTCAGCGCCGGAATGGCAAGCTGTATCCTGATTCTCATTTATGTGAATCATGAGCTTTCATACGACACGTATAATGAACAGTATGATAATACTTATCGGATCATTCACTATTACGGCAACCAGGAATCTGTTAAAAGTGGAGAACCACTTCCTGCAAATGAATTTCAGGTGTGGGCTAATGCACCAGTGGCGCCAGCATTCAAGAATTACTTCCCTGAAGTAAAGGATGTTTTTCGGTTTACAAGCCCTACTTCATGGCTGGTAGAGTACAAGAACAAAAGGTTTCAGGAAACCAATTTACTTTTTGCCGATTCCACAGCCTTTTCTGTTTTCTCCTGGGATCTTCTTGGTGGTGATCCCACTACTGCACTGGCGGAACCGAATACTGTAGTACTCACAAAGGAACTGGCTGAAAAATACTTTGGTGATGAAAATCCCATTGGGCAGGTCCTGCTTTTTGATGGAGAATATCAATATGAAGTAACCGGTGTTATGGAATTGCCACTCAACACACATTTTGAATTCGATGGATTAATCTCCATGGAGACATTTAAAAATTTCAGGCCGGGCATTTTCGAAAGTTGGGGATACGTAGACTTTTATACCTATTTCACACTACAGCAAGAGGCAACAATGGATCGGATTGTGGCACAAACTGATCAGTTTGTGGAAGAAAACTTCACAGATGATTTTGGGTATACCATTCAATATGAACCACTTTCTTATGCATACCTTCATTCAGAAGCAGGCCGGCAACCTGGAGCAACCGGAAGCCTGAGCAACATTTACATTTTCACATCGGTAGCCATTTTCATTTTGCTGATTGCGTGCATCAATTTCATGAATCTGTCAACCGCCCGATCTGTGGAAAGAGCGAAGGAAGTTGCCATTCGCAAAACAATTGGTTCGAGCAGAAAGGCGCTGGTTTCACAATTTCTCGTGGAAGCCATTTTATTGACATTTCTGGCGGCCGTACTTGCCTCAGGTTTAGTCGCAGTTGGACATTCTTACCTGGAATTCCTTTCTGGCAAAACACTTCCAATTGACTGGCTTTTTACTCCTGCAAATGCATTGTTAGCAATGGTTGCAATTCTCGTTATTGGTGTTGTAGCTGGTAGTTATCCGGCATTTGTTCTTTCAGGTTTTCGTCCTGTCAAAGTACTTAAAGGATCATTTAAAACCTCTTCCGGAGGAGTGTGGTTAAGAAAATCATTGGTTATTTTTCAGTTTACACTTTCTATTATTCTGCTTGTCGGGGCGACGGTTGTTTTCAGGCAACTTAGTTTCCTTCAAAACCATGACCTTGGATTTGATCCGGAACAAGTATTGGTGATTGATTTTGGGTTTGATCAAAAAGTCCAGCAACGGGTTAAAACTATAAAATCCGAATTCCTTAAGCACAGGGATGTAGTAAGCGTTTCTGCTTCTCGTGCCACGCCCGGAGACTTTTTCCCCAATGCAGGAACCGGAGTTGCGGATCCTGAATTTGGTGAACTGGTTTACAAAAGCCCGGCTATCTACGAAGTGGATGAAGACTTTGTGCCGACATTCAAAATGTCGATGGTTGCAGGAAGAAATTACTCAAAGGATTTTTTATCTGATTCCAGTACTTCAATGCTACTCAACGAATCAGCAGCCAGACTGTTTGGCTATCCTGACCCTGAAGAGATCATTGGAAAATCCTTTGAACAATGGGGCCGGGAAGGAACGGTAGTAGGCGTAATCAAAGATTTCAATTATGTCTCGCTTCATAAAGAGGTGGAGCCATTGACACTGCGATATTCCAGAGACATCAATACTTCTGTGATTTCATTGAGAATCAATTCAGAGGATTATGGCAGAACACTTTCAGAGCTGGAAGGAATCTGGAATGAGATGGCACCTCACTACCCGTTTATGACAAGATTTACAAACGCCAACTTTAACAAGCAATATGAGGCAGATAAACGTTTTGGAATGATTTTTACCATCTTTTCAAGCCTGGCCATTTTTGTAGCCTGTCTGGGCCTCTTTGGACTAACGATTTACAGTACAGCCCAAAGGACCAAAGAGATTGGCATTAGAAAAGTATTGGGCTCTTCGTCTCAGCGTATTGTTTCCATGCTTTCCCTGGATTTCATCAAGCTTTTTGGAGTAGCACTGGTTGTAGCGATACCGACCTCATGGTTCATCATGAAAAGCTGGCTGGAAGAGTTTGCTTATCGCATTTCAATGGGTTGGGAGGTGTTTTTAATAGCGGCATTTGTCACACTTCTTATTTCACTTGTCACTATGAGTTTCAAAACAGTAAGGGCAGCCCTGTCAAATCCGATTGATGCACTGAGAAATGAATAATCACCCACCCAAATTCTTCCTCCGCTTCTTTCGGTGGTTTTGCCATCCTCGATTGCAAAAACCAATCGAAGGAGATTTGATGGAACTCTACGAAGAGCGGGTAAAGGAAATGGGTAAAAGGAAAGCGGATCGAAAGTTCAGGTTGGATGTTCTTCAGCTTTTCAGACCTGGCATAATAAAGCCGGCAGATGGCACGTATCGAATAACAAATTATGGTATGATTAAGAATTATTTCAAGGTAACTATTCGGAACCTCTTCAGACAAAAACTCTACTCAACGATCAACATTGGTGGGCTTTCTATTGGTATAGCCTCCTTCCTGTTGATCTTCATTTACGTACAGTATGAAAAATCATTTGACACTTTCTATCCCAATGCAGATAACATTTACAATATCTATCAGCAGCAACCCGGAAACCATTCCAGAGGCACTGACTTCTATGCGGGGACACCAGCTGCCTTAGCCTCCACGCTTTTGGCAGAATATCCAGAAGTTAAGCAGGCTACCACTATCGATTCATACTCTACCTTGATTGAAGTTAATGGGGATCATCATTATGAATCCATTGTTTTGGGAGATGAGCGCTTCTTTGAAGTATTTGAGCATTCATTTATTAGAGGAAATCCGAAAACAGCATTGAACTCACCTGAAGGTGCTGTATTAACGGCCTCTTTTGCTAAGAAAGTGTTCAACGATGCGGACCCGATGGGCAGGGAAATCAAATTTTGGGCGGGATCCGCTTTTGTTACAGGGGTAATTAAAGATCCGCCGGGAAACTCCTCATTACAATTTTCAGCAATCCTAAACTTACAGGCCAGTAAATACTATAGAAGCGAACGAGCAAAAGATAAGTGGACCGGGAATTCATATTATACGTTCCTCACATTCGAAGATCAAGCTGACCCTGTGGCCTTTGAAGCTAAGATGAAAGGTTTACTTGAAAAACATTGGTCACATACAGGTATTCTAAACCAATACTTTGTACAACCAATTTCAGAATATCACCTAAGGGCAAATATTAATGAAGATGCAGGGATCAAAGGAAATGCGTCCCAACTTAAGCTGTTCTCTGTAATCGCCATTCTGATATTAACACTTGCCACCATCAATTACATGAACCTTGCAGTAGCACGATCCATTAACCGTGCGAAGGAAGTAGGACTAAGAAAAGCAATTGGTGCCCGTAAAACTCAGCTTGTTTTCCAGTTTCTCACCGAGTCAGTTTTTCTATCAGTATTGGCTCTGCTAGTTGCTTTCGGCATGGTCCGGTTACTTCTTCCTGTCTTTGGGAAACTGGTGGAACGTCAAATGCATTTAGGACTTCTTGAACAGTTGAACCTCATACCAATTCTATTTCTAATGGTGTTATTGCTGGGAATAGTTTCTGGAAGCTATCCAGCCTTATTCATGTCATCATTACGTCCTGTACATGTTCTAAAAGGAAAACTAGGCAAGCAGAAATCAGGGGGTAAGCTTCAAAAGTTTTTGATCGTAGGTCAGTATTCTATTTCCATCATCATGCTCATTTGTACCCTGATTGCCTATCAGCAAATGCGTTACATCAGCGAAAAAGATCTGGGGCTTACAAAAGATAAAATGGTGATTGTGCGCGTGAGAGGAGTTGAAATGTATGACAACATTGAAGTCATTAAGCAACGATATTTAAGCTTTGCCAATGTGCAATCAGTCTCTTCGGTCAGTAGTATCCCTACTGATGTACAGTCAAGTACATTCCTCCATGCGGATCGTACTGGTGGCAACATTTATCGCTTATATACGGACCATAATTTCCTTAAGGTCTTTGACGTTGAGTTACTCGCCGGAAGCTATCTGGATTCCGACGCACCGCTCGATGAGGAAAAAGATTTTGTGCTCAACGAAACTGCTGCTAAGGTTTTGGGATGGACTCCACAATCAGCAATTGGTCAGGAATACATCAATGAAGGAGGCGATCGAAAAAACATCATCGGTGTAGTTGCAGATTTCCACATGCATAGTATGCATTTGCCTATTGGCCCACTCATTATTGGAAAAAGAGAAGAGTTGCGATATATCTCCGTAAAGGTGGGCAGTGGCAACATCGCCGAAACTCTTGGCAGACTAGAGGAAGCGGCTGAAGAATTTTCCGACTATCCTTTTGATTATCAATTCATGGATGATCATTTTAATCAAATTTATAAGGAAGATCAGAGACAAGGGCAGCTTCTCGGGTTCTTTACTTTGCTGGCCATGCTTATCGCAGGTTTAGGTCTCTTTGGCCTAGCTGCTTTCGAGGCAGTGCAAAATCAAAAAGAAGTGGGCATTCGAAAAGTACTGGGAGCCAGTATTCAAAACATCGTATGGATTTTTGGGAAGAAGTTTTTGTCACTTGTCACTATCGGATTCCTCCTGGCAATACCAGTCTCCTGGTACTTAATAGAAGGGTGGCTCCAAAATTTTGCATATCGAATCACCCCAAGTTGGTGGGTATTTGGGCTGGCTGGAGCCTTCGCTATATTGATTGCCTTTTTAACAATAAGTAGTCAATCCATCAAAGCTGCTCTCATAAATCCTGTTGATTCATTGAAAAATGAGTAACCATCCACCCAAACTATTCCTCCGCTTCTTTCGCTGGTTTTGTCATCCCCGATTGCAAAAACCAATTGAAGGGGATTTGATGGAACTGTATGAAGAACGTGTGAAAGAATTTGGAAAAAGAAAGGCTGATCGAAAGTTCCGACAGGATGTTATCCAACTTTTTCGCCCCAGTATAATTAAGCCAGCAGATGGCACTTACAGATTAAACAACTACGGTATGCTTAAACACAATTTACTTATTTCTTTTCGAAACTTTAAAAGGTTCAAAAGTACCTTCTTCATTAACCTTCTTGGTCTGGCCAGTGGTTTGGCCAGCGCCATTTTAATCTTCCTGTGGGTAAATGATGAATTGAATACTGATAAGTTTAGCGAGGTAGATAGTGATCGCCATGTACAGGTGATACATACGTATCCTACCTCAGGAACCTACCATACCAATGTCAATGGCTCTACACCTAACCCCCTATTTGAGGCACTGCCCAAAGCACTGCCTGAAATTGAATATGCATTTCCGGTCCAAGCACATACGACCTATAAAGGCGTGCTTTCAGCCAATGACAAGCATGCGAGGGCCAAATACCAATTCATAGGAAAAGGCTATTTCAATGTTTTTCCAGGAGTATACATACATGGCGATAAGCACAAAGCACTATCGGACAAGGGTGAGATCGTTATCTCAGAGAAATTGGCTGTTAATCTGTTTCAGTCTACAGAAAAGGCCATGGGGCAACTCGTCGAATTCAAAGATGAAGGTTACGGAGGTTCCTATATTGTGGCTGGTGTGTTTGACCCTACTTCCAACGCCTCTGCACAATATGATGTCTTGTTTAGCTATGACCTCCTTCGCGAAGCGGATCATATGCAGTGGTACAATAGCGGCACCCAGGCGCATTTAGTCTTAAAACAAGGAGTAGTTCTTGATGAGTTTAACGATAAGATCAAAAACTATTTAAAAACAATATACCCAAATTGGGAAGACCTTTTGTATGCTCAACCCTACGCTGAAAAATACCTTTATGGGAAGTATGAGAACGGATTACCTGTAGAAGGGAGAATTGTATACGTCAAACTTTTTTCCATCATCGCCTTCTTTGTGTTAGCCATCGCCTGCATCAACTACATGAACTTTTCTACGGCTAAAGCATCAAGAAGAATCAAAGAAATCGGGGTGAAAAAGACCATGGGAGCAAAGAGACAATCGCTCATTTCCCAATACTTTGGAGAGTCACTATTTATGGCATTCCTCTCCTTATTCATGGCAATAATTATTGTCGGGATTTTGCTGCCTCAGTTCAATGAAATTACGGGAAAGCAACTCTCCTTCAATCTTGCTCCCAATGTGATTCTATCGATTCTGGCCATCACGGTGTTGACAGGAATTCTTTCTGGCATTTACCCTGCCCTCCACCTTTCTGGCTTCAAGCCTGTTCTCGCTTTGAAAGGAAAGTTAACAGGAGATGCGAGCAGCTTATGGGTACGTAAAGTTTTGGTCATTTTTCAATTTTCCATATCTGTCACCTTGATCGTTTCAGTAATCGTGATTTATAAACAGGTAGAATTTATCCAAACAGCCAACCTTGGGTACAACAAAGACCATATCATCACTTTTCCGAAAGAAGGCAACCTCAAAGAAAGCAGTGAAGCCTTCTTCGCTGAGCTCAGAGCTACTACAGGTGTGGTGAAGGCATCACACATGAGTGGTGACCTTCCAGGAAGAATTGGTTACTCACAAGGATACAAATGGGACGGTATGGGCGAGGAAGATAAGAGCTTACGGTTCTATCAAATTCGTGGCGGGTATGATCTAATCGAACTGCTTGGCATCACATTGAAAGAAGGCCGTGATTTTTCCAGAGATTTTCCAACAGACAGAGACGCCTTCATCTTTAACGAGGCGGCCGTTCAAATGACAGACCTGGCAGAGCCAATAGGTCAAAAAATTGGCAATTTCAACCCTAGAGTCAGCAATAAGGAAGTCATTGGGGTGGTAAAAAACTTCCATTTTCAATCGCTGCAAGAACAGATACGACCTTTCATTTTTTCTCTTACTGATCGGACGGAAAAATTCATTGTCAAAATACAGGCAGGCTCTGATCGGGAAACCCTCGAACGTATCAAGCTGGTGTATGAAAATTTTAATGAAGACTACCCTTTTGAATACAAATTCCTGGACGATAATTATCAAGCGCTTTATGCCTCTGAAGAACGGATCACGATCCTTTCCAGGTACTTTGCAGGGATTGCGATTGCCATTTCTTGCCTTGGGTTATTGGCTCTAACCGCTTTTAGTGCCCAAAGGAGGTTCAGGGAAATTGCGATCAGAAAAGTGCTTGGTTCCAGTAGTTTAGGAATTGTTCAACTTCTGTCTCGCGACTTTATTTTACTCGTGTTACTAGCCATCCTCATTGCCCTGCCAATAAGCTACTATTTGATGAGAAGCTGGCTGGATGGTTTTGCCTATCGGATAGGTTTAGAGCCTGTGTATTTCATTGTGGCTGGAGTGCTTATGGTGCTTGTGGCCGGGATTACCATTATGATACAGACAGCCAGGTCGGCCCAGGTCAATGTATCAGAAAGTTTGCGAGCTGATGGGTAAATGAACTAACGGTGGTGCCAGACTCTTTAATACCAGCCTGTATTGAATTTTCAAAGATGAGTGAGTGACCGTAAGCGTTGCAAAATTCACTATTTATTATATTTTATATAACAAATAAATCTATGTTCCGTATCTTAGTTATACAAAATATAACAAATAGAAATGGGCAAGGAACATTTAGGTGAATTTGAAGAGTTAATTCTCTTACTTATCATTCTGCTGAAAGATGAAGCATATGGACTGGCTATTCGCAGAGCGTTGAAGGAGGAAGCGAACAGAACCGTCACCATCGGTGCTGTTCACGGGACAGTCAATCGCCTGGAAAAGAAAGGATTCATTGAGTCAAATCTTGGTGGCGCCTCTGAGCTGAGAGGCGGTCGCAGAAAGAGACTATTCACCATTACCACTGCAGGTAAGAGTATTCTGGAGAAAAGCAGAGATGCCAAAGTCGCCCTGTGGGGGAAAATTCCGGAATTGTCTGTTCAAAATATGAAAGGCTAATGCGGGAGCAAAATTCCTTACCACCCAAACTTCCGGATCGGGTTCTTAACTGGTTTTTAAAGGATGATTTGCTGGAGGAAATCTCAGGTGACCTGTACGAATACTACATGGAACTTGGTGATATTCCTGAATGGAAAAAGAAACTTTTTTACTGTTACCACCTAATTAATTTTCTAAGGCCCTTTGCTCTGAAAAAGCTGGAGGGGCGTCAAAAATTAAACAATTACGGTATGTTCAAAAACTACTTCAAAGTAGGCTTCAGAAATATTCTGAAATACAAAATGTTTTCCTTTATTAATGTATTTGGTCTGGCTGTTGCCATGTCGGTGTGCATGTTAATTATTCTGATGCTGGCAGATCAGAAAAGCTATGATCAGTTTCATGAAAATAAGGAACGGGTCTATCGAATATTAGGGACTCCATACGTAGGCAGTGTTCCTTATGCAACTGTTCCTGTCCCATTATCCGATGCAATAAAGGACCGATATCCTATTATTGAGAAATCCACGTCCCTTAGAAAAGGTGTCGGAGGAGATGCTATCTACAAGAATCAAATAGCTGACCTCAAAGGATACTTTGCTGATGATTCGTTTTTTGAAGTGCTGAGCTTCCCTTTGATAAGTGGAAATAAAAACTCAGCGCTCTCATTGCCAAATTCAGTGGTTATCTCAAAAGACAAAGCGAATCAACTTTTTAAAGATGAGAATCCTGTTGGCAGGCACATTCAATTTGAAGATCGAGGCTTAAGAGTATTGGATATAGACGGAGATGCGGATTCTTCTGTTGATTGGGGGACATTTACAATAACCGGAATTGTAGATAATGATGCTATAAAATCACATTTGAAGTTTGATATTTTAATGTCAATTTCAACACTTAACAGGCTTCAGGAGGATAGTCTGATTGTTGATAATTCCCAAAAATGGGATGCTTATCAATCTGCATTTTCATACATTCTCCTAAAAGATGAAGTGAGCCGATCAGAGTTGAAAGATGCTTTAAAAAATTTGTCTGAAAGACAATATTCTGATTTAGAAGATCTTTCAGAGTATAGTTTTTCGAGCCAAAAATTAACCGATATAACTCCAGGTATTATTGTTGCCAACGAGGATTCGTTTCGATTGCCAGAGTTACCCTACTTCGTTCTTTCCATGTTTGCGTCTATCATAATGATAATGGCATGCCTCAACTATGTAAATCTTTCCGTTGCAAAATCTCTTTCAAGAATGAAGGAAATTGGTGTAAGGAAGGTTAATGGGGCAACAAGAAAAAATTTGATGTTTCAGTTTTTGTTAGAATCAATTTTAACGGCTCTACTGGCACTCGTTATCTCAACATTTATACTCTTCTTTCTAAAAGAAGCTTTCATGAACTTATGGGTAAATAAGTACCTGAATTTTGATCTCAACGTAACGGTTTCTGTTTATTTGGTCTTCACTGCTTTTGCGCTTTTGGTTGGAATGATTGCCGGGATTTATCCGGCACTTTTTATTTCCAGACGTAAACCAGTTAATGCCTTGAAGTCTCAAATTGAAGAAAAGAAAGGAAAATGGGGTATTCGAAAAGTACTAAGTGTTTCTCAGTTTGTTTTCTCACTACTTTTTATTGTTACCTCAATAGTTATTTATAATCAGTTTAAGTTCTTTACAGAATTTGAGTACGGTTTTGATTCTGAAAACATTGTCAATGTCCATTTGCATGGGAATGATCATGAATTGATTTCTACAGAATTCAGTTCGGTCCCAGGTGTTAAAAATATTTCAGCCTGTGAATATATACCTGCTACAGGTGTAACAAACTTGATAAGTTTAGTCGATAAAAGAAACGAGGATGAAGTAATAGAGATGTTGCACCAGAAAGTCAGTGAGACGTTTATTGACAACCTTGGACTGAGCTTAGTCGCAGGAAAAGGACTTACTACATCAGCTAGTGACGATGAATTAACAATAATTAATGAGTCTGCAGTTAATAAGCTGGGCTTTGAAAATCCAGAAGAAGCCATAGGAAGTATTTGGAAAACCAGAGAAAATTCTTCACTAAAAATTGTTGGAGTGGTAAGAGATTTTCGAGCTACTCTGCTTATTAGCGGAGATGAAATCCAGCCAATGCTGATGACCAGTGATCCTGAAAATTTCAACTTCTTAAACGTAAAAGTTTCAGGAGAAAATCCAATGAGGGTAGTTTCAGAACTGGAAGAGAGATGGAAAAAATTAGATTCAAGACACAGGTTTAAATATGAATTTTATCAAAACGAACTCGATAATACCAACCTCGTGGTTTTTGACGTAGTTTCAGTCATTGGATACATTTCATTTTTGTCTATTCTCATTGCTTGTCTTGGGTTACTGGGAATGGCTATTTACACAACAGAAAGAAAAACCAAGGAAGTTGGAATAAGAAAAGTACTGGGGGCAGCAGAGATGAACATCGTATTAATTCTGTCAAAGAGCTTCATGAAGCTATTATTGATCTCAGTTCTCATTGCTGCGCCACTGAGTTTTGTTGTCAACAAACTCTGGTTAGACAACTTTCCAAACCGTGTTGACTTTGGCTTTGGCACGGTGGTTATTGGCTCCCTTCTAATGCTTGGACTCGGGCTGCTTACAATTGGATCACAGACAATAAGAGCTGCAAGACAAAACCCTGTTGAATCACTGAAAGACGAGTAGAGTTTCATCATAGATATTAATTTTTTGCAACCATGAATGAGTAGTTCCGTTCATTTGTTATAATTTTGTATATTATACATAATGATAAGAGATGAAAAATAAAGGACTGGGAGAATTTGAAGAGCTTGTGCTTCTGGCAGTATGCATTTTAGAGGACACAGCCTATGGTGTCACTGTTAAAAAGGAAGTAGAAAAGCACTCCGGAAGATCGATTCTTTTGGGTGCTGTGCACATTACCCTCTATCGATTACAGGACAAAGGGTTTCTTAAATCAGAGATGGGCGGAAACAGTGAGAAAAGAGGAGATCGCAGAAAGCGCCTTTTCAAGATTACTGAAACCGGAATGCAACAACTTCAGGCAGCACAGGATGTGCGTCAGAAAATGTGGCAATTTATACCACAATTGAAACCAGGAGTCTGAATGTCTGATTCCAACAGAAGGATTCCGCTTTTGGCAAAGTGGCTGATCACCAGGTTCATTCCTTCTGCTCAGCTGGAAGAATTTCTGGGCGACCTTCAGGAAATGCATGATGAACGAGAAAAAACCCATGGCAGATTTCGCGCTTCACTTCTTTACTGGTTTGACGCCATCCATCTGATGACAGGTTTTACCTCGATCAGAGTATTTAGGACTCAAAAAAACTCAGGTACTATGCTCAAACACAATCTCAAACTCGCATTCAGAAGTTTTAGAAGATTCAAAACTTCCTTTTTAATAAATCTGGTTGGTTTATCGAGCGGACTCGCATCTGTTTTACTTATTTATCTGTGGATCAATGATGAGCTGTCGGTGGACAAATTCCATGAAAGAGACAGCCAGCTATACCAGGTGATGCAAAACATTAAAAATCCCAATGACATAAGAACCACCGGGAGTACGCCGGGACCGATGGGTCAGGCGCTGGTTGATGAAATGCCGGAAGTAGAAATGTCCACTTCGGTGATGCTGGCAGGTTCTTTCTGGTCGGATCGAGTCATCGAGTTTGAAGGCAGGAAACTGAAAATGTCAGATCAATATGCCAGCGCTGATTTTTTCAGAGTGTTTTCCTTCCCACTTTTAAAAGGAAAAGCATCAGAAGTTTTAAGAACAAATGATCAGGTGGTGATCTCCGAGGATTTTTCCAACAAACTTTTCGGATCAGGTGTTGATCCGACAGGGCAAACAGTGCTGGTAACAGACTCAAATAAACCCAGGTCTTTCATTGTTTCAGGGGTTTTCAAAAATCTTTCCAAAAATTCAAGTTTGGAATTTGATGTTGTATTCAGTTTGGAGACTTTTCTCGAAAAATATTCTTACTTAAGAGAGTGGGGTAATAGTGATCCTGCAACATACCTGGTTCTAAAAGAGAATGCCAACTTGCAGGAGCTTGCCGGGAAAGTGGAAAAATTTGTTGCTGGCAAACAAAAAGGTTACCGAAACACTCACTTTTTACAAAAGTATTCTGATCGGTACTTATACGGAAAATATGAAAATGGAGCTGTTGCAGGAGGCAGAATTCAGTATGTAAGGCTGTTTTCCATCATTGCTGGTTTGGTGTTGCTCATCGCATGCATAAACTTTATGAACCTGTCCACGGCAAGAGCTTCTCGAAGATTGAAGGAAATTGGTGTAAAGAAAGCCATGGGTGCAACAAGAAGTTCACTCATCTCACAGTATTTTGTTGAGGCTTTTTTGATGACTTCTGTAGCTATTGCGATTGCCGGTGTAATTGTCCTGTTGCTACTTCCTGCTTTTAACACACTGACTGGAAAAGAACTTGAAATTGTTCCGGATGGCAGTTTGATGCTTTCAATTTTTGTCATTGGATCCGTCACGGCACTGTTGGCCGGAAGTTATCCTGCTTTATACCTGTCCGGGTTTGATCCAATCAGAATTTTCAGAGGAAAAATTTCCGGATCCGTTGGTGATCTGTGGGCTCGTCGGGGGTTGGTAATCTTTCAGTTTTCTATTTCCATTTTGCTCATCAGCTCCGTAATGGTTATTTCCTCTCAAATCAATTTCATCCAAAACAAAAACCTGGGCTTTAAAAAAGACCATGTGATCTATTTTAACTCTGATGGTGAATTGGAAAATAGCGCTTCTTCTTTTATTGATGAATTGAAAAAGGAAACAAGCATCATAAATGCTTCTGAGTTCGGGCATGATTTTCTCGGAAACAGTGGCAACACATCGGGGATAGTATGGGAAGGCAAGGGAGAGGATGAGTACATTGAGTTCAATAATCTGGAAGTAGGTTATGGTCTGATTGAAACCTTTGGACTGGAACTGGCCGGGGGCCGAACATTTTCAAGTGAATTTGGGAATGAGGGGTCCAAAATTCTGTTTAATGAAAAGGCTATTGAAGCCATGGGACTTGAAAATCCGATTGGTAAGACTATCCGACTCTGGGGCAGAAACAGAGAGATAATCGGAGTGGTAAAAGATTTTCATTTTAGGTCGCTGCATCAGGAAATTAGTCCATGCTTCTTTCAGGTATATGAGTCACTTTCCACAATTGTAATTCGAATCAAGCCTGGAAATGAACTTGAAACCATCGGCCGAATTGAGGAGCTTTACCAGGAACGAAATCCCGGCCTGACTTTTAACTTCAAGTTCTTTGATCAGGAGTATGATGCCTTATATCATGCAGAACAACAAATTGCAAGTCTTTCTAAATCCTTTGGAGCTGTTGCGATTCTTATTTCCTGTCTTGGCTTGTTTGGTCTGGTTGCTTTCACTTCTGAAAGACGTCAAAAGGAAATCGGAATCAGAAAAGTACTGGGTTCCGGTGAATACCGACTCGTAATCCTTCTCACCAGGGATTTTTCCAAAATGGTAGGGATTGCCATTATGATCTCACTTCCGTTTAGTTACTTCCTCATGAAATTCTGGCTGCAATCTTTCGCTTACCGTATCGAACTCAACCTTTGGTTTTTCATCGGGTCAGGTATATTTTCCATGCTAATTGCCTGGCTAATCATGAGTGTTCAGACCATCAAAGCAGCAAAAGCAAACCCTGTCGAAGCACTGAAATATGAATAAGCAAATCAAAGAACCTGCTTTCGTTAAGTGGCTCATTTCACGACTAATCCCTTCTTCGCAGATAGAAGAATTTCTGGGAGATCTTCAGGAAGTGCACGAAGAGCGGATGGAAATGCATGGAAAGCTCCGTGCATCAATTCACTACTGGTTTGATGCCTTTCATCTTATGGTTGGCTTTTCTTCTATCGGACTATTTAAAACTCAAAACAACTCGACTATTATGCTCAGAAATATGTTCAAGATCGCTTTTAGGAATGCGACTCGTCAAAAACAATTCACTACATTAAACATACTTGGCCTTACCATTGGTGTTGCAACCTGCATCATCATTGGATTATATGTCTACGATGAAAATTCGTATGATCAATTCCATGCAAATGGAGATCAGATCTACCGTGTGAATCAACCAAATATCTGGGGAGACTGGACCGAGCAAATTTCAACAACCGGCCCCAATGTCGCAACTGCGCTCAGGGAAGAGATTCCGGAATTCGAACAGGTGACAAGATTGATGGCTCTTGGCTCACAAACGGTGAGTCCTGGAATGAAAGAGGAAAAAACTTCTGTTTTTAAAGAAGAGAGGTTTTTCGCAGCAGAGGAAAACTTCTTTGATGTGTTCTCCTTCAAATTCTTAGTTGGTGACAGAGCAACAGCGCTCAACAACCCAATGAATATGCTTTTAACATATGAAACAGCGAAGCGCTATTTCGGAAAAGATTTGTCTCCTGAAGAAGCAATCGGTAAAATGGTGGAACTTAAAGATTGGGACGGTTCGTGGAAAACCTACACAGTCACCGGAATTCTTGATGATATGCCTTCCAAATCACACATTCAACTGGACGTACTGGTTTCGGTCAGCAGTTTTTCTGAATTGATGGAAATGCATGGTTGGAAATGGATCTGGAACACGTTTGCAACGTATACACTTGTGGCAGAAGGTTCCGACATCCCGGCTCTGATTGAGAAAATGCAATCACTACCTACCAAGTGGGCAGCTCCAACCACAACACAGATTTTTAACCAGACGGTCGAGGAATTTACCGGAGGTTTACCCTGGAGACTGGATCTTCAACCACTGGACCAGATATACATTTCAGGCTCGCCATCAAATACTTTTGGTCCAACGGGTAACCCTCAATTTGTAAAAATATTTGGTGCAATTGGTTTCCTTGTTTTGGTGCTATCAGTCATTAATTTCATGAATCTCTCTACTGCGAGATCAGCAAATCGTGCAAAGGAAGTTGGAATCAGGAAAGTACTCGGGTCGGAACGAAAGGCATTGCTTTATCAATTCATTTTTGAGTCAGTTCTTTTTGCGGCTATTAGCACAGCAATAGCATTATCAATGGTCAATTTTTCACTGGATGCCTTCAATGAATTGGCGGACAAGAGCATTGGACTTTCTCAGCATCTTGATAACCCAATATTCTATGCATTGATCCTGGGTTTCATCCTGCTTGTAGGTATTGCTGCCGGCAGTTATCCGGCATTTTACCTCTCCTCATTCAATCCTGTTGAAACACTGAAGGGGAAAGTTGCAGCAGGCTTTAGAGGTAAAGGAATCAGAAACGGGCTGGTCATTTTCCAATTTAGCATCTCAATAGCTCTCATCGTTTGTACATTCTTTGTTCAGAAACAGCTGGCCTATACTTCCTCGCTCGATGTTGGCTTTGCTAACGACAACATTATTCAAATCCACAACATAGAGCAGATGGGTTTTGATACGGAAACACTGAAAACCAAATTAGAAGCAAATCCGGCATTTACAAATGTTGGCAAATCTTATGGCGTTCCGCCTAGAGTGTATTCAGGAGACAGATACAAAGTGCCAGGTGCGGAAAGTGAAGTATTCCAGCTGAGGAATTTGAGAACAGAAGAAGATTATCTTGACCTGCTTGCTCTGGAATTTATTGCAGGAAGAAATTTTGATTCATCGTACCCAAATGATAAGTACAAAGTGGTCATCAATGAGGAGGCCGCTAAGACTCTCGGTTGGGGTGGAGCAGAATCCTACATCGATGATTCTCCGATTGGAAAAAAACTGGCCCTCGCCTCCGGTGATGAGGATGAGTTTGAAGTGCTTGGCGTGGTGAAGAATTTCAATTTTACAAGTCTGAAAGAAGAGATACTCCCATTGGTTATTATCCATCATCAAAATGACAAAGTTTGGGATTATGGCAGGGGGCTGTCTTTCTATTCTATGCGGATTAACTCTGAAAAGATTAAAAATGCCGAGGATCTTCAGTTGCTAATTGAAGAAGTTCAGGATCAGTTAGCTGAGGTGGATGGATCAGTCCCATTCGAATTTAGTTTAATGGATAAGGAATTTGAAACAGCTTTTCGGTCAGAGCAACGCATGGGAAAAATTCTCAACCTTTTCACCTTTATGGCATTAACGATTGCCTGTCTTGGACTATTTGGTTTGGCGGCATTCTCAGCGGAGCAAAGGACAAAAGAATTGAGCATTCGCAAAGTACTGGGAGCTCGTGTTGCAACTATTGTTATGACATTTACTTCGGAATTTACCAGACTAATTCTAGTCGCAATTCTGATTGCCTCTCCTGTTGCTTATTTTCTGGTTGATGCCTGGCTGGCTGACTTTGCTTACCGTACACCAATTGATCTTTGGGTATTTCTTGCAGCAACTTTGACGGCCCTGATAATTGCGATGGTAACAATCAGCTATCAGTCGCTTAAGACCGCCTGGCGCAATCCGGCGGAGACCCTGAAGGACGAGTAGGTAAATTATTTTTTGAATCGTTTTCTGTAAATCGGCTTTCTGTAAAGAAACTGACCATATAAGAGTGGAAACATTAATAGATCTGTTAGGATTGTGCCGGTAGAAAAGGTGATGTCATCAATAATAGCAGAACCTGGCCGATGCACTTCAACCGCATGATGATGCTTCCACTGTTTTAAAAAAAAGGGAAGCCTGGTTCCAACATCATTGAAATACCAGACCTTTTCATCTTCGAAATCTTCAGTAATATCACTGATCCATTGCTGTTTGAATAGAATGAAATTGAGTTGCAGAATTACCTTATCCCCTGCATTACATCCATCGAATTGCAACAATCTGACTGGAGGAAAAGGTGGATTCAATGATAGGAACAGTTCTTCATTAAACCCTGATTTCACCTGATTACGGGAGGCATTCACTCTGGTTTTGATAAGGATACGCATACACCATCAACTATTAATTAGCAGGTAAGTTCGAAATGAGTAACCGTGTGAAATCTCAAACGGCAATTTTAATTTCTTTTACAACTTATATAGAAATGCTTCGTATATTTGTTTTACAAATTATATAATAATGGGTAAAACATACTTAGGAGAGTTTGAAGAGCTTATTTTAACAATGGTAGTCATCCTTAAAGAAGAGGCCTATGGCAACACTATTGTAAAGGCCATCAAAGAACATCAGGATCGTGAAGTAAATCTTAGTGCGGTTCATATCACGTTGTATCGACTGGAGGATAAAGGGTTTGTCCAATCAAATATGGGCGGTGCAACAAATTCCCGGGGTGGAAGAAGGAAGCGGTATTTTCAGGTCACTAATGCGGGGCTTGCCGTTTTGCAATCAATTAAAGAGTCAAGGTCGAAACTCTGGGATTTAATTCCACAACTGAATTTTAATCCTTCGGTTTGAAAGAACCTGTGATCAGACCGCCCTTCTGGCCTCTCAAATTGTTGAACAGGCTCTGCCCGACACGCTTGTCAGAAGCGATAGCCGGCGACCTGTTGGAGCAATTCGAATCGGATCTGGAGCAGTTTGGAAAGTCAAAATCCAGGAGACGGTTTATCTGGAATTCCCTCCGTTTTATGCATCCTTCAATTCTCTTTAGAAACAAAATCAAAATGAAAGCACCATTCTCTCCTATAGCAAAAAGTCACATCAAAGTGGCGTTTCGAAGTATACTAAAACATCGGTTCTACTCTTCCATCAACATTCTGGGATTGTCTTTTTCAATCGCTTTTGTCTTCTTATCATGGTTGTTTATTCAGAATGAATCATCCTATGATGGTTTTCATGAAAATGCCGCCAACATCTATCGGACCTATACTTATAATGTGGTCCCGGAAACAGGAGAAGTCGTTGATGGTTCTCATGATGGGATCACTCCTGTTCCTCTTGGACCAGCCTTAAAGGAGGAGGTGCCATCGGTAACTCACGCATCAAGGTTTGGAAGTTCAACCGGGACGGTTATTCTGAACAACACTCCATACGAAGAATTGATTTGTATGGTAGATCAGGATTTTCTGGAAATGTTCAGCTTCTCTGTCACCAATGGAAGCACCTTTAACATCCTCAATAATCAAAACGCTATTCTCTTATCGTCCGAGAAAGCGAAAAAGTATTTTGGTACAAATGAACCCCTTGGGCAGGAGCTGGAAATCACACTGAGTGACAGTACACGCACCTTCGTAGTAGCCGGTATTGTTGAGAATCACGATAATAAGTCGAGCATCAAGTTTGATATTCTTGTTCCTTTTCAGACCATGGGAATGGCTGCTTCCGAGACTCATATGACTTCTTACAATGTCAGTTTTGTTGAAAACTGGATCATGCTGGACAGGCCTGCTCGATCTAATATATCAGAGGTACTCACTTCAATCATAAATACGCGAACAGGCAATGATGATGGAGACTGGATCGTAGATGTTCAGCCACTGAGTCAGGTCCACTTTGATACAAAAATCACCGGGTATGCATCCTACACGAATCCTCAGAAATTGTGGAGCATGGGAGCGCTGGTAATACTGGTGCTTGTTATCGCCATTATCAATTTCATTGCGCTTACCACCGGGCATTCTTTCAACAGAGTGAAAGAAATGGGATTGCGAAAGACTTTAGGCACTTTTAAATCAGCCCTTAGATTTCAACTGATAGCAGAATCATTTGTTTTTACGCTTATATCCGGATTACTTGGCGTTGTAATCGCCTGGTTCATGTTGCCCGCTTTCAACCAGCTCATTGAGGCAACAATCCCCGGGGCTTTTTCAGCAACCAATATTGGATTTATCGTTGTACTTACCCTGATCCCTGGCATAATCTGTGGCCTTTCACAGTCTGCACTTCTGGTAAAAATAAAGCCCATAGAGGCATTGAAAGGGACGAATATTCTCAGCTCAAAGGAAAGCTGGTTCAATCAGGGGTTAATTGTACTTCAATTTTCAATCTCTATTCTATTGATCATCGGCACAATAGCCATCCGTTCTCAGATGAATTACATTCAGCAGCGGGATCTGGGGTTTGATGAAGAACGTTTGATAGAAATTTCTACACAGTCCCCGGAAAACCTGCAGGAAGCTCAATTGTTGTTTCAGAGGTTCAAAGCGGAGGTCCTTCAAAACCCTTCTATTTCTGAAGTCTCGGCATCCATGAACAGCTTTCAGGAACCATGGACACAGTTTGCTTTTGCCCAGACCGATGGAGAAGATGAGAAATTGTATTTCAACCTTGTTGATCGCAACTATGTCGAGGCGATGCAAATAGAACTTGTTCAGGGTGAGAAGTTCAGCAGTGGTGATGGCGCTGCTACCAGCATTTTGGTTAATGAAGAACTGGTCCGTCATTTTGAATGGGACAACCCGCTCGATCAGCAACTACCTGGTAGAAATTTTGACACACCACATAAGATAATCGGAGTGGTGAAGGACTTCCATTTCAGCTCGCTTCACAATGAGATTGAACCAGTGATTCTTGCGATCAATCCTGGCACTGTTACAAGTGGAGCAACCGGTCTTTCAACTTATGTCTGGCCACCAAATCTTTACCAACTGGTTGTGCGAATAGGTCCCGGTGACATCCGTGAATCCATGGCATTTCTGGAATCCACCTGGAAAGAAGTGAATGGAGCCAAGCCTTTCACTTTTAAGTTCATTGATGATTCATTGGCTGAGAGCTATGCCGAGGAAACAAAGTGGCAGCAGCTTATCGACGTTGCATCCGCATTTGCTATCATAATTGCATGGATGGGATTACTTGGACTAATGAGAATATCAGTGCAGAAGCGATTGAAAGAAATTGGAATCAGAAAAGTCCTGGGATCGTCTGTTTTTGGTGTGACATTTTCATTATCTAAAAGATTCCTGATTCTGGTGGGAATAGCGAACCTGATTGCCTGGCCGGTTGCCTGGTTGGGCGTCAGTCAATGGCTAGAATCATTCAGCTATCGAATTGATATGAGCATACTGATTTTGCTTGCGGGCGGCCTTGCTGTTGCTCTGGTAGCAGTATTTTCAGTTGGTTTTCAGGCTCGAAGAGCGGCATCTGTTAACCCTGTTGAATGCCTGAGAAATGAATAGCATACGTCCTCCCCATATGGCCAAAAAGTTCCTTGAATTATACTGTCGACCAGGACTAATTGAGAGTATTGAAGGAGATCTGGAAGAACAGTTTGAAGAAGATGTGGAGCAGTTGGGAACAGCCAAAGCAAAGCGGCGATTCTGGTGGAATGTCATCCGGTTCTTTCGACCGGGAATTATAAAATCATTTGAAGGAACTCGAAAACTTAACAATTACGGCATGTTTAGAAATGACTTTAAAACCTCACTAAGAGTAATCAAAAGAGACAAACTCTACAGTAGCATAAACATTCTGGGATTAACCTCTGGTTTGGTAATAGCGATGCTCATTCTTTTTTATGTAAAGTTTGAGCTTAGCTATGAAAAGTATAATCCAAATGCTGACAAGGTAGTCCGAATAACAATGGACTATATGGATGGGGAAACACTGGTGGATCAGGATTGTGAAACTTATCATAACCTTGGCCCCATGATCAAAGAAGAATTTCCGGAAGTTGGAGATTTTACAAGAGTTTTTGGTATTGATGGCGGAACAGTTGTCAGAGTAGGAGAAAGTCATTTTAGAGAATTGAAGGTATATGCAACAGACCCCTCATTTTTTGAACTCTTTGGTTATTCATTTCTTCATGGCGATTCGGAATCAGCTTTCCGGCAGCCAAATGAGGTAGTGCTCTCAAGGGCATCTGCCATTCGATATTTTGGAAAAACAGATGTGGTTGGTCAATCGATATGGCTTACAACTCCTTCGTCTTCGATGAGGATTGTGGGAGTGGTAGAAGACAGTCCTGCAACCACTCACTTAAAATTTGACCTGCTATTCTCTTACTCAACCATGAAAACCGAGTTAGATGAACGTGATGATGTGTGGAATAGCAATGACACTTTTACCTATTTACTCTTAGAGAGACCAGACAGCTATCCACAATTTCAGACAAATCTTGCAGGCTTATCTGAAAGGCTGAGAAAGGAAGATTACCTTCCTGATGAACGAATCGTATCAGAAAAGATAAGTGATATTCATTTGTATTCAGACAAATCGTATGAGGCAGAACAGAATGGTGAAGCGACAATTGTTTTCTTCCTTTTTGGAGTAGCACTTTTGGTGATTGTCATTGCCATTGTGAATTACATAAACCTGTCTACCGCCAAGTCTCTTGACAGAGCCAAAGAGGTGGGAATCAGGAAAGTAATTGGAGCATCATTGGGTCAATTGCGAATCCGCTTTTTTATTGAATCTGCGTTGATAAATTTTTTTGCCGGTATTGCTACATTGTTAATTATCGCTACGGTGTTTAATCAGTTCAGACTGGTAGCAGGATTACCTGAATCATTTCAGATTCTTAAGGACACTGATTCATGGTATTTATTTGGCGGTTTACTGCTTCTGAGTACAGTCCTTTCCGGTAGTTTTCCCGCCTTCATTCTAAGTTCCTTTAAACCTGTAGCGGTATTAAAAGGTAAGTTTTCAAATTCCGGTCGTGGGGTTTTGCTAAGAAAAGGCCTGGTTATTTTCCAATTTTCAATTGCCATTTTTCTGTTGATTCAAACTTTTACTGCAAGGGAACAACTGAAGTATATGCAGGAAAAAGATCTTGGCATGAATACCGAACGGGTAGTGGTTGTGCATACTCCACCTACACGTGAGCAAATGGACAACTTCATCGCCTTTAAGGAACAACTCCTCACCTACACTGACTATTCTAATGCCTCTCTTTCAACCTCAGTCCCGGGAATGCCAACAAGTGATATGGGCAGTACCACAAACATAGGTCTGGTCGGTGATGTCGAAGAGCAACGCAACAATTTTTTCAGGTATACAATCGACTCTGTTTTTATAAAAACAATGGAGATGGAGCTGGTTGCAGGAAATAACTTCTCCTCAGCCGATGACAGGGAAAATCCGATCATTGTCAATGAAGAGGCAATTCGACAATGGGGAATTCCGAAAGCTGAAAATGTTATAGGAAGAAAAGCAAGGTTTTGGGGACGGGAGCACTCGATAATTGGTGTGGTAAAAGATTTTCATCAAACCGGTGTGAAGTCATCACACATTCCTTTGATTTTTTCTTATGCAGACCGCTATGGTGATTATGTTGCCATTCGACTTGAAAAAGGAGATGTATTGGAACAAATGGATCAATTAGAAGAAGTTTACGCCTCTCATTTTCCTAACAGTCCGTTTGAATTCTTCTTCCTGGATCAGGAATTTGACGCCCAATACGCGGCAGACAGGCAGTTTGAGCAGGTCTTCAGCCTGTTGAGCCTGTTTGCCATGTTAATAACCTGTCTTGGGCTCTTCGGACTGGCTTCATTCACCGTTGCTAAACGGGCAAAAGAAATTGGGATTCGAAAAGTGCTGGGAGCAAGTGTAAGTCAGATCATTGGACTCCTGTCAAAAGGGTTTGTTTCGCTGGTAATTATCTCTTCACTCGTATCACTGCCCGTCACCTGGTTTCTTGTTCAGGGCTGGCTTGATCAGTATGCATTCAGGATTGATTTGAATATCTGGCTGTTTGCAGGTCCTTCATTACTTGTACTTCTTGTTGCGTTTGCTACCGTTTTTTCCAGAACATTAAAAATTTCAACAGCTAATCCGGTCGAGTCACTAAGAGATGAATAAGCAAAAGTTGCCACCGAAATTTCTTACAACAATCCTTACGTGGTATTGCAAACACCATCTGCTTGAAAGTGTTCAGGGTGATCTGGAAGAACAGTTTGAAGAAGACTTAGAACGGTTTGGGGCACGGAAAGCATCAAGGCGTTATGCCTGGAATGTTCTTCGCTTTTTTCGACCAGGTATCATCAGAAAGATAAAAGGAACTCAAAAACTCAACAACTACACAATGTTTAAGAACTACATCATTACATCCTTACGGTTTATCAAAAGGGAAAAGGCCTTTTCATTGATGAATATTGCCGGGCTGGCGCTTGGAATCGGATGCGCCCTCGTTATTTACAAAATCATAGATCACGAAACCAGTTTCGATAAGCACCACACCAATTATCAAAGTCTTTACCGGGTAGTCAACGAGTTTAAAATGCCTGAAGGAGATCAGTATTTCTCAGGGCAGCCACATGCAATAGGAGCAGGGCTCAGAGTAGATTTTGGATTAAAAACTGCCATGAGTTTTTACGAAAAGGACGGGTTGATCACTGTGGAAGATCAGAATGGAAATAAGCAACGGTTTCAGGAAAAGGAAGGGATTGCTTTTGTCGAACCGGAATTTCTGGAGCTGTTTGATTTTGAGTGGATAGCCGGTGACAAGACCTCAGCATTATCTGACCCGGGAAAAGTAATTTTGACCGTTTCAGCAACAGAGAAATACTTTGGACTGTCAGATGAAGAAGCACATAAGGCCATGGGCAGACAGTTGAGTCTTGAAAACAAGAAGATCATCTATGTTTCTGCTGTTGTGAAAGACCAGCCTTCAACCACCGATTTTCCATTCACTTCTATCTTTCACTACCAGGACCAGGATGCAACCAACCCGTATTTCTATGACGGCAAGAGCTGGCAGGAATATAACAGTGCGACAAACTGCTATGTTTTGTTAAATGATTCTTCATCACCTGTGGATTTAGAAAGTAAATTGGAAGGATATCTGCTAAAATATCAGCCTGAAGATATGGCGAGTCTCATGAAGCTTAAATTTCAGCCGCTATCAGATCTTCATTTTAGCACCACCATGACTAAAAACTATGGAGGACCAACCGTAAGTTATGATAAGCTTGTGGTTCTGGCCATTGTTGGTCTTTTTATGATCATTACCGCCTGCATCAACTTCATCAATCTTTCAACAGCCCAGGCCGTGAAAAGATCGAAAGAGGTTGGAGTCAGGAAATCCCTGGGAAGCAGCAGAGGTCAGCTGATCATTCAATTCCTGTCAGAAACTTTTTTGATTACCCTGATTGCTGCCTCAGTAGGATTGCTGGTTGCAAAGCTTCTGGCCGGACAGATAGAAAACATTTTTGGATATGAGATCGATTTGCAGTTGTTCGGCGGAATTGAAACTTTAGGAATCCTGGCTGCCATTGTATTTGGAGTGGCCATCATTTCAGGAATCTATCCTTCTATTATACTTGCAAAGATGAATCCGATTCTGGCGGTGAAGAATACGCTCACCTCAAAGCAAACTTCCGGATTCCTTTCACTGCGGAGAGCCCTTGTAGTATTTCAGTTCGCCATTTCGCAAATCCTCATTATTGGAATACTGGTACTGAATAAGCAGATGGATTATTTCATGAACAAGGATCTGGGCTTTAATGATGAATCAATAATCGTAGTAAAACTACCGGAAAGTGACTCATCCAAACTGGAAGTATTTCGAAATAATTTGTTGACGAATCCTCAAATAGAAAGGATCAGTTTTGGAACAAGCGGGCCCATGTCCGGGTGGAAAGTCAATAATCCTATCTATCATCCATCGATTGTGGAGGAAAACGCTTACGGGAATTTGAAAAACGTGGATGAATACTACTTTGATCTTTATGAGCTGGAATTAATTGCAGGGGAAAGTTATAAATCCGGCGATCCACAGGATCACGCAGTGGTGAATCGGATGTTGACCAAGCTCATTGGTTTTGATGACCCTGCAGATGCATTGGGAGAGCGATTCCAATACGGACGCAGTGGGAGAGAGTTTACGATTGTTGGAGTCCTCGAGGACTTTCATGCCGGGAATCTTCGCAGAGAAATGGACTATGTGGTTTTTGCCAACCTGAAATGGAACATTTACCAGGCGGCCATAAAATTTAATGCCGATAAGTCTGGTTATTCGGAAATGAAAGGGTTAATAGAAAACATTGAAAACGAATGGCAGGCTGCCTATCCTGAAAATGTGTTTGATTTTGAATTTTATGATGAGCAGCTGGCAGCCATGTACAAGACGGAGCAGCAGGTTGCCGATGTTTTCAAAATCATTGTGGTCATTGCGATCATTATAGGATGTCTGGGGCTCTATGGATTGATTTCATTTATGTCGAATCAGAAAACAAAGGAAATCGGGATTCGAAAAGTGATGGGAGCTACTGTTTTGAATATTTTGAATATTTTCTCCAGAGAAATGGTCATGCTGTTGGGAATTGCGTTTCTGTTTGCAGCACCGGTTTCCTGGTATGCCATGAATTCCTGGCTAAACAATTATGAATATCGGATTGAACTGACCTCCGGGGTTTTCATCCTTTCTATTATAGTTAGTCTCGGTATTGCTCTTCTGACAATTGCTTATCGTTCTGTAAAGGCATCAAGGGCTAATCCCGTGCTGTCTTTGAGGGATGAATAAGCAACTGGTTGTGTGGAATGATTTAACTTTCACAATGTATGATCGTATTGATTGTACCATTCTTCTAATGAAAGCTCATTGTCACTTCAATTTTCCATATCGGAGTTAATCTACCTCTTTGCAGCATTTCACGGATTTTTTTTGGCAGGACTACTGCTTATAAAAAAGGCTGCAAAGAATACGATTTTCATTGTTCTTTTGGTATTCCTTTTTTCTTTCTACCTGACTGAGAATGTAATTTATTCATCAGGATACATCAGGTTGTTGCCACATTTGTACTTCGTCACACTTCCACTCATTTTCCTGATTGGTCCGCTTTTCTATATGTACATCCGATCCGGCCTTGACTCAACATTTCGATTAAGGTTGAGAGACATGGTTCATTTACTTCCGTTTTTGTTCGAATTGATCATTTTGCTTCCATTTTATAAACTCAGTGGTGCGATTAAACTCAGCGTATATGAATCAAGTTTGCAGCCTTCTGGCGACTACTCATTTAACATATTCTTTCTGGGCTACCTGATTTATATCGCCGGTACATTCTGGTATTTCCTTGCTTCTTATAAGCGCCTAAAGAATCACGGTTTGTCATCTGCCTCCAGGAACAGGAAGAAAGTGAAATGGCTGAAATCTGCTTCAATTGCTTTTTTTTCTTACATGTTTCTTAACCTCGTTCTTTCATTATTGACATGGCCATTTCCTGAAATAATTCCTGTTTTTTTTCATACTAATCTGATATGCATGACAGTACTTACGCATGGAATCGGGTATGCGGTATTTCAAAGTCCTGATCTGTTTAAAGAATTGAACTCCAATTATGAATTTTCTTCAATGAGTGAAGAGAGGCTGAAAGAATTGGGCAGGGAGCTAAAGGAAGTAATGGAGTGTGATCGTCCTTACCTTCAATCAGAGGTCTCGGCTGAGGATATTGGCAGACTTTTAACTATTTCTAAGCACCAGTTATCTCAACTTCTCAATGTTGGTTTGAAAACTACCTTCTATGATTTAATCAATGATTACCGGGTAGGTCACGCCAAAAAAATACTTGTTTCCTCTGAATATCAGGGAGCTAAAATTCTTCATATCGCCTTCGATAGTGGATTTTCCAATAAGGCGTCATTTCTGAGAAACTTCAAAAAAGCCACAGGTATGACCCCAACGGCCTACAAAAATCTTCATCAGAAACAGGTCTCAATCAGTTGAGAACTACCATCTTGAGAAGATTTACTCCCAGTTTTAGTCAAAAAAACTCATGAAAAAGAATATTTTATTCCTTTTAGCTATTATCTGGACAGGTAGTTTAGCTGCTCAGGACATCAACAATTTTGTTCATCCAGATAATTACAAGACAGGCACCCCCGGAGATTTGGGAGCCATCAAAAAATTTGGAACAGGCGATAAGGTCATGATCCTGCTTCCAGGCTGGGGCTTTGATTATACCATCTTTGATGGATTCATTGAGCAGTACCAGGATACCTACAGTATTTATGCAGTAACGTTTCCAGGATTTGGAGGTACTCCTGCTCCTCCAATGCCGGAAGACTCCTCCAATTTTCAAGACTTGCAGTGGACAAATGGCATAATTAAAGGAATCAGGAAACTGATGGAGACTGAGCAACTTTCAAAGCCAATTATTGTAAGTTATTTCACCTATAGCAATGTAATTGCCATGCGACTTGCGCTGGATTATCCCGAGGAAATTGAACGAGTTATTATCCTTAGCGGGATGGCAAAATTTACTGCAAATTACCCGGCACATGAGCCCCGAAATCTGGATCAGCGGATTATGTATATCGAAAAATTTCTGGCACCGCAATGGTTTAAAACAGTGAACAAGGAAACATGGGATGCAGGTAACTTTCATGCGGATACTTTTGCCAGGGATTCTGTAAAAGCTGCTGGATATTGGGAAATGATGTCGACCGTTCCAATTCCAATCATGATCAGGTACCTGTGCGAATACTATTGCACAGATTTAAGTCTCGAATACGTCAACCTCAAAGTACCCACCCTCGTCGTAATTCCTTCGTTCACTACCGAAGTGCTGACCAAACCGGAAACTTCATACCTGACTCCTTTTTTTCATCACAGCTGGTTAGGAGCTCGTCCGGAAAGTGACTCCATTTCTATTATTGTACTGACAGATACCAATGCATTCGTTGCAGATGATCAACCGGAAAAATTGTACCAGGTAATTGAGGAGTTTCTTGATAATAAGCTCAATATGTACCAGGTGGTGAGATAGTATTTGAAGTATGATTTGTGTTTAAGGCATCTTATTTTCGTATAGATGATTCGAAATGCTGAGAAAACGGATGCAAATCGCATATGTGATATATACAATCACTACGTGCTGAATGCACATTCTACTTTTGAGACCGAGCCACTCAACTCATCAGAAATGGCCAAAAGATTCGAAAAGGTGCAGGCAGAACTGCAACTTCCATGGCTGGTTTTGGAAATTGATAAGGAGATAAAGGGCTATACTTATGCGACTCAATGGAAACCTCGACAGGCGTATAGTCGAACAGTTGAAAGCACCATTTATCTGGACAGCAATGAGTCCGGGAAGGGGTATGGAGCAGAACTATATGGAGCGTTGATCAACCAGTTGGACGAATTGGAGTATCATTCCATTCTTGGAGGGATTGCACTTCCAAATGAGGAGAGTATCGCACTCCATGAGAGATTGGGGTTTGTTAAAGTGGGCCAGCTTAAGGAGGTGGGATACAAATTTGACCGTTGGGTGGATGTGGGGTATTGGGAGTTGATGTTAAACAGATAGCTGCATCCATTGGCTGAGTTGAATCCAATTAGGAGTAGCGAATTCTTGAGTGTTATACAGAAAATGAAAGCTGCTGCCCTATACGACATTCATGGAAACCTGCCTGCTCTGGAAGCGGTATTAAGCGAAATCAGGGAGTTGGACATTGATCGAATTGTTGTGGGTGGAGATGTCATTGTCGGGCCTATGTCGATGGAATGTCTCGATCTTCTAATGAATTCTTCGATTCCGGTTGATTTCATTTATGGGAATTGTGAAACCGCAGTGCTAAACAAATTAGATGACAAACCTTTTAAGGAACTGCCGGAAAGCGTCATTGAAGAGATCAGTTGGACAGCTGATTCAATTCTTCCAAAACATGTGGAAGAGATTAGAAGCTGGCCCCTTACAACAAACCTTGACATTGATGGATTAGGAGCTGTTCTATTTTGTCACGCGACAACCAGAAATGAAGATGAAATTTTCACCCGTCAGACATCTGAGGAGAAACTCTTACCCGTTTTTGGTCAGACCAATGCTGATGTGATCACTTGTGGACATACACATATGTCATTCGATCGTATCGTTGGAAAGAAAAGAATAGTCAATGCCGGAAGTGTGGGTATACCTTTCGGAAATAAAGGTGCTCACTGGTTGTCGCCTGGACCCAACGTTGAATTCAAATGTACCCTGTATGATATTGAACAGGCCGCTTTTAGAGTTTGCCAGACTGAGTACCCTCACGCAAAAGAGTTTGCCAACAATAATGTCCTGAATGTCCCGGCTGAAAAGGCCATGCTTGACCTTTTCAGTAAAGTGGAATTGACCAGTTAGCAGCTACTCCGACCTTAAGGACTCCACCGGATTAGCCAGCGATGCTTTCAGTGAATGAAAACTCACTGTTAGAAGCGTTATGATCAGACAAGAGATTCCTGCAATGGCATATATCCACCAGTAGATCTCAATTCGATATTCATAACCCTCCAGCCATGAGCCCAGAAAGTAGGATGCAAGTGGAATGGCTACCAGGCAGGCAAGAACTACCAGGATGCTGAAATCCTTAGACAGCAATCTCCACAGGTTGGAAGTGGTGGCACCCAGTACTTTCCTAACCCCGATCTCCTTAGTTCGCTGTTCAACCATAAATGCAGATAATCCGAATAATCCAAGACAGCTGATAAGAATGGCCAGGGCACTAAAGAAAGTAGCGAGGCTGCCAATACGTTCCTCAGACCTGAACTTGGTCATGTAGGCGTCATCAACGAATTCATAGTTGAATGGATGAGACGGCAGCACCCGTTCAAAAGCCTCCTGAATTTTAGGAAGTGCTTCGATATAATTTGCCCCTTCTGCAATCCGAATGAAGAGGTAGCTTTCAGAGCCGCCACTTGCAAAAACCATCAGGGGCATGGCAGGCTCAAATGGAGATCCCTTGACCATGTCTTTCACAACTCCAATAATGGTGAAAACCTTAGATCGTCCTCTGAATTCCCATCTTGACACCAATTTTTTTCCTACCGGATCTTCAAGCCCCATTTTTTCAATAGCTGATTCGCTGAGAATGATGGAGGTTTCTTCCCCACCCAGATCTCTTGAGAAGTCACGGCCGGAGATGAGCTCCCATTCGGTTGTTTTCCCATACTCATGTGTAACAAAAATGGTGTTGAAAGAAAAACCATAAGGTTCATCTGTTTCCATCAATCTGAAACCTCCATTATTTCCCAGTGTGGTCATAAGCGGGTAATTTGCTTCTGCGATTTCCGTAACTACCCCGGTTCGTTTAAGCTCGCTTCTGAGTATATCATACTTCTGATAAAATTCGGATGACCTGCCGCGTACAGTGATGAGATTTTCCTGATTGTAGCCAACAGGCCTGGATTTAGCATACTCAATCTGGTTGTAAACGGTGATCGTTCCAATGATCAGAATAATAGAAATCGTGAACTGAAAAATGACCAGACCCTGTCTGAGACGAACGCTTGCTATCCCTTGTTTAAGAGTACCACTCAAAGCCTTTATCGGTCCAAATGAAGAAAGGAAAAAAGCGGGATAACTCCCTGCAAGGATCGCCGTAACCAGCGTGAAGATCAGGCAAATACCCCAGAATGATAAATTATCCATCGGAATGGAAATGCCTTTGTCCGATATTTCATTGAACCAGGGCAAAGTGAGATAAACAACAAGAATGGAAAGGATAAATGCGGCTGTTGCATATAAAACAGACTCTGCAAAAAACTGATTAATCAGCTGTAATCGAAGTGAACCAACAGCCTTTCTTATACCCACTTCCTTTCCTCGATTTTGATACCTCGCAGTATTCAGATTCATGAAATTGATTAGAGCCAGTACCAAAACAAATATGCCAATCAGTCCATACAGTTTCACGTACTGCATTCGCTTGCCAGTCACCTGGAATCCATCTTCAAAAGTGGAGTTCAGGTGCCAGTCCTTCATGGGAAGCAGCAACAATTCCATTGGGCCGTCTTCAGGATCCCGATGTGGTTTCATGATGTCTTTAATAATGACAGAAACATCTTCTATCGCTACCCCCTCTTTTAGTTGAGCATATACTTTCATATTGTAATTGTTCCATACGAAGGGATTTTCTTCATCATAGATCAGCTCGAGTGAAGCAAAAAATGTAGCATCACCAAATTCTGAGTTAGTTGGCAGGTCCTCAAACACGCCTGTTACCTGTAGGTTCGCTCTTGTATTCAGGTTGATCAGCTTCCCCATTGGATTTTCATCATTAAAGAAGGTTTTGGCAAGTGTCTCAGAGATCAGGATACCCTCTTTGTTCCTTAGTCCATCTCTTGATCCGGCTTTCATGTTAAGTGAGAGCATTTCAGGAGCATCAGAGAGGAAGAAGTACCCGTCCTTATCAAATGACTGTTTTCCCACCGTCAACAACTGGGGACTTTTTCTGAAGAATGTCATGGCTACTTTGTCAAAAACCGTCGGATAAGTTTCTTTCATAAATACACCCACCTGACCGACCAGGGAGCTGTTTACCTCCACTATACCGTCCTCGACATCTTTTCTCAACACCTGAACAATTCGGTCAAAATTCTCATGATGTTTATTGAAAGAAAGCTCGTCATGTATCCAGAGTCCGATGAGGAGAGCGACTGTCATGCCCATGGCGAGCCCGCCAATGTTGATGGCTGAGAATACTTTGTTTTTCAAAAGGATACGATAGCCGATTTTAAAGTTATGTCCGATCATGGTTGTGTAGATTGAGTTTGACTTAAAAAATTTGAAAGCGAAGGGGCGGAGGTAATTGAGTACCTGATACCAGTAGTTGCGCCGGGCTCTGCGGACGGATCTCTTATCCAGCATGGAATGGAATTTCTCGTCCAGATCACCCAATACTTCCTCCGCCAGATCATTTTTTAGAAAAAGCAGAAGAAATTTTTCAGCAAGCTTAGGTGGCTGTGCCTCTTTCATTGAAAAGAGAAATTGAGTTTTCCTCCTGCAAATGCAGGGAATTGATTCCACAGCGCCATCTTAAGGTTTCTGGATGTTTCCAGTGCCTTTTGCCCGGAAGCTGTGATCGTGTAAATTCTTTTTCGTCTTCCACCACGTTCAGATGTCGAAGCACCCATTTCTGAGGTCAGGAATCCCTTTTCTTCAATGCGACTCAATGTTGAATGGACCGCTCCAATGGAAACAGGCCGCTGAGTCTGGGTTTCGAATTCTTCTGCGATCTTAAAAGCATAGGCTTCTTCACCGAGTATGCCTACGATCAACAGAATGGTTTCTTCAAAGTCTCCGAGTTTACTTTCTTTCATTGTTACTAAATTGTAGAACAAATATACGGAGCTCGGAATAATATGTTCTACTTTTTAGTATGAAATAAAAAATTACCTCCTTCGACCTTTTATAAAGACATCAATATTATCCGGTCGTGGATTCACAAAGTCGAGTTTTACTTCACCTTCTTCTGTAAGACTGATCCTGGCCGGAATTGAATTGACACTCAGGTACCAGCCTTCAGGCAAAATGACGCTATTACGATTCCTGCCGAATGATCGATCCCAAATGAGCTCCCCGTTAAATATGAGGTAGCGGTTAGGATCCGTATAGGTTTCTTCAATCCTGAGGCGTACGGATTCACCGGATTTTACAGGATCAAACCAGATCACAACGACTTCTGTATCTGGTTGAATGTTCTCCACCTCAATTCCTTTGTCACTGATTTCCTGTCCTCTCAGTGTTTTGACCTTCAGTTTTTCTCCGGTATCCAGAATAATCGCAGAAGGGTTAGTGGCTTTGCTTCCTGCTCTAACTATGTTAACATACTTGTCAACTCCGATCCTTGTTTCCGTATAGTCGTGATATAGTCGGAAAGAGCCAGTTTCAGGCTGTTGGAGAAAATAAACAATTTCACGATCCTGAAAAGCTCTTTCGTTGAACACATAATCGAGTCGTGCTTTGGATTTATCCCTTCCCTGAGGACGGGACTCATAATCAGGCCATGGCGATTCATCACGGGCAATTCGTGGTGTTCTTGAAATAAGGGTTCTCGCTTTGATCTTGTATGGAACTGCTCCGGCACCATCATTCATGAAACTGGTAATAATTCGACCGTCTGCTCCGGTAGTTACCTGAGAGGGATAGTTGGCTTCTATGAGTTCATATCCTTTTGGTAAGATCACCGAATTTCTTCGGATGCCGAGGGACCGGTCAAAAACAATGACATCCTCTACGGTGTAATAGCTGGCCGGGTCTTTATACGTTTTATCAATTCTAAGTCTTGTTTCTCCACCCTGTGGAACGGGGCGCAAAAGTGCTATTTGCAGGTATTCATCGTCTTCACCTGCATAAATATGTCCGTTGGCTTTTGCTGTACTTCCGGATACAATTTCCCATTCAAGTTTTTTCCCCGAAAAAAGATCAATGACTTCATCTACTTTATGTTTGCTTCCCTTGCGGAGAGTATTCCAATAATAGGTGGCACCTTCAGTGGTAGCGCTTACATCATAAATAATTCGGAAGCTTTGTGAGGCCGGATCCAGCAGTTCATAGCGTGTGTAAGAATCTGATTGGGTTTGTTGAGCCTCTAAAGATTTAGTCAGGATTAGAATTAACAGAAGGAACAGGTATTTTTTGGCTTTCATGCTATGAAAATAGTGAATATCCTGCCTTAATGATTAACGCGTTTAGAAAATGGAATCACAGATGGGTTTTAGTTTTGGTTCCAACTACTTTTGCGAGTTCAAATTCATCCAATGGAAGAAGCTAAAAAAGAGTCGCTCAACTTTATTGAGCAAATGATTGAAAGTGACCTGAAAAGCGGGAAGCACACATCTGTGCACACTCGTTTTCCTCCGGAACCCAACGGGTACCTGCATATCGGTCATGCAAAGTCCATCTGCCTCAATTTCGGGCTGGCACAACAGTATGGAGGACTCTGTAATCTTCGATTCGATGACACCAATCCGGAGAAAGAGGATACAGAATATGTGGATTCGATTAAGAATGACATTAAGTGGCTTGGATTTGACTGGGAGGACAGAGAGTACTATGCCTCAGACTATTTTGATCAGCTGTATGAGATGGCAGTTAAACTGATTGAAAAGGGATCTGCTTACGTGGATGACCTGCCCGCAGATGAATTCAACAAATTAAAAGGCACTCCTACGGTTCCAGGGACTCCCAGCCCTTTCCGGGATCGTCCTGTGGACGAAAGTCTGAATCTTTTCGAACGAATGAAAGCCGGAGAATTCAAAGAAGGTGAACGGGTACTTCGAGCTAAGATTGATCTGACTTCACCAAACATGCACATGCGGGATCCGATCCTGTATCGAATCAAGCACATGGCACATCACCGTACAGGTACTGACTGGTGCATCTATCCGACGTATGACTTTGCACACGGCCAGTCGGATAGTATTGAAAGCATTACTCATTCTTTATGTACGCTGGAATTTGAGGTGCATCGGCCATTGTACAACTGGCTGATTAAGGAGCTGGATATATACCCATCTGAACAAACAGAATTTGCACGGTTGAATCCCAGCTATACGGTGGTGAGCAAGAGAAAATTACGAGAACTGGTGGAGGAGGGCTATGTTACCGGATGGGATGATCCGCGGATGCCGACTATTTCTGGAATTCGGCGAAGAGGATTTACACCCGAGTCGATTAAAACGTTTGTTGAAAAAGCGGGAGTTGCCAAGAGAGACGGAATGAATGATGTAGCAGTACTCGAACATGCGGTGAGAGAAGACCTGAATGCGAAGACCAATCGGGTGTTTGGAATTATGGATCCGCTCAAATTGATCATTACCAACTGGCCGGAAGGAAAAACAGAAATGTTGCCTGCAGTGAATAATCCGGGTGATGATTCTGCAGGAATTCGGGAAATGCCTTTCACCGGTGAGATTTACATAGATCAGTCAGACTTCATGGAAGACCCGCCAAGCCCGAAGAAATGGTATCGACTGGGACCTGATCGTGAGGTGCGTCTCAAATTTGCATATATCATTAAGTGTACCGGTTTCAAAAAAGGAGAAAACGGAGAGATTGAAGAGATCTATGCAGAGTATGATCCGGAAACCAAAAGTGGTCATGATACAAGCGGAAAAAAGGTAAAAGGAACGCTTGGCTGGGTGTCAGCTGCACATGGAATAAATGCTGAAATCCGACTTTACGACCGGTTATTTACCACAGAGAACATGAATGAAATTGATGATGATTTTAAAAATCATCTAAATCCGGACTCACTGGAAATCAATTCACATGCAGTGCTTGAACCTTCACTGTCAGGGGCAAAAGTCGGCGACCAGGTACAATTCGAACGAATCGGATATTTCAGAGTAGACGAAGATTCCACATCGGATCATCTGGTGTTCAATCGAACGATTACATTAAGAGATAACTGGGCGAAGAAACCCTGAAACAAGTAGGTTTTGGATGTGAAACATAAGCAATCCATTGAAGAAATGATCAAAAGCAGGAGACTAGAACTTCGATTTTGGCAAAAAATTGAACATTATTTCCCGGCACTTTTTGTTTTGATAGTACCACTTTTTCAGGTTTACCGTTTAATTCAGTATTATATTTTCAATTCCTATGATGGATCACCTTTCGTATTGACGGAAGTTTCAATATTGTTCATTTGTGCATCAGTAATTCTAGCCTATATCCAATGGAAAAAACTTGCGTTCAGGTTTTACAATATTCAGGTCACGCATCCACAATTGGAAGAAGCCCTGTCAGTAACTGCTGATGAATTGGAATGGGGAATTAGAAAGAAGGAAGAGAACTTTATCCAAGCCACTCGTAATGGGTTTTTGTTAGAAGGATTTAAAGGTGATTTGATAACGATTATTCTTCTGGAAAAAGGTGTCTTAATTAATTGTATCGGTGATCCGGATAAGAGAGTTTCAATATGGTCATTTATGCATAAAGTGAATGTCAGGACATTTATGATCAACCTTTATAATGTGGTCAATGGGACCAACATCGCTAAACCGGAAGAAGAATACAATAACTGGTCTATTGGAAATATTGCATTTAGATTAATTGCATATCCATTCTGCTTATTTCTAATTTATTTGGGAATTTTTCACATGATCCCTGAGGGGAATGTAGTTCTAGCTTTGGTGGTCATTCTAGTTTCAATCTACTATTTCTATACAGATCTGTCTAAATAAAATATTCTATGGAAATATCCGGCCTTTACATCTACCCAATCAAATCTCTGCAGGGATTATCTGTTTCAAGTGCGGAAGTAATGGAAAAAGGTTTTAAGTACGATCGCCGTTGGATGCTGGTTGATGCCAATAATGGACATGTGACTCAACGTACACACCCGCACTTATCTCAGATTGGACTTGAAATGAGTGCAAATGCCATCATACTTTCTCACAAGAACAAGTCGGACTTAGAAATCCCTCTTACCCTTGTTGATGGTAATCAGGTGGAAGTGACCATCTGGAATGATACAGTTCAGGCGATTGAAGCACCAGAGCAAATTAACTCCTGGATTTCAGATGTGGCACGTGATCCATGCAGGCTGGTATATATGCCGGAGGATGCAAACCGTCCAATCAATCCGGAAAGAGCCAGAAATAACGAGCAGGTGAGTTTTGCAGATGGCTACCCCTACCTGATCCTTGGTCAGTCTTCACTCGATGATCTGAACTCAAAAATGGAAGTGGACCTCCCCATGCATCGGTTTCGTCCGAACATAGTTGTTACGGGTAGTGAGCCATACGAAGAAGATCACTGGAAGGATTTGCAAATTGGAGACGTGAGTTTTTATGGCACGAATCCGTGCAAACGATGTGTGTTCACCACCATTGATCAGGAGACCGGCGAAAAAGGAATAGAGCCCTTAAAGACCCTCGCGACTTATCGCCGAGAAGGAAAGGATGTCATTTTTGGACTGAATACCGTTGCGGCCTCAACGGGTTTAATTCATGTTGGAGATAGCATGTGGGTGGAATAGTTTTTCACTGGTGTAATAGTTGAGAAATCTGTTAACACACGAATAAGCTGAATGTACCTTGTCATGCTGAGGCACTCGAAGCATAAAATTCACTGATCGTTTTTGTAGCGTTTACTTAAGACGGGGAGCGAATTCCAATCCCTTCGTATTAATGCTTCTTTCTTTGCCCTTCTCCAGCCCTTGACCTGTTTTTCAAAAGTAATAGCCTGATTAATGTCATGAAAATGTTCCTGAAAGACTAATTTGACAGGTCTTCTTCGATAGGTGAACGACTTTTTATTGAATCCTGATTGATGTTCAAAGACTCTTCTCTTTATGTCATTAGTCACATCTGTATAATATAAGCCACCTGCGCATTTAAGAATATAGACAGTATATCGGTTCATGATTCTAAACTATCACTCTTCGAGAACCTCAGAGTGACAATATCAATTAATCTTACAGATGTAGACTATATGTTATTGCTGAAAGTTATTCTTAGACAACTAGAAGATATTCAACCACCCTACTTCACTCTCACGCTCCATACCTCATAAAGGGGTTCTCCCCGGCTATTGTTGCCGGAGTGATGCCAGGCTCCTTCTTTCAATTCATAGGTAAATTCAAGTGCTGCCCCAACCCGGGTATTGTCCCTGGAAAAGAACTCAATGTTTTCAGTGTACTTTCCATTTTTCGTTGTGTAAGTACCGCCTCCCATTCCCATGAACTGTTTGGTTTCCGTATTGTATGCAATCCACTGAAAGCGCGTGCCGGATAAAATTTTCATGGTCTTTCTTGGAAGATCCGTGTTTCTTGGTTGCATCTCACCATCACGAATCCTTCCTGACATTAACCATGCACCGGCAAGGGCTCCGGGTTTGCCACTGTCCACTCTGGACCATGCCATGTCTCCGCCTTTGACTTTCAATTCTTTTTTCGAAAGATCAATTTCGAAAGAGACGGTCGCGCCTACACGATCAGGATTTTCTGTATCAAACTCTACTGTCTCGGTAAGGGTGGTCCCTGCAAGACTCCACTTTCCACCATTGGTAGAGACGAATGCTCCGGACTCAGCTTCATACCAGGAAGACACCTGATATCCCTCAGAAAAGATGACCACATTTTTCATGACCTTACCATCTTTTACCATGGAGGCCTCCCATGCACCCATTAGATTTTGTGCAAATGCTCCTGCATTGCCGATACTCAGCGAAATCAAAAAAGTAAGTCGAAGCATATTGTTTATCTGTTGATTAAAAGTACAGCAAGAATGCAGAGAAAGTTAATGCAGAAATTTGAAGGGAATCTGAATCTCAATAAATATCAGGAGCGATTCGATGATAAAAATGCAGGTCTGGGCGAAAATGAAAAAAGCCGGATTTGTTGAAATCCGGCTTTGATTTATTTCTGCTCCCTGATTAATTATCGTGGATAATACCGAACAGACGATCTACCTGAAAATTGATAATCTGATTCTTTTCCGATACCCGGTGATCCGGGCGGTCGGAACCAAACTTCTCTGATAGAATACTAAAGACTTCAATTTTCATCCCCTTTAGGAGTTCGTTCCTTCTTGTAGATAATCTATATTTTTTCATGGCTTTAGTGGTAGTTATACTAGTCAATGGGATGAATTTAGGATAAATAACTTCTGGATGGTATTTTTTTCGTTGAACCACCGGCTTTCATAGTTAATCCACACTTTTCGACCTGTTTAACCAAATAGCTATTGTGATCTTTTGCCAGGATTATAGGTTTCCTCTGCCCTCTCCTCAACATCCTCCTTATAGAATGCCACGTCCTTAAATGCAATGTCGGCATACCGCTGAGCCTGATCATAGAAGTGTGGAGAGGATGGATCTCCACTTTGTCCGCCTGCCAGCATTGATTTAGCCCTGAGTTTGTCACCGAACTCCACCGCTGCGACAAAACTATTCCCCCGGGTACCATAGATTTTTTTCGTTTCCTGATTTGTACGCATCCCGTAAGCGGCAAGTGCCCCCCAACGACTTGTGGTAAGACCCACCGGAATACTTGGCTGGTCATCGTCAAATTGCAGGTCGATTGCTCCATCTATACGCTGGAACCGATTGATGTCTCCCCAGGGAGTATTCCATGACCCGAATTTCTCTTCTATTTCGGCTACTGCCTTTGCAAAAATTTCCAGACGCTCAGATTCAGGAAGTCCGGTCCCGAAATAGTTGAATCGGTCCATTCCGCTAAGATCATTCGGGATGTCGGCATTGCTGTAAAGTGCCATTCCGTAAAAATGTGCAAGTGACATCCCAACAGATTCTTTTGAGGTTTTCAGGTCCCAGTCTCTGAGAACTTCAATGGCCCCTGCAATTGAAGCATCCTTTGAAGAATTATCATAGGCTTTGATCAGCCCGGGCACCACCTGCTCAAATGCAGGTAAATAGGGGTCATAGGCGAGATCAATAAGTCCATCCAGAGTCAGGTTTTTGGCTTCCAGCAATAAACCGATTGCATGAACTCCCCGAAAGGTTTCCGGAACTCTTGACATGTAGTTCGGATAGTCTTCCTCTTTAGGGCTGTATGCCGCGGCACTGGTAAAAGGTGTTGAATTACAATTTTGAATCCACCCGTTTGGCGGATTAAATACCGTAATGGCTTCATCAACCGGGTGAAGCCCCTTCCAGTCTGTAGCAGGATCACTGCCGTCAACAGGTCTGGTATAATCAAACTGAACGTCCCTTTTGGGAATAAAATTTCCATGGTAATATGCAATGTTCCCTTCTGAATCAGCAAAGACTGTGTTATTGGAAGAATTTGTCCGGATGTTCATCATTTCACGAAACTCTGAGTGGTTTCTCTTCTTCGTCCGTGTGTAAGATTGTTCCAGCGCTTTCACCGGCTCCCACATCATGGCAGTGGCCACCCATTTATCATCCAGCATATGCGTAATCGGGCCGTGATGTGTTCGATAGGCAGCAAATGACTTTTCTTTCATTTCATCTCCATCCTTATACTTCAAAGTCACTTCGTTGATTTCAACCGGACGCTGTTCATCGCCATATTGGTAGAAAAATCCGTCTTCCGTTTCTGTCACCGTCTCCACGAATTCATCCATTACGTCTGTATAGGTGGAGGTGTGCATCCATCCGGTGGTTTCATTGAATCCCTGATATACAAAAAACTGGCCCCATGTGACAGCTCCATAAGCATTGAGCCCTTCTTCACTTACTGCATGTACTTCCCCCCTGAAATAGAACGATGTATGAGGATTTATCAGGAGCATGGCGTTTCCTGATTCAGTAAGATCTCCGGAAATAGCGAATCCGTTTGAGCCTTTAGGTTCTTCCATAAAGTCTTCCATGGTTTCTTCAGAAAGAGCTAATGAGGCATTTTTTTCGTAAAATTCTTTAATTCTTCGGGTAGATACACGCTCTATGTCTCCACCAATAGATCCTTCGCTGAAGTACATGGTCATCCATGGTTCAAATCGGGTCAACACCTTAGGCTGTACTTCAGGGTGGGTATACAGGTAATAGTTGATGCCATCAGCCCACGCATCGCAAAGCTTCCTTAGCCATTCGGGAGCAGATTCATAGTTTGCCACAGCCTCTTCTTCAGTCATAAAGAGCCTGGCACGTAGATCACTGTATAAAGCTTCTTCACCTTCTGATTCAGCAAGGCGTCCGATCGCCCAGACAAAATTTCTCTCCACTCTTGGAAAGTCATCTTCGCACTGAGCATACAATAAGCCAAAAACCGCATCGGCATCTGTTTTTCCATACACATGCGGGACACCAAAGTCATCACGAATAACGGTAATGTTTTCTGCCTGTTCCTCCCATTTGGCTATTTCCGGATCGGATGATCGGGGGGTTGAACATGAGATGAGGCCAATTAGGAGAAGGAGTAGAATTCGGTTCATGGATTAAATGGGTTAGTGTCTTATCAAATATCGTGAAATCGAACAACTATTCGCTACGACATGCAACCCTTTGCCCCTGTTGTTAATCTCTTTTAGAAATGCTGCCTGAGGGAAACGCGACCGAAAATCAATCATAACCTGTTCACAATTGAACAAACAGAAGATTTTTTTTTCGCTAAATAATTAGAAACCAGCTACTTAGATCTAATGGCACATTAATTGGGAATCTATTGGTCACATAACCCCCTAAACTATGCTTTTTAACTTCTTTAAAATCACACTGCGAAATTTCATCAAGAACAAATCGTATGTGTTCATCAATCTTATTGGATTAGGACTTTCACTGGCATGTTGTATTGTTGGATACCTTAATTGGAATTTTGCTGCTAAGTATGACCAGAATCACGTCAACCATGAACGCATTTATAAGATTCAGGTCAACAAGACTGTTCAGGACAGGGCCATCCCTTATGGAATTACCCCTCTTCCTCTTGGAGAGCAGATAAAAGATAAGATTCCCGGAGTTACTCACACCAGCAGATATGTGTCAACCGGCCTGGTGTTGAAGAAGGATCTGAAAGTGTTTAATCAAAACATTGGATTTGCCGATGACGATTTCTTTGACATGTTCACCTTTCCATTCCGATACGGTAATCAAGAAGCATTGCTTGATCGAAGCAAAATTATTCTGAGCAGTTGGGCAGCTGAAACTTATTACGGAGATGCAGACCCTGTCGGGGAAATCATCAACATCATTGATGAAGAAGGTAAGCAATACCCAATGACCATTGGTGGTGTGCTGGAGGAGATTCCAATGAACACCTCCATCAGTTTCAGTGCCATTACTCATTTTGAGAACTATCCAAAAATCCGTGAAATTGAAAACAATGACTGGAAGCAGTTCGTCAGTGCTACATTCGTAATGACGGAGGCGGGGTATCCGGAAAGTCTGCTGGATGATTTAAATGGAAATTACATTGAGATTCAAAATGCTGCACGAGATGACTGGAAAGTTGGCAGCTACTTTATGGTTCAGTTAACCAACCTGGGCAAAAGTGTGGAGAACATTAGATCCAACTGGCTGAATCAGCCGCCCCCACCACCTGCTGTTACTGTTCCATTGATCATGGCATTCCTCATGTTGCTGATTGCCTGTTTCAATTTCACTAACACTTCGATTGCCATTTCAAGCAAACGTCTGAAGGAAATTGGAATCAGAAAAGTGATGGGTAGTGGGAGAAAACAGTTGATTTTTCAATTTCTTGGTGAAAATCTGGTACTCTCATTTGGAGGAATGATGTTGGGATTGCTCCTTGCCTACTTCCTTGTGCCGGCTTACAGCGCGATGTGGGATTTCATTAATTTAGAACTTGATCTCTCAGCAAACCCCGAAATCTATTTTTTCCTTGGAGGGCTTTTGATATTCACCTCTTTGGTTGCGGGAGGTTACCCGTCAATCTATATCAGTGGTTATCAGCCTGTGAAAATATTACGCGGGAATCTTTCACTTGGCGGAAGTAATCTGTTTTCAAAAATACTACTCGGGCTTCAATACCTGTTTACCATCATCGCCTTGATTTCGGCACTGGCTTTTGCGAATAACGCGAGTTACCAGTCAGGCCTTGACATTGGATTTGACAAAGAAAACATCATAGCCGTCAGAGTAGAGAATCAGGCAGAATATGAAAAGTACAGCAACCTGGTTGCGCAAATGCCTGAGATTGAACAGTCGATAGGGACCACTCATCATATTGGCGGGTGGACCTATAGTCGTACGCTTAGAAACGGGGAAGCGGAAGTGGAAGCAGATATGATGAATTTCAGTCTGGACTATCAGGACATGATGAATGTAAAGATGCTGGACGGTCGATATTTTGAGGATGACCTCTACGAACATGACAAGCAGAACTCCATCATTGTAAATGAACAGCTGGTAAAGGAGTTTGGTTGGGAAGAACCGATCGGTCAGACGGTCCAGATTGATGACAGTACCCGACTTACGGTTGTTGGAGTAATGAAAGATTTCTACATGTATGGATTCTTTGACCCGGTAGACCCGTCGGGCTTCAGACTTGGTGATAAGGAGTCTAACAATTTCCTTGTGGTCAAGGGCCCCGGTGATCCAACCAAAATGTATGAACTGCTGGAAGCTAAGTGGTACGAGATTGCTCCAAATACCCCATTCAATGCAGATTATCAGGATGAAGCTGTGCGAGAGTCCAATCTGGTGAATACCAACATTATGGTCATGTTCCGATTCCTGGGATTTTTGGCACTCATTTTATCTTCAATCGGACTATACACCCTCGTCTCTCTGAATGTGATCAAACGAGTGAAAGAAATTGGTGTAAGAAAGGTATTGGGAGCATCAGTGAGCCAGATCATTGTCATGATCAACAATCAGTTCTTTTGGCTGCTTCTTATCTTTTCCATTCTGGGAGCTGCGGCTTCATATTTTGCGATTGATGGATTGATGGCTTCTATTTTCTACGTCTATCAACCTTCCAGTGTCTTTACCATTGCTGCTCCGTTGATATTGCTTCTGGTTGTGGCGGTTACAGTCGCCTCCGTTCGAATACTTAGGACAGCCACACAAAATCCGGTAAAATCATTAAGATATGAGTAGAGCCATTTGAAAGCAATGAAACTAAAAAGGAGAAGTTTTCATCGTAGAATGGAAACTTCTTTTTTTTTGGAAAATCGAATTCCGGTAACCATTCTCAAACATTGAAGTATTTAATCTGAAAACCAAAACTCAAAAATCATGTGGAAGAATTTTTTCATTATCACTTACAGGAACCTGACAAGGCATTCATTTTATTCACTGATCAACATTTTCGGACTGGCTATAGGACTGACTGCCGGATTTCTTATCCTTCAGCATGTCTATTACCAGTTTTCCTACGACAGTTTTTTCGAGAACAAAGAGAACATCTATCGTGTGCAGACGAATCGGTTAAAAGATGGGGAAATGGCTACCCAGTGGGCCTCAGGCTGTGCAGGAGTAGGACTCCATATGATGGAAGATTTCCCGGAGGTTGTTGACTATGTTAATTTCCATGTGAGTGGTGCTGAAATTTCTTATAACAAAAAATATTTTACACCTGAGTTTCCGTACTATGTAAAAGAAAATTTCTTCCAGGTTTTCTCTGTTCCGCTTCTCAGGGGAGTAGATAGCCTTGTGCTCCGCGAGCCTTTCACTGTAACGCTCAGTGAGACAATGGCGAAAAAAATGTTTGGGGATGAGGATCCAATCAATAAGATCATTGTCATGAACGATGACGATGAATTTAAAGTGACCGGAATCTTTCAGGATCTTCCGGAGAATTCACATATGAAATTTGATGTCCTGTATTCCTTTGAAACATACGTGGCTTTTACCGGCGAAGATGCCCGAACTGCGTGGCAGTGGGACGGCTTCATGAACTATGTTATACTTCATCCCGGCACAGACCCTGCGGAATTGACAAAAAAATTCCCTGAGTTCGTTCAGGCGAGGCAGGGAGAAGAGCTGGAAGAATACGGGGCTGGGATGGAATTTGTGCTGCAACCGCTTGATAAAATCCATTTGACATCCAATTATCGAATGGAGATAAAACCAACAGGAGATGAGCGTGCTACTTATTTTTTACTCATCATCGGGATGTTTGTTTTATTCATCGCCTGGATCAATTACATCAATTTGACTACTGCAAGATCACTGAGCCGGGCACGAGAGGTGGGAATCAGAAAGGTGATGGGTAGTTTCAAAACACAACTGGTTCGTCAGTTCATGTTTGAATCTTTTGTTATTAACCTGGTGGCATTTCTGATTGCAGTCGTAATGATCATAATCATCTTTCCGTTCTTCAATGAATTTGCCGGAAGAAATTCGGCTTATCCATGGCCTGAAGCACCAATGTTCTGGATTGGTCTTACCATCATTTTTGGTGCAGGAATACTGTTATCCGGATTTTACCCGGCGCTGGTTTTGTCTAAATTCAAACCGGTGACAGTGCTAAAAGGGAAATTTTCAGGAAGTGCCGGAGGAAACCTGTTGCGCAAAGGGCTGGTGACCTTCCAGTTTCTTGCATCACTGGTTTTGATTACCGGAACATATGTTGTGTACAAGCAAATGAACTACCTGCAGTCACAGGATCTGGGAGTGAACATTGATCAGACACTGGTCATTGAAACCCCGAACTTTAGCAGTGATTCGGTATTCAACAACAAAGACAATATTTTCAAAAATCGACTGATTGGAGAGTCATTTGTGAATGATATGACGACTTCATCGGCAGTTCCCGGAGAGAGTCCCGGATGGAATGCTGGAGGCATTCGATTATTGACACAGACTGACGCAGAAAGCCAGCAATACCGGGTGTTAGGTGGGGACGAGAACTTCACAGACTTTTATGGTCTGGAAATTATTGCAGGGCGCGGTTTTGAAAAGAGTTTTGGGACGGAAGAAACCAATGTTTTGTTTAATGAGGAGGCGGTGAAGCAGATTGGCTTTGCAGAAGCTGAGGAGATTTTGAATAAGAAGATTTTCTTTTGGGGAGATACCTTCAATGTGGTGGGTGTTGTTAAGAATTACAGGCAGGAATCTCCAAAGGAGGCATATGATGCACATATTTTCAGATACTTTAGCTCGCCATCCGGATACTATTCGGTCAACCTGACCGGGAATATGCAAGAAGCACTGGACCAGGTGAAGCAGCATTATGAAGCTTCATTTGGCAGCAAGAGTTTCAATTTTTTCTTTTTGGATGATCACTACAATCAGCAATATCAGGCAGAGATGAAATTTGGGAACATATTCGGACTATTCTCCGGACTGGCAATTATTGTTGCGTGCCTCGGACTTTTTGGACTTGCTTCCTACATCACGAGCTTACGTGCCAAAGAAGTAGGTGTACGAAAGGTTTTAGGTGCTTCCATGCAGAACTTGTGGGTGTTGTTGACAAGCGATTTCCTGAAGCTGGTTGGTCTTTCTATTTTGATTGCCGTTCCCATCTCCTATCTGGTCATGCAAAACTGGCTTGAGAACTTTGCCAATCGAATGAGTCTGGGAGTGATGATCTTCCTTTTACCGGCGATTGTACTTGTGATAATTGCAATCGCAACAGTTTCTTATCATACAATTCGTACGTCGAACCTGAATCCGGCTGAGACCCTGAAGGATGAGTAGGTGATGTTAGTCACTATCTTCAGGTAAGAGAATAAGAATCGGGTACTTTTGGATGATGAAATTATCTTTATCAGATGTACCAGGTACAAGACGGTATTTGACCTTTATCATAGTGGTTTGCACTCTCTGCATTGAGAAATCCATTGCACAGGTGATGCACTCAGAGAGTGCAAAGAGGGTTAATTCTATGGTTGAACAATGGGCATTTGGTACTATTGTTTTAAAAAATGGAGAAATTCTGGAAGAAAAATTTGCTTACAATCCTTTAGTGCCTGAGGGGTTATTAAAGGTTATGATTGATGAGAAAATAAGAGTCCTGTCACCAATTCATGTGGCTGAATTCTCATTCTTTGACCGTAAGCAGGAAAGGCTGAGAAAATTCATCTCAGTAGCATTCTCAAAAAATGGATATTTCTTCATCGAGGTGCTTTTTTTGGGAGAAAAACTCTCATTGCTCGGAAGAGAAACCATTATGATTCAGCAGGACACATATAATGGTGCAGGCAAATCATCTTCTACAAAAAGATATTACAGACTGGTAATTTTCAACGAAATCAATGGCTCACTTAGGTGGTTTGATAAAAAATCACTTTATGAGAAAATGAATGACAGGAAAAGTGAGATAAAGGACTATATAAAAAGTCAAAAATTAAAACTCAAAAACCCTAACGATGTTATTGATATTTTCAGGTACTATAACAACTTACCGTATTAAGAAGCTATTCACTTAGTCAATTGATTAAACTTATCATGAACACAAGACAAACAATTTTCCATGGCCTGGTTTTCACATGTGTTTTGGCTACAGCTCAGACCAAAACAGGAGACCTTAAGGAAGATCTTTCTGCATACCTTGAGTCGATTCCCGAGTCGATCGGGAATCAATTTGTGGTGCCATCTGATGAAGACCTGATCAACTGGGAGTCCGGAATAGCACAATTGTTGAATGGGAATCTGGCAGATTCCAGAACAACACTGGCTTTACTTAATTACCAGGTGACAGAATACTCGGATACCAGCACTGACCCTAATCTCTCCTATCATATCGTTGAGGAAATGGAGCCTCGACAATTTCATGGAGGAATCTATGTCTTTACAACTAGCGCATGTTCTGAATTTGTGAGTATACAGGCACCCCATCCGTTGTATGATTCCAACACCGGACTTCAAGCTGCCTACTGCTTTTCAAGAATCTCTTCAGGAGCACTTATGATTGCAGGAACACATCGGTGCAATTCCAATTTGAGCAGTACATGTGACGGAACCACTTCGGCTTGTGGAAGTTCAGAGGCTTACCGTCAGTCGGACCTTGCCCATACCGAGCAGTCTTTCTTTCATGCGACGACCAAAGCAGTTGCCGCACATCATGCATCTTCTGTTTTTATCCAGTTACATGGTTTCGGTAAAACGGCCTCAGACCCATATGTCATTATGAGCAATGGAAGCCGGACCACTCCGTCAACGGATTATGCCGATATGCTTAAAGACGAACTGGATCTGATTGACCCTTCGCTTACTTTCAAGCTTGGTCATCAAAATACTGATTGGACCCGTTTACTTGGGTTTACAAATGTTCAGGGTCGATACCTGAATAATTCTATTGACCCGTGCGAAGAGGAAGCCTCTGAAGGTTCCGGCCGGTTTATTCATATTGAACAGGAAAGAGAAAAGTTACGTGCAGATGTTGGAGGCTGGGAGACCATGGCGCGAGCACTTGCCAACACATTTAACTGCGCGCTTACAACAGGTGTGGGGGACCTTTTGAAGGTTCGTATTTATCCGGTTCCATTGGAAATGGGTGCATTGACTGTTGAGGGAAGTAACCTTGAGGAAATCAGGCTTATGGACCATTCCGGAAAAGTGATTCAAACGTGGAAATGTTCTGAGAGCAAAGTCACACTGGATGTTTCAGGTCAGAAATCAGGATTGTATCTGTTGAAAGTAATTGGAGGTAATTCTCATTCCATTCACAAAGTCTTATTGAAGTAAAACAAAAAAAGCCGACACATTGTGTCGGCTTTTTGAAAAACGGGTCTTTATTGATTCGCCATTGTGGATGTAAAGATATCCGGTAGGGGACTTGGGATATTTGGGTTGGATTGAACCTCTGCATTCGGATACAGCAGTCGCTCCACATGAGTAGTGTTGGTAGCTGTATTGAATGGTATAGGCAGCAAAACATCTGAATCGTTAGCTCTTAATCTTCTCAAATCATTAAACGGAATGTAGGTGGTATAACCAGTCACATAGCGTTCTTCGATTATTTCACGAAGTATAGCACGATCAACCGCAATATTGTCTCCATTTTCGATACCTCCATTCTGAAAATCGGCCAGGACATAATCATCATAAGTAAATGGATCTGAACCACTAACGTTAGTAAACGCATTTCCTGATCTTAGATAGGTTCGTAATTCATTCAACTTGTCAATGGCCGCCTGATTATTCGATCCGGCGGTACCGGTTCGGATTAGACATTCAGCCCATATCAACAGGTTTTCCTCATATGTAACCAGTGGCATTGGCTCTAAAGCAGCATCAATTCCATTGGCACTACCACCATCGCCATCAATGTACAGATAGTTACGTCTCGCAGTTTCATCCGTCTTAGCATGATTCCTGGTGTTAGCCCCGGCAGGATTCATCAGGTCTTCATAAAAGAAGCTTCCGTCTGCGCTCATATCTGTAGCCCGGCTCCCGGAAACGAGTGAGTAAATGATATTGGCATTAATTGCTACAACGTCACCAGCCGGAGTAAAATCCAAATTATTGGCCGGGTCACTTATTCCATTGACTACTTCAGCCAGTGCACTGGCATAATCTTTAACCTGAAGATAATTCCTGGCCTTAAGTGTGTGTGCTACCTCCATCCAGGCATTTAAATTTCCATTTAAAAAGATATCAGCGCTTCCAACTCCGGTTGATGCTGAAGTCAACGTAGATATACCACGATCCAGGAGATCCTGAACATCGTCGTAAACATCCATTTGATCATCATAGGTCGGAAACACACCCAGACCCGGATTATCGGGAACAGCAGTAGAATATGGGATGTCTCCCCAGATACTGGCCGCAGTGCCTACGCCTAAGGCTTCATTAATGTCAATAATACCTAACAAACCTTCGGCGTTAGGAGATAATTCTCTTATCTTTTTATTTTGAGCAATGATGCCATTGTAGAGATGAGACCAGTTTGGGTCTGAATCTCCAGGCGAATAATTGTAAACATAAATAGTCTGCTGGACCAGTTGATTCCCAACTAAGCCACCCGAATAATACATAGAAGCTCTTAGCATATGACCTTTATGTATTTGCGCGTTTGCAAGAAGGGTTCCTTTTAGCATTAACTCCCCTGATGGGATTTCAACTAAAGCATTCGGGTTTTCATTAACATCAAGCCAATCCTCGCAGGAACTGAATGTTATTAATGTAGCCACAAGTAATATATTCTTAAAAACTTTCATTTCTTTTTTCAATTTATAGTTCATAACTGATTAGAAAGTCGCCCTCATAGTGAAGATATAAGACCTGGTACCCGGGTTAGTGAAATAGTCCAGCCCGAATCCATAGCCTCGACCAAACTGATTCACATCAGGGTCAACGCCATCCACTTTGGTCCAGATGATAAGGTTTCTTCCTGCCAGACTCAGCTCGATATCATTTATAGCTTTTGGCAAGCCCTTTCTTATCGTATAGCTTATAGAAGCTTCTCTCAATCGTGTCCAGCTTCCATCCTGAACTGCTAATTCATTGAGTACTGCATCTCCAAATCCCTGGCCTGTTGTATACCAGCTTTCATCCAATAGGACCTGTCCGGCTCCAAAGTCTCCAAAATTTCCACGGACGGTTGTACCTGCTGGAATTGTATTTCCAACATAGTTAACCATGTCCTGGGTCAGAGTCACCTCATTATCCGTATTTGCGTGAGTTCCAAAGAACTCCAGAATAAATTCCGTTCTGCCGGCAAAATCATTTCCCTGTGATGTTTCAAATAAGAGATTGAATCTCAAATCTTTATAAGAAGCATTAAGTCCGAGTCCGCCTCTCCAGTCTGGGTTTGGATCTCCAACCACCTGATTTCCACTAAGATCTGTAATCGGGAATCCATTCGCATCGAACTGCTTATTCCCATCTTCATCTCTCAGAATACCCTGGGTATAAAATGACCCCATTGGGTGTCCTTCTATCACAACCCCCTGAACGGAACTGCCAGGTGTCAGATTAATTACACTTCCCTGAGTACTGATAACCATGTTTCGGTTTTGACTATAATTCACGTCAACACCTAATCTCCAGGTATCTGTATCCAGGACTTGATATCCTGCTTCAACTTCAAATCCTTTGTTCTCAATTTCAGCACCATTTCCATAAATCTGCTCATAGCCTAAAGAGCTTGGAATGCCAATGTCCAATAGCACGTCTTCAATGGTATTAGTGTATCTGGTAAGTGAGAGTTTGAGTCTGTTCTCAAGGAACCTGAAATCAGCACCAAATTCGATTTCTGTTTTTACTTCAGGTTTCAATGCTGTATTTCCAAGGGTTTCATCTAGTTGATAACCGCCTCCAAAAAAGGCAAGATCCACCCCATCTGAGAAAGAAGAGAAGGACCCAACTTCGTAAAAAGTTTGTTCTTCGTAAGGAGAAGGAGCATTACCCACCTGACCGTATGCAAAACGCAGCTTACCAAAACTTATCCAATCCGGCATATCAACTGTCTGAGAAGCCAGCCAGCCCATTTCAACGGAAGGATAGAAAAATCCGTCAGCCAGTGTTGAATGATTTTCATAAGCACCTCCAAGGGTCATGAATAGCATTTCCTTGTAAGCAAAGGCAGAAGTACCATAATACCTTACGAATCTGGTTTGCCTTCTGGAGATTTCTGCAGAAATATTGTCCAGGGACGTCAATTCATTAACATCAAATGGGCGTCTGAAATTTTCTGTGAAGTTAATAGCCTGTGAATAATTGATTTTTCTCTGCCTGGAGTTCAGGCCAAATGCAATGGTCGTATTATTCGTAAGGTCAGATGTGATATCGTAATTGAAATTAGCCAGGAAATCAGCATTATGATCAAAAACAACTATAGCTTCATCCTCCAGTTCACCTGTTACGCTACCCCCTGAATAGTATGGAAAGAAATAAACCCTTGCATCACTATAGGTATCAGCGCCTCCTCTGGCGATCAATTTAATATTGTCATTCACAGTATACTCAAACTGAGCTGACCCGATGAATCTATTGACTTCTGTTGAGTTAGTCTGTTCGTTAACTGTCCATAACGGGTTATTATACGTCGGATTGTCATTATTGGCTCTGGATCTTCGATAGGACCTGTGACGATTAGGAGTCACGACTCCACCACTGCTTACATAGTCTCCTCTGTAGTGAGTGATATCAAAGTCAGGAGCGGTTCTTAGTAAGGCAAGGTACAAACCTGCTGTATTGGAACCGGTCTGAATCCTGTTTGATGTAGTGTTAATAAAGTTGGCTTTGAAATCCATTGAAAGTCGATCGGACAATTTCTGAGTCAAGGCTCCTGTGACATTAACTTTCTCATAATCGGAGTTAACAATAATCCCCTCCTGATCTGTTTTTCCTAAACTGAAATAGTAGGTAGTGTTTTCATTACCGCCACTGACTGAGATTTTATGATCCCATGTCATTCCTGTCTGGAAAACCTGATCAAAATTTGAATCTACGAAATTGGACGTGGAGTTTTTTCCGGTGATGGGATAAAGGATAGTACCACCATTTCTCGAAATAAAATACTCGCCAGCTTCATCTACTGCATCAGGACCTCCGGATCTGTCGGCAATTTTATCTCCCCATGAACGCTGAGTGTCTCTGACCCATGAACCACCATTGCCCTGACCATACGTCTTTTGCAAATCATGTTTTCTGGATATTCTGTCAACAGTCAGGCCTGCCGTATATGTGATTTTTGGTTTACCTGCCTGCCCACGTTTTGTAGTTATTACAATCACACCATTGATACCTCGCGAGCCATAGAGTGCTCCTGCGGATGCTCCTTTATACACTTGCATGGTTGCAATGTCCTCAGGGTTAATATCATTCAAACGTGCCTGCTGGTTAACCCCTGCATCACTGCCCGCTTCTGAAGAAAGTCCTCTGGTCTGGTCATTGTTGAATGGAACACCATCAACGATGATCAATGGTTGCGTTTCTCCTGAAATAGTACTTTGACCTCTGATCAGGATATTGGCACCAGCACCGGGATCACCGGAAGTTGCGCCAATTTTCACACCGGCCATTTTACCGCCAAGTCCGTCGATTACCTTGTTTTCACCTCGCTGAACTACTTTATCTCCGTCAACTCTGGAATAAGTGGATGAAATATTGTCCCGCTTTTCCTTGAATCCAAGGGCACTAATGACGACCTCACTCAGCTCTTCAATATCTGAAGCCATCGTAACATCTATTGTTGTACGACCTCCGATTGAAACTTCCTGGCTTTTAAAGCCAACATAACTCATTACCAGCACGGCCTGGGCGCTACTGGCATTAAGTGTGTACCTCCCATCTATATCGGAAATGGCCCCATTAGTGGTGCCTTTTTCCTGGATGGTTACCCCTACAAGGGGTTCTCCGGAATCATCCTTGATAACTCCGCTTACCGTATACTGGGCTTGTACAGAACTGCTAATAAAAATCAGCAGAATTAGTCCTACGGCAACTCTTAGACATTTCATATTAATATATAGGTAGTTAAGGTTGATTATTGGTCAAATTGCTTTTTTATTAACAATTTGTCTTTTATTTAATTTCAACATAATCGTAAATTATTGCAGAATTGGTAAACAGGCAAATATTCTTTTGTGGCAAAACAGGCCCTTGTTTTGGTCAGTTGGTTGTAAAGGTTTCCCCATCCCGTCGTGGGTCACTTGCCCCTCTCCATATTCCGTTTTCCAGTGATACCGTATGAATGCCACCGAAGTAAGCATTCAGACCATTGGTCATAAGTGAATAAGACGGGAAAGCGACCTCAAAATTTTTATTGCGAAAAGGCAGAATCCATTCAATTGGAGTGTCAAAGTCTTCATAATAAATTTTTCCATTGACTGAGTGTACTCTTGGTGAGGCAACAATTTGCTCTATTGACAGATTAGTATCCACCCACAACTGCACCAATTGAGCAACACTTGAAATAATACGTGCGCTACCCGGGCTTCCGATCACCAGTTGACTTTCTTCTCCCTTTTGAACAATGGTCGGGCTCATGGAAGAGTAATTCATCTTGCCTGGGCCGATGGCAAACAAGTGATCAGGTTTACCAATTTCAAAATCGTTCATGTAGGTATTGTATAAAAAGCCAAGCGAAGGGGAAGCTGCTGCCGCACCGAAATAAGCATTGATACTGGCCGTAACTGCGACTGCCATTCCGTCCTTGTCAACAACGGAAAAATGTGTGGTTTCTCCTTCAGGTTCTTCCGCCTGAGATATGTTTGAAGCTGTCTGGTAATCACGCAGGAGGTTCTTTGCATACTCTTTGCTGATCCTTTTATTAAGGTCTTCTTCACTTATGACCGGATTTTGTTTCCTGTCATTGTGCCCAAGGTGCAGGGCGGTCAAAACGTTTTCAAAACGGCTTTGGGTGTCGGGCTGAAGTTCATCCTCAGGATATTGTTCCAGCAAATTTAAAATGAGCATGACGGTCCAGCCACCACATGGCGGAGGTTGAGAATACACCTCAAACCCTCTGAAAGTTGTATGAACTGGTTCCATTTCTTCCGGATCAGGAAATGAGTTCAAATCTTCGAGCGTAATCCACCCTCCGGCTTCCTTCATATTTCGGGCAATCTCTTCCGCAATTTCTCCAGAGTAGAAATCGTCTGCTCCTGCCACTGCCAGTCTTTGAAGTGTTTGGGCAAGCACCGGCTGTTTAAGGGTATCTCCGGGGGCAGGAATTTTTCCGTCAGGTAGTAAAAAGTAGTGAGTATTGTGAGGGCTTTTTTGCAGGCTGCTTTGGTATTGTTTATAGACTTTGTGCCGGAAGGCACCTATTGCGAATCCGTTCGTCGCATAACCAATGGACGGTGCGAGTAATTCTTCCCAGGAGACATTTCCACTTCCATATTTCTCAAAAACATAGCCCAGTACCTTAACGGTAGATGGGATCGTGCTTCGACGGTGATACGTCAGGTCTTCTTTAACAGCGTCTGTCGGAGTAAGAGCCGGAGAGATTGTTGCACCATTAATAGCCACAGGTTTTGCTCCGGGCAGGGCGAGTAAGATTTGAGTGCCTCCGCCCAAACCGGACATGGCAGGCTCTGTAACTCCCAGTGTAAATGAAGCGGCGATCGCTGCATCAATGGCATTCCCGCCTTTTTCCATGATTGCGGCAGCTGCATGTGAAGCCTCGGGACTGGCCGCACTTACTACTCCGTAGGTTGATGTTTCTTTGGAAGGTTCATCACTATTTTGTGAAGTACATCCGATGAAAAGCAGAAAAAGCAGTAGAGTTAAATGATTTTTCATGGTAATTATTGTTTTAGCCAGCCTCTCAGGGTGTTCATGGATTCTGTAATTGCCGGGCAGTTGTCCAAAATAGTGTCAGCATTCGGATCAGTTTGATTGTCGACGAGTTGAAGCAGCTTTGCTCCGTCAAAATCCACAAAGGAAAGTCGGCAGGTAAGTTCATTTTCCGGCCTTCCAAAAGCTACTCCGGGCAACAGGGCAATGCCAGTTTCATTCAACAATTTTTCACAAAATTCAGTTGAAGTTTTGATACCTCTGTGTTCAAGTGTTGAGTGATATTCACTAAAGTCAGGAAACAGGTAAAATCCGCCTTGTGCTTTCGGCATGGTTACCTTCATTTCTGAAAGTTGATCATGGACGTATTCGCTAACGATTTTGAGAATAATTCTTGAATTTCGAAGATATTTCTCGATTTCAACGCTACCATCAAAAGCGGTGATAGCCGCGTATTGCACCGGAGCACTTACCGCACTAAAGGATTCACTCGCAAGTGCCATCATCGCATTCAGGACATGTCGTAATTCCTCAGGAAAGCAAAATGTCCCTAATCTCCATCCACCCGCACCGCACCATTTACTCAGACCCCCGCTTACAACAGTCCCTTCCGGATAAAATTCAGCGAGTGAGTGATGATCACCGGAATAGGTCAGTGCTCCATAAATTTCGTCCGCTATGACCAGTACATGGTATTTTCTGCAGACCTCAGCCAGTGCTTTAAGCTCGTCAACGGAATAGCTGCTTCCAACCGGATTGCTGGGATAATTCAGGATGAGAATCTTCTGACGCTCAGGATTAATGGTGCAGGCTTCAGCCAGTTTTTCCGGGGATGCCAGCCAGTTTTCCTTCTGACTTGTGTTGATCCAGTGAACACTGCTTCCAACAATCTGGGCCTGCGGTTCATAGGAAACCCAACTAGGTGAGGGTAGCAAAAGATCAGCATCACAGACCATCTGAAGGCCAAGAATTAATTCCTTGGATCCCGGTCCTATCATGATTCGACTTTCATCATATGTAAGTCCGTAGTGGGTTGAGAAATGCCTGGCGACAGCTTTTCTGAGTTGCAAAAGCCCCTGGACGGGCAGGTAGTCCTTTTCATGTGCTGATTTAGTCAAAGCAGTAACTACTTCTTCCGGGACAGGAAAAGGTGATTGCCCGAAACCAAGCCGGTAAATCTTTTTTCCTTCAGAAGCGAGCTGTTTTGATCGTTCGTTGATTAAAAGTGTTGCAGAAGGGACCAATGTGTCGATACCTTGTCTAATGGGGATCTTTTTCAAAATTCTTACAGTTTAGTGAAGGTTAATTTACTGCCTGATTAGAATGAAAATACCAACCTTCTGTAAAAAAGTAGTGATTTGTGAAATCTCTTAATTACCTGAAGCCTAGTCCTCCGTATATTGACTCGTGGATTTCCGAAAAATCATACATATCGATATGGATGCTTTTTATGCATCGGTCGAACAGCTGGATAACCCTGAGTTAAGAGGAAAACCCGTTGCAGTGGGTGGGGACTCTAAACGTGGAGTGGTAGCTGCGGCCAGTTACGAAGCGCGGAAATTTGGAGTGAAATCTGCCATGCCTTCTGCAAGGGCGGCCAAGCAATGCCCGGATCTTATTTTTGTGCATCCAAGATTTGATCGATATAAGGAATTATCCCGTCAGATCCGCAATGTGTTTTTTGAATATACGGATCTGGTTGAACCATTGTCACTGGATGAGGCCTACCTGGACGTGACTGAAAATAAGATTGGGTTGAATTCAGCTACGCTCATTGCAAAGGAAATTAAGTTGAAGATTAAGGAACGAACCGGGCTGATTGCTTCTGCAGGAATTTCCTATAATAAGTTTCTTGCCAAAACCGCTTCAGACATGGATAAGCCCGACGGGCTGTATGTAATTCTGCCTGAGGATGCTGAAGAGTTTGTAGCCAGACTCCCGGTTCATCGATTTTTTGGAATTGGAAAGGTGACGGCTGAGAAAATGGTAAGGGCGGGAATTTTTACCGGAAAGGATTTGAGAAGGAAATCGCTGGAGGATCTCAGGCTGAGGTTTGGCAAGTCAGGGAGTTACTACTATAACATCTCACGAGCTGTAGACAACAGAGTCGTACAGCCAAGTCGGGAGACAAAATCCATAAGTGCCGAGCGGACGTTCGAGAATAATATTTACAAGCTGGAGGAGATTATCCTTCAACTGGATCGTATTGCACGGATTTCTTATGAGCGGTATCAACGCAGTAAAACTTCCGGGCACACCATTACTATTAAAATCAAATATTCTGATTTCAAACAGATCACCAGAAGCAAAACGTCTGATCACTCAATCAGGTCGGCAGATGAGTTTGCAGATTTAGCTAAAGGATTGATGACGGAGGACCTTGTAAGAGAAGAGGGTGTTCGACTGATCGGAGCGGGGATTTCTAATTTCAGGCAAGATGCAGAAGCTGAGGAGGTTGCCCAACTTACACTGGAATTTTAATGAACCACCCCTACCCCTCCAGGGAGGGGATTGAGTCGTATTATTTGACTTGCATCAAAATACAAGCTTATCAGGTGAGCTTACAGTCATTGATTTCGAGAATCAATCCTTCACCGTAGGCTGTTGATGGTGTTTGATACCCTGACTTATAATTCCCATCAAGAATTTTTTTGGCAATCAGGACAGAAGCGCCGGCAGTCAGCGTATAACCATTAGGAGTCGCGAGTCGGGCTTCAACCGTTTTTGTTCCGTTCGTCAACTTGCCCCATAAATACATATTTGCTTCTTTTCTGCGATCGTCTGATGGTCCGGGAGGTTTCTTATCTATTTGCTTCTTCAGGAAATTTTTCACTACCCGGGATTTTAATAAAAACGACAGCAGGTTCATCTTCTTCACCTGACCCAGTTGCTTTTCTGTAGTTCCGGAATATACTTCGATGTTTGGAATACCTGTACTAAAAAATGCGGTTGAAATATCTCCCCAGCTTATGGCCATCGACAATTGTTCAAAAGGTCCATAATTAATGGTTTTTACTCTTTTACCCATATTGGCAAATTCATAGTTACCATTTGCTCTCCTGACCTGCGGATCTCCAAAGCTCTCAATCATGGTTTTGGCAGTACCCCTGGAGAGTCTTCCTCCTTTTGCAACAAATGCAAGTTCAAGTTCATTAGCATCCGGCAGTAATTTATGGAGGTGAGCCGAAAGGCAGTCTGATGGGACCACATCAAATCCCGCTCCTGGCAGAAGCATGATTTCCTTTTCTTTTGCCTGTTCCGAATAAGATTGAACCAGATCAAAAACCTGATACTCGCCGGTAATGTCCAGGTAATGTGTGTTAGTATTCAGGCATGCCTCCACCATTTCCCGGGAGGTATGGATGAAAGGGCCGGCACAATGAATAACAACTTTACCACTTTGAAGCCACCCATTTAACTTATCCTTTTCAGTAATGGCAAAAGCCTCCCATTCAAGTCCTTTTTCTCCGGCCAGCGCCTGTATTTTTTCTTTATTTCTGCCTGCTATTTTTGGACGTAACCCATTGCGCAGGCATTCATCGATGATGAGAGTGCCTGTATAACCGTATCCTCCATAAATAAGAATTTCACTCATATCGGTAATTTTTTTGGAGTTGAGTTCCTCAGAGTGAAGGCAATCAGCGCTAGTCTTTCTTGATCTGATTGATTAAGCCATTGACGTCATCCAACAATCGTTCGGCTTTGTCTTTAGCGTCTTTAACTATTTTCTCACCCTGGTCTTTGGCATCATTATCCAGAACTTCCTTTCCATCCACTACATCCTGAATGAAGCCTTCAAGTTGTTTTTTCACTTTATCAAGCTGAAAAGTAAGACGATCCCGGGTATTGGTACCTTTATCAGGTGCATAAAGAATTCCAAGAACCCCTCCTGTGATGATTCCCAGTAAGAACGCGAAAAATGATCCTCCTGATCTGCTCATGTTACTATAGTTAAAACCCTGTTGGGGTCATTTGTTGTCAATTAATCCACGTCCGCTTTTACGAACTTTACCATTCGAAGTTAGTTCGTTTGAAAGTACATCCAAAACCCCGTTAATAAATTGTTTGCTCTTTGGGGTACTGTATTGTTTGGAAATTTCGATGGCTTCATTAATAGAAACCTTCATGGGGATACTTGGGCAATTCATCATTTCAGAAAGTGCTACTTTAAGAATGACCCGATCAGTCAGAGCAATTCTGTCCACGTCCCAGTTTTTTGCTTTATTGGCAATGATCGTATCGAGGTATTCATTCTCCTTCATTACCCCATCGAAGATTTCTTCAAAAAAATCAAAATCTTCTTTTCCGTTTTTGGTTAGTTCCGCCAACTCAAATGATCCATCGCTATCGAGCGATTTCAACGACTTAAGCACCATGCTCTTAATGATCGGCTGATTTTCCGGCCAATGGAGATATTGTGTTTCAAGATAAGAAACGATCATTTCATTCTTAAAAATGACCTTTTTGAACAGGTCCGTTACAAGAGTCTTTGATTCAGCCTCCTTCTGAAAGTATTCGGTTAGTGCTTCTGAAGTCCGTATTTCCTGACGATACCAGTTCTTTATTTCTTCCTGCTCATTGCCCCACCCTGTCTGATGTTTGCCTGCTTCTGCGGTAAGCAATTCAGAGTCCTTTAATTTTTGAATAATCGGATGGTTGATAAAGGGCCATGGACCTGAAGCATTTTTTTTCTCTGATTCAAGTTTTTCTCTGTGTTCAATCTCGATGGGGAGAATGAGGAATTTTAGATAGATGTCATAGATTTTTCTGGCATCTTTCAACATCTCGGTTTTTCTCACCCGGCCTTCAGAGGCGAGTCTTTTTTGAAATTCTTCGATTTCATTATTGACATTTTCCAGCACATCAACTTCAACTTCTTCTGTTGTTTCGACCTCCTGTTTCAGGTAGTTTTGATTGAATAATCGAACCGCAAGTTTTTTGCGTGCCTCAAACAATCCTTTGTCTGCAAAATCATGCTTCGCAGGATCAAGTGCATGCATTTGTTCCAGAGAAGCTCTGGATACTTCCTTTAAAGATTCCATGGCTGTAAAGTAACCGTAAAGGGCTTGTACAACTTTTACCCGGAATATCCTGCGATTTAGCATTTCAAATTTTGTTTCAGTCCACTTTTGGACTGTTAAATTTAGTTCTTAATTATTGACCAAGCTTTACTTTTCCTACTTCTTCAATTCTTTTAAGGGCGAGCGAAAGAGCGGCCTCATGGGAGCTTGTATTGTTTTCGTCTGCGTAGTTAAGTACATCAAGGCAAACGTTATAAATATTTTCAGTTGAAGCCATCACACGATCTTTATTGTAGCTGCCCAGATATTCATAATAAACATTTGCTATACCTCCCGAATTGATTAGAAAATCAGGCGCATAAATGATGTTTTTGTCCTTAAGCATTGCAGAATGTTTGCGTTCATCTGCCAGTTGATTATTGGCCGCTCCTGCAATCACTGCACACTTTAATTCAGGAATGGTATGGTCATTCAGGGTAGCGCCCAATGCACATGGGGCGTAGATATCCATTTCCATCTGATAGATGCTTTTTGGGTCTGCTACCGATACATAGGGGTGCTTATCGGTTACAGCTTTAATTTTTTCTTCAAAAATGTCAGCAACAAAAACGTTGGCGTTTTCCTTAACCAGGTAGTCGATCAGGTATTTCCCAACCTGACCCACACCCTGGATCAGGATGTTTTTTCCGGTGAGAGATTCTGTGCCGTATGCTTTTTTGGCTCCCGCCTTCATGCCCATATAAACACCATAGGCTGTCATCGGGCTTGGATCACCTGATCCGCCCATATATTCTGGTTTGCCCACAACGAATGGGGTCTCCATACTCATATACTCGATATCCCGGGTGCTGATATTGACATCTTCAGCGGTGTAATATTTTCCATTGAGACTGTTAATGAATTTTCCAAAGCGACGCATGAAAACTTCACTCTTTTGTGTTTTTGCATCTCCAATAATGACGGCTTTTCCTCCACCAATATTCAGACCGGCCAGGGCTGATTTGAAAGTCATGCCTCTGGATAATCTCAGTACATCGTTTAGTGCTTCCTCTTCCGTTGCATAGTTCCACATTCTTGTTCCGCCCATGGATGGGCCGAGTACGGTATTGTGGATTCCAACGATTGCTTTCAGGCCGGTATGTTCATCACGACAAAATACCACCTGCTCATGCTGCATTTCGTCCATAAGTGAGAATACACTTTTGTTTTTTACTTCGGGCTGTGTGTCTATCATTTTAAATGAACTTTATTCTAATTTTAAACCTTCTTAGTCGGAGCTGAAGAATTCTCAGAAGGCTTGCAAAAATATCTTTTTTTCTTTTAAACTATTTGGGTATCAGACTGTTATAATATTTCGTGAAAGACCTCTTCTACCTTAATAAATACCTGGTAAAATATAAGTTTCACCTAATTTTTGGTGTTATTTTCATCATTATCGCAAATTTTTTCGCAATTGTTCCTGCGGTAATTGTTAGATACGCTTTCGATATTTTACAAAGAAGCTACAACATTTTCCAGTCTTTTGAAGGTTTTGATCTGCAGTCAGGGACCTACGATTTGTTTGTTTCCAGTATCATCATTCTGGCCGTTCTTATTCTCATTTCAGCATTTCTGAGAGGCGTGTTTCTCTTTCTCATGCGCCAGACGATTATCGTGATGTCAAGGCGTATTGAATACGATCTGAAGAATGAAATATTCGAGCACTATCAGACACTACCATTAAGTTTTTATCGCAGAAATAACACCGGCGATCTGATGGCCCGAATTTCTGAAGATGTGAGCAAAGTCAGAATGTATATAGGTCCTGCAATCATGTATGGGGTCAACCTGTTGACACTTTTTTTGATGGTGATTCCCTACATGCTTTCGATCAATCCGACATTAACGATCTATTCTCTCCTGCCACTTCCGGTTCTTTCGTTCAGCATTTACTATGTGAGCAACATTATCAATAAGCGATCAGAAGAAATTCAGGAGAGCCTGTCCGGACTTTCTACTTTTGTACAGGAGGCATTTTCCGGGATTCGCGTAATAAAATCATTTGTCAGAGAGGATCAGATGGCCAAAGATTTCAATGCTGAAAATATAAGATACAAGGATCGTTCTCTCAGGCTTGCTTTTGTTCAGGCGTTGTTTATGCCGCTTATGACCGGGCTTATCGGGCTCAGTGTCATTTTAACGGTCTATATTGGTTCAATTCAGGTTTTTGGAGGAAAGGTGAGTACCGGGAACATTGCTGAATTTATCATTTATGTTAATATGCTTACCTGGCCGGTGATGGCCCTTGGCTGGATCACATCAATTATTCAGCGTGCTGCAGCCTCCCAAAAACGGATCAATGAGTTTCTTAATACCAAAACAGATATTGTTTCGGAGAAGGAAATTGAGAAGGAAATCGACGGGCATATAAAATTTGAAAATGTAAGCTTTGTCTATCCTGACTCGGGGATAAAGGCACTTCATGATGTTTCTTTCGAAGTAGAACCGGGACAATCCATTGCCATTATCGGAACAACCGGGTCTGGAAAGAGCACCATTGCAAACCTGATCTGTCGGCTGTATGATATTGACAAGGGAACACTTTCAATAGATGGAATCGGGGTGAAAGAGTTCTCAATTTCCTCATTAAGAAGTCAGATTGGTTATGTGCCTCAGGATGTTTTTTTATTCTCTGACTCAATTGAGAACAACATTGCATTTGGCAATCAGGGTATGACTCCTGAGGAGATAAAACGAGCAGCTAAGGATGCAGATTTGCTGGAAAATATTAGGGACTTCAAAGAAGGATTTAACACACGAGTTGGTGAACGGGGAATCACCCTTTCAGGAGGACAGAAGCAGCGTGTATCTATCGCAAGAGCAATTGCCAGAGCGCCCAAAATACTCATTCTTGATGATGCACTATCTGCAGTTGACACGAAAACTGAAAATGCCATTTTGAATGCAATGGCCAGAATTATGAAGAACCGGACTTCCATCATCATTTCACATCGGGTTTCATCCGCGAAACTGGCCAGCAAAATCATTGTTTTGGATGATGGAAAAATTGTTGAGCAGGGAACCCACGCAGAACTTTTAGCTGCATCTGGGGTCTATAAGGAACTTCACGAGAAACAATTGTCGGCTGAGGAAGAGGTGCTCGATTAAATTGAGAAATGAATGTAAACAGCGCGAAACTATTTGACCCACGCTTCTGTACACCAGCTTCCGTCCGGGTAATAAATATCGAAGGAATATGGCTGTAACACCTTTCCGTCTTCTATAGATTTTACTTCAAGCAAGCTGCGCACCTTATCGGGGGTTGGCCGGACAAGTGGGTGTTGGGTGATAAATACACGATAGATTTTGCTTGTTTTATATTCTTCGTAGGTATACCCTGAAGGAATTTCGAGAATACTCCTGATTTCATCAAATGAGGCACCAATGAACAGGTGAACAGAATCCTGCCCGATTGTATCGTTTTTGTATTCTACAAGTGCGACACGGCCTTTCAATTTTCCACTATCAATTAGTGCCTTTGTTTCGAGGTAGAAATCTTTGACCTTATCTGACGTATAGCGTCCAATGTAATGCCTGCCAATAACTGTTCGACCAGTTCCGTCAAACTCAAAGACCTGCATTTTTTCAAACCCCCCAAGTGAATAATAGATGGAAACTGAAATGATAATCAGACAAATTACAATGATGGACAGGTAAAATTGTTTGGCTTTTTTCATTCAAATCCAGTTGAATTGTTTTAGCTCATTTTGCACAGTCGTTGTACTCTGCAGTGCAGCTCAAAAGAGAAGATGCCAGTCTTGAATTTGCACCTGCCTGACAGGAAGGCCACTCCGGATAAACAAGACGGACCCCTGAGCAGCTGGCTGAGCTATTATAGAAATTGTGGATGGTTACCCGATCACAGATCGCCAGTCGTATTTCGCATCCTCTATGAATAACGTTACTGAAATTGGATGATCCTCCGGTTAACGCTTCAGCAAGCAGTGCATTCTGGACATCCACAGAAAAGGAATCAAAATTGTTAATTTCCTTCTTAAAGGATTTAAAAATCCAGTTTTTCTCATTTTCAAAGCTAATAAATTCAACTCCGCTTATAAAGCCTGACCAGTAAGCCAGCCGATCCAGATCTTCGTTTTCGACAGCTTCTATAAGTTTCATTGAAACTTCTTCCAATCCATGTTTGTCAATTCTCTTTTTTATCAGTTTAGCCTGTTCATCAAGTTTGCCTTTGTAGGATTTAAGTGCACTTGATGCTTTCAAAAGCTCGATAACAACTTTTTCATTCGTCTGCGGGGATATTTCGTGCTTCTCAGAGCAGGCAGATGTCAGTATTACCAGGACAATACAGTATTTAATAAGCCTTGACACATTATGCATGGCGCACAAATTTTTGATAAAATTAATCAATCTGACTCAGGAAGCTTTCTCGAGTTCCTTGTATTGCATCTGATGAAGGTGTGCATAGGCTCCATTCTTTTCAAGAAGGGTCTCATGGTTGCCCTGCTCAATGATTTCACCTTTTTCGAGTACGAGTATATTGTGTGCATTTTGAATAGTTGAAAGCCTGTGGGCAATCACGATGGAGGTTCGTCCGTTCATGAGCTTTTGAATGGCTGACTGAATGAGTTCCTCAGTTTCTGTATCCACACTGGAAGTGGCCTCATCCAGTACAATGATTTTAGGGTCATACACCATTGCGCGAACAAATGAAATGAGTTGCCGCTGGCCAACAGACAGTGTGGAACCACGCTCCATTACATGGTAGTTAAATCCACCAGGAAGCCTTTCTATAAAACCCAGGGCACCAACAAGTTGTGCTGCCTCTCTGACCTTTTCAAGGCTTATGTCAGGATTTCTTAATGTGATGTTGTCCAGAATAGAACCAGAAAAAAGGAAGACATCCTGCAGGACAACAGCAATATGCCTTCTCAGATTGGCAAGGTCGTATTCTGTGATTGAGGTTCCGTCAACAGAAATTTTCCCTTTTTTGATCTCATAGAACCTGCTTAACAAATTAATAACTGATGATTTTCCCGCCCCTGTAGCTCCGACCAGGGCCAGTGTCTGTCCTTTTTTAATGTCAAATGAAATATCTCTGAGTACCCACTCTTCATCATTGTAAGCAAACCAAACCTTTTCAAAACTCACATTTCCATCGAGGTGCTCCGGTTGGAAGTTGCCATTGTCAGCTATATGCTCCTCACTGTCCAGAAGGTTCAAAATCCGATTGGATGACACGATCCCCATTTGCAGGGTATTGAATCGGTCTGCAATCATGCGAATCGGTCGAAAAAACATCTGTATATACATGATAAAAGCAATGAGTTCTCCAGGATTAATGTTGCCTTTTACCATTTCACCACCGCCATACCAGACGATCAACCCAATGCCGGCTGCCTGAATCACCTCTGCTACAGGGAAATAGACCGAGTAATACATGACAGAGTTGATGTTGGCTTTTCTGTGCTCCTTATTGATCTCCTTGAATTTTTCAAGCTCCCTTTTCTCACTATTGAAAATCTGGACAATGTTCATCCCGGTGATATGCTCCTGAACGAATGAATTGAGGTTAGATACAGCCGTCCTCACCTCATTAAATGCGACTTTGATTTTTTCCTTAAAAATATAGGTTGCCAGAATGAGCAGAGGGAGCAGCGAAAGACTAACCAGAGTAAGCGCCCAGTTTATGGAGAACATGAAAATCAGAATGACGATAAGTTGCAGTACATCCGCAATTATTCCGGCAATCCCGGTGCTAAACACTTCAGCCAGTGTTTCAATATCAGAAACATTGCGTGTAACCAGCCTTCCAATTGGGGTCTTATCGAAAAACTTCAATTTTAGTGTCTGAATATGTTTGTACAGCTTAATTCGAATGTCCTTTATAATGTTCTGACCAAGCCATCCGGAATAAAAGGTATGCAGGTATTGAATAATAGATTGGATGATTAAAAGCCCGACCAATAAGAGGACCATATTGACCAGTCCCGGGTAATCACCATTTGCAACATTAACATCTATGGTTTTTTGAATCAGAAAAGGGCGAACAGGTCCTGCGATACTCAATGCAATTGTGAGAAATACCAAAAAAAGAAATACTCCTTTATATGGTTTCGCAAAAACAAAAAGTCGCTTAAGAATTTTAAAATCTACGATGCTGCCACTGGTTGTTTCTTTATCCAAAATGCTTATTTATATATTTTTTGCTCGTATTCTACTTTTTCCAGGAACAGACCATGTGCTGGCACGGCTCTGCCGGCCATACTTCGATCTCCACTTCTCAAAATTTTCTGAAGATCATCCAGCGATGATTTTTCACAACCTATGTCAAGTAAAGTTCCGACCATGGCCCTGATCATTCCCCGCAGGAATCTGTTTGCCTGAACAACAAAAAGATGATTCGTCTCAATAAGAGTCCATTTAACATCATAGATTTCGCAATCGAAGTTGTTCACCTCTGTATGAACTTTACTGAAGCACTCAAAGTTCTTCCATTCCCGAATTATTTCACAGGCTTTCTTAATCTGACTGATATTGATCTCAGGGTTGAAGTAGTAAGAACTCTCTTGTTTAAAAGGATTTTTTCTTTGGTGAATGTGGTAATGGTAGGTTCTTTTTTTTGCGTCAAATCTGGCATGTGCCTCGTTCCGAACCGCAACAATTTCATTAACGCTGATGTCTTTAGGCAAAAAAGAGTTGAGCTTGTAAACCAGATTTTCGTGCTGAATTTCATTGTCAACATCAATGTGAGCGATCTGTTGAGTGGCGTGAACCCCTGTATCTGTTCGTCCGCTTCCGATGACGGATGTTTTGGTTTTTAAAATTGTTGAGACGGCCTGTTCGATTTCCGCCTGAACAGTATTTCCATTCGGCTGAATTTGCCAGCCATGAAAGTTTGTGCCTTTGTAACTGATGTCAAGAAAATATCGCACGCCGCAAAATAACCGGATTAATTCCGTTTCATTGAGCGGGAAGACAAATTTCATTTGATTAATGATTGGAGCTGACAGGCCATGTAATCAATGCAGGCCTCTATATTTGCAACAATTATTTAGTATTATGATTCAACGCGCACAGTCCATCTTCATGTTTATTGCAGCAGCTGCAATGGTTGCCATGACTTTTTTTCCGCTTTGGGAAAAAGCTGACATTGAAACCTCCAGACTTGTCACTTTAAATGCTTTCGAAGTAAGGTTTGAACAGCAAAACGCCGGTGAAGAAATGGAATTACTCGGAACTCAAAATGTCATGTTAATATCCATTGGAGCTTTTCTGGCAGCCGCAGTGATGTTGTTTTCTATCTTCAAATACAAAAACCGAATGACTCAGGTTAAGCTGAATGCGCTGTTTTCATTATTATCTGCTGCAACAATCGTTGGTATAGTTCTCTATTCATTAAAAGCGAACGAATTGATGGCACCAGAGCGCCAGGGTGCTTTTCTGCTTGGATTTTACCTGCCAATTGTTGCCATGTTCAATAATTTCCTGGCCAACCGATTCATACGAAAGGATGAAGCACTCGTTCGTAGTGCTGATCGAATTCGATAATCCGTCGATCATGCTTCCGTCAGGCTTTGTGACAAGATGTCAGATTTTTTCTTGTGGAATAGAATTTGACAGGTGACAGCTTGTTAAAAAACAATTTTAAATCATGCAGGAAAAAGGTACGATATCCATACACACGGAAAATATCTTTCCAATTATTAAGAAGTTTCTTTATTCAGATCATGAGATCTTTTTAAGAGAGCTTGTATCCAACGCTGTTGATGCTACACAGAAAATCAAACAACTGGCATCACTGGGAGAGTATCAGGGTGAACTTGGGGATTTGATGGTGGAAGTTTCAGTTGACAAGAAAAAAAAGACCATTACTGTTTCTGATAATGGTATTGGGATGACTGCTGATGAAATCAAAAAATACATTAATCAGATTGCCTTTTCAGGAGCTACCGAATTCATAGAAAAATACAAGGACAAGGCAGATAACCAGCAGATCATTGGTCACTTTGGACTTGGGTTCTACTCAGCGTTCATGGTTGCCAAAAAGGTGGAGATCAGTACGCTCTCACATCAGGAGGGGGCTGATGCAGCAAGGTGGATATGCACTGGTGAAACGGATTTTGAGATTAAAGCTGGCAAGAGAAAGACCCGCGGGACAGAAATCATTTTGCACGTAGCAGAGGATTCTGAGGAATTCCTGGAAGATGCACGGCTGGAGGGAATTCTCAACAAGTATTCAAAATTTCTGCCGGTACCTATCAAATTCGGACAAAAGGATAAAAGTGTAGAAGATGGCAAAGACAAGGACGGAAAGGTCAAGTACAAGTCGGTTAAAGTTGATAACATCATCAACGAGACAGATCCAATCTGGACAAAATCTCCAAATGACCTGAAAGACGAGGATTACCTGGCTTTCTACAAAACACTCTATCCGTTTAGCGAAGATCCGCTTTTCTGGATTCATCTGAATGTAGATTATCCGTTCAACCTGACAGGAGTTTTATATTTCCCTAAGCTGAAAAAGGATTTTGATCTTCAAAAGAATAAGATTCAATTGTATTCTCGTCAGGTATTTATCACCGATGAAGTGAAGGACATTGTTCCGGAATTTTTACAATTGCTTCATGGGGTGATTGACTCGCCGGATATTCCATTGAACGTTTCAAGAAGTTATCTTCAGGCAGATTCTAACGTGAAAAAAATCAATGGGTATATCACCAAAAAAGTGGCGGATAAGCTGGCAGATTTATTCAAAAATGATCGTGAGAATTACGAGAAGAAATGGGAAGACATTGGGGTTTTTGTGAAGTATGGAATGATTTCGGAAGAAAAATTTGAGGAGAAGGCGAAGGATTTTGTTTTGCTGAAGAACCTGGATGGCAAATCCTTCACGGTTGAGGAATACAAGAAACACATCGAAGCAACCCAGACAAACAAGGATAAAAATGCAGTCGTGTTATATACCACTGACCGTGATAAACAACACAGCTACATTGAAACAGCGAAGAAGAGGAGCTATGATGTGATCGAACTAAACGGACCGATTGACAGCCACTTCATCAGTCACCTGGAGCAGAAGAATGAAAACATGGTACTCCAGCGAGTGGATGCAGATGTAATTGACAAACTCATTGACAAAGACGAGAAAAAGGAATCTGTACTGTCAGATAAGGAGAAGGAAGAGATCAAAGCCGTTTTTGAGAAAGCCATTAATGACAAAAACAATTCTGTCAATGTAGAGGCCATGGCTACTGATGATTTACCCGTAACCATCACTTTGCCGGAGTTCATACGGAGAATGAAAGACATGCAGGCAACTGGTGGCGGGCCGATGATGTTTGGTGACATGCCGATGAATCTGAGCGTTGCTGTCAATGCAAATCATGAAGTGATCAAAAAGATTCTGGAAGCAAAAACAGACAAGAAGAAAGAGCGACTTGCTAAACAGGCTTATGATCTTGGCCTGCTTTCACAGGGAATGCTGGAAGGGAAAGCCCTGACGGATTTTGTGAACCGAAGTGTCGAGATGATTTGAAGATAAAATTTCACAGAATAGAAGTAAAACCCGTTCATCCAAACGGGTTTTTTTCTGCACTTCTGATTCGCTAGATTAGGCTTCCCAAAATTTATACACATGAAGAAGCTATTATCCTTTGCACTCATTCTTTTTTCACTGATGTCATTCGCACAGGTGGACATGTCTTATTATCTCCCCGGCGGACTTTCCTATAATCCTGATATCCCCACCCCCAAAGAAGTGCTGGGTTATCATCCGGGAGAGTGGCATGTGAGCCATGACCAGTTGATCTACTATATGAGGACAGTAGCTGCTGCGTCCGACAGAATTGTTATAGAAGAATTCGCAAAGACCTATGAGGGTCGGCCACTGATGCACCTGATGATCACTTCAACAGCGAATCATGCAAAGCTGGATCAGATAAAAGAAGATCATGTGAAATTGACAGATCCTTCACAATCTGGCGGAATGAATACCGACAATATGCCTTTGGTTGTCTGGATGGGCTATTCTGTTCATGGAAATGAGGCGAGCGGATCAAATGCGTCACTTCTTACCGTGTATTACCTGGCAGCTGCTCAGGGGGCTGAAATTGACGAATTGCTGGAAAATACGGTCATTATGATTGATCCGTCATTTAATCCAGATGGACTTAACCGTTTCGCCAGCTGGGTAAATACGCATCGTTCACATGTAATCAATCCGGATCCAAATGATCGCGAATACGATGAAGCATGGCCTGGCGGGCGAACCAATCATTACTGGTTTGACCTAAACAGAGACTGGTTGCCTTTGGCGCATCCGGAATCGAGAGGAAGGATTAAACGATTCCATGAATGGAAACCAAACATTCTGACAGATCACCACGAGATGGGGACCAACTCTACATTTTTCTTCCAGCCGGGTATTCCGTCAAGGAAATTTCCATGGACTCCTGAAAAGAATGTAGACCTGACGAATAAAATGGCAAAATTTCACGCACAGTACCTGGACAAGATTGGATCACTTTATTATAGTGAAGAAGGATTCGATGATTTCTATATAGGCAAAGGATCGACATATCCCGATGTGAACGGGTCCGTTGGTATTCTGTTCGAACAGGCGAGCTCCAGGGGACATGCGCAGGAGAATCAATTTGGAATACTCACTTTCCCGATGGCTGTGCGTAATCATTTCACGGCTTCATTGTCAACCCTGGCTTCCGGAGTTGCCCACAGAAAGGAATTTTTAGATTACCAGAAGGAGTTCTACAATAGTGCATCAGCCCTGGCTTCCAGAGATAACGTGAAAGCTTTTGTATTTGGGTCGGAGAAGGACCCTTCGAAGAATTTCGAGTTATTGAAAATGCTGGTCCAGCACAAAGTAGAAGTGTATAAGCTAAAGAATGCGGTTTCTAAAAATGGAAAAAGATTTAATCCGGGATCATCCTATGTGGTGCCGATGAACCAGCCACAATACCGACTGGCTCGTGGCATTTTTGAAACCAGAACCACTTTTGTTGACAGCCTTTTCTATGATGTTTCGACCTGGACCATGCCATTGGCATTCAATCTTAAATACTCAGATCTGGGAAAAGAATACAATTCAGGACTATTAGGAGATAAAATTGAGAATCCGGAGGAGCCAAAAGGGGAACTGATCGGATCCAAAGGGGCTTATGCTTATGCCATTGAGCCTTACGGATATTATGCCTTCAAAGCAATCAACCGGCTCCTGGAAAAGAATGTGGTGGTGAGAGTGCTGCATGAAACTCACCGAGATGCGAATCGCACGTATCCAAGAGGAACAATGATCATCCCGATGGGCGTTCAGGAGGACAAGCGAATATTTATTGAAGCAACCATTAGCAGAATTGTGAATGAAGATGCGGTTGATGTTTTTTCATTGTCTACCGGACTTGCACTGGAAGGGATTGACCTTGGAAGTGGCAGCATGACCAAAGTCGATCACCCAAAGGTCGCTATCCTGGTAGAAAGCGGCATTAGCAGTTACGAGGCAGGTGAGGTATGGCACCTGTTAGATCAACGATTGAAAATGAAAGCAACATTGCTGCCAATTGACAGAGTAAACTCCATGGACCTTAGCAGATACAATAGAATCATTATTGCAAATGGGAGCCTCTCTGTAATTCGTGATTCAGGGAAGGAAAATCTGAAGAAATGGATTCAGGAAGGTGGAGTTGTAATAGCCTGGAAAAATTCCGGTAAATGGTTGAGCGATCGAGAGATTACCAGGGTTTCATACAAAAAGAGTGAAAACGGCGACAACAGCTATAAGCCTTATGATGAACTTTCAAGAAATCGGGGAGCTCAGGTTACCGGGGGATCTATTTTTGAGGCCAGAGTGGATTTGACAAATCCGCTTGCTTATGGACTGGAGAGTGATAGAATTCCATTGTTTAGAAATCACAATCTCGTCATGGAGAAGTCAAAAAATCCATATGCCAATCCTTTTGTCTATACCTCGAATCCACTGTTGTCCGGCTATGTTTCTGAAGAAAATCTGGAACGATTCAAGGATGCTCCGGCAGCCACCGTTTCAGCCGTGGGGAGAGGTCGTGTGATCACTTTCTCAGACAATCCAAACTTCAGAGCGTTTTGGTATGGAACCAATAAAATCTTTATGAATGCGTTGTTTTTTGGAAGATCGATTAGTGGCGGAGCAGGAGAATAGTTTTTTGGAATTAAGATTTTAAACTCTTGGATTTTAGATTTTCAGCTTATTTCTATTGCCGAATACTGTCTGTTATTTCATTTTTAATAGCAGGTGTCAGTGCCTATGGCCAGGAAGTCCGGACAGAGACGATTGATGATATTTTCAAAGTAGATTACGATACCCCTTTGACACTGGATCTCGCTATTGTTGAAGAAACAGAAGTTGAACCCGTAAAGCAGAAGAAAAAGAAAGTCAAAAAAAATGTCTACTTCGGACTCAAAACAAGGAAGGGATTTACCCGGGATTTGATCAGAGGCGAGATTGTTTATGAGATTTTCAACAGGCTTAAAGAATATGAGGGGCCACCTGAATATGCCCGGGATTTTTACTGGTATGACTACAAAAAGAAGAAAATTGTCAATTCTTTACGAGTTGATGAGGCAAATGCGGGAGTGCTCCATGGACCATATAAGAAAATGATTGGAGAACAGGTGCTTGAGGAGGGCTATTATTATAAGGGAATGAAACACAAGCGCTGGGTCAGGTTTAACAAATACGATATCCTTCAGGACAAAACCTATTGGTGGAAAGGCTGGCCGCAGGAATCATTGCTCGCTTATTATGATTTTAAGAAAACGAAGTTGAGAGAAGTAATTCCCATGCATTATGGTGAGCGAAATGGCGAATATTGGGCCTTTCACAAAGACGGTTCCGTGGCAGCAAGGGGAAATTATAAATTCAATCACCGGACAGGGTTATGGCGTGAATACTATGATGGTCGAAGAATTAAGCGGGAAGTGATGTACTCGGAAGATCCGTTCAATTTTGGCTACAAACCGCACATCGTTAAAGAGTGGGATGAAACAGGAAAGGTCATTTACGATAAAGAGAAATTTGACAAAAGTCTAAGATAGTCAGAACTTTAATTCCATTTGAATGTTGCAGCGCTGATAATCAGAATCAGTGTGGTGAGCTTCCTTAAATCCTAACTTCCTGTAAAGTCCGATTGCCGGTTTCAATGAGCTGTTGGTTTCGAGAATCAATCGTTCTGCATCAAGTTCTCTGGCTTTTTCCACAATTGCGTTCCCAAGTTTCCATCCAATCTGGTTTCCACGGGCATCTTCCGAAACAGCCATTTTAGCTAATTCATAAGTTTTTTGATCCTTTTTCACCAATGCACACGTCCCTACGGGTTCGCCATTAAGAAGTGCGATGAGAACTTCACCGCCTTTATCAATGATAGCACCCTGCGGGTCGCCAAGGATCTTTTTGTCCGATTCTTCCACTTCAAAGAGTTGCTTTATCCATGCATAATTCAGATTTCGGAATGCGGTGGCATACATGGGCTGAAAAGAAACGATTTCTACCATTTGTAACTGATGAATAATGAGATAATTATGGAGATAACAATACCGGCTGCCCAAAAAATTCCAACGGTAAGAAATAAGGTGGCAAAAACGATTCCCCACCAAACCGGGAAAAGGAGAAGACCAATGCCAAACTTTAAAGAAGCATGAAATACTGTATCTTCAATATCTTTCAAAACAAGCCATATTACCAGGAAGGGGAGCGGGTTGAGTAATTTGGGAATGAAATGCCAGGATGACTTATCTGTCACTTCATCAACAGATTCAATATCTAAGTTCTTTAGTTGTTCAAAGTTCAGGCCTTCATTCTTTGTATTGAAAACCCGGGCTTTGCGCAACTCGTAATCAGCTGTTATTTCAGGAATAATCAGGGTGGATTTCATTCCTTCTGAAATCGCATTCCTCATTTTTATTAATCCTTTACCGGAATTATTATGCCAGGTATTCACATAAGGGTTTACGGAAATGGGTTCTCCAAATGAAAGAATGACTTTGGTTCCAGGCTGAGTGTGTCTGAAATAATTCAGGCCGACCGGGAGTACCATCAGGTCCTTGTCCATTTCAGTTTGTGACTGGATAGCCAGTCGGGCTGCCCCCTTCGTCAGCGGTCGAAGATAGTAATCCCTGCCATGATTACCTTCTGCAAAAATCAGAACTGATTCTCCTTTGGAGAAGAGACGTCCACACGTCTTGAAAATAGTTTCATTTTGATGGAGTGAGCTATACCCGTCACGAATTCGATACACTGGCATCATGTGTAGTAGTTTCAAAATCGGACGACTCCACCAGGTAAAGACATCTGAGCGGGTAAGAAAATACAGTGGAATAGGAATGAAGGCGCCGACCAGGAGTGCATCAAGAAATGCATTTTGGTGATTAGGTGCTACCAGTAGCGGAGTGTTGCCCGGAATATGTTCCAGTCCTGTTAATTCAATTTTGCTGAAATATGCCTTTAATGAAATGCGAATGAAGAATCTAATGCAGGAATAGAAAATATCCATTAATCAGACAGGCTCTTCAGCGTTCACAAGCGTGAGTTTGACATTGTCTATTCTGTTTTCCTCCATTGTGAAAATGACGATCACAAAACCTGGAATTTCTATAATTTCATTTACCTCCGGAATATCCTCATGATACTCAAAAATGAGGCCGCCAAGTGTGTCATACTCGCCCTCAGGCAGGTTAAGCTGGTATTTATCATTAAGATAATCAATTTCATGTCTGGCACTAAACATGTAATTATTATCATCGAGTTTTTGCTCTGTCAAATACTCATCGTCATGCTCATCCCTGATTTCTCCAAAAATCTCTTCCATCACATCTTCAATACTTACTATGCCTGAAGTTCCTCCGTACTCATCAACGACAAGCGCAATGCTCTTCCTTTCAGTTATGAATTGGATAAGTAATTCATTTGCAAGTACTGTTTCAGGAACGATCAGAATGGGTGAAAGAATTGATTTGATTTCCTCTGGTTTTTTGAATAATTCGAGGGAGTGACAATATCCGATTACATCATCAATTGACTCTTTATAAACGATGATTTTGGAGTGACCACTTCTAATAAATGCTTCTCTTAGTTCATCAATGCTGTCTGTTACATCTACAGCTTCTATCTCGGTTCTTGGAAGCATGCATTCACGGACGCGCACTTTTTTGAATTCGATGGCATTGTTGAAAATTTTTGCATCGATTTCTGCTTCTTCCTTATCCTGAATGTTAAGGATGTTGTTTTTTATGTAATTATTTAAATCAGTCAGCCCGAAAACCGGTTTTTCATCAGAGACTTTATATCCAAACATCAGAATGAAAAGAGCTGACAGCTTGACCACAATGAAAACCACCGGGAACATCATCAGATATATTAAAATCATGGGGAAGGCAAAAAACCGAAGAGAAAAGTCAGGGTTGATAATGAAAATGCTCTTAGGCAGGAACTCGGCTGTTAACAGAACAAGCGAGGTAGAGACCAGTGATTGCAAAATCAACACGAGTACATCTTTTTGCAATATGGCAGGCAGAAGCTGAATGATTACCGGTTCAAGCAATCCGGCCATATAGATTCCATAAAGAACCAGTGCAATGTTATTCCCAACCAGCATAGTTGCCAGAAACTGTGACTGATTGCTGGTGAAGACCGCAAGAATACGTCCGATTAATGATCCTTTTTTCTTTGAAACCTCAATATGCAGCTTATCTGCAGAGACAAAGGCGATTTCCATTCCTGAAAAAAATGCTGATAACAGCAAGCAAACAAGTATGATCAAATAGGGGGATGGGTCATCCATTTTTTCGGGTTCTGTCGGACTTTTTATCCTTTTTTACAGAGTCGTCGGTATTTTTCTTTTTCCTATAGTTATATAAAAATAAGAGCATCAGGCTAAACATAAAAATCCCATAAGATTCTGCCAGTCCGACTACCATAGCCTGATGGATTCCAATAATCAGTAAGCAGAAAGCCAAAACAAAGAGAGTAATGTCTAATAGTTTCATTAAGTGTGCGCCGTGCGAACTAGTTATCCTCGATTAAAAAAGTCCCGGTTGGTTTGAGAATTTGATAGTTGGTAAAATCCTGATTTCCTTTCATTCCCTCTCCGGTATGAACTTCATCGTCAGATTTGATGGTGACAAATTTTTCTGTATGAAATTCTTCCTCGGTCGGATTCCAGAAAAGTTCCTCCGTATTGAGTTTGTCTCCGGATTTAAGATTCTCTACCTCTACATTTCCTTCCGCCCGGTATAAGTCTTCCTCCTTTGTATAATACACATAATTCGCGGTGAAGATTGTTTCAGGGTTCTTATTTCTCCCAAATATTTCAAGTTTAAACCCCTGAGGCCACTCAGTATCTCCACTTTCAAAATCGTTTTGTCTGGCGGCTGTCAGGCGCATAACAACTTCTGCCGAGTCACTCAGCAGTGTGCTGATGCTGTCAAGGCTTGAGAGAGGTCCTTCATAAAGCTTTTGATCTATAAGGTCTTTTCTGTTACTACAGGAGAATGCAATAATGCAGCTATAAAGAAGCACAAACAAAAAGCGGCCAGGAGAACGAAATTCCCTGGCCGCATCAATATTTTTATAATAATCCAAATTAGTTAGCAGGCCTTCTTTCCAGCTTTACGGTCGTGTTAACCCAGCAGCCAATTGTAATCGACTGGCCCTCTTCTTTTCCTTCATTGAAAATCTCTTCGATGGATGGAAATTGTGCCTTGGCATTGGCCATACCGGCACTGTTGCCAGCTCTCCTGTACTGATCGTAAGCGGCAATGAAAATCGCACGATCATCGACCTTGCTTTCACCTCCTGCACATTGGTCAAAACTTGTCATGTACAAATCACCAATTAATTTGTAAGCATCAGCATATGAAGGGTCGAAAGAAAGGGCACGTCTTGCACTGTTTCTGGCTGAAGACTTTTCGCCATTTCTGGACTGAATTCTGGCTATACTGACATAAGCTTCTGCCTTTTCAATATTGTCTTCTGTTAAATTTGCAGCTTCTCCGAAAAGTTTGACCGCAGCAACATCATTTCCTTCTGAGGAATTTTTCTGAGCCATGAATTTGGCTATCCCATAAGTGGGCTCATCATTTTGAACAATTTCAGCTGATTTTAACGCATAGGGGCTCTCCAGACATTTGCCTTTGAGCAGCAACCCAAAAATCTTTCGTGCCATAGTTGGATCTTTAGATTCATCCAGTTTAGGGCCCAATTTTGTTTCAACAAATTCGCAGCTTATTTCTACCCCGGTTGCCGTTAAAAGCTTATCTACCTGATCCATAGATTTATCAATTTTTTTCTTATCCTCCGGCTTTGCTTTTTTCTTCTGTGTTGCCAGTGCATCAGAAATGGCAGAATAGGTTTCAATGATAACATCATCACTCAGGTTGCCTCCTGCAAAATTGTGTTTGTATACCACATTCATATAGGCGACCAGATTACCCCTGTTCATTTTGTCTCCATTCAATTCAAACGTCTTTGTGTAAATCTCGTAGAGGTACGGATACTTCTCTTTATTTTTTTGATAGAAATAATAGGAGAAAAATGCTTTTCTCTCCATCACATCATCTTCACCTCCAAAATTTTCAATTCGCTTGTCATGAAGATCAAGAGCCTTTTGGATGTATTCTTCCTTTTTTGCAGGATCTTTTTCCTGCTTGGCAAGTGATTCATAAATCTTAATACCGTTGATATAGATCGCAGGATTCAGATCAGGAGTGTTTTCATACAACCAGTTAAGTGGTGGTATTGCAGCCTTGTAATTTTTTGCTTTAAGCGCGTCCCCGTATATCACGTTCTTTTCTTTCGCCAGATCTGCCTGTTCCCCCCAATTCCATCCGTTTTGAGCGCTAACAGAAGCCAAAAGGCCAAGCATAAATACCGAGACTGCCAATGTTTTTTTAACCTTCTTCATAGTTACCAAATTACTAGTCATATCTTCTTTTTATAAACCATCTGTCGTTTATAGTTGCTCCTATAACAATTCTATAATAAGATTCCTTAATCAAACCATTATTCGTAGTGCCTAATTGACCAAATTTTACAGCCAAATCAACACTCGAGAAGCCACTTACTGGCAAAGAGGCACCAAAATTAATACCAAAATCATTAATGGACTCATTATTTACGATGTATGGAGTCTGTAAGTAGTTAAATCCAAGGCGATATGTCGCACGCTTAAAATAAGAATTTACGTTGTTAAAATCAGGTGTCCACTCACCGCCTACAACCAGTTTCGTCTGATTTCTAAAAGTATTTGTTTCATTTGAGGCATCCTCCCAGCCATGTGACTCAAAATCAACACCAATCAAAAATGAATTTGCTTCCTGGTAGGAAATTCCAAATCCAAATGTTTGAGGAAGTGTAAATTCTTTTGCTGAATTACTAATTTCTATGCTTTCAATTGTTGCACCAGTTCCGGAAAGCCTTGTCAATTGCTGAGTATTATCTCCTTCAAGTTTGCCTTTTTTTGAAAAAATCGCACCAAGGTTGATGTACCGTTCTTCTGTAAGTTTATGCCTGTACGCAGCTCCAAAAGAAAGATTAAGATCTGAATAAGAGGTCTTGTCAATGTAGTTAATAGTATTGACGGAAACATCCTCTCCCCCAATAGTAATTTGTGACTCTTTGTTAATTGAACCGAAAGTGAAGTTCGCCCTAATTCCGAGGTAAAGATTTTCTGCTACAGAAAATCCATTAGACCAATAAAAATTGGTCAGGCCTCCTTCACCTGATTCATTAACGAACTGAGCAACATCAGGTGCTCCAGTCACTGTTCCTTCTGAGAAGGTATTGTAGCTGACAGAACTATAAGGAAGAATTCCAAAAGAAGAAGTCCATTTCCCGAGTTTGACTGGAAATGCGTAAGCTAAGAACCTTAATCCCCCATCAAAATCGGAGCCTGAAATATTATCTCCGCTGAAGTTTCGACCATCTACCTGAAGACCAACCTGAAAAGAGCTGAGACCATTGTAGCCAAGGTTAGCAGGGTTCTGAGTATTCACATGCCAGTTGGTCGGGGCACCAATTCCTAACTCTCCCATTCCTACGTTGTTGGGCATACCCTGGTGATTCAGTGTGCCAAGCCCCTGAAATGAATATATGGATTGGCCATAAACGAAATGCCCTACAAAAATAAAACAGGCAAAACCTGCTTTTAAAAATCCCTTCATTGATACTTCCAAATTCTGTATAAACCTATCTCCACAATTTTTGAGCCAGCAAAGATGTGCGCTTTTATGCGGGAATCAAAGAATTTGGCATCACCTCCGGTTAGAATAATGTTAATAGATGCTAATTCCTTTCTGATTGTCTCTATGGCGCCATTTAATTCATTAACAACTCCGGATAGTGAACCACTTAATAAGCTCTCCTTTGTATTTTTTCCGGGCCATCGCTCTGGAATGTTTCCCCATTCATGGGATATATCCGGCAAGCTATGCGTGTAATTGGACATGGCTTTCATTCTTATCAGAAGACCTGGTGAGATTGTACCCCCCTGGAATATTCCATTTTTGTCAATCAAATCGATTGTAATACAGGTACCCATATCTATAATCAGATTGTTTTCGTTTGGAAACAGATGATTAGCCCCAACAGCAAGAGCAACTCTGTCAGGACCCAGGGTATCCGGGGTTTCGTAATTCAATACGACAGGGAGTCTGGTTTGATGATCAAGGACTAAATCTTTGCTTTTGGAAAAAACAGATTTTAGTTCACTCACATTTTTGCGAACGGATGAAACAGCAAATGGAACATTATCATAGCTGTCTTGTAAATCACTAATTTTATTCCACACTTGATGATTGGTTATGCTTCCATCAATCACCTCTGCACTTTTAATGACAGAGCTGCCAATATCAACAAGGATTACTTCAATCTTATCAGACATAGATGACAAAGGAAATCAAATCGCGGTATAAAGTAATTGGGATCATGGCCGGTTCATCAATGGACGGACTCGATCTTGCAGAAGTGAGCTTTTTCAAAGGGTCATCCTGGACTTTTAAGGTTGAAAACTGTAAAACATATTCATATGACGAAAAGATATCTGGTTTATTATCCGGAGCATCTGATGATTCGATTGAGCTTCAGTACCTGACAGACAGACTTTTTGGAGAGTGGATTGGGGAATGTGTGCAGGATTTTACATCAGAAAAGCAGGACTTGATTGCTGTTCACGGGCATACGTTGATTCACCAGCCTGAAAATGGGATAAGCTGGCAGCTCGGAAGAGGAGACATCATTGCTGATTTTACCGGGATGAAGGTGGTTTCCGACTTTAGATCTCAGGATGTAGAATCAGGGGGGCAGGGTGCTCCTCTTGTTCCCGTTGGAGATTTTGAACTTTTCAAAGCGTACGATGCATGCCTGAATTTGGGCGGGATTGCAAATGTCTCTATTAAGGGGCGTAAGCTTGCCTGGGATATTTGTCCCTGTAATCAGGTCCTGAATTATTATTCAATTCAACTTAATAAACCGTTCGATGAAAATGGAAGGATAGCTTCTTCCGGAACAGTAAATAGTGATTGGCTGAATGCGCTTCGTTCTGATTCTTTTTTTACTAAAGCACCACCAAAATCACTGCCCAATGAATTCATTCATACTTCAGTATTAAATCAGGTTGAGCCGACAGAAGGATTAAGAACCTATTGTGAATTTATTGCGGAACGGATTATTTCGGATGCATCAGAGCATTTGCCCCCTGGATCCAAAATACTTTCAACAGGAGGTGGAGCGCTCAACACTTTTTTAATGGAATTGCTGAATCAAAATCATAAAAGCCTTGATTTTGTTGTTCCGGAAAGACAGCTTATTGATTTTAAGGAGGCAATTGTTTTCGCTTTTTTGGGGCTTTTAAAGTTGAGGAATGAAATTAATGTTTTGGCTTCCGTGACCGGCGCAAAACGAGACAGTTCCTCGGGCGTGATTCATTATCCTAAATGATTAGATTTGCCACCCCAAACTAACTGACTGAATGAAAGATCTTCTTAAAAAATTCGAAGAAAAAGACCCGGAAATTGTTTTTGAATGGTCAGACCCTGAAACTGATGCCAAAGGATGGGTCGTTATTAATTCCCTCAGAGGAGGAGCTGCCGGCGGTGGAACACGAATGCGCGTTGGTCTTGACAAGCGTGAAGTAGAGTCACTTGCTAAAACTATGGAAATCAAGTTCACGGTTTCCGGCCCTCAAATTGGAGGTGCCAAGTCCGGAATCAATTTTGACCCGACTGATCCACGAAAAGAGGGTGTATTAAAACGGTGGTACCATGCAGTTTATCCTCTTTTGAAAAATTATTATGGAACCGGTGGAGATCTTAATGTGGACGAGATCCATGAGGTAATCCCAATTACCGAAGACTTTGGATTGTGGCATCCACAGGAAGGAATTGTCAATGGTCATTTTAATCCGATAAAACCAACAAAAATCCATATGATTGGCCGACTCAGGCAAGGGGTTTCCAAGATTTTGGAAGATCCGGAATACATACCTGATTCTCCAAACAAATACACAGTATCGGACATGATAACCGGATATGGAGTTGCTGAAGCCGCCCGGCACTATTATAATATCTGGAATGGAAATATTAGAGGTAAGCGAGCGATTATCCAGGGATGGGGAAATGTAGGATCGACGGCTGCTCTGTATTTATCCAAGTATGGTGTAAAGATTACGGGAATCATTGATAAAGCTGGTGGACTGATTAATCCCGATGGATTCACATTGGAAGAAGTGAAAAAGCTTTTCTACGACAAGGAGGGCAACAAACTTGTGGCAGACAACATGATGTCATTTGATGAGTGCAATGAAAAAATATGGTCATCGGGAGCCGAGATCTTTATTCCTGCCGCAGCTTCACGACTTGTGTCCCAGGATCAAAGTGAAAAAATGATTGCAAACGGACTGGAGTGTATTTCTTGTGGAGCCAACGTGCCATTCAGGGATGAAGCAATTTTTTACGGACCGATAGCAGAATATGTCGACAATCATGTGGCCCTGCTTCCTGATTTTATTGCTAATTGCGGAATGGCCAGAACCTTTGCATTTTTGATGGACCCGGAAAACGATCAGAAATTGACGGATGCAGATATTTTCACTGATATATCAAACACGATTGGCACAGCACTTAAGAAAGTACATGATTCACATGCAGCTTCAACTAAGATTGCTGAAACAGCTTTTGGAATTTCACTGAAACAATTGATTTGATCCTGAGTTTTTGTTTTTGTGTAGGTGAATTCCCATCTTAGTAATGAATCACCCTGCTGATATGCGTTTCAAAATCCTAATCGCCATTTTACTCATGCTTGCTGCAATGGCAATGCGTGCGTCTGATCGAGATGATCAGCAGTTTGATCCTCATGATCAGGAAGAGCAGGTACATCAGATTGATTCTGATGATCATACAATCAGTTCACATGAGGCACCGGAGTTTTGGAGCGTAATTCCATTTGCATTGCTGCTGGTAATGATTGCCACAGGGCCATTGTTCTATCCACATTTCTGGCATAAAAGCTACCCGATTATTTCGGTGGGACTGGGATTGCTGGTGGTTGGCTACTACATTTTTGCCCTTCACAATGAACATGGACCTGTCCATTCAGCTGCAGAGTACATCCAATTCATCGCTTTATTGAGTGGACTATATGTTGCATCAGGCGGGATTCTGATTGTTGTGGACAAAAAGGCATCATCAGTAACCAATGTCATTCTGCTGGCTATTGGTGCGGTGATCGCTAACATAATTGGGACAACAGGAGCTTCGATGCTTCTCATTCGTCCCTTTATCAGGCTGAATAAAAATAGAATTAAACCATACCACATCGTATTTTTTATTTTCATAGTAAGTAATGTTGGCGGTTGTCTGACTCCAATTGGGGATCCTCCTCTATTTCTTGGCTTTCTGAAGGGTATCCCATTCACATGGACCCTGGAACACAACCTTGTTCCATGGGGAATTGCCGTCATTTTTCTTCTCCTGGTTTTTTATCTGTATGATATCCGAAATAAATCTGATTATGCAGCCAATCTTGGTGAAGAGCCGGAAGTGGCTTCCGGAAAAACCAGCATAAAGGGGAAAAGAAATTTTTTCTGGCTTGCGGTGGTGATTGGGGCAGTATTTCTTGACCCGAACGTATTTGAATGGGTACCGGGAATAGAATTTATGGAGCAGAAATTCTCCTATATAAGAGAGATAATCATGTTTACTGCAGCGCTTTCATCCTACAGGTTTGCTGACCTGCAGGCTATTCAGGGAAACGAATTCAACTTTGAGCCAATAAGAGAAGTAGCTTATCTATTCATCGGAATATTTTTCACAATGATGCCTGCACTGGAACTTGTAAGTATTTATGCTCAGTCCCCTGAGGGATCCAAGTTGATCTCGCCAAGTAATTTGTACTGGGGGACAGGTTTGCTTTCAGGATTTCTGGATAATGCCCCTACCTATGTGAATTTTCTTACAGCATCAATGGCAAGTGTTGGCGCAGATGTCAATCATATGAAAGAAGTGGTGTCTTTTGCAAACAATCACTATAAGGATTCAATGCTTGATTTAATGGCCATCTCCGTGGGCGCAGTATTCTTTGGAGCATTTACTTATATAGGAAACGGGCCTAATTTTATGGTAAAGTCAATCGCTGAGCAGGTTGGAATTAAGATGCCTTCATTCTTTGGATACATTTTCCGCTATTCCATACCTGTTTTACTTCCGTTGCTGATTATCATTTGGTTTATTTTCTTCAGAGGGCATTGAGTCTGCCCCAGAACATTGTTTCTTTATTTCATCTATAATTCGTTTATTTGCTCTTTAATCACCAGATCCTAATCACCCGATTAATTTATGCTTTTAAGCTTATTTTCTGGACATAATGAGGGATTGCTCTTTGGCGTATTTGGCGTAATTATCGTCATATTCCTCATAGTTGATCTCGGGGTATTTCATAAGAAACATCAAAAAGTTACTCAGCGTGAAGCTTTATTGCAGTCGTTGTTTTGGGTAGCGGTTTCGGTAGCCTATGGAATGATCATTTATTTTTATGGTGAAGGTCCTCAGGCGACACTCGAATTTTTCTCAGCTTATGTTACTGAAAAGGCCCTTTCGGTTGATAACATTTTCGTCATTCTTCTCATTCTAAGGTATTTCAAGGTAAAGGAGGAGTACTATCATAATATACTTTTCTGGGGTATTCTCGGAGCGATTGTGTTCAGGGCCGTTTTCATATTTGTCGGCGCATTGCTTATTTCAGAATTTCACTGGATCCTGTATGTGTTTGGTGTTTTCCTTGTTTATTCCGGAATCAAACTTTTCTCGGATGAAGATGACATGGAAATTGAGCCGGAAAAAAATCCCGTGCTGAGAACGGCAAGGAAAATCTTTCCAATGTCCTCTGAAGATAAGGGCGGAAAATTTTGGTTGAGAGAAAACGGTAAACTCCTTTTTACTCCGCTCTTCCTTGTGATCGTTCTAATAGAATCGACTGATCTGATTTTCGCAGTAGATTCTATTCCGGCAGCTTTTGCCATTTCTCAAAATGAGTTCGTGATCTATACCTCAAATATTTTTGCTGTAATGGGACTCAGGGCAATGTTCTTCCTGCTGGCCAATGTTCTTGATAAGTTTTACCTTCTTCAGAAGGGCCTGTCTGTCGTCCTGATCTTTATTGGAGCCAAGATGCTGGTTGAAATCATTGATCTGCATATTCCGATTTTTATCTCATTTGGAGTAATCCTCGGCGCATTGGTTTTCGCCATTGTCTTTTCGCTAATCTTCCCGAAAGCTGAGGAGCCTGAAGAGATTGAAATTAAGGAGTGATTTACTCCTCCAGATCCTTCACACTTTCCATAACCTTATCTCGTAATCGGTCCTTATAGGACTGTAATTTTTGCGCTGCCTGTTCATCCGTTGATCCAATAATTGATGCGGCAAGAATTCCTGCATTTTTAGCTCCGTTCAGAGCAACGGTGGCTACCGGGATGCCCCCAGGCATTTGAAGAATGGAAAGGATAGAATCCCACCCGTCAATGGAATTCGAAGATTTAATTGGGACACCAATAACCGGCAGAGTAGTAAGTGATGCAACCATACCGGGAAGATGTGCTGCCCCCCCTGCTCCGGCAATGATTACCTGAAGACCTCTGGATCGTGCACTCTCTGCATATTCAAGCATTCGATGTGGAGTTCTGTGTGCAGACACGATGGTAAGTTCAAACTCAATACCAAGCTCCTTTAGAATGTCTGCTGCTTCCTGCATGACGGGAAGGTCTGATTTGCTTCCCATAATAATACCTGCTTTTGGATTGCTCATGCTTTTACTTTTAATGTTTCCTTAACTAATCGTGCTTTTGTTTTAAGACTATTGATATCCGGGTCAAGGATAGTAACGTGTCCCATTTTTCTGAATGGTTTGGTCTTTTTCTTTCCATAAAGATGCACATAAACTCCCTTCATTTCCATGCATTGTGAAAGCCCTTCGTACTTTGCATCTCCTGTGTAACCCTCCTCTCCAAGCAGGTTAACCATTGCTGCCGGGGAAACTGAATCAGTCGCCCCCTGAGGGAGATTAAGAATTGCTCTCAGGTGCTGCTCAAACTGTGACGTCAGATTGCCTTCAATTGTCTGATGGCCGGAATTATGTGTACGAGGTGCAACCTCATTAACCAGTATCTCCCCACCCTTTGTAAGAAACATTTCAACAGCAAGCAGTCCGGTTAATTCCAGTTTTTCAATAACCTGAATCGCCAGGTCGGTTGCTTTGCTTTCAATTTCCTTTGATATATCCGCAGGTGCAAAAAGGAATTCAACCAGGTTTTGTTCCGGGTGAAAGGATAGCTCTACCACCGGAAAACTGCTGGTTTCTCCTTTCTTATTTCGAGATACGATAACACTCAATTCTTTTTCAAAGTCTACAAGCTGTTCCAGCAGGCCTGGTTTATCAAATCCCAGGCGAATGTCTGATGAGGTTTTTATGACCTGAACACCCCTGCCATCATATCCTTCTGTTCCAAGCTTATTGACTGCCGGGAGCATTGCGGTATGTTTTTCAATATCTTTTTTGTTTTCGGTCAGGACAAAATCTGCAGTGGGGATTCCATGAGCTTTGTAAAAGGTCTTTTGTTTTCTCTTATCCTGAATGAGCTCGATGATATTTGGTTGGGGAAAAACCTGTACACCTTCTGACTCCAGTCTTTTAAGTGCTGCAACACTCACATTTTCAATTTCAATGGTTATGAGGTCAAAATCCTTTCCCCACTCATATACCATTTTTTCATCTGTTAGTTTTCCAACACGGAAGTCTTTTACAAGCCCTGAGCAGGGGGCATTTGGGTCGGGATCAAGAATGGAAATATCCAGATTATAATTGATTGCAGATTGTATCATCATTCTGCCAAGTTGACCTCCGCCTAAAACTCCTATCTTTAGATCAGTAATATCTTTTTGAACCATTGCCACAAAGATATGCGTTGACTTATATCGTGAAAAATCAGAGAAAAAAAGAAACTAGAATAAAAAGCTCCGGTAAGAAAAAGAAGCCGGAGAGGCAGGAAGAGAAAGTGTCTTCCGATGAGGTCAAATCGGCAGGATTTCCAAAAGATGCTGACTTCAGGAAAAACCTGGGATGTGGGGGTTGAATCTTTTACTTTGATTTATTCTGAAACAAACACTCGTTTAACCCGACTGCTAACGTTGGTCAAAATCTCATATGGGATCGTGTGTGCAGCTTTTGCTAAATCGTGAATAGAGGGAGTATTTCCAAAAATGATAGCTTCATTTCCTTCTTTTGCTGAAATATCCGTAACATCTACCATGGTCATATCCATGCAGATGTTTCCGACTGTTGGACATGGGTGTCCGTTTATCATGACGTTGGCATTCCCGTTACCAAAAACTCTCAGATAGCCATCTTCATAACCAATGGGGAGAACAGCTATTTTGCTGTTACGCTTCAGTTTTCCCTTTCGGGAGTACCCGACAGTATCACCTTTTTTCAAAAGCCGTATTTGAGAAATGACTGATTTGAGCTGACCAGAAGGCTTGAGGCTTAGCGTATTTGTGGGATCAAACCCGTGGAGACCTATGCCGAGTCTCACCATTTCATAGTGATATTCCGGCCACCTGACCATTGCAGGAGAATTGCAGGCGTGCTTAATGGGGTAATAACCAAGCGCCTCAGATAGTTGGTTGTATACTTTGTCAAATGTACCTGCCTGTGATCTGGTGAATTCATCTTCTTCCGGAGAATCGGAACTGGAAAAATGTGTAAAAATACTTTCGACCTTAATCTCCTGATTGGTCCTGAGGTGCTCGATGAGTTCAGGAATTTCCTGAGCTGAAAATCCAAGACGGTGCATCCCTGTGTCAATTTTCAGATGAATTCCAGGTGGAGTGGTTGTGTCCGAAAGAAATTGCTTCAAATGTGAGAAGGAAAAAATCTCAGCCTGCAGGTCATAGCGTTCAAACTGTGAAAAACTGCTGATATGAGGGTTCATAATCATAATCGGGAGGTCTATTCCGTTATTTCTCAGCAAAATAGCTTCATCGACATATGCGACACCCAGGTAATCAACATTTTCATGCTGCAGAAAATTAGCCACCTCCAGTATCCCGCTTCCGTAAGCATTGGCTTTAACCATAACCATTAATCTGGTCGTAGAATCAAGGAGGTTCCTGTATTGATTCAGATTGTGCCTTAATGATTCAAAATTTATTTCCAGAACCGTGCCATGTGTTTTTTCTTCCAGCATAGTTACAACCCGTTCCAGTCGGTAATCTCGTGCTCCTTTTATCAGAACCATTTCGTTGTTAAAGGCAGGCATATTTTCCAGTAACTCAACTGTTGAAGAAAAGAATAGACTATTTTTTTTGAAGACTTCCTTTGCATTGGAAATTCTGTTTCCAACGGCAATCAATCGATCAAAATTCTTATGTGCGATCAGTTCGGCAACTTCGACATACAAGGAATGATCATCCTGAGCGGAATGCAGTATATCAGATAATATGAGTGTTTTTTTTTGATTTTGTCGGTGAGCGTCAAGATAATTCATGGCGGTTTTCAATCCGACAAGGTCATTGTTGTAGGTATCATCCAGAAGGTAGCATCCGTTGATTCCTTTCTTCAATTCAAGTCGCATTTCCACCGCACGAATCAGCTCAAGCCCTGCCTGAATCTCCTGCCTGGACAACCCCAATTCAATGGCCGCAACAATAGAATGGGTGATATTTTCAAGCTCAGCGGGATGACTAAGTTTAGTATAGTATTCGATTTCATCAATCGTTATTTTTCCCTTAGTCCACCGAACATGAAACTTAGATTGACCTTCAAGTGACCAGGTAATCAGGTTTTTTTCATTAATGCACCGGGCCAGATGCGAAAACCAGTGAACATCCTTTCTGCATACAATTTTTTCGCAATGGAGGAATAAGTTGAGCTTTTCTTCCAGTTTTTCAATTTCCGAATTGAATCCGTCCTCATGTGCCACTCCTAAAGAGGTGAATATCCCCAGCGTTGGTTGAATAATTTTTTCGAGACGTATCATTTCTCCTGGTTGTGAAATGCCTGCCTCAAAAACGCCAACTTCATGCCTGGAATTCATTTCAAGAACAGAGAGCGGCACACCTATTTGAGAATTAAAGCTCTTGGGACTTTTCACTATGAAGAATTTCTTTGAAAGAAGAACTGACAACCACTCTTTGATGGTGGTTTTGCCATTGCTTCCTGTGATCCCGATTACCTCTGATTTAAATCTGCTTCTGTGGTCAGCGGCAATTTTTTGTAGAGCGTCAACGGAATTATCAACGATTAGGAAGTCGGCCTCAATGCCCGGAACCTCTCGCTCAACAATAAAATTTCGAATGCCATTGTCCCATGCGGATTGGATAAAATCATGACCATCTCTGTTCGGTCCTTTTATGGCAATGAATACTTCATCATCACGACCGGTCAATGACCGTGAATCAACAGAAAATCCGGATACTTTCCAATCACCCGTCGATTGCAGGAAGCCACCGGTTATTTTTTCAAAGTCAGAGAATAGCATGACCTAAATTATCAATTCCATCTCAAACTGGTTCACCTGATTTTCAAATCCGCAACTTGTGAGGAATCGCTGGAAGCCAATTTCATCATCAGGCACATTCATAACCGTTAATGGTTTGTCGGAGTATTTCATTGCGCCGCTCACAAGCATTTTGCCAAGACCCTCTTCGCGACTTAACCTGGAAACCGCAATTTGAGAAATGCGACCTGAAGCAGGTTGAAATACAATGTATCCATTGATTTTGTCATCTTTTTTTGTCACAAGAACTTTTTCATTCCCCAAAAGCAACTGAAGCTTACTGTCAGCAAAAGAAGGTTCAAAGTCTGCAAAACTCTCATTTATATTGGTGAGTGAACCTTCAGTTGTAAAATCCCTGTTTGTCAGTTTTTCCGGTTTTTCAAGTTTGTAGCAAAGGAAGTTACGCCTAAAGCAAAATCCCATTTTTTCATAAAGACGGATCGCCCGATCATTGGTGTCTATGACTTCAAGCAGGATTCTGGCAATTGATTTTTCAATAATGCGAGGCAACAGAAATTCGTAGAGCTCCTCACCTGTTTTTTGATTTCTGAATCCGGGGATTACCCCCGTTCCCCCGTTGAATGCCGTTGGTATGCCTTCATAGATATTTGAAGTGTGCAAGATAAAAGCCACCATTTCATCGCCATCAAAAGTAGCCCCGGAAAGGCCGTAATCAATATTCAGCTTTTTATGAATTCTTAAATCAAATTCAGCTTCTGTCGGATTCATTTTCACCTTATAGTTTGAAAATGCCAGACAAAATGCCTGGTGAAGGTCTTGAAAATTATCTTTGTGAAGGATTCTGTTTTCCATTTAATACCTCAAAGGACGGAACTTATGGCGAGAAAATTCCATTGACACTCTGGCAGAGACTTTATTAAAATTAAATTGTTCGTGTGAATATTAGAAAAAAATTGAATGCAGATTGAGGAACTGGAGAAATGTATCGATCTGGAGATCGTAAAGACCGAAAAGAGGCGTCTGGAAATCTTTCTTGGGGTGATAGGATTTGGACTTATCATTTTAATGGTCAATGTGATTTTCTTTCCTGCTGCCATCTCTGAGGTATTTGTTGATCCAAAAAGTCTTTCAGTTGGGATCTACATTGCATTGGGATTCATGTTGTTGCTTTTGATGTCGCGTTTGATGGTAGGTAAGATTGCGAGCTGCGAAAAACCATTGCCGGTAGGGTATAAGTTTTATTCTGTATTCATGGAATCAATGATACCTGCCTTGTGGCTCTATTTAATTATTTCCTGGGAAAGGAATGCCATTTTTCTGGATTCCCCATTGGTTTACATCTACATCCCTTTGTTAATTGTATCCGCACTGCATCTTAATTTTTGGGTTAGCTTTTTCAATGGCTTACTGATAGCTGTTTTTTTTGCCTTGATTACTCACTGGTCTTTTCAGGAGTTTTCAGGAGAGATGTTTTTGCCTCCAATTGTGTATTACACCAAGGCGTTACTCTTTCTCCTTTCCGGAGTATGCGGTGGTTTTGTCGCCTGGGAATTAAAAAAGAGGCTGACAATTTCAGTAAAGACCCAGGAAGAAAGGGATGAAATAGAAACCTTGTTTAGCCAGCAGGTGTCAAAGCAGGTGGTGAATGCATTGAAATCAAAAAGAGATTACAGCATTAAAGCGGAAGTCACCGTTCTTTTTCTTGACATCAGAGAGTTTACCCAACGGGTTCAGCACATGTCTCCTGAAGAAGTGAATAAATTTCAAAATAAATTTTTTGGACCTGTAATTAACTGCATCAACGAGTGTGGCGGGATTATTAATCAACTGATGGGTGATGGATTGATGGCTTCTTTTGGCTCAGCAGAAGGTGATTTGCATCACGAAAGGGCGTATCGGGCGGCAGACAAAATTCTAAACAGCCTCGAGTCATCAAATAAAGGGATAGGTGATCCGATAAAAATCGGAGTGGGTATCCATAGCGGAGAAGTAATTGCGGGAAACATAGGAACTGAAGAACGTCAGCAATTTTCGATTTCAGGTATTCCGGTGATCACAGCTTCCCGGCTGGAACAAATGACCAAAGATTATGATTGCCTTCTTTTGGTTTCCGGTGACTTTTACGAAAAAGTAAAACACCTTACTGATGGTGGCGAATCATTGGGAGAGGTTAAGATGAAAGGGATTGATAAAGAAATTGAAATCATAAAGCTCAGATAGTGGAATTTTACAATCGGGACCTCAGCTGGCTTTCTTTTAATTATCGAGTGCTGATGGAAGCACTGGATAAACAGGTACCATTAATAGAGCGATTAAGATTTTTAGCTATCTATTCATCAAATCTGGATGAATTTTTCAGGGTTCGTGTAGCAGAGATCAGAAGTCTGGCTACCATCGATAAGAAAAAGATCAATAAGAAAATTGATTTCGACCCCTCCACTCTCCTCGATCAGATCCATGAGGAAACAGGCAGGCAGCTTGAATTGTACGGGAAGACACTTAAGGAAGTGGTCAACGAATTGAAGCACGAAAGTATTTTTATATGTTCAGCTCTGGAAGAGATTCCAACGGAGGCAAAAACTAAAATTTTGCACTACTTCAAAACAAAGGTTGCTGCTTATTTAAAACCGGTAACATTCAGTAACGGAGATCAGTTGTTCCTTGATAATCAGGCATTATACTTCGCAGTTGCCTTCAAATCCGGCAAACAATCATTGATCAAAATTCCTTCGGATAAACTTCCGCGCTTTTTCAAAACATATATTGAAAACACTAATTATTTCATTTTTCTGGATGATATCATCCGATTGCACACTGACCTCATTTTTCCAGGAGAAGAGGTCTTTGATTGCAGCTCGATCAAGCTCAATAAGGATGCTGACCTTCGTATTGACGATGAGTATGAAGGTGATCTGGTCAAAAAAATAGAAAAGCAGATCCAGAAGAGAAACCTGGGTGTTCCTTCCCGATTTTTGTTTGATGGAAACATTTCTGATGACCTTTTGGCAGTCCTGATAGAAGTGCTCAACCTTGAGGAAGATGATGTGGTCAGGGGCGGGCGATATCATAACCTGAACGATCTGTTCCAGATTTCGCCAGAAATTGCCGGCCTTGAATACGAACGCATGGCTCCTGTCCGGAACCTGGAGGTTGACGAGAGCAGATCAATTTTTCAATTGATAGAAAAGAAGGAGTTACTTTTTCATTTCCCCTATCATAGCTACGATTACGTTTTGCAGTTTTTCAACGAAGCATCTCTGGATCCTGAAGTTGAAGAAATTAACGCCACCTTTTATCGAATGGCAAAAAATTCAATCATAGGGGAGGCGCTTATAAGTGCTGCAACAAAAGGAAAGAAGGTGAAGGTTTTCATGGAGGTCAAAGCTCGATTTGATGAGGAAAACAATCTCTTTTGGGCCAGGCGGATGAAAGAGGCAGGTATCACGATCGTGTATAGCCTTCCTGGATTGAAAGTGCATGCAAAAGTTGCTTTGGTAAAGAAGAAGGACAGAATGTATGGCTTTTTTGGAACTGGTAACCTTAATGAAAAAACATCTGAAATCTACTGCGATCACGGTTTGCTGTCTGCGAATGTAGAAATGACCAAAGAACTTTCTTCTGTCTTCGAATACCTGTACATCAAAAGGGAGCCACCCCGGTTCAAACATCTGATCGTATCTCAGTTTAATGCAATGGACAGGTTTACCGGAATGATTGAAAGGGAAATCGAACATGCGAAGGCAGGTAAAGAGGCACGGATAATTGTCAAGCTCAATAACCTGCAGGAACCACAGCTAATCAGGAAACTATATGAGGCGGCAGAGAGCGGAGTTGACGTCAGAATTATTGTCAGGAGTATTTGCTGTCTTGTCCCTGAAGAGAAGGGGATCAAGGTGAAACGAATAGTCGACAGATATCTCGAACATGCCCGGATTTTCTATTTCCATGACAATGGTGCACAAAACATTTTTTTGGGTTCCTCTGACTGGATGAACAGGAATCTGCATCGAAGGATAGAGGTGTCTTTTCCTGTTTACGACGAAAAAATGAGACAGGAATTATTAACAATTCTTCGATTCCAGTGGGAAGATGATTTGAAAGGGGTTTGGCTGAATAAGAAAATGGAGAATATCCGGGCGGATCCTGCCAGAAACATCAGAGCCCAGGTTGAAATATACAACTACCTGAAAAATCAGTAGGGATACGGACTCCTGAAGAAGAGCTCAGCGATAATAAACCCCAGAATCGAAACCACAAAACCAAACATGAAAATCGTATAACTCATTCGAAGCAGCTTATACTTTTTGCCCAAAACTGCTCCAAGGAAATAAATGTCTTTAATCATACTCCCATACAAATAGTCTCCGTCTTTCATCATCTCTTTCATCGCCCATTCATAGTCGGTAAGTCTCATTCCGTGAAAGTTCCCAAAAAAAAGAAGATTCGTTTGCTTGTTATGAATATCAAGCCTTTCGAATTTACCCTTTGTAATATTAGGTCTGGTGGCCAGGACGGCAAATACAATAGTAGCCAGACAAACCATGGTTAAAAGTATGGCAGGTATCGTCAAATGAGGGTACTCCTCCAATTTGCGGATTAACACGGAAACCATCACCGATAAAATAATGGAATTGATGGAAATCATGATATTGGCTTTGTTGTCCGCCAATGCACTTAATTCCATGTGATTTTTTGAAGTGAGCCGGAACATTGTTTCAATTCCCCGAGTGGGAGTGAGTCCTTTTGCTTCCTTTACTTTCTCTTTAAGTTCAGCTACCTGCTTTTTTAATGCGTCTACTTTTCCGTCTTTACCCATGATTTGAGGCGTTGGCGTACTTTTTTAAGGTTTTCTTTCACTCCGGAATCGTAATTGGTCTTAGCATACTCCGTAAAAAAGCAATGTTTATTTAAAAAGTCCTGATTCATCTCCAGCCATTCGACTTCAGAAATCTTACAGGATTTTGTGTGTTCAATTTCTTTGTGAAGCAGATCTGCTTTGGAAAAATAATCTTCATCTGCAAGGTGTATCAGATCTGCATCGCATAAAATTTGGTCAAGGTAATTTTTTGGATTTTGTGGCATTTGAGTAGCCATGATACAATCTGTCACCTTGTCGATTCTATCAGCCGGATAATCTTTTTCCACAAGAAATTCTCTTGCCATATCGGCTCCAAGCTTTTCATGGTTTTCACACCCTTGTGAATAGCCGAGATCGTGAAACCAGGCCGCCAACTGAAGGATTTCAATATCACCCTCATCAAGTCCCTGCTTTCTCCCAATTTCAATCGCGGATTCCACAACATCGATAGTATGATTGATAGAATGATACGTCATACTTTCTGGTAAATCTCGCCACAAAATCTCCCTGGCATAAGATTCGGCCTGTTTTACTATGGTACCTTCTTTGATCACTTAATTGAAATCGATTTTACAAAATAGAACAAAAATTGAGCAACTTAGTGTTCTTCTGTAAATTTTTGGATGAACACCACAATTAAACTAAATAACATTTTGAGCATTTTATTGTTCATTCTTATTATTTCTTCAAATAATAGTTGCGGAACGGCATCCTTTGGGCAACAGGCTGACAGTCTGTTTTTAATGACACAGAATTCATCTTATACCTATCAGCTGAAAAGACCGGACAATAAGTATTTTTTGCCGTATGTGTTGTCTGAAATTTCAGGGCTGACATATATCAATTCAGAAAGTCTGCTGGCCGTTGATGATGAAACCGGGAAAATATTTGAATATAGCCTTCTAAAGAAGAAGATTGTTCACTCCATAGAATTTTCAGGACCTGGAGACTATGAAGGGATTGAAATTGTAGGTAACACTATTTATGCACTGGAAAGTGACGGAGATCTGTTTGTATTTGATTACTCCGGTTCAAAAAAGAAAACTGCCAGAAAATTCGAGAATGAACTTTCCAGGGAGAATGATACTGAAGGACTGGGATACGATCCGATAAACAATGTGCTTTTAATCGTCTGCAAAGAAAAAGGTGAGGTTGACGGGAATGATGTGAAAGGAAAAGCTGTTTACTCATACGATATGGTCGAAAGAAAGCTATCAGATAAGCCACTGTTTACCATCCAGACTAAGGATTTAAAGAATTTCTGGGAAAGTACGAAAACGGCCAAATATGATGCTGAGAGAATAAAATTTAAGCCGTCAGCTATTGCCTTTCATCCAATTGAAGAAAAATATTACGTGCTCGCATCCGTAGGAAAGCTGTTGGTGGTTGTCAACAGAGACGGATCGATTCATGCAACCTACCCCATTTCACCAACCATACTTGGTCAGCCGGAAGGACTTTGTTTTGCTCCCAATGGCGATATGTATATCAGCAGTGAGGGAGAGGGAGATCGGGGGTATGTTTTAAAATTTTCAATGATAAGAAAATGAGAAACCTGTTTCTTTTCATTTTGTTTCTGCCAGTCTTGCTCTGCGGGCAAAACATTTACCTTGTGGGTGATGCAGGGGAACCGAGGAGTCCTGACCTGACATTCAAACTCCTGCAGGAAAAAACACAAAATGCCACACAAGATGATGTACTGATATTTTTGGGAGACAACCTTTACCCGAAAGGCTTACCCGACAAGGAAGATTCTGAAAGAGAGATTATGGAGCAAAAACTCATGCTTCAGCTGGAGGCGATGAAATCATTCAATGGGAATTCCTACATGATCCCGGGTAATCACGACTGGGCACAGGGCAGAAACTATGGCTGGAAGCGAGCAATGAATATGCAGGATTTTGTTCATGCGTATTTGGGCAGGGAAGATGCTTTCATACCTTCAGGCGGGTGTCCCGGGCCGGTAGAAATTGAAATCAATGAGAAAGCTGTTTTGATCGTACTAAACACGCAGTACTTCCTGCATCCATGGGATAAACCGGATGAAGATGATCCGTGTGAGAACAAATCAACCGCCGAAGCATTGAATGAATTTAGAACAGTTATTCAAAAGCACAAAGGCAAACACATTGTTGTTGCAGCACATCATCCGGTTTATACATATGGCGAGCACAACGGAAATTTTCCATTTAAAACGCATATAGTTCCACCAGTACTTGGAAGCATACATCCACTGTTTAGAAAAGGAATAGGGAATATTCAGGACAATACACACCCGAAATACAAGGCGATTATGCGAGAAATAGTGTCTGCGATGAGTGAAGCTGAACATGTTGTTTTTGCGAGCGGACATGAACATTCCCTACAGCTGATTAACAAGGATGGACATCATTTTATTGTTAGCGGATCTGGCTCAAAGACCACTCATTTGAAAGCAGGGAAATCTGAATTTGGGAAAAGTGAATTAGGGTTTGCACAACTGAATCTTCAGGAATCAGGAGAGGCTTCTGTCAAATTCTGGGGAGTGAATGGAGGGCTGTTGTATGAAAGTCAACTTTATTCAAAAAAACTCATTGACATTAAAGATGCAACAGAGTTTATTTCATTTAAAGACAGCACAGTAATAGTATCAGCCAGCAATAAATACCTGGCCGGGAAAGGAAAGAAAAAGTGGATGGGTGCAAACTACAGAGATGTCTGGGCGACCCCACTGGAGATTCCGGTATTCGATTTAGGAAGCGAGAGAGGAGGTTTGAAAGTACTTAAAAAGGGAGGCGGTCAGCAGACCAAATCACTGAGGCTTGAAGCTGAAGACGGGAAGCAATATGTGTTGAGATCCATTGAGAAATATCCGGAGAATGCCATGCCGGCAGCTTTGCGAAAAACATTTGCCCAGGGGGTTGTACAGGACCAAATATCTTCTTCACATCCTTACGGAGCATTTATCATCCCCAGACTTGCAGATGCTGCACAGATTTATCATACCAACCCGACCCCTGTTTACATTCCGGATGATTCACGTTTTGGTATCTATCGACAAACCTTTGCAGGAACACTGGCTGTTTACGAAGAGCGCCCAAATAAGCATTCAGCAGGCGAGCCTTTTTTCGGAGGGGGCAAAGATGTTGAAGGAACCTTTGATGTAATAGAGAAACTTAAGAAGGACAATGACCATTCTGTGGATCAGAATTTTGTGGTGCGCAATCGTGTTTTCGACATGTGGCTGGGAGACTGGGACCGACACGATGATCAGTGGAGATGGGCAGAATTTGATAATGATGGAAAAGGTAATTTTTACAGGCCAATTCCGCGAGACCGGGATCAGGTGTTCTTCATCAATGAAGGCATTATTCCGAAAATTGCATCCAGAAAATGGGCCCTTCCAAAAATTGAAGGATTCGATGAGGAGGTAAGATGGGCACCGGGGATCAGTCAAAATGCACGTTTTTTTGACAGAACCTTTATGTCAGAGCCTGACTGGAACGACTGGGAAGAACAAATTGAGTTTCTTCAGAAACAACTCACAGATGAAGTAATTGATGAAGCTGTGTCGCAATGGCCGGAAGAAATTCAAAAACTGACAGGTGACAGAGTGAAATCCGGACTGAAAGCCAGGCGGGCGGATATGAAACGCTATGCCAGAGAGCATTACCTCTATATCTCTAAAGAAGTTGAAGTAGTTGGATCAGATAAGCATGAATACTTCCTGATCGAAAGACTTAATGATAACGAAACAAAAGTTACGGTTCATAAAAGAAAGAAAGATGGTGAGATCGAAGAAATCATTTACCAACGAACCTTCAAAGCAGATGAAACAAGGGAGGTCAGACTTTACGGACTGGACGGGGAGGATGCTTTTGAAATAAAAGGGAATTACAAACCAAAAATTAAAGTCAGAATAATAGGTGGAACTGACAAGGATCGGATCATTAATGCTGAAGGTGAAGAAAGAATGAAGAATGTGTGGGTATATGATCGAAAAAAGAGTACAAAGGTTGAAGGGAACGGAAAAGGTGTTTTGCGCTTAAGCGAGAACCCCGAGATCAACAACTATGATCGTAAAGGATTCAGGTATGATATACTCATGCCGCTGGCATCTGTACAAATCACACCTGATGATGGCTTCTTCTTTGGTGGTGGGTTCATTTACACTAAGAATGCATGGAGAAAAATACCATACGCATCCAAACATACATTTCTTGCGAATTATTCTGCAAGCACCAGTGCATTCAATTTCAAGTATTCAGGTTCCTTTGCGGACTTTATTGGGAAATGGGCGTTCAATCCCAAGATTGTCTGGCAGGAGCCATTTTTCGTAAATAATTTCTTTGGTGTCGGAAACGAAAGCAAGTTTCTGATGGACCAGTTTTCAGGCAATGATGATGATCCCATTGATTACTATCGGATGAAAATGAAGCGCTTCGAGACGGATTTTGATTTTGTAAAAAAAGTAGGAACTCGTGCAGAATTTCATTTTGGTACAGGTTACAGAAGCATTGAAATTCAACAAACTGCCAACCGATTCATTTCAGATGTCGCACTGCCTGCAGAAGATTTCGAGCGCAATAACTATTTCAAATTGAGAACAGGGATACAAGTCAATTCCAGAGATAACCAGGTACTCCCTACAAGAGGGACTACAGCGAATCTGGAACTTGAACGGTTTATTGCAAGCGAGGATTTTTCCGAGAGCTTTACAAAGTTGAGTGCAGAATGGGCCTTTTATTTTTCAGCTAAGCTCCCGTCGAAACTTGTGATCGGAAACAGAGTAGGGACAGCACATAACTTTGGAGACTTTGAGTTTTTCAATGCAAACACACTGGGAGGAATGAGTAACCTTAGAGGGTATAGAAGAACACGCTTCTATGGAGAGACCTCATTCTACCATAACCTGGATCTCCGATTAAAACTATTTTCATTTCGGAGCTACATCTTCCCGGGACAGTTCGGAATTTTAGCATTTCATGATACGGGAAGAGTCTGGATAGATGGAGAAAATTCAGAGACCTGGCATACAGGGAAAGGAGGCGGAATCTGGCTTGCACCTTTAAATACGGCCGTACTTAGCTTAAACTACGCACTGGGCGATGATGAGAATCTGCTATCTGTGAATTTTGGTTTCTTCTTTTAGATACCTGTGTGGAGTGTATTGGATTCGAACCAACGACCCCTGCCCTGTCAAGGCAGTGCTCTAAACCAACTGAGCTAACACTCCGAAAGCTTAAAAATAAAAAGCCGGAGACTAATCCGGCTTTTAAAGTGAAATTCTTTTCTAAAAAATTATTCAACCACTTCTCCGGTGAAGTACAAGTACGTGTATTCTTCTGATTCCGTGGTTTTGATCCGAATGTTTTTCTTAAATGCTCCTGGCCTTCCGGACTTGAAACTGGCTGTGACAGATGCCGTTTCGCCGGCCTTAATTTCTTCCTTCGGAAATTGTACATTGGTACACCCGCAAGATCCTTTTGCTTCGAGAATCTGAATAGACTTATTGGTCGTGTTTGTGAATTCAAAACTGAGCTCCCTAGATTCATTTGCTGTAACCTGGCCCAAATTCAGCGAAGTAGTCTTCCATTTTAGAGGGGAAATTCCGGCTACCACAGCTACTGCAATACCCAGAAATAGAATTGATACTGATTTTTTCATATTAAAAATATTTGAATCAAATCTGAGATGATCACAATCCCTTCCCTGTTAATGACTTATTAATGATTGTTAATGACATGTTAAAGATTTATTCCGTCGCTGATAAAGCCTGTACTTTTGAAATATGAAGAATTCGAATATTCGGATTTTGGTTGTTTTGGCGATCATTACCCTGATCGGAATAATTAGCACACAGGTTTACTGGCTCAACCGTGCAATTGATCAACAGGATCAGGTTTTCAATCATAATGTTCAGGTCGCACTTAGAAATGTGGTCGAATCACTTTGTGAAGCGAACGGGAAGGCGATCCCGGATGAAAATCCAATCGAGCAGGTTTCCGGAAACTATTTTATCGTGAAAACGAATGATCGCATTGATCTGAAAACGCTGGATTATCTGATTACAGCAGAGATTCGGGAACGATCCATCATAGAAGATTTTGAATACGGAGTGTATGATTGTCAGAATGATAAGATGGTTTATGCAGATAATGTGAATCTTGTGTCATTGGAGCACAAGGACTTCTTTCCCGAGTTGAAAGAAGAGGATTATTATTTTGGTGTTTACTTTCCGGGAAAAGCAAAGACGATAATTGGAGGATTGGATTTTTGGAAATTCACCACATTCCTTACCATCATCGTTGTGCTGTTTTTTGGATACGGTCTGTTCGTTATTTTGAAGCAAAAGCGCCTGAGTGAAATACAGAAGGACTTTATCGATAATGTTACGCATGAACTAAAGACTCCACTCTCCACACTTTCTCTGGCAATCAGCACGTTGGCAGAAAAATCTCCGGAAGGCAACAGATACATAGAAATAATTGATCAGGAAACAAAACGACTTCAAGAGCAGGTGGAAAAAATTCTTAAAGGCTCACTCCTTGAAGAAAAGTCAGTGATTGCCTCTAAGGAGATTCAACTTCCGGAATTTTTAGGGTCACTTGTAGAGCGATTCAGGCAGCAGCATCAACGGGAAATGATTGAATGGCGACTCGAATGCCCGGATATTCAGTTAAGAACTGACCCTGATTTATTGGACAACATCTTAAGTAATTTGCTCGACAATGCCGTAAAATACGGAGGAACTGAAATAGAACTTAACGTAACTGCCGGGAAAGAGCTGATTATTTCCGTAAAAGACAATGGTATTGGAATACCAAAGGGTTTGCATAAAAGGGTATTCAGTAAGTTCTATCGGGTACCTGAAAAGAATGATCAACATAATGTTAAAGGCTTTGGGCTTGGTCTTTTTATTGTAAAAAAATCAGTGAAGAGGCTGGGTGGGAAGCTTAAGCTGGAATCGAATGAGCAGGGGAGCAACTTCATTATAATTCTTCCAAATGGCTAAAATATTACTTGCAGAAGATGATGAAAACCTTGGGTTCATGGTTCAGGATAATCTGGCTGCTCTTGATCATGAAGTTGTCTGGGTGAAAAACGGAGAGGATGCGCTGACAAGATTCCAGACATCCGGAGCGGAAATTTGCCTTATCGATGTTATGATGCCGAAAATGGATGGTTTCATGCTTGCCGAGAAAATCAGAAGTTTTGATGAATTCATTCCGATAATTTTTCTGACAGCCAGATCTCAGGAGGCAGATCGACTAAAAGGTTTCGAAATCGGTGGAGATGACTACATCACAAAGCCTTTTTCAATAAAGGAACTGGCATACCGGATTGAAGTTTTTCTCAGAAGAAAGATTGAGTCAAAAAATTCGGAAGGCAGGAAGATTACTTTGGGAATTTCAACCTATGATCCCGTGAACCTTACATATACAACAGGTTCGGATGTTTGCTCTCTCACTCAGATGGAAGGTCAGTTATTAAGCTTACTCCTGGAGAACAAAAACCGGCTGGTAAAGAGAGAAGATATTTTGGAGAAGATATGGGGGGAAAATGATTATTTCAAAGGGAGAAGTCTTGATGTCTTCATTACTCGTCTCAGGAAGTATCTGAAGGCCGATCCTTCATTAGAAATAAAGAATCATCATGGAGTTGGATTTAGTTTAGTTATCAATAATTCGTAACATTGGACTAAACCTTTGACCCTTGGGAATAACTTACAGCCCGCTATTTGTTCTGACCGTACTTTCATTCAATGTATTACTTTCCATCTTTCTGGAAAGAAACACTCCTTTAAAGCATGTCGGAGCAGCCTTATTGTCGATTATAATAACTGCTACAACTGCCAATATCGGACTCATTCCATCAGCTTCAAATCCTTCGGTCGTTTACGACAATATTTTCGTGTACATCGCCCCTGCCTCTATCTTCCTTTTGTTACTGGGAGTCAATCTGAAGGATCTTAAAGTTGCCGGAGCACCCATGCTGATCTTGTTCCTCATTGGTTCAATTGGAACCTGTGCCGGTGTTTTAATAGCCAGCTCATTAGTTGGTCATGAGTTTGCCGATCTGGCATCTCCAATTGCCGGCATGATTGCAGGAACCTATACCGGGGGAAGTCTGAATTTCAATGCAGTTGCCATTCATTACAACATGATGGAGGAAGGGCTCTTGTTTACCTCAATCGTAGCAGTTGATAATATTTTGACTGCAGTCTGGATGGCTGTAACAATTGCATTACCTCTGGCAATGAACAAGCTGATAAAAAGAAAGAAGACGGTTCAGCAGTCGGAGCAAAATGTGGAAGATGAATATGATTCATCCACTCTTTCCATTTATTCAATCGCTATCCTGATCTTCACTACTGCGGCCGCTATGGTGTTTTCAAACGGGCTTTCGGAAGTATTTGGCATCCCTTCGATTCTTATCCTGACTTCACTGGCACTCGTATTTGCTCAGTTCAGGTTTTTTCAGAGCCTTAAAGAATCCAAAATACTTGGACTATTTTCCGTGTATTTCTTTTTGGCTGTTGTGGGAGCTTATTGTGAATTGTCAGCTCTTTCCGGTGCAGGGAAAATCGTATTCTACGTAGTTATCTACCTGACTTTGGTGATCTTTGTTCATATGATTGTCATATTGTTAGCGGGGTGGTTACTAAAGTATGACTGGGAAATGGTCAGTGTAGCCTCCCAGGCCAACATTGGAGGATCGTCCTCAGCATTAGCACTGGCAAGAAGCATTCGGCGAGATGATCTGCTGCTTTCTGCAGTCCTGATTGGGTCCCTCGGAAATGCAATTGGAACCTATCTGGGTTTCTTTTTGGCCGGGGTATAAAAAACCGGCAGCTCATAAGAGTGCCGGCTTTTCAGTCCAAACCTAAACTTGCTTATTTATCTATAACTATCTTTTTTGTCAATCTTTTACTTCCCTGTCTGATTTCCAGCAGGTAGATACCTTCACTCTGCCCGGAGAGATCAATGGACTCTGAATACATACCGCCGAATCGTTCAAAGTAGCGATTGTAGACCTCTTTGCCTTCAAGATTGAAAACTTTGATACTTAATTCATTTTCTTCCGGAACACTGAATCTAACCTTGAAGCGACCATTTGTTGATGGATTAGGATAAAAGGTTAAATCCTCCAATTCCAGTTTGCTGTTTTTACTTACTTCGCCCTTGTCGCCAAACTCATCACCGGTAACTTCAGTTACTTTAATTTTTTTGGTGCTGAAAACATAAACATGGCTCTCATTGTCATCACCTTCCATGAGACTTCTAAGACGAATGTGAAGTTCTTTCATTTCTTCTTCACCGGGTCCTCTGAAAAAGCTAAACCCGCCAGCTGAATCATCAAGTAATTTGAAAATAATATTTGCATCTTCACTATCTGCATCTTTGTGCTTGAAGAAGCTATTTGTGCTGTCACTGAACCAGAAACCCAGCTTGGTTTTTGCCTGATCTTTAAGTAAATCGAGGTGTAACATCATGTCCTGATGATCGCTATCTCCGAACCACATATTAAATGAATCATCGTCTCCGGCGAATTCCTGGTAGTTCGGATCAGCCCGCATCTGCTCTTCATTCTCGTATTCTCCTTTGAAAGTCTTCTTTTCACCATTTATTTCTTTGGTGATTTCAATGGTAATCTTCCCGTCTTTCTTGTCTTGGGCGTAACTGGTGAGACTGGCTCCTGTGAAGATTATAGCCAGTACGATTAGTTTATGTCTTTTCATAATCCTGAGTTTTTTAATTCTTTTGTAATTAAACCTGTAATCGAAGGTACGCTCTCTCTTTTCAGATCGATGTTAAATGGGCGTTAATGTCTGTTAAAATTGGTTAAATAGGAACTTGAGGGCCATTATCGTCGTACTTTTGGGTCATGAAGCGAGTGAAATTGAGATGGGTAATCGGCCTGATGGGTCTTTCTATGATTGGCCTCATCGCCTTTCAATTGTACTGGATTGACAGTCTGGTAACAGCCAACGAAGAGCGCTTTAAAAAAGATGTTCTGGATGCATTAAACAATGTGGCAGGCAAGATTGAAAAACAAGAAGCAATCGCTGCATATAACAAACTACATTATCTGCAACAGACGGCTCCTGCTCCGGGAACTAATGTGCTTGAAAAGCAGAAGGTCAGAATCAAAAAGATAGACGAGCAGCAGGAGAAGCTTCCGAAAGGAGAGTTCATAAGAAAAGGGAACCAGGAAGTCTTTGTGTTTTTTGATACCGTCAACATAGGAGAAGATGTGCAGCTGGTGGTGAATTTTTCAGGAGAATCCAGCCGTTTTTTTTATGAAGAGAATCAGGAGCCTCAAAAAGGAATTGAGGGAGAGCTTGCAAGGAAAAAACTGGAGGTTCAGGAGTTGCAGGAGAGGCTTGAACGTGTTTCCAGAACGTATGAGCTCACATTTGATGTGATGCGTGATATTATGGTTCCTGGAAGATCTATCACCTCAAGATTTAATCCTGAACAGTTGGATTCACTGTTGGATTCCGAACTTAAAAACAAAGGAATTGACATTGCTTATGATTACGGTGTTTTAGCACCAAGGCTAAACAGATATGTTATGCTGACCGATGAATCTAAACAAGATCAATTGAATAAGAGCGAGTTAAGAGCCAGTTTGTTTCCAAATGATGTATTCGGAAATGACAGCCACATTATCATAGATTTTCCAGGAGAAAGAAATTTCCTCATCAATAAGATTTGGTCTTCACTGGCCAGTTCGGGTTTTCTCGTAGCGGTTATTCTTTTCTGCTTTGGATACAGCATTCGAACCATCGTTCACCAGAAGAAAATTTCGGAGATGAAGAATGACTTCATCAATAATATGACACACGAGCTTAAAACTCCAATTTCTACTGTTTCATTAGCCGTAGAAGCACTTAGGGACAAAGAAATTGAAAACAGTTCACTTAAGACGCGGTATCTGAATGTGATTAATGAAGAAAACAAGCGATTGGGAGAACAGGTGGAAAAAGTGCTCCAGATTGCAGCTATTGATCGTAAGGATTACAATCTGAAGGAGGAAATGCTGATGATGAATGAGATTGTAAGAGATGCCGCAGAGCATATTTCAGTTCAGATTGAACAAAGGGGCGGCAGATTAAATCTGGTAGAGAATGCAAATGCTGATCAGGTAAAGGGTGACAGAACTCACCTGACGAATATTGTTCTTAATCTGTTGGATAATGCAAACAAGTATTCTCCCGATGCTCCAAATATCACACTCAGAACCGAAAGTTCAGATGATAATTTTAGTCTTACCGTCCATGACAAGGGTATTGGGATGAATAAGGAACAGCAGAAGCATATTTTTCAAAAATTTTACCGTGTACCAACAGGAAATCGCCATGATGTGAAAGGGTTCGGCCTTGGTCTTGCCTACGTTCAAAATATGGTTGAGGCACATGGGGGGAAAATAGAAGTAGACAGTGAGCCCGGAAAGGGAAGTAAATTTTCAATCACGTTACCGTTAACCAATGAAGCCTAAATTATTAATTGTTGAGGACGATCCTAATTTAGGAGAGATACTGAGTGAATACCTTGGATTAAAAGGTTTTGAAACAACCCTGAGTAGAGATGGTGAAGAAGGTGAAAGAACATTCAGAAACGGAAGTTTTGATTTATGCATTCTTGATCTGATGATGCCTAAAAAAGATGGTTTTGCGCTGGCGAAAGAAATTCGTTCGATGGGTGATGAAACACCAATAATTTTCCTTACCGCCAAATCAATGAAACAGGATATTATCAAAGGATTTACGGTGGGAGCTGATGATTATATTACCAAACCTTTTAGTATGGAAGAGTTGCTGGTCAGGATTCAGGCAATTTTGAAGAGATCGACTAAAAAGGAAGAGGAACAATTCCCCTCACCATTTGAAATTGGAAATCTTACCTACTATTATCCGGAAAACAGACTAATAACACCAGAAAGAGAGGTTAATCTTACAACAAAGGAAAACGAGCTTGTAAAAATATTTTTTGAAAATATAAACAAGACGGTAGTTCGTAGTGTGGCTTTAAAGCGGATTTGGAAGGATGACAGCTACTTTAATGCGAGAAGTATGGATGTCTATATTGCAAAAGTGAGAAAATACCTGGCGGATGATCCATCACTGAAAATCCTGACAATCCATGGAGAAGGATTCAAATTAGTTCAGGTAAACTGACTATTTTTTGATGGTATTTAGTATCTTTAGATGAGTCTGATTTTAGGACTTATAACCAATCGAGAACCAAGTGCTTTTAGTTCCATCTATATCCGTTATCAATGGCAGAACAACCCGACTTTCAAAGGGGGACTACTCAAAGGAGAAAATTTACGAGGAAAGTCCGATAGATGTTGCGACGCGTTTTGAGGAGCATGGAATATCAAGAATTCATTTGATCGATCTGGATGGTGCCAAAAAGGGTACGATTGTTAATTATGATCCTCTACAGATGATCACCGGATATACAAACCTTAAAGTAAATTTCACGGGGGGAATTCATACGGACGGTGACGTGATCAAGGCATTTGAGCACAGAGCAGAAAGTATTACTGCTGCGTCCGTAGCTGTACAAAATCGGGAGACATTTGCCAACTGGATCATGTCCTATGGCAGAGAGAAGATTGCCCTGGCTGCTGACAGTCTTGACGGACTAATCAGGATTAAGGGATGGCAAAAGGCAACCGACCTGAAGCTCTTCGACCACATTGCTTACTTTTATGACAGAGGGTTGAAATATCTTAAGACTACTGATATTTCAAGAGATGGGGCACTGGAGGGTCCTTCAATTGATCTTTATAAGCAGCTCATCATAGAATTCCCTAACCTGTGCATTTTTGCCAGTGGTGGAGTGAGAAATATGGATGATATCAAGAAACTTACTGATGAGGGACTCTACGGAGTAATCTTTGGAAAAGCCTTTTATGAGGGACAGATTAAGTTAAAAGAAATTGAAAGCTTTGTAAGCGTTTACGCTTAGAACATCAAATCTTCCTGATTTTCATTGTACTTCACTTTGTAAAGAAAGTAGAAAATAAAATTGTATTTGCTGACAGAAGAATCTTCAGTAGAATCAATTGATTGTGTCTCCTCTGTAGCTGGTGCTTCCTCCGCTTCTACATCAGTGGTAAGTGAAAGATCGAGTTTTTGTATAGCAGGCTTTTTATCTCCCTGCTGTCCATTTTCCTGTACTTGCGTTGGTTTCTTATTTTCCTGTCCATTTGAGGCAAATGCAATATTTACCAAAAGGATTAAACATGCAAAAAACGATATTTTGATAAGTAATTTCAAGAAATGGTTACTTAAGGTACGACAAATTAACGAAAATCTTCGATGAATGTTCTAAAAATCCGAGAAAATTGTTGCCGAAATGTAGTTATCGGAATTGGGAGAAGAGTGTTTATCAAGAGAAAGGATTTCAGAAACGAAAAGACCCCTAGTAAGAAGGGTCTTTCAGAAAAATTTTAGAAGATTATCTAATCTCCCTAGAGTGTTCGCTTGACCTCTTTTATTTCAAACCCTTCAATGGTATCACCTACTTTGATGTCATTAAAATTCTTGATACTCAGTCCGCACTCGTAACCATTCTTTACTTCATTAACATCTTCCTTGAATCGTTTTAACTGGTTGATCTCACCGGTGTACACCACGATCCCATCTCGAACAAGTCTTACCTGGTTACTTCTTTTAACATTTCCTTCTGTCACGTAGCAACCGGCCACAGTACCAATCTTAGTAATTTTGAAGACATCTCTAACTTCAATGTTACCGGTGATAACTTCTTCGCTGGTTGGCTCAAGCATACCTTCCATGGCGTCTTTCACATCGTTAATCGCATCATAAATGATGGAGTACAATCTGATCTCAATTTCTTCCGTTTCAGCAAGTTTCCTGGCACCACCTGATGGTCTTACCTGGAATCCTACGATGACGGCATCAGATGCGGATGCAAGCAGGACATCAGATTCAGAAATTTGACCTACTGCTTTGTGCAGAATATTTACCTGAACTTCTTCAGTTGTAAGTTTTAACAATGAATCTGAAAGAGCTTCAATCGAACCATCTACGTCACCCTTCACGATCACATTAAGTTCTTTAAAGTTTCCAATTGCCAACCTTCTGCCAATCTCATCCAGTGTAATGTGCTTTTTGGTTCTGATTGATTGCTCTCTAAGAATTTGCTCTCTTTTCGTGGCAATTTCTCTGGCTTCCCGATCACTTTCCATTACATTGAATCTGTCACCTGCCTGAGGAGCTCCGTCAAGACCAAGCATCTGTACAGGTGTGGAAGGTCCTGCAGCATCCAGCTTGTGGCCTCTGTGGTCAAACATAGCCTTTACCTTGCCAAAATAGGGCCCTGCGAGAAGGACATCTCCAACTCGTAGAGTTCCGGCCTGTACCATAATTGTAGAAACAAACCCGCGCCCTTTATCAAGGCTGGCCTCAACAACAGATCCAACTGCCGCTTTATTTGGATTTGCCTTCAATTCAAGAAGTTCAGCTTCAAGGAGGACTTTGTCAAGCAGTTCATCAATACCTTCTCCGGTTTTCGCCGATACATGCTGGCATTGATACTTTCCGCCCCAATCCTCAACCAGGATGTTCATATTTGAAAGATCCTCTTTAATTTTTTCAGGGTTGGCGTTTGGCCGGTCGATTTTGTTGATGGCGATCACAATTGGGACACCTGCAACCTGCGCATGATTTATTGCTTCCTTTGTTTGCGGCATTACTGAATCATCAGCTGCTATTACGATAATGGCAACATCTGTGATTTTGGCTCCTCTTGCACGCATTGCCGTAAAAGCCTCGTGACCCGGAGTATCAAGAAATGCAACCCTTTTTCCACTCTCAGTCATTACATCATAAGCTCCTATGTGCTGTGTAATTCCTCCTGCTTCTCCTGCGGTTACTTTTGCATCTCTTATGTAATCCAGAAGGGATGTTTTACCATGGTCAACGTGCCCCATTATGGTGACAATTGGCGCTCTGTCTAATAGTGCTTCTGCTTCGTCAACCACCTCGAGAATATCTGCCTCCTCTTTGGATTCGATGAAATCAATGTCAAAACCGAATTCATCAGCAATAACTGTAATGGACTCAGCATCAAGTCTTTGGTTGATTGAAACGAACATACCCAGGGACATGCAGGCAGAAATAACATCATTAACTGATACATCCATAAGTGATGCAAGGTCACTTGCTGAAATAAATTCAGTCACCTGTAGTGTTTTTGAATCCTCCTCTGCCTGGATAAGTTTTTCCTCTTCAGCTTCAGCCTTTGCGGATCGTTTATCCTTTCGATATTTGGATCGTTCGGTTTTTGTTTTTCCGCCACTTAATTTGGCAAGTGTGGCTTTTATCTTATCCTGAATTTCCTTGTCGGAAAGTTCTTCAGTTTTCCTGCCGGTAGCAGACCTGCCAGTGTTCTGACCAGGTCTTGGACCTCTATTGTCACTTCTGTTATCACTTCGATTGCTTGACCCGGTACCGGTATTGATTCTCTTCCTTGGTCTCTTCTTTCTATCCTGATTTTGATCGGACGAAGCAACAGGTTTTACTTTTTCCTTGGGAAGTTCAATTTTGTCGAGAACCTTAAGTCCTCGAAGTGAATCAGCTTTAGCTTTTATTAACTCCGTAGGCTCTTCTTTTGGTTGTTCCTTAGGGGCGTTTGTCTCTGCCTTAATTTCTTCTTTTTCTTCCTTTACCTCTTTAACAACCTCTTCTTTTGCTTCAGGCTCAGATTTTTCTACTACGGGAGCTTTCTTCTTCTCAAGATCGATCTTACCGACTACTTTTGGTCCGTCTAACTTGGATTTGGCAGAGATTTTCTCAGGCTCCGATGTAGTTGTTCCGGCTACATTGTCCTTGATAAGGATTCGTTCATCCTCTTTCTTCTTTGGTTCTTCCGGCTTATCAGCTTTTATCACCAGGTCTTCAGTACTCCCGCCAATACTAATTTCGGATGCCTCTTCTTTATCATGAGCTGCATCAGCAAACTTTCTGGCAAGCATGTCATACTGATCCTGATTTATTTTTGAATTAGGATTAGCATCTACCTCGAACCCCTTCTCGGATAAAAAATCCATGATGGTGTTCCTGCCTACATTTAGCTTTCTTGCAACTTGACTTAATCTGTACTCTGCCATAAAAACATTTAAAAATTTTCTACTCGAATTCCTGGCTTAGAACCCGAATAATTTCATGTACCGTTTCTTCTTCTAAGTCCGTTCTTCTTACAAGGTCTTCAGAGCCGAGTTTCAGGACACTTTTAGCAGTATCAAGCCCGACTCTTTTGAGCTCATCAATCACCCAGCTTTCAAGTTCATCCGTAAATTCATCAAGGTCTACATCTTCTTCGGATGACCCGTCCAGTTCTCTAAACACATCAATCTCCATTCCGACAAGCTTACTTGCCAATTTGATGTTTTGTCCACCCTTACCAATAGCCAAAGATACCTGATCTGGTTTTAGATAAACTGAAACCCTGTCTTTATCCTCACTGATATTCATACTTGTAATCTTTGCAGGACTCAGTGCCCTGGCCAGATAGAGTTCCAGATTGTCCGTGAAATTAATCACATCAATGTTCTCATTTTGAAGTTCACGTACAATTGAGTGAATTCTTGAACCTTTCATCCCGACACATGCGCCAACTGGGTCAATTCTGTCATCATATGATTCAACAGCCACTTTTGCACGTTCTCCCGGTTCTCTTACCACATTTTTAATGGTAATTAATCCATCATAAACTTCAGGTACCTCCGCTTCAAAAAGTCGTTCCAGGAATACAGGAGAAGTTCTTGAAAGAATAACCTTAGGATTCCCGTTAACCATTTCAGCACGGTGAACAATTGCCCGGACAGAATCTCCTTTACGATAGCGATCCTTAGGGATTTGTTCTCCCTTAGGAATAGTCAGCTCATTCCCTTCTCCATCGATTAGCAATACTTCCCTGCCAAGAACCTGATAAACCTCGCCCTGAATAATTTCTCCGACAAGATCCTTGTATTTTTGAAATAAGATGTCCTTTTCGAGATCTTTTATTTTCTGGATAAGTGTCTGACGGGCAGTCATGACAGCTCTTCGACCAAAATCAATCAGTTTTATTTCTTCAGCTACCTCTTCCCCGATTTCAAAATCAGGCTCGATTTGTTGAGCTTCCGAAAGGCTTATTTTGTCATGATCCCAAATATCTTCGGAATTATCGTCAACAATTTCTCTAAACCTCCAAATTTCCAGATCACCATTATCTGCATTGATAATGATATCGAAATTATCATCCGTTTCGTACTTCTTCCGGATCATCGTTCTAAACACATCCTCCAAAATGCGAATCATGGTGGGTCGATCTATATTCTTCCCTCTGGCAAAATCCGCAAACGAATCAACTAATATTGATGCTTCCATTCTATTTAAATGATACTTCTATTTTTGATTGATTTATTTCACTAAAACGTATATTTCTTACTTCTTTTTCCATCTTTAGAGTGATTGTTTCATTCTCCACAATCACAATCTCTCCCTTAATTTTTTCACCCTCCAGTGTTTCAACTTCTACTTTCCTGCCAACATTTTTTTTATACTGTCGCATCAGTCTAATTGGATGGTCAAGGCCAGGGGAAGAAACTTCCAGCAAATACTTGCCCGGCATAAAATCACCTTCTTCCAAAATGGGTCCAATCTCTCTGCTTATTTTGCTGCAATCGTCAATATTTACACCCTCATCACCATCTATAAGAACCAAAACCTTCTGATTCCCGACATTCCCCTTAACAATGACATCTACAAGAAAAAGCTTTTGATCAAAGCCAATTATTTCATTTGCAATATCCGCTATCCTCTTTTCTAAATTTTCCATGAATAAAAAGAGGGGACTTCCGTCCCCTCGTCATTGAAATCTTACATTGCTGATACAAAATTAAAGCTTTTATTGATCTGATAAAATTAATTTTTAAAACATTCTCATCCTTTTAGTCAAAGAAAATCACACTTTCACCGAAGGTTTGAAATAGAGTGACTATTTTATTCATTCTTTTTTTTAAAAAATGACGATTTTTACTTACGGTAACCGCTCGTTCAGAATCAGCTTTAGAAACGATCTTACTCGTCGATTAGAAAACTTAAGTTTTAAAAATATTAGGGTCACCCCTGATTAATGTAATTTATCATGGTGTTGAATAAAAAGCGTTCGCTAATAGTCGTAGCAGCAGCTCTGGGATTCTTTTCCCTGCACGGTCAGAATTCCGTCGGGATTAATACCACTGTACCAAATGCAAATTCCGTTCTTGAACTCGTTTCACCAGGTTCAAATCAGGGATTTCTTGTCCCACGCCTGACCACCGCTCAAAGAACCGGCATGAGTTCGAGCCTGGCCAATTCAGATAATGGCTTGATGGTGTTCGATGCGGAAGCAAACTTGTTCTATTATTGGAACAATGGGGGATGGATACCCGGGCTGGGAGCATTAAATATTACTCCGGCTGGTGGTGATTTGGATGGATTTTATCCTAATCCTATTATCAGACTTGGGGCGGTCAATGAAACGAAGATTGCAAACAATGCCATTTCAACAGCCAAACTAAAGGATGGAAGTGTTACGACTCCCAAAATTGCAGATGGAGCGGTCACCACACAAAAAATTGCAGATTTGGCGGTTACAGGTGCAAAACTCGAAAATTCCGGAGTATTAGCGGGTGGATATGGGAATGAGTTTCTTGCGCTTCAGATTACGGTGGATGAAAAGGGAAGGATTACGGCTATTTCAGAAACACCAATTCTCATAACCTCTGCTCATATCACGGACCTCTCAATTCTAAATGAGGACATAGCTAATGGCACGATTACCATTTCCAAAATTGATCCGGAAGGAAATGCTGATAAAGTTCTCACCATTGATGTGACCGGGACAGTAGTTTGGACAGACAGATCTGACTTCACCTCTTCTGACCTGGCCCAAAATAACATTTATGTCGGGGACGCTGCAGGTACTGCACAGGGTTTGCCTGTAACAGGGGATGTGGCAATTACTAATACCGGTACTGAAGCACAGATTGATATACAGGATAATGCGGTTCAGGGAGATGATTTAGATGTTGACAATGCAGATTTCGTTGTTCCGGGATCCCGGCAGATTGTTTTGAACAATACCGGGGGGTTACAGGTAAATAACCCTGTTGATGTTAACAGTGACCTGGATGTCTCAGGAGATCTGAATGCCGATGGAGCAATTAACCTTTCTTCTACCGGAGTTTTAACAGTAGTTGAAGGGACCTTAAGAGTTGATGAACAAGCCGATTTTACGGGAAATATTGATGCCAATGCCGGGTTAGACGTGACATCAGGAGATTTGAATGTCTCTGAAAATGTAGATATCACTCAGGATTTAAATATCGATGGAAACCTGACTTTTGATAACGGACAACAGGTAGACAACATAAGGACCGATATAAGAGCAACAGGTTTTACTGATGATGTAAGTCTTGTTTCGGAATCAGGTATCAGAGACGCAATTAATAGTGGAGTAACAGCGGATAATGGTGTCAATGAAGATCCTGACGGAAATATTCAATTGGGTGGAGATTTGATAGAACCTACTGAAATAGGCGTTGAGACTGCAACATCACTTACTATTAGTGATCAAAATGAAAACGCTGCATTAACAATTGATGACAATGGAAATGTGACTGTTGGTGATGGAACCATAAGAACGGGTACAGGTCAGATAGAAATAGATGGCAATCTTGATGCGAACGCAGGACTGGATATTGATGGAGGGTCATTTTCAGTAGCCGATGGAGTAAACACCAGTATTGGAGATGGAACAATTACGACAGGCACAGGTCAGGTCGATATTGGAGGAAACGTTGATGCAAATTCAGGATTGGATATTGAAGGTGGAAATTTGACAACTGCAAATGGCGTGGCTACAACATTAGGCGATGGTCAGGTAACCATTGATGGAAATATTGACGCTAACAATGGAGTAGATATTACAGGATCAAACCTTGATGTTGGAGCAGGAAACTTTACAGTGGATCCTGCGAATGGCAATGTGAATTCAGCTGGAGATGTTGGTGTGGTTGGCAGTGTGGACATTGGTACAAATCTAAGTTTTGATGGAGCGAATACAGTTGAAGAAATCGTCACAAGCGCGAATGTTGATCTTGTGGCCCCATCCGATGCAGCACTGGTGACAGAAGGGGCCCTAGCTAATGCTATTTCTGATCAGGCGGGAAGTGGTCTGACTTATAATGCAGGAAATGACAATATCGATCTGGGGGGCAATTTGACAAGCGATGCAGTAATCGGAACAAACACAAATAACTTCTCCATAGCAAACGATGATGCTGGGACAACAAATTATCTGGAAGTAGCTGATGGGGGCAATATCACAATTGGAGACGGAACAGTTACTACAGGTACCGGGCAAGTAGATTTGAATGGAAATGTTGATGCCAATGCAGGACTTGATGTTACCGGAGGAAGTGGACTTGATGTTGGAGCAGGGAATTTTACAGTAAATAATTCTGGAGATGTTTCCGGTACCGGAGATCTTAATGCCGATGGAGTGGTTAATCTTTCAACTGCAGGATCACTTACTACTATTGAGGGTACACTCCTTGTTAACGAACAGGCTGACTTTAGTGGAAACCTGGATGCGAATGGAGGACTTGATGTAACAAGCGGCGACTTTAATGTCGAGGATACCAGCCCTGCTTCCACAACAAACATCAATACGAATGATACCAATATTGGAGATGAAGCTACAGATGACATAGATATTACCGGAGTTGTCGATTTTCAGGGAGGAAACGTAACCATAGCAGATGGAGCAACTCAGACCAATATTAACAATGATGACATAAATATTGGCAATGGGTTAGGAGACGCAGTAGATATAACCGGAAACCTGACAATCACTGACGGGGCATCATCAACCAATATCAACAACAATGACATAAATATTGGTAATGCTTCTGATGATATCGTTAGTCTGAATGGTACAATTGACACAGACCTTGTGCTTGAAGGAACGACTGCAGACGATTTTGAAACCACACTTACAGTTATTGATCCAACAGCGGATAGAACAATCAGCTTTCCTGATGCCGATGGGGTTGTCAACTTAAGCCCTGCAGCATTGACGCCAAATCGAGCATTGTCCACAGATGGAAGTGGCCAGATTGTGACTGCTGATGAAGCACAGCCATTTAATGTTCAATCTCAGTCGATTAACATAGGTGACGAGAACGACGATGCAATCACCTTGCAAGGTGTTACAAATGTTAATGGAGGTAATTTGACAGTGACTTCTCCTCAATCAGACCTTAATAGTGCGATAACGAATGTATCAGATGCAGCGACATTGAATGTTAACAGCGACAACATCAACATAGGAGATGAGAACACCGATGCAGTAGCCATTCAGGGCGCAACGACTGTAAGTGGCAACAGCACTGATTTGAATGCAGCGATAACGAATGTATCAGATGCTGCGACATTGAATGTTAATAGTGACAACATCAACTTAGGAGATGAGAACACCGATGCGATTGCCATCCAGGGTGCAACGACTGTGAGTGGCAACAGCACTGATTTGAATGCAGCGATAACGAATGTATCAGATGCAGCGACATTGAATGTTAACAGCGACAACATCAACATAGGAGATGAGAACACCGATGCGATTGCCATCCAGGGTGCAACGACTGTGAGTGGCAACAGCACTGATTTGAATGCAGCAGTAACAAACGTATCAGATGCAGCGACCCTGAATGTTAATAGTGACAACATCAACCTGGGAGATGAGAACACGGATGCAGTAGCTATCCAGGGCGCAACG
>JAVKDB010000003.1:0-44453 GCA_040222475.1 Cyclobacteriaceae bacterium | reverse complement strand
GCGATCTGGAGGTGAAATAATCAGCTGTGCTCCCTTATGGTTGGTTTCCCCCTTAACAAGGGGGTCAGGGGGATTCCTTTTAGAAATGACAAAGGATAAAACTCCAATAATGAGCAAATCTCACATATGAAAGATAAATTACAATAACCTGGATCAAACAAGCCAGATTTCGAATTTCGACCTTGCTTTTAATTTGTTATTTGTGTCTTGAGATTTTGTTCAGTGACTGGATTCTCACTCTTGTTCCAGTAACTTCTTCTTCAATGTCAGCAAATGATTCACTCGTGGAATGTGACACCTTTTGTTTTCCCACAACACCAGTGAAAAAGCCAGCACCAGTGCGCCAATGATCAAAAGCCAGCTTTCAATGGATGCACCATTCCATTCCATTTTCCACGCTAAAAATGGGTGGCGATCTGGAGGTGAAATAATCAGCTGTGCTCCCTTATGGTTGGTTCCCCCTTAACAAGGGGGTCAGGGGGATTCCTTTTAGAAATGACAAAGGATAAAGCTCCAATAATGAGCAAATCTCACATATGAAAGATAAATTACAATAGCCTGGATCAAACAAGCCAGATTTCGAATTTCGACCTTGCTTTTTATTTGTTATTTGTGTCTTAAGATTTTGTTCAGTGACTGGATTCTCACTCTTGTTCCAGTAACTTCTTTTTCAATGTCAGCAAATGATTCACTCGTGGAATGTGACACCTTTTGTTTTCCCACAACACCAGTGAAAAAGCCAGCACCAGTGCGCCAATGATCAAAAGCCAGCTTTCAATGGATGCGCCATTCCATGCCATTTTTCCCAATAAAAAGAAACCGATCGGGACGAAGTACCACCAGACCATCGTTGAGGCAATCCTTAGGGTAGCTTTAGCGCTGGTAATGGCGTGATCCAGTTCGCCCAGCAACGAGCGATCAAATCTATTCTCAGCCATTCTCCTCTTTCTTCGAATAAACAAAAGGTACAAAACTGTGCAAAACATGGCAGCTGCGCCGGCATAATCCCAGAACCCTTCCTTATCAATGATCGCATCGGCGAACATAACGATGGATGTAATGGAATTAACAATGATCAATCCAATCTCTGTCGTGTTGATCACACGATTGGCAGCCTTTTTCTTAGACTTCACACGCTTATGAAGTGCTTCCTCGTTGATGGCAAAGAGCATTTCATTGTTTTGAGAATCCCATATTTTTTTCATTTCTTCAAACTCCATGGTAATCATACGTTTCTGATTTTGAAATCAAATATTTCTTAATGCGATGAATTTTAACACCCACATTGCTTTCGGAAATACCCAGCATCTCCGACATTTCTTTGTAGTTGAATCCATCCAGTAACAGGAGGCTTAGCGAGCGGTCTACTTCGTTGAGCTTTGCAATTTCCGTATACAGCCAGGCAACCCGATCGTCTTCTTCCTGCTCATTTTCCATCAGCAGGTGTTCCATGGACTCAATTTCTCCATGTCCCTGCTCGCGCTTCCTCTCTTTGGTGCTCCAGTTCATAGCCGTATTCAGGGAAATTCGGTAGAGCCAGGTGGTTACTGCCGACTCCCCTCTAAACTTCGGAATAGAGCGCCAGATCTGCAGGCAGATGTTTTGGAATAAATCATCGCGATCGTCAGAGGTGAACGCATACGAGCGAATGACTTTGAATAACAAAGCCTTGTACTTTGCCAGCCATTCTTCAAAAATCAGCAGTTGTTCACTTTCCTTCATTCGCTTACTTTTCGATATCACTAGTACAGCGAGTTTGAGATTCCTTACAAGATGGCGAAAATTATTTTCAAAGCGACAGGTGAATACAGGCTGATGCTGGTTATTTATCTGAACGACGGAAGTTAGATTCTTCGTTGCACTCAGAATGACATCTGAGTCTCAAGTTGCCTTGTCATCCTGACCAGCCCGTGCGTTCAGGGTTGGTGCAGGAAGGATCTGTTTGTAAGCAGCAGGGGATAAGTTTCAGGCGACAAGCCATTCTCAATTACCGATTCCCAATTCTCAATTTCTACAGTTACTTGTCCAGCTTCATCTGATCAGCAGTGATCAGGAAATCGACCCAATTAGAGGCACTCACTTCTCTTAACCATGTAAAATCCGGATGATCTTTGATTTGATCAAATCGGTCCCAGCCCCTGGCCATGGCTCGAGTCAGATACCTGGTTCCTTCTTTAGCTTCCGGATGTTTGGCTAAGGAAAGCGCTCTTGCTGCTTCAATAAAATCTTCAGTGGTTACCAATCCATTCGCATTGGCAACCATCCTGTAAGCATCTGCTGCTTTGGTGTAGTTCTTATCTGCCATTGCTTTAGTTGCGATCGCTAAATTGGATTGATAATCAGATGCCAGTTGCTCCGCTCGTTGCTTAGCTTCTTCAGGCGTGGGAATGGTATAGGTAAATCCCATGGATTCGGCATATTCTTCTACCGATCGGTCTATGCCCATGGCTTCTCTTCGCTTCTGCACATTCGATTCATCTTCAATGGCCTGGAAGTAGCCTTCGGTCAGACCATTGTTACTGGTACTCTGTGTGGCATACAATTGCTTTTCACCTGTTGCTACCTGCACCCGATCATACAAATACGCATAATTAGAAGGATTGGCCTGTCCTTTATCTACCGCTGCTTTGAGCAGGAGCAGACATTTTGCCTGAAACAGCGGATTTCGGTCTGCATGCTGGATGATTAACCAGGCATTGTTACTGGGACCTTCACCCACCAGATCATACGTCGGCCAGCCGTGTTCGGCAATGATCTCCCGCATCCGGGCGGTATTGGCCCGGTCTTTTGCAATGGATGCTTTGGTCATTTCCTTAAACTTCTCCGTCTCGGTCTTTCCCTTTCTCACCATCCCCGACCATTTGATACGCATCTTCTGATCTTCATCCCGCATCTTTTTTATTTCATCAGCAATCTCAGGAAGTTGTACCGACTGTTTGTTTTTCTGACCCTGAACCGAGAGGGAAAGCAGTAGTGTCAGGATAAATAAAGTAAAAAGGTGATTCTTCATATGGATAAATATTTTACCTGAAGTCTTATCCTCAAGTACTTATTCTGTTTGGCGGGTGGTAAGTACAGGTAAATTTAATCCTTTGATTATTAACCAAAATGGCAGGAATAGCTGAATTAAACCAATTGGCAGGAGCATATTCATACTAATACTCTGCCCAAGAATCGTAAACAACATTTCAATAAACATTAGCATGACAGCTATTATTCCAATGGCAGAAATCGCGCGTGGAATGAGCTTTGAAGTGTACAATGTGAAATAAAAGATAAACACAGGAAAGCAGGAAATGAGTAGTGACAGGTGATGTGTCCACCAGTGTTTTTTGTAAAAAATTGTTCCCATTATCTCAAAAGGAGTAGTATCAGTTCCATTTTTCACATACGCAATACTCAATTCTAACATAGCCAGAACACTCATATTATCGATAGATACAGCTATGAAATTCAGAATACAGAAGGAAATATATACATAGCCCAGACGCTGACTGTACCTTTTAAAAATGGGCAGAAATATGATTGAAATAATGATGGAGAGTATTCCGCTTAAAATCCCCAACAATATGGAAAGGATCATTTGATTGGAGTGGGAAGAAGTCTTTGTTAGAAAATCATCGGCGAAGAGAACAGGACCTTGTAGAACCTGAAAAATAGTAACGCCTAAAATAAAGATGACCAGAAATAGCACTCCTGCTATTCTAACTGCTTTTTTATCTGAATTCATTGTGATTTTTGGTTAGGTATATACACTGTGCGATTCTTTAATGTTTTTAGATGACTACTGGTTGATGCAGGTTTGTTGGAAATGGTTGCCCGGGGAGTAACAGGGCTTTCAGAGGATAACCTGCATTTCTTTTGGCTCATGCTTTCTCTTGTAATATTTTTTTCAACTCGTGTAACTAATGGTTGTAACCGATAAATGAATAGCATCATCTCATACCTGTTGAGCGAACTAAATGGAAAGATCAGTCACTTTGAAAAGTACTTGATTAAGTCTGATTTAGCTATCTTGAAACAGACCAAACCAAAACTGATCATCACTACCTAACTATTAATACCATGATAAAACATATAACAAATCTTCTTATCGTATTTCTTGCAACGATTTCTGTTTCAGTCGCACAACAAAATGTACTCTCACAAGATGTAAAAAAAAATCTTCAACTCCGTATCGATAATGGTATCAATACGGGAATTGTGGTCGGAGTTGTCACTTCGGATGGAATCACCTATTACGGTTTCGGGGTGAAATCACTGGAAACCAACGAACCTGTCGATGAAAACTCTGTCTTCGAAATTGGCTCGATTTCCAAGGCGTTTACGGGCATTATTCTGGCGGATCAGGTCCTCAACGGGGAGGTGAAACTGGACGACCCTCTGCAGCAATACCTGCCTGACGGGATCACGGCTCCAACGCGAAACGAAGTATCCATTCAACTCGTGCATTTGTCCAACCATACCTCTTCACTCCCGCGACTCCCCACCAACATGAACCCTGGTGATGCTGCCAATCCCTATGCAGACTACACAGAAGAAATGATGTATGCATTCCTGGACAGCCACGAACTCACCAGAGACATTGGGTCCCAATACGAATACTCCAACTATGCAGCGGGGCTTCTTGGAAACGTACTGGCCAAAAATCAGGACTTAAGCTATGAGGAGCTGATGATTAAGACAATTGCAAAACCTCTTGGCATGAAGAATACCCGAATTACCCTCTCATCTTCGATGAAAGAAGACCTGGCCATGGGTCATAGTGGAGGAGTAGAGGTTGCTAATTGGGATCTTCCCGCATTGGCAGGAGCAGGTGCCATTCGCTCCAATACCATTGACATGATCAGATTTATCCAGGCAAATATGGGAGCCAAAAAAAGCAAGCTTTACCCGGCCATGCAATTGTCACATAAGAATTCGAGAGATGAGGGTGAGAATCCGATCGTTGGCTTAGGTTGGCATACCTCCGTTTTTGGAGACAATTCAATCATATGGCACAACGGAGGAACAGGCGGATACCGAACCTTCGCAGGCTTTACCAAAGATGGAAAAAAGGGTGTTGTTGTTTTATCCAATTCTAATGCAAGCGTAGATGATATCGGGGTGCATTTATTAAACCCCGAATCTCCACTGACCGTAATTAAGCCGTCTATTGGCAGAAAGCTTCGAGGTATTTTCGAGGCAGAGGGAATTGAAGCCGGTGTGGCCGCTTATTGGAAATTAAAAAAAGATCAGCCGGATGAATTTGATTTCGAAGAAGTCGAACTGAACACGCTGGGCTACTACTACTTGGGTAAAGAGCAATTGGAGGAAGCAATTGCCGTTTTCAACCTGAACGCAGAAGCCTATCCCGAATCTTCCAATGTCTTTGACAGCAGAGGAGAAGCTTATAAAAAACAGGGAAATAAAGAGAAGGCCATTGAAGATTACAAAAAATCAGTAAAACTGAATCCCGGAAATCAGAATGCGATCGATGTACTTAAGGAGATGGGCGTTGACCAGAAGGATGTGGTAGAGGAAATCGTGATCGCTGACGCTGTTTTAGCGGGTTATGTTGGTAAATATGAGCTGGTTCCCGGCTTCATTGTGACCATTACCAAAGATGGAAGCCAGATGAAAGCACAAGCCACCGGGCAGCCACAATTTCCCATTTTCCCCAAATCTGAGAATGTGTTTTATTTCAAAGTCGTGGAGGCGCAATTGACATTCAACAGCAGTGAAGAAGGGGTGACTGAGAGCGTAACCCTGCATCAGGGAGGGCAGGTTATCACCGGGAAAAAGATGGAGGAGTGAGGAAACTATAAGTTGCAGGTTTTAAGCAGTAAGGGAAACTGCGGATTGCATTAAGCAGAGATTTCACATGTGTTCATGCATGTTTTAATACCATGAGGGTTGAAGGCTTGCTTCATTCAGCCGGGTCAGTTGCATGACTGAATTCGTTGACAGATCGGCAATAAACAGCTCGAATCGAAAATTGCCGTTGTGTCTGGTAAAAACAATCTTCCGGCTGTTTGCTGACCAGCCAATTCCATAGGAAAAAACCGGAGTTTCTGACTGTCTGTTCAGGTAGTTCTTTTCCTCTTCACCGACTCCATACAAGGTTTGCGCTGTATTGTCAGCCAGGTTCAAAACATGCGTGGTGACGGATTCATCTGTGTGAATCTTATGAAACGCCAGTAATCTTCCATTCGGTGAAAGTGATGGTGCAACGTGGTGCGCATCATCACTATGCAATATGGTCTCTATTTCGCCGGTTCTTATCAGAAGGCGCTGGATAGATTGTGCCCCATCTATGGTTGCCTGAAAGTAGATGGATTGATCATCGGGGGAAAAATTTGGTGAATAATGATTCCGATCATCATCGGTAAGTTGTCGTACGTTTTTACCAGACAGGTCTGTAATGAATACCTGACGGCCCCCCGAACGTCCGCTCGTAAACCCTACATAAACGATGGACTTACCATCAGCAGACCAGTCGGCATCATATTCATATCCTTTTGAGTCGGTGACTAATTTTCTAATACTTTCTGGTTTGATGTCTCCGTTTTGAAGTTCTGCGATAGCTAATTTCCAACCGCCATATCTGTATGTGTTAAAAACGATGTATTTGCCATCGGGCGATACCTGAGGCTGATACTCACCGCGTGATTCTCTATTGGTAAGACGGACTATGGTTCCTTCCGCGTTTGTGCGAAATAGATCAGAATATCCATAGCCTCCTGAATAATAGATATCTCTATCCTGGGAAATCAGGCCTGAAGAAATGAATAAAGCGATGGTTATCAGACAAATTCTAATCATGATCTAGTTGTTAAGGTTAGTTACATTGCTGCCGTCTCTATCTATCACCCAAACCTGGTAGGCGTCATTTATATTGGCAAAGTATAGAATTTGCTTCCCTGAGGGGGACCACCTTGGAGCATACTCATCATTTGGTGTTTTTGTTAGTTGTTTCCTATTGCCCGTCTCAACGTTGATGATCCAGAGATCTAAGTTTCCGGACTCTCCTGAACAAATGACCAGATCATCACCAGATGGAGATGCATCTGCAAAAAATATCCTGCTGGTGCTTTTTACCAGTTCGGTGATCTGGTTGGATTTGTAGTCGTAGCGAACCAAAGTGGAACCATCATCCTGAAGGAGTGAAATCAACACATCTCCATTTGAGAAAAAGGAAGGGGCACCTACATACCTATCTTTCAGATAAGAATCGAGGTTTTTTCTTTCAAGGTCATAAATGAAAAGACTGGACATCTTCAATTCAGCGTTTTCTGCATTGAAGGCAAGCATTCTGCCATCTCTGGACCAAATGGGATGAAAGGCTCTCATATTACTGAGTTTCGGACCGTCGATTACGATTTCTTCGTCTGATTTTACGTTTCTTATGACAAGGGATGACTTACCATTTACATTGGAACGTACAGCAAAAAGGTTTGACCGGATCGGATTAGGTGCCGGCTGACTACCCTTTAGTACCCGGCTTCTTTTATCAGTCTGAATGTTATAGGACCACACGTTTCCTGAACGATCATAATAAGTAATTTCCTCTTCACTGGCCCATTGTGGATGAAGCCCGGATTGAGCACATGAAATGCCTGCAGTAATGGTTGCGATCAGGTAAAGGAAGATTCTTAACATCGGTTTCTTTTATGAATTGATTTACACTGGGTATAAAACAAACGATTCGTAAGAGATTTAATTAAAGAAAATTGATTAGTCGTGAATTTGGTGACGAACTGCTGGTCAGGGCAATTGCTGGGCGGGAGAACGGCCACATTTTTTTGTCGTCTTATTTCGATCCCGATTGCTATCGGAAGAAAGATCTTGGGAACCAGAATCGGGCATTTATGTCAATTGTACTTGCTCCCCGGCCCAGGGAAGCCTCACACTCTCCCGGGGAGAGAAGGAAAGCGACCGGGGACGATCAATAATCACCGGGGAAGCGTGCAGGTTCACCGGGGACAGAATAAAACATACCGGGGAAGCATGAACTTCACCGGGGGCAGAATAAAATTTGGTAGGAACTAAAAAAACTTACGCAGGAAGCCGTCAGGGTGGTGCGGAAAGGATTGCTACTCGCGCAGGAGCCACCAGTTCAGACAAGGAGGGATATTTTTCCGTACACTTACGTTCTTATTTAAGGATTTCTCTTAAACCGGATAACGTTTTGAAAGGCAGTTCAGCTATTGAATTGTTGGCTAACCATTTAGGAAGATTTCCGCCAGGTTCAGAGTGAAATACATAGGTTACTTCAGTTTTACCATCTAAGGGGTGTAATAGAATGTATCCTTCTGCTTTTTTCATCCGCACGATTCCTTTCTTTTCCGGAATATAATCAGGGACTCCTTTCAGAGATATTTTAATTGCTTCAGGAATACGTGCGTTGATTGACATTTTATAAACCATGTCTCTGTTACCATAAGGCCAGGGAAATACTGTTTCAACATAATTGTATTGAACATCTTTCCCTTGTTTGATGAGTTTTGATGTTTTCGTATAGCCGTACCATTTTGCATAACCATCTGCATTCTTAAGTATGTTAAGGATTTCATCTGTTGAAGCAGCAACGGTCATAACCGCTTTAAAAGATTTGAAATCTGAATCTTTTTCAACTCGTGTGTAAACTTTGATTCCTTGTTTGTTTTTGTCGATTTCCCATGAATTTTGAGAATAGCCGGGATGGGACATTGAAAAAAACGTGATGAGAAGTACGATTAACTTCTTGTTTGCAATAAGATTCATCTATCCAATGATCTTTTTGTTTGCTTCGTACAATCGAAAAAAATAATACAGGAAGAGAAGTGAAAAAACAAAGTCGCCGATGATAACAATGAATACAACAGAATTAGCAAGTCCCGACAGGTAAAACTTCAATAAGGAAATGGCAAAACCAACTTTGCCAATTCCACCAACAACCACAATGCCGTAGTGTTTAACAGGGTTGTAGGCAACCATTGCGTAACCGATAAAATATACCAGTGTTGTTCCCCAGGCACCCTGATAGATGGCATAGAATAGCGGGTCGGTTAATTCTCTGTCGAATAATCCGCTAAAAGTATAGGCGGTGTTAAAATAGCCGAAAAACGCACCGATTAGATTCCATACAGATGCAATTAGAAAAAAGACTTTGAAAAAAGTAAGCTCTTTGCTTTTCATTACAATATAATTTTTAGGTAATAATTATATCGCAAATGAAGCCTGTGAAAAACAGCTGAGCATTTACATATGTAAAGAAATGCTACTCCGCCATTTTTTTTCTTATTCTGCTTAATTGGGTGGGACTGATGCCAAGATAGGAAGCAACATGATACTGTGGGATTTCCAGTTCAATCCTGGGATATTCGTCACGAAATATTAAATAGCGTTTGTCCGCATCTAACATGGCCATTTCAAGTTCTTTCTTTTCGAAATTCAAGAAATAGTTTTCCGCAATAATTCTTCTTAGCCGTTCAATCTCATAATTCCCTTCAGAGAATTTTTCAATTTTATCAAAAGGTGCTTTCCAAATCTTACAGTCGGTTAGTGCCTGCTGGGCAACTTCGTTTTTTTGCTTGCTGATGAGTGATGCATAGGAACCTATGATGGAAGGAGCTGTAAAAAATTGCTTGTTGTATTCTTTGCCGGTGTTATCAATGTAATAAGCTCTTACAATACCTGTTTCTAAAAAAGCAATTTCTTTGGCATACTGTCCTTTTTTTATGAAATATTCTCCTTTTTTTAGTTCATCAAAAACAAATAATTCACTCATCATGCTCAATGTCTTTTCCGAAAGAGGGAATGTATTATTAAAGAACGTAAATAGGTTTTCCATACTATTTATAAAGCGCTTGATATGCAGTATTGCCAGCTTGAAACAACCCGGATGGCATGTGCCTCCGGACTATTTTTTTTGTAGCTACAATCTAACGGATTCGTACTGCACTTTCAAGTAGCTCCATTATAGGCCTGTGCTATATCGTTTTACAGTATAGAATAATTTGTCCCTGGGCCTGTTCCGTGTCGTTCGATTAAATTCAGGCTTAACAGACCACTAAGGATTCGTTTAACAGTAGGATTTGGTATGCCAAGTTTTTTCGCAATATCACCTGATTTGCATCCCGCATGGTCTGAGATAAATGTCAATATCGATTTCTCTCGTGGCGACAATTTTGAAGCTGTTCCAGTTTGTTTCAGTTTAGCCAATAACTGTTCTTGAATTTTCATTAATACATCGAAAAAGAACTTAATCCAGGCTGTGACATTCTCATTTGGCCTTTGTGCCTGACAGCTTCTTAACTCTCGGTAATATTTGGGTTTTCGACTTTCAATTTCATGTTCAAAGCTGACATACTGAATCCACTTATACTCACCTTTTAGTAGAAGTAGACTTGCTAATAATCTACTCAGTCTTCCGTTACCATCCTGAAAAGGATGAATGGAAACAAATTCGTAAGAGAAAAGTGCACTTTTGACGAGTTGGTGAGTCTGAACATCTTCGTTATACCATTCAACTAGGGATTTCATTGCATCATCTGTTTCAAAACCGGGAGGAGTTGTCTCAAAAATCAGTTGTTTAGTGCCATCAGGTAAAGTTGCTTCAACATTATTGCTGTGCTGCTTGTAATCGCCTTTATGCCATTGATCTTTTTCACTGTATTTTAATAGTATATTGTGAAGGTTCTTTATTTCATTTTCAGTTACTCTTATGTCGTTATATGATTCTGAAATAATGTCAAGTGCTTCAAAATATCCAGCTACTTCTTGCTCATCCCTTTCGGTTAATTTTTCTATTGAAAGATTGCGTAGTAAAATATCGACTTCTTCATCACTCATCTTCGATCCTTCTATCCGTGTGGAAGCACCAACACTTCTGACTGTTGCTATGGACTTGAGTTGTTTGAGACTTTGTCCTTCCTTTTTTTCTATTGAATTCCATGAAGCATCAAACCGATCAAGTTTGCTTAAGTTGTTGACCAACTCCCAGTCAAAATCTAATTCAAAATTGTATACTCTCATTTGGAAATGATACGATATGATTCGTAAATATACGATATTAGTACGATAAGATTGATACGATATGAGCTAAAAATATACGTAAGTGATGGGGTATTCATTACACATGTCGTGTTGTAAGTACAATTTGATATTGACTTAATAAAGCAAGGTGTAGCTGAAACCTACACCAGAGGTGGATAACTTGATTCAAACTGTAAATCAATAACAGGATTAATCGTTAAAACCTATAAACTTTTTTTGGACGAGCTAGGGGCCTGTAAAGGCACAAGTCGCACCACCTCAGATGCCAGCGCTGGAAGACTTGCGCCAGCAGGTTCGTTTGATAAGTAATAGAGAAGCAAAGTTCTCTTTCTAGTCTTAGCGTCTCGCTAAGACTTTCAATCCAGAAATATTGATTCATCGATCCCTTTTCTCCTTCGTAATCCCTGGTACTGCGGTATTTCGAATCTATCGTTGGTCTCAGCGAGACGCTAAGACCAGTGGGGGTAAAATCTCATTGAACACCTTCTTTGGCTCCACATTAGGACCGTGTCCGGGATTGGTTCCTCAGAGTCCGCCCTCTCACCGCCTTCCCTTAAGGTGACTCTGAGGGGCATGAAATTTTTAATTCTCAATTCCCCGTCATCCTGACCTGCCGGCGCATTTAGTTGACGCAGGATCCATATTCTGTAGCAGGTTTAACCCATACTGATATGACACAAAACCAGTTCACCGGTCGCCAACCCGTTGATCCGTGCGGTGGAGTTTCCCGGATGCTCAATGGCCAGTAAATCTCCTTTGTTCAGTTGATAGCTTTCTTCCATAAGTCGAATGCCAACGCTTCCTGTATGTGTATAGATGAAGAACCAGTCCCAGGCATCTTCGAGCGGGTAATCGCTATGTTGGTCTTTTTTGAAGCTAAAGCCGGCCAGATCTCCTTTTGTCGCTCCTTTAGTCATCAGGTTGAAATCGGTACACGTGCCAAAGGAGGAGGTTTTCCAACCACCATCAAACCTGTCTGCCTGGTATTTAAAGAGTTCCGTTGTATGATGACCTTCATGAACAAGTTTCATTATCCCGTCCAATACCATGAGTGTTCTGGAAACTCCATCAAGTGGGGTAAAGATGGATGTTGCTGCTTCTACGGTGGCGGTACTGAGTCTGAAATCAAAATTCCGTTTTTTATAAACAGCTGTTGATGGAAAAATGAAAAGTTCAGTAGTTAAACCGCCCGACCATTTGGTTGTTTGAAATTTCTCAGATGTCAGAATGGTTGCTTTTTTTGTCATGGTTGATTTGATCAATGGTAGAGTTCAGGTTAAGTGTGCAGAATGAGACTTTATAAGAGGTTAAAGTTCGAGTTCGCAGGTTCTGAGTGTTACCTAACTTTCAAATATACCGATTTGCCGAATGGAATGCGCACAACGTAGTTTTAACTCCAGGGAATTGCCTTTCCGGCTTTCACTCCCTCAAAAACTCCAACAAAATCTCATTAAATACCTTCTTTTGTTCCACATTGGGGCCGTGCCCGGCTTTGGGGATGAGGTGCAGGGTGGAAGTGGGAATGTAGGCCTTCAGTTCGGTTCCTATTCGGGCCGGGATCAGTTCATCGTCCGCTCCCCAGATCAGCAATACCGGAAAGTCAAACTGATAGTCGCGGTTGATGAAGTACTCCTTCCCAGATTGTATTTCATTGAGCAATGCTTTCAAACGTTTGCTTTGCGTTTCATCCCCGAACAGGTTTTCCTGCATATCTCGCAGTATAAATTTTGGAATGTTGCGGTCCTTGTATAAAACGACATCAAACATCTGTCGCATCATATCCACATCAGCGGGAACCAGCAATTCGGAAATGTCATCCACTCCGGCATTGGATTCTACAGCTGCTAAATCACCGTCATTGAAGAATTTTACCGGACTGGAAAAAATGGTCAGTTTCCTGATCTTTTCTTTTTCCAGCATGGCCAGCTCGGCAGCCACCAGTCCGCCGTAGGAAATGCCCCCCAATACCATCGAGTCAATTTCCAGTGCGTTCAGCAACTCAGACATGGCATTGACCTGTTCCTGGATACTGTATTTCTCGGTCCCTTTTGGTTTAGAGCCAAAGTAAAGGAGGTTGGGAAGAATCAGGCGGTGTGTTTTTGAAAGCGCTTTCGCCTGCTGGTACCATTGAAAGTTGGCGGGGGATCCAAACCCGTGAAATAACATGTAAACGGGCTTGTCTATTTCTTTGGTATCCCAGTAGGAGAAGGTATAGTTGTCGGTTTCAAGAAGGGTGTGTTCCAATCCACCACGCTTCAGTTTTCCCTTCGTGTGATTATCCGCGATTTTGAAAACGTTGCAGGAGCCCAATAGTGTCAGGAGTATCAGAAGGTGGAGTGTTCTTGCTAATTTCATGGAGGGATTATTGTGAGTTACAGATGCTGGTTATTGTTAAGGGTGCTATTGTAGTGGTTTCCCCCAAAGTTCATTTCAAAATACTGAGATAAAAAAAGAAAAGGACCCTTTCGAGTCCGTCATTTACTTACACGATTGGTTGAGGTGCGACTATAGTTTCTCGCAATGTGTAGCTCTTGCCTCACGCATCCAATCGCTCAATTGGGAACGAAGATCAGAACCTGCTTTGTTCTCAATTTTCCTTCCGTCCATTTCCACGACCGGAGTGAGTTCACCCATGGTTCCGGTAGCAAATACTTCGTCTGCATTGTAAAATTCAACCAGACTCAGGTCTCTTTCTTCGTTGGGTATGTTGTTGGTCCTGGCTAGCTCAAGGACAAAGCCTCTGGTTATTCCATGGAGACAGGCGTTGGGAAATGGGGTGAACAGTTTTCCGTTTTTGACCATGAACAGATTGGTATCATTCAATTCAGCGACAAACCCACGTTCGTCCAGCATGACTCCTGCATCGACACCAGCCATATTAGCCTGAACTTTTGCCAGAATGTTATTCAGCAGGTTGCTGTGGTGAATTTTCGAATCCAGAAACTGAGGCCCGTTCCTGCGTTGGGTGGAGGTGATGACCCGGATGCCGGAAGTATTGTCATAAACCAGCGGTTTCCATTCAGCCAGTACGATCAGACAACTGCCTTTCTGATTAAGGCGCGGATCCATTCCGGAGGTTATTTTTTCTCCCCGACTCAGGGTTAGACGAATGAGAGTGTCTTTGTCCATTCCATTGGCATCCAGCGTTTGCTTAATCGCATTTTTAATGAAGTCACGCGTTGGGACATGGTCAAATGCCAGCGCTTTTGCCGACTCAAACATGCGATCGATGTGGCGGTCCAGGTGCATCAAACCTTCTTTATAAAGTCTGATGCCTTCCCAGACAGTATCTCCGCCCTGAACAGAGCTGTCAAAGACCGATACTTTGGCTTCACTTCGTGGGTACAATTGATCACCTACCCAGATCTGGATGTTTTCATTTTTGGGATTGTATTGCTGAAGCACGGCTAATTTGAAGATTTAATGATTGAATCGATTTGAAGATTAAAAGTAACAGGAGTTACTGAATGTGCATAGAAAGCTTTTGATAGAAGGGCAATGCTTCATCATAAAGTTCCTGACACTGTTCGGGTAATTCCCGTTCGCTTGTTTTTTGTTTGGAGAATCCGGTGGAGTTATGCACGTTTTTATACCAGTATTTGGCCCAGGTCCCGTCCTCAGGAATGGAACCAGACTCCCAGGAAAGCATGGAAGGGTCAAACGGAATATCCAGGTGGCTGCATAATTCCTGCAAGCCTTTTTCAGGATCAGGAAGGATGTTATTGGAATCGATCACGATAGCCTGCTGACCATTTTTGGTAATGAAATCCAGTAAGTCTGCTTCATGTTTCAGTCCAATGTCCTGCAAGGTGGGGTGGGTGATCACCTGAGCAAATGAAGCAATGAGTTGTTTGGGGTCCCGGATCAGGAAGACATTTTTCATTTCTGATAAGTAGCTCCAATCCAGTCCTTCGTGATGATGGGCCATGTTTTTCACAAAAACGATGGCGTGTTCTTTTTCCAGTGCCCGGATTCCTTCAAGAATCTTTTCAGGGTCTGATTCCATACTCGCGATGGTATCCGCTCTCCCGGGGTGATCGAGTCCGGTCTCCAGCAGATAATGCGCATAGAATGGCTCGTCCATTACTTTGGTGTCCTTACGTTGTGCGAAGGAATACATCAGTGCGGTAGAAATATTCCTGGGTCCTGAGATGAGGTTAATAATCATGAAATCAAATATATACAGAGATATCAGGATTCTGAATCCTAAAAAATTAGGATATATCCTAAGTATTTAGTTTTTTTACTAAAAAATTCGGAATAGCGCATATTATGGATGAATTGACCAAAGCAGAGGAACAGATTATGAGGGTAGTCTGGAAGGAGAAAAAAATCTTTATTAAGGAACTCGTCGATAAACTTCCGGGTCCAAAACCTGCATACAATACGGTTGGTACTTTTTTGAAGATTCTTGAGAAGAAAGGATTTGTCGATAGAAGAAAGTATGGCAGTTCTTTCGAATATTCACCACGAGTAAAAAGGAGCAATTATCTCAATTTTATTATGCGTGGTTTTCTATCCAGGTATTTTGATGGATCAACTGAAAATATGCTTTCGTATTTCATGGAGAACAACGATCTGGACCTTAAAACTTTTGAGGAATTTAAGAAGAAACTTAAATCTGATGAATCATGAATTTTCTCTTACAATCTTCATTGTGCCTCGTTCTGTTTTATTCACTGTATTATTTCTTGTTAAGGAAAAATACATTCTTTGATCTTCAGCGCGGCTATCTTTTATCTGTTCTGATTCTATCACTTGTAATTCCAGCAATTGATCTTGATCTGAAAGTGCAATCCGATATAGCCGTTCTCGAAACTGTTGAAAAGTTTAAGTATTTGCCAGACTTAAGTTTTAATGAAATGCAGGAAAAGGCTGTAAATCCTGTTGATATTATAATTCTATTATATGGGTCTGGTGTCGCTTTTATGTTTCTGAGAATGACGCTTGGATTGCTGAAAGTCAGAAGGACTTTGAAGAATGGAGTCAAAAGAAATGAAGAGGGCGACTGTTTGGTGATCTCTAACCATGATTTTCCTATATCCTCTTTCTATAAATATATTTTCCTTAATCCGTCGATCGAATTTGATAGAGAGGAGATGGATCATATACTTATTCACGAAAGAAAGCACATAAGTTCCCACCATTTCTTCGACCTTTTAGTGGTTGGTTTATATAAAGCATTCTATTGGTTTAATCCTGTGATTTACCTCTTTAGTTACGAGTTGAAAAAAGTTCATGAGTTCGTTTGTGATCGGACTGTTACTCGTCAGAAACAACAGAAGAACTACGAAAAAATTTTAATAAAATCACTATTCAAAACATCCGCTTTATCAATGCTAAGCTCCCTTAATTCAGTATCAATTAAAACAAGAATAAATATGATGAACAAAGCAAAATCTCCGAAAATTAAAATGATCGGGTTTGCAATGATTATTCCATTCATTGCCGCCATGCTATTTGCATTTAATTCCGTTGGTGAAGACTCAGGAATTGAATTTACCCGTAACAAGAAATTGACTGGAAACGTGACATCAGAAGGTGGTAAACCGCTTCCTGGAGTTGAGATTAGAGTAGATGGCACAGCCCGTACAGTAACCGATCTATTTGGACAGTATGAATTAGAAGTTTCAGCAAAAAGCAAAAAGCTCGAATTTTCTTTCCCAGGCTTCAAAACCTTTGTTTCGAGTATTCCTGGCAAGGGAACGCTTGATGTGCAACTTGAAATTGGAACGGAGACTAATCCTTCAAAGACAGAAAGTAAATTGTTTCCTTCAGGTAAACTTTTAGTTGAGGATGGAACAACGTACCTGGTTGGGGAGGTTAACGATAAGGACGGAAACCCATTAAAAGGTGTTGATGTAATTATGGCGAAACAAAAGTTAAAAACAACCACAGATAGCGAAGGAAAATTTCGTCTTAAGCTGAGCAATGCTGAGGGGATTGTTGTCTACGGAATTCCTGACGAAAATGGAGTTTATTGGGATGTTGTTGCGCGCTCAGTAAATAGATAAATTTTTCGAAAAGACCAATAATTGAATAAAACCTCACTCAAAAAAAGAGCGAGGTTTTTCTACTTCTAATCAGACTGCATAATTTGCCGATATGAAAATAACAATCGTTGGGCTGGGGCTTATCGGTGGCTCATACGCCTTATCCCTTAAAAAACGGATGGAAGGTCTGACCATTTATGGCTGGGACGAAAATCTGGACCATTTAAAGCAGGCTGCTGGACTCGGTATTGTTGATGTTCCATGTGATTCTCTGTCCCATGCGGTCAAAAGTGGGGATACAATCTTTTTAGCGATCCCTGTTCATACGATTGAAGAACTGTTACCGGATCTGCTCCATTTGTTGAATGAAAATCAGTGCATGGTGGATTTTGGATCAACCAAAAAAGCGATATGTAATTCAGTAGGGGGGCACCCGAAACGAAATCAATTCATCGCAGCTCATCCTATTTCAGGTACTGAGTACAGTGGTCCTGCAGCGGCGTTTGACTCCCTTTTTGAAGATAAAGTGATGATTGTGTGTGAGCAGGAAAAAGCGGATCAGGTATTTGTTGATACGTTTCGGAAGCAATGCAAAGCGTTGGGAATGTCAACCACGTACCTTTCTGCAGAAGAGCACGACATTCATCTGGCCTACGTCTCTCACCTGAGCCACATTATCTCCTTTGGATTGAGTAAGACGGTGCTGGACAAGGAAGAGGATGAAAGTAAAATACTGGATCTCGCAGGTTCCGGATTTGCTTCCACCGTACGACTGGCGAAAAGCTCCCCGGAGATGTGGACGCCGATTTTTCTGAAAAATAAAGAAGCTGTTTTAGAGAGCCTCACCCATTATCAGGGTCGCTTATCTGAGTTTAAGGATTTGCTGGTTAATTCTGACGAAGCGGGAATTAATAAGTACCTGGAAGAGGGCCGAGCGATTCGCAAAATTCTGGAGTAGACAGTCGAATGGGATGTCCTGAGAAAACGTATAATAGAACCATCATTTCGATAATGACGGAGGAAGGAGAAACCAGCCTTTCTCCTGTTGATTTTAACAAAAACTGTCCTCGAATTACCTGACTTATTCAATTTCGATCCCGATCCGATCGGGGGAGAAATCTCTTTAATCCAAAAAGGATAGATTTCTCGTCACACTCGAAATGAAAGGGGGAGAGGATTTCACAAATAATCTCAAACACTCTTCTAGTCTATGAGATTGTCACGGCCGTGCTGCGCTGCAATGACATTGAAATGCTATTGTCAGTATAGAACTTCCCATCAAACAACGGAGCTATACTATCTGTTTGTTGCAATAGGTAGCTTTCTCAAAGTCTCTGATATTGATCGATAAGATCGGAACATCCGGAAACAGCGATTTAAGTGTTTGTACAACCTTCTTTGACAGATCACGCTTCTGTTCGGTATTTCTCCCTTCCATGATATTGGCAAACACGTGAATGAAGTCGTCCTTTCGACCACCGACGATGTAATGTTCGAAAGGATTGATCCTGACTTTAATATCCTCTTTTTTAAAAAGCCCGGTAGATTCAGCTGCTTCAAAAACGGATTTCATGACAAATTCCGGTGACTGAAGACTGGTGACATTTTTCGAACAGTCGATGACAAAGTGTGGCATTATTTACGATAGATGTTTTCCAAATACTAAGATAAACCCATTGGGATCTCTTACATCAAAATCCCGCATTCCATAGTCTCGATTATCAATGGTACGGGTGATCTCGGCACCTGATTGCTGATACTCCTGATAGACGGCATCCACATCGTGGACAAAAATGAAAAGCGAAGCATGATTGACAGGGGGGGTAAAATCTCCTTCGTTTTTCACCAGATGAATTCCCACGGCATCATCCCGGTTGATGACGATGTATGTGGGAGGATCTTCCCATTTGAAGTTGATGTCAAAACCCAGTACATCCCGATAGTATTCTGCTGTTTTCAAGGGGTCATCTACCGGAAAAATAGGAGAGGAGTGTGAGAAGAGTTTCATTTAAAAGTGATAAACCATGTTATCTTTAGAATTGAAATTTCTCAAACATATGAGTAAAGTCCCACAAAATCAAATCGAAGACTGGCTAAACAAGCTGGAAAGGGAAAGCTGGCAGCTGGAATTGTTGGTTTCTGCCTTTACGATATTTCTTTTGATCATGGGAGGTCAGGCATTTGAAGAGTTCATGACTGATATCCAGTACCGATATAACATGTCTAATGGATTATTAACTTTTGGATATGTATTTCTTGGGTTGTTGCAAAAATCATTACAGGCACTTACTTATTGTCTGATCGGACACCTGATGCTGCGCGGGTTTTGGATTGGTGCCATTGGGTTACGATCTGTTCAGTCAAGCATAGATTTTAGCCGATTGAATTACAATGAATTTTTCACGGAAAAGTTGAAAAGTAAGGTGATCAGTCTTGATCAAATGGTTTTTCGACTTGATGAGATTTGTAGTGTCATTTTCGCCTTTGCTTTTCTGGTTATTTCAATGCTCATCGCCTTTGGTTTGTACCTCACAACTTTCGGAGTTGTTGCCATTTTCTTTAATTCAATTGTAGAAGTCACACCGGAAAGCTTTAATGATGTCATTCAAATTGTTGCGGCTGTTATCTTTTTGACGCTCTTTTTCTCGGGTCTGATCTACATGACGGATTACTTCACGTTGGGTTTTTTCAAGAAGCTCAGGTGGTTCCGAAAGATCTACTACCCTTTTTATCGGTTTTACAATGTGATCACATTATCAATACTGAGCAGAAGTATTTATTACTACATGATCAGTAAGTTCTCAAAAAAACGTATTCGTATTCTTTATGGAATTGTTGGAGCAATTCTTCTTAGCACAATCCTGTTTGACTTTGACCAGCATCAATATTTTCCTAAAACGGAGAATGATTTCGGAATTGTGGCCAATTTCTATGATGACGTTCGGCCGGAACAAGAGTACATCGATAAGGCGAGCATCGTCTCTCAATTTATAGATAAGCCATATTTTCAGCTGTTCCTTAGGTATGATGCGAAGGACAATACCATCATGAAAGGGCATTGTCCGGATTTTGAGCCATTGCAGGATGACGGGCTTAACTGGCACTTTGAGGCCAGCACAGCTGGAGGAGGCTTTGTTATTACAACCAGAGATTATTCAGATGAGGATTTTGAAGAGTTATTGGAATGTCAAAGTGCGATCTATGAGGTGTCGGTTAATGATTCAGTCTATCAGGATTTGAGTTACTACTTCTATGTACATCCTGCCAAAGATCAGCGAGGATTGCTTACCACCATTCCTACAGATGCTTTTATGGAAGGAGAGAACATGTTGAAATTAAGAAAGAAGATTGTACAGGGTAACAATCCTGACAGTATTGGTTATCGATCAATGGCGAGAATTCCGTTTTGGTATAAGGGCCAATAGATAAAGTATTTTATTGGATTTTTCCTGCGTTCGGAAAGATAGTATGAGTAAGTGTTTTGCTATCACTACTCAATTAATTACTTCGAATTTTTGCTGAACCTCATTTCCCAGTTCATCGATAAGGGTAATCAGGTGAGGACCTGTCTCGGCATTTATTTGCATTTGATGCTGCTCCCTTGTAGCTCCCAGATATTGATCATCCAGATGCCAGTAGATTAACCCACCCCGATTCTCATGTGCTGCCTCAAAGATTACACTTCCTTTTTTCCCATCCTGTTCAAGTGGAATATGCACGCGGGTAAATTGTCGTGGATAGATAAGCTCCAATACTCTTTTTGCTTCTGTTTCTTCGCATCCGGGAGCGAAGGACGGGATCGGCTTGTATCCTGGATGGTACTTTTTGTAATACCACGATTGAATCGGAGGGAGCACAAACCATGATTCTTTTTTCATATGATGGATGGGATAGCAACTGCTGTTTACCCGATGGCTCAGATCTTTATTCAAATAGATAAGTTGATGGTAAATGCAATTTTTTTCTGAGGCCATGTAGTTTGGAATTTGCAATTCTGAAGTTGTCTGGCAATATTTTGATGCGGGCATTCCACTCTCATGGCACATGGATCGGGTCACCCCAAATGGTTCATTATTTTCTGTATCTCCTCCAATGAGGTCAAATAATTGGAAGAGAAGTGGAGCTGCGGTTTTGATTCCGGTTAGCCCTGGCCTTCCTTCGCCATCTGCATTTCCTGTCCATACACCTACAACATATTTTCCATTGAGCCCGATTGCCCAGGCATCTCTGAAGCCATAACTGGTGCCGGTCTTCCATGAAACTGGACGAGCAGATTCGAAAAATTCCCAACCTGACTCTTCCTCCGGTCGCTTTACCACTTTCAAAACATTCAGAGTGAAGTCTATTGAAGGAATACGGATAGATCCATCTGATTCAAGCGGTGCGATAGGAATGGTTGCGTTTGATAAATAGGTATTCGGTCTATAGTCACTTTCTGAATATCCCTTATTAATGGGACGGTTCATAAAATTATCTGATGCTCGTGCCATTCCGGCATATGCTCCTGTAAGCTCCCAGAGGCTTGTTTCAGCTCCGCCAAGAATCATGGAAAGCCCATAATGTCCGGCTGGTTTATCAAATGAGTTGAAACCAATATTGACCAGCTTCTGATGAAATTTCTCGTAACCGTATTCTATAAGGAGGTGAACGAAGGGAACATTCAGACTGCTGGTCAGCGCTTCATCTGCAGGAATGGCTCCTCTGTATTCTTTATCAAAATTCTTAGGAGCAAATCCTTTATAAAAAATTGGAATATCTGGCAATAATTGTTGGGGTGTGATGAGACCGTCATCCAGTGCCATGGCATAGAGAAAAGGTTTTAAAAGGCTCCCAGGACTTCTTTTGGCGGTAATAATGTCAACATGTTGTCCGTGCTCTCCCCGGTTATCGGTGTTGCCGATGTAGGCAACCGTATTTCCGGATTGTATGTCAATGATTACTGCAGCGGCGTTATTAATTTGATTTTCCGCTAATTGACGACTGTAATTTTCCACAATCCTGCCAGCCCTAAACTGAAGTGTTTCTTCGAGTGTAGATCTGATAATGGTTTCTGCAAGTCCCTCTTTTTTTCCACGATTTAACAGATGCCAGGCATAATTGGGCAGTGGTCTTATTTTGCCAGGGAGAGGTTCTTTTTTTGAAAGGAAAAGTTGATCCTCATCCATGAATCCCCTGGAATGAATTTTTTCTAGCAGTGCATTTCTCTTTCTGAGAAGTTGTTCATCATTTTTCCCTGGAAAAATGGATGCAGGGTTGTTCGGTAAAATAGCCAGTGTGGCCGTTTCTGCCCAGGATAACTGATGAGGTGATCTGCCATAATATCTCCATGAAGCTGCATTGATTCCCACAATATTTCCACCGAATGGAGCGTGATCTACATACAACTTTAGAATTGAAGATTTGCTTCTTAGCAATTCAAGTTTTAATGTGGCAAGGATTTCTACAAACTTTTGCCAGTAGGTTCTTGACTTATTTCCATAGGCCATTCTTATGGTTTGCATGGAGAGTGTACTCCCGCCACTTACAACTTCACCTGCTTTAATATTCTGGTAAATTGCCCGGACAATGGAAATGGGATTAACTCCAGGGTGATAATCAAAATATTCATCTTCAAACAGACGTATTGCTATCTGAAATTTTTCAGTAACGGAATCTGAAGGCGGGAATCTCCACTGCTCATCCTCTGCAATCGAAGCACTAAGCAGTGTCCCGTTTTTTGATTGCAAAATGGTGGAATACGGAGCTCCAAAAAGTGGATCCGGAAGAGGAACAAACAGAATAATTAAACAAAGAATGAGTGCCGGAACACCCACTCTCCATTTATTCTTTTTCAGGACATTAATAAGCATTTTGGCTTTCAGTTTTCCGGAAGTACGTACACCCACCTGCCTGGTTTGTTGGCAAATATTGAATTATCGTACATCGCTTCAACACTAACAGACGGCAGGTAGTACCTTCCCTGATAAGATGCATTTAGCAGTACTGTGAAAACTACTTTTTTATTAGGCTTCAAATCGAAATAGTGCATGACCCGATCATCTCGTATATCCATATATTCAGCCTCAGAGTTACTACTTTGAGAACCATCCAGGCGAGTGTTAATTATTTCCCATCCTGAAGGAAAAATTTGGGTAAGTGCCAATTCAGAATATTCTCCCTTTAAGCCAGGATTAGTTACTGTGACTTCTGCTTTGAAATTAGTACCCTGCTTCAGATTGGAAACATTAAGTGGCGTACCATTCATGTCCTGGTAATCAATTTTGAAATCGATATTCCTTGTGACGCTTGATTCATTTCCTTCAATAGGAATGCCTGAACTGATCATTCGAGTGAAAACCGGCGCCCCTCCATTATTGGATATGCTGACGGAGGAAGATTCATCAGGATTGTCGAGGGAAATCTGGTACATAAAATCATTTCCCTCTATTTCCCTGGTATCTCCTGCAACGGTGACGCTTACTTTAGTGGCTTCATCAATGCCAAAATCAGAAACATACTTGGCGATTGCAATGAAGCAGTATGCAGTTGTCTGGGTACTCATCCATTTGTCCTTATTTCCCATTTCACCGGCAATATCCATGAGTAGTTCAAATGCAGTTTCTTTTTGGTCAATTGAAAGGAGGGTTTCCAAAATCATTGCCCGATCCCTGATAGCAGACCCGAACGTATAGCGATAATTTTTATTCGAGTCATCTACTTCAGTCGAGAGTCCATCTATTAGTGTTTTGGCCTGATCATCATATCCGGCTGCTGCGTAGGCAAGTGCGAGTCGCCACTTCGCTTTTCGTGTAAGCTTGTCAGATTCCTTCATTCGGTTCATTGCCCCCAGAGCTTCAGAGCCTGAAGCAGCCAGCGTGTATAATCGGTAAGCCTGAATTAGGTCATTATTGTCATCTGAACTCAATGAACTCCAGGACTCTGCTTTTGCAGTCTGGAAATCAATCCAGGCGGACAACATGGATTCAGGGACCGCATAGCCGGCTTTTTTGGCTTCTACAAGAAAATGACCAGCATAGTTGCTCCCCCAGTTGTTCGCGTATTGATTACCGGACCAGTAGGAAAACCCCCCATTGCTAAGCTGAAAGGATTTAAGCCTTTTTATAGCTGCATCAATGTTGCGTTGGATTTGTTGCTTCCTGACTTCATTTAATGTAACCAGTTTATCAAGGAACAACTGGGAAAAGACTGAAGAAGTAGTCTGTTCAATGCAACCGTGAGGATACCGAATCAGGTAACCAAGCCGACTTTCAATATTCAGTGGAGGAAGTGAGCTGATTTCGAGATGTCCGGTATTCTCACCAAAAATACCAACAGGTTTATAAGAATAGTCCCATGATGCTCCGTTTGAAACTACCTGGTTGGCGACCTCAATTGTCACCGGATTTCTTGGGATTACATTCATCTCGATATCATAAGATGCTTCAATACTGCCGGATTTTGCGGTTACTTTCACTTTTCCTGAACCCAGCACATTCTTAGCCTGAACATCAAAATACAGCACTTTATCTCCCGAACCGGAAAATTGCAGCTGTGCAGACTTACCGTTTGGCAAAGTAAGTGCACCAGAAGCTTCAACGGTTATGTTTACATTTTTGATATTGTCATCAAGCGAAAAGACATTAACTGGAAGTTTCATTGATTCGCCTGGTCCTGTGACCCTTGGTAACGTTGCAAGTACCATAAGTGGTTGTTTTACAGGAGTAGTTATGTCTGCATCTCCAAATGCATGTTCAGAAGCTGCAACGACCATTGTCTTGACACTTCCGATATATTGAGGCATCTTGATCTTATGCTCTTTTGACTCTCCTGGTTTCAGATAAAATGGGCCCAAAAACTGAACAACAGGCTTAAATCGGTTGGCTTCATTCTCTTCTTTTGGCGCAATTTCACCATCACCTCCTATTGCAAGTAATCGCTCAATTTTGCCGGCAAATGAGCCCATCACATCATCATAAATGTCCCATGTTTTTATTCCGAGTGCTTCCCTTGAGTAGAAGCTGTTCCAGGGTTGCGGAGTTTTAAAATTGGTAATATCAAGCAGCCCCTCATCCACAATAGCGACTGTGTAAGCCATGGCTTTCTTGTTTTTCTCTGACACTTCAATGGTATAGCTTTGTCCGGGTCTTAGCTCAGAAGGTGAATTGATTATCGGGTTAAGCTCTGTTTCTGCGTCAACTACCTTGATGGACTGAACACCATAAAGTCTGATAGGCAGATCATTGGCAGTTTGTCCGTGAGGCTGGATCATTGTCAGGTGTGCATAAATGTTGGGAGACATATCTGAAGTTGCATCAAACGAAATTGTTGTGTTCTGATCTTCAGCATCAACCCAGAAAGTCTGAATGACTTCACTGCCGGTTTCAAGACTGACCAGGATTCGGTTTCCTTTAGTTGAAGGGATCGATAAGGCAATTTTTTCTCCTACCTTATATTCTTCCTTTTCGATACCAAAGTCCAGCATGGACGCCCCGTCAAGTTCTCCACGTTTTCCTTTTCCTGCCCATCCAGGCCAGTCAAGGTAAACAATCTGGCCTGCAGAGTGACCAGAGATTGGGTCTTCAACTTTCAGGTAATAACGACCCCAATGTGGATGATTAATTTGGAGATCCCAGGTCCCTTCCCCATTTGTGGTGTTTACTGTACCTGAAGCAATCGGATCCCGGTAGGAGCGCCCGACATAGTTGCTCAGGTATTCAAATGAGTTGTCCCACCACCATTTCCAGTTGAGTTTGAAGAGTTTAACTTTTACACCTTTTCTGCTAACCGGATTGCCATCAGCGTCGACGGTTGCTACTCTTACTGTATGATTCTTGTCTGTCAAAAGGATCCCTCGCTTGTCTCCTTCCGGGGTTTTCAGTCCAACGAAACTCTTATAGGGATAGTAGGGGATTGTAGTGTTACTGATGCTGAAATCCCCACCTTCCTCATATACTCTTCCAAAGAGCATAGCGTTCAATGCCCCTGGCGCACTTCTGTTGCTTCCAAGATCCAGGTTGATTTTGGTGTATCCGGTTTCATCCACTCTTCCTTCGAACACCATTTCTCTGGAGCTGTTAAATTCTTTCGCCTGATCATCAAAACTAAAATTCGGATAACCCTTAAATGTTGTTTTAGCAGGTTTTAGCAGTAATTCATATTCAGCTTTCAAGTTTCCGGCTTTTGCACCGGTCAACCATCTGACATTCACATCGCCCGAGACGCTTTGATCGTTTGCGCTGAATTTTTCTTTATCAAAAACAAGGTTGATTTTTAACCGATTTGGCTTGATGGTTTCAATTTTAACCGTTTTCTGGAAAAGAGCCCCTCCAACTTTTGCCGATGCTCTCCAGTTACCTGTTGGAGCATCTCTATCGGTGATGAAATCGAATCGATACATATTTCCTGTCGCCTCGCTACTGATTTTTCGTTGAACAAGCTGATTCTCCGGATTATAAAGTTCCATGATGACCGGATGGTTTTCAGGCAGTGTTTCTTCAACATCCTGAAGAATAAAACCAAGGTGTACTGTATCTGCCGGCCTCCATACACCTCTTTCACCGTAAATGAATCCCTTCAGCCCTTTTTGGACTTTATTACCGGTTATATCAAAGTTGCTGAGTGAAAGGGCCGAGCCGTCGTTCACCTTCAGGTATCCTATCTGATCTCCCTTTTTTGCAATGATAAGATAAGGTGTTTGATTGAGGCTTATCACAGCCTTCCCATTTTTGTCTGTTTCCGAAGAACCAATTAGTTGCTGTTGAAAGTCAAAGACCTCTACATTTACTCCGCTTATTGTATTCGTACTAACCAGGTTGGTAATGAAAACTGACATATCTCCACCATCTCTTCTCTTCGCAATAAGACCGAAATCGGAAGCAAGAATCATTTTGTTAACACTACGGCGACTTCCATAATAAGAATCACTGCAGGGATTATCACGTTCTTCCCAGTTGTATCCGGAATTGTAATAGTTGTCATATGCATCCCAATAGGAAGCTTCCTCTTCTTCCTGACTCCAGTCATCTGTCAGGTCATCTATAGATTCAATCTGGTCATTTCCAGGACAGAAGTACTGCGAATAGCTTCTTCGGAATCCAATACTGATTTGGTAAATCGAACCAGGTTCGGTTGTAAGCAGGTCTTCCAGATCAAGTGTGTATCGGTTCCACGAGTTGAGATTTGTTACTCCGCTTGTATTTAGTGGCACCACTTTTTTCACCACAGGTTTTCCTACTCTTCTGAGTTGACTTCTGCCCCCCAGATTATTCACCTGAAGGTATTGTTGCATATTGTCTTCGAATATTTTTACAACAGTTACATCCACTGCATTAAGTCCAACTGCTTCAAATGGAAGTATCAGCCCTTTTGAATTGGGTAAAACAGCCTTATCCTCTTCACTGACAAGTCGGACGGCAGGTTTGATTTGTGAAAACTGAAGTTGAGTGACATAATCATTTTTAAGGCCGTATCCGGCGCTGTTTTTCAGGCCTTTATTTATCGTCAGAGTGGAGGTTGATGTAACCTGACTAGTCGGGTAAATTTTCAATTCATTCAACTCAATAACCAGTCTTGGATTACTTGTATTGGTCATTGAAACCAGGCCTTTTAGGTTTTGACGTGAGTCAAGTGGATCAGAGAAAAGAACGGATACATAATTTTCATTACCTCTTATAATCTGACTTGAGACAACCTTATAGTCATCAATGGAGGGCACTTCTACGTCCATGTCAACTTTTTTATCTACTCCAATGGGAACTCCGTCAATTTTCAGATTAACCTCATTGGCTTTTTTGGTCCGGGCTACATTTTCAATAGAAAAAACGAAGGTGTTAGCTTCCGTAGCTTCCCAGTTAACTTCAAGTGTGCTTCCGTTTTGCGTGGCAGAAAGGATTTTCTCCAGTTCATCTGCAAGAACCACATCAGCTGTCTGGATCTGTCCCTCAATCTTCACTTTGGACAGGTCGTTTTGATCATAAAGTTTTAACCCGCTAATACTGACTTCATAGTTCTGTAGAAGGGTACGAAATACGAATTTGAATTTCTCTTTCTTCTCTTCAATGCCAGGAATTATGGATTTAAGGTTGGCTGTAGCTTCATAGCGTGTATTGTTTGAAAGATTGTCTGAAGGCTGGAATACAATGGTCTTGTTATCCTCCCAGGATGCAGCACCTTTTATGGAGGGTGAAAAACTAAATATGTTTTCCAGCGAACTTCCAACCAGGCTGTCAGGGACACTTCTGTTTAGTCTTAATCTGATGTCACTGCTTATAGAAATGACGCCACCGGTAAACGAACTGACATGATCCACAAACAGACTTTTTGGACTACTGAAGTCATCTTTTTGTGAAGTAAGTTGAACATTGGTGGGTGAGTTATCGCTCTTGCAGGATACGAAGATGAAAGGGATTAGAAAAATTCTTAAAAGGTGGTTCATAATTGCTAAGGTTTATGGTAGAAAGATAATTGAAGAGGGACTGAAATTATCTGTTGTAGATGATAAAGAGAGATTATTTGCGAAGAAATGCTATTGGGTTGTGAAAATATTCATGAAGTGCTGACTCTGACTGGCAAATAAGGGTATAGGAATTAAATCTCCTTTCAGGTTGTTCCGGATCTGGTTTAATTTCTATTGGTCTTTTCCGTAATATTTCAAAATGAAAATGATTGAATTGCCAGCCTATTTTATCAAGTTCATATGACTTAAAAAATCTTGCTATTGCTTTGTCCGGAGTGACGGGCTGGAAGAGGTCTGCCTGAATTTCTGAGATATGTTCGTACACTGTCCAAAATGGAGTCCCCTTGTATTCATGCTCAATAATAAGCTGGGCATACGGCCCATCTGTACGTTTACTGATGACTACTCCTCGTGCAATAGGATAGATGAATTCATCGGTGAAGTAGTTGTCTCGTGGGGGTTTGATATCTATACCAGTGTGAAGGTGTTTTGGGATACCTGGTCTGGCAACTCTTTCCAATCCAAATTTTCCAATATTCGTCACTTGAATTGAAACCAGACCCGAGTCCCGTCTGCCAATTGGAAGTACCAGATCTGGTTCCTGAGAAGGAATAATTAAGATGAGCAGGTAAAACAGCACAAAATTCATTTCTGTAAATTAATAAGCAACAAAAAAACCCCGGTCTTTCAACCAGGGTTCTTTTTCTTAATTTTTTATTGGATTATGCTACCTGCGCATCAAGTTTTTGACTTAAGACACTTTTAGGCACTGCTCCAATTTGCTTGTCTACAATTTCTCCGTTCTTAAATACAAGAAGGGTAGGGATTGATCTGATTCCGAATTTGGCAGATACTTCAGGGTTTGCATCTACATCGACTTTTCCGATAACCGCTTTGCCATCATAATCGGAAGCAAGCTCTTCGACAACTGGTCCGATCATTTTACATGGTCCACACCATTCAGCCCAAAAGTCAACCAGTACCGGCTGATCAGAGTTAATAATTTCATTGAAATTATCGTCAGTTATTTCTACAGGTTTTGACATTATAATTGAGTTTTAATTTTATTAATCCTTTTGTTTGAGATTAGATGAACACAAAGATAGGAGGAATAGTTTATCATCTGAGGAGATTGTTCCGGATTGTTAGGTGGTTGACATTAATTCTTCGATAAGATTTTGAAATCCACCTCTTCCATGGTTCGCAATTCCTTAATCAGCTCGTCCGTCGGGTCAATGGTGAACTTACGACTCAACATATCCAGGTTAATGGCCCGGTCCTCATGAACACCTGTTAATGATAGTTTAAGCAGACATTTGCCTGGAAACATGCCGGCAATTCGTTCAATCTCGTCAACGATGATAGAGTTCACATCTTCCAGCCTGACATTGAGTTCAAGCCCCTTCGTCATTTTTTCCCTGATTTCACTGAGGTGTTCTACGTTATGAATTTTTAATTCCAGCTCTTCACTGTTCCAGCGATTCTGAACAGAGGCAGACAGATATAAAAACCAGCCTTTCTCCAGCATGGGTTTGAATTTCAGATAGTCTTTTGAGAAAAGATAGAACGTGTAATTGTCGCCAAAATCTTCAATGGTAAACTGACCAAACGGATTTCCCTTTTTTGAAGTCCGGTGCTGAACATCGCTCAATATTCCGCCAAGCTTTATTTCCCGGCCTTTAAGTTTCTCCAGATCTGTAAGCTGACTGATATTCGAGTTCGTCAGAAAGTCCATCTCGAACTTAAATTGATTTAACGGATGGCCGGAGATATAGAGCCCGACCATTTCTTTTTCAATGTTCAGCTCCTCTATTTCACCATAGGGTTCGATCCGACCAACTTTTGGAGTCGAAATGTCCGTGCCGGTGCTTCCGCCAAAAAGCGATGACTGATTACTTGCTTCTTCTTCCTGCATTTTATTGGCATATCGAATGGCTTTTTCAATCAGGGAGGTGCCTTCATCATCTGGTTCCACGTACTGTCGGCGATGGTAGGTTTCGAAACAGTCAAATCCGCCTGCTTTTGCAATGCTCTCAAAGGACTTTTTGTTGACCGTTCGCAGGTTGACACGTTTGGCGAAATCGAAAATATCTTTAAAGGGACCGTTTGCATCCCGTTCTTCAATGATCGCCTGTACGGCTGATTCACCCGTTCCTTTGATCGCACCCATACCGAATCGGATTTCCCCCTCAGCATTCACGGCAAAATTCTGATCGGATTCATTGATATGAGGTCCGAGTACACCGATTCCGCGGTTCTTACACTCTTCCATGAAAAAGCTCACTTTGTCAATGCTGGTCTGATTATGGGTAAGCACGGACGCCATGTATTCCGCCGGATAGTTCGCTTTAAAGTAGCCGGTCTGGTAGGCAACCACAGAGTAACAGGTGCTGTGAGATTTGTTAAATGCATAGGCCGCAAAAGCCTCCCAGTCTTTCCAGATTTTTTCGAGCTGTTCTTCCGGGTGTCCGTTTGCTTTTGCCCCTTCCACAAACTTCGGTTTCATCTTATCCAGCACCTCTCGTTGCTTCTTACCCATAGCCTTTCGTAAGACATCCGCTTCGCCTTTCGTGAATCCGGCCAGAGATTGTGAGAGTAACATTACCTGCTCCTGATAGACGGTAATTCCATAGGTTTCTGCCAGGTATTCTTCCATGGCAGGGATATCATAGGAGATTTTTTCTGTTCCGTGCTTTCTTGCAATGAAATTGGGAATGTATTCCATTGGACCCGGACGATAGAGAGCGTTCATGGCAATCAGATCACCAAATCGGTCAGGCTTAAGTGCACGGAGGTGTTTCTGCATTCCTGGAGATTCAAACTGGAACGTTCCATTTGTTTCTCCCCGCTGATAGAGTTCGTATGTTTTCTGGTCATCGAGTGGAAGTGCGTCAATGTCAATTTTTATTCCGTGCCTTTTTTTAACATTCTCAACTGCTGTTTTGATTATGGACAGGGTTTTTAGTCCCAAAAAGTCCATTTTTAACATCCCTGCATCTTCCACGACACTGTTGTCAAACTGGGTGACCAGCAGATCCGAATCCTTTGATTTAGCCAGTGGAATGAAATTACTCATATCATCCGGTGTGATAATTACACCACATGCATGAATGCCGGTGTTACGAAGGGATCCCTCCAGCACCATCGCCTGATTCAATACCTGAGAGGGGAGGTCCTTTCCTTTCCGAATGTCTTCCAGTTCTTTGACCTCTTTAAATACAGATTCGAACGAAGCACCCGGACGTTCAGGAACCAGTTTGGCAATGGCATCTGTTTCCGGCAAAGGAAGTTCCATCACTCGTCCGGCATCTCGAATGGCTGATTTGGGTGCCATTGTTCCGTAGGTAATAATCTGAGCTACCTGGTCACTGCCATACTTTTCAATCACGTAGTTGATGACTTTTTCCCGACCTTCATTGTCAAAGTCAATGTCAATATCGGGAAGTGATACTCTGTCAGGATTCAGGAAACGCTCAAAAAGGAGGTCGTAAGCAATTGGGTCGACATTGGTGATTCCAATACAATAGGCGACTACTGATCCGGCTGCTGACCCCCGACCCGGCCCGACGGAAACATCCATCTCTCTTGCTTTTGCCGTAAAATCCTGAACGATCAGGAAATACCCGGGATAGCCGGTATTGGCAATAGTGGCAAGTTCGAAATCAAGTCGATCTCTGATTTCATCCGAAATCTCACCATACCTTTTTTCGGCTCCAATGTAAGTGAGGTGTCGCAGGTAGGCATTTTCTCCTCGTTTCCCGCCATCCTTTTCATCTTCCTTGTCCAGAAATTCTTCAGGAATATCAAATTTGGGCAAGAGTACATCACGTTCCAGGCTGTACTCTTCAACCTTCTCTATCAGTTCCGAAATATTCTCAATAGCCTCAGGAATATCACCAAAGGATTCCTTCATTTCCTGTTGAGTCTTGAAGTAGTAATTCTCATTGGGAAGACCCGGACGAAATCCCCTTCCACGACCGATTGGTGTGCTTTGCTTCTCATTCTCCTTGATACAGATCAGCACGTCATGAGCTTTCGCATCCTTTTGATCGAGATAATAAAATTCGTTGGAAGCAATCAACTTAACGTTGTGCCTTCGTGCAAGCCCGACCAGGATTTCGTTCAGCCTGTTTTCATCTTCAAGGTCATGTCGGTTGAGTTCGAGGTAGAAATCGTCCCCGAAAAGATCTTTCCACCAGAGCAACGCTTCTTCTGCCTGAGTTTCACCCACATTGAGAATCAGATGTGGAATTTCTCCTGCTGTACTGCCACTCAAAGCAATCAGGTCACCCTTGTACTTTTGAATAAGTTCCTTGTCGATTCTTGGATAGAGCCCATAGTTACCTTCTTTATATGCAATGGAACTCAGCTTAATCAGGTTTTCATAGCCTTTTTTACTTTTGGCAAGTAGCACCTGTCGAAAACGTTTATCCGGATTGTCCTTTGTGAACTGAAGTTTTAATCGTTCTTCTGCTACAAAAAATTCACAACCTACAATGGGCTTAATTCCTTCTTTGATTGCTGCTCTTACGAATTTGAAGGCACCAAACATGTTGCCTAAATCGGTCAGCGCAACAGCAGGCATTTCATATTCTTTTGCCTTCTTTACAATCGATTGTACATTCGGTGTGGCCTGTAGTACAGAGTTTTGAGAATGACCATGCAGGTGACAAAATGCTCCTTTGATATCTTCTGCACTAACCTCCTGATCGCCGATTTTGCCGGAAGATTTCTCTCGTTTTGAGGCAAAATTAGCAGCATCCAGATCCGGAGCTTCATATTCGATCTGTCCGGGTTCAGTCTCGTCGACTACCGGGATGATCGCTCTTTTTAAACATTCGAAGAACGCCTTAGCTGTCGCATCCACATCATATGCTGCATCGTGTGCATCGTCGAATGGTACACCAAAGAGTTTGGTGTATAGCTCGATGAGCCGTGGTTGCTTGAGCCTTCCGCCAATACCTCCGGCCAGCTGACAGAATTCCACAGTCTGGGTAGAGGTGTCAATATTCTTAGCATCGGCAAGCAGGTTTTCCTGTGCTGTTCTCAGGTATTCTGCTCCAATGATTTTATTGTCAAACTCAATGTTATGTCCGACCAGTACTTCAGCTTTTTTTACATCCTCACTGAATTTTTGCAGAACCTCTGCCAAATCCTCACCAACTTCCAGTGCTCGCCGGGTAGAGATCCCATGTATTTTCTCGGCATTGAAAGGGATGGTGAATCCTTCGGGCTTAACAATATGGTTGCCGGTAGAAAGTAATTTCCCTTTATTGTCATGCAACTGCCATGCAATCTGAACCAGCCTGGGCCAGTTGTCCAGGTCTTCGACCGGAGCAGTTTTGTTGTGCGGGAGTCCGGTAGTTTCGGTATCAAAAATCAGGTACATAGGAAATGGCGTTGAGCTTTTTTTTATCCATTCCGACTAATAGAAACGGATAGATAAATAGACAGGTACAAATTAAAAAAGAAGAGCGATCCTTTGGTCGTGTTGCCCTCATTTTGTGGATAAGTTGTTCATATGTAAGTATGTTCATTCCACAGACTGATAAAAATCAGTAGCCGGTTTTTCAGCATCCGGAGGATTTAATGACCCTTTTCTCGCTATAAAATCATTAAAGTCATGAAAGAATGACAGGTATAGTTCATTTAAATGTCATTTTCCCGATTGACAATGGTCATAGTAATCCCAGGAAGAAATGCGCAGCTTAGTTTTCAGACCAAACTAAAGCAAGACCATGGGAGGAATACGAGATTCAGGATTCATGCCAGGCTTTGGAAGGCACTCTTCCAAAAACCCCCGGAAAAATGATCCGGTTCATAATGAGTCAATGCTTACTAAGGACATTTATCAGGATTTAATTGATAGCAAGAATGAGAGAAGGAGTTGGGATTTAACTCATAAACCTCTTTTTAAAAGCATTGGCTTATGTATCAGTTTGTCAGTCACCATTATCGCATTCAACTGGAAAAGTGTGGATCATGATCGGTTAATGCATTTGGGAGTATTGGAAGAAGATGTGAATGAACTCATAGATATACCTGTCAGTGAGCAGCCACCGCCACCTCCGCCGAAGGTGACTGAAGCATTCACAATAAAGGAAGTGATTGATGAAGAAATTATTGAGGAAATTGAATTTGACTTAGACATTGAAACAAATGAGGAAACGGTGATTCAGGAAGTTGTACTTACTGTAGAAATCGATGAGGAGGAGTCTGAAACGGTCTTTACGATTGTTGAGAAGGAGCCGGAACCTGTGGGTGGAGTCAAAGCATTTAATGAATATTTGACTAAATCATTGAAGTACCCGAAAATGGCGAGCAGAATGGGAATAAGTGGAAGAGTGTTTGCCGAATTTGTTGTGGAGAAGGATGGCAGCCTGACGGATATAAAAATTGTCAAAGGTATTGGTGCAGGATGTGATGAAGAGGCCATGAGGGTTCTTAAAGAAGCTCCTAAATGGAGCCCGGGAAAACAACGCGGTATTCCTGTACGAGTGAAAAGAATCGTACCTATAACATTTGTTCTGAAGAACTGATTTCAGTTCTTCAGAACAAATTATTTCTTACTCCAACGAACCCTTCACCTCATCCAGCATTTCTTTTAGTTCCTCATACCTGTCATACGCATCTTTACCGGGCACCTGATCTGCGCGGTTGAGCATAAAGTACAAATAAGAAATCTGATCATTGATCATGGGTTTCATATAAATACCATCAGCTGTTTGTAGCATAGCCAAAGCAGTCTTAATTTTTTCATTCTCTTTGTCTTTCTTCTTTTGCTCTTCCAGGTCGCTTTCCAGTTGTTGAGCTTCACTTAGCAGGTCACGAACTTTGATTTGCAGTTCCACCTGTGTGCGGATGTCATCCGTTGTAACTCCGGCTGATTCATTTCTTGGATCAATAATCAAATCGAAGGACTGCTTAAGTGTAGTTCCGTTCACTGTTAATTCCACCGTATATTTTCCGGGTGTTACCATCGGACCATTTCTGAACCTGCGACTTTCCTGCTTGTTCCAGGCACCCATCATGGTCATGTCCCAGCTAAATCTGTTCAGCCCTTTTTTCAAACCAAGAGACTTGTTGATCAGGTATTCCGTATTGTTGGTGCTCATGTCGGTCAGTACCTGATCCGGCACTTTATTCTTTGTGGTATCGCTGACGATTGCGGCCACTGTTGCTCCTTCACCGTTTTTGATCTCCATTTTTAGTCCTTTTACGGTTTCCGGGAGGAAATAGTCAATCATGACGGAGGGGCGGGGATAACTTGGAGTCGTACTGCCGCCGGCACCTGACGGGTAGCGATATCGAATGGTGTTGGCCGGCTGAAACAGGGTAGCGGCATTTATACCTGAGAAATCATTTTGACGAAGAGCGTTGATTTTATCCAATACCCAGAATCCGCGTCCCATGGTGGACATGACCAGATCATCCCGATGGATTTTGATATCTGTTATGGGTGTTACAGGAAGATTTTGCTGGAATGGTTTCCAGTTCGCACCATCATCGAAGGAAACGTACATGCCGTATTCAGTACCGGCAAACAGTAAGCCTTCTTTTTCCGGATCTTCACGAATGACTCGCGTAGGAGTATCTGATGGAATTCCATTAGAACCTGTTGTCAGCAGCTGCCATGATTTTCCGTAATTAGTGGTTTTATAGATGTAGGGTTTGGTATCGCCCAGCTGATACCTCAATACGCTGATGTAGGCTTTGGCCGGATTATGCGGGGAAGGTTCAACGGCATCCACACGCCCTCCGGATGGGAGTTTGGAAGGAGTAACGTTTTGCCAGTTGGTCCCACCATCCTGAGTCACATAAACAGGGCCATCATTTGAGCCGGTCCAGATCAGACCTTCTGTGACTGGGGATTCCCGAATGGAGTAGATCGTACTGTAATATTCTTCGCCTGTCACATCCCGCGTGATGGGTGAACCGGAAATCACCTGCTTGTCTGCTTCGAATGCGGTAAGGTCAGGAGAAATGGTTGCCCAGGTTTTTCCGTCATCGGTAGTCTTATGGACAAACTGTGAACAGTGATACACCACATCGGGATTGTGGGGGGAAACGTGTACCGGTGATACCCGCTGAAAGCGATATTTCAAATCTTTTGGGTTGTGACCGTAAATGTTGGAAGCCCCGACGTAGAACTGCATTTCAGTCCCTGTTTCTTTGTTGAATACACCGAATCGGCCTTTGCAGTTCGAATACACAATATTGGGATTGCCTGGCTTGGGAACGGCCGGGCCGGTTTCACACCCTCCGGTGTTGATGATGTATCCGATACCCGGCGCCTGAATTCCGTAAGGGGCAAGGCTCGGAACAGCCACGGTTGAATAGTTGTCCTGTTGCCCGCCATACACCCAGTACGGATATTGGTCATCGACTTCTACCTGATAGATTTCTGCCGTCGGCTGATTGAATTGGGTGGACCAGGTTTCCCCGCCATTGTGGGTGACATTCGCTCCACCATCGTTTGCCTGAATAAACAAATCCGGATTCTCCGGATTGATCCACATGTCGTGGTTGTCACCATGAGGTGGACGAACGGATTTCCAGGTTTTTCCTCCGTCGATGGACTTGGAATAGCGGGTAGCCAGTGCGTAAATAATGTCGGCGTTCTTGGGATCAACACGGATGTTGTTGTAATAAAACGGGCGGGTCCGAATAACGGATGCACTTGAAACCTGCTGATAAGATTTACCCTGATCCGTGGATTTAAACAGTCCGCCTTCATCTTCCGGAGCTTCAACCAGCGCATAGACAATTCGTGAATCGGCAGGTGTCACGGCCAGATCAATTTTTCCAATCAGAGAGGTTGGAAGTCCTTCCATGGTTTTTTCCCACGTTGCACCACCGTCCTGTGATTTGTAAATGCCACCTTCCTGAGGAGTCCCGCCACTGATGATCGTCCAGGGTTTACGTTCTGCTTTCCATGCGGCAGCAAAAAGAGTTTCCGGATTGGAGGGAAGAAACTCAACATCTGAGAACCCGACCATGTCTGAGATGAACAGCACCTTCTGCCAGGTCTTACCGCCATTTGTTGTCTTAAAAATGCCTCGTTCGGCATTGGCCTTGAAGGCATTTCCCACAGCAGCCACATATACGATGTTGTGATTCATCGGGTGAATTCGAACGGCTCCAATCTGGCCGACATTTTCCAGTCCGACAAATTCCCAGTTAGCGCCCCCGTCGATGGACTTGTACATGCCTTTTCCTTCTATCACATTACTTCTTAGCCCGTCTGATCCGGTTCCTGCATAAACGATGTTGGGGTCATTTTGCGCAACCGCCAGCGCCCCGATGGAAGGCGTTTTGAAAAAATCATCCGATACGTTTTCCCAGGTCGTTCCGTAATCCTCGGTTTTCCAGACTCCTGCACCGGTGGCTCCCAGATAGAACGTGGCAGGCGCTGCAACGGTGCCGGCAACAGCCGTGACACGACCGCCACGATAGGGCCCCAGGTTGCGATATTCGAGTGCTTTGAAATCCTGACTGATTACAGCCGTGGATAGTAGCAGGAAGAGGAAGGTCAGGTTGAAATTTTTCATGTGGTTATATTTTGTCTGTGAAATTTAAGGGAAAATATTCAGGATGTTTAGTGAGTTTGGAAGGAGGGCGGAAATGAGGGGATGGGAGGTGGGGTGTAACAGGAAACTCCTGCTCTTGCCGGGTGAACATTAGCTACGCCTATGAATTGTTTTTACAATCCAGAGAAAGCGTAGTTGTGAACTACGCTTAGCAGAGAAGAAGACTTAGTGTAGCAAGATGTAGCTGAAACTAAGCCCAGTGAGTGTGGCAAAGAGGCAGTAAACATTTGCTGCTTGAGCGTTTTCAGTATTCATTCAGTCCGATTTCACCACGGTTCGTAAAAAGCATCACCAACCAAAAGATGGCAAGGATTAGGTTAAAGGAACCGATGTTAGTTTGAATCCAATAGTTCTGAGTTAGCGCGACTAACAATCCAAGACCGCAAATAAGAGTGTTTAGCCAGATTAACCCAGAATACAGAGGTTTGGTGGTCTCCAATTCCAAGTTATCAAGTGTTACTATTCTAATCTTCTTACCAATCCCTAATAGATAAGTTTTGGACAGAATAGCATGATGTGGTTCCTGTTTAAATCTGTGATTAGTTGTGAAATCCATCAGATTTATGTTGTTGACCATAATCCTTCCATGTTCAGTAATCAGCCAGACATTCTTGCTGTAAGTTGTTGTGCTTCCTCTTCTTCTAACTTTCGTGAATTCGTTTTCAACAACAGTTGTTTCGACCGTTCTTGTTGGCAGAATTAGGTCAAAGGTTAGTACGAACGAAAAAGTTACCAGTACAATGTTCGATAGTTTAAAAAATCTTGCAAGTTGTTCAGTTGCTGGATTCAAGATTAAAAGGTTCTGTGTAGAGTTGAGGCTCTGATGATGGCTACTACCGACCAACCATCATCCGTAAGCTGGACTTTTCAAATTTCTATAAATATATCAGATTGAATCAGCCTTTGCAACCAGCTACACCTATATATTGTTTTTTTGAATCATCTATACGAAAGCGTAGTTGCAAACTGTGGTTAGCAGAGGTTTTCTGCAAAATCAGTTGTTCAGTTTGGGTGTAGATCAAAGAAGATAATTAGGAATGAAATAGTGTTTATCATGCCATGCGTGAGGATGGTAAGTACTAATCTTTTTCCGCTCAGGAAATAGATAGCAGCCAGCATAGCTCCAACTATTCCTGTGGTGAGCTGACCAGAAATTCCCTGATAATTATGAAGAAAACCAAACAAGGAAGAGGTTAGTAAGATGGCTAATACAATCCCCGAATTTCCAGGGATATAGTTAATGATTCTATTGAGTAAGAACCCACGAAAAACAAGCTCCTCACTTACCCCGCCAACAATCCAGCTTATCATAATGTAATGCAGGAGTAATTGGGGATTTCCAACCAGGGGATTGAAAATGGTAAGATCAGCGGGAGATTGTGTTATATAATCAATGGCGGGTTGAATGAAATATATTACTATGAGTCCAATGACTGTCGCAAGGAAAAGGGACTGAATGAATGATGTCAACCAACTGACTGGCCTTTTAAATCCTGCTGAGATAAACCGCTTTTCATTGATCGATGCATAAATGATTACAACAATAGCAGCCAGAATCATACTTAAGTAAGGTGTTTTGACTGCCAGAACAAACAAAAGAATTACAACCGTGAAAATCAGGTCTTTAATCGCGGGATACTTCATGATGTTGTATGCTAAGTGAAACATACCGACGCTGGAATGGTAGCGTCGGTAGATTAGTTTGGGTTATTGCCTTTTGTCTATTGCCGGATCTACTACTGCATTTGCAGGTTTCGTCATTCTGGTTTCGTCAAATTGGGCGTCAATTTTCAGGTCATAGATTGCGTGATCTCCATATTGTGCAGTCATTTCACTATCATGGGTAGTGAATAGTATGGCAAATTTTAAACCATTCACGTCTGCTATGTAGTTGTTTTTTCGAAGAACCGGACCAAACACTTTTTGATCTTTTGGCAGGCCTACTGCATCCAGGATAGGTCCATAGCTCATGGTGTACTCATAGCCTGCCAGTAAGTAACTTTCCGAGTCAATGTAAAGCGTATAGCTGTCACGGTCTGTTTTACCAATGGCAGGTGCTTTTTTGTAAGTCATTTTCACTTTGTATACTTTATTGTCAAAGCCTTTATGCTCTACTAACTCTGGTTCGCCAAGAACCACATGATCATCTTGTGTTAACCATGGTAAGTTTAGGTAATAGAAGAAAACGGATTGCTGATGTGCAGGAGGGTTGGGAACTCGCCAGTCTACTGTCCAGACTTCTTTTCCATCGAAAGAAAGTTTTGATCCGAAAAGGGGCCAGTCCTGGTATAGCCTTCGCGTTTTCATATCGATGGTTTGATCGTGCACCCAAAACCGAACAAATCCAAGCGAAGGACTGTGCATTACGTTTGAAAAGGACATTGCATCAATGGCTTTCCATTTTTCATAACCGCCATGAGCGTTTACCATTTTCTCTATAATGGTTTTGGCTTCCTTTGAAGCATAGGTTGGTCCTTTTGCTACTGATACGTTAAGTAAACAAAGACCGATAAGCGTAAATAATAGGTTTTTCATGATATTTAATGATTTTGTTGCCTCAGAAACGGTGTGTATGTGGTGATGAATGAAAAATTGCAGCAAGTGGAGAAAATTGCAGTCGGCAGCAATGAAAGTAGCTTCAGATTGAAGGATGCTGGTATCTTAGTGTTTGATGAATTGGCTCCCAAATCGGATTCCGTTAGCCCTGCGAAGGCCTGACCAGCTGTTAGGTGTGTTGATAATCTCACTTATCGCCTGGGGACAAGTCGGGTTCATTTTAGATCCGATAAGACTGCTGTTTATTGTTACCAATTACGTGTGTTGGTTAATTTTAATGCCCTGGATCAATGGCTGGGTTCATTCCAGAAAGAGATCAAATGCATCAGGTCATACTGCTAATCTTATTCAGCTGCTATTCATCTTGTTGGTACAGTGGATTATTTCCAATTCGCTATTCTACCTGCTGCGATACAGCTTTCTGGATTATCAGTTGTTGCCATCGCGAGAAGAAATTGATCAATACCTGGTTGCTTCATTGGTGAGCAGGGCCATCGATCTGGCTTTGTTTGCCGGATTGCTTTCCTGGGTATATCAAAATAGTCAGCTTCATCGACGTAAAATGGAGGTGTCTGAAAAAGAGACAGAACTGCAGCGGAGCAAGCTTCAATCTTTAAAAAATCAACTCAACCCACATTTCTTATTCAATACCATGCACAACATTGCGGCCCTGATAGGTCATGATGATGATTCAGCGCATAAGTTGACAGTGAAGGTAAGCCACCTGATGAGAAAGATCATGTCCATTAATGAGCTGACGGAGCACCGGCTGGAAGATGAGTGGAAGTTTGTTCAGGATTATCTGGAGGTGGAGATGGAGCGTTTTCAGGATCGCTTGATTTTGGATGTTTCTTTTGATGATCGATTGAAGGATAAAGTCATTCCTACTCTTATTTTGCAGCCGCTTGTGGAAAACGCTTTTAAACATGGCATTGCGCATGCAGTAAACCCTGTGCAATTGAAGATTTCTGTTACTTCGGAGGAAAACTATGATTGCATTCAGGTTTCCAATGAACTATTTTCATCAACAGAGGGAGTGCTTGTGAGCGGAGTAGGACTGGGAAACCTGAAAGATCGATTGGATGCGTACTATCACGGTAAGGCGGATTTGATAACAGAAGTGCAAAATCAAAGATTTATTGCGACGCTAAGATTGCCACACAAATGAAATACAGTGTTTTAATAGCCGACGATGAAGCGAACGCACGAGCTTACATTTCTCGCTTGATTGAGAAACATGATCAACTCCATCTTGTGGGTGCAAAAGCAAATGGTTTGGAGGTGGTTGCATATTGTAAGACGCTTATGCCGGATGTTTTGCTGTTGGATATTGAAATGCCTGGCCTCAATGGTATTGATACAGCACGAAAGGTAATGAAATTGAATCCTCGGTGCCTGATCATATTCACTACTGCATACAATGAATACGCCATTTCAGCCTTTGAAATAGAAGCAGTGGGTTACTTATTAAAACCCTTTACAAATGATGACTTCAATCGAGTAATAGCAAGATCGGCGGATCTGTTGGAGACAAGAGAAAAAGCGAATTTCAATGACCAGATTGAACGCTTGTGGGAAAAGATGCGACAGCCGAACCCCATTCATCTTTCGGCTATTGAAATAAAGAATCGTGGGTTTATAGAAAAAATCCGGGTAGAGGACATTCTGTACATTCAATCGAGTTCGGAATATGCTGAGCTGGTAACGAGTGCCGGAAAGCACTTGTACAGAATATCATTGGAGCAACTGTCGGAGCAGTTGCCTCCATTTTTCCAGCGTATCCATCGATCATTCATTATCAATGACCAGCATGTGAAAAGCTGCCAATACCTAAACAATGGAACCTATGAGTTTACCTTTAAAAGTGGTCAAACTATAACGAGCAGCAGGTCTTATCAGGAGGCTGTCCAGGCATTTAGAAACTTGAGTAAGAAGAGAAATGTGTAGGATGGGGAAGAGTTCTGGTTAAAGGTCGAAGAGTTAGATTAATGGAGTACGAACTGAAAAATCACCCCGGTGATGAAAGGATATTTCCTTTTTTTGGATGCATTAGCTATTTCTTTATAGGAAAGCGTAGTTGCAACCTACGCCCAGGAAGAGGCTTTATGGCTCACGGCCGTCTACTCGATTGTGACTTTTTTTTAGCTTAGGATTTTGGGTAATCAGGGTGCGATTTTACATTCTCAACCCCTTCCTCGTCCTCGTTTTCAACGAGGATGATTTAAAGTAGAGCATTTGCAATGCGGCTTAAGGCGAATGATCTGTTCTTTTGCCAAATGTCAGGCGACAGGTATCTCATTGCTGATCAACAAGCTGTATATTTTCTCACATTCACGGTGGTAGGCTGGATCGATGTTTTTACTATGCTTAGCAGAGGCTTATGGCTCACGACCGTCTACACGATTGTAGCTTTTTTTAGCTTAGGATTTTGGGTAATCAGGGTGCGATTTGACATTCTCAACTTGCTTCAAGTGTCTATATGTATGACTGAAAATCTGCATACATTTTTGATGAATGTTTGGTCCAAAGTTGACGTAATAAAGCCTTAGGTTTCGATCTTCTGTTTTTATGAATTCAATTGAGTCTTTCCTCATGGTAGTTAACCAAGTCAAGTTGTCAATTCCATTGTTGTTACCAAGTGGCACAGAGTAGGAGAATGGTTTTGTAAAATCTGTTGTGTTGTTCTTGTCAGGGTCGTTACCGAGAAAAAGACTGTCGGCCGGGTATTTCTTTATTTGTGGGAATTCACCCATTTGTAAAGCAACAGATATTTGATTCATGAATATCAATTCATAAACAGCTAAATGTTCAACGATCTGATTGATGCTCCAGCGATCTTGATTCTCTTTGAAGTTCCATTGTTCTTCAGTCAGGTTTTGGACTTCTTCTGTTAGCTCCTCCAACGATCTTGTCAGGTTGTCCAACAGATATCTTCGGTCTTCTTCAGTCCAAGTAGGAGTTTCGGATTTTTGATTGTCGTTGGTTTGTCCGTTAGTTAATGTTACAAGACCGAGAAAGAATAGAAGTGTTAAGAAGAATGATTTCATATTTGGGAGTTTGATATTGAAGTTAGTTCACAAATTGATGAGTTGGGAGTTAGGAAGGCTAGTTTAACCTTAATTAACTCGTGAATGCTCTTCCAGCTAATGAGCCACAACGCTAAAATCGCAGGCTAACCGTTTGTTGGGACTGTTTAATAAAGTGTGTCATTCTTCAATACCAAGTCTTTTTCCATGAGTAATAGCAAGAGGGGTACGAGCAGGATGCCCTTCCTCGTCCTCGTTTGCAACGAGGATGATTTAAAGTAGAGCATTTGCAATGCGGTTTAAGGCGAATGATCTGTTCTTTTGCCAAATGTCAGGCGACAGGTATCTCATTGCTGATCAACAAGCTGTATATTTTCTCACATTCACGGTGGTAGGCTGGATCGATGTTTTTACCCGAAAGGAATACAAAATCGTGATCGTTGACTCGTTAAACTATTGCATCAAAGAAAAGGGGTTGATTGTGTATGGCTGGTGTTTGATGAGCAATCATTTGCACCTTGCCGTCCAGGCCCGTGATGGTCATAAAATTTCTGATATTATCAGGGATTTCAAAAAGTTCACGGCGAAGAAGATCATTTCAATGATCATGAATGAACCTGAAAGCAGAAGGGGTTGGATGTTGAATCAGTTTGAATATGCCGGAAGACGATTGAAGAGAATTAGCAGGTACAAATTTTGGAAGGACGATAACCATGCAATTGAATTAGATACGGTCAAGCTGTTGTCCCAAAAGCTGGACTACATACACATGAATCCGATCGAATCAATGATTGTGGAAGAGCCGGAAGATTACCTTATGAGCTCGTCAATGGAT
>JAVKDB010000002.1:0-24246 GCA_040222475.1 Cyclobacteriaceae bacterium | reverse complement strand
CGGGTTACCGCCAAAATCAGCAGCCCCGGTTGTGTCGGTACCGATGTACCATTCGATGGTATAATCGGCGAGTGTACCCGAGACGATATCGACCTGCACCTGTCCGTTGTAAGCAGACCCTGAATTAATAGCCAGGGCAGGATCACAGACGGTATTGTTGATGTTACCTCCTGAAGCAGAAGACTCAAAATCGGGTTTAATTAGTTGATCTCCTATCACCACAACCAACGTATCCGAAGTACAGTTAGAAGTAGATTCAGCTACTACTTTGTAGGTGTCTCCGTTAATTCCTGAAATGTTTGCAGTAGCACTGCCACTTACGTTATTTATATCAGTCACCTGTGTTCCACTGGAATAGAACCAGTAATAGGTATAAGTGCCAGCCGGGTTTACATTGACGGAAGCTGAACCATCATATGATGCAGGGTCGCAGCTGGTATTATCAGTTGGCGTGCCATTTTGAGTAATGACAGGAATCACCTGACTTTCAGTTAGAATGAAATTTTCTGTGTTATCACAGCCCAAAGTCTTATGCGTGGCAGTCACCGTATACCCAAGAGGATCGACAGCCAGGCCTGACAGAATGTTAGTGTCTACATCTGTTGGAGTTGAACCGTTAGCAAGAGGATCACCCTCCACTAAGGCTACTCCATTGTAGAACCACTGGAAATCAAAGTTTGTAGTACATTCCGTACATATTTCATCCGGATCATTGGTTACATAAGCCCTTAAAACACCATCTCCAGAACCACACAAGGTTTGAGAGGCATCCTGAACAATCACTACATCTGGTTCATAAGGAAGGGCGAAAACCTGAAGTGTTAGAGGGACTGTTTCACAGCCAGATACGATATCTTCTGCGACCACAGTGTAGAAGCCGGCATCAATGGCATAATCTGTATTGGAGTTAAGTATATCCAGGCCAACAATTCCATTGGCATCTATTCCGTTGATATCCTGAACAAACGGATCACTGGTGTCGTCCCCATCGTACCAGGTAAAGCGGAAGCCACTGGAGGCATCTGCAGCTGCATCCCCGTTCCCATCGACAGCTACAGATACGGAACCATTTGATCCTGAACAGGAAGTATCATCATTTGTAGAATTCGATACAAATACCGGGTCTACTGTAATATCATTCACCGTCCGATCAACAAAAGCTTCACAGGTAGTTTCATTATTTATAACCCGGATTCTAAAGTCATTAAGTCCGGGATTTCCTGACAAGCCGGTAAACTGATGAGTAACTGACCCATCATTAATTGTTACATCTGATCCGATTTGAGTTGTAAATGAGTGGTCCTGGTATAACTGGTACGTATAACTGGAGGGCTCAGCCACACCCGCAGGCATAGTTGTGGTCACTTCAATAATACCAGCATCGGTATCACAATTTGCATCATGAACGATGTTCGTAGTGATTTCAGGTTGCTCAGTTAATCGGTCCATTGTAAAAGGAATCTCCGTCGCATCGCAACCGGTCAAATTGTCATAAACAACAAGGACATAGTCACCATTGTCTAAATCAGTAAATACTCCTGTTGTGTTTATATAGTCTGCTGTTCCGGATGTGCTTGTGCCCTCATACAATTCGAATCGGTAAGGGAATAATACAAATGATATCGTGTCAACAAAATTCCCAACCGAAGTATTTCCCCCAGCTGTAGAAACTGCTTCGAACTGGAATCTTGTCAGGAACTGGGCATCAGGAATGGTGTAGGTGCCTTCGTAAAATGACCAATTGGTATTGCCAGTCATGTAAGTTCCCTGAATGACTTCAGCACCCGGAGTCCCTATGTTCACCGAAATTTCATCAGTTCCATCCCTCCCTTTATGCGCAAAGGACCAGCTGAGAAGAGCACCAGGGGTGGTACTTAAATCAAAATACAATGCAGCCGTTTCATTCGCATTGATTTCTGCAAACTGATCCCCATGAAATGCATCGTGGATGCTTCCAGATACGGTATTATTATTGTGCCATATTTCAATTCTATCATCAGTTGCAGTTGTGCTCCATCCATTGATATCTTCCTGATCAAATGTTTTAATTCTCCCCCCGTCAAAGGATTGCTGGTGATTTGAGGCAGAAATAATATCGAAATCTTCAAAGCTTACATTAATGTTTCCTATCGATGCATTGGTAACATCACCAGGTACAATGCCACTGGCGTCAATTGAGCCAAGCACAGTTGTATTACAGCTATTGATATCATTTACGATCAGGTTTCCAGGTGTGGTAGTCAATGTTCCAGGTATATCTGCAACGAAAACATCCAATGTATCTGAACAACTTGTTGCATCCTCTGTAACAACGACTCTGTATGTGCCTTCGGTTAAACCTCCAAGCTCAAATGGGTTGTCATTTACAAGGAAGGCGTTCGCTTCAGCAGCTCCCGGGAGTTCATTGACAAGTAAGGTATTTGCTCCTTTATACCAATCGAAGGTATACCCGGTTACAGTACCGGCTCCATCCCCATCGGCGGAAACGATTCCATTCCCTGAAACACACGATGTGTTGTTGGCATCAAGTGATACTGATGCAATTGGCGCATTGGATGTATCGTCCATCGTATCAGTAGCGGACAGAGAAGTACATTTTGTTGTATTGTCTTCGGCAACTACTGTATAATCTCCAATGTCATTGACTGTATAAACAGGTCCTGTGAAATCTGCAACAGGTTTTACGCCGGGTCCGTCATACCAGTAAAAAGTATAATCTGCTGTATTTCCACCAACAGAGGCAGAAAGTGTCCCCGTGCCACCACATGTATTAATATCAACAACTACGATGGTTGGCGGATCCGGAACGACTACTCCTGTTGATACCAGCAACGCTTCCGTAGTTGAACATCCCGTGAAATCTTCGGTTACACCTACAGTATAGTCACCCACGTTGAGATCAGTGATAGAGTTTCCAATACGGATGGTGTCGTTATTTATATCAGTAGTGAATCTCCAGGCAAATGTGTACCCATCTGTAGTAATGAGTGTATCCTGTGGTGGGTTGGAATCGGAAGCAGGGAACGTGCCATCCAGTGTAGTGGTATAAACAAAAGCTTCAAGCGCACCATCGGGCACTGCACAATTGGTTAAGGGACTGGCTTCATATATCCATGCATAAACCAGATATGGGGGAGTACTTGTATCATCAAGTGACAGAATTTCAATGGCTACTGTATCTGATGTGCAAACAGCATCCGGATAGTCGGAAATAACCTCATAGTTACCGGCTGGCATTTGAGAAAAGGTACTTCCTGTATAAAGGGTATCTGTATAGTTACCTGCCGCGAACCAGTGGAAGTTAAAACCATCTGGTTCCGTTTGTTGAGAGATAATATCAGGACCCGTGCCGTAAACGTGCACATTGTCAATGTAGTGATGTTCTGAATCACTGGTATTGTGAATAGCTGCAGAGATGATCAATAAAGAATCTGTGTCCGTTTCATTAGGTCGGACATTTGTCAATGAAGCAGCTACGTAGGTAAAATCATTTATATTATTTCCATTCGTTGGGAATTCACCACTTTCAATAAGTGCATTTGAGTTATCATAAATTTCATAGGTTAGAATAATTTCATCATACCATTGACTGTTACCTCCTTCCTGATCACCATCTTCGAAAACATCTACAGTGACGGAGATGTCAGTATGGTCAGAAATGTCAATTGCTTCTGAAGTCCAGGTTACCACCCCAACACCATTTGAGGTTCCTGTCCGTGTTGCCTGAAACATTTTTGAGCTGTTGTAGGTGCCAACACCATAGAATGTAGGACTATTAGTGCCTCCATTGGTAGACCATGCTGTTTCGTCAGAGTCGGATTGAACTCCATTTGTTCTGTCATCAAAATTTTCCAGCCAGATTGTTTCTACATCTCCTGGAGTAGGGCCAAAATAAAATGCTGTGGCACTTCCGTTTGGTGTTTTAGTCAGATCACATCTTCTGTCATCCTCAAGCTTATTTGCAGTAATCTTATAGGTTTCGTAGGTGATATCAACAAAGCCGAGGTTGTTGCCAGTCTGACATTCAGGAATAATAGCATTAGGAAGATCGTCATAGGTAACAGCGATTGGAGGAGTTCCACCCAAATCATTTGCAACGACAAAAAGTGTGTAATTTCCACCAATACCATTCATTGTCTGGGTGATTTCTATTTCGGTTCCGACCTCAAAATTGATCAGGGTAGTAAACTCTGTATCCAGGTAAACAGATCCTGCCTGAGTGGGATCTCCTGCATAATAAGAAACGGGCAAAGTACCCGAAATGTCTGTGTCCCCGGTGTTGGATAAGGTAAATGTCACGGTTATCTCTCCATCCGGGCAAAGCGCATTGGTGGCAGTAATTGGATTACCTTCAAGCACAATATCCGGAGAGACAAACTCAACACATCCATTTTCATCCAGGATAGGGGCTTGCGTGAGAAAGGTGTTTAAGGGTCGGCTTGGAAACGGAATTACATCTCCGTTTGAGTATTCACATATACCATCGGAAAATTCAATAGAATGATTCTGTAACTCTGTAGGGACCGTAAGGTCATCGTTGATATTTACATTGAAGTATCCATGCTGATTCCATACTGAACGAGCGGGCATCCAGGCTTCACCATCTGAACCAAAGACTCGAATGTGACTAAACTGAGTATTATTGTAGGGTGCAAAAGGTGTTGCATCGTTAAAATAACAGGCAACGCATATTTCACTTGCTCCATCACCATCTACATCTGCAATAACAGGGTACTCTTCATTTGTTCTGGATACACAGACCAATTCATTACGTGTACTCCCGTCTGTGCCATCCAGAATAAGAACAGATTCTTCGCTTCGATAAACAACCTCAATCGTTCCGTCACCATCAAAGTCGAACAATGAACATCCGGTAAAGCCGGATGATCCTTCCTTAATCCCAACAACCCAATGGATATTAAAATTCTCATCCAGTGAATATAACTTCTGGTTCATAACGAAGTTGGCATTTAGAAAACCATCTCCGTCTAAGTCGCCAATGTTGATACGCCCAGGGCCTCTTACGAAGTTATTGGAAGGATCATCAAAGGTGGTGACGGTTTCATTTGCGACATCCCAAAAGAAGATAGTGGTGGTTCCATTATAGTTATTGCCTAGTGCTCCCGACATAAGGATATCAATATTTCCGTCCAGATTGTAATCCGCTGCTGATACAGACGACCAGTTCGTGTCACCCCAGCTTCCGAAATATTTCGGATGGTAAGTTCCGGTTTCTCCCTGAGCGGCAAGAACATCATTCATGTCTTTTACCAATACTCTTGTACCGGCAGAAATATTAATGGCCCAAATTTCATTACCTGAGATTAGCTCTAACCCTGAGCAGTCACCGCCTGCTGCGATACAGTCGGCATCTGTTGCATCTACAATATCAAGGGCAAGTGCTCCATGCACATAATCCTTTTCCCAATCTCCTGAGCCGGTCACAATGATCGCTCCGGTTTCGGCATTAACAATTTCGTTTTTATAGTAAATTTCGACTATCCCGTCTTCGTTGAAATCAGCAAATCCGGCAATCCCCATATCGTTTCTTGATGCTTTTGCACTCCAGATTAGATTCAACTCGTGATCGAAGAGCTTCATGTCATCACCATTGTTTTGAGTGATCAGAATATCAGCTGCTTCATCCCGGTATACGTTAGCGATTGCAGGAGTATTCTCAGGATCCCAGCCAATATTTGCCTGATAAAGGGTTGCTCCGGTTGAGCCATTTAAGATAAAGACCTGATCAGTCAGGTTATTGACTGTAACAATTTCAGGTATTCCATTGGAATCCAGATCACCAACAGCTGGTGAAACGTGACTGGTAGCTGTCTGATCTGCAGAACTCCATTCCAGTTTAATGGCAAAACTTGTTACGTCTACTTCGTCGAAACAAACGACCGAGTTTCCAAAGAAGAAATCATCACATGCCGCGAACGCAGTACACTCATTGTCAAAGCAGTCGACAAGGCCGTCACCATCATCATCTGAACCATTGGAACACAACGCCTGTGTGTTTTCCTGGGCTGAAACAATGAAAAATGAAAAAATGAAGAGTGCTGAGAGAAAGATCTTCCGATAGCTTTTCATGTTGGTAGTTGAAATGGATTCTGTCATAAATACTCTTATAAGGCATTTTGTAACCCTTTGGGCAAGGTAAGTAAACCCTCTGAAAATCAAAAGATACACCTGCCCAACGTAAAGTTAAGCATAAAATAGAGACTGAATTATATTAATATAAAATATAACTATTCTAAGTAAAATTTTAGACGAACAGGTCGGATCAGGGGTTGAATTTGTGAATTTAGAAGATTAACGTGCGAGTAAAATACTACCGGATTTGGTCAGGTTTGAGTCATCACATTTTAGCACAAAATAATATAAACCTTCTGGTACAGGAGTGCCATTATAGTTACCATCCCAGACACAATTGTTGGCAAACGGTGAGTCTTTTTCAAGAATGTTTTTACCGCGAGAGTCAAAGACATAGATTTTACATCCCTGGAGGGTGGAAGTATTTAGGATTTCCCAACAGTCAAAACCTAGTCCGTCCCCATTTGGAGAGAAGGTTCGTCTTGGGCGAATATTGTTTAGTATAACTGTAATACTGGTGGTAACTCCACAACCATTTTGATCTGTTCCCGAAAGAGTAACTATGGTCGGCGAATTGGCCGGGAATACAGTCACGGTTGACAGGGTGGTGTCTCTTATTATAGAAGCAGGACTCCATGCAATATTAGAAACCAGGTTCTCTGCTGATAACTCTACAAAATTGTCGTCCTCCAGCGTTACAGTATCATTAGCAACATCGAACAACGAGGCGGAAATGTCGGCGGTAGTTGAGAAGTTCTTAACCTTCACACTGTCTGTTACCATACACCCGATATCCGTGGTAATTGTAACAATTGCAAATACTGAATCAACTCCAGTTGGAGTTGTAGCATCGATAGTGCTGTTGGTTCCGGTAGATATTACAGTTAAATCTTCAGCATTTTTTACAGTCCAATCATAGCTGCTTATTGATGTTGCCGCAGGGCTATTAACTCCGATGGTTAAGGCATCAAGTTCACACTTCTCCACGTCATCAGATTGACTGAAGGTAATGACAGGCTCCGGGGAAACAGTTACTGTTTGCATAAATACATCGGAACAGGAAGAGACTTCATTCGAATCATAACTCGTTGTAAGAGTAAGTTGATAAGTGCCCTCCATTGTGAGGGTAACATCAAAAACATCTCCTGTAAAATTGACAGGAGCAGTAACAGGTGCTGTACCTACGATGGTCCAGTCATTGATGGCAGTGAAGCCATTCTGTGTAACGGATGTCGAGTTGAATGTTGTTTCAAAATTCACACATGTTTCAGTAGGTCCCGAAAGACTTGCAACAGGTGCGGTAACCTCTGTAAGCGTATAAACTTCAGTAACATTGGTACATCCATTTCCATCTGTTACGTCTACTGTATAATTTCCTGATGCAGTTGCTGTATAGGTGGTACCGGTTTCCAGAGAAATTGGGGAACCATCCAGATTCCACTGGTAACTCATACCGGCGACATTCGAAACTTCAAGTGTCGGGTTATTTGTACCATCACTGCAAAAAACATCATCATCATTATTGAAAATGGCCAGAGAAGGAGGGTTGGTAACAACAACGCTTTGTGAGCCGATTTCGCTGGTACATTCGCCGGTATCCTGAACCCGAACAGTATAGGTGCCGACATCACTGATATCAGCTGAGGCAAGATTAACAGTCGCAGAAGTTTGCGTAGATCCATCAGGCAAAGTCCACAGGTAACTATCATGCGTGGTTGTGGTGGAAATAATTACATTATCTCCAATACAAAATGGCCCGGGCGTATTGAGTTGAACGGTTGGAGTAGCTGTTTGTGTGTTGTCTATCAGACTATAGGTTTGTTCGCCAAATTCTGTGTTACATGTCCCGTCCTGTGACGTAATGGTGACCCGAATGGTAGCTTCTGTTCCGCTAACTATCTGAAAAGTTGCTGTGTTAGTCGTGCCGGTACTGAAGTTATTGGTCCCGCCTATATTGTTTAAAGTTGTAACATCCCATGTATAGGTAGCTCCCGGAGATTGAGTCGCTGTAACCGTGAAGGTGTCAGGTGTATCACAAAAGGATGTTTCAGCTGAAGTTGGTGAAAGAACCGGTTGCATGCAGTTCCTGTTCATTTGAACTCCAAGTTTTCCGATTGCACCAGCAGAAATATCAAGCGTATAAGCTATATCCGGCTTAGCATCTCCGTTTAGGTCTCCAATACAAAGGTTTCCAGCACCTTCTGAAGTGGTTAGTACCTGTGGAGCGTTAAAAGAAATATTTCCGGTGGTAGAGTTGTTTTCAAACACAATTACACCAGTAGTAGGTCGTGCTGAGACCATATCCAGTTTGCCATCTCCATTCATGTCGCCAAATCCAAGTCCAAAAGGGGACACTTGACCGGTTATTGATTCATCGGCAGCAAATGAAATTGAATTTCCACTTGAGGTGTTTCGTGCAACGGTAATTATTCCCGCATCACGACTAGTGATCGCCAGATCTCCAAGCCCATCTTCGTCAAAATCTCCAACAGAAATATTTGAAATCCTATTGGTGCCGTTGCTTATTGAACCTTCTTCAGAGAATGAAAAGTTACCAGAAATACTATTGTTCTTTAGAAAGGTTACGCTGGAAGTGTTTAACAATGAATTAGCACCAAACGGTCCTGTAAGGATATCCGGCCGGCCATCACTGTTCAGGTCAGTTACGAAAAGAGTAGCAGAAACATCATTTCCGGAACTAATTTCTACCGGATCTGCAAATGTGAAATTACCAGGTCCGGAAGTAGTGTTACGAAAAATATGTAAAGTATTGTCAGAAGCGTTACCTACAATCAAATCATTTTTTCCATCACCATCCATATCAAAAATTTTGGCTTGCCTGGGGTCCCGGATTTCACCTCCGCTCTTATTCGGAAGCAAAATAATTGTCGAGTTAAGGTTCGTCATAACAATATTTCCGGGGGTGCTTTCATTTCTGTATAGGATTAGGTGTCTTGCACTATTGAAGAGGTTGGTAACAAAAACCAATTCAGGTTTACCGTCATTATCCAGGTCTCCACATTCAACAAAACGTAACCCTGCATTATTGATGGTATTTATAGTGGTTAGATCTGTGAATATTGCATTCGTAGGGGTACTTTGATTTCTATATATGGAAATTTCGTTTTCTGTGTTGTTAGTACTTTCAACATCGTGAGCAATTGTAACGTCGTTGAGATCATCACCATCAAGATCACAAAGGCAGATTCCTTCCGCATCTTCAATACCTGTATTTGGGGCCGGAGATAGTTCTGCATCAAATGTGGTGATATCAGAACCACTGAAGCTGATATAGAAGTGCTGAGAAGATTGAGCTACGAGTGTATTGTTCAAAACAGTCAATACTCCCTGAGTGGCTCCTGCCGGAACTTCTGCCTGGATCGTATTTCCCGAACCGGTAACATTAGTTGATTCAACTCCGCCAAAAAAAACACGACCTCCAAGATTTGATCCTGATATTGTTACCAATTTCCCAACCTCTGCATGAGTAGGAGAAATGCTGTTTATTACCGGTGCCTGTCCGAATGATAACAGGGGAAGTAGAAATATAATTGTATATAATGGTTTTTTCATCATTCAGTCACTTGAAGTACCCACGCTTTGGAAAGACTCTTATTTTTCCGCATTTCATCTCTTTTCGCTCTGGCCTGACTCACATTTCCGGACCGAAACACAACTACATAATAATAGCCCCTTGCACTTGAAAATCCGACAATCGTATCATGGAATCCTTGTTGAAATAACTCATCACTAAAATCTTCAGCATGATCAAACTCACTGAATGCTCCGGCAATTACAAAATTTCCCGCGGGTAGTTCCAGGAGGTGACTTCCTCTCCGAACCGTCATGTGATCATCTGATTCCGCAAGATCATCATGGGTTCTGAAATCCTGCGTGAGATCAGGATCTCCCTTAGCCACTTCAGTATGTTCTGCCTCTGTTAAGTCAGGATTGCTTACAATTGTCTCGGCCTGCTGCTCATTGATTACCGGATCCCATTTAACAATACTTTCCTTTGTTCCATCGGGGTTGGTCTTTTCATACTTAACACCAATTTCTTTGCTTCCATCAGCCAATTCTCTTTCAAGATGTCCATCTGATGCAACTTTTAAATTTGTTGCATCAGTTGCAGGAACCCAGCTTAGGACGACATCTGAACCACCTGCTGCATTTGGTTTTTCAAGACGTATTCCAACTTCATCTTCTCCAAATTGATTGGTTCGTTCAAGTTCCGGATGTTCTTCCTTGTGATCCCAGTCTTCTTTAGTTTCAGAGGGGGTTGTAGAAGCGGATTCATCTTCAGGGACTGTGTTTTCTTCCGTTTTAGTCAGTGGGTTTGCAGGTGCGGGTGTACCTGAAATACTAAGTGCATCACTATCCTCTGTTTGATTTTGTCGACTGCTTTGAAGTGCCGCAATTTGCTTTTGCCGCTCTAATTCTGCTTGCTTAGCTCGTTCTTCGGCACTATGACGATGACTTTTTATAAATGAAGAAACATGTTCTGCATGATCTTTCTTCGTGCCAAGATGATATCCGATGTTGATTTCAAAAGTAGGCCCCAGCTCGGATGATATATTTGGATTGCCTAATTCATACGCAAAGCCTATTCCTATTTTCTCTTTAACCTTAGCTCCAAACAGCCCGATAATTCCTTCATCTTGCCTGTAAGAACCACCAAGCCATATTATGTGTTTGATGTGTGCGATTAACGTTCCCTCGTATTGATGAGGAACAACATTACTGTATCGGTAAATAAGGTGAGGTTCAATCGCGAAATCATTATTAATATGTCCCCTGTAATTCATCTTCAAAAGAATGTTATCCTGGGGGGTAACTTTTATAGGAGCAAAATCTGTTTGAGTAATCACATCATAAGTGAAGAGGTTAGGGATAGAGAATCCCACATTGAAATGTCCAAAATGATACGTTAATCCAAAGTCTCCAAGGAGAAAGGAATTCTGATCGAGGAAATTATTAAAGGCCGGGTCGTCCGGAGAGTCGAATTCGGATATGTTTATGGAATTGATACCACCTCCAATAGAAAGTCCGAATCGTAAGAAATGCGTTCGGTCGATATTAACCAGATATCCCGCAGATATTTTCCCTGCGGAAGTTGAAAGAAGTCCCTGGGATACATTAAAGGCGGATGCACCAAAGGCAATTCCTCCGTCTAATGGAACATGAAAACTTGCATGGAAAGTTTGAGGAGCACCCTGAATACTGGTCCATTGCTGCCTGTACATCATGAAAAGCACCGTGTGTCCTTCTACACCCGCATAGGCGGGATTGTAAACGTAAGGGTTCATGAAAAACTGATTGTGTACCTGAGGCTGCTGGGCTGTTGCATGAAACGAAAGAAGAAAGAGGGCGAATCCTGTAAGGAAGTGCTTTAATTTAACAGTCATACCAACAGCAATGACTCTAAAGTGTATCAAAAGTGACTATTTATGTTATAATAACTCGAAATCAAAGGGAAAATTATTAAAAAAATACCATTTCTCATTACCCGTAACAAACTATAGATGAATTGGGTGAATTTAACGACGTATGGCAGGTACTGACCTAATTATTTTGTTGTTTCATGTGATCCTGTAAAGGTTTTCGTAATATTACGTTAGGATATAACGCTTATTTATGAGGAAAAGTCTGATTTTGCTTATTGCACTTTGTTTTGGACGAATTGCATTTGGTCAATATTGGTTTGGTCCAAAAATCGGAGTGAACTATGTGAATCCGGTATACCAGGATGATTCGGTAGAAGACGATTTGTTTGACGTGGATAATGATTTTGATTTTCAATTTGGAGCTGCACTTAACTATACCGCTACCGATCTCTATTCGGTTTACACGGAAATAGTATATGAGCGAATGAATCGAAACTTAAAAAGCAAACCGACAAATAATTTTCAGATTGACAGCAAGGCAACAAATAGTTTCATTACTATTCCTGTGATGCTGAGAGTTAGCTTAGGTCACGTGCCTTTTCATTATTACGTAAATGGCGGTCCTAAAATCAGTTATTGGCTTTCCAGCAAGGGAACGTTATTTCTCCCATCTTTTGAAGAAAACATTGATCCGGATACCAACGAACCGATACCTTTTGAATATAAAGTGGTTTTTAATTCATCTGACATAGGAGATGGAAATGTTGAACTTGAAGATGCAAACAGGCTTCAGTTTGGTCTTACAGCCGGAGCAGGCGCATTTTTTGATTTAGCAAATGGTGCGCGCCTGATGGTTGACTTCCGATACACCTTTGGTCATTCAAATCTCGGGTTTGACACCAAAGATGGAAATTTTGATTTCCCTGATGATAATTACGTGGAAAGCTTTGAATATACGATGAATACCATTTCAGTTTCAGTTGGATACCTGATAGGGTACAATGCGGAGTTCAAAAGGAAGGGAAGGAGTACAGATGAGAAAAGTAATAAAAAGAAGAAAAAATAGTATTATTTCCTCAATCGACGTTATCATAAGGCGATCAACACACCTTTCATTGTCTTTTCCGTAGCAATCTTCCACTTATTTCCTAACTTAGTCTGAACGCCTAAAAACCTGCTATTGTGTTTCAAGCTTTTTTAAAATTTCTTGGTGGAGAAACTGGTGAAGAAAAGGAAATGACCCTTCTCCTCGGAAAGGGGTTTTTTATGGGTATTCTGATCGCTTCCTACTCGATTGGAGGTGAAACCCTGTTTTTGATAGAAATGGGAGATGAGTGGCTGGATGTTGGTTTTTTCTCCGCCGGAGCTGCAGGTATTTTTTTCACGGTGCTATTTGTTCGGCTTCAGAAAAAAATAAATTATTCAACCCTTGTACTCTCCACTACTTTCCTGATTCTTCTTTTCATCATAGGTCTGAGAGTAGCTTTTGAGTTTGTGTCCTATGAAGGAATCAAAGGCGGGTTTTATATCCTTCCGTTCATTCTTTTCACAATGATAGGTCCCGTTACTTCAATTATACTGCTTGGATTCTGGGGAGTATTTGGTCGAATTTTTGATCTGAGACAGTCTAAAAGAATTATTGGTGGTATTGATACCGGCCAGCTAATGGCAACCATGATTGCGTTCTTTAGTATCCCGCTCCTAAAGGAAACAGGGTTGATTGATGATACTTATGATTTACTTTTTGTAGCGGGTATTGCCGCTTTGGGTGTCTTTGTATTCACTCTTTTACTCACGCTGAATTTTAACATTGATAAAGCCACCAAATTAAAAGAAGGGGAATCTGTGAAGAAAGTAAGCTACGGCGGGCTTATTAAAGATAAATATCTCCGACTTCTCTCGGTATTTCTCATTTTTTCGATGGGAGCAGCAAAGTTTGTCGATTTTACATTCCTGAGTGCAACAGAAACCATGTATCCGGATGAAGACGAATTAACAACCTTCCTCTCCTTCTTCTCCGGAACAGTAATTATTGTTTCTTTCCTTATTCAGAGTTTCCTAAACGACCTGATTATTGGAAGATTCGGATTGAAAGTGGCCTTAATGACCATGCCACTGATTCTTGCTTTGTTCACGGTAGGGGCAATTATTGCCGGACATATTTTCGAATATGAAGTCAAGGGTCAGGACTTTATTTTGTTCTTCGTATTAACTGCTGTTGGAAAACTATTTATCGCTTCCCTGAAAGACGCTCTGGAAAACCCGGCGTTCAAACTTTTCTTCCTGCCGATTGATATAAAGATTCGATTTGATATTCAGACAAGAATTGAAGGAGTGGTGAATGAATTGGCAATTCTTATCGCAGGAGCAGCTCAAATTGGACTTGGACTTCTCGCTTTCTTTAAGCTCATTCACTATTCTTATTTCATTTTATTGTTGGCAGGAGGAATTGTGTATCTGGCCTCCAGGTTGTTTGAAGAATATAAGAAAACGTTGAAGGAAACACTTGAACGACAAAAGGAAGGAATGAAAGGTGAGGGCAAGCGAAATGAGAACAATACCATAAATATTCTCAAAAGTGAGTTAAGGGAAAAGGATCCTAAGAAGATCATTAATGCACTTAAGCTTTTCGAAAAACTGGAGCCAATCGAATTTGAGTATTCATTATTAGACCTTCTGAATGAGCGAAAACCTGAGCTGAGAATTTATGCCTACCAAAAGTTGGGAGACCGATTGTGTTGGGAAGCACTTGATATTATTGAAAAAGATATAAAGACAGAAGGGAATGAGGATGTATTGGTTGTTGCAAACGAATCCCTGAGAAAGCTGAAAGAGGCTGAGGCTTTTGAATTGACGGATGTTAATATTAAGAAGCTTGTAAGATCAACTGAAGCAGCAGACCGAATCAGAGGTGCAAGAATGCTGGTTAAAACTACAGAAGACAGACATGTAGCTTTCATTGTTGAATTACTCAGAGACATTAATCCGGAGGTAAGGTCAGCAGCAATGATAGCTGCAGGAAAAGTTCGCAGACCTGAATTATGGCCCATTCTAATAGAAAACCTCCATTTGGCAACTTATGGAAATGTAGCCATGTCTGCATTGAAATCGGCCGGGGAAAGTGCATTTCACACTATTGATACTGCTTTTTACAAAACCGGGCAATATCATTCGACAATGATTCGAATCATTCAGATTTTAGGAAGAATTGGCGGGCGAGGTGCAACAGAGCTTCTTTGGAAAAAAATTGATTTCCCTGACAGGAAAATAATATCTCAGCTATTACTCTCACTTAGCTATATCGGTTTTGTCGGAAGAGACTTTCAATCTGCAAGAATTAAAATTGCCGTTGAATCAGAAATTGGAGATATCGCATGGAATATGAAATCTTCATTGGATATACCAGATGAAGATGAGATAGATCATCTTATAAGAGAGGCAATGATTGAGGAGGATCGTAAAAACTATGAAAACATCTTTATGCTTTTAGGGATGATTTATGACCCTCAAAGTGTGAAGCTTGCAAAGGAAAACATTGAGATTGGAACCTCTGAAAGTATCACGTTTGCAGTGGAGATGATGGATATTTTCGTTGAAGAAGAATTGAAGCCGAAGTTGCTTCCGGTCATGGACGAACTAAAAGTGCCGGAGCGACTACTTAAACTTCAAAATTATTATCCACCGGAAGATTTTGAATCCTATCAGGATTTGCTGCTTCAGATTATTAACCGGGACTATAACAGAATTAACAGGTTCACCAAGGCACTTGCCATGTATCGTATCAGTCAGCTAAGTGATACAGTCACATCCGACCTGATTGCCAATTTGTTTAATCCGGACCCTCTGCTTCTGCAGACCGCCGCGCATGTTATCTATTCAATTGATAAATCAGCATACCACGAGCATACAAAGCGATTAAAGTCGGTCACAAAGAAAGAACTGGATAAAGCAATTCTGCCTCCTGTATTTAGAGGAGAGGATGAAGACTATCATCAGAAGCTTTTGCTCATAGAAAGAGTGATGTTTCTAAAGGAAGTTGAACTTTTGAAATCAGTGCCTGGCGAGTTAATAACCTACCTGGCTGAGTGTTTTGAAGAGATAAAAGTTAAAATGGGAGTGAGTGTAGTTAGTGAAGGAGATAGCGGAATGGAGCCGATGTATGTGGTCCTTGAAGGTAATGTTGATGTTTATCAGGGGGATGAGAAAATTGAGGAGATCAGCAGGCATGGGGTATTTGGTGAGAAAAACCTGATTGAGTCTGATAAATTCAATTTTACGGCTTTGACAAGAAACGAATGCACACTTCTCATGATACGCAAAGAGGAATTGTTGAATCTGATGTCCAAGCACATAGAATTAGTAGAATGTTGGGTTGACATTTTGAACGATGAGATCAATTCTGAGAAGAAAATGGAAGTAGCAGATGTTTTATTTAGTTGATAAATGAGTAGCCATTTTTTAAATAGTATTAAATTCAGTTATTTCACCATTGAAATCACTGCCAAACTCATAAATGCATGAGTGAAAACCGTACGATAGCGTTAATTTATTCCGAAAAGGACGATGAGCCTATAGAGGGAGGTGTAAAGGGATGGGTAAGCAACTTTCATAAGTTTCTCACCACACTTATGTACCAGATCACACGGGAGAATCCTGAAATCAAACTGATCTCAGATTCATCATTCGAATCCTCGATGCTGAATGACAATGCGGCTATTATTACCATATTGTCACAAAATCTGGCAGCCAACACAGGCCTGATGAAAGCTTTGAACAGCAAGGGGAAAAAGCTAAAAGATGAAGGGACGCTTATCGCTGATGGAGTTGCACGATTTTTTAAAGTGCTCAAATATCCTTTTGATGCAGATGAACACCTGACTGAACTCGAAGACCTGTTGTCTTATGATTTCTATCTTGTCGATCCGCTAACCGGCGACCCACAGGAGTTTACACGTTTTTTTGGTAATGATGCGGAACGAAGCTACTGGATGAAACTGGTTGATATGGCCTATGATATCAATCATGTTCTTCAGGCGAAAGCAAAATCAGCAGACGATAGCGGTTATGAAACCATTCCAAGAGAAAAGACGGTTTACCTGGCAAGTACCGGTGTGGACATGGTGATTCAGCGGGATATTATTAAGCGGGAGCTAATTCGTCACGGCTACAAAGTACTGCCCGATCATTCTCTTCCAAAAGAGGCAAAAGCCTTAGACAGAATGATACGAGAAGATTTGGACAGATGCCGCTTATCCATTCATCTGGTAGGAGAAGACTATGGGTACAAACCACGAGGCTCTGAGCTTTCCGTGATCGATATTCAGAATCGTGTTGCTTCGGATCATACGTATCAAATGGTCGAGAGAAATAAAGATCTGAAAGACGGTGAGAAGGAACCATTTAGCAGATTGATTTGGGTGTCTCCGGATCTGAAAAACGTAACAGAGCGTCAAAAAATATTTATTGAAGACCTGAAGAGTGATGCTGCTTCTCTTGAGGAAGCAGAAGTATTGCAAATCACTTTGCAGGAGTTGAAGTCAATTATACGTGAAGAGCTTGTTACAGGAGGAAGGTTTAACAAACGCAGGGATATCAAAGGATACGGAAAAGAGAAGGAGGATGATGAAACCAAGATCATTTACCTGATCGCTGACAAGCGCGATGTTGATTCTACCGGAGATATGCAAAAATATCTTCAAAAAGAAGGATTTAATGTGGTTTCACCAAGCTATGAAGGTGACCTTGTTGATTTAAGATACATTCATCAGGAAAATCTCAGACGTTGCGATGCATCCATCATTTATTTTGGAGAATCCTCTGAAGATTGGATAAAAACAAAGCTTCAGGACTTGTTAAAGGCTCCGGGTTTTGGCAGAAACAAGCCATTAATGGCAAAGGCGGTCTATTTCAACGGAACAAAAGAAGTAGACACAGCGCACTATGAAAAAAACAACGCGATGGTTTTAGGGAATGACGGGAATTTTGCTCCCGCCCACTTAAAACCTTTTCTAACTAAAATGGAAAGCAAATGAGCGAGAAAGATACCGATATCCAGCAGCACGAAGCTCAGGATATAGTCGACATTACCCAATTAATCAATCCATTTCCTGGTCTCAGGCCTTTTGGAATTGAAGAGAGTCACCTGTTCTTCGGAAGAGAAGGTCAGAGTGATGAAATTCTGGGGAAACTCTCTGAAAACAAGTTTGTGGCGATCCTTGGAGCCTCAGGGAGTGGTAAATCTTCCCTAATGTTCTGTGGACTGATTCCTACATTATACGGAGGGTTCATGACGGATGCAGGATCCAATTGGAGAATCGTGGTTACTCGTCCCGGAGGAGGCCCGATCGATAATCTTGCAGAAGCACTTCTTATCAGAGACAAAGAATATGCGAACCTGAGCGATGAAGACAAGCTGATCAGGAAGACCATTATTGGAACAGTCCTTAGAAGCAGCTCCCTGGGTCTCGTTGAAGTTGTCCGTCAGCTAAAGGCAGACGACCATCAAAATATTTTAATTCTTGTTGACCAGTTTGAAGAACTGTTCAGGTACCGAAAGCTGGAGTCAGCAACCTCAGACCTTGACGAATCATCTGCATTTGTCAATCTGCTCCTTGAAGCCATTCATCAGTACGACGAACCGATCTATATCGCACTAACCATGCGTTCCGATTTCATCGGAGAATGTGCACAGTATCCGGATCTGACTCAAATGATTAATGATTCTCACTATTTGATACCTCAAATGACGAGGGATCAGAAAAGAACAGCTATTGAAGGCCCGGTCGCAGTAGGAGGTGGAAAAATTTCTCCACGTCTGACACAACAACTCTTAAATGATGTGGGAGACAGCCCGGACCAATTGCCGATTTTGCAGCATGCTTTAATGAGAACATGGTCTTACTGGACGGACAACCGTAAAGTGGGCGAGCCGATTGATTTAAGACATTACAATTCAATTGGTACCCTTCGTGAAGCACTCTCACTCCATGCCAATGAAGCGTACGATTCCCTGAGCAAGCGTGAAAAAGAGATTTGCGAAGTGTTGTTTAAAGCGTTAACAGAAAGAGGTAACGAGAATCAGGGAATCAGGAGACCCACAAAACTTTCTACCATGGCAGCCATTGCCGGGGTGAGTGAAGATGAGGTGGTGCGAGTGGTAGAGCGATTCAGAGAGCCGGGAAGATCATTACTAATGCCTCCATTTGGAGTCAGACTTGAATCCGAGACGGTCATTGATATTTCGCATGAAAGTTTGATGCGGATCTGGATTCGTCTGAAAAGATGGCTGGATGAAGAATCCAAAGCGGCAGAAATGTACCTGAAGCTGTCTGAGGCAGCAGAAAGATACCAGGAAGGAAAGGCCGGTCTGTGGCAAATGCCGGATTTACAACTTGCCCTGAACTGGAGAGAAGAAAACAGACCGACACTGGTGTGGGGTCAGCGCTACAATCCGGCGTTTGAGCGTACCATGGTGTTCCTGGAGACATCCGAGAAAGCTTACTTGACCGAGCAGCGGAACAAGGAAATTCTCCAGAAGAGACAGGTGAAACGGATGCGATTGACAGCCATTGTGTTGTCAATTGCAGTATTGGTTGCACTATCTTTTGTGGTATTTGGACAGGTAAAAGCAGCGGAGGCAGAAAAAGCAAGAATAGAGGCAGTTGCAAACGAAACCAAAGCGTTAGAACAAGAGGCTGAAGCGAAGAAACAAACCGATCTTGCCAGAGATGCCGCAGCAAGGGCAACCAAAGCACAATCTGAAGCAGAAGCTAATTTACAAAAAGCTGTTGAAGCACAGGCTGAGGCAGATAGACAAGCAGCGGAAGCGAACAGACAGAAAGATTTGGCTGTAGTCGCTCAGAATGATGCGCTTGAACAACAAAAATTGGCACAAGAAGCTGCAGATGAAGCTGAAAAGCAAAGACTTGAGGCAGTGAAGCAAAAAGATGCAGCTGATTTGGCAACTCTTGCTGCAAAAAAAGCGAGATACCAGGCAGTAGCCCAGTCCATGGCGATCAAAGCAAAAACCATTGTTGCTGAAGATAGTGCGCAGGCCCAGTTGAAAGCATTGGTGGCAAGACAGGCCTATTTATTCTATGAAGAATACAAAGAAGAAGGAAAAGATTACAATGGTGACATTTATGCTGGTGTATATGATGCATTACAGGGACTGTACGAAGTAGAAGCCGGTGGCGACAAGTATGTGGGAGATTCCACACTTAATTACTACCATAAGCCGGTCCCTCCAGAAGAGACGAATACTGAAGTAGGAGTACGATCGGTAATATATTCTAAAGATGGGAAGAGTTTCTATTCTGCAGGCAGCAATGGGGAAGTGCTAAAATGGGATGTGGAAACCAGACAATATACAGAGATATTCAAAAGGCCGGATGTTGAAGTGGCCAGGGTAGTAAATATAAGTCCGGATGAAAGGTACCTGGCTTTAGGTACCCAAAACGATAACATTTTACTATTTAATGTGGAAAACCCCGGAGAGCCAACAAAAATTGATGGTCACATAGGGGGTACTGTTTATGATCTGGAGTTTTTGCCGGACAATTCAGGTTTTATCTCCATTGGCAGTGACAATCGAATTTTAAGAAGTGATTTCAGGACTTCTGAAGAATTAGCGAGAGTGGATACCAGGATGAAGACCCTGGCACTTTCTCCTGATGCAAAAACACTGGTAGGTGGTTCTCAGGATGGGAACGTGTATAAATGGGATTTAGCCAATCTTTCAGAGGAACCAACAACCATTCAAAAGAAATCTACTTCACCTATTACAGCTGTAACCTTTAGTAAGGATGGCAAGTTTTTAGCTTTTGGAGATCAATCTGGGACTGTTGTTATCTGGAGGGTTGATTATTCAATTCAACTTCAGCCAAATCTGACCGGGTTCAGAGCTCCGGTTACGGATCTTGAATTTAGCCCGGATCGAAGATTGCTTTTAGGTACATCAACAAATAAGCAGGCACGTTTCTGGGATATTACCAATATGTTTGATTTACCAACAATTTTGACCGATTATGAGGATGATGAGTCTGGCTGGGTCTATGACGCCAGTTTTAGTCCGGATGGAAATTTTTTCCTTACAGCAGCTGCAGATGGAAACATTAGAAAATACCCAACGACGGTTCACGAGATGGCAAAGGAAATTTCATCTCATATAACTTTCGGGAATATGTCTGATAATGAATGGAAACAGTATGTGGGAGACGACCCTGAAGGTCTTCCTTATGTGTATACAGTTGAAGGATTGGACAAAAGAGAGATTGAATAATCATCTATGAGAATACTACTTGCTTTTGGATTTATAATCTGTATTGGTTTACAAAGTTTTGCGCAAACAACTGCCTGTACACGACGACTGGTTCTGGCCGAGGAAGCTTTTGATCAGGGACGCTTACAGGATGTATTGGATGCATTGGGTAAAGAAAAAAAGGATGCTCGGGACTGCTTTTCAAACTTTACAACTGAGGAAAGGATTCGTGCAGAAAAGTTGTTGACCAAGGTTTACATCTTTACTGATAATGTACCTGAAGCCGAAAGCGCACTTATAGATCTGTTGCATGTGGATAAAGAGCACCAGTTAGCGAAAGACGATCCGTCTGAACTGCATTTCTTATACAGTCAGTTTAAGACCGAACCAATTTTTAGGGTGGCAGCCAGGTTGTCTGCTAATAAATCCATGCCGGTGATCATACAACCCTTCAATACGTTTCAGGGTGGCTCAAAAAAATACAATGGAGCAGATGGGGCTGATACAGGACTGGGGATTGGATTTAGTGGTGAAATTCTTGTTGAACGGCACATAAAGAATGGAATTGAGGTTGGAATTGGTGCACAGTACCGAATTGCATCATATGAGGTCGAGGGAAACTTGTTGAATGATACGGAAAAACAGCTTTTCTATAAGGTGAAGAATCAAAGCAACATGTTGAGGATACCAGTCCTGGGTCGATACAATTTCAACTATGACAAAAAGGATGCTGAAGGCTTGAGGTTGAAAAAGATGTTCTATGTATTTGGAGGGGCATCATTTGACATTGTTACAAGCGCAAAATACATTAACACAGACAGGACTGGTGGGACCGCCTTTACACTAAATGATAATAACGATTTAACCGGGGAGTTTGATCAGGTTGCCTCAACCAACGCTTCAATTTTTGGCGGGGTGGGGTTGAGAATGCGAATGGGTCGTGAACAGGTGGATTTTCTGTCTTTTGAGATCAGGTATGACAATTCATTGTTTAATTATATCAAATCGGAGAACAGATACGCCAATAAAAGTGTGAATTTTGATATAGGTCACGTGGAAGATGATTTGGCATTGAATACCATTTCCATTTCAGTAGGTTACACACGTTCAATTTACAAACCTTCTAAGAGAAAACAGTACAGGTAATTTTATGAAAAAACTGTTTTATACATCAATTGTTTTGCTATTCGTCTCATGTCAGTTTGAAGATGACAATGCACCTAAGCCTACCGATGAATTCATCAAGTACATCGGCGCATTGGCGGATCATGAAGCTAAGGATATTGAGCCCCTGTACGCAGATGACGGAACAACTCTTGAAGGGTTTGTGATTTTCGGAACACAGCAACAACAGGATTTAACCGTGGATTATTATGTTGCAATAACAGATGCTTCAGGTAACTTAATCAACGATGCCTCTTTTGATGCCAGTGGATTCATTTTTGGAGATATAAACGGGAATGGTATAATTAACCAGCAGGATAGTGTTAATTCTCAGGAAAGTGCCGGACAAATCGAAGTGCTGAGCAATGGATTTCTTATAACAGGAACCTCCAGTTTCACACAAAATTTACTTGGAGCCAATGAATATCAATTCATTACGTATGCTTTCCTTGATCAGAATCTTTCTGCCACATCAACCGGACTAATCAGGGCTGATACAAGCAGAAATATATCAGGTTTGCAAAATGTTACGCGTGACATGATTGCTAATGACATGATTTCACTATCGGACGGAACTTTTCTCCTTATCGGAGCGAAGGAAAATGCAGCAGAAACAGACCTTGACTTTTATATTAGAAAATTTGATCAGACGACCATCTACTGGGAAAAAAGCATAGGCTTTGGGTCTGGTGATGATGTGCTGGTAAGAGCATTCGAAAACGACGATCAAAGTATTGCGCTGTTTGGCTATTCAAATGACCCGGGAATAAACGGGTCTGCCGGAATAAACGCAACTTATGTGTTAGTTAACCAAAACGGAAACATACTTGATTCGAATTCCAACGGAATATTGGAAGCAAATGCGATTGATGTGAATGATGATGTGTTAACAGATGTGATAGAAACTTCAGGAGGATACGCAGTTGTTGGTACATCTACACGCTCTTCAAGTGAGCAATCTTTTTCATTTTTTATGTCAATGAATAAAAATGGTGTTGCACAGTTTAGCGATATCATCTCCAGCAGATTTGTTGAAGCTGAGGCATCCATACAATCAAAGGCACTTGCCCTGACGCAAACAACCAGTAATGAATTTGTGGTTGTGGGTGAGTACCCAAGTTTTAGAGTTGGAGCGGAAAATAAAGGAGGAGAGGCCATGTTTGTCGGTGTGGATCAGGTTGGGAATCCCATTCAAGGCCTTGAGTCGAATTTTGGATTAGAGGGTGGTAATGATGTCGCAAATGATGCCATTACACTGCCTGATGGCAAAATCGTTGTGGCATGCACAATAGATTTTGGAGTGGGGGTAAAACTCATTTCTTTGATGAAACTTAATGATTCGGGTTCTCTGGACAGATAATTTTGATTGAATTTTCAAACCAGACTTCATCTAAATAATTAAACTTTTTATCCAAAAAATACTATTTTATTTGATTTGCCATTTTCCTTTTACGAACTTACTGAACTGATTAAATTTAGAGTATAATATAACCACTATTTGACCTTGCCACTCATTTAGTTACCGCTTTTTAAATTTCAACCAATGAAAACACATAGCCTGCTTTCCTCAGGATTTGCCGTACAAACAATTAAACAAGCGTTTAATTGCCCTTCCTTAAAAGTATTCTTATTGGCAATCATGTCCTTCGGCTTTTCAATTATCTCAATTGCGGGGAATGAAGTAAGAAATAATAATAGCAAACCGGCCGACAGGGAAACCAAAGAGCGTGTGGTACTAAGTCCCTTCGTTGTTCCAATTCTTACACTGGACGTGGGTAATCTGGCATATACTGAGAATGGAGCAGCAGCTCAGATAAGTTCAGGGGCAACACTGGTTGATCCGGATGATAATTGGAATGGCGGAACACTTACGGTTCAGATAACTGCGGCCAATGAAGCAGCGGATGAGATCAGTATTCCTGATAATATTGTAGGAACCATAAATACCAGTGGAACTTCCCTTTTGGATAATGTCACACCAATTGGAACCCTGAGTGCTTCTGAAGGAACAGTGACTAATGGAACAGTGTTGACCATTACATTCAATGCTTCTGCAACAACTGCACTTGTTGGGCAAACCATTCAGGCCATTCATTACAGAAATACTTCTGAGGATCCTTCCGGAACAACCCGGACAGTCACGTTCGTGGCTACAGATCAAAATACGGATACAGATAGCGGGACCAGGGATATTGATGTAACTCAGGTGAATGATGAGCCAACTTTGTCAGGCACGGCAGACGACCCGACATTTATCGAGAATGGATCCGCACAGGGTATCTGGAGTTCGACTTCCGTATCGACTGTAGAATCAGTTCAGACGATTACTCAGTTTGTGATCACGGT
>JAVKDB010000001.1:0-6279 GCA_040222475.1 Cyclobacteriaceae bacterium | reverse complement strand
ATTCTTCGCTTCACTCAGGATGACAACTGAGTTTTATGCAGTCTTGTCATCCTGACTGCCTGTCCGTTCCGGCAGGTGCACGAAGGACTCCCCCTTTGAAGGGGGGTGCGATGGGATTGTGCAATGGGAGGGGGATTAGTGTACCAAGCCATAGGCCGTAAGCGACAAGCTTCAGGAGAGCCCAATTAACTAATTCACCAATTCACCAATTCTCAATTCGTAATCCTACTGTCATCCTGATGGGAACAGATCCCCCCTTTGAAGACGGTTTGACGCTTCGAGGGTGCGATGTATGCGTAATGGGAGGGGATGTCAGATTCTTCGCTTCACTCAGGATGACAACTGAGTTTTATGCAGTCTTGTACAGCCAGTTGCTGGATTCCATAGAGGATGACGAAGAAGAAAACACCCAGGCCGTTTGGGCAGCCATAGAAGATGCAGCAGGTGCAGAAGATCGGGTCAAGGATGTTGCCACCGATATACTGACTCACTTCAAAGCACGAACTGCCTCGCTGGATGGCAAGGCGATGATCGTGTGCATGAGTCGCAAAAACTGTGTGAAGATGTACAATGCCATCACCGCACTGGAAGATTGTCCCGAAGTAGCGGTGATCATGACCAGCAACATTGGCAAAGACCCGGAATCATGGAATCCGCATGTGCGCACCAAAGAAGCCATGGAAGGGATTAAGAAACGCTTCCGCACGGTGGATGATCCATTGAAAATCGTCATCGTTCGGGACATGTGGCTCACCGGTTTTGATGCGCCTTGCGTTCATACCATGTATGTAGACAAAATCATGAAGGGGCACAACCTGATGCAAGCCATTGCACGGGTCAATCGGGTATTTGAAGACAAACCCAGTGGTTTGGTGGTGGACTTTATTGGCATCTCCGGGTTTCTGGCAGAAGCCACCAAGAAATACACAGGAAGCGGAGGAGCCGGGCAGCCCACCCTTGACATGGATGCGGCAGTCAATCTGTGTTTGCTTCAGCATCAGGAAGTGAAAGTGTTGCTTGGCAATTTTGATTTAGAAGTCGTGAACAACTTGACTGAGGGAGAACTTTCTAAATGGTTCGTTTCGGTTGTAAATGATCTGGTTAGATCGGATGAAATAACGGATAAGTTTCTCCGTGAAGAGAGAAAGCTTACTGAGCTTGTAGCGATGACGAATTCCGATGAACGTATCTGGCCCATTCAGGAAGAGGTTGTGATTATTCAAAAGTTCAGAAATAGTATCCGTAAGATCAAGTATCCTCCGGGTCCTCAGCGCCAAAAGAACGAGCGCATCAAAGACCTGATCAGTCAGTCCATTCAGTCCAATAAAATTGTGGATTTAGCGGAAATGTATGACCTGGACAAAATCGATATCTCTATTGTAGATGATCGGTTTCAGGCCATTGTAAAAGAAAAAGGGGAGGAGAACATCAAAATCGAATTGCTCCGCCGTATCATCAACGATGAGCTGAAAGTACGAGCAGTGAAAAATACCGTGAAGGCCAAAAAGCTCAAAGACGAGCTTGAGAAAGTGCTGAGTAACTATCATAAAAACAGTCTGGACTCCATAGCCGCAATCAAGCATCTGCTGGACATTGCCACAGAGTTCCAAAACGATGACAAGCGAACCAAAGAGCTTGGCTTAACGGAAGACGAGCTGGCGTTTTACGATTTGCTATCCGCCAATGAAAAGCTCCTCAACGAAGCAGGCCCGATTCAGGAGTTGGTACACGGGGTAGTTGCATCCGTCAAGAAAAACCTCCAACTCGACTGGACGAAAAAAGAAGACGCCCGAGCCGCTATCCGCTTAGCCGTCAAAAAAGAACTGAAAGGAAAAGTACCTTTCTCCGCATTGGATCAATTACTCAAAGATGTAATCGAACAAGCGGAGGGTCAGTACAGTGATTGGCCGATGGAGGGGTAGAACCATCATACCGAAACAGGATTATGAGTAGTGAGATAGACTCCTTGATTTTTTGCAAATGCCCTTTTTATTAGGCGTCATTTAAATTAGTGATCAATGCCCAACTTTGAAAGTACTGAAAAAGATTTAGGAACCTTAGCTGAAGAACTTGCCGCCAACTACCTCCAGGCCTCACGGCTGGACCTGGATGCGGTAGAGGGAGATAAGAATCTGAATGAACTTAAGAATAACATACTGCTTACCAGATTTGATAACGAGTCCTATTCCCGAAATATACTTGTAATTGGAGCTGGCTGCTCCACCAATGCTTATGACGATATCCCTCTCGCTTCAAAGGCAATTGATAAGATTCACAAACAGATTACCGTAGGTCATCCCAGATATGAGAACTTTAAAGATTTGGTTGACCATTATAAGGATGAACAGAAACAAGGTGTTCCACCAAATTCTGTTAAAGATTTTCATCTCGCCGACGGGGTAGGCAGCAGGTACATTGATGAGTATCGAAAACTGATACTTCATAGTCCTGATTATACCCGGGATGATGCTGATATTGATTTTGAGACATCCCTGAACCTGCTGGCAAAAGTGATTCCAATCTCCAGGGTGAGAGAGCTCATAAAAAGCCTCTATGATCACAGGCACGGGCCAATGATGTTTTATGAACTTGTGGCGCATCTATTCAAGCATCGTTTCATCGATGCTATAATCAACTTCAATTTTGATGAGTATCTGGACCAGTCTATCCACGAAGAACTGGGAAGTGGAGGATATGATGAGATACTCTCGGATGGAGATTGCCGACCTATTACCGAGCTATCCACAAAAGGAAGACTGAGACAACCACTCTACATTAAGCCTCACGGCACTGCCAGTCATAAAAGCACCATGCGCTTTACCAAGGACCAGTACTATGAGCTTCCGTTGGATATGCGTGTATTTATATCTGATTTGATCTCGTGCAGGAAAGAAAAAGAGGATATACCCGGGAAGAGATATGTGAATCTGATTACTGTGGGTTTTGAGATGAAGAGTCTGGAGTTTAATGAAATTCTGAATGCCAGTTTGCCCAAAGATTCTAACTTGTTTTCTTTCTACTATCATGATACGGACACTAATGACGCAGAGACCGTAGAGAAGGTCAAGAGAAAATTATATGACACCAATCTTAAGCTTGCACGGAAAAGAGGTTTAGAATACTATTTCATTGGACACGAATATTTTAGAGAAAAAGCATCTGATAATGCATGGAGTTTTGGCAGCAATACACCTACGTTAGGTCTTGTTTTTTTAAAGTTGTTCAAGCAGATCCGATCCTTTTACATTAGTCCGTATCAACCGCGACGGGTTTCGCGTCATGAACTATTGCCGACAATCTTTGGAGGTGAGGTTTTTAATCAGGCTTTTCAGAAAATCGGGAAAGAAACGGGAGAGGAACTTGCTGCGAAAAGAAAGGAATACTTTGAGTCAGCGATATATTTTAAAGATCGACTGGTAATCGAAGTACTTCTTGCCATTACCAAAAACAAAGGTCGACTGGATCTTCCATTGCTGATGATGGGCAGAGTAGGCGAGTACTATTCTCTCTACACTTCAGCAGTGACTGAAGAGGCGGAGAAAGTTGGGATAAAACCGGAGCCTACTTCTATGATGCAATTAATAAACGATTTGTTTAAATCAGATACAAAAGCTGATCGATTGACACTTAGTGATCCCATAGTAACAGATGATCCGCAGAATAAATTGGATGAGCTTTTTAAGGATTTCACAAAAGGGAGTCTATTGTCTCCCTACCTGACTGAATTCTTTAAGCAAGTGGAAAAATCTGAGGAATTAAGGAAATTTCTGATGAAAAAGATGATGAATATCTTCAAGTCCAATCGTTCCAATATCAAATCTATGTTACGAAGCACTATTCATCATGTATTTGAAAAATACAGTAGTACAAATTTGCTTAACACCGATTTATCTATCGATCTGCACTTCTATGAGAGTTTACAAGGACACAATCATGTGAATGAAATACGAATGATTGCTGAAAGCGGAAACAAACTTGCAAGCTTTCTAGACGTGCTCATGAGGAGATCGGATATCTCTGTTAAGCTTGTTCTTGCTGATTCGCAACCAGGTGAAAAGAACTTTGAGGAAAAGAAATTTCAGGCATTAAAGAAGATTTATCTAAGGCATTACAATAATTTCAATATTGATAAAGCAAGATTTGAAGATGATGAGATTAGAAAAATTCTAACTCAATTAAATATCGAGTTGAAATTCCTTAAGATTAATCGTCATAATCATCACATGGTTCTGTTTTCAAAAATGAACGGGGATGGTGTAGATTGGAATGCAGCTTCAGGCGTAAACAGAGGGATTTATTACTTCCAACAAGGACTTAGTGAAAACATAAACCCGATACGGATTGTAGAGAAGACCAATCTCAGAAGTCTCCATACAAAATTTGATGAATATTGGAAGTCAGCGATTGGTGATGAGTAATAACCCAGGTTGCAACAGTCGTCACATTCATTCCGTCTATTCAAGATGGCGTTCCCATTGTTTTTTAATGGTTTTCAACAAGGTCGGGTAGACGATTAGCCACCGAAACGGCTTGATCAACAGCATATACATGCGCCCGAAAGTGCCTTTGGCTTTCACGTAAATGGTCATCTGCACCGTATATCGGTCGTCCTCCATGAGCACGCGTCCCAGATGTATGGCGGCATGAACGGTGGCGTTTTCAATTTCTGCAAGTGATTCCTGCTCCAGTATATACACAGGCACAAAACTGTGATCCCCCGGATCGGGAAGTTGCGCAAACTGCAGCCCCTTTGCCCGGGCATAGCGCTCACGAATGGTGCCGGGAATCAAGGTGGTGTGCGCTGTTTTCTCATCCCAACGGAACAGCCGACCCAGGAAAAACCGGAAACGAAACAACCATCCGGCCAGGCCTTTGAGTTCAATTGCTTCGGTTGCGCTCCAGAATTGCTCGAGCACCTGAGCAAGGGTATCTGTGGGTTGCAGTGTCACCGGTAACTTCCACACGTCTTCTATCTGAAAATCGGACAACAGTGGATGTACTTCCCAATCGTGTTTCAGGTGTTCTTTCGGGTCAATTCGCATGGGTGCAAAGATGTGGTTTTGTGGGATTATTCTAAGCGGATAGGCGACAAGCGGCAAGCTGTGAGTAGTAAGGTTTAAGTGGTAAGTGATAGGTAGTGAGTGATAAGCAGGAGTGGAGGAATGTTTTTTGGCTGGTACCCGGTTTAGATTCTTCCCTGTGCTGAGAAAGACATGCAGGGCAGGGGATTCATTCAGGGTAGCCCAGCCTGGTTGATAGTGAAGTGTAGGTGCAACCTACACTTAGGTGGGTTCATTCAGGGTCTTGCGACACGGGATTGCCACGGTCGGCTATGGTCTCCCTGGCAATGACGGTGATGGAACGTAGCCTGAACATTGTTAATGCTTCGAGTACCTCAGCATGACAATGGTGACGGGATTGCCACAGTCGGCTTTGGTCTCCTTCGCAATGACGGTGAAATTGCTAGTTACCCTGGGGGTTTAAGGATGAACGCCTGACATAGTATACACTACACTGAACCTGTTAAACATAGATCTCATGAAAATACTATCCCTATTGTCTTTGCTGTTATTGCTTGTTTTTTCCCACTGCGGTGTGAAAGATTCCATCGATGAACTGTTTGTTGATATTTCCGGTAACGTTTCTGACAATGATCAGCCGGTTGAAGGCGCTCTGATCATTTTGCTCAACAGCCCGGCTATTACGGATGGTGTTTCTCTGTCTAACGGAAGTATTACCGGCGCAGATGGAAATTATACAATCATCAATGCTGAGGAGGGTGATTTCTACGTGGTAGCCGTGGACGATGTAAACAATAATTTTGAATTTGATGCAGGTACGGATCGATTTGGCTTCCATGGGGTTCATCTGACCCAGTTAGATCTTGTGCCAGACCAAATCTCTGTTTCAACAACGGACGTAGAAAACATAGATATTACGTATCTCATCAATTAGAAGGTATTGTTTTAAGTGATAAGCCGTAAAGTAAAAATAACTGTTTACGCCCGTTCTGTTCATTTGCTTTCTAAGCAAAGATGAGGCTGGACTAAAATGATAATGAAGTGTAGGTGCAACCTACACTTAGGTGGGGTTTTATACTGTCTTGTCATCCTGACATGTCCGTCCGTTCAGGCAGAGGCACGAAGGACTCCCCCTTATTTAAGGGGTGTGGGAGGATATGTGTGATGGGAGGAGGATTAGTGGTAAGAGCAAGCCATAAGCGACAAGCTTCAGGAGTGCCCCAATTGTTAATTACTCATTCTTAATTCTTAATTGCCT